>CAVSFQ010000050.1:0-80993 GCA_963727205.1 uncultured Acidobacteriota bacterium | reverse complement strand
CCCCGCGGACGCAGCGCCAAGGGGAAGGGAAGAGTGGGGGTTCCGCGTCCGGGTGGCCGCACGGGTGGCCCCTTTACCCATCCCCACACGGCGCGTCGATGTCCCCCACCGCCTCGGGGTCGGGGAGGGAAGGAATAGGGAACGGACCCACGCGGGAACTGGGTATCAGGACCATGCGCCGTATCGTGAGCGCAAAACCGCCGCCGAAAAGGAATTCATTCCGTGTTGCGCCTTCGTGACCGCTGCAGTTGGGGGGCGCGGGTGGCAGGACGTCCGCCATCCCGAGTGGATGGTCACAAACGCGGCCTGCCTTCCGAAGGAGCGGAATTCACGAGCGTTGCGGCGCGTTACCCCGTCGAGAAAAGAGGCTCTCGCCGGTACGTCCCGCGCGACGAGATCGGACGGCATTTCCCCGTCGCGCAGCCGCTCAGGCGCCCCGCAAAACTCCGTGCCGCGTAGAGCCCGGATCTACCGAGGATGACGACGTGGCGGAGTCGGCTCCGAAGAGAATGCCCGGCCCGCCCCAAAGGAGACCGAGATGCCGAAGTTCGTGATCGAACGGGAAATTCCTGGAATCGGCAGCATGAGCGACGAGGAGATCCAGGAAATCTCACGGAAGTCCGTGAGTGTCCTCAAGAGCATGGGACCCGAGATTCAGTGGCTGCAGAGCTACGTGACCGGTGACAAGCTGTACTGCGTGTACTTGGCGCCGGACGAGGCCACCGTGAGGGAGCACGCTCGTCGGGGGGGCTTCCCGGCAAACCGGATCTCCGCCGTCCGGCGGATGATGGATCCGACCACCGCCGAAGGCTAGGATTCACCGGATCGTGATTATCCGGGCTCCGATTTCCGCGAGGACCGCATCGCCTCTTCGGCGGGCATGCCCCATCCTTCCATCCAAGCCGAGGTGCCCGCCGCATCCGAGAGGGCTGCGCGGGCGGCCTCGAGGCTTTTCGCCAGCCTGTCCTGCTCGGCGGGCGCCAGCACGGCTCCGATGGTTTCGCGCAGCGCCGCAGCTGCTCCGGCCAACCTCAGCGCCCGCTCCGGCTGCAACTGGGCGGCTGCGGACCCGGCGAAACAGTCGAGGAGTCGGGCGATCCCCCGCCTGTGGTCGAGCGCCTGAAACGCTTCCAGACTCTCCCGATAGAAAAGGTGGGCGCCCGCGAAGTCACCTTGCTCGCGCTGCGAGGTTGCCGAGGTCACCGAGCGAGCCGGCGACACCCCACTGATCCCCGGCCTCGCGGAACATGACCAGGCCGTGTTCATAGAAGGAACGCGCCGATGCGGTGTCGCCCTGCTCGCGCGCCACGTCCCCCTTGTGGTTGAGCGCCCAGGCCATACCCGTCCGGTCGCCGAGTTGGCGCGAGATGGACTGACACTCCTCGAAGAGATTCAGCGCCTCGCCGAAGTTGTGTTCGAGTCTTGCGACGCTCGCCAGGTTGGAAAGCCCGCGGACGACGGCGACCGGGTCCCCGAGCTCTTTCCAGAGACCCACACTTTCCTCCAGGAGCGCTCGGGAGCGGGCGAGGTCGCCCTGCTCCTGCGCGCCGACCGCAAGTGCGTTCAACTCGACGGCAACGCCTCGGCGGTCGTCGAGCTCTCGGCTGATGCCCAGAGCCTCCTCCATGTAAGGCCGAACGGCCGCCGGGTCCCCAGCAAGGACCCCCGCCGCGAAGAGTGCGCGTGCCCTCACGCGCGTGCGCGCGGCCGCGCCGGGGAGATTCAAGAGCTGTCCCAGCCGCTCGCGTCCCTCGGCAAGGTGCTCGCGCTCTTCCCAGAACTGAAACAGCGCACCGCCCAGCCGAAGACCCCAGTCCGCCTCCCCCTTCTCGATCAGCCAGTCGAGGGCCGCCAGACAGTTGTCGTGTTCGGCCTCGATTTGGTGGAGCGGCCCAGAGCCTTCCTCTGACGGCCGCGGCGCAGGAATCGGCGGTCCGTTGATCCCTTTGTTCCGTTCGGATGCGTTGTCTTCCGCGAAAACGACGAAGTACGCGGCATGCGCGCGTCTCGTCAGACACTCCTCCCCGCTGGACGCCAGTCGCTCCAAACCGTACTCCCGAATGGTCTCGAGCATGGCGAAG
Source organism: uncultured Acidobacteriota bacterium (assembly GCA_963727205.1). Lineage (GTDB taxonomy): Bacteria > Acidobacteriota > Thermoanaerobaculia > Thermoanaerobaculales > Thermoanaerobaculaceae > RBG-13-68-16. Next base: position 78,912 of record CAVSFQ010000050.1, on the reverse strand, counting down.
CGGGGCTCTCCGCCCGCTCGATCGAGCTCTTGCAGGAGGCTTTTGTCCATCAGGGAGGCGACCCCCTCGAGCAAATCGAGCTCCAGGTCGCTCTTCACATCACAGACCGCCTCCGCCGCCTCCAGCGTGCACCCCCCCACAAACACCGAGAGTCTGCGGAACAGCTTCTGCTCGGCGGGTCCGAGAAGCTCATAGCTCCAGTCGATTGCGCCTCGCAGGGTCTGCTGGCGAGCCGGCAAGTCACGCGCGCCCCCGGTCAGGAGCTGCAGACGCTTCTCCAGGCGCACTCGCATGGCGGCCGGTGACAGCAGCTTGACGCGGGCGGCGGCAAGCTCGATGGCCAGTGGCAGACCATCCAGGCGAGCGCAGATCTCGCTGATGGCGATCCGATTCTCCTCGGTCAACGCGAAGTTCGGCTTGACCGCGGAGGCGCGCTGGACGAACAGGTTGACGGCGTCGAAGCATGACAGTTCCTCGACTCCCGCTGTGGGGTCAGGCACCGGCAGCGGCAGCACCGGAAACTCGTGCTCGCCGTAAATGTGCAGCGGCGACCGGCTGGTCACCATGATCTTGAGCTTCGGTACGGCCTTCGCCAGCTCGGCAACCAGCAACGCCGCCGCCATCAAGTGCTCGAAGCCGTCGAGCAGGAGAAGCATCCGGTCGCGCGCGGCCGCGTGATGGAGGTACTCGCGCAGCGCCGCCAGAGGTGTGCCGCTCGCCCCTTCTCGAACGCCCAGGACCTGGGAGATGGTGGCCGCAATCGCCTCCGGGTCGTTGACCGGGGCAAGTGGCACGAAGTGAACTCCACCCCGGAAGGCGTCGGCGATCTCCCTGGCGGCCTCCAGGGCGAGGCGCGTCTTGCCGATCCCACCGGGACCGGTCAGGGTCACGACAGACACGTCGAGCTGGCCAAGCATCTCCTTCAGAGCGGCCCGCTCCCGGGCCCGGCCCACGAAGCTGGTGCGTTGTGCGGGCAGGTTCACCGGCCGAGCGAGCCGGGTGTGAGGAGAAGCCTCCAGAAACCGGTCACGCACGGCCGCCACGTCGCGGGCGAGATCACGGGTCGAGGCGTAGCGCTGGGCCGGATCCTTGGCGAGGCAGCGCTCGACGATCCAACACAGCGGCGCGGGGACGCGGGCGTTGAGCGAACCGATCGGCTCGGGCTCCTCACGGATGATCGCCGCCAGGGTTTCGGCCGCCGTGTCTCTCTCGAACGCGCGTTTCCCAGTCGCCATCTCGTAAAGGACACACCCCAAGGAGAACTGGTCCGAGCGAAAATCGAGGGGCCGCCCGGCGGCCTGCTCGGGAGACATGTACGGCACGGTTCCCATCACCGCGCCTGACTCCGTCAGCTCACGGCTGATGGTCTTCTGGGGCTCGGCCCCGGCGTCGGAAACCTTCGCCAACCCGAAGTCCAGGATCTTGACGAACCCATCCTCGGAGACCATCAGGTTGTCCGGCTTCAAGTCCCGGTGGAGGATTCCGCTGGAGTGCGCCCGGGCCAGCCCCTCGGCAGCCTGCGATCCGATCTGAAGGAGCTCCCGCAGGGGGAAGGCCCCGGCGGCGATCAGCTCCCGCAGGGTCTTCCCTTCGATCAGCTCCATGGCGATGTAGAAGACCGAGCCTTCCTCGCCGACATCGTAGATCGTGACGACATTGGGGTGGTTGAGAGCCGAGGCCGAACGAGCCTCACGCTCCAAACGGGTCAGACGCTCACGGTCGGCCGCAAGCCGCTCGGGCAGAACCTTGATCGCCACGTCCCGCTCGAGACGCGTGTCCCGCGCGCGGTACACCTCCCCCATCCCTCCGGCGCCAAGCGGCGAGACGATCTCGTACGGACCGAGGCGAAAACCGGCTGTCAGCATTCGATCCCTCTCTTTCTTCGGATCATCACCTGCGCGTTCCCGCTTCGCTCGCGCCCGCACAACGGTCCGACGTCCTCGATCCCGCCGCGTCCAAAAGGAAGCAAAGGCCAGGCGGGCTCGCGTGTGACGATGGCGGCCATGACGTCGGTCATGGTGTCACCGCGGAATGTCCTCTCGCCGGTGAGCGTCATGAGGAGTTCCTCAGGACGGCTGTCCAGTCCGTGACGACGACCGCGCTGTCCGGCTCGCTGTCCGGTGCCCGGCGGATAACGAGGAACCGCTGACCGTCCGGAGACACGTCGTAGGGGTGGCGGTGGAGGAGGACCTCCCCGCTCAGCCCCAACCGCAAAGGGAAGAGCGGTTGCGGCTCCCCGATCTCCATCCGGCGGTCGCCCTCGTGAAGGCTGGCCGACATCAGCATCCCGTCCCGCGCGGCGTAGAACAGCTCCCCGCCGTTCCGGTCCCAGACCGGCATCTGCCCGCCACCGATCGAGACTTGGCGCTTCGCGCCTCCGGAGAGTGGTTGCACATAGACCTCCCGCTCTCCTGCCTCGGTCGAGTCGAACGCGGTCCAGCGGCCGTCCGGGGACATCTCGGGGTGGTCCTCGGAGAACCTCGTGTCGCCGGTCAGGCGAATGAACCCGCCGGGTCCGGATAGCGGTGCCAGGACACGAGCGAAGCTGGGTTCCCCGGAAACGTCCATGAGCACGTACCGTCCGTCGGGCGAGACCGTCGGTAGAACCTTGTCCTGGCTCGTTCGAACCAGAACCCTCTCGGCCCCGCCTTCCGCCGGGCGTTCGTAGATGTCGAAGAAGCCGAGGCGATCCGAGACGTACGCCAGATTCTCGCCGTCGGGGAACCACGCAGGGTCGAACTCGTCGGTTCGCTCGTCGGTGATTCTTGAGGCCGTCCCACGCGCGACATCCAACACCCAGATATCCTGGTTCTGCCCGCGCGACGGATCGCGCAACGTCACGGCGACCTTCTTGCCCTCTGGCGAGATGCGAACGTCCTCGTACCCGCCTTCCCCACCGAGAGTTCCGACCTCGCGCCCTTTGCGGTCGACCCAGACGAGGCTTCGGCGGCCGCTCCAGGACAGGTACACGAGGCGGTCACCGGCAGCCGACGCAGACAGGACGTTGTCCTCGGTGCCGTACTGGACGTTCTGGAACACGGGGGCGGGCTGTCCGACGAGCTCGAGCTTGCCCGGGATCGAACCTCCATGCGAAAAGGGCGTTGTCGCGGGCGAAAAGGAGGTAGCCGGGATCCGCGAAAACGGGGGCGGAGTCCGCGTGGAAAAGACGGCGGACACTCTTCGAATCGAGCGAGCCCAACATGACCGAGGTCTTCTCCGGATCCAGTTTTGCGGGCCACGAACGCGAAATGGCGTCCGTCCGGCAAGAATGACGGGTTGGCGTAAGCGAGGTCCCCGCTCGCCGGGTCGGGCTGCGTGACGACCTTCGGCGTGCCCCCCGCCGCGGGGACGGCAACGATGGGACCTCCCCAGTCTTCCGTGAAGACGACCGTGCCATCGCGGCCCCAGGAGCCTGTGAACGCTCCACGGCTCTCGCAGATGGTCTCGACCGGCCCGCCTTCGACGCCGGTCTTCTTGAGGCGGCCGTCCGCGAAGAAGGCAACCTCCCGACCGTCGGGCGACCAGAACATCCCGCGCGCGTCTTCCGTGCCCGGCAGCCTGCGCATCTCCAGGTGATCGAGCGAGCGGACCCAGACCCAGTTCCTCCCTCCGTCGTCCTGGAGCAGGAACAGGATGCGCCGGCCGTCCGGGGAGAGCGCGACGAGCGGCAAGGCGGTATGACCGGGAGGCGGCAGAATCGAGAAACGCATCGGCTGCTCCGGGCCAGCTGACCCGTGACGGAGAATCGCCACCAGCGCACCGGCGACGATGGCGAGAGCCGCGACGGCCCACGCCAACCGCTCCCGCGTTCTCCCTGGCCTCCCATGCTCCTCCAATGGCGCGGATGCCCCCGCCTGTTCCTCCGCAAGCCCAACTCAGCTCCTGGGCGATGTCGGCGGCGCTCTGCCAGCGCTCGTCGGGATCCTTGGCGAGACAGGCACCGATCACTCGATCGAGCAGAGGCCGGCGCCAGCGGCTGCAGCGAGGCGATCCGGCGGCGGCTGCTCGTGGAGGATCGCGCCCATCACGCTAGCCTGACTGGTCCCCGAGAACGCCTTCCGTCCCGTCACCATCTCGTACAGGACGCAGCCGAGCGCGAAGATGTCGCTGCGCGCGTCGGCCTCCCTCCCGTCGAGCTGCTCCGGCGCCATGTACTGCAGCGTCCCGAGGAGCGTGCCCTTCTCCGTCAGCGGCTCCGAAACGGTCTCCCGAAAGGCTGCGTCCGGTTCCTCATGGCTCGCCGCGTGCAACCGTGCCAGCCCGAAGTCCAGCAGCTTCGCTCCCGCCCGGGTCAGCATCACGTTGCCGGGCTTGAGGTCCCGGTGCACGATTCCCCGCTGGTGGGCCACAGCCAGCGCCATCGCGATTTCCCGCCCGAGGGTCAACGCCTGGTCGAGAGGGAGCGGCCCACGCGCCAGACGATGGGCCAGCGTCTCCCCCTCCAGGTACTCCATCACGAGGTAGTGCGTGCCCTCGTGCTCCCCGACGTCGAACAGCATGCAGATCCCCGGGTGCGACAGTGCCGAGATCGCACGCGCCTCGCGCTCGAAACGCTCCCGCATCGCGGGATCCTCGGCGTGCCGCCCCGCCAGGACCTTGACCGCCACCAGACGATCCAACCGCGTGTCCCGCGCCCGATACACCTGCCCCATCCCACCGGCACCGAGGGGAGAAAGGATCTCGTACGGACCGAGTTTCACGCCGGGCCTCAACATCTGACCCCCCGTGGACCCTGCCCTGAGCGAAGTCGAGCGGGTCGGGATTCCGCCTTCGGGCTCCCGCTCCGGTCATGTCCGCACAACGGCTCAACCTCCACCATTCCGCCCGCACCGAGCGGCTCGAGGATCTCGCACGGACCGAGACGGGGACCGGGGGATGGGCTCACTTCTCCTCGATCAGCCGTTTCCAGTTTGTGAGCAGCGTGATGGCGCTCGATTCCGGGCGGTCGGACGTGACCACCAGGAACTTGTCGCCGTCCGGAGTCACGTCGAAGAGAGGCATCGCGGTCGTTGGGGGCGACATTTCGAAGAGCGGGCGGATCGCGTTCAAACGGACCGCGGTTGCAGTCAGTGAGAGGTCGGCTTCCATGAGGCGGTTCCCCATCGTCGAGAAGAACAACCTGCCGCCACGTGTCCATCGAACGAGCCAGCCGCCGGAGTGTGAGATCTGATACTTCCCGCCCGGGCCGGGAAACGGGACGACGTAGACCTCCGGGCGGCCAGACTCGTACGAGAAGTATGCGAGCCAACGCCCGTCAGGAGAGAAGTTCCCGTCGTATTCCGCTGCGTGGCTGTGCGTGACGCGGAACGGCTTGCCGGGCTCCGAACAGCGGAAGGATCCAGTTCTCTTCGCGGGCGACCTTGAGGTTGTAGGCGTCAAAAGAGAGGAACCGGCCGTCGGGCGACCAGTCCACGACGCCCAGGCGGGACTCATCCGGCGGTGCGGTGAATAGGATTTCGGCCTCCCCGGATCCGTCCGCCGGTCTGCGAAAGATCACCTGCTTTCCCTGCGCGCTTCCTCCATAGGCGACGAACTTGCCGTCGGGTGACCATACGCACCAGAGCTTTTGGCCCGGACCGTAGGTCAGGCGCGTGCTTGCGCCTCCGACCGCCGGTATCGACCACAAGTCCTCGGTCTTGTTCTCGGGATCGCGGATGGCGGCGAGGATCTGCCTGCCGTCAGGGGAGATCTTCGGCGAACGGTATTCGGCGGCGCTGCCGATCGTTCCAAGCGGATTCCCGCTTCGATCGAACCACTCCAACCGGGCGGTCAGCGATCTTGGCTGGCATGCGAGGATGGAGTCGCCCGCTGCGGAGCACTCGCCGGCCTCCGCGATGAGCGTCGGCCGGCCGGAGAGCTCCCCGGTATCCGCGCGAAACCGTTGCGCGAAGATCCCATTGTCCTTTTCGAAGAGTGCATAGCCCCCCGCGTAAAGGGCGAGGCACGTGTCTTGAAGGATCGGACGCGATTCGCCTGAGTCGAGCGACCCCCGCTCGACGCGACAATCTCCAGCGGGTGTTCGAGCGGTGTAGAGGAAGTGCGTTCCGTCGGGGAGGAACGACGGATTCCCGTGCCCCCGTTCGTCGCTCGCGAGCTTCGTCGCCGCGCGCGCGCCTCCCCCGGAGGCGGAGGTCCGGTAGATCGGGCCTCCTTCCGGGCGTGTGAACAGGATGACGTCGTTCGGTCCCCATGCGCCGCCGGCCGACCAGTCCGCATCTGCCAGGACCTCGACGTTGCCGTCGGAAAGGGTGATGGTCTTGAGCTTGCCGTCCGCGAGGAATCCCAGAGAGGCGCCATCGGGCGACCAGAAGGGGGACGCGGCGTCCTCCGTCCCCTTGACCGTGTGGGCCGACGGCGAACCCAACGGCCGGATCCAGATCCTGGTGATGCCATCCTGATCGGTCGCTGAGAATGCCAGACGCGTGCCGTCCGGCGAGACCACGACGCGGCCGGCGCCGAACCCGTAGGAGCGGAATGTCGTGCCGTAGGGCGCCGGAATGTAGGAGAGCACGGGTCCGACGGCGCTCGGGTGAGAGCGTCGAACGACGAGAGCGGCGAGCCCCGCCGCGACGACCGCCAGAACGAGTGTAACCGCCCAAGGCAGCGCGCTCGGCCGCCGTCCCAGCTTGCGTCGATCGGCGGAGGCACCCGAGGAATACGCCGCGGCGCCGGTGTCGGACCCCACGCCATGGATCGCGATTCGCGCCTCGCCGATGGCCTGCAGACGATGCCTTGCATCCCGATCGAGGCAACGTGCGAGAAGCCGGCGAACCGAGGGCGGAAGGTCTGCGGGCAGGAGGTCCCAGTCCGGATCGGTCCTGAGCACCGCAGCGAGCACGTCGGAGACCGTCTCGCCCTCGAAGAGCCGGCGGCCGGTGAGCATCTCGTAGAGGACGCACCCGAACGCCCAGATGTCGGCGCGCCTGTCCACCGGCTTCCCGCGCGCCTGCTCCGGGCTCATGTACGCCGCCGTCCCCAGGATCACCCCCGCCCGCGTGTGGTGCCCCGTGATCGTCGGCGAGTGCGCGGGATCGCTCTCCGCGGCCTGCTCCTCCCACGCCTTGGCCAGCCCGAAGTCCAGCACCTTCACCGTGCCGTCCGGCCGCACCTTCACGTTCGCCGGCTTGAGGTCGCGGTGCACGATCCCTCGCTCGTGCGCCGCCTCCAGCGCCTCGCGCGATCTGCACGCGCGATCGGCAGCGCCTCGTCCACGGGGATCGCCCCGCGCGCGATCCGCTCGTCCAGCCCCTCGCCCTCGACCAGCTCCATGACCAGCGCGTGCTGCGCCGTCGAGGTGCTCGAGGCCGTAGAGGTGGCGATGTTCGGGTGGTTGAGCGAGGCCAGGACCTTGGCCTCGCGCTCGAAGCGGGCGTGGCGCTCGGGGTCGTCCGCGAACCCCGCCGGCAGGAACTTCAGCGCCACCTCGCGGCCCAGCCGCGTGTCCCGCGCCCGCCACACCTCCCCCATGCCGCCGGCGCCGAGCGGCGCGACGATCTCGTACGGACCGAGGCGGGTGCCAGGTTCAAGCGTCATGGCGAATCACTTCCGCACTCCTGCAGTCCAGTTGGTGACGAGGGTGAGAGGAGCCGGTCCGTTCTGCTGCGAGCGCAGCACGAGGACGCGGTCGCCCTTCGGCGCGACGGCGTACGCCCAGGAGCCGCTTGGAAACGCCCCGAGCTGCGCCTGGAGCAGCTCGCGCGGCGTGCCCACCTCGTCCGCCCCGCCCCTCTCAGCGATCGACGCCTCCATGATCTTCCCGTCCAGGGACCGGAAGTACAGCGCTGTGCCGTCGCGCCGCCACGTCGCCTCGATACCGCCGTCCTGCGACACTTGCCACTTGCCGCCCGGACCGGGGAACGGCGTGACGTAGATCTCTGGCCTGCCCGACGCGTTGGACTGGTACGACAGCCACCGGCCGTCGGGGAGAACATCGCGTTCCCCTCGTTGAACTCGGTCGCGAGGAACGGCGAGAACTTGCGGTCTCCGCGCCATCGAGAGGACCCAGATGTCGGCGCCGGTTTGCCGGGTCGGATCGACCACGTTCACGGCGATGAACCGACCGTCGGGGACCAGTCCGTGGGGTACTCGGCCGCGTCCGAAACCAGGAGCGGCTCGGCGTCGCCCGACCGCTCGCGCTCTTGACGTACAGGTCGAGGTGACCCTGGTTGTTGGACGTGAAGACGATGCGCGAGCCGTCGGGAGACCAGATCGGGTGAGGTGCAGCGACGAGCCGAACGTGAACTTACTGCGGACGCCGCGGGCGAGGTCGACGATCCAGATGTCGACGTTCTTCGAGTTCGCTTCCGCCGCCTGCTCGGCCAGCCGCTGCCCGTCGGGCGACAGCCTGGTCCCCTCGAGCCCCCTGGGTTCGCCGACGGCCCCGGTCGGCGGCCGTTGCCGTCCACCCAGACGGCCTGCATCAGGCCGATGTCGCCGGTCAGGTACGCCAGGGTGCCGTTTCCGGACACTGTGAAGCAACCGTGGCGGAATTTCTGCGGGTTGGCGACCTGCTCCGCGATCGGGAACGCCTCGCCGGAGTAGCGCCAGTCGGCGCGGCCTCGAACGGCTGCGCCATCAAGCTCTGGTCGCGCAGGAACAGCAGGTACCCCGGCGGGGCGTACAGTGCGTCGCTGTCGGCCTGCATCAGAACTGTGGAGGCCTTGCCGTCGAGCGACCCACGTAGATCGCCGTCGGTCGTGACCTCGTTCGCGTTGAGCGGCCCGCCCGCCCAGTACACGAAGTGGCGGCCGTCGGGCGAGGAACACCGGCCAGCCGTGGCTGGACTGCCGCCTCGACGCGTCCAGCGCGTCAGCGCGCGGCGGTGCCGCCGGCAGACGAGACCCGCGCGACGGCCGCCATAGACATCGGGAGCGAAGACGATCACGCCGTCCTGATTCCAGGTGCCGCCGCGGCCGCTGCTCGCGGCGCACACGGTCTCCGGAGGACCGCCCGAGAGTCGATCTTCTTGAGCTTGCCGTCCGACGAAGAAGCCGACGTAGCGGCCGTCCGCGGACCAAAACGGAAATGCGGCGCCCTCCGTGCCGGCGAGCGGCTGCGCCGCGAGCGAGTCGAGCGGCCGCACGTAGAGCGACGCCTTGCCGCTCGCGTCACGCGCGCAGAACGACCAGGCGGGTGCCCGTCCGGCGAGAGCGCCGGCCCGCCGATCGAGCCGTCGAACGCGAACGAGGTCTTGTCCGGCGGGAGGATGTAGGCGCGCAGCGGCCGCGCACCCTGCGGCGCGCTGCGTGCAGGAGCGCGAACGCCGAGACAGCCGCGAGAGCGACGGCCAGGATGCCGACGAGCAGCCACGGCAGGGCGGCGGGCGATCGCCCGGAGCACGCCGGGCGCGCTCACGCGCGCGCCGGGAGCCGGCCCGCTGCGGCCGCTCGGTCCGCGGCTCTGCTCGAGCGCGATGCGCGCCTCGCCGATGTCGCGCAGGCGCAGCCTCGCGTCGCGCTGGAGGCAGCGCCCGAGCAGGCGCCGGAGCGCTGGCGGCGTCGCGGCCGGCAGCGCGTCCAGTCCGGCTCGCGCCGCAGCACCGCGGCGAGCGTGTCGCTCACCGTCTCGCCCGCGAACAGCGCGCCGCCCGGTCGAGCATCTCGTAGAGCACGCACGCCGAACGCCCAGATGTCCGCGCGCTTGTCCACCGGCTTCGCCGCGCGCCTGCTCCGGCGACATGTAGGCCGCCGTGCCCAGGATCACGCCCCGCGCGCGTGTCGCGTGCGCCGTGATCGTCGGCGAGTGCGCGCGGATCGCCGCGCTCGAGCCTGCGCGCTCGTCCAGCGCCTTGGCCAGCCCGAAGTCCAGCACCTTCACCGTGCCGTCGGCGCGCACCTTCATGTTCGCCGGCTTGAGGTCGCGGTGCACGATGCCCTGCTCGTGCGCCGCCTCGAGCGCCTCGGCGATCTGCCGCGCGATCGGCAGCGCCTCGTCGACGCGGCATCGGCCCGCGCGCGATCCGCGCGGCCAGTCTCGCCCTCGACCAGCTCCATGCACGAGCGCGTGCCGTGCCGTCGACGTCGCTCGAGGCCGTAGATCGCGGCGATGTTCGGGTGGTTGAGCGAGGCGAGCAGCCTCGCCTCGCGCTCGAAGCGCGCGAGCCGCTCGGGATCGTCCGCGAACCCTCGCGGCAGCACCTTGATCGCCACGTCGCGCCCGAGCCGCGTGTCCCGCGCGCGGTACACCTCGCCCATGCCGCCGGCGCCGAGCGGCGCGAGCGATCTCGTACGGACCGAGGCGGGTGCCAGGCTCAATGATCATCGATGTTCATCGTTTCATGCGCCCACCGCGTCACCGGCGTGAGAAGCAACGGCGCGCCCTGTTCCGACCTGGGTGCGAGCATCCAACCGGCCTTCGTTCACTGGCCGGTGAAACAGCCGAGGCCCTGTGGCGAATTCCGTCCCTCCGTGTCAACGCGGTCTCTTCGGCCCGCTTCGCAGAGGCCTCGTTGAGCCGCGACTCCCGTACCGGGGCAGCCTTCGCGAATCGTGGGACCGCGCTCGCGCCACCCGGGTGGCCTGAGCCTGTCGGCCCGCTCGGCCAGGAGGTCCGTCGGAACGGTCCGGATCGCGTTTGGTTTGTCGGCGAACGCGTAAAGGCGCTCGGCGCCGCCGCGGCTGCGCCCCGGGAGCGAACCGGCGTCGCGGCACCGGCGAACGGGCGCGGCCCAAGTGGCGGGGAGGCCTCGGACAACGCCGCGAAGCGCATCCAGGCAACTCCGCGGCACACGTCGCCACGCCTTCGCGCCGCAAGGACGCACGCCACACCGCGGCGGAGCGCTTGACTTCTCCCCGCAGGCGCCGCACCCTTGCCCGGCCGCAACCGTTGACCGTCAAGTGCTGGGCCGGGCGAGTTGATCGGGGACGTGGGGAGTTGAGGCATGGGACGGGTGATCCGATACATGCGGGTTGCTTCGGTGGGGTGGACGTGCCTCGTCGCGGCCACGCCCGTGGTCGGGGTTGCGCTGACTCGGGGCCCCTACCTCGGCAGGCCGGGCGACACCTCCGTGGCCGTGGTTTGGAATACCGACCAGCCCGCTTCGTCGAGGGTGGACTATGGTCTCGAGGGAGTGTCCCCGACGACGCTCCGGTCCGCCGTATTGACGAGCCATCACGTGATCGCCATCGAGGGTCTGCAATCAGGCGCCACGTATCAGTATCAGGTATTTTCGGACGATACGCCGCTGGCCGGCGTCGCGACGTTCACCGCACCGCTGGATGCGACCGAAACGGCCTTTGCCTTCGCGGTGATCGGCGACACCGCCACCGCCTCGCCGGAGGAGACCGCGGTCACCGATCAGATCGCCGATCAACTCGCCGCGAGCGGAGTCGATCTCGTTCTTCACGCGGGGGACGTCGTCTATCCGTCGGGCCAGGGTGGGAGTTACGACGCCCAGTTCTTCGTTCCCTTCGCCGACCTCCTGCTCCACGTCCCGATGCTGCCGGCGCTGGGCAACCACGACATCAGGAGCGGCAACGGCGCGCCGCTCTTGACGAGCTTCGTCGTGCCCGCGAACGGGGTGACGGCGCCGTCGCGCTTCTACTCGCTACGGCAAGCCGATGCGCTCTTCATCTGCCTGGACGTCGAGAGTTCGAGCTACGGCGCCGGATCGACGCAGTACTCCTGGCTGGTCAATGAGCTCGCCGCGGCGACCGCCAGGTGGAAGTTCGTCTTCTTCCACGAGCCGCCCTACAGCGCGAGCAATTCGAACCGCCTGGTTCGCCTGATCCTGTGCCCACTGTTCGAGAAGTACGGGGTGGACATCGTCTTCTCCGGGCACGAACACCTCTACGAGCGCACCTGGCCGATTCACGATTTCATCAGCAGCGCGAGGGGCGTCGTATACGTGACCGAGGGCGGGGGAGGGGGTTCGCCGCTCAGCACGTTCAAGGCCAACTCCGACACCGCGTTCGTCGCGGCGAGGCACGGTTACGCGGAAATCCAGGTGACCGGTGACACGCTGGTCCTTCAAGCCCATGACCCGACGGGCGCCGTATTCGATGCGACGGTGATCCAGAAATCGTTCACCGCACCGGCATCACGCCCCGGGTTGGCGAGAAAGCAACTCGGGCCCCGGTGAGCGCCCGGATGAACTTCCGCATTCGGCCGAACGGTTTCCTCCTCGCGGTCCTGAGCGCCGGTTGGGCGCTCACCGCCCACGCGCAGTTTGTAACGCCGAACACCAGCATCGTCGTGCCACCGGTGCGAGGGACTCGCGTCGAGGTCGATCTCTCCTGGTACCGTCCCGAAGCGTTTGTGGACACCTACGGCAGCACGCAGCGCTTCCCCGGTTCGCTCGACTTCGGCCTTGCCGTCGTGCGTGCGTCGTACTCGCCGGGACCGCATTTCGCGCTCGGGGTCTTGGCACCGTACCGATGGACCCGAGTGGGCCTCGGCCCGGGGCTCCGTCGATCTCGTCGAGCGGAACCCCCGGCCTCGGCGTGTTTGCCGATTGGACCTCCGGGCCATGCGGCGACCACGCCTTGTGCCCGGCGATCAGGCTCGGCTACTACCGGGCCAGAACCGACGCCGGCCCGGTTGTGACGATCAGTGACAGCGTGAATCGAGCGTCCGTGCTGCTCAGGATCGCCCCGGCCCCAAAAACTGAGGGCCGGCGCTGGCAGGGGGCCGGGATCCTCGGCGTCGAGTACGGTTGGCCGGTCGGAGTCTCGCCTCGCGAGCTCGACTCGCGTTTTCAACTTGAGCTCGGCCACGCCTTGGCTCGGCTGCGAACGTCGGACTTGTGGCTCTTCGGGTTGGCCGGGTTCAGAAGTGCGACTTCCGCGACCGAAGAAGATATGTACTTCCACGATGGAACCTCGCGAGGTTGGTTCGCAGGGTTGCGTCTCGACTGGCGACTGGACCCCCGAGATCCCGAGCGCCGGATCGTGAGCCTGAGCGTCACGCGGGACCTGCGCCCCACAAACGCGCTCGTCGGATGGCGGGGCGGGATCTCGTTCGGCACGACGCTGTAGCCCGCCACCGCACCGCACCGGGCCGCGTTGCCCTCGGACGGCCCCCGCAGAGAACCGCGTGATCCAAAATGAGCCGCCGCTTGGGAATGTGTCCGTTGGTTGCTGATCGCAGATCGGGGCGGCGGGCGGTAGGAGCCGCGGACCTTCGGCGCCGGCGGCACGTAGTGGAGGTCCCGGCGAGCCGCGGAGCCTTTGCCGGCACGGACGGAAACATCATCCGCCGCAAAGATGAAACTGTGAGGTACCTGGTACCCGACTATTTCACGGTCCACATCTCCCTCTGGGGCTTTGCGAGGTAGCGTGCGCCCTCGGCGGTGACCACCACGTCCTCCTCGAGCCCGATGGCGCCGAACCCGGGCACGTTGAGGGAGGGCTCGAGGGTGAAGACCTGGTTTTCGGCCAGGGGGATGAAGGGCGTGTTCTTGTACCTCGCCCACGCCGGGCCCAGGAGGCCGCCGCCGTCGTGGACGTGCCGGCCGACCTGATGCCCGAGGGCGTGAGGGTACTCGGGGTAGCCCGCGCCGATGACCATGGAGCGGGACGAGGCGTCGAGCTCCACGCCCTGCCGCCCGGCGGAGGATCTCGCCGGCCGAAACGATGGCCTTGACGATGGTGTCGAAGCCCTTCTGTGCGGCCTCGGGGGCCCGCTCTTCACCCGGCTTCAGCACGTACCAGGTGCGCTGCATGTCGGAGGCGTACCCGCAGACGAACACCCCCATGTCCACGTGCACGAGGTCGCCGGGCTGGATGGTGTTGTCCGTGGCGTCGCCGTGGCCCATGCCCGCGCCCCGGTCCCCCGCGAAGACGAGGGTCTGGAAGCTGGGCTGCGAGTCCCCGGTGGGCCATGCGCTCGCCGATGAACTCGTAGACCTGCTTCTCGGTGAGGCCCGGGCTCGAGGAAGGCGTGGATCTCCGCGAAGATGTCCACGGTGATGTCCACTGCCTTCTGGATCGATGCCAGTTCGAGCGCCGATCTTCTGCGTGATGAGCGCCCGATGATGGATTCCGCGGAGACGATCTCCACGCCCGGGACGGCTTCCCTGAGCATCGACTCCAGCTGGAGGAAGCGCCCGTGGGGGATGCCGTCGGCGCTCGGGTCGTTCAGGGAGAAGTTCACCGCGACCTCGCGGCTTCAGGGCGCCCAGGTACTCCATGAAGGGCGCCTTGAAGTCCTGGACGAAGGTGGTGACCTCCTTGAACAGGCCGGACTCCTCGAAGTCCTGCTGATCCAGCCGCCCGCAGATGACCGTGGGCTTGCCCTCCGGTGTGACGAGGACGGCGCTCTCCCAGGTGAAATTGCCCGGGGAGATGTAGGCGAAGGCCCGCTCGGCGCCGGCGCTCGTCTCCTGGACGTAGGTGATCCAGAGGTCGACGCCCAGCTCTCGGACCTTCCGGGCCGCCTGAGCGTGCTTCTGGGCGATGATCTCCTTCGAGGCCAGACCGCTACCCCCCATGGTTACGCTCCTTTCGCAGTCACCCGCCCGCTGGCGTGGTGCCTGGACTCAGTCTAACAGCGAACACCTCGCGCCGAAGAGTCCCGGTCCGCCGGTACAATCCTCCTGTGCCCGAGGCCGAGCGCGTCCGCCGCATCCTCCACTGCGACATGGATTGTTACTACGCCGCGGTGCACGTGCGCGACGACCCGTCGCTCGCCGGCAGGCCGGTGGTGGTGGGCGGCGACCCCGAGGGGCGCGGGGTGGTGGCGACGGCCAACTACGAGGCACGGCGCTACGGCATCCACTCGGCGATGCCGGCGGCGCGGGCGAAACGGCTCTGTCCGGAGACGGTGTTCCTCGCCCCGGACTTCCCCAGCTACCGCCGCGAGTCGGAGAGGATCTTCGCGATCTACCGCGAGATCACGCCCGAGGTCGAGACGGTCTCGCTCGACGAGGCGTACCTCGACGTCACCGACCACCTCGGGCCGTCGGGGACCGCTTCGGAGATCGCGAAGGAGATCCGGCGCCGCGTCCGGGAGGAGCGCGGGCTCACCGTGTCGGTCGGCGTCGGCCCCAACTGCCTCGTGGCCAAGATCGCGTCGGACTGCTGCAAGCCGGACGGCCTCAAGGTCGTCCCGCCCGCCCGCGTGCGGTCGTTCCTCGACCCCTTCCG
This sequence comes from uncultured Acidobacteriota bacterium, assembly GCA_963727205.1. Classification (GTDB taxonomy): domain Bacteria; phylum Acidobacteriota; class Thermoanaerobaculia; order Thermoanaerobaculales; family Thermoanaerobaculaceae; genus RBG-13-68-16. The sequence continues at coordinate 63,829 of CAVSFQ010000050.1, read as the reverse complement.
GTGCGCCGGCTGCACGGGGTGGGGCCGGCGACCGAGCGCGCCCTCGCGGCCATGGGGGTGACGACGGTCGCGCAGCTGCGCGCGCACCCGCTCCCCGACCTGCTCGCGCGCTTCCGCAGCCACGGCCGCACCCTGCACGAGTACGCCAACGGCATCGACGAGCGCCCGGTGGTGCCGTTCCACGAGCGCAAGAGCCTCGGCACCGAGAACACGTACCGCCGCGACCTGGCGCGGGTCGAGGCGATGGACGAGCAGCTCGACGCGATGGCCCAGGAGGTGGCCGTCGGTCTCGTGCGGCGCGACATCGCGGCGTGCACGGTGACGCTCAAGGCGCGCTACCCCGACTTCACCACCGTCACGCGCTCGCGCACCTTCCCGGTGCCGACGACCAACGCCCGCAGGATCGGCTCGACCGCCAAGGACCTGCTCCGGCGCACCGAAGCCGTCGCAGAGGGGTGCGCCTCCTCGGGGTTTCCGTGTCCACCTTGGTGCCGGCCGCGATCCGCCAGCTCGAGCTGTTCGACGACGCGTAGCGTAACCCGGCTCCTTGTGTTGCTCCGAGCTGTCGGGCGCGCCGCCTCCGCTCGGTGCCCGCCGCCCGGCCCCGGCTGCCGTTGCCGGCGCGGAGACACACCGGCAGCGTACAATGGATCATTAATGAGTATGCCTCTCAGCGCGGGAACGCGTCTCGGATGCTACGAGATCCTCTCGCCTATCGGTGCGGGGGGGATGGCCGAGGTGTATCGGGCGCGCGACGCCCGCCTCGGGCGCGACGTCGCGCTCAAGGTCCTGCCGTCGCGAGTTCGCCGCCGATCCGGACCGGCTGCGCCGCTTCGAGCAGGAGGCGCGTGCCGTCGGCCTGCTCACCCATCCCGAACGTTCTCGCGGTGTACGACGTCGGCGGCGACGACGGCATCGCCGTACCTGGTCACCGAGTTGCTCGAAGGCGAGACCCTGCGCGAGCGGCTCAAGCGCCGGTCGCCTGACCGTCGCGCAAGGCCGTCGAGGACGCGCGTCCAGATCGCCCAGCGGCCTCGCAGCAGCGCACGAGAAAGGCATCGTCCACCGCGACCTCAAGCCGGCGAACGTCTTCGTCACCAAGGACGGGCGCGTCAAGATCCTGGACTTCGGCCTCGCGAAGCTCGGTCGCGCCGGGGAGCGTCGTGGAGCCCGGCCGGGCGAGCACGATGATCGAGACGACCGAAGCGGGTGTCAGGGTCGGAACTGTCGGGTACATGTCGCCCGAGCAGCTCCGCAGGTACGAACGTGGACCACCGCACGGACATCTTCTCCTTCGGCGTGCGTGCTATACGAGATGCTCTCGGCCGGCCGCCGTTTCGCAGGGCCACCGCCGCCGACCACCGCGAGCGCGATCCTCCACGCAGAACCTCCCGCGCTTGCCGGCACGGGGTGGGACATCCCTCCGGCGCTTGAAGGATCGCGCGTCGGTGCCTGGCGAAGATCCCGGAGGACGCCTCTCCTCTGCACACGACCTAGCGCTGGCGCTGAAGGCCGTTCTCGCTGAGACCGGCGCGGGGAGCGGGCTGGCCGCGCTGCCTTCGGTGGCGGTTCTCCCGTTCATCAACCTGAGCGCCTGATCCGGGAAACGACTACTTCGCCGACGGCATCACCGAGGACGTGATCGCGCACCTCGCCAAGGTCCGCTCGCTCAAGGTCATCTCGCGCACTTCGGTGATGGGGTTCAAGAAGCGAGAGAAGGGCCTGCGGGAGATCGGTGCCGCGCTCGGCGCCGGCACGATCGTCGACGGGAGCGTTCGCCGGGCCGGGGATCGCGTCCGCATCGTCGCGAAGCTCATCGACGCCAGCGACCGACGAGCACCTCTGGGTCGAGACCTACGACCGCGACTTGACGGATATCTTCACGATCCAGACGGACGTGGCGCTGAAGATCGCCGCCGCGCTGCAGGCCGAGCTGTCGCCCAACGAGCGGGCGCGGATCGGGCGTCCCCCCACGGCCGATCTCGAAGCGTATCAGCTCTATCTCCAGGGGCGACAGTGCTTCACGAAGTTCACCCCGGAAGGGTACCGCCAAGAGCATCGCCCTCTTCGAGCAGGCGATCGCGAAGGACCCGAGGTTCGCGTTGGCGCATACCGCGCTGGCGTACACCTACGCCACGCTCGGCATCGAGGGGATCCTCGGTTGGGAGCCCGAGCTGGTCTACCGGCGGGCCAAGGACGCGATCGCCAAGGCCCTGGCGCTCGACGACGGGCTCGGGGAAGCGCACGGCATCGCCGGACTGCTTCGCTTCGTGTGCGACTTCGACTGGACCGGCGCCGAAAAGGAGCTCCGCCTCGCCCTGGATCTCAGCCCGGGAGCGCCGACGTCCACGACCATTACGGCTGGCTGTGCTCCTCGCTCGGCCGCTGCGACGAGGCGCTTGGCGGCCGTGCGGCGCGCCCGCGAGCTGGACCCGCTCGCCCATCGCTCCGATGTCGCCTCCGAGCTGATGCGGGCAGGCCGGTACGAGGAAGCTCTGCAGGAGGCGGTGCGCATCGTCCAGCTCGATCCCGGGCTCATCCGGGGACACTCGCTCGCTCGGCTGGGCCCACCTCAAGCTGGGACACGTCGCCGAGGGTCTGGCGGCGCTCGAGCGCGCGGCTGCGCTCTCGCCCGAGCGAAACCATGTTCCGCGCCCAGCTCGGCCAGGCGTACGCGATCACCGGCGATATCGAGAAGGCTCGCGTGGTGCTGGGCGAGCTCAAACGCCTGGCAGTCGAACAGTACGTCTCCCCGTATCACTTCGCGTATGTGTACACCGGCCTGGGCGAGTACGACGCCGCCATCGATTGGCTCGAGCACGCCTTCGCGCAGCGCGCCGGCGCCCTCTACGGCATCAAGGGCTCGTTCCTTTTCGCCGAGCTCAGGGAGCACCCCCGCTTCGTCGCGTTGCTGCGCAAGATGAACCTCGCCTGAACCGCGCCGGAGCCGCACAGCGGTGCGGCGCCAGGGCCTTAAACGCTCGGCACCCCCGAGCGGCAACCCCTGGACGCCGCTTCCCCGCCGCCGGGAGGGCGCGGCGCCCCGCGCGTCAGCTCGACGGCGGGACGTTCTGGTTCAACCGGAACAGGTTCGTCGGGTCGTACTTCCCCTTGACCTTGGCGAGCCGGTCGTAGTTCCCCCCGAACGTCGCCCGGATGCGCTCCTCGCCCTCCTCCATCATGAAGTTTACGTACGCCCCTCCCGAGGAGTAGGGGTGGAGCGCGGACCAGTACTCGCGCACCAACGCCACGTTCTTCGCCGTGTCGGCCGGGTCCGGGTACACGGCGGCGAGGACGTGCACGTACTTGGCGTCCCGGTAGAAGAACGCGGTGTCGCCTTTCGGGACGCGGTTGGCCGCGCCGCTCACCGGGTAGATGTGGAAGGCCGAGTTGACGGTCGGGACCTTGGGGCCGTACTTGACGTGGGCCTCGATCGCCTCGTCCGAGAGCTCGTCGACGAAGTCGGCCTTCCAGTAGTTCTGCAACCCCTCCGGCAGCAGCGGGTCGAACATGCTTTGCAGCGCCGGAAACGGCATCGGGCCGAAGAAGTCCAACGCCGGCGGCCCGAACCCCCGCAGTGGGGCGACCACCTCGCCGGCCTTGGCGTGCGGGCCCGTGTACGCCGCCACCACGCCGCACATCGTCGTGTTGTGCAGCTCGACCGGGAACGGCGGTCCCGGCGGCACCTTGAGAAACGCGAAGAAGCCGTTGAAGTCGTCGGGCGCGGAGTTCATGAAGTCCCGGTAGAGACGCAGAGCCTCCCGCGCCTTCGCCACCGGCCAGAGGATCGGCCCGGCCATGACGGTGCTCACCGGATGGAGCTTGAACTCGAACGAGGCCACGACGCCGAAGTTTCCGCCCCCGCCGCGGAGCGCCCAGAACAGATCGGGTTCCGTCTTCGCGCTTGCGGTCACGAACCGGCCGTCGGCCAGCACGACGTCGGCCGAGATCAGGTTGTCGCAGGAGAGCCCGTACTTCCGCGTCAGGTGGCCCAGCCCACCGCCGAGCGTCAGGCCCGGCGATCCCGGTCGTCGAGATGATCCCGCCGGGCGCGGCGAGGCCGAACGCATGGGTCGCGTGGTCCAGGTCCCCCCAGGTGCACCCGCCCTCGGCGCGCGCCGTCCGCTTCTCGGGGTCGACGCGGATCCCCTTCATCCCGGACAGGTCCACGACCACCCCGCCGTCGCAGACCGCGTTGCCCGTGACGTTATGGCTTCCGCCCCGGATCGCGACCGGGAGTCCCTGCTCGCGCGCGAAGTCGACCGCCGCGATCACGTCGGCCACCCCGGCGCAGCGCGCGATCAGCGCCGGTCGCCGGTCGATCATCCCGTTCCAGACCTTGCGCGCCTCGTCGTAGCCGGGCTCGTCCGGCCGGATCAGCTTCCCGCGCAGGCGCGCCCTGAACGTCGACACGGCCCCGTCGTCGAGGGCCGACGTCCTCGTCGTATCTCGCATCATGGCATCCATTCGCCACCTCCTTGTTCCGGTGCGCCTTTGAACAGTGCGAACGCCAGACGATCAGGGGCGATATTCCCGATTCTTCTCTGCCGGAAGGGAGAACGGGCCTGCGCGCCGAGCCTGCCGCGAGCGGGCGCACCGCGCCCGCGTGGCGGGTGGGGGAGCGATCTCGCCGAAATCCACGAGCGCCTTCGCCCCGCGGCCGGTCCCGCCGGCGGCGGGACTCGCAGTGACCGTGATTCCTCTACGACTGACGGCAATTCCGTATCGACGATGTGCGACTGGCGGTCAGCGCCGCGCTCTGAGTACGACCGCCATGCCGTCGTGGTCGCCGGTCGTGAGGGCCGGGTCGTCGGTCAGGCTGTTGGCGAGCTCCAAGAATCCGGTCATCTTGTAGCCAGTTCTCATGTCGAGCTCGCGGGCGAAGTCGTCGCGCGCCCGGCCGAACGACACGTAGACGTGTTCGGTCCTGGTCAGCGGATTGAACCTCTCGCGTGAGAGCGCGCCGATGAATAGCCAACCGTCCTTGATCCGGAAAGGGCCGAAGATGCGGCCGTGGTTGTTGTGCAGCTCGAACGGTTCGTTCGAGAAGGCATGCCCCGCGGTCGCCGGCAACTGGTGAAAGAGGACGCCGCCGAGGTAGCCCTGGTACCCTCCCGAATGACCCTCGCGGGGCTGATAGCCGGCAGCCCGGCAAGCCTCCAGGAGCCTCGCTCGCGCCTCGTCCGCCGACCCCGCAACGGAATCCAGGAGTACGACGTTGATCGGTTCCCGCAGGGCCTTGCCGTTGACGCGGGCTCCCAGCCACTCGGCCGGACGGAGGTGCCGGTCGATCATCCATTTGCCGATGGCCGGCCACGCTCCGACCGTGACGACGTCCGCCGGTTGCGGCTGGTAGACGCCTGGCGTGGCCGGAGCGGCTGGCGGCGACTGCGGGAGAGGCATCGCCACCGCCCTGGAGACAAGAGCGATCCCAACCAAGATCCCCATGGCCGCGCCGCGTGGTCGGAACGGGTTTCTCCTCATTTCTTTGTGGGTACGAGCGGCGCGAGCGTGTCATCCGGCTGCAAGACGAATTCGATCCCCACACGAGTGTTTGGCAAGGGAGCGGCGCCGAATAGGGGTACCGGCATGGGGATCACGAGGGAGCCGTGAATGGTGTTGCCCGAGGCCGGCAGCGGGCCGGTGCAGAATACCGGCTGGTCTCCGCTGATGTCCGTGTTCAGCAGGGTCACCAACCCGTCCCCGCTGATGATCGGGTTGATGAACTTGGCGCCGAACGCCGTTGCACAAACCAGCTGGTAACCCGGCGTATTACCGCCCACATCGAGGGTCGCGCCGGCGTCCAGGATGGCCCCGGTAGGCCTCCATTCCGTCCGCGAATGGTCGTGCTTGTTGACCAGGAAGCTGGTCATGGCGATGTTGCCCGACCGCGCCTTCTCCACATGCCAATGCCCCCAGGCATCCTCCTTGTCGCTCCGCTCCAGGATGAAGCGGGCCGTGGCCGTCATGTCGAGTTTCGCGGCTGAAGTCCGCGTCCTCGAAGGCGTCCTTGGCGTGCCAGGTGATGTCGAGCCGCCACGTGGGCACAGACACGAACGTCTTGAGGGAGACAACGGGGATCTTGGGTGCCGGAGCGGACGTGCCGGATGGCGGCAAAAGAATGAGGGCGCAAATAGCCACAGCTCCCAGGACCCCGGGCGTCTTCCCATGACGATGACTCATGAACACCTCCCCGCGCGATAGGACAGGAACTTGCTGCTCGCTTGCGTTCAGGATGCGCTCGCCCAACGAATGAGTCAAGGTGGAACGATGTTGTCTCAAGAGTCGTCCGGACGAGAGACGGCCGCGAGGAAGGGACTGAGACGGCCCGGCCGGCGGATGTCAGAATTCGATCGCGAGGACGGAGACGTCGTCCGCGACGCCGGTCCGGCCGCACCACGCCTCGACCCGCGCGACGAGGGTGTCCACGCTTGACTGCAGCGAGTCGGCGCGGCTGGCGCACAGGACCTCCTGGAGCCGCTCGAACCCGAACTCCTCCTCGGAGGGGTTGGCGGCCTCGGGGATGCCGTCGGTGAAGAGGTAGATGCGGTCGCCGGGCGCCAACGTGACCGATGGTCGGCGTAGCCGGCCGCCGCGAGCGCAGCGGGGAGGAGCCCGATCGGACGCCCCGCGTGCTGGAGGCGGACGGGGGGCCGGCCCTTCGGCAGGTGGACGGGCCCGGGGTGGCCGGCGCACACGTAGCGGAACTCGCCGGTGGAGCAATCGAGGACCCCGTAGACGCACGTGAAGTACTGCCTGGTCTCGGGGTCGAACGGGAACCGGTTCGCGAGCTCGGAGGCGACCTCGGCCGGGGAGACGACCTCGAGGGCGGACGAGCCGTTCGACCCGCGCCTCACGAGGGGGCAGCCCTCGGTCGTCCGCGGACAGGAGCCTGCTCACCGTCACCGAGAGCAGCGCGGCCGGCACGCCGTGGCCGCTCACGTCGACGACGAACACCCCGACGTGCCGCCCGTCGAGCGGCACCACGTTGAGCGTGTCGCCGGCGAGCTCGTCGCACGGCCGGTACCGCCAGGCGAAGCGGGCGGTGCCGACCGACGGGGCCGGCCCGGGCAGGAACGCCTGCTGGATCCGGGCGGCCGCCTCGAGGTCGCGCTTCATGCGGGCGTTGGAGGTCGAAAGCCGGCCGTTCGCGGCCTCGAGATCGAGGTTGCGCGCGGCGAGGTCGGCCTCGAGCCGGCGGATCTCCTGCACGGCCCGGCGCAGCGAGAGCTGCGTCTCGATGCGGGCGAGCGCGACCGGCAGGTTGATCGGCTTGGTGACGTAGTCGTTCGCGCCCAGCGTCAGCGCCTCGACGACGTCCTCGCTCTCGCCCTTGGCCGTCGTCATGATCACCGGCAGCTCGGCGACGGAGCGCGTCTGGCGGAGGCGGCGCAGCGTCTCGAGCCCGTCCATCACCGGCATCATGACGTCGAGGAGCACGACGTCGAACTCCCTGCCGGCGGCGAGCTCCAGCGCCTGCAGGCCGTTCTCCGCTTCAGCGACGTCGTAGCCCCGGCGACGCAGGCGGCGGGCGAGCATGTCCCGGTTCTCGGGGTTGTCGTCGACGACGAGCAGCGCGCCGCGCGTGCCGCTCACGGGCTTGCCCGCCCGTCGAGGAGCCGGGCGATCTTCTCGAGCAGCCTCTCGATCTCCACCGGCTTGGTGTCGTAATCGTTGCACCCGGCCTCGAGCGCCTTGTCGCGGTCGCCGGCCATGGCGTGGGCGGTCAGGGCGATGACGGGGATGTGGGCCGTGCCGGCGCCGGCGCGGATCAAGCGCGTGGCCTCCCAGCCGTCGGTGACCGGGAGGCTCATGTCCATCAGGATGATGTCCGGCGACTCGCGTTGTGCCGCCGTCACGCCCTCGCGGCCGTCCACCGCCACGACGACCTCGAAGCCGCGCCGCGCCAGGCGCCGGGAGAGCATGTCCCGGTTCATCTCGTTGTCCTCGACGAGGAGGATCTTCGCCATCGCCGCCTCTCTACCCGGCCGCCTTGGACTGCCGCGTCGCCGCCAGCACCAGGTCGCACGCGTGGCGCAACGAGTCGGCGGTGTCGTGGGCGCCTTTCTGCACGATCCGGGTCACGGAGCCCGCGAGGCGCTCGCGATCGGTCGCCGTGAGGTCCTTCGCGGTGAGGACCACGACCGGAATTTGCTGCCGGCCGGGGCGGGCGCGGAGCGCCTCCACGAACTCGAAGCCGTCCATCTCCGGCATCATGAGATCGAGCAGCACCAGGTTCGGCTCGCGCTCCTCGATCCGCTCCAGCGCGGCCCTGCCGTTCTCCGCCTCGCGGACCTCCCACCCGTCGCGGGTGAGCGTCCTGCCCAGGACGGCCCGCGCCGCCGCGTCGTCGTCCACGAGCAGCACACAGGGCCGCGCGCCCGTGCCCCGGTGCCTGGCGAGCACCGCGGCCAGCCGCCTCCGATCGACCGGTTTGGCGAGGAAGTCGGACGCCCCGAGGGCGAAGGCCTTCGTCTTCGCGTCGAGGATCGTGAGGATGACGACCGGGATGTCCGCCAGGGCCGGGTCCGCCTTGAGCGCGTTGAGGACCGTCCAGCCGTCCATCCCTGCCATCAGCAGGTCGAGGGTGATCGCCGCCGGGTGAAGCTCCGCCGCGAGCCGCAGCCCGTCCGCGCCGCCCGTGGCGGTGACGACGCGTACCTGCTCCTTCTCGAGAGCGCGACGGATGAGATCGAGCGCGACGGCGTCGTCGTCGATGGCGAGGACGATCGGGAGTTCGGCAAGGTTCGCCCGCGGCTGGGCGGGCGTCTCCCCAACGGGGCGCACGACGGCCGGCGCGTCTCTCCCGGCCGCGCGGTCGACGGCGGCCCGCATCCAGACGGTGAAGGTGCTGCCCTTGCCGGGCTCGCTCTGGGCCTTCACGTCGCCTCCCAGCATCTGGCAGAACCGGCGCGTGATGGTGAGACCGAGCCCGGTGCCCCCGTACTTGCGGCTGACGGTCGCGTCGGCCTGGGCGAACGCCTCGAAGATCCTCTCCATCTGCTCCGGGGTCATCCCCACGCCGGTATCCCGCACGCGGAAGACAATAGAAGGCTGGCCGTCGAGATCGGCGCGCTCGCCGGCGAGCGTGATGACGCCCTGCTGGGTGAACTTGGAGGCGTTCGAAAGCAGGTTCAGCAGCACCTGACGCAACTTCACGGGGTCGGACCTCATGACCCCCAGGCTCGCGGGGCAGTCGATCTGCAGCCGGTTGCCGTTGCGCTCGACCATCGGCGCGACCGTCGTGCGCACGTCCTCGACGAGGGTCCGGATGTCGAACGTCTCGGGGTGGAGTTCCATCTTGCCGGCCTCGATCTTGGACAGGTCGAGGACGTCGTTGATCAGCGAGAGGAGGTGCTTGCCGGCCTGCTGAATCTTCTGGAGGTCGGGGAGCAGGTCCTGGTGGCCGAGGTCCTCCGCCTCCTCCTGGAGCATCTCGCTGTAGCCGATGATCGCGTTGAGCGGCGTGCGCAGCTCGTGGCTCATGTTCGCGAGGAACTGCGACTTGGCGAGGTTCGCGGCTTCCGCCTCCTTGCGCGCGGCGAGCTGCTCCGTCATGTCGTGATAGATCGCCATCACCCCGACCCGCTGGCCCTCGACGAACACCGGCACGCCGGCGAGCTCGACGTCCACGAAGGACCCGTCCTTGCGGCGCCGGCGCCCGATCCCGTGGACCGGATGGTTCAGGGCTTCGTCGGTGATCGTCGCCGCTTCGGCCAGCGTCTCGCGGCTGTTGATCAGCTCGTCGAGGTTGCGGCCGAGCGCCTCCCCCTCGGTGTAGCCGAAGAGCTTCTCGAACTCCGGGTTGCAGGAGGCGATGTTCTGCTCGAGGTCGAGGACGATGATCGCGACCGGCGAGTTCAGGAGGATCTGCTCGAAGTACTGCTTCTCGCGCTGCGCCGAGGTGTACAGGCGCGCGTTTTCGATCGCGATCGCCGCCTGTGGCGCGAACATGTTCAGGAGGCGCAGGTCGTATGGCGTGAAGTGGCGCGCCGGGTCGGTGTGGACGGTCGCGATCGTGCCCACGAGGCGCGATCCGATCAGGAGCGGCGCCACCATCACCGCGTGCGCGGTGACGGTGCCGTACTGCGGGGAGCGGGCGAGCCACTGCTGGTAGTCGGCGATGATCAGGGGCTCGTTGGTCTGGGCCACGCGCCCCATCGCGCCCTCGCCGAGCGCCATCCGCGTGCCGGTGGACTCCTTGCCGATGTTGTGGTTCGCGACGATCTCGAGCTCCCGGCGGCTCTCGTCGAAGATCGCCAGCTCGCCCCCCGAGGCGCCGAGCAGCCCGACGGCGCGCCCGAGCACCGCCTGCAGCAGGCGGGAGAGCTCGAGCTCCGCCGAAAGGTCGGCGAGGCTCGCGAGGAGCGCCTCCTGCTCGTCGGCGCGGCGCCGCTCGGCGTCGAGGAGGCGGACCCGGCCGATCGCGATGCTGGCCTGCTGCGCGGCCGCCGAGAGGCTCTCGAAGTCCTCGCGGCCGAACGCGCCGACCCGGGCGCTCTGCACCACGAGCACGCCGGTCGGCTTGCCGTCGATGACCAGCGGGACGTCGACCTCCGACCCGGCGGCGAACGTCTTGACGTAGCCGGTTTCGGCGGCGACGTCGGGGGAGTAGTGCAACGTGGCGTCGAGGAGCGCCTTTTCGCTCAGCCCCTTGCCGTGCGGCACGCGCCACGCCTCGGGCGCGTCGGGCCAGCCCACGCTGGCCCGGAGGACGCGATCGCCGCTGGGTTCGTCCACCATGAACACGGCGACGAACTCGTAGCCGAGGTCGTCGTCGTGCAGGCCTCCGACGACGCTCTCGCACACCGCGGCCTCGTCGCGCGCCGCGGCGATCTCGGCGGAGAGGCGGAGCAGCGCCGCCTGGCGGCTGGCCAGGCGCCGGTGGTCGCGGAGCTCGGCGGCGGCGCTTTCACGCGCCGTGGCCACGCCGCTCCTCTCGACACTCCCGCCCAGCCGGCGCCGCATCGGGCGTCCGGCCGCATTCCGCGCGGGGAGGTCTCGTGAGATGCAAGTTGTATCGAGCAACGAGTCGTACGTGCCGATATTCCCGCCGGATGCGACCGCCGAACGCGGCTCCGGGTCTCGGGCCGTCGGTGCGCGATCGGCGACGCTTCGACTCCCCCGATCTCGTCGCCCCTGACACCGGTCGCGATCCCAGTGCGGGAGGCATAATGGGGCAGATTCACCTGATCTGGAGGAGGGCGAAATGGACTACGTGAACCTCGGCAAGACCGGTCTCAAGGTATCCCGCATCTGTCTGGGCTGCATGAGCTACGCGGTGAACAGGCGCACCTGGCACCTGGACGAGGCGGAGAGCCGGCCCTTCATCCAGCGGGCGCTCGAGCTGGGCATCACCTTCTTCGACGTGGCGAACATGTACTCGCAGGGCGAGAGCGAAACGGTGCTGGGCCGCGCGCTCAAGGACTTCGCGAAGCGGGAGGAGGTGGTGATCGCCACCAAGGTGTATTTCCCGATGCGGCCCGGCCCGAACGGTGGCGGCCTGTCGCGCAAGGCGATCATGACGGAGATCGATGCGAGCCTCGAGCGCCTCGGCACCGACCACGTGGACCTCTACCAGATCCACCGCTGGGACAGGGAGACGCCGATCGAGGAGACGCTCGAGGCGCTGCACGACGTGGTGAAGGCGGGCAAGGCGCGCTACATCGGCGCCTCCAGCATGTATGCCTGGCAGTTCTGCAAGGCGCTGCATCTCGCGGACCGCAACGGTTGGACCCGCTTCGTCTCGATGCAGCCCCATTACAACCTGCTCTACCGCGAGGAGGAGCGGGAGATGCTCGCGCTCTGCGCCGCCGAAGGCATCGGCGTGATCCCCTGGAGCCCGCTGGCCCGCGGCCGTCTGGCGCGTGCCTGGGAGTCGCGGGCGGACACGACGCGAGCCGAGACCGACGCCTACGGCCGGCAGCTGTACTCCGCCGCCGAGGACGCGGACCGCAAGGTCGTGGACCGCGTCGGCGAGATCGCCGCGGCGCGGGGCCTGCCTCGGGCGGAGGTGGCGCTGGCCTGGCTGCTGTCCAAGCCGGTGGTCACGGCGCCGATCGTGGGCGCCACCAAGACCGCAGCATCTGGAGGACGCGGTGGCGGCGTTGGGCGTGAAGCTCACGGACGAGGAGATCGCGGCCCTCGAAGAGCCGTACGTGCCGCACCCCGTCGCCGGCATCTGAGGCCGTCGCGACGGCCGGCCGCGATCGACGTCAGGGATTCCATTCACGTCGATGTCGTGCGCTCGTCCCCTGTACCTGGCATACCTGCGGCATCAACTTCGGCACGCCGCGTGTCCAGGCACCTCACATCTGGCGAGGCCGCCGGCCCCGGTGCCCCCGGCGGATGGCGACGATCTCCGCGGCGGGCAGGCCCAGGAGCTCGAGGAAGCGCTGGCGCTTCTCGGGCGCCGCGCGCTCGAACTCGCCGTGCCACCGCTCCATGTCCGCCTTGCTCATTCCCGAGGCCGCGAGCAGCTCCACCCAGGTCTGCTTGTCGAGTACGCGCCCCGATCGCAGTAGGTCGGGACGCTCGAGCAGGCCGGCGATCAGGCGTTGCTGGTCGCGCAGCCGCAGGATGTCGCCGTCCAGCTCGGAGATGCGTTCCTCGAGCACGGCGGCGAGTCCTTTCGACGGGCCGTCGAGCGCCCGCCGGATCGCGTCCAGCAACAGGCCGGCCCGGCGGTAGGCGCAGATGAGCGCGAGGCGGCGCTCCTCCTCGGGGCCGTGGCGGCGGTAGCCGGCGGCCGAGCGCGCGACCGGACGCAACAGGCCGATCGCGTCGTAGTAGAGGAGCGTGCTGCGCGCGAGACCGTGCGCGCGGGCGAGGATGCCGACGGTGACCATCCCGTGCGGCAGCGTAGCAGCCGGGATGGCCGCCGCCAACGGGGCGGTCGCGGACGTCATGCCCGCAGCATCGATCCGGTGCGGAGGTAGTGGTTGATCGAGGCCTCCAGGTGGGCGATCCGCTGCCCGTGCTGGTCGTCCTCCATGGCGGCGATGGCGCGTTCACCTTCGGGTGTGAGCGCCGTAAACGTACGTCGCCACACGGACGACGTGCCCTCCGGCTCGGGCCGGAGTGCGATTTCCAGCGTCATCACGTAGAGGCCCGTGGAGACGACGACGAACTCCACGATCCCTTCCCGCAAGTCGTGCCGGCTCACGGCCCATACGTCGAGCACGCCCTCTGGTTTGGCCGTCGTGAACACGCAGCCCGGCTCCGCGACGCCGCTCTCCGAGTACACGATCTTGGCATCCCACCCCTCGAGCCAATCGCGCTCGCGCACCGGGCAGAGCAACGGGAAGACGGCGCCCGGCGGCGCCGGATGGCGCGTTGTTCCCTCCATCGTTCGACGCATGGCGTTCGTCTGGGTCATCGGGCTGCCCCCTTTTCGGCCGCCTCGAGGCGACCGCAAGCAGTCTCGACTGTGAAGCCGTAGACAGGTAAAGGGGGTCGGTACGGCCGCCTGACCACGCGGACCGGGCGAGGAGCCAGTCAGAAATGTCCAGTTGGGGAGGGGTTCGCGTTGCGGGCGGCAGTTGCTCTTGGTCGGAAACGCCTCGAGTGTTGCGGCTATGGCCACTCTGGCTTCGCGCCGCGACGGGCCGTCAGGCACGGACGATCCTGTCCCGGCCCTCTTGCTTCGCCCTGTACATGGCCGCATCGGCAGCCCCCAGCAGCGCATCCGGCCTCGCGCCATGGAGGGGAAAGGACGCAACCCCCACCGACACGGTGACGGGACCGAGCGTCTCGCCGGCGTACGAAACCCGCACCGTCCTCAACTCCTCGGCGAGTTGGCCGACGCGCTTCATCGCGTCGTCCAACGAACACTCGGGGAGGAGGATGACGAACTCCTCTCCCCCGTACCGGCAGGCAATGTCGCCCCCGCGCATGCGCTGTTTAAGGAAGGCGGCCAGCGCGGCGAGCACGGCGTCCCCGGCCGCGTGGCCATGGATGTCGTTGAACGTCTTGAAGTGGTCGACGTCAAGCATGACCACGCTGATCGGTTCCTGCCTCCTTGCCGCCCGGGCAATCTCCTTCTGAAAGCTCTCTTCCATGTAGCGGCGGTTGAACAGCCCGGTCAGGGGGTCGCGAATCGACTGGATGCTGAGCTTCTCCCGGAGCCTGATGTTCGAGACCGACAACGAAAGCATCTCGGCCAACTCGGACGCGACGTCCTTCACGCCGGCCACCCAGGTCTGGACGTCTCCCGGGCCGTCCTCCGGCTGCTTCCGGATATGCAGCAGACCCAGGACCTCGCTCTTGGCCATCAGCGGCAGGCAGGCGTAGGCCGCTACGGGCGAATGCCGCAGATGCCGGCAGATGAGTCCTCTCTGCATGTCATCCACCGTGTACACTCCGCCGCGCGTCAAGCCCCAGCAGGCATCGGGCGGGAAGACGTTGTCCTGGATGTCGTCGGGAAACTCTCCCCACTTGGCGGCGGGCTCCAGGTCCGTCGAGGACGGACTCAGCAGGAACAGGGCGCCGGCGGTGCCGGGGAAGAGGTTCTTCATCGACTGCGTGATGACCGGACGGGTCTCGTCGATCGTCGAACAGGACAGAAGGAAGCCTCCCATCTCCCGCAGTTGGTCGTCCTGGACGCCCAACCTCTCGAGCCGCGCCACCACGCCGGCCAACGTCTCATTGGTCTTCTGCAGTGCCTCCTCCGCCCGCTTCCGCTCGCTGGTGTCCCTGACGATCCCCAGCGCTCCCCACCGGCCTCTCAGGCTGATCGCCGAGAGCGAGAGGTCAACAGGGAAAGTCGGTGCCGTCCTTTCTCAACCCATGTAGCGCGGTCGTCTTGCCCACCGCGGCGCCCTTGCCCGTCTTCTGAAACTCCTTGAAGTGAATGACCTGAGCCTCGCGGTACCGATGGGGTGCAATCAACGAGTGGAGGTCCTTGCCCATGACTTCGTCCCTGGAGTAGCCGAACATCCTCTCGCTCGCTTCATTCCACGAGGTGATGTTGCCATCGTTGTCGATCACGATGATCGCATCCGAGGCGGTTGTCAGCCCGGCCTGGAACTGCTCCTGACTCTCCCGGAGAGCAGCCTCCACCTTCCGCCGCTCCTCGAGCTCGTTGGTCAAGTCAACGTTGGCGCGGCTGAGAGTCGCCGTGCGATCCGCAACCCTCGCCTCCAGATCCTTGTTCAACGCCCGCAACTCCGCCTCCGCCTGTCGACTGCGGCCGATATAGGCGTGCAGCGCCCGGGTCGCTCCCAGCATGGTGAAGACGAGGACCAACAGTGCGGCAAAGAACGCGGAGGCGCCGAACACCGTGTGGCGCTGAAAGGAGGCCAACGTCGTGGCCGCACGTTCTTCCAGCTCGACGTTGATCGTCTCGATTCCCTTCCGGTAGATGTCCTTCTGGTCGCGATAGGGAGTGCCGGCGAGCAGGTCGGCGGCCTCCTGGCGATGCCCTTGCCGAACCAAGAGGAACGCCCGTTGTTCCATTGCGACGAGTTTGTGTTTGCGCCGTCCACGACCGACATGGCCTTGCTGGCGAAGGCCTCGGGGCAGCTCCTTGCCTCGCCCAGAGCCGCACTCAGCTTCTTTTCAACAGGCAGATATCGCTCTTCCCACCGCGGGTCGCCGGTGGCAGCCGCCATTCCAGCGGACATGGTCAGGACCTCATCGTAGTAGACATAGTCGGCAGAAAGCCCCTGAATGGCCGTCAGGCGCGTCTGCAGCAAACGATAGTGCGAGTACCGATTCCAGAGGAACCCGCCGAACACGATCAGCAGGACCATGGCGATCACGAGGGATAACGGAAGCAGGGTCGACGGGGAGACCCGTGAGCTGTGGACCGCCGCCGGGTCGGTCGATGCGTCGCTCATGGTCCCCGGAACGGTCCGGATGAAGAGGCAAGCCGGCAGGTTCTTGTCTCATTGTTCTGTTCATGATAGGCCCGGTCCGGGTGGTCAAGCTCTGCCGGGAACCGGCACCGTCCCTCGCGACCAGGAGCGACGGCGTCGATGGGGGCGAGGCGGCCCACACGTCGCAGGGTACGAGCGTGGCGGGGACCCTCGCCAAGACGAACCTGCGACGGCTGCGACGCAACCGCGCGGGGCAGGATCGGCCGGCCCGAGCGAGTGGGAGTGAGGCCGACCGCCGACCCCGGAACACCTCAGGGACGGGCGTCTCGGGTCACCGCCGCGGGAGCAGAAGAAAGAGGACAGCCTACTGTTTCTTCTTGACCAGCACCCCTGCCGTCGCCGGCGACATGCGTCACCGAGGACCTGTATGACATGCTGCCGTAACTGAAGGCAACGGTCTCGGTCGCGCCGCCGTTCCGGCACGAAGAGATGACGACGTCGTGGAGCTCGTACTTCATGTAACTCGACGCGAGGGTGACCCTGGGGATGTGTGCGCCCGTTGCGCACGCCTGAACGAGCTTGGGCGAGGACCTGTCGATGCGCTTCACGATGTGAGCGAACTGATCGGGGCCCTCGTCGAGCGGGCGACGCGCGCCCCGGCAGCGGGCCGGGAGACGCCCCAGCTGAAGCTCTGCACCTCGATCTCGCCCTTGTGGTCCTTTTGGTACTCTCCCCATCAGATCCGTCGATCTTGAGAAAAATCGGTCCGGCGGCGAGCGCCGTCGCCGTGCCGAACAGCCCGAGCGCCAGAACGAGTGCCCCTGAACGAACGCCGATCTTCATGAGTCCCTCCCCGGTCCGCGAGCGACCGGACGCGACTCGCGACCGGGAAACGCCGCGACCATCGGCAGCGCGAGGCCAACACTGTTCGCGAGTCTGCGTTCTGACTCGGAGAAGCGCCCATTGCGGGGGCGATTTTCCCGCCGGATGCGGCCGGCGGGAACGGCCCCGGGGAAACGGCGGAACGGGAGCGCGAACGCAATCGCCATCGGGAGGGCGGTTGCGGGTCCGCCGGTTGTATCGAGCCTGACCGTTCTCCGGCTCTGCTCAAAGGAGGACCGGCGGAGTCGATGTCACTCCGCCCGCCCACTTCCACTCCGAGAGGCTCTACCGCCCCTGAACGCAGCCGGTCACGGCGTTGGGCCACTCCCTGCAGCTGCCCCACGGTGCCGCTGCTCAGTGTCACCGGCCCACTGAAGAGCCAGGCGCAGTCGTCGCCGATCTCGGAACCCTTGCGTGTGCAGAACGCGCTTCCGCGGGGGTCCGTGATCATCTCCTCGAGTTCATGGGTTGTCACGTTGGGGTGCGCCCGCGGCTTTTGGCCCTGGCCCGGCTCCCGCCCTGCGGCGTCGGCGTTCGGGCCCGACCGGTGTCGGAAAGGGGGTGCGGCTCGAGCCCTCGAGATTGTCATCCGTGCCGGAGCCGGCGCGGATCGAGGGACGTCATGAGGCGCCGATCCATTGGGGTAGGCGCTCTGCGGGCAGGAAGAGCAGATCGGCGTGGTGCTGGAGCGGGCGCCATCCGGGCCCCGGAATCGGCTCGAGGGCGCCGTCAGGCTCGCTCACGATCCATGCGCGGTATCCGCGAGTGAGGAACCAGGCGAGGTACTCCTCCGCGCGGACCCCCCCGAGTTGCTCGAGGTTGCCGGGCGCGAACTCGCTGACCACGGCGGGGCGGAAACGCTCCACGGCCGGCCATGCCGCGCACCACGACCGGCTCGTACCCCTCCACGTCGAGCTTCACGAGATCGATCGGCACGTCGCCGAAGTCGATCGTCCCACCGCAGCGCGCGAACCTCGGAGAACTTCGGCGCGGGACCGTGCACGAGCCGCTGGAGCGTCTCCTCCTCGGAATGGGTGAATCTCGCTCCCGAGTTCCCGGGATTCCCCAGGTCGGAGAAGACGAGCATCCCGTCGTGGTCCGACAGGGCCGCCTCCACCACCTGCACCGGCGCCGCGCCGGAAAGCAGCGAGCAGTCGCCAACCGCAGCACACGGGCACTGTCCGGGTCCGGTTCAACGGCCACGACTCGTCCCCGGGGCCCGGCGAGGACCGCGGCGTGCAGGGCGTGGAAACCGACGTTCGCCCCCACGTCGACGATGCTCGCTCCCGGCTTGACGAGCCTCGGCCACCAGGCCGCCAACTGCGCTCCCAGACGCCGCTCAGCGCAATCCTCGTCTCCCGGACGCGTGGTCGTCCGGCCGGACGACGACCTTGAAGAGGCCGCCAAGCGCCGGTGTGATCACGGAAGCCTCGGCTCCGAGCCAGGTGCGCAGCAGCACCGAACGCAAAGCGCCGCGGAAGCCGCCCAGAACCACTTCGCCGCGGACCCTCGTAAGGTCCACGCTCGGCAGCGCGGCGCCCGTTGCCACCCGCATGAGCAGTCGCAACCCCGCCACGCGCCCAGCCGTGCGCATCTTCGCCGCGAGCGACTCGATTAGGAGTTCGCTTCCTCAACTTCTTTCCGAGGATACAAGCCTGGAAGGCGCAGTCAAGGCCGGCGGAGAAGAGACCTGGCAGCCGCGGACGGGCAATGAGGCCGGTTCCCGGAGGCGCTGTCCCCGAATGGAAGTCCATGTAGCGACGCACCCCGGAGCGTCAGGCTGCGTACCCATCCACTGCGCGGAGTCCGGCGAGAGGATACGCCAAGGATGCGGCCGGAGGCGGCAAGTCACCTGTCCAAGATCAGGCACGTCGAAGTGGCGAACGCGTAGAGCCTCCCCTCGGCGTCCTCCATCCGGGCCTCGGTGAGCGCGGTGCGCTGGCCCTTGTGGACGACCTTCCCGGTTGCCCGCAGGACGCCGGTGTCGGGGCGAACAGCCCGGACGAAGTTCACCTTCACCTCGAGCGTCGTGAAGCCCACGCCCTTCGGCAGCGTCGTGTCCAGCGCGACGCCCAGAGATGCGTCGAGCACGGCCGCGTACCAGCCGCCCTGCACGGATCCAATTGGGTTGTACGCCCACGGTCCGGCCTCAGCCTCGAACACCGCGATCCCTTCGGCGACGTCGGCGAGTCGGAATCCGAGCGTCTCGCCGATCGGGACCTTGCGTTTCTCGTCGATCAGCTGGCGCATGTGCTCCAGGCCGGACAGTTCGCGCGCGGCACGGTCGAGCTCGATCGGGTCATCCCAGGTCGTGGTTCGCGTGTTCTCCATGACGGCTCCTCATTGGCTCGAGATGGCTCCCGATCCTGGCGAACGATTCCGGTCCACGCTAACCGGCTCCGAGCGCCTCGAAATTCCTCGTCGACGTACGTCCGCTCTTGCGAATGACGGCGGCGGTCCGTCGTCCGGCGCGCAGCGTAGAATCCGGTTGCGTTGCCCAGGTAATAGCCGACGGCGCCGCCGATCTTCTTCGCTGGCGGCGTCCTGTTTGGCCGTGCGGCAGAGCGACCGGGCGCGACTCGGTCAGTTGTGTGCCCGACGCCCGTCGCGCGAGCGTCAGGGTTTCGCCGACGTGGCGCTCGCGATGACCCTCCTCACCTGCTCGAAGACGCTGTTGGGGATCGGCACCGAAAGGTTGTACTGCGCGATCTTCCAGATCGTGCCGTCGTGGACGAGCACGCCGCTGCCACGGCTCGGACCGAGGTTGGGCGTCGCCAGCTCTTCGTCGAACCAGGCGGTCGAGCCGTCGGCGGAGAAGCTCAAGGCACGGCGGACCGACCGGAAGCTCCACGCCTTGCCCTTGGCGAAGTAGGGATGCGCGTAGGTGCGGAACTGCGCCTTGCTCCACCGCTCGGTCGGGTCCGTCCCAAGGAACACTGCGTCCCTCGTCATGTGTCCAAAATAGCGTTTCTCGTCGGCCGCGGCCGCGGCGGCGTGCCAGTCGTCGATCACCGCGGCAACCGCGCGCTCCCTCGATACCGCGTCGGTTCCTCCATGGGAAGCGAGAACCGCGGCCGCGCCGAGAAGCACGGCGGCGGCAATGCCGAACACCCATCTCGCAATCGGCGCCTCAAGTCCGAGCACAGGAGCCTCCTCCCTCGCCTCGTTTCATTCTACCGGCGAGCGAGCAAAGCGTTCGCCATTGGCACCGGGCGAATGTGACGGCGACAAGCCGCTACGGGAGAAGGGCGTCAACACGTTGTTCTTCGTCGGTCTGAGCGGTGTGGAGTGCGTCCTGGCCACCTATCAAGGCGCCGAGGACTTGGACTGCCGCGTCTTCATGGTCAAGCGCGCGCTCATCGGCCGCGACGCGGCGCTGACGAAGAGCGTCTACGACATCTGCTCGACGATCGGCTACAGCCCGCTGAAACTCCTGCTCGAGACCGCGCGAGCGCAGTAAGCGAGAGGCCCCCGTCCAGGGTGTCAGGCAGGCGCTCATCAGGGTTGTGTGTCACCGCCACGACGACCCAACTGGGGCGTCCCTGACACCCGCTATCCCTCCTACGTTGAGTGGGGATCGCGGTCTTCCGACTCGCCGGTCCGGTCGAACGCGCGTGCGCCGAGCCTTCTGGCATATTCGCCGACGTCGACGGGCCATGGCGCGACGAGCTGGTCGAACCGCGCACGGTCCCCGGCGAAGAGCGCGCGGATCGCCTCCTCGAAGCCGGCGAGGTCTCCTGCGAGAGCGGACATGAACCGGTACGCCGCCTCCTGGGCACGGCGCTGCCGGTCCCTGCCCCCGTTCGCCTTGCGCGCCTGCTCGACGAGCTTGCGCAGCGCCACCGACGCGCCGCCGGGCTGTCCGCCGAGCCACTCCCAGTGGCGCGGCAGCAGCGTCACCTCGCGCGCGACCACCCCGAGCCGCGGCCGACCGGGGCCGCGCGGCGCCGCGATTGGGGGCTCCTCGTCCACCGCAACGGCCTCGGCGGCGCGAGCCGCGCGTGCGAGCCCCTCGACCGCCTCCGCGGCACCGACGCTGAAGTCCAGGTCGATCTGCTCGCTGGTGGCGTCGTCGAAGACCAGGACTGGGGTGCTGCCGTCCTGGTCGAAGGCCTGCTTGGCGCACTCGCGCGACCTCCGCGAGGGTGCCCGAGGCGACGCGCCGCATGCCGGCGAAGGCGGTGAAGCCGGTCCGTTCGTTGGCGATCCATCGCGGTCCTCCCTGTCGCCGGGAGGGCCCGGTCGGCGCGAGATGGATTATATCCGGATAAAATAATCTCGTCAATATCACCCGGATGAAACCAGGCGTCAGCCTCGCCCCGCGCAGTGGAGGCTTGAGCGCGACGCTCAAGGACACTTACCCGGTGGTCCAACCGATCCGGGCCGATCTCTACTCTCGAGTGAGATGACGTCGGGGGCGATGCGTTTGCGTCGGTTCGACGGCAGGGAGCTTCACCCGCCAGGCGCCCCGTCCGTGGGTGAAGGCGAAGAGGTAGTTCGCCCCATCAAAACCTGTGGCCAAGGTCAAGAACTCCGTGATGACGGTCGCAAAACCGGTGTTCTCGACCGCCCAACTCTCGCCGCCATCGCCCGACACGAAGACGCCAATGTCGGTCGCGAGGAAGATCCGCGAGCTTCGGCGGGGATCCACCAGTACGCAGTGAACGGGGACGTCCGGAATCGGCGAAGGCCCCGGGGTGCCCAGGGTCTCGAAGCTCCGACCACCGTCCCGGCTCCGGTACAGGTGCGCCCGCCGAAACCGCCGAGGCTGGCGTAGACGGCATCGGTGTCGGCGGGATCGAAGGCGACCCAGGTGACGAAGCCCTCGCGGGGTTGGCTCCAGGCCCAATCGGTCGCGGCGTTGCCGGACAGGGCCGCATCGGAGTAGAGGACCTTGCCCGAGTTGGTTCCGACGATGACGCGCTCGCTCCTGTTGGGTGCGACGGCGATGGCGCTGGCCTGGCTCACGCCGTCGAAGTCGCGCTGGCCGCGGCCCACGATACCGCGCCGTTGGTGGAGCGCCACAACCGACGCCCGCCGGTCCAGAGCGTGCGCGAATCGTTGGGGTCCATTGCGAGCGGCGAGACGAACAGGAAGGCCTCGGTGCCGGCGACGCCCGCGCGACTCGGCACGAACGTCCTGCCGCCGTCCGTCGACTTCTCCAGGTCGAAGAACTGCGACTGCACGTAGATCACCGAGGAGTCGTCCGGGTCGATCGCGGCGTACCCGCCATCGCCGCCGTAGATCCCCCTCCAGCCATCCGGCCCCGACACATCGCTGCCCAGAATGGTGCCGTTGTCCTGGGTCCCCCCCAGGTACCTCATCGCGCCCGGGAAGACCGCCCCGTGGTAGAACTGGGTCACGCCGAGGGCGTGGTTGAGGGTGACGAAGCCGACGCGTGATCGAGAAGGCTCGCAGAGGTCTTGGGCAGCTCGTCCAACGGTCGATCGGGCGAAATTGGTGCGATATACACCGCCGTCGCAGGCGGCGAACATCGTCTGGTTGGCGACGCCGTCGTATCTCGGGTGAAACACGAGTTGTGCTGGTCGGCATGGACGTACGACGGCTGCCCTGGGCTGGCCGACCAGTAGGAGGCGACACCCCAGTTGCGGCCGCCGTCGTCGGAGCGGAACAGGTCCACCCCGGCGGCCCACACGACGTCGGGGTCGCGGGGATCCACGGCGATGACGTTGCAGTACCAGCCCATGTTGACGATCGCGTCCTGCGCCTCCCAGTCGCAGCGCACGGCGTTGGCCGCGATCGGGTTGGTGAGGAGCAGGTAGTTGAGGGGATTGGTGCTCGTGTTGCGCACGCGGGCCGACCACGACCCCGGCGCCCCTTCGGCGGAGGAACGGAAGACGGCGAACAGCCCCTGGCCATAGGGGTTGGCGGCAGAGGGGACGTTGCTGGCGGAAAGCGCATAGACCACCCGCTGGTCGGAAGGGGCGATGGCCAGGCTGGTCCGGCCCATCCCGGTTTCCGACAGTACCGGCACCCATGCTTCCGCCGTCTCGGCGGCGCGACACCGGTAGACGGTCGCCTGATCCAGGGTCCCGCAGGAGGCGAAGATGTAGTCGCTCGAGGTGTCTGAGCGCCTGGCGAGATCGAGGCATCCGCCCTTGACGGTCGCGGCGAGGACCCTCGTCCAGGTCAACCCCTCGTCGATCGACCGCCACACGCCGGTGCGGGTCGCGGCATAGATGCGGGCGGGGCTGACCCGGGAGATCACGAGGTCGTTGACCCAGTAGAAATCCTCCGACTCGGTGCTTGGCAGGCGCGACCAGGTGGCGCCGGCGTCCGTGGTCACGAAGATCCCCGCCCCACGCAGGGGAAGCCCGGTGCCCCGCACCTCCTCGCGGAAGTAGCCCTCGCCGGTCCCGCCGTAGAGCACGTCCGGGTTGGCGGAGGACATCGCCAGCGCGTTGATGGTGATGTTGGCGAGCTGGTCGGTGGCGGTCGCCCAGGTTCCGCCGCCATCGGTGGTCTTCCAGACGCCCCCGGAAACCCCCGACACGTACATGATGTCCGGGTCGGTGGGGTGGATGACGAAGCCGCGCAGCCGCCCGCCGATGTTGCCGGGGCCCAGCGACTCCCATGTGGGCAGCTTCGCCGTGATCCCGACGGTGACGGATTGAGCCTGGGCCAGGGGTGCTGCAGCGGAGTCGAGGGCGAGGGAGTGGCGGGGCATGCGCTGCCGTTGCTTCCCCGCCACCTCGTACGCGTGCATGGGTTTGATCGACGGATCGAGCGGCTGGCGTTTCGCGCGGTAGTACATCTCGGCCTCGTCCGGCTGGTCGTAGCCCTCCGGGAGGACCTTTCGCGCCGCCTCGAGGGCCGCCGCCTTGCCGCCGAGACGTGCCGTGTCCGCCCGGCAGCCGGCTAGAACGAGTCCAACCAGAAGGGCCACGAAGATCAAGGACGTCGCCGCCAGCGATCCGCGGCGGTGCGGTGTGGCTCCGACCTCGATCTCGCGTGCCCGTTTCACGGATTTCTCCGCCGCCGTCGAGGGTCCCCGTTTTTGTGTCGTCGTGCGGCTAGTAATGATACGCGGGCGTAGGGCGAGAGGTTTCCGGTCCGGTTCCCGGTGGAACGCAATCCGGAGCTGGCCGGGTCTGTCGGGGACCCACCGTCGGACGGTCACCGGGCGCTTTGATGGCACGGTCCCCTGCGCAACTCGACCGGTACTGAACAGTTTGGAATCCCCGGTGCCTATCCTCGCGTCCCACCGGCCCGGAGTCAGGGGATCAGGCGGTCGAAGCTCTCCCTGGTAATCTCCGCCTTCACGTCGCCGGTGTGAGCGATGACGGCCGGCTCGAACAGCACGAGCTTGACCTGCCCGAGCGGCACCACCCGGTGCTCGACGCCGCGCCCGACGATGAAGAACTCCCCCGGGTGGAGCGTGGTCACGCCGTCCCTCTCGTGGACCTCGAGCTCACCGTCCAGCACCCAGAACATCTCGTCCTCCGCCCGGTGCGCGTGCCACGGGACCTTGTCGCCCTCGAGACGGACCAGCTTGACGTGCTGGCCGTTGAGCTCGCCGACGATCTTCGGCGAGAAGGTGTCGTCGAACATCGCGAAGTACTTCTCGATATTCACCACCCGCGGCATGGAAATCTCCCTTCGCCGTAGCGAGGTCAGAGTGCCACGGCGCGGCTCCCAGAGGCAGTACGGCGGCCTGTGCGCGCGGTGCGCACTCGGCCGCTGCTCAGCCCGCCTTGCGGGGCGTGGTGATCCGCCGGGGCCCCGGGCGGTCTGGTTGGTGCGCTTCCAGGGCTGCCCCTGGGCCCGCGGTGGGGGCGGCGTGCGCTGCGAAGGCGCCTCTTCCGGCGGCGCGGTGGGCTCAGCCGCGCCCGCCTGTTGCTCCCGCGCCGCGCGATCGGCCTCCTCGTCCTTGGCTAGGCAGCAGTGCTTGTACTTCTTGCCGGAGCCGCAATGGCAAGGCTCGTTCCGGCCTGGGCGCTCTGGAGGTGCCTCGGTCATATCGCTCGCCCCTCTCGATTTCTACCTTATCACGATGTCCCGGCACGAGACGTCGAGCGGTATGGCCGCATGGCGTGGATCCACGTCGGTCCCTGTCGGGCGCGAGCTGGTGCTGCTGAGTTCGTAGCTTGTGCGTATCACGCGGCTCGAGAAGGTGAGATGGCGATAGCTGACACCGATCCGAGGAGAGCGATTGCGCCGCCAACTCCGCATTCGCTGCCAACGACGAAACCGGCGCCGGCGCTTCACTTCAGCGTGAACGAGATCGTGACGGTCAGGTCGGTGGCGATCGGCAGCCCTGGCAGCGTGCGGGCTCGTAGCGCCATTTCCCGACGGCGGCGATCGCCGCGTTGACGAGGAGCGTTTGGTATTCGGCTTTGGCCGCGGGCGGGTGGACGAGGCGCACGTCGGTCACCGCGCCGTCGGCGGCGATCGTCGCGGCCAGCACGATCAGCCCCCCGACGCGGGCGCGGCGTACCTCCTCCGGGTAGACGGGTGAGGTCCTGTTGACGAGCTTCGGAGGCGAGATCTCGTCCGAGCAGTGGGCCCGTTCCACCGCGTTCGCCTGGGGCGCGAGTTCGGCGTCCGCGATCGGCCGGTTCGTGCCCTGTGCGAGCGTCATCTCCAGGGCGAGCGCGTCCTGGACGTAGATCCGGCAGACGCCGGGGACCATCCCGGCGCCGCGCAACTGCTTCCAGTCCGTGTAGCTGCGGCGCAGGAAGCCGATGTCGGAGAGGCTGAGGTCGAGGGTGGGTACGGTCAGGAAGACGGCCCAGTTGCCGCGCTCCGGCTCCCGGCCGGCCCGAACCTGCACGAACTCCTTGCCGTCCACGCGCTGGGTGGTGGCTTCGAGCGCGTCACCCTGCTGCGGCGTCAGCTGGGCGTCGAACGCGAGCAAGCTCGACACCAGCCACCAGGCGTCGAGCAGACCGTCGTCGGGCGTCCGCCAGCCGTGGCCCGCCAGCACCCCTCGGGCTGCAATCGCGTCGCCAACCTGGACCGCTTCGAGGCAGTTATCGCGGTCGCGCTGGCGCCACACGTACGTGCCCGTCGTGCCGTCGGCGAAGCGCAGGGCGTAGCGCAACGTGACCGGGCCGGCGTGCTTGGCGTCCAGGACACGGGCCTTGGCCTGCTGCAGCAGTTCGTGCGGCGACCCAGGTGGTACCGTTGCGGCCAGCCCCACGCCGCACGCCAACATGAACGCCACGGCCCCACCGAGAAGTCTTGCCGGCATGCTCACCTCGTGAGCGTACTGTACGCGATCCAACGCGAGCGGGTGGCGGCGCCGCCGAGCGGCTGCGGGCGCCGCGGGTCGCGCTGCGAGGGAGCAGGGCGTTAAGATGCTGCGGTCCGCATGACGACGCTGGCCCGCAAACTCCGCGTCTTCGACTACTTCGCCCTCGGCTTCGGCAGCATGATCGGCGCCGGGTGGCTGGTGGTGATGGACGACTGGCTGGGACGCGGCGGCCCGGTGGGCGCGATGCTGGCGTTCGCCATCGGCGGGCTGCTGCTGCTGCCGATCGGCTACGTCTACGGGCGGCTCGTGATCGCCATCCCCGACGCGGGCAGCGAGATCGCGTACACGGCGCGGGTGTTTCCGCGCGCGGTGAGCTTCGGCACGGGATGGATGATGACGCTGGCATACCTTGTCGTATGCCCGTGGGAAGCGATCGCCATCGGGCGGCTCGCCGGCTACGTGCTGCCGGCGATGAACTCGCATCCCCTGTACGCGGTGGCGGGTCAGACGGTGTACCTGCCGCACCTCGTGCTCGGCCTCGCGCTGACTGCGTTCCTGACGCTGGTGAACTTCCGCGGGGTGCGCCTCTCCGCAAGCGTGCAGTCGTGGGCCACGGCCGCGGTGCTGGTGCTGTTCGTGGTCTTCGGCGCGTTCGGGGCGGGCCGCGGGTCGTTCGCCAACTTCTCGCCGCCGTTCGCCGCCGGGGGCGCGCTGGTGTCGGTCCTGCTGGTGCTGCA
Source organism: uncultured Acidobacteriota bacterium (assembly GCA_963727205.1). Classification (GTDB taxonomy): domain Bacteria; phylum Acidobacteriota; class Thermoanaerobaculia; order Thermoanaerobaculales; family Thermoanaerobaculaceae; genus RBG-13-68-16. The sequence goes on along the minus strand of CAVSFQ010000050.1, from coordinate 37,175 downwards.
GATCGTGCCGTACTTCATGACCGGCTTCGAGTCGATCCCCAAGTGCGTCGAGGAGGCGAGTCCGGGGGCGGGGGAGAAGAGCCTGTTCCGCGCCATCCTCATCGCGCTGGCGGTGGGGACGCTGTTCTACGTCGCGGTGATCGCGGTGGTGGCGTTCGTCTCGCCGTGGCAGGCGCTGCTGGGCGAGAAGTTCTCGACCGCGGTGGCGTTCGAGCGCGCGTTCCACGCGCGCTGGATCGTGGACATCATCCTGACGACCGCGGTGATCTCGCTCCTCAAGGTGTTCAACGGGAACTTCATCGCCGCCAGCCGGCTGCTCTTCGCGATGGGGCGGGGCGGGTTGATCGACCAGCGCGCCGGGCGGGTGCACCCCGACTACCGGACGCCATCGGGGGCCGTACTGTTCGTGGGGATCGCGACGGCGGCGGCGGTATTTCTCGGCGGCTCGGTGCTCGTGCCGATCGCGGAGGTGGGGTCGCTGGCCGCGGTGATCGGGTGGCTGGCGAGCTGTGCCTCGTATTTCGTTCTCGGCGAGAACGTGAGAAGGCGCGCCGTGGCGGCGGTGGGGGTGCTGGTGACGTTGGCGCTGCTCGTGCTCAAGCTCCTGCCGGTCATGCCCGGGCACTTCACGCGGTGGGAATGGCTCGCGCTGGCAGGGTGGGCGGCGCTGGGAATGGCGCTGCGACTGTCGGGTGGAGCCAGGCCGGCTGCGGGGTAGAGACGCAAGCTCTGGGCCTGCGTCGCACGCCCTAATCGGCGGGCGACTCGCCTTGCATGCGGACGCCGCGCGCCTCGACGCCGAAGCCGACTAGGAGGGCGATCAGCACGGCGGCGGTGCCCGCCACGGATGCGAGCGCCCAGCTGTAATTGTGGTTCATGCGCGCGCCGACGGTCGCCTGGAGGGTGGCGTTGGAGGAGGCGAGGAAGTTGCCGAGCTGATAGACGAAGCCCGGGAAGGTGGCGCGGAGTTGGGGCGGCGAAAGCTCGTTGAGGTGTGCCGGGATGACGCCCCAGGCGCCCTGGACGCACATCTGCATCAGGAACGCGCCGACGGCGAGCGAGAGGGGCGTCGCCGAGAACGCCCAGAGCGGCAGCAGGGGAAGCGCGAGCAGGCACGCGAGCACGATTGCGGCGCGGCGGCCGATGCGTTGCGAGAGCGCGCCGAAGGCGATGCCGCCGACGACGGCGCCGGCGCTGTAGATGAGCGCGATCGTGGTGATGGTGGCGTGCGAGAACCGGTGCTGCACGCCGAGGAAGGCGCTGGGGTAAAGGTCCTGCGTGCCGTGGCTGAGGAAGTTGAAGGCGGTCATCATCACGACGGCCCAGATCAGGAGGCCGAGGTGGTTGCGGAGCACCAGGCCGATGCCGGGGCGAGGGGTGGCGCGGCGGGCGAGCCAGTCGGGGCTCTCGGGGACCGAGCGGCGGATGTAGAGAACGAGGACGGCGGAGAGGCCGCCGATCATGAACATGCCGCGCCAGCCGACGAGCGGATAGAAGACGCCGAAGACAGCGGTGGCGAGGAAGAATCCGGTCGGGTAGCCGGCCTGGAGCAGGCCCGAGACCCAGCCGCGCCAGCGCCGCGGCACGGTCTCCATGGCGAGCGAGGCGCCGATGCCCCACTCCCCGCCCATGGCGACCCCGAACAGGGCGCGCAGGATCATGAAGGCGAGCAGGTTCGGAGCGAAGCCCGAGAGGAACTCGAGTGCGGCGAAGCAGACCACGTCGATGATCAGGACCGGCCGGCGGCCGTACCGGTCGGCCAGGCGGCCGAACAGGAAAGCGCCGACGGGGCGCATCGCGAGCGTGAGCGTGATGGCGAGCGTGAGGGTGGTCAGGGTGGTATCGAACGTCTTGGCGACGTCGGCCAGGACGAAGATCAGGATGAAGAAATCGAACGCATCGAGCATCCAGCCGAGAAAGGCGGCGATGACGACGTGACGTGCGGTCGCGGTCCCGGCCATCGGCTGCGCATTATGCTCCAGCTGATCGGTATCAGGGCCCGCCGATCGGTGCCGATCGATCTGTTGACACGCTCCGGGCCGCGGCTATCCTTGAGAGGATGTTCTCGAGATTCCCATCGTTCGGTCCGCGAGTGAAGCCTCTCCCGCCGTCGCCGGCGACGCTGCCTCCCCAAAGGAATCGCGCGTCGGCGTGAGAACCGGCGACCGGATCGGGCGCTTCGAGGTTCTCGGCGAGCTCGGAGCCGGCGGCATGGGGAGTCTCTGGCGAGCCCGCGACCCGAAGCTCGGGCGAGAAGTGGCGATCAAGCTGGTCGCCGAGCGATTCTCGGACAGCCGCGAGCACCAACTGCGCTTCGAGCAGGAGGCGCGGGCGGCCTCCGCGCTCAACCACCCGAACATCATCACGATCTACGACGTCGGCGAGCACGACGGTTTTCCGTACATCGCGATGGAGCTGATCGAGGGACAGAGCCTCCGTGACTTCGTCGCCGAACGGCCGCGGTCGATGCGGCGTCTCGTCGAGGTCGCCTGCCAGGTCGCCGACGGGCTCGCCGCCGCCCACGAACAGGGGATCGTGCACCGCGACCTGAAGCCCGAGAACGTCATGGTGACCCGCCTCGGGTTCGTGAAGATCCTCGACTTCGGCCTGGCCAAGCTGATCGCGTCTCCGGTCCAGTTCGACCAGACGACCGCCGGGTACCAGCTGGCCACGCAGGCCGGGACGGTCGTGGGCACGATCGGCTACATGTCTCCGGAGCAGGCGCGGGGGCTGGCGGTCGACCATCGCTCCGACCAGTTCTCGTTCGGCACGATGCTGTTCGAGATGCTCTCGGGCCACCGGCCGTTCGCCGGCGGCACGAACCTCGACACCCTGAGCGCGATCCTCCATCAACAGCCGGACGATCTCACGCAGCTCGACCCCGGGATACCGAGGCCGCTCGGGGACGTCGTCCGGCGCTGCCTCGCCAAGGCCCCCGAGGACCGGTTCGGGTCGACGCGCGAGCTCGCGCAGGCGCTCGCGCTGATCCGCGACACGATGACCGAGACGGGAGCAACGATGACTTCGGCGGCTCGGCGGCTTCCGCGTATCGGACGGACCCGCGCGCTCGCGCTGTCCGCCGCCGCGGTTACCGTGCTGGCGATCGCCGGGTACTGGCTCCTCCGCAGCCGGCCGGGCGGCGTCGCCGGGGGCGTCGCGGCGCGGCGGGTGGCGGTGTTGCCGTTCCGCGACCTGACCGGCACGCCGAAGGGGAACCTCATCGGCGAGGGCTTCGCGGAGACCGTGAGCGCTCGTCTCGGCTCGGACAAAGGGGTCGCGGTGCTTCCGGCAGCAGCGATCGACGAGAAGGCCGACGATCTCGGCGCCCTGGTCCGACGCACCGGCGCCCAGGCCATCGTGCGCGGCTCGCTGCAGTTCGAGGGGGACCTCGTCGCGCCACGTTCGCGGTGCTGGAGCCAAGCGGCGTGCAGCTCGCGGCAGGCAGGGTCGAGGGTTCGACCGAACAGCTGTTCGACCTCGAGGATGAAGTCGCACGACGCGCGGCAGCTGCGCTGGGCCTCGCGCCGGTCGCAACCCCCGCGCGTGAGGTGAGCCCCGAGGTGTCCGCCGACCGCTTCCTCGAGGCGCTCGGGTACCTCCGCCGTTACGAGGACGAGGCGGCGGTGGACGCGGCGATCAAGATCCTGGAGGGGCTCGGCGGTTCGGCCCGGGTCCAGGCCGCGCTGGCGCGCGCCTATCTCGCCAAGCGCTCCCTCACCGGGGACCGCGTCTGGGCCGAGCGCGCCATCGAAGCAAGCCGTCGGGCCACCGAACTCGAGCCGACGCTCGGGTCCGTGCGCGAGACGCGCGGCCGCATCGAGCTGCTGCTCGACCATCCGGACAAGGCCGCCGCCGAGTTCCGTCTGGCCCTCTCGGCCCAGCCCAACTCGGTCGAGGCCCAACTCGGACTGGCCTCCGCCCTCGAACGCCAGGGACTCGCGGTCGAAGCCGAGGCTGCCTATCGGCGAGCGATCGAGATCCAGCCGGAGTGGTGGTCGACCTACAGCTATCTGGGTGTCTTCCAGCTCCGGCGGGGTTCGTTCGCCGCGGCCGTCGAGAGCTTCCGGACGGCGGTGCGCCTCTCACCCAACAACACCCGGGCGATCGAGAACCTGGGCGTGGCCTACCAGCAACTCGGTCGCTACGAGGAGGCGATCACCGAGTATCGGCGCTCGATCGCGGTCCGGCCGACCGCTTCCGCGCTCTCGAACCTGGGGACCTGCCTCTTCTTCCTCGCCCGCTACGACGAGGCGGCCCAGGTGTACGAGCGCGCAACCGCCCTGCAGCCCAAGAATGCAGTGCTCTGGCTCAATTTGGGCGACGCCCTGCGTTTGAGCGGTCACGGCGGCGAGCGCACCGGCGCCGCCTACCGGCGCGCGATCGGTCTGCTCGAGGCTGACCTCGCGCTGACGCCGCGCAACGCCGACCTGCGGACCAGCCTGGCGCTCGCGCTGGCGTGGACCGGGCAGCAAGGCGCCGCCCTGAAGCAGGCCGACGCCGCACTCGCGCTCGACCCCAAGGGGGCCGACACGCTCTACCACGTCGCCCTTGTCCGGCTGGCCGGCGGCGAGGTCGATTCCGCAGTCGATCTGCTCGCCCGCGCGATTGCGCAGGGCTACCCGGTGGCCGAGATGGACCACGACCCCGAGCTGGCGAGATTGAAACTGGATCGCCGGTATGCCAAGATGAGGGCGAGCCAAGCAGCCCAATAGAAGGCTCCGCGGAGCGATCCGCCATGGAGGCATACATGTCACGATCTACGGCCGCCGTCGGAATGATGACAGTGGCGCTCTTGGTCGGTTGGGGAACCGTAATGGCGCAGGTTCCGCCGACGCCGACGCCGACGCCGCCACGCCCACGCCACAAGTCCCCTGCCAGGTCGAGCTCGGCAAGCAAGCCGCCGTGAGCGTGGACGGGAGCGCGGCAGCCGATCCGGACTGCCTCACGGTCAAGAGGAACAAGACCACGGTCGTCTGGACGGGGAGCGCGGACGTCAAGACCCTGCGCATCAGCTTCAAGAACCCCGCGACCAAGCACCCGCCGGAGGACCCGGTGTGCGCCGGCGCGCAGTGCGTCTCGGACAAGCTGAAGCTCAACAAGTTGGGAGAGTTCGACTACGGCATCGTCGTCGTACGCCAGGACGGGACGACCGCGACGGTCGACCCGAAGCTGATCATCCAACCGTAGCGTCGGCCCGGGCGCAACGAGGGAATAGCGATCAGGTGCCGATCGCACCGATCGATCTGGTTCCGATCGAGCGGGGTGTTCGCCGCCGTGGGAGCGCCGTCCGCGACCGTCAGTGCGACGTGAAGTCGACGACGGTGCCTGCGGGCAGCTTGTGGATCCGGATGACCTGGTAGCCCGCGGGTTGCTTCCAGCTGATGGCGAACGCGAACTCCACCGGATCTCCGGGCGCGATACCCGCGAGCGAGACGTCGTCGGCCACCGGGAACGGCATCGTCATCGACATCATGCCGACGACCTTGCCGTGCTCGTCGCGGAAGTTGGGAATCGGCGCGTGGTGGATGTAGAGGTCCCGGTCCGGGCCTTCGGCCTGGGGCAGCCTCTCGACGATGCCGCGCACCGTGAAGACGTCGGCAACGGAAACGGGCGCCTTTCGGCTGCAGCCGCCGAACGCCGCCGAAACGGCGACGGCGAGCGCGCCCGCGACCGCCACGCTGGCGAACCTCCGTCTCATCGTGTCGCCCTCCCGCCTCGCACCGGACGGTAGACGGCGAGCGCGCGGGCGTCAAGCGGACGTCGCAGCCGCCCCGTGCCGGCCATTTCCCTCGCGCGGGGACGTTACACCTGACGGGGCGCCGTCACTCCTTGCCTCCTTTCCAACGCCGCAGGCGCGCGGCCTCGTCGGAGAGCTGGCCCCACAGCCGCCCGGACTTGCGGCGCAGCCTTTCGTCGTGGCGGCGCTCGTACGCCCGGCCTTCGCGTTCGAGGGCGCGGAAATGCTCGAGACGCTCCGCGGCGAGGGCTCCGGACTCGACGGCTTCCCTGACCGCGCATCCCGGTTCGGCCTCGTGCCGGCAGTCGCGGAAGCGGCATCGCGCGGCGAGCGCGGCGATCTCCCCGAACACGGCCTCGAGGCCCTCCTCGTCCACGAGCTGCAGCTCACGCATACCCGGGGTGTCGAGCAGGAGGCCGCCGCCGGGCAGGAGGACGAGCTGGCGCCGGGTGGTGACGTGGCACCCGCGGCCGTCGCGCGCGCGGACCTCTCCCGTCGCCATCCGCTCCTCGCCGAGCAGCGCGTTGACGAGGGTGGACTTGCCGGCGCCGGACGAACCGACGAGCGCGACGGTCATGCCGGTCTGGATGACCGATCGCAACGCCGCGACGCCGTCGGAGAGCAGGGCGCTGGTGACGTGGATCGGTACGCCGGGGCAATGACCGGACACCTGCGCGGCGCGTGCCGAGAGGTCCTCGCAGATGTCGGCCTTGTTGAGGACCACGGCCGGTTGGGCGCCGCTCGCCCAGATGCGGGCGACGTACCGCTCGATCCTGCGGACGTTGAAGTCCGAGTCGAGGCCGCAGACCGCGAATACCAGGTCGACGTTGGCCGCGATGACCTGGGCACGCGCCTGCCGGCCGGCGGCACCGCGCGTGAAGACGGTGCGCCTCGCCAGGACGCGGTCGATGACGGCGGTGCGATCGGGCGCGGGCGGGCCGTCGAGGGTCACCCAGTCGCCGACGCCGGCCGGACCGGCTTCCTCCAGCTCGCGGCGAAGTCGTCCGGCGAGGTGTGCCGGGCCCGATCCGGTCGCCGACCAGACCTCGAAGGCGCCACGGTGCTCCGCGGCGATCCGCGCCGGGGTGGCCGGGCGGCCAGGTACGCACTGCAGCTGGCACTCAAAGAACGGGCCGAAGCCCAGAGCCGATAGCTCGTACACGGCGAAATCCTCCATGTGGGCGGCCGGGCAGGCCCGCACACGCGCACGTGCGGCTCGCCGGGGCAGCGGGCGAGGCGCACTGGGACGAATCTGCGTTTGAGATGACCGGGAACGCCGTGGCCGTCAACGCCGCCGGCGCGCTCGAAACCTCACGCAAGATCCGCATGGAGAACTGTGGCGATCATCAACCCTCTCGTGGGGCCGTTGCCCCGTGTACGCAGGGAGGATACCACCTTCGTCGCAGGCGCCCGGCGTGCCATCCTGCGGCGTTTCTGCGATACTCCGCGGCATGGGACTGCTGCGGTCGAAGACCGAGGGCAAAGCGGCGCGGCTCGAGACGCACATCGCCACGGTGGTGAGGTGCCCGTTCAACGGGCACCAGGTCGGCTGGTGCATGGGCCTGTGCACGCCGGTGGCCGGGGTCGGCCACTGCGGGCGGCCAGCGGCGCACGCGATGATGGGGCGCACGCAGCTCGCCATCGCCGCGCAGATGGCGCTCCATCTCGCCGCGGCCGAGTGACGGTCGCGCCTAGCCGACCGGCTTCGGCGGCGGCGCCGCGGGCATCGCGAACTTCGCGTCGTCGATCGGGACGTTCTGCCGCGTGCTGTCCACCTGGATCGTGAAGCGGCCGCCGGGGCGCGCCAGCGTCCAGCGGAACGCCACCTGGACGCCGTCGACGTCGCGGTAGTCGGCGTAGTCGATCCGCGTCGGGAGGTAACCGAGGGCGGTGTCGGCGTAGCGCTCCTCGCGCAGCAGCAGTCCGGTCTGCGCGTCGAAGTAGAGATCGAGCGGCGGCTGCCCCTCGTTGCGGGCGACCAGGAGGACGGCGTCGCGGCCGTCGACCTTCTCGGACGGCCGCACGGCGAACGCCGTGAAGAGCTGCTTCACGTGCAGCGGGAAGTGGAGGTCCGCGTCGAGCTTCGCCGCCTCCGACTCGGCGGCGCTCATCGGGTGCGGGCCCTCGCGGCCGCTGAGCCAGCCGCGCGCGCCGTCGAACGCGGTAATCATCTCCCCGCGCGGCGTCTGCATCACGGAGAGGCGCTTGTCCGGCGCCTTGTCGAACACCTCGATCGACATCTCTCGGGCGCCGAAACCGATTAGCCGCCCTTTCTGGACGCGGCTGGTGACCTTCTCGAGCGCCTCCGCGCCGACCGCCTGCGCGTACTTCGCGAGCAGTTGGTCCACGGACGGCAGAGCCTGGCTCGCGGTCGCAGCCTCGGGCGCCCGCGCCGGCTCCTCGGCGGCGATCACCGGGATCGCCACCGGCTTCGGGGCGCCGCGGTGGCACGTGAAGCAGGTGACGTCGCGGTCGCCGTCGAAGTTGTCCTTGTCGATCGCGGTCATCATCCGGATCATCGTGCGCGCCGCCTGCTTCGGCTTGCGGTCGTCCTTCTCGAACGCGCCCTGGACGTGGCAGTAGCTGCACTCGACGCCGAGCGACGCCGAGATGAACTGCATCGTCGGGATCAGCTGATCCGCGGGGATGTCCTTGAGGACGCGCACGTTCTTGAACGCCTCCCCGGCCGTCTTCGGCGGCGCCGCGGGCGCCGCGTCCGGCCCGCTTTGGGCCGCCGGCGCTTGAGCGCCCGCGATCAACGCCCCTCCCGCCAGGACCGTCGCCGCCAGCGCCACACCGAGCATCGTTCCACGCTGTCTTGGGCTCATCTCGCACCTCCGCAAAACCGGCACACCGACAGCATAACGGACAGGACGTTGTCTCATTCTAGGGCGTATCGTCCCCGGAGCGGCCGAGCGTCGCCGGGCCGTCCGGGCGGCGGCTACCGTCCCGGCGCAGAGCGGCGTGGGCGGGCCGGCCTCCGAACGCGGTTGCTCGCGATCAGGTCAGCCCCGGGAAGGCCGAGCCACCTTACTCCGGGCCGCGTCCCAGCTCCAGGCGCCCCCGCCGGCGGCGGAGAAGTAGAGCCAGATGAAGCAGAAGATCACGGGGTCGATGCCGCCGTTCAGGATCGGCCAGAACCCCTTCGGCGCGAAGAACTGGAAGTAGGCGACCGCCATCTCGCCGGAGAGGATGAACGCCACCGGGCGGGTGAACAGGCCGAGCAGGAGCAGCCCGCCGCCGACGACCTCGAGGACGCCGGCGAGGCCGAGCTCGGACAGCAGCGGCACGGTGCCGCCGTTCGGAGGTATCCCGGCGGGGAAGGCGAACAGCTTCATCGTGCCGGCGAGGAAGAAGATGCCGGCCGCCACGATGCGGAGCACGCTCTGCAGCCGCGGGCCGCAGCCCGACCACCGCGCCAGCAGACTGCGCTCGCTCATCTTTCACCCCCCTGCGCCATGAGCCGAAACCGCCTCCCACCGGCCGGTGCCACCCTCACGCCATCCCTGTCAGCGCCGCGTCGAGGGGGTCGAGGCTTTGCGGAGTGGTCGGGCGTATCTCGTCCGGAGCTGTTTCCGCCTCTGGGCCGGAGCCGCAATGCAATCCCCGCCGCGGCGTCCGGCCCGCGATCAACTCCGGTCGGTGCGTTCCGGCGCGACCATCCGGGGCGCAGGCCTTGCCCGATGGCCACCGTCGTTGGCGATCGGCGTTCTTGCGGTCGTAGCTGTCAACCGTGCCGGGCGGGTCGCTCGGATGCGGCCGCGGGACGCGGGCCTGCGAACGGCGGCGGCGCGCTAATGCTTCATCGTGTGATGGACCGGTGCGGCGGTCGCCGTGCACGTCTCGTGGCCCAGCGGCGTCCACGTTCCGTTCAGCTCCAGCTCCCACGTGTGCTCCAGCGTCTCGGCGCCCTTCTTCGTGAAGGTGTCGCGGCTGCCGAACGTCTTGCCGTCCATCGAGCCTTCGCCGGACCAGACCATCGTGTCGCCGTTCCACCCGGGCGAGGTCTCCTGCGACCAGCCGCCCCCGTTGTCCAGCCACAGCATCATGAACTGCTTCTTTCCGGGGTCCCACGTCATGTGGAGCATGCCTTCCATCGGCATCGGGGTCGCCGCCGTCTTGGTCTCCATGACCATCCCGGACACCCAGAAGCCGCCGAGGGCGACGTGGGCGTGGACCTTCGAGGAGGTGGCGTGCGCGGAACCGAAGGGCGAGGCGTCGGTCTGCCCGGTGCACGCGAAACTGCCCTCGAACGGCTTCAGCTGCGCCATCTCCGGCGCGGGGTGGGGAACCGGGGGCGCTGGCTCCGCGGCGCGGGCCGCGACGCCGGCGGCGAGGACCGCAGCCGCTCCTAATGCAAGAATCCGTGTGCTGTTCATAGTCTCTCCTTTCCGAGAGGTGAAGGTACACAGAGAATCAGATGCAATATCATTAGCGGGGATGATACCCCACGGGTGGCGACTGTCAAGGCCCCGGCGCCTCTTTCCGCCGGCGACGTGACACAATGCGCGAATGCGGGACCCGTACCCCTCAGCGCGCATCGCGGTGGTGGCGGCGGTCGCGGTTTTCTGCGCCGGAGCGGCGCTCGGATTCGGTCGGATCACGGCGCGAAAGGGCGAGGTGGTGACGCTGTCCGTCGGTTCGCGCGACGGCGTCGAGTCCGGGATGCGCGGCGATGTCGTCAAGGTAGTCGAGGCCGGCGGGCAGGCGCAACCAACCGTCATCGCCTCGTTCGTCGTCACCGAGGTCGGCGAGGGTTCGAGCCAGGCTCGGCTGGAGAAGATCGAGGCCGGCTTCGAAGGCGATCCGATGCAGGGGCTCCCGGTCGCGTTCGACGAGCCCCTGAAGAAGCCGGAGGCCGCGCCCCCGGAGGCTCAGGAGACGCCGGCCCCGACCGCGCAAGCGACCCCGCCCCCGGCGGCTCAGGGAACGCCGCCCGTCACGCCCACCCCGCGCCTTCCGAGCAATCCGGTCCAGCTGCTGAATCAGGCCGACGCCGCGTGGGACCGGCAGGATTGGGAGAGGGCGGCCGAGCTGTACGAGGCCCTGCTCCGGGCGATGCCCGACTACCCGATGGCGGTCAAGCGTGCCGCGGCGGCGCGGGCGAAGGTCCAGGGTGCGCGGCCTGCGCAGGCGGAGGCCCGGGGTGCAGCCAACGAGGCGGCGCGACAGGCGGCGCTGGCGCAGGAGCGCACGAACCTCCCCGTCTACCGCGAGAAGGCGAAGACGTTGCTCGACGGCGGTAACTGGAACGCCGCCGTCGAGTGGCTCAAGAAGATCGCCGCCGCCGATCCGAGCGACGCCTACCTGAGCTCGGTGATGGAGGGCCGACGGCACGACGCCGAGCAGGCGTTGGCCGAGAAACGCTACGACGACGCGATCAGGGAGTGCGAGGCCGCGCTCGCGGTTTCGGCTTCGCCGGCGATCGAGGCGCTGCGGGCGCGGGCTCGCACGGGGCAGGTGAACAGCTGGCTCGCCGAGGGCGACGGCGACCTCGCGCGGGGCGACGTCCGCGCCGCGCGGGCCGCGTGGGACCGGGTCGCTGCCGTCGACCCGCACAACGCGGGGCTCAACGAGAGACTGACGAAGCTCGACTGGGTGAAGATCCCGGCCGGGGCATTTCAGATGGGGTGCGTCCCCGCGGACATCGAGTGCTCCGACAACGAGAAGCCGCGCCACGCGGTCACGATCAGCAAACCGTTCCTGATGATGATCACGCCCGTGACCGTCGCGCAGTACCGCCGGTTCGCGCAAGCCACCGGGCGTGCGGTGGCGTCGGCGCCAACGTTCCCGCAGGGCGACGATCACCCGGTGGTCGACGTCACATGGGACGATGCCGTGGCGTACTGCTCCTGGGCCGGCGGTCGCCTGCCGACGGAGGCCGAGTGGGAGTACGCGGCACGGGGCGGCAAGGACGGACTGAAGTACCCGTGGGGCGCTTCGATCAGCCACGACGACGCGAACTTCAAGGGAACAGGGGGCCGCGACCGGTGGAAGTACACGTCGCCCGTCGGCTCGTTCGACGCGAACGGGTTCGGCCTGTTCGACATGGCCGGGAACGTGTGGGAGTGGTGCGCCGACCCGTACGGCGAGAAGTACTACGCGAGCTCGCCGTCGGTCGACCCGCAGGGGCCCCCGTCAGGGAGCTCGCGCGTGCTGCGCGGGGGATCGTGGGACTTCGACCCCAAGAGCCTGCGCGCCTCCTTCCGCGGCTGGATCCTGCCGTGGGGCGGGTGCGACAGCGGCGGCTTCCGCTGCGTCCGCCGGGCCCCCTGACCCAGCGGCTCCGCTCGAACGGCCGGGGAGGGGATACACGCGCGGCCGACGGCCTTCCCGCGAGGGTGCGCAGACCGCGCGCCCCTTGATCGACCCCTGGTTCTCGACTCCCCCTTTGGCCTCGATCCCGTTTCGCCGGCTCGGCGAGCTCTACGCTCCGCCGCAAACCGGGAGACCGATCTGCTCACACCATCAGGTGCCAATCCGGGTTCGAGATTCGGCGCCGCCGGAGTGACCTCCCTCCCGACGACGCAACAACGCAACCCTGCCCCCGATACTTGGGGCGGCAAGCAACGTGGTTCGATCACCGAAGCGGGTGGGATGGCAGTACCTGGAGGTACCGATCCAATATTGTCGACAACCGTGGACGTCTTACCGATCTTTCAAATCATCGCGGCGACACAGAACACGCCAGGGGCGAGCGCAGCCCGATCCACGGCCAGGACCTGCCCGCCGCGCGTACACTCCAACCAAGAAGAGCCGGTCTGATTGGAAACACGCGTGAGGCGGCGGACTCGGAGGCACGGGACCGCAACGTCAAGAAGGTGAGAAGGAGGGACCGGGTTCCTATTCATCTCGGTGCCCGCCGGGGCAAGAAGCGAGCCACCATGGCCGTCGCCCACTCCATCCTCGTCATCGCGTACCACATTCTCTTTGATGCCCGCCCCTACCACGACCTCGACAGAGACTATTTCGATCGCCGTTCGAAGGCCGCCCTGGCGAACCGCATGAAACCTCGCCTCGAAGCCCTCGGCTACACCGTCGTCATCCAGGAGGCTGCTTGACGCCGCCTCAAATTTCGGACCAGATACACATGCCCATGGCGGACCCTGGGGCGGTGCTCGTGCGGTCCGGCTAAAAGCGGTGGGCGTACCCCACTTGAAGGAACCAGGGGACGAAATCCTGACCCAGGTGCACCCCTTGAGACTTGTCGTACAGGCTGTCGAGCTGGCGCTGGTAGACGCGCACCGGAACAGTGATGTTGACCATGTTCGGGCCTGACGTCCACGTGAGGGCCGGCGCCACGAACTCCTCGTACCCCGCCCTCCTGAAGTAGAGATCGCTGCCACCGACGATATCCCTGACGGTGGTGCCGTTGATCAGGCCTCCGAGGCTGAACACGACCGCCTGGCCCGTATCCTTGAGGACCGGCAGCAGGTACGCCGCGCCGAGACGCGCCGAGTAGTTGTCGGGGACACCCACCCAGGTTCCAAACTCGACGAGGTCGTTGTGCTTGTCGAGGCTCATCCCGTAATAGCCCGACGCGTATGCAAAGAAGGAGTCTCTGATCCGGGCCGTGCCCTGCGCCCTCAGCAAGAGGTACCAGCCGCCGGTGCCCGGCTGCCACGCATCGTCGATGGGGTGCTCCTGGTCTCCCATCCCCGCCACGTAGGTGGGTCCCTTCACGCTGTTCGATCCGGTGGGCGCTTGGATTCCGAGCCCGATGGATCCCTGAATTCGCGACGGGACCGCCGGATTGGACAGCCAGTACTCACCCTCCAGCGATACGTCTCCGATTCCGCTTGCGTGATACTCGTAGAGGTGGTGAGAATCGGGGGTACCTTCCTGGAGCGCCCCCGAGCCGGATACGAACGGCACGGTCACGTCGAGGCTGATGCGATTGCTCAAGCCGTAGGCGAGATCCAGATTGGCGATGTTGACGCGCCTTCGAGGAGGTTGGCCAAACGGTCCCGCCGCATCATTGCGCTGGTCACCCACGAACATCTGGTCGGCGGAGCCGTACTGATACGAGATCTGCACCTGCCAGATCTTGGCCCCCAGGAAAGGCTGGTTGCGGACGCCCAAACTGGGCTCCGTGAAGCGAATCGGCATTCAACCCTGGCCGGAGGCCGGCCGCGCCAGAACCACGCCGCCGGCGATCGCCAGTACCGGTGCCCACCGCAAAGCGCTGACACAACGCCGCCTAATTTCCACGACCCACCTCCTCGGGCATTGCTGTGATGCACTATACCCGAACAAACCACGCGGGAGTCGCGACTATTCCGGGCGGGCCCGACCCGGGTAACGCAACGGCGTCCAATGCCAGGTGCACGGTACGCACCTGGCCGAACTGTGGCCGACGGCGGCGCGACGATTGCGCCAGATTCCTCCCCGGCACCTTTCACCACGACGAGCGCGCCGCCGTGTGCGCCGCCAGCAATACGTAAGGGGAAGGCCCGTCGTACCTGTGGGGTATTCGGGGCCACCGGCCTTCCCTCACGCCAGCAGCCCATCCAGCACGGCGATATCTGCGTCGATGTCCGCGACCGCGGCGTAGACGTGCCGGCTGTCACACGACCACGACACCGAACGCGCGATGAAGGCCGAGCGCTCGCCGAAGTCGGTTACTGCTCGCATCGGCCCGCCATCCGTCGGGATGAGCCAGATGTTGGCGGTCGCGCCGTCGAGGAGGGGGACCCCGAGCCAGCGGCCGTCCGGCGAGACGCTCACGTGGAGATGGAGCGTCGGCGCGAGCGGTACTCGGACGGTGGCGACCCGGGCAAGGACCTCGGGCGGCCCGTCTTCAGGGGCTGCTCGGCACACCTCGGTGTCGCCCCGGTCCCCGAGCGGCAGCCGCGGCGGACGGATGAAGAAGAGCGCTCCGCCGTCGAGCGGAGCCGCGGGACCGATGGCGCGGTCGCTCCGCACCGGGAGAACGGCACCGGTCGCGAGATCGACACGGTCGATCTGTCCCGCGGGCCGGCTGCAGTAGATCGACCTCCCGTCCCCTGACCAGCACGGCGCGAAGGCGTCTGTCAGGGGCGTTGTAAGGCCGGTGCCGTCGGAGTTGATGAGGCAGATGTCCATGCGTGCGTCGTGTGCCCGCACGAAGAGGATCCGGTCGCCGGCAGGCGCCCACATCGGCACACCGACCGTGACGCCGGGGTCGCGCTCGAAGGTGATCTGCCGGACGGTCGCGCCGTCTCCAGTGGCCAACCAGAGGTTGCTGTGGCCGCCGCTGTCGGAGACGTAGACCATCTCTCGCCCGTCGGGGCTGACCGAAGGTACCTGAATCTGGCCCGTCTGGTGCGTGACCCGCACGGCGTTGCGGACGTTGTCGGCGGGTTCGCCGTCGATCGGATACCTCCAGACCTCCGACCGACTCCGCAAACGGCTCGCGAGCAACCTCCCCGAGGCGTGCACGTCAGGCTCGAAGTACGAGACGTCCCCGAACGTGAGCTGCCGGTCGGCGGAACCGTCCTGCCTCACGACGCGCAGGTTGTGGGTCGGCGGATAGGCCAGCGTGCTGCCGATCGAGCTGCTGTAGACGAGGCCCGATCCGTCGGGCAGCCACGAATGTCCGCGCATCCAACCGGCGCGGACCGCCGTCCAGCACCGCCGTTCCGCGATGGCGACGACGTCGATGCAGCTGTTGAAGAACGCGCCGATGCGCTGGAAGGCGATCAGGTGATCGTCAGGAGACCAGCGCGGGCGGTCGCACAGGAACCCCGGCGGGATGTCGAGAATCGTCTCGGTTGAAGAGCCGTCGAGGGCGGCGACGGCCAGTGCGATGCCGTCGCCGCATTGCTGGAAGAACGCCAGCCGCCGGCCGTCGTGGCTGACGTCTCCACCCCCGAGCGATGCGGCCAATCGCCGCGGCGGGCCGCCCAGGGCGGACACCTGCCACAGGTGTCCCGCTTCGCGACCGGGGATGGGAACGTAGTAGACGAAGGCGCTGGAGTCCGGCATCCAGCGGGGTGCATCATGGTCGGAGTCGTTGCGCGTCACCTGGAGCGGCGCTCCGCCGGCCAACATCCGGATCCAGATCTGTCGGCGGCCGCCCGCCACGGCCACGAACGCCACCATCTTGCCGTCGGGTGAGACCGCCGGCGAGCCCACCATCCCGACCGAGTCGGTGAGTCGCGCCAGACGCACTTCCGCTCCCGCTTGGGAGGGCGGAGCTTGCCTCAGGCTCCCGTTCCCGACAACGGCCGCTTCCTCTGTGCCGGTTTGCGCCTCCATGAGTTCGGGAAGAAAGCGGTAGCCGCGGGTGTGCACCGTCTCGATGTAGCGGGCCCCGGCGGCTCCTTCTCCAAGTTCGCGCCGCAGATGGGCAACCACGCGCGTGAGGGCGTTGTCGCTGACACCCACGTCGCGCCACAGCCTCTCGATGATCTCGTCCTTCTCCACGACCCGACCACGGTTTGCCGCGAGGAGGAGCAAGACGTCGAACCCCCTCGGCTCCAGGGGAAGGGGGGTGCCGGCGCGCACCACCCGCACCGCGGGCACGTCGACTTCGATGTCCCCAAAGCGAAAACGCTCGGGGAGCACCCGCAGATCACGGGGTGGCGCCGGGAGAAACACTGAGCCTCAACCTGTCCAATCTCTGCTTATTGTACGACATGCCGTGTCCCCGTAATTCAGCCACCAACCCAAGACCGGGCCGTAATGCCCGGTTGTGCGCGGGCCCACGCGCCTCGAGGCTCACGACGACCACGATGCCGGAACCTGCCAGAGGACCGCCGACCCCAGACACAACTCCCACCGCTCCCGGCAGGTCAATTGCCTCCCGCTCGGCCGTTTGCCTCCCGTCGTCCTTACATATGTACTGCGCGGCCTTTCTGGGCAGCTCCGCGCTTCGCCCGAGGGCTGGGCAACGCGATGTATTTCAATTACGTACGTGAATCCGAAACAGTAATGGCGAGTTCGTGGCTCCGCGCTCGCAAGGACTCGCCGAGCGCCAGGCGCGTTCAGGGGCGCGGCACCGTCCCTTCCCCCGTCACCCTGGTTCCCGCCGCGCACAATCGCAAGGGACGACCTTCCCCGCACAAGCCTTGGGTCGGAACCGAAGCCCCGCGGGGAAGAAGATCACCGAAACATCATGAAAAGCGTGGAGAACGGTCACGACTGGAGGTGATGGCGCGACTGAGTATTGGTCTCAGAGATCGACACGTCACCGAAGTTCGTGCAGTCGTGGGCTGTGTGAGCAGGAGTGCACAGGGATAGACCTGAAAGGAGACGACGATGGTACGGAAGACGTGTTTTGGGATAGGGATGCTGTTCTTGGCCCAGGTGGCCGGGGCGCAGTTCACTCAGCAGGGCAGCAAGCTGGTCGGCACGGGCGCAGCCGGGCCCGCCCGGCAGGGCTCGTCTGTGGCGATCTCGGCGGACGGCAACACCGCGATCCTCGGCGGGCCCGCCGACAACTCCAACGCCGGCGCCGTGTGGGTGTTCACGCGCAGCGGAGGGGCGTGGGCGCAGCAGGGGACGAAGCTGGTCGGCGACGGGTGCCGTCGGGGGCGCCGCAAGCAGGGCCGCTCGGTGGCGATCTCGGCGGACGGCAACACCGCCATCGTCGGGGGCCTGGACGATGACTCCGGCGAAGGCGCCGCGTGGGTGTTCACACGCACGGGCGGGGTGTGGTCGCAGCAGGGCGCCAAGCTCGTTGGAACGGGCGGGGCCTTCGGGGGCGCTGACCAAGGCACCTCGGTGGCGATCTCGGCGGATGGCAACACCGCGATCGTCGGCGGGCAGACCTCGACCACGCCGATGCAGGGCGCCGCGTGGGTGTTCACGCGCACGCGGCGGGGCGTGGTCGCAGCAGGGCGGAGCTGGTCGGCACGGGTGCCGTCGGCGCAAGCCACAGGGCATCTCAGTGGCGATCTCCTCGGACGGCAACACCGCCATCGTCGGCGGACAGCACGACAACTCTGAGCCGGCGCGGCGTGGGTGTTCACGCGCATCGGGCGGGGTGTGGTCGCAGCAGGGCCGCAAGCTCGTCGGCACGGGCGCCGTCGGGGCCGCGGGCAGGGCACCTCGGTGGCGATCTCGGCGGACGGCAACACCGCCCTCGTCGGCGGACGCGACAACTCCGACGGCGCTGCGTGGGTGTTCACGCGCAGCGGCGGAGTGTGGTCGCAGCAGGGTGAGCAAGCTTGTCGGCACGGGCGCCGTCGGGGCGCCATGCAGGGCACCTCGGTGGCGATCTCGGCGGACGGCAACACCGCCATCGTGGGCGGGATGGCCGACAACTCCGGGGCCGGCGCCACCTGGGTGTTCACGCGCTCGGCCGGGGTGTGGTCGCAGAAGGGGGACAAGCTGGTCGGCACGGTGCCGTCGAGCCGGCCAACCAGGGCGCCTCGGTGGCGATCTCCGGGGACGGCGCCACGTTCATCGTCGGGGGGCCGGGCGACGACGGCTCTGCCGGTGCCGCGTGGGTCTTCACGGCCTCCATGTTCGCAGTTGGGTCCCGGCGGCAGCCCACACCGACGGCCTGAACGGCAGTCAGTGGCGCAGCGACCTCGGCCTGCTCAACCCCGTTCCGCCACCGCCAACGTCCAGCTCAAGTTCCACGGCAGTGACGGCGTCGTGAGCAACACCGTTCAGGTGCCGGCAGGCGCACAGTCGATCCTGACCGACGTCGTCGGGCAACTCGGCGCAAGCGGCCAAGGCGCCCTCGAGATTCTCTCAGACCAACCGCTGAAGCTGACCGCGCGCACCTACAACCAGGTCCGCACGGATGCCGGTTGCTACCCCAACGGCACGCAGGGGCAGGACTACCCGGTGCTCGCCGCCGGCGAAGGGTTGAGTGCGGGGCAGAGCGCGTACCTCCCCGGACTGGTCGAGAATGCGGCGTACCGCTGCAACATCGGCGTCGTGAGCACGGCCTCCGGAGGCGCGACGGTGCTGGTCGAGCTCTACGACGGCGCCGGGACGAAGCTCGCCGAGTACACGGTGGGGTTGGCCCGCGGGCAGTGGGCGCAGGAGACCCAGCCGTTCAAGCAAAAGGCGGGGCAGACGGCGATGGACCGCGGGTACGCCAAGGTCACGGTGCAGTCAGGATCAGGCGTCTCCGCCTTCGCCTCGGTGATTGACAACGTCACGAACGACCCGACCAACGTCACGATGCAACGGTAGCCGACACCCGGGGTATGGCAGTCATGCGCTGGGAAACACGTCCCATGTCTCGGGCAGCACGTTGCCGGTGCTGTCGTGGGCGCGTCGCGCGCGGACCACCGGACGGCTCGACTCGAGCGCATGGAGTCATGGACGTGAGAGCACGACAACGCTTCTCCCGAGAACAGAGCGGTTCGAATGAAAGGAGCTCCAAATGAGAACTCAAAACAGGTCCAGGGTTTCCACTCCAACGTATGCGACATTCCTCACGGTGGCCGTCCTGGCGGCGTTGCTGTCAGCCGGTCTCGCGACGGCCGGTGGGCCGCACCACACCGAAGTTACCGTCTCCACCTTCGCCACCGGACTCAACAACCCGCGCGGGCTGAAGTTCGGCCCGGACGGAAACCTCTACGTCGCCGAGGGCGGCACCGGTGGGCTGAACTCGACCGACGGCCAGTGCGTCCAAGTCATTCCGCCGGTCGGCCCCTACACGGGCAGCCAGGACGGTTCACGGATCTCGATGATCGACAGGCACGGCGTGCGGACGACGGTCGTGGACGGTCTGCCCTCGAGCGAAACCAGTCCGGCGCAGGGAAGCCTTGTCAGCGGGGTAGCGGACGTGGCGTTCATAGGTCATACCCTCTACGCGATCATGGGAGGGGCAGGGTGTTCACACGGAGTGCAGAACTTCCCCAACAGCGTCATCCGCGTACATCACGACGGAACGTGGACGATCGTGGCGGACCTCAGCACGTTTCAGATGTCCCACCCCGTCAAGAATCCCGAGCCGGACGACTTCGAGCCCGACGGCACCTGGTACAGCATGGTCGAGGTCCGCGGCGACCTGTACGCCGTGGAACCCAACCACGGCGAGCTGGACAGGATCACGCCCGAGGGGCACGTCAGCCGCGTGGCCGACATCTCGGCGAGCCAGGGGCATATCGTTCCGACCGCCGTCGCCTACCGCGGCAACTTCTACGTCGGTAACCTGAACACGTTCCCCATCGTCGAGGGGTCCTCGAAGATCCTCAAGATCACCCCCAGCGGGCAGGTCAAGGTCGTCGTCGAGGGGCTGACCACCGTGTTGGGTGTGGCGTTCGACCGTTGGGGCCGCATGTACGTGCTGGAGAACACGACCGGCAACCCCTTCCCCACCCCCGGCACCGGTCAGGTGGTCCGCGTGGGCAAGCGTGGTGATTTGGAGGTCATCGCGTCGGGGCTCTTCCTGCCGACGGCGATGACGTTCGGGCCGGACGGCAACCTGTACGTCTCCAACGTCGGCTTCGGTCCCCCGCCGATCGGAATGGGCGAGATCCTGAGGATCAAGTTTGGCGATTGAAGGCGCGTACGACCGCACACCGGTCCGTATTCGGAGCAGAAACAACCGGGATCCCATGTCGCGTCGGGATCCCGGCGTCTTTCACGAGCGTGACGCTCGTGGACGGAGTACGCGGAAGCCAACGTGCCCTCATGGAGGTGCGGCCTTGTTGACAAGCTGGGCACGCTGCCGGACCTCGCGTGGGCTGAGGCGGTGCGGCCTATGACCCGCCCGCGATGGTCGGTGCCGCGGAGATTCCTGTCCTCATAAGACGTCCTCCGCTTCCATGATCTCCTGCGGGCATCCGCCTGGCGACGCGGAGCGCCATCGCGTCGAATGTATTCATACGACGTTGCTTACTCACCAGGCGTGGCCCCACCGCTGGGGCTGAGGACTGGCGAAGACCTGGCCGTTCAGGTTGCGTCACCGGGGGCATTCCCCCTGGTCGTTCAGGGTCGGTCACCTCCAGGAATTGCGCGAATGGAAAGCAGACTTGGCATTATGGAAAGTATATTTTACATTGCGTCGGAGGGGGAAACCGGAATGGCACAAGCAATGAGCGAGGCGGGGAACGGAATGGAATCGGCGTGCGGCGTCACGAGCTTCTTCGTCGGCACCCGGCGCCAGATCTCGAACGATTCCCTCCTCATGATCGTGGCGGCTCTCGCGCCTGCGTTCGTCACCCTGGCGCTGCGCCGGCACTGGTCGGTGACGGCGGCCGTTTGGTTGGCCGTGGCCGCCGTGGGTGCGATCGGCTGGTTGTTCGCCCGACAGCTTCTGCGCGGGGAACGAGGGTGGATGTTCTACACGGGGATGTTGCTCTTCGGCGTTCTTCCCGGGCGCAGCGACGCCCTCGTGAAGGCTGGGGTGGCGCCCGCGTGGACCGCCGGCATGGCAGTGCTGGCCGTGGTGTCGGCGGTGGTGGGGATCGTCGGCGCGGTGCGGGTCGTCGAGGCGCTCGACGAGATGTGGCGCCAGATCAACTACCGCGCGCTCGCCTTCGCGTTCATCACGACACTGAGCGCGGTGCTCGTCCAGTGGCTGCTGGCGAACTTCGACATCGAGGTCCTGACCTGGCGGGTTCTCCTGCTCCTCATGGCCGTGCTCTGGGGCGTCGGCATGGTTTGGGCGTCCAGGCGTCACCGGTGACCAACCACCTCCGCGTCCTGCGCGCCGAGCGCGGCTGGTCGCAGGCGGAGCTGGCGACACGCCTGGGCGTTTCCCGCCAGACGGTCAACGCGATCGAAGCCGGCCGGTACGACCCCAGCCTCCCGCTCGCCTTCCGGATCGCCGCGGCGTTCGACACGACCATCGAGGCGGTCTTCGAGCCCAACAGTCACGACATGCCACCCCCCACGTCGTGACGCCCTGAGCGACCAGGACGCGGGCAGCGCCACAGGGGAGAAGGACCTGCTGCGAGAGTCTCACATTCATCCCGCGCGGAACCCCGCGTAACCCGGGTCGTATACAACGAGTGGATCGACGCCGTGCTCAGCGCGAACCTGAAGAGAACCGACAGGAGGGAACATGAGTTTTCGAACCCGTGGTCTGCTTGCAGTGACCGCCTTGTTGCTGGCGGCGGCCTGGTGCGCGGCCGGCACCGAGTCGCGCGCCTGCCTTCGCTACCCTGACATCAACGGCACGCGCATCGTCTTCGCTGCCGAGGACGACCTCTGGGTCGTCGGCGACGCAGGGGGCATCGCGCGCCGCCTGACGTCCCACCCGGGCACGGAGTACTTCCCGCGTTTCTCGCCGGACGGGAAGTGGATCGCCTTCACCGGGGAGTACGACGGCAACCAGGACGTCTTCGTGGTACCGGCCGAGGGCGGCGAGCCCAAGCGGCTCACGTGGCACCCGGGCCCGGACCAGGTGGTCGGCTGGACGCCGGACAGCGCCAGGGTCCTGTTCCGCAGCCACGCCGAGAACCCGCAGGCGTGGGAGCTCTTCGCCGTCCGCCTGGACGGTTCCGACCCCGAGAAGCTCCCGGTCGGCTGGGCCGCACGGATCGACATCGACCCGGTCTCCGGAATGTGGGCGTTCAACCGGGTGACCTCGGAGGGGCGCACCTGGAAGCGCTACCGCGGGGGCATGGCGACCGACATCTGGGTCGGTCACCCGGACAGGGCCGACTTCAAGAAGGTGAGCCCGTTCACGTGCCCGCAGGAGTTCCCGATGTGGCACGCGGGCAGGGTGTACTTCCTGTGCGACGAGGGCGGCACCGTCAACATCTGGTCGATGAAGCCGGACGGCTCGGACCCCAAGCGGCACACGAACTTCAAGGAGTGGGACGCGCGCTGGCCGGCGATGAGCCGGGACGGCAGGATCGCCTTCACCCTGGGGGCCGATATCGAGATCTTCAACGCCGCCGACGACTCGGTCCGTAAGGTGGACGTCGAGATCCCGAGCGACCGCGTGCTCACCCGGGAGCGCTTCCCCGAGGCGGCCCGCACGCTGACCGAGTTCGAGATCGCTCCGAAGGGCGACCGGATCGCCGTCGTGACGCGCGGCGAGATCTTCACGATCCCCGTCAAGGACGGGCCGACGATGCCGGTCACTCGCGGTTCCGCGGCGCGGGAGAGAGGCGTCGGTTTCTCGCCGGACGGCTCGCGCCTCGTGTACGTCACCGATGCGCCCGGCGAGGAGGAGATCCGCACCGTCGACTCCTGGGGGCGCGGGGCGCCCAAAGTCGTCGAGCCGGCCGGCGCCAGCGGCTACCACTTCGCGCCGTCGTGGTCGCCGGACGGGAAGCTCGTTGCCTACGCCGACCAGACGCACTCGCTGTACGTCGTCCCGGCCGAAGGCGGCGCCCCGAAGCTCGTGGACCACAGCGACCAGTCGGCGATCGGCGACTACACCTGGAGCCCGGACGGACGGTGGCTCGCCTACTCGCGGGCGGCCCGCACGGACTACTCGAGCGTCTGCATCTACGACGCCCAGGACGCGAAGGTGCACGTCGTGAGCGGCGAGTTCACGAATGACTTCTCTCCAGCGTGGGATCCCGAGGGACGCTACCTGTACTTCCTGTCGAGCCGGGCCACGAACCCGGTGCTCGCCTCCAACGACGCCGACGTGATCGAGACGAAGAACGTCCAGCCGTTCATGGTACTGCTGCGCCGGGACGTCCCCAACCCGTTCGCGGCCACGAAGGGCCTTCCCGAGGAGCCCAAGAAGGCCGACACGGCGAAGCCCGACGAGAAGAGCGGCAAGGCCGGCGCGACGGGCGCCAAGGCCGAGGAAAAGAAAGAAGAAGCGCCGAAGCCGGTCGCGATCGACTTCGACGGCTTGGCCCAGCGCGACGTCGCCCTGCCCGACGTCGAGCGCGGGCAGTACGCGGACATCGCGGCGACGGCGAAGTTCGTCTACTTCCTGTCGAACCCGATCAAGGGCATGGACGAGCAGCCGGCGCTGTTCGAGGATGGCCAACCGGACGCCACCCTCTACAGCTACGACCTCGACAAGAAGAAGCTGAAGCCGTTCACAGAGGGCGTGTCGGGGTACGTGGTCGCCCGCAAGGCCGACAAGCTCGCAGTGATGAAGAAGCGCGGGGACATCTTCGTCTTCGACGCCGGAGCGGTCGCCGCCGACCCCGGCGAGGCCAAGGTCTCGCTGTCGGGCGTCGTCGTCGAGCTCGACCCGCGGGCGGAGTGGGCGCAGATCTTCCACGAGGCGTGGCGTCAGGAGCGCGACTTCTACTGGGACCCGGGGATGGGAGGCCTCGACTGGAAGGCGATCGGCGCCTGGTACGCCACGCTGCTTCCCCGGCTCGCGGACCGCAGCGACCTCAGCGATCTCATCGGCGAGATGATCGGCGAGCTCAACACGTCGCACACCTACGTGTTCGGCGGTGACCCCGGCGTGCACGTGCCTCACATCTCGACGGGGCTTCTCGGCGCCGACGTCAAGCGCGAGGGCGAGGCGTACAGGATCGTCCGCATCTACCGGGGCGATCCCGCCGACAACGTGCGCTCGCCGCTCGACGAACCCGGCGTCAACGTTGCCGAGGGTGAGTACGTCCTGGCCGTCAACCACCGCCCGTTCGCCGCGGGCAAGCCGTTCATCGCGGCGTTCGAGGACCTTGCCGGGAAGGACGTCGTCCTCACCGTCAACTCGAAAGCGGCCGCCGAGGGGGCCCGTGACGTCGTGGTCAAGCCCCTGGGAAGCGACGGCGAGCTGCGCTACGCGGACTGGGTGCGGGGGAACCGGGAGTACGTGTCGGCGAAGACCGGCGGAAAGTTCGGCTACATCCACCTCACCGACATGATGGGCGCAGGGATGACCGAGTTCAACACCTGGTATTACCCCCAGCTCGACAAGCAGGGGTTGGTGATCGACGTCCGCTGGAACCACGGCGGCTTCGTCTCGGAGATCATCCTCGAGAGGCTGCGGCGCAAGATAGACGCGTTCGGGCTGGCGCGCGGAGGCAACCGATCCACGTACCCGGTCCGCACCCTGAACGGCCCGTTCGTCGTCGTCACCAACCAGTTCGCCGGTTCCGACGGCGACATCTTTCCGGCGGCCGTCCAGATCGAGAAGCTGGCGCCCGTGATCGGCATGCGCTCGTGGGGCGGGGTAATCGGCATCAACGGCATCCGCCCTCTCGTGGACATGGGACTTCTCACCGAGCCGGAAGGGTCGTGGAACGACCCGCGACGCGGTTGGACGATCGAGAACCACGGCGTGGACCCGGACATCGTGGTCGAGAACCTGCCGCAGGATGTCGCGAAGGGCAAGGACGCCCAGCTCGACCGCGCCATCGCCGAGGTGATGACGCTCTGTCAGGCGCACCCGCCCCTCGAACCGAAGCTGGACCCGATTCGCAATCGGAGCAGGGCGGCGTTCGCGAAGGAGCTGAGTCACTGAGCTCGCAAGAGTGAGGCCGGGGGGTGCAGGCGGCGGAGGCTCGCCGCCTGCGCCCCCTCGGCGTGAGCGGGGACGCCTCGTACCCGATGCCCTTCCCGATGCGGGCCCGGCGGTACGGAGCCACGTGTCGCCGCGAACGGCCCGGGCGGCACGCTCGGGTCAGGAAGCTGAGAGGGTGGTACGGCTTGCCGAAGAGTAGTACCTGGAGGTGCGATCGCGCTTTGTCGATAAGCGTGGACGTGGCACCGATCTGTCGCCGATACAGCGCCTATCGGACGGCTGAGCGGGCCGCTCCCTCACGGGCCTCCGAGGGTCAGCGAGTCCCAGAAGTCGCACTGCTGCGTGCGGACACCCTGGCCGGCGGTGATCGGCGTTTCGAGCGTCAGGTAGGGGTCGGTGGCGGCGACGTAGGCCGGCCACTGCGGGTCGGCGCCGCCGTTGGGGTCGCCGGTGGCGGCGAGCCTCGTCCAGTACCCCTCGATCGCGGAGGCGAGGCCGCGCTCACCGTCGCTCGGCGTGTAGCCGTCGAGCCCAAGGTCCCCGAACACGTACGGCAGCTCGGCGGCGTGGTAGGCGCCGAGCGTTTCGAGGGCGAGGCCGCCGTTGCCGTAGGGGTGGGTGAAGAAGTAGCGGAAGACGGGTTCGCTCTGGCCCGTGGTCGCAGCCCGCGCGACCGAGCGCGCCGTGCAGATGAACTTGGCGTCGCTGGTGAGTGCGACGTAGGCCGAGCGCGGCGAGTTGCCGTACGCGCTCGGCGGGTACTCGGCCAAGATTCGGTTCGCCACGAGCTGGCTGCCGCCCGTGAGGGCGAGCACGGCCTGCTCGTACTGGCTCTGGTTCATCGCCGTGACGGCCCTCGAGGTCTCGTCGGAGTTGGCGCCGACGACGAGCGGGACGTGGTTGTAGTGACCGCCGGCGAGCGCGTCGAGCGGCGACTCGGGGAGCACCCAGCCGTCGACGTTGGGCTGGTAGCCGCCCTGCTTGCCGGCCAGGTCGATCGGCTGGGGCAGGGCGGAGATGATGGCCTCGGTGTCGAGGGAACGCATGCATGCTGCCACGTCGCTCGCGCTCCCGCACCCGGCGGCGGCGACAACTTTGGCGCCGAACGCCTGCGCGTCGGCCGCGGTGGAGGCCGCGCAGCCCCCGCTCTCCATCAGCGCGAAGGAGAACAGTCCGGACGCGAGCGGCGAGGCGAGCAGCATGCAGGTGTCGAGGGCGCCGGCCGACTGGCCGAAGACCATCACCCTGGCGGGGTTGCCGCCGAACGCCGCGATGTTGGACCGCACCCACCCCAGCGCCGCCTCCTGGTCGAGTATCCCGTAGTTGCCCGAACTGGCCTGGGGGCTCTCCGCGGCCAGCGCGGGGAGGGCGAGAAAGCCGAGAGGACCGAGCCGGTAGTTCGTAGTGACGACGACCACGTGCTCGCTCCCGGCCATCGCAGCGCCGTCGTAGACGTACGACCCGTCGTCGGCCTGAACCGAGGCGGAGCCCTGGACGTTGCCGCCGCCGTGAACGAAGAACAGCACGGGGAGCGGGACGCCCGACGAGGCCCCGGCCGGCGCCCAGACGTTGAGATACAGGCAATCCTCCGCGCCCGTGATCGTGCCGCCGTCGGCGATCTGCGGGCACTGCGAGGCGAACGCGGTCGCCGCCCTCACCCCGCTCCACGGCGCCGGAGGCTGAGGCGGCCGCCAGCGCAGGTCGCCGACCGGCGGTGCGGCGTAGGGAACGCCCGAGGAAGGCGACGACCGCACCGGTACCCTCGCCCTGGAGCGGCCCCGAGGTGGTGCTCACCACCGGCGGACCGGAGGGTGCGGGCCGCGCGAAGAGGTGCCGGCGGACCACGTGCGTGGACGGGTCGAGGGGCGCAGCCGCCGCGCGCACGGCGGCCCCGGCGATGCCGGCGAGGACGAAAACCGCGGCCACCGCCAGATGGCGCGGCCTGCGGCGCGACGACACGTCGAGGCAGATGCCCATGGGAACGGAGACGCTCGCCGGTGTCGCGGGTTGACAGCGCCGGGGGGTGGGAACTTCCTCGCTCGCCATGGGGCCATCGTAGGACTGTGAAGGGGCCGGTCAAGGGCCCCTGGGGACGCGCGCCACCTGCGGCGCGAAGAGACCGTCAACAGACTGCGCGGAGACGGAGTGACCGACCCCAGTTGGCCTCCGTTCGTCAGGTTCGGCGGACTCGGCAGCGATCGCCGTGCCGCGCGCTCTCGTCAGCTTCCGGGAGGTGATCCGGAGCGGGCGCGCGCCTTGGCGTCGAGGATCCCCACGACGCGCTCGACCACCGTGTCGGTGACGTGCGGCTCGTCCGCCCAGTGGTCGCAGCCGCAGTAGTTGAGCAGCACGCCCTGGCTCGGCACGCCGGCGCCCTCGGCTTCCCGCATGCCGCTCGCCAGCATCCAGATGCACGCCACGCCGATCACCGAGAGGTCCTTGAAGCGGTTCCGCTGCAGCCGCCGGAACTGGCTGCTGTGGTCGCGGATCGCGAAGAAGGCGCCGGCGCCGCGCTTCGCCGCCGCCACGGTCATGCGCCCGACCGCGCAGGTCTCGTCGCAGGCCGTGCAGCGCGTGCCGGCGCGCGATCCCTTGCGCTCGCACTCGTCGCCACGGCGGCGCAGGCAATCCGGCAGGATCAACACGGTGTCGCGCCGCGCCGCGAACTCCGGCCAGAACTGCCGGTTCATCACCACGCACGCGAACAGCTCGGCCAGGTACCGCTCCCGCGTCGTGCGGCGGTAGTACTCGTCCCGACGAGCGCCCTCGCCCCGCGCCCGCTCCGCGAACGCCGGCGCGCGGGCGAACGCGCATCCCGCCTCCTCGCCGGCGACGGCCAGCATCCGATCGGCCAGCGCCTCCAATCGCTCGGAGATCGCCGGTCCCTCGCCCAGCTCGCGGAGGTCGTAGGTCGGCGGGACGAACGCCGCCGGGTCGTCAACCATCATGCCATCGTACGCCGCTTCCCGCGGCACCCGCCGGCCGATGACCTGCTCGAAGTGGGGAAGAAGGTGATCCCAGCCGCCGATGCAGGAAGGTGAGACGGTGATGCCGGGGATCGATTAGGTACCGATCAAAACCCGGGTTTGATCACCGTGGCCGCGAACTCGCGGAACGTGGTCGTGCCTCGGAGGTCCGGCTTCGCCGGCAGGCCTTGAAGGATCCTGCCGGTCGAAAAGGCGTCGTACAGCTCCAGGAACTCGCGTACCAGGTCGGCGGTGAAACCCATTCCGAGCATCGCCTGGCGCGCCTGGTCGGGCGTGACCTGCGTGAAGCCGATCGGCCTGCCGAGCACCTCGCCGAGGACGGCGGCCACCTCGGCGTGGGAGAGCTCCTCGGGACCGTACACCGTCACGGCGCGGCGGCCGGACCACGAGGCGTCGAGCAGCACCCGGGCGGCCACCTCGGCGATGTCGCGCGTCGCCACCATCGGGAGCTTCACGCCGGCCGGGACGGGCAGGAAGAACGCCCCTGCCGACTTGATGCTCCCGACGAAGTTGAGGATGTTCTCCATGAAGTCGCCGGCGCGCAGGTGGGTCACGTTGCCGGCCACTCGATCGATCGCCTCTTCGACCTCGTGCAGGCCGCTGACCGGTCCGACGCCGCTCGGGAGCTGCGCCCCGACGCTCGAGAGGTTGACCACGCGAGGGATCTTGTTGGTCGCGACGGCCTTGGCGGCGATCGCTCCGAGGCGCCGCTGGTACTCGCGGAAGGCGGGCGCGTCCATCTTCGGCGGCGTCAGCCAGAACAGCGCCGTGGCGCCCTTCGTGGCCTCGAGGACGAACGCCTCGTCCTCGAGCGAGCCCTGCGCGACCTTCGCTCCTCGCGCAGTCGCCGCGGCCACCTTCCCCGGATCGCGGACGATGAGTGTCGGCTTCTCTCCCGCTTCGAGCAGGCGGCGGGTCAGCTCCGAACCGATGTGACCTGTGGCTGTCGTGATCACGATGCTCATTGCACGCCCTCCGGACAGCAGCCTCGCGGCCGCAGCCCTTTCTAACAGGGGTGGGCGGGGTGTCATTCCTGGGCGGCCGGTGGCCAGGCGTGCGTACCCGACACCTATTCTGACCGTGGGCCACACTGCGAAAAGGGCGGGACGAGCGGGCGGCCTGGGGCCGCTGCAACCGGATCGTCTTCGGACGAACGCCTAACGCCGAGGAGGCCGGCGAGACGACCCCCGGTCCCGGCCGGCGCCACGCAGCACAACTCCGCTCCTTACGGACCTGACACCACTTCCCATTCCGACCGTCACTGGCCACCCAGCTTCATCCCGGCGATCACGGCGATGGCCGCGCCGAGCAGGAACAGCCCGAGCGCTGACAACGCCGGAATCGGCTCGGTGACCATGATCGCTGCGA
This sequence comes from uncultured Acidobacteriota bacterium, assembly GCA_963727205.1. Classification (GTDB taxonomy): domain Bacteria; phylum Acidobacteriota; class Thermoanaerobaculia; order Thermoanaerobaculales; family Thermoanaerobaculaceae; genus RBG-13-68-16. The sequence goes on along the minus strand of CAVSFQ010000050.1, from coordinate 7,792 downwards.
TTGCGGCGTCGTTTGCGGGATTCGAGTCAGGGTTCGCAGCGGACACCGTCGCGGTGTTTGAGAGCGGTCCAACGGTGTCCGGCAAGCTGAGCACAAGGGAGATCGTCGCCGATCCGTCTTTCGCGATGACGCCGAGCGCGCATGTCACCGTCGACGTGCCGCTGCAGCCCCCCTGGCTTGACATCGCGGAGGTCAACGCCGTTCCTGCTGGGAGGGTATCGCTGACCGTAACCCCGGTAGCATCGGCGGGACCGGCGTTGCTCGCAACGATCGTGTACGTGATCGAGCTGCCCACCAGGTACGGCGGCTGAGAAGCGGTCTTGGTGATTGAGAGATCGACCGTCGGGGGGGAGACGTCGATCGAGTCCGAGGTGCCGGTGATCGAGGAATTGGCGGTGTCGGTGGCGGTGACGGTCTGACCGCCGGCCGTCCGCAGCGTCGCCGAGAAGCTCCCGACGCCGCTGGACAGGGTCGCATCGGCGGGGAGGGTGGCGCTGCCATCGCTGCTCGTGAAGTGGGCGGTGCCGCCGTAGCCCGCGGCAGGGTTGTTGAATTGATCCAGCGCCGTGACGGTGAAAGAAAAGGCCGAGCCGGCCGTCGCGGAAGCGGGCGCCGCAACGGAGAAGTGGGTCGCCGCCACGGCACTCACCGCGATCGAGTTCGAAGTGCCGGTGATCGAAGAGTTGGCGGTGTCGGTCGCGGTGACGGTCTGACCGCCGGCCGTCCGCAGCGTCGCGGAGAAGCTCCCGACGCCGCTCGACAGGGTCGCATCGGCGGGGAGGGTGGCGCTGCCATCGCCGCTCGTGAAGTGGACGGTGCCGCCGTAGCCGGCGGCGGGGTTGTTGAATTGGTCCAGCGCCGTGACGGTGAAAGAGAAGGCCGAGCCAGCCGTCGCGGAAGCGGGCGCCGCAACGGAGAAGTGGGTCGCGGCGGCAGAAGCGACCGTGAACTGCAGGGTGCTGCCCCCGACGACCAGGAACGCGCCATCAAGGCCCGGCGCCAGGTTCGTGAAGCTGAAGTCGAGCGCACTGAACGTCGTGCTGGCGAATGTGGCGAGCGTATACGTGGTCGGGTGGCCGGTGCCCTGGAAGTCGAACTTGAACGCGGTGCCGCTGCCCTTGTCGAACGCGCCGGCGATCGCCAGTCGATCCGACGTCGAATTGCTGTTGCTCAGCTCGAACATGGCGGTGGCCGTGGCGTCCGCCGAGCCGTACCATGTCACGTCGCCGCCCACCTGCAGCGTGCCGATGCTGGTTCCGGGGGCCACGCGCCCGCCTGTCTGGATCGTGACGATGCCGCCGATCGTTCCCGTGCCGCCGAGGATGGCCCCGCCGGCGACGGTGACCGCTCCCGAGCCGGTGCCGCTACCGCTCGGGTTCGTGACGAGCAGTGTGCCGGCGTACACGTTCGTTCCACCCCCGTAGGTATTCGGCGCGGAGAGCGCCATCGTTCCGGAGCCGCTCTTTGCCAGAGCGAAGCCGCCGGTGATCGTCCCGAGGAAGGTGATGCTGCCGGGAGCCGTGCACATCGTATCGGCGCCGAGCGTCACGGCGTCGTTGTACGTCTGCGCACCGGTGGTGGTGACGCTCCCGCCGTTGAGGACGGTCGAGCCGGCGGGGCCGGTGGTGATGCTGGTCAGAGGTGTGGTCCCGCCGGCCGCCCCATCGAAGATCGTCGCTCCCGCACTGTTGACGGCGAGAGAACGCACCGTCGACGCTGCTGCCGAACGCGATGTTATCGAACGCGCTCGTCAGAACCGTGTCCGCTCCAAGCCTCACGGCGTCGTTGTAAGCCTGCGCACCGCTGGTGGTGACGCCCGCGCCGTTGAGGACGGTCGAGCCGGCGGCGTCGGTGGCGATGCTGATCAGGGCGTCGATCGCACCGACAGCCCCGTCGAAACGCGTTGTCCCCGCGGTAAAGACGGTGAGAGAGTACGTACCGTTGACGGTGCTGCCGAAGGTGATGTTGCCGCTCCCGGTGCTCGCCAGCATCGTGGTTGCTGCGAGCGTCACCACGTCGTTGTAGGTCTGCGAGCCGGTGGTGGTGACGCTCCCGCCGTTGAGGACGGTCGAGCCGGCGGCGTCGGTGGCGATGCTGGTCAGGGGGGTTGTCCCGCCCACAGCCCCGGCGAAGAACGTTGTTCCCCCGGCGTTGAGGGCGAGAGAAAACGCACCACTGACGGTGCTGCCGAACGTGATGTTGCCGCCCCCGGTGCTCGCCAGCGCCGTGTTTGCTCCGAGCGTCACTGAATCGTTGTAGGTCTGCGAGCCGGTGGTGGTGACGCTCCCACTGTTGAGGACGGTCGAGCCGGCGACAGCGGTGGCGATGCTGGTCAAGGGGGTCGTCCCGCCGACGGCCCCGCCGAAGAACGCTGTTCCCCCGCCGTTGAGGGCGAGAGAAAACGCACCGTTGACGGTGCTGCCGAGGACGATGTTGCCGCTCGCGGTGCTCGTCAGCGTCGTGTTCGCACCGAGCACCACGGGGTTGGGGTAGAGCTGCGCGCCTATGGTGAGAACGCTCCCGCCGTTGAGCGCGGTCAGACCCGCGGCGGTGGCGATGCCGGTCAAGGCGCTTGTCCCGCCGACGGCCCCGTTGAAGGCCGCTGCTCCCGCCGTGTTGACCTGGAGAGAGAAGGGGCCGTTGACGGTGCTGCCGAACGTGATGGTGCCGCTCCCGTTGCTCGCCAGGATCGTGTCTGCTCCGAGCGTCACAGCGTCGGTGTAGGTCTGCGCGCCGGTGGTGACGATGCGCCCGCCGTTGACCACGGTCGATCCAACGCCGGCGGCCACGATGCTGGCCAGGGGAGTCGTCCCGCCGACAGCGCCGCCGAAGGCTATCGCTCCCCCGGCGTTGACGTTGAGAACGAACGGGCCATTGATGGTGCTGCCGAACGCGATGTCGCCGCTCGCGGCGCTCGTCAGCGTCGTGTCCGCTCCGAGCGTCACCGCGTTGGGGTAGAGCTGCGCGCCCGTGGTGAAGACGCCCGGGCCGAGGAGCGAAGTCATGCTCGCGGTGATGGCGATTGACCTCAGGGCGGTTTTCCCGCCGACGGCCCCGTAGAAGGTCGCTGGTCCGGATGTGTTGACGAGGAGCGGGTACCAGCCGTCGATAGTGCTGCCGAACGTGATGTTGCCGCCCCCGGTGCTCACGAGCGTGGTGTCTGCTCCGAGCGTCACTGCGTCGTCGTAGATCTGCGCGCCGCTGGTTGCGATGGCGCCGTTGAGGTTGATCGTGCGTGCAGTGACCGCGAGCCCGCCGCTCCCGTTGGGGAGGGACAGCGTGTTCAGCGTGACCGTGTCGGTGGCCGGCGAGCCGTTGATCGTGAGGCCGACGTTGAAATCGACGGACAAGTCGGCCGCCGCCGTGATCGTGTCGGTGCCGCCACCGCCGTTCACCGTCAACGAGTTCGTCGGTACCGTGAAGACCATCGTCTCGAACGTACCGTTCGTGCTGCGCAGTTGAACCATGTTGTTGCCGGGCGCTCCGTCATCCTCGAGGCTCGCTCCCACCACACCGCCGGGGAGGGTCAACACCATATCGGCTACGGTTCCCGTGTTGACGATCGGCTCGAGCCCGGTGTAGCGGATGGTCGCGCCGTCGAGCTCGATCGTGCCGTCGTGCGCGTTGAAGGAGTGAGACGACAAGCTCCCAAACGAGGCCCCCTCGATCTCCAGCACGTCGCCGCGGCTCGTGGCCTGATCGCCGCCGTTGAACGTAAGTCCGCCGGTGGGACCGGGCTTCCGTTCGTGAAGTCGACAATCAGCGTGTCGTCGCCGTCCGACCCTTCGATGACGACCTCGGAGGTGGCGTCGAAGGGCTGCGCGACGAGTAGCGTCCCGCCATGGTCATCGCGCAGCTCGATCCGCTCCGCCCGGCGCTGAAGCCGCATCCGGGTTCCTTTCGCCGTGCGGGGCCGTGGCGAAATGCGTCAGCGGTTTGCCGGTTTCCTGCGCCGATAAGCCGATCTGCGGCGTGACCACGACGGCCAAACCAAGGCAGGCCTGCAGCAGTTTACCGATGCGCATGAGAGTTCCACCTTTCGAGAACCGCCGGGCAGCGAGGATGCGACGAGGAGCACCCTCCGCCCGAAAGGGATCGGCCTGACGGCGCGGTCTGGCCCCGGAGAGCCGGCTCGGCATCGACCACCTGGGTTTCGAAATTCACCAACGTTCGCCCCTAACTTGGCCTTCAGAGGTGCGTTGCCGTCCCGACCTCACGAGAAGAGCTAGGAATTCTCTCTTTTCTCCGGGGGTCTCACCGTGGAGCATGGTAGCGCCGTTGAAGGCTCAGTCAATGGCGGGGGAGGGGCAGGCTTCCGGTGGTGGGGGGAGGGCCAGGCCGCCGGGCAGGGCTCTCGCTGGTGCGGTGCGGTCAGGCACGCGCAGGGCAGGTCAAGAGTGGATACTCCACTCCTCGTCGCCCGAGACCGAGGCAGCCGCGCGCCAGGCACCTATCCTTAAGCTACTTGCGTACCTAACACCAATTTTGGAAAGCGCTGCGGACGGGTTGCGGACGCACAAGGGGCCGACGCAGGGGCTCGGCCCTTCGGCGCCCGGTCTGCACGCCGTCCCGGCGCCGGGGCCGTCCAGCCACCATGAGGGGCTACGTGCTCTCCCGAGCCCCGCTTCGAGAAGGTGGGGTGGCGATGTCCGGTACCGATCGGTACCTGTGTCTCCGTCGAGGAGGATCTCGGGCGACGATAACGAATCAGGCGTCTGACGCGGTACTTGTCAACTTTGCCGGACCGATCGACTGGGTCACGCCAGCACACCGTCCAGCATGACGATGTCGGCGTCGGTCTCGGCGACCGCCGCGTACACGTGCCGGCTGTCCGGTGACCAGGAGATCGAACGCGCGATGAAGACCGAGCGCTCGCCGAAGTCGGTGACCGCCCGCATCGGCCCGCCCTCCGTTGGGATGAGCCAGATGTTGGCAGTCGCGCTGTCGAGCAGGGGGACCCCGAGCCAGCGGCCGTCCGGCGAAGCGCTGACGCAGAGATGGAGCGTCGGCGCGAGCGGTACTCTGACGGTGGCGACCCGGGCAAGGACCTCGGCCGGTCCGTCTTCAGGGGCCGCGCGGCACACCTCGGTGTCGCCCCGGTTCCCGAGCGGCAGCCGCGGCGGGTGGATGAAGAAGAGCGCACCGCCGTCGCGCGCCGCCGCCGGACCGACGGAGCGGTCGTCGCGCACTGGAACGACGGTGCCGGTCGCCAGATCGATCCGCTCGATTCGCCCCGACGACCGGCTGCAGTACACCGAGCGGCCGTCCCCCGACCAGCACGGCGCAAAGGCGTCCGTCAGGGGCGTTGTAGGGCCGGTGCCGTCGCAGTTGATGAGGCAGACGTCGATATGTACGTCGTGTGCGCGCACGAAGAGGATCCGGTCGCCGGCAGGCGCCCACATCGGCACGGCGACCATGACGTTGGGGTCGCCCTCGAACGTGAGCTGGCGGACCGTCGCCCCGTCTGCGGTGGCCAACCAGAGGTTGCTGTGGCCGCCGCTGTCGGAGACGTAGACCATCTCTCGCCCGTCGGGGCTCACCGAAGGCACCTGAATCTGGCCCGTCTGGTGCGTGACCCGCACGGCGTTGCGGACGTTGTCGGCGGGTTCGCCGTCGATCGGGTACCTCCAGACCTCCGACCGACTCCGCATACGGCTCGCAAGCAATCGCCCCGAGGCGTGCACGTCGGGTTCGAAGTACGAGACGTCCCCGAACGTGAGCTGCCGGTCGGCGGAACCGTCCTGCCTCACGAGCCGCAGGTTGTGGGTCGGCGGATAGGCCAGCGTGCTGCCGATCGAGCTGCTGTAGACGAGGCCCGATCCGTCGGGCAGCCACGAATGTCCGCGCATCCAACCGGCGCGGACCGCCGTCCAGCAACGCCGTTCCGCGACGGCGACGACGTCAATGTAGCTGTTGAAGAACACGCCGATGCGCTGGAAGGCGAGGAGGCGATCGTCAGGGGACCAGCGCGGGCGGTCGCACAGGAAACCCGGCGGGATGTCGAGAATCGTCTCGGTTGTCGAGCCGTCGACGGCAGCGACGGCCAGTGCGATGCCGTCGCCGCATTGCTGGAAGAACGCCAGCCGCCGGCCGTCGTGGCTGACGTCCCCACCCCCGAGCGATGCGGCCAGGCGGCGCGGCCGGCCGCCCAGGGCGGACACCTGCCACAGGTGTCCCGCTTCGCGACCGGGGATGGGAACGTAGCAGACGAAGGCGCTGGAGTCCGGCATCCAGCGCGGCGCGTCATGGTCGGAGTCGTCGCGCGTCACCTGGAGCGGCGCTCCGCCGGCCAACATCCGGACCCAGATCTGACGCCGCTCACCCGCCACGGCCACGAAAGCGACCATCTTGCCGTCGGGCGAAACCGCCGGCGAGCCCACCATCCCGACCGAGTCGGTGAGCCGCGCCAGACGCACGTCCGCCGCGGCGCGCGTCGCCGGTTCGGCCGGGAGTTGCTCGTCTTCCGTTGCCGCTTCTTCCAGCTCGAGGCGTGCGTCCCCGAGGTCGCGGAGCCGGCGGCGGGCATCCTTTTCCAGGCAGCGTCGCAGCAGACGCCGGATGGCGGGCGGCGTTCCCCCGGGAGACGGCTCCATTCCGGGTCGCGGGTGAGCACCTGAGCGAGGGTGTCGGATGCCGTGTCGCCGTCGAAGACCTTCGCTCCCGTGAGCATCTCGAAGAGCACGCACCCGAACGCCCAGATGTCCGCTCGCCTGTCCACGGCGAGCCCGCGGGCCTGCTCGGGGCTCATGTACGCGGGGGTGCCGAGCACGGCGCCCGGTATCGTCTCCTCGTGCGTGATCGTCGGAGCGGGCGACGAGCGGTACCCCCCGGCACCGGTGACGCCCGCCCCAGGCCGAAGTCGAGAACCTTGACGACCCCCTCGGGAGTGATCTTGACGTTCTCCGGCTTCAGGTCCCGATGAACGATGCCCTTCTCGTGCGCCGCCTCGAGGGCGTCCACGATCTGCCGGGCGATGGCGAGCGCCTCGGGCACCGGCAAGAGCTGTGCCGCCCTGGACTCCTGGATGAACTCGGCCAGCGTCTTGCCTTCCACCAACTCGAGCACCAGAGCCGGCCTTCCGTCCGCGTCCTCGACACCGTAGATGGCCCCGATATGCGGATGGCTCAGGGCCGCCAGCAGGCGCGCCTCCCGCTCGAAACGGGCGAGACGGTCGGCGTCGCGCGCGAACTCCTCGGGCAGCATCTTGAGGGCAACGTCCCGCCCCAGCCGCGAATCGTGCGCCCGGAAGACCTGTCCCATGCCGCCGGCGCCGAGCTGCTCGATGATCTGGTAGTGGCCCAACCGGCCACCTTGATTCGGGGTCACCATTCCTCCTGCGTCAGACTCGCCTGGTCTCCCTGCACGCCAGCTGGGACGGGGGCGTTGGAGACGGAACTCCGCTCTATCACCTGGGCACAGCTCGCCTTGGGCCGTGGCACGACCGAGCCAACCGGAGTCAGGCGCCCCGCTGATTCCAACGATCATTGCCCATGAGAACCTGTTGGACCCTGTTCATCTTCCGCCTCTTCGCCGGTGGTCACGCCGCGGTCAATTCCGAACGGTCCCCGACGCGGCGACCCGACATTCGCGTATCAACGTCGCTCGAGATGGTGAGACCGTTGCTGGTGGCGGAAGATCATGTCACGCGACCGAGTGTTTGTCGATCCGGGCGGTGGACCGGCCCACCTCTGTTTCTTCGATGGAGGGAGCCCGGCGGCGATGCGGTCCAGCGCGTCCCCTCCGGGTCAAGCGGCGGAGCTACTGACCCCCATGGCGACGAATTCCTGACCCA
>CAVSFQ010000049.1:0-419971 GCA_963727205.1 uncultured Acidobacteriota bacterium | reverse complement strand
CCTGCGCAAGCGGGTCATCTTCACCTTCCTGCTCCTCGCGGTCTACCGGCTGGGGGCGTTCATCCCGACGCCCGGCGTGGATCCGGTGGCGATCGCCGAGTTCACGAACCAGGCCAAGGGCACGCTCCTGGGCTTCCTGAACCTGTTCTCCGGCGGGGCGCTCGGCCGGATGACGATCTTCGCCCTCGGGATCATGCCCTACATCTCGGCCTCGATCATCCTGCAGTTGCTGACGGTGGTCTGGCCGTACCTGGAGAAGCTGTCCAAGGAAGGCGACCTGGGACGCAAGAAGATCACGCAGTGGACGAGGTACGGGACTGTCGTGATCTCGATCGTGCAGTCGCTCGGGATCTCGTTCTTCCTCGAGAAGACCTCCGCCCCGGGCGGGCTCGCGCTCGTGCCGCACCCGGGCTGGGGGTTCCGCTTCATGACCGTGCTGACGCTCACGACCGGGACGGCCTTCGTCATGTGGCTCGGCGAGCAGATCACCGAGCGCGGGGTCGGCAACGGGATCTCGCTCATCATCTTCGCCGGCATCGTCGTCGGCCTTCCGCGAGCCCTCATCAACACCTTCGAGGACCTGCGCACCGGCAGCATGTCGATCATCACGGCCCTGATCTTCATCGTGTTCGCGGTGATCGTGGTGGGGGCGATCGTCCTGATGGAGCGCGCCCAGCGCCGCATCCCGGTGCAGTACGCCAAGCGCGTCGTGGGCCGCAAGATGTACGGCGGGGCGAGCACGTACCTGCCGCTGCGCCTGAACACCGGCGGCGTGATCCCGGTGATCTTCGCCGCCTCGATCCTCTCGTTCCCGCAGACGATCGGCCAGATGGTGGACAACCCGATCATCAAGTCGGTCACGCGTGCTCTGCAGTGGGGGGAGCCGCTGTACAACCTGGTCTACTTCGTGTCGATCATCTTCTTCTGCTACTTCTACACCTCGATCATCTTCAACCCGCAGGACACCGCCGAGAACATGCAGAAATACGGCGGCTTCATCCCCGGTATCCGTCCCGGCCAGCGCACCGCCGATTTCATCGACATGACGCTCACCCGCATCACCCTGGTCGGCGCGATCTACCTGGCCCTTGTCGCGATCCTTCCCGAGATCCTGATCGCGGGGTTCAAGGTGGCGACGATCCCGTTCATCGGCGGCACCCTTGACGCGTTCTTGCCGAGGTGGTTTACCGAAGGCCTGGGGATCAAGTTCTACTTCGGCGGCACATCGCTGCTCATCGTGGTGGGTGTCGCGATGGACACCGTGCAGCAAATCGAGGCGCAGATGGTGATGCGCCATTACGACGGTTTCGTCAAGGGCCGCCGCTTGCGCGGCCGCAGGGGATGAACGCATGGTGACAAGAGCCCTCGACGTGGTGATGCTCGGCCCTCCCGGCGCCGGGAAGGGAACGCAGGCCAAGCGCGTTGCGGCGGCGTTCGAGCTGCTGCATATCTCGACCGGTGACCTGCTCCGCGAGGAGGTCGCCAAGGGCACCGCCCCCGGCGAGGAGGCCAAGGGGTACATGAACCGCGGCGAGCTGGTCCCGGACGAGGTGGTGGGCAAGATGCTCGCGAAGCGCCTCCACAGCCGGCGGGCCGCGCTTGGTTGCGTGTACGACGGCTATCCGAGAACCAGCGCGCAGGGGATCCTGCTGGACGGGCTGCTGGCCGAACTCGGCCGGCGCGTTGACGCGGTGCTCTACCTCAACGTCCCGGACTCGGACATCCTGGCGCGGATCACCGGCCGCCGGTCGTGCCCGTCGTGCGGCGCCGTCTACCACGTGAAGACGCAGCCGCCGAAGGTGGATGGTCTGTGCAACGCGTGCGGCGTCGCCCTCGTGCAGCGCGAGGACGACCGTGAGGAAGTGGTTCGCGAGCGCCTGCGCGTGTACCGCGACCACACCGCGCCGCTGCTCGACTACTACCGCGGGCGCAAGATCCTGCGGGAGGTTGACGGCGGACTGGGCCCGGACGAGGTGTTCAAGCGGGTCAGGGAAGCGCTGGAGACCGTGCGGGCATGATGATCCTGAAGACCCCCGAGGAGCTGGCGATCATGGACCGGGCGAATGCCCTGTTGCATGAGACGCTGCTTTTGGTGGCGGGCGCCGCCAATCCCGGGGTGTCGACGAAGGAGCTCGACCGGATCGCCGAGGAGCACATCCGCTCCCACGGGGGCAAGCCGGCGTTCAAGGGGTACCGCGGGTACCCGGCGACGCTGTGCACCTCGGCGAACGACGTGATCGTGCACGGCATCCCCTCGGCTTCGCAACTGCTCCGCGACGGCGACATCCTGGGAGTCGACTGCGGCGTGGTTCTCGACGGGTTCGTGGCGGACGCGGCGGTGACGGTGGCGATCGGCGAAGTCCCCGCCGAGGCCGCGCGCCTCATGCGGGTAACGAAGGAGTGCCTCGAGCTGGCGGTGGATTTCGTCCGCCCCGGGCAGCGGCTCACCGACATCGGGGAGACGATCCAGGCGCACGCCGAGGGCGCCGGGTTCTCAGTGGTGCGCGAACTGGTCGGGCACGGGATCGGCCGGGCGATGCACGAGGACCCGCAGGTGTTCAACTACGGGCCCGGCGGCAGGGGACCGGAACTCAGGCCCGGCCTGGTCCTGGCGATCGAGCCGATGGTCAACGCGGGGAAGGCCGGCGTGTCCTTCGACGACGACGGCTGGACAGCGCGCACCGAAGACGGTAAGCTTTCCGCCCATTTCGAGTACTCGGTGGCCGTGACCGAGAACGGCCCCTGGGTTCTCGGTGTGGGCGGAAGGTAGGGAGAGGGTATGGCGAAAGAGGAGGCCATCGAGGTGATGGCCACCGTGGTGGAGGCCCTACCGAACGCTGTGTTTCGCGTGGAGTTGGAGAACGGTCATGAGGTTCTCGCGCACATCTCGGGCAAGATGCGGAAGCACTTCATCCGCATCCTGCCGGGCGACAAGGTCCTGGTGGAGCTGTCGCCGTACGACCTGACGCGGGGACGGATCGTGTATAGGTACAAGTGATGCGAATTCGCTGCGCGAATTCGCATCATCCTGAGCGGCGCCTCTGGCGCCACGAAGGATCCCGAGAAGCTTGGGGGGCGGTGAAGGAAGGCTTTGGAAGGGGTTAACGCGTATGAAGGTTCGTTCTTCGGTCCGAAAGATATGCAGCAAGTGCAAAATCGTGGTGCGCAAGGGGGTCGTGCGTGTGATCTGCGAGAACCCCAAGCACAAGCAGCGCCAGGGTTGATGAGGAGGTAGGCTGTGGCACGCATTGTGGGCGTCGATCTTCCCCAGAACAAGCACGTGGAGATCGGTCTGACGTACATCTACGGCGTTGGCCGCTCGTTGTCGCTGGCGGTGCTCGCCAAGGCCAAGGTCGATCCGATGGTTCGCGTCAAGGACCTCTCCGAAGACGAGGTGCGCCGCATCACCCGCGTCATCCAGGATGACGTGAAGGTGGAAGGTGATCTGCGCAAGGAAGTCGCGATGAACATCAAGCGGCTGATGGAAATCGGCAGCTATCGCGGCATCCGGCACCGGCGCGGTCTGCCGGTGCGCGGCCAGCGCACCCACACCAACTCGCGCACCCGCAAGGGCCCACGGCGCGGCACGGTGGCCAAGAAGAAGCGGGCCACGAAGACCTAGGGCAGAGGAAGGCACGTCATGGCAAAGGCGACCAAAGCTGCGAAAAAGGGCACCCGCCGGCGCGAGCGCAAGAGCGTGCCGCACGGCGTGGCCCACATTCAGGCTACGTTCAACAACACGATCGTGACGATCACCGATCCGACCGGCGGGGCTCTATGTTGGAGTTCGGCCGGGCGCATCGGCTACAAGGGTTCCCGCAAGGGGACGCCCTACGCGGCGCAGCTGGCGGCCCGCAACGCGGCCGAACAGGCTCAGGAGCACGGGGTTCGGACCGTGGACGTGGAACTCAAGGGTCCGGGCGCCGGGCGGGAGTCCGCGATCAGGGCGCTCGCCGCGTCCGGTCTCGAGATCAAGAGCATCAAGGACGTGACGCCCATCCCGCACAACGGCTGCAGGCCGCCGAAGCGGCGTCGGGTGTAAGGGCAATAGGGAGGTACTAGTGGCACGATATCATGAGCCCGTCTGTCGGCTGTGCCGCCGCGAGGGGATGAAGCTGTTCCTCAAGGGGGAGCGGTGCTTCAAGGAAAAGTGCGCCGTCGAGCGGCGCTCCTACGCGCCGGGACAGCATGGGAAGCGTCGCAACAAGATGCAGCCGTACGGTCTGCAGCTGCGCGAGAAGCAGAAGGTGCGCCGCGTGTACGGCGTGCTGGAGGCGCAGTTCCGGCGTTACTTCGCCGAGGCCGCCCGGCAAAAGGGCGTTACCGGCGAGAACTTGTTGCGCTTGCTGGAGATGCGCCTCGACAACGTGGTCTACTCGCTGGGTTTCGCGTCGTCGCGCTCGCAGGCCCGACAGCTCATCCGGCACGGTCACGTACTGGTGAACGGGCGGCGGAGCGACATCCCATCCTTCCAGGTGAAGCCGGGGATGGAGGTCGCGCTGAAGGACAAGCTGCGCGCCAACGCGTTCGTCAACGAGGCGCTCGACACGGCGCAAGGCCGCGGCGTGCCGCCATGGCTCGAGCTCGATGGCGAGAACTACAAGGGCAAGGTTCTAGCGCTGCCCACGCGCGAGGACATCCGCTTGCCGATCCAGGAGCAGCTGATCGTCGAGCTGTACTCGCGGTGAGGAGGTCGCAATGAGAGGATTGGAGCTGCATCGACCCCAGGCGGTCGTGATGGACGCCGAACGCAGCACGCCTACCTACGGGGTATTCACAGCGCAACCGTTCGAACGCGGGTGGGGGGTGACCGTCGGCAACGCGCTGCGGCGCATCCTGCTCTCGTCGGTCGAGGGGAGCGCGATCACCGCCGTCCGGTTCGCTGGGGTGGACCACGAGTACGACTCGATCCCCGGCGTGATGGAAGACGTCACCGACTTGATCCTCAACCTGAAGCGTGTGCCGCTGCGGCTGCTGGGGCCCGAAACGCTCACGGCCACCATCGAGGTGAACGATCCCGGAGTGCTCCAGGCGCGCGCCATCAAGGGCGGGACGGAGCTGGAGATCGTCGACCCGGATGTCTACCTGGCGACGCTGGCGGAGGAGGGCGCGGTCGAGGCCGAGTTGGTGATCAGGCGCGGACGCGGGTACGTGCCCGCCGACGAGCAGGACGCCGAGAACCTCGGAGTCGGCTTCATTCACCTCGACGCGGCGTACTCCCCGGTGCGCAGGGCGAACTATCGGATCGAGCCCGCTCGCGTGGGCCAGGCCACGGACTACGAGAAGCTCGTGTTCGAGGTGTGGACCAACGGCGCCGTGACGCCGGCCGCGGCGATGGTCGAGGCGGCTCGGTTGCTGGCCGACCATCTCCCGATCTTCTCGAACCTCGACCAGAGCCATGAGGCTGCGCCGGCGGCCAAGGACGAAGGCGTTCTCGACCGGACGATCGAAGTCCTGGAACTTGGCGGGCGCGTCAACAACATGCTGCGCAACGCGGGGATCGAGACGATCCGCGACCTGGTGAGCGCCGGCGAGGACGACCTGGACGGCATTTCCGGGTTCGGCAAGAAGGCGCTGACCGAGGTGCGGGAGAAGCTCGAGACGCTCGGCCTCGGCCTGGGTATGCGCTTCGACCTGCCGCGGTCGTAACGGAGGAGAGTCATGCGACACAACATGTCGAAGCGCAAACTGGGGAGGGTGTCGGAACACCGGCGGGCGCTTTTCCGCAACCAGCTCAAGTCCCTGATCACGCACGAGAGGATCATCACCACCCTCCCGAAGGCCAAGGAGCTGCGCCCGATCGCCGAGAAGGTCGTCACGCTCGGCCGTCAATCCGAGTCCGTCCACGCCCGGCGCCTGGCGGCGCGGTGGCTCACCGACCGTGACCTTGTCCACCGGCTGTTCGCCGAGATCGGCCCCCGTTTCGTGAACCGGCCGGGCGGGTACACCCGCATCGTGAAGCTCGGACCCCGTCGCGGCGACGGGGCGGAGCTCGCGATCCTCGAGTTCGTCGACTTCAAGCTCGGCGAGGGGAAGGGCAAAGCCGAGGGCGAGGCCAAGAAGGAGCGCAAGAAGAAGGCGCCCGCGGCCGCGAAGGCCGAGGCAACGGGACCCGGCAAGTAGCGGGCCGGCTGCAGCAGGAACTCTCGCGGCGCCCGGGGTCACCCGGGCGCCGTTTCGTTATCCGGACTTATACTGCGACGAGACAACCACGTCCGGAGCGCCGGCTGCGCAGGGATGGCCGGCGGACCGGCTACGCCATGGAGCGCCGTGCCATCGTCGCCGCGACGCTCGCGCCGGTGGGTCCGGCCGGGCGGTTTGCCGCGCTTGCCGCGAGGAGGGGCTTGACACCCTGGGCTGAATCCTATATAACCATATAGCGATGGAGGTGGTATGCGTGGCCGTGTTCATCTGACTGCCGTTCTGCTCGTCCTGCTCGTTGCCACCGCGCTCCCGGCGGTCGCTGCGGAGCGCCTCACCCTCAGGGAGGCGATGGTCCGGGCTCGCGAGCACGCCCAGGAGGCGAAGGCCGCCGTTGATCGCGCGCAGGCGGCGAGCGCCCGCGTGAAGCAGGCCGAGGGCTTTCGGCTGCCGTCGGTGTCGCTGCAGGAGACCTGGATGCGCACCGACTCGCCGGCCGAGGTCTTCGCCATGCAGCTGAACCAGCAGCGGTTCTCGTTCGCGGCGTTCACCGCCGGCGACCCGAACCGGCCGGATTTCCTCAACACCGCGATCAGCCGCCTGGAGCTGTCGCTGCCGCTGTACACCGGCGGGGAGTTGTCCGGCCGGGTTTCGCAGGCCCGCCTGGCTTCCGCGGCGGCCGCCGACACCGCCGGCTGGGCCGGCGATCAGGCGGCGCTCGCCGCCGCCGAGGCATACGTGACCGTGGAGCAGGCCCGGGAGTACGTGGCGCTGCTGCAACGGGCTCGCGACACCGTGAAGGCGCACGTCGAGCTCGCGCGCGCCTACTCGGAGGAAGGGATGATCGTGCGCTCCGAGGTCCTGCGGGCCGAGGTCGAGCTGGCGCGGCTGGACGACATGGTGGAGGAGGCGCAGGGACGCGAACGGGTCGCCGAGGCCAACCTGGGGTTCCGCCTCGGTTCCGACCAGGGGATGGCCTGGGAGCTGGACCCCCTGCCGCCGCCGGCGCCGCTGGCGGAAGGCCTCGACGGGTGGCTGGCCTCGGCCGCATCGCGCAAGGACCTAGCGGCCGCCCAACGGGGGCTGCAGGCCGGCGAGCTGGAAGCGGCGGTGCGCCGGGCCGCGTTCCTGCCCAAGGTCGGCGTGGTGGGGCGGAGCGACTGGGTCGACGACACGCTGTTCGGCTCGCACGGCAAGGCGAGCTCGATCATGGCGGTGGCGACCCTCAACGTCTTCTCCGGAGGCTCGGACCGGGCGGCGGTGGCGGCGGCTCGCTGGGAGGCGAAGGCGGGCGCCGAGGACGTCGCCCGTCTCGAGGAAGGCGTCCGGCTGCAGGTTCGTCAGGCGTTCGAGGAGGCGAGCACCGCGCGGCAGCGGCAGGAGACCGCGATGAAGGCGCTGGCGGCGGCCCGCGAGGTGGAACGGATCACCGACGAGCGGTTCAAGACCGGTGTGGTGAAGATGATCGACCTGCTCGACGCGACGACGGCGCGGCGCGAGGCGGAGACCAGGGAGCTGGTAGCCAGGGCCGACGCAACCGCCGCGGGCCTGCGCCTGGCGGTGCTGGCGGGACGGTCGCCGGAGAGCGCACTGCCGTGAGGACCGGGCACGGGGCACAGGGCACAGAAGAGCAACGGAAACGAGCGCGTGTGGCGCCGCGACGTCCGCGGCGATCCGCGAGCAGAGAGCGTTGGAGGGGTTGATGACAAGGATCAGCGTGCTGTTGGGTGTGGTCGCGATTGCCGCGGCGGGGTGCGGCGGAGGGTCGAAGGGCGCCGAGGCGCCGCTCGCGCCGGTGGAGACGCAGGTCGTCAAGGTTGAGGCGGGTCAGGTGCCGCAGATCGTCGACCTGTACGGGACGGTCGAGGCCGAGCGGACGGCCGCGGTCTCGTCGCGCGTGATGGCGACGGTCACCGCCGTGGCGGTGCAACCGGGCGACTCGGTGCGCCAGGGGCAGGTGCTGGTGGAGATCGATCCCGCCACCGCGCGCGGCCAGGAGGGGCAGGCGAAGGGCGGCCTCGCGCAGGCGGAAGCGGCGCTCGCCCTGGCCGAACGCAACCTCGAGCGCTTCAAGGCGCTGGCGGCGAAAGGGGCCGCCTCGCAGCTCGAGCTCGACATGGCCACGATGCAGTACAAGCAGGCCAAGGGGGCGGTCACCCAGGGCGAAGGGGCGGTCGAGGCGACCTCTTCGATCGCCCGCGAGTCGAAAGTCGTGGCGCCGTTCGCCGGCCGGGTGACGGCCAAGCTGGTCGAGGTCGGCGATCTCGCGGCGCCGGGGCGGCCGCTCGTCATGGTCGAGTCGGCGGTTGGAAGGCGGCTCGTGGTGGCAGTGCCCGAGACCGTGCTCGCGGCCTCCGGCCTCAAGATCGGCACGCCGGTCGTGGTGCGGCTCGACAGCCGGCCCGGCCAGGAGATGAACGGGCGCGTCAGCGAACTCTACCCGGGCGCCGACCCGATTTCGCACGCGTTCACGGTGAAGGTGGCGATCGACGGCGAGGTCGCGGCCGGTCTGTCGGGCCACGCCGCGATCCCGGTCGGCACGCGGGTTGCGGTCGCGGTGCCGCGCGCGGCGCTGCAGCGGATGGGGGGCCTTGACCTGGTGGTCGTTCGTGACGCCCACGGGTTGTCGCAGTCGCGCGCGGTGACCCTCGGCGGCGCGCTCCCAGATGGGCGAGTCGAGGTTCTCTCCGGGCTGGCCCCGGGCGAGGAGGTGGCAGTCGGGCTGGCGCAGGTCCCGCCCGACGGCACGCCGCTGGAGGCACGGTCGTGAGCGAGCGCACCGATCACGAAGGCCGGATCTCGCCGGACCAGGCTCGGCGAGAGGCGTTGCGGCTCAAGATGTCGCGCCGCCCGCTGGGCGGAGCCGGGCGCATCGCGCGGACGTTCCTCGACTCGAAGCTCACGCCGCTGCTCGTCGTGTTCTCGCTGCTGCTCGGCACGTTCGCGGTGATGGTCACGCCGCGCGAGGAGGAGCCCCAGATCAAGGTGCCGATGGTGGACGTCATGCTGGCGATGCCCGGCGCGTCCGCGCAGGAGGTCGAGCGCCGGTTGACGACGCCGCTCGAGAAGGTGATCGCGGAGATCCCGAACGTCGAGTACGTCTACTCGACGACGCAGCCCTCGGGCGGAATCATCATCGTCCGCTTCCTGGTCGGGAGCGACCCGGATCAGGCGGTGGTGCGGGTGCACACGAAGCTCGCGGAGCAGGCGCCGAACATGCCGCCGGGCGCGCTCCCGCCGGTGGTGGTTCCGCGCTCGATCGACGACGTTCCGGTGCTCGCCTATACGCTGTGGTCGAAAGAGGCGTCACCGATCGAGCTGCGCCGCGTCGCCGACGAACTCAAGGTGGAACTCACGCGCCACCCGCGGGTGGCGCAGGTGACGGTCCTCGGCGGCCGCCACCGGGTGGTGCTCGCGTCGTTCGACCGCGAGCGTCTGGCGAGCTACCACGTGTCGTTGCTGCAGGCGTATCAGGCACTCGCCGGGCTGAACTGGAAGCTGCCCGCCGGCAGCTTCTCCGAGGCCAACGCCGAGCTTCCGGTCGAGGTCGGGTCGCTGTTCCGCTCCGCCGACGAGGTCGGCCGGGCCGTGATCGGGGTTTACGGCGGCCACCCGGTCTACCTGCGCGACGTGGCGACGATCCGCGACGGCGCAGAGGAGCCGTCGCAGTACGTCTGGATCGACGCCGGCGCCGCCGGCGCCAGCAAGGGGTTGCCCGCAGGGCTCGACGTCCCGGCGGTGACGGTGGCGGTGGCGAAGAAGCCGGGGACCAACGCTGTCGAGTTGGTGCGCGATCTCGACGCCCGCGTCGCCAAGCTCTCGGGGCCGGTGATCCCGGGCGACATCCACGTCACCAAGACGCGCGACTACGGCTACACCGCCAACGAGAAGGCCACCGAGCTGATCGAGCACATGGGGATTGCGACGCTCGCGGTGGTGCTGCTGATGGCGTTTGCCCTCGGCCGGCGCGAGGCGCTGGTGGTGGCGGTGGCCGTGCCCACCACCCTGGCGCTGACGCTCGCCTCGTCGTACCTGTTCGGCTACACGCTGAACCGCGTCACGCTGTTCGCGCTGATCTTCGCCATCGGCATCCTGGTGGACGACGCCATCGTGGTGGTCGAGAACATCCACCGCCACTACGAGCTCGGCTGGGCCAACCCGCGCCTCGCGACCGTCGTCGCCACCGACGAGGTCGGCAACCCGACGATCCTGGCGACGTTCACCGTGGTCGCGGCGCTCCTCCCGCTGGCGTTCGTCTCCGGGCTGATGGGACCATACATGCGGCCGATCCCGATCAACGCCTCGGCGGCGATGCTGTTCTCGCTCCTGGTGGCGTTCGTCGTGTCGCCGTGGCTCACCTACCGCCTGTTCCGGAAGTTCGCCGAGGAGCACGCCCACGCCGGGACGAAGCCCTACGAGGAGACGCCGGAGGAAGGCACGCTGCACCGGTTCTACGCCCGGTTGATGACGCCCTTACTCGAGAAGGCGTGGCGGCGGTGGGCGCTGCTCGGCGGGGTGGTCGTGCTCTTGGTCGCGTCGGCGTCGCTGGTCGCCGTCGGCGTCGTGACGGTGAAGATGCTCCCATACGACAACAAGAGCGAGCTGCAGGTGATGGTGGACATGCCAGAGGGGACGACGCTCGAGACGACGAACGGCATCGCGCGCGAGCTGGCCACCAAGGTCCGCCAACTCCCCGAGGTAACCGACGTGGAGGTGTACGTCGGCACGTCCGCGCCGTTCAACTTCAACGGTCTGGTGCGCCACTACTTCCTGCGCTCGGGTCCGCTCGTGGCCGACCTGCAGGTCAACCTGGTGCCGAAGGGCGAGCGCAGCCGGGCCAGCCACGCGATCGCCGAGAAGGTGCGCGCGCTGCTGGCGCCGATCGGGAAGCGGACTGGCGCCAACGTGAAGATCACCGAAGTGCCGCCGGGCCCGCCGGTGCTCTCGACCATGGTGGCGGAGGTGTACGGGCCCGACCTCGAGCGCCGCGTCGCGCTGGCGCGCCAGGTGCGGGCGATCTTCGAGAACACGCCCGGCATCGTGGACACCGACTGGCTGGTGCAGAAGCAGGCCCCGATGTGGGAGATCGAGGTGGACCGCGAGAAGGCGGTGCGCTCGGGGGTGACCCCCGAGGCGGCGGTGCGCACGCTGCGCGTCGCGCTGCACGGCGCCGATGTCGGGCTCCTCCACGACGACAACGCCCGCGAGCCGGTCCCGATCGTGCTGCGCCTCGAGCGCGCCCAGCGATCGAGCCTCGACGGCCTGCTCGGCGTCAACGTCCAGGGCGCCGGGGGCGTGTTGGTGCCGCTGCGCGAGCTGGTCACCGCCCGCGAGGTCGGCCGGGAGCGCTTCATCTACCACAAGAACCTCGCCCCGGTCACGTACGTGATCGCCGAGATGGCGGGCGGGGAGGAAGCGCCGATCTACGGCATCCTGGCGATGGCGAAGCGGATCGATGCGCTGCGAAGCCCAGACGGGAAGCCGATCGAGGTGCTCTCGACCCATCAGCCGGAGGACACGACCCGGTACGCGCTCAAGTGGGACGGCGAGTGGCAGATCACCTACGAGGTGTTCCGGGACATGGGGATCGCATTCGCCGCCGTGCTGGTGCTGATCTACCTGCTGGTGGTCGGCTGGTTCCGCTCGTTCGTCACGCCGCTCATCATCATGGCGCCGATCCCGCTGACGCTGATCGGGATCCTGCCGGCGCACGGGCTCTTCGGGGTGTTCTTCACGGCGACCTCGATGATCGGGTTCATCGCTCTCGCCGGCATCATCGTGCGCAACTCGATCCTGCTCGTCGACTTCATCAACCTCGAGCTGCAGGCGGGCGAGAGGCTCGAGAGCGCCGTGATCAAGGCTGGGGCGGTGCGGTTCCGGCCGATCGTCCTCACGGCGGCGGCGCTGGTCGTGGGTGGGTTCGTGATCCTGTTCGACCCGATCTTCCAGGGGCTCGCGGTGGCGCTGATCTCCGGCGTCGTGGTCTCCACCGCCTTGACGTTGGTGGTGATCCCGCTCCTCTACTACATGTACGTCAAGGCCGCCGGCATCGAGAAGGTGGTGGCCGTCGACGAGGACGCGAAGTGAAAGGGAGGTTCGAGATGAAGATCGATGCATGGCTCCGCGCCATCGCCGGGACGTTCGTGATGGCGTCCGTCGCCCTCGGGCACTGGGTGCACCCGGGCTTCTACCTGCTTGCCGCGTTCGTCGGCGCGAACCTGCTGCAGTCCGCGTTCACCGGGTGGTGCCCGATGATCGTGCTGCTGCGCGCGCTCGGCGTCGAGGAGTAGGCCGATGAAGCTCCTGATGCTGATCGTCGACGAGAGCCGGAAGGAGGAGCTTGAGGTCTTCCTCAACCGCGCCGGCGTGGTGGGATACACCGAGATCCCGCATGCGGTCGGGGTGGGTACCACGGGACCGCGGCTCGGCTCGCGCGCGTTCCCCAAGACCTCCGCCGTGATCTTCACGGTGGTCGAAGCCGCCGCCGTGGACACCCTCGTGCACGACCTCAAGGCCCACTGCGAGGACTGCGGCGAGAAGCTGAAGGCGATCGTCTGGGGCGTCGAGGGCGTGCTGTGAGCCGTACCCGCCGCCCCGCCGCTGCGGCCTCACCGCCCACTTGCTCGTATATTCCATCGTGGTTATACTTGCAGCTGGGAGGGCTCGTGCAAACAGAATCGGAACAACTCCTTGAGAGGATCGCGGACCGACTCAAGGCGATGGCCGATCCGATGAGGCTGCGGATTCTGCACGTGCTGCAGGACGGGGAGCGTTGTGTCACCGATATTCTCGGCATCGTCGGCGGGAGTCAGGCCAACGTCTCGAAGCACCTCTCGGTGCTGCGCCGGGTGGGTCTGGTCGAGTGTCGCCGCGAGGGCGTCAACATGTTCTACCGGATCGAGGACCCGACCGTCTTCGCGATCTGCGCCACGGTGTGCGACTCGCTCGAGCGACAGGTCAACGCCGAGAAGCGCGAGATCGAGCAGGGCCGGGCGGCGATGCTCGCGGGGCAGAGGTGAGCGGCGTGAGCGACACACTCGTCCTGCTCGGAGTCCTGGCGGCCTGGCTGCTCATTCAGTGGGTGGTGCTGCCGAAGCTTGGGGTGCCCACCTGAGCGGTGCCCAACCCGGCCGGCGGTTCGGGTAAGCGAACGCAGGGGGACGCCGCATGCGGCCCCTCCGGACCGGCGCAGCCGGAGGCGACCGAAACGGACCCTGCCGGAGAGGAAGAGTCGAAACCGTGATCGGAGAAGCGATGGAACAGACCGACGACAAGGCGCCGACGGCGCTGTGCCGCGGGTGCGGCAAACCGCTCCTGCCGGTGCCGACCTGAGGGTCGCTGCTCTGGCGGTGCCAGAGCTGTGGGGCGATCTACTCGACCGACCAGGTCTTCCCGGAGGGTGTCCCCGGCAACATCTGGGACTCTCTCTGGACCAGTTGCGGAGGGTGACGATGCCGTTGTACGAGTACGTTTGCCAAGGGTGCGGGACGCGGTTCGAGGTCCTCCAGCGCGTCGGGGCGGGCGCGTCGGAGGCCGCGTGCCCGAAGTGCGGGGGGCGCGAGGTCGCCAAGCAGCACTCCACATTCGCGAGCGCAACGGCAGGAGCCGGGGGCTCGGGTTCGCTGCCGTGCGGGGCCTCGAGCGCGTCATCGTGCGGCTCCGGGGGATTCTCCTGAGCGTCGTGACGCGGGCTCGGTCGAGCTCATCGCGTGGTCCGGAGGACGCAATGAAGAACACGAACGTCGCATTCGAAGCCGTGTCGCCGTTGAATTTTGCCGAGGCCGTCGCGCAGGTCCGGAAGGCGCTGGCTGCCGAGGGGTTTGGCGTGCTCACCGAGATCGACGTGCAGGCCACGATGAAGACGAAGCTCGGCATCGAGGGTGAGCCCTACCTGATTCTCGGTGCCTGCCACCCGCCGTCGGCCCACCGGGCGCTGACTGCGGCGCCACAGGCCGGCGTCTTGCTCCCGTGCAACGTGACCGTGTCGGTCGAGGGGGGGCGGACGGTGGTGCGGGCGATGGACCCCGAGAGCGTGATGGGGCTCATCGGCATTCCGGAACTCGCGCCCGTGGGCGCCAGCGTGGGCGCCGCGCTGCGTCGGGTCGTGGCCGCCTGCGAGGGGCAGGCTTGAAGCCCGGCGCCGGCGGCGCCTGATCCACACCCCCGGGCGACCTCGGAACCACGTGTCCGGGCGTGTGGTCGGGGCGTTCAACCCCCCTGGCTGCGCTCCGGAACGGCGGTGTTGTAGTAGAAGGTGATGGTCACGCCCTCGTGGAAAACGCCGCCGAGGTCGGCGGGGAGCGGCGGCAGCGGCGAGGCGTTCTGGATGGCGTCGTGCGCCGCGAAGTCGAGGGGGGGGCGGCCGGAGCCGTTCTGGATCTCGATCCCGCTCACCGTCCCGTTGCGTTCGATGAAGAAGTGGATGCGGACGACCCCGGGAACGCCCATCTGGGCGATCTCGGGGATCTCCCAGTGATAGCGGATGCGGCGCAACATCTCAGCCGCGTACGGCCCCCAGTCGTACCACTCGGTGTCGAACGTAAGCGGCCCCAGGTCCACCTGCCCGCCGCGGCGTTCCGGTGTAGCGCCGCCCGGCGAGCCGAGCGCTCCGTAGCCGCTGAGGCCCTTCAGGCCCCCGGCGCCCTGCGGCGCGCCCCCCGCCTTGGGCTGGAGGAGGATCGCGCCCGCCCCCTGGTCGGCCACCTTGGTCTCGGAGTCCGGCGCCTCGCCGCTCTGGGCGGCGCGGCCCGGTGTCTGGGAGGCGCTGCGCTCGCCTTCCGCCGGCCGGCTCGGCTTCGCCGCCTGCCGGGTGGCATCGGGCTCGAGCCGGAGCTCGGGGGTGTTGCCGCGGGAGCCGGGAGTGAGGGCAGGGGCGCCCACGCCGCCGTGGGCGCGCCGGTCGAGGTCAGACGCGGGGGCCCGGCGCGACGGTTTCTCTCGGAGTTGTTTGGGGAGCTGGACGAACTCGTAGAACGGGGTGTTGTCCTCGGGCGGTTTGGGGCGAACCTGGGGGTTCGCGACCCCCATGATCGTCTGCAGCAGGGAGTTCGTGCGCAACTGGGTGACGAGCAGCAGGTGGAAGAGGACCGAGATCACGAGGGCGAGGAGGAGCGGGCGGTCGCGCAGCCGTAACGGGCGCGGGGAAACGCGCTCGTTGAACAGGAAGAGCCCCGACGGGTCGTTGCCCAGCGGCCACGGCGCGTCGTCCACGTCGGGCTCGAGCAGCCTGGACAACCGCGACGGGGCCGCTACTTGCGGCTCGAGGTCCTCGGAAGGATCGCGGTCGGGGGCACCGAACATATCAGAGCGTATAGTACAAGACGCGTGCCACGTTCGATTGCGTTCGGGAGCAACCACGGCGGTCAGGCCGTCATCTTCGGGCGCCATCTTGTCCGCGGTCGAGACACGGGCGGCGGCTACGATTGACCGCAGGCCGGGACCTCCCGATAATCCCCGGATGCATTGGCTGCGGAGCTTTCTCTCGACCCCCGCCGGCCGGTTCGTGGGCCGCTACGTGGCCATGCTCAGCATCGGCTTCCTGGTGCTGGCGCTGCGCCCGGTCAACGACTGGGTCGTCAACCCCTACACAACGTTCGTGGCCGGCGAATCGTGCGTCGTGCTCAACCTCCTTGGCGAGCACGCGCGGGTCGTCGGCCAGGTCCTCAGCTCGAGCCGGTTCTCGGTCACGATCTTCAACGGCTGCAACGGCCTCGAGGCGATCCTGATCTTCGTCTCGGGAGTCGTTGCGTTTCCCGCGCCGTGGCGGCGCAAGGTGGCCGGCGTGGTCCTGGGCTTCGCCGCGATCCAGGTGTTCAACGTCATCCGAGTCGTCTCTCTCTTCTACATCGGGGTGTACCGGCCGGCGTGGTTCGACTTCTCCCACGTCTTCGTCTGGCAGTCGCTGGTGATCATCTTCGGTGTCGTGCTCTGGCTGGTGTGGGTGCGCCGGTATGCCCTCGCGGACGCCAAACGCTGACCTGCGCGCGTTCCTGAAGCGGCTGCCGCTCGCCCTGGCGGCCGCGGTGGCGATCTGGGCGGTCGCAAGACCGGTGTACAACCCGATCCTGTGCGCCGCCGCGCAGGGCCTGGCGCGGTTCGGCGAGTTTCCCGCGGCAGCGCTCGTCGTGCACCAGGGGAACGACGCCCTCCTCGGCAGGTCTGACATGCGGGCGACCTCGGAGTGGCTGAAGTTCCCGCTGACGCAGATCGACTTCAACCTGGTGCCGTTCCTCGCGCTCGTGTTCGCCCTGCCGGGGTGGCTCGCGGGGCGCGGCTGGCGCCGGCTGCTCGTCGCGCTGGGCGTGCTCGCGGCGTCGCACGTGCTCGGCCTGGTCTGGCAGATCAAGGCGCTCGAGGCGTTGTCGATGGGGCCGTGGAGCCGCGCGACATACTCGAACCTGGCGCGCAACGTGTATGGGACGCTCCGCTACTTCTTCGACATCCCGGTCACGTTCGCGCTGCCGCTCGTGCTCTGGGTCGGCGCGTATCCCGAGAAGGTCTTCAAGCTCGTTGGCTTCTCCCCCCCGGCGACGCGTTAGGCGGGGAGCGGCGAAGCGACTCCCGCAACTCGGCGGGGATCACGGTCGGGTGGCCCGTGGCCTTGTCCACGACCACGTGCCGGGTCTCCCCCTCGGCAAGGAGGACCCCGTCCGCTCCCTCGACGCGGTACGCGAACACCACGCGCCGGCTCGCGACCTCGCCGACGCGCACCCAGACCGTGATGTCGTCGTCGTAGCGGGCCGGCCGCCGGTACCGGCATGCCAGCTCGCCGACCATCAGGAGAACGCCGCGCCGCTCCCACTCGACGTACGGGAGGCCGACGGCGTGCGAGAGCGCGGTGCGCGCGACCTCGAACCAGATCGGATAAACGCTGTGATGGACGACGCCCATCTGGTCGGTCTCGGCGTAGCGGGCCTTGAGGCGGACGGGGAAGTACGAATTAGGCACAGCCCATTGTAGCCGCGTGTCGGCGGGTGGACACGTGAGACGCCCATGGTGGCCCGCCGCAACCCCCGGCATGAGATTCGGCTCCTGCCGGGGAGGCTGCCCTCTTGCATTCGTTATTCGTTTCCCTTCACTACGTGAGGCCTTCTCTTTTGCCCCGCGGGCTACGGCCATGTCGCTCGGGCGGCGCATCGAGCGCCGCCCTCCGACCCGCCTGCGCGTGCGACCGAGCAGGCCGGAGCGGCGGGCGGAGCCTCGCCGTTCCCTTCGCTTCGCTCAGGGCCGGCGTTTCCACCCGCCGCTCCGGCCGCTCGGGACCCGCACGCTCCGGCCCAATCGGCCTCCGTCCGCTGGGCGGTCTTGGCCACCACCCCCCCGCTCCGCGGAAACCGTGCTGTACTTCTTGCCCTTCGCCAGAACTTTCGGCTTCTAGCAGTGCTTCCGAGTGGTGGGTGGGGGGCATTCCATCCGCCCCTCGGGTGAAGCGGCTATTGCTCCGGAGGCCGCGGGGCCCCCAGCGCGCGCATCGCCGCCGGGAGACGCTGGCTCCGACCGAGCGGCTTCATGCGAGGGAGGAGAACGGCGAGGGACCCGGCGGCGAGGCGCGCAGCTGGGTCGCGGCCGCAGGAGCTTCGGGCCGCAGCGAGCGGGGGCGAGCAAGGCCCGAACGCCGCTTCACCCGAGGGGCTAAGCAAGAGCCCTCCACGCAGTGGAAAAAGGGTCAACCAGGCCGAGCGACTCGGCCGCAGCCTGCGGGGCAAAACATAACAGGCCTCACGGAGTGAAGAGGGGGACCACCCCCGCGGGACCGAGGAGAGAAAATTGCTCCACGCAGAGGAGCCGAGCCGCGCAGGCCGGGCGAGCTTCCCGCCCGATCGGGGAGCGTGTTAGGCTCGATCACGTTATGCGAGCCCCCAACCCCCTGCTGCTGTGCGAGGACGATCTCGGGCTGGTCACCGACCTCTACCAGCTCACGATGTTCGCCGCCTACCGGAGGCACCGGCGCGGGGTCCGGGGCTGTTTCGAACTCTGGTTTCGCGAGCTTCCCCAAGGTCGCGACTTTCTCCTCGCCGCTGGACTCGAACCCGCCCTCGCCTACCTGCTGGCGTTGCGCTTCCCGCCCGAGCAGGTGGACGCCGTGCGGCGCCTCGACGCGTTTGCCGGCATGGACGAGGGGTTCTTCAGCGACCTCGCGGCCCTCCGGTTCACGGGCGACGTCTGGGGCGTTCGCGAGGGCACGCCGGTGTTCGCCGGGGAGCCTGTGTTGCGGGTCGAGGCGCCGATCGAGCAGGCCCAGCTCGTGGAGACTTACCTGCTGGCTGCGATCTCGTTCTCGACCCTGGTCGCGTCGAAGGCCGCCCGGGTCCGCCTCGCCGCGGGCGACCGCGGCGTCGTGGACTTCGGCTCACGCCGGGCGCATGGACCCCAGGCGGCGTGCTGGGCGGCCCGCTCGGCGTACCTCGCCGGCCTGGACGGCACCTCGAACGTCTGGGCCGCCTCGCGGCTCGGGATCCCGGCCTCCGGCACGATGGCGCACTCGTTCGTGCTCGCCTTCGCAAGCGAGATCGAGGCGTTCCACGCCTATGCCAGCACTTTCCCGGACCGGACGGTGCTGCTGGTGGACACGTTCGACACCGTTGCCGCCGTCGAGCGGGCGGCTCCCGACCGCGATCTCCGCTTCGTCGGGATCCGTCTCGACAGCGGCGACATCGTCGCGCTCGCCCAAGCGACGCGGGCGATCCTCGATCGTCTGGGCCGGCGCGACGTGCGGATCTTCGCGAGCGGCGATCTCGACGAGGAACGCATCGCGGCGATCGTGGCGGCGGGCGCCCCGGTCGACTCCTTCGGTGTCGGGACCCGGATGGTGACGTCCTCCGACCAGCCGTCGCTGCAGGCGGTGTACAAGCTAGTTGCGGTGGAGGAGGGCGGCCGGGCCGTGCGCGGCGTGGCCAAGAGATCGGCGGGCAAGCGTACGGCGCCCGGGACCAAGCAGGTGTGGCGCCGCCGCGGCGCGAACGGCGGCATGGTCGAGGACCTGATCGCAAGCGCAGGGGCTGCGCCGGAACAAGGGGCGTGGGAACCGCTCCTGGAGCCCTGGATCACGGCCGGGCGGTTGAGCCGCGCGTTGCCGTCGCTCGTCGAGAGCCGCGAGCACGCGCGACGTCAGATCGCGTGCCTGCCGGCCGGCATGCGCGGCAACGCCGGGTGCGACCCGTATCCGGTGCGGCTGGGGTCGGCGCCACGCGAAGCAAGGAGGGCCGGTGCTTGAACTGATCCTGCTCGACGACAGCGAGCGACGCTTTGCGCTCGCCGAGAACACCGAGTTGATGGTCGGGGCGGCTGCGCACTGCTCGGTGCGCCTGGCGGCCGCCGATGTCTCCCGGACCCATGCGCTCCTGACCTGCCGAGGCGGCAAGGTCATCGTACTCGACTTGGGGAGCACGAACGGCACCTACCTGAACGGTCGGCGCGTCAAGGAGGCCGAGGCCGTCGCCGGAGACCTGCTGCGATTCTCCTCCGTCATCGCACAGCTCGTGCCGCCCGGCGGCGATCAAGGCGGTGACACTCAAGTGGCGGCGAACGGAGACGGCATCGGCTCGACCGGTCCCGGTCCCGGCCTCAGGCATGCGACCAGCGACCAGATGCCGGCGCTCGTCGGCGACAGCCTCGACCTGCTCCTGGCGCGTTGGGCGAGCGGCGGGCAGGGGGCGCAGGCCGGGTTGGTGGAGTGGCTCGTTGGCTCCCGTGGGCTCAGGGGCGCCGCGGTGCTCGAAAAACTCGGGCGCGAGGTGGTGGTCGTCGCCGCCCACGGTGAGGTGAGCCGTGTGCTGGAGGACCCTGAGTGCGCAGAGTTGGTGCGCGGCAGCCGGGGCGCCGCCTCGCCCGAGGGCGTCGACGTGACGCTGGCCGGCCAGCACGTCCTGGCGCTGAAGTCGGCCGAACCGCCGGTGCTCGTGTTGGTGCCCGGTGCCGCAACGCCGGATTTCGGGGAACTCTCGCTCATGGCGCGGCTGCTTGCGGTGGCGCGGCGACTGGATGCCGCTCCACCCGGAGGCCCGACTCGCTGACCGGTCTCATTCGACCCGGATGCGGGGCTGAGCGGCGTCGTGGAGGGAGTTGCATCGTCCGCGGGACACGACACCGGCCTGCGGACTATCCGAGACGAACCCCGCCGGGTGGCCGGGACTAACGGTCCTCTTCTTCTTCTTCTTCTTCGTCGTCGTCTTCTTCGTAGTCGTCGAGGTCTTCGTCCTCTTCCTCTTCCTCGTCTTCGAGGTCCTCGTCCTCTTTCTCGTCGTCCTCCGGCTCGAACTCCTCGGGAAGGGAGAACGCGTCGACATCGGAGTTGCCGCAGACTTCGCAGGTGGCTCGACGGATCTCACCGTCCCGCCAGATGAAGTCTTCCACCTCGGATTCGCACTCAAGGCAGATGAGATAGTCGGGTCGAGCCATTCGGTCCTCCGTCACCGCCGAATTCGTTCCGTCCTCCGCCGGTCGTAGCAAAATGTAGCGGCCCCGCACGCGGGATGCAAGAACCTCACCCCTCGAGCCGCCGCACGGCCAGGGCGACCGCGCCCGGACCGGTGTGTGCCGCAAGCACCGCCGTGAGGTTGACGATCGGGATGTCCGCCACCCCGAAGCGGGAACACAATCGTTCCGCGACGTATTCTGCGGCGCCGATCGCGCTGGCATGCGCGATCAGCAGGCGCACCGGCCGGCCCGCGGCGAACCGCTCGGCGCGTTTCACGAGACCGCGCAGCGAGGCGGCAAAGCCGATGTGGGTCCCCGCCTTCGCCGACTTGCCGTCGTCTCCGACGGTAAGGACCGGGTGGAGACCGAACAGGTTCGCCATTCGGGCCTGCGCGGGCGACACTCGGCCTCCCCGCACGATCATGTCGAGCGACGCGAGCGACGCGAACAGCTTGACCTCGCGGCTGGTCTTCGCGGCGACCGCGACGAGGTCGTCGAGTCCGAGGCCGGTGGCGATCGCCTCGCCCACCGCCTCGACGACCAGGCCCAGCGAGACCGATACCTGCTTCGTGTCCACGACGCGGATGCGGCGGGGATCCACCTGTTGTGCAGCGGCGGCGGCGGCCTGGTACGTGCCGGACACGCCCGAGGACAGGTTGACCGAGATCACGGCCTCGTGGGTTTCGAGCAGGCGCTGGAACGTGGCGCGGAACTCGCCGACCGCGGGTTGTGAAGTCTTGGGCATTGCGGGCGAGGATGCGAGGCGTTGGTAGAACTGCGGAGGCGTGATGTCCACGCCGTCCGTGAACGTCTCTTCGCCGAAGCTGACCGTGAGCGGCACGCGCACGAGTCCAATGGCGTGGGAAGTGGCTTCCGAGAGGTCGCAGGAGGAATCGGTGACGACGGCTACCGTAGCCTCGCGGGCGGCGAGCTGCTGCAGCACCATGTCGTCGATCTTGGTGCGCTCGACGGTGCCGAACTCGGCGAGCCGGGTGAACAGCCTCTGCGGCTCGTTGGTGTGCAGGTGCACACGCAGGCGCGAGCCTCCTCCGGCCACGACGAGGGAACCGCCCAGCGACTCCACCGCGCGCGCGACCGCCTTGCGGTCGAGCTGGTTGCCGGACAGCAGCCCTTCCGAGCAGAAGCGGTAGGCAAGGTCCAGGTCGGCGTGCGCCGCGGCAAACGGCGTCGGCTGCGCGAGCGACAGGCCGGCGCGCCGCCAGCTCGCCGCGTTGCGGTCGCGCATGAGCGTCGAGACCCCTTCGAGGAAGTACACGAACCCCTGCCCGCCCGCGTCCACGACCCCGTGCTTGGCCAGCACCGCCAGCTGCTTGGGCGTGTTGGCCAGCGCCTCGCGCGCTTGCACGAGGGCCCTGGAGAGCAGCTCGCCGAAGTCGTGGATCCTGGTGGTCTGCTCCTCGAGCCCGGCGGCCCACGCTTTCACGACCGAAAGGATCGTCCCGTCCACCGGCTGCGACAGCGCCTGCTGCGCCGAGTCGGCGCCGCGCCGTGCGGCGGCGGCGAACTCTCGCGTGGTCACGCTGACCCGGGACCCGATCGCCTCGGCCATCCCGTGGAGGAACTGCGCGAAGATCGCCCCCGAGTTGCCGCGCGCCCCGTCGAGCGCGGCGTCCGCCGCCGTGCGGGCGGTCTGGCCGACCGTCAGCTCGTTGGGCGTCGTGAGCGCTGCGGCGGCGGCCCGCAACGTCGAGGCGAGGTTCGCCCCCGTATCCGCGTCCGGGACGGGGAAAACGTTGATGCGGTTGAGGGTCTCCTGCTCGCGTGCGACCGCGAGGGCGCCCGCCCTCAGAGCGCGCGCAAGCCGCGGTCCGGTCAGGATCTGGACCATCGGAGCCCCCCAGGGCCGAGTACGGGGCGGAGCGCGGGCGAGCACCTCAAGGTGCTACTCCTCCTCCTCGTCGTCCTTCCCGGCCGTCAATGCCTCGAAATCGTCCTCGGAGAGGAACGAGGCCGGGTCGTCGTTGCCGCACACCGGGCACATCGCCTCGACCACCTTGCCTTCGGCCCATTCGAACACGTAGGTCGGGGTCTCGCACTCCATGCAGATCAGGTACTCGGGCGCCGCCATGAACTCATCGTATACCACCGGGCGGCCCCGGGATATCGGAACCGCCCTTGCGGCTGCTACCATCGGCCGGTGGGCGTGCTCGGACGACTGTACGACCTCACCTGGAGACGGGTGCGGCACCTCGGTGCGGTGGTGCTGCTCGGGCAAGCCGTCACCGTGCGCCTGTTCACGCCGCCGTGGAGCGTGCGGGACGTGGTGCGCCAGCTCGACGTCATGGGCGTCAAGTCCACGAACCTGGCCTCGGTGATCGCGCTGTTCACCGGCATGGTGCTGTCGTTGCAGACCGCATATACCCTGGCGGCGTTCGGCGCCAAGCTCTACATCGGGGAGGTGGTCGGCCTGTCGCTCGTGCGCGAGCTCGGGCCGGTCCTCACGGCGCTCATGGTCGGCGGGAGGGTCGGCGCAGGGATCACCGCGGAACTCGGCAGCATGACCGTGAGCGAGCAGGTGGAGGCGATGCGCTCGCTGGGGGCGGACCCGCTGCGCAAGCTCGTCGTCCCGCGCATGGTGGCGCTCCTGATCGGCCTCCCCCTGCTGGTAGTGCTCGCCGACGTCATGGGGATCTTCGGGGGCCTCCTGATCTCGACCTGGGAACTCGGCCTGACGCCCGGCTTCTACTTCAGCCACACGATGCGGTTGATGAGCTACGGCGATTTCTTCTCGGGCCTCGGCAAGTCCGTGTTCTTCGCATTCGCCATCGGGCTGATCGCGTCGTACAACGGCTTGTGCGCCCGCGGGGGCGCGGACGGCGTCGGCAAGGCCACCACCGACACGGTTGTCGGCGTGGCGATCACGGTCCTGGTGCTCGACTTCTTCCTCACGAAGCTGTTCCTGGCGCTATGAGCGAGAGATCTCCCCGCACGCTCTCGGTCCGGCAGATCCGCAAGGCGTTCGGGTCGCACCAGGTCCTCGACGGTGTCAGCCTCGACGTCGCGCCCGGCGAGACCGTCGTCGTCCTCGGCGGCTCGGGTGAAGGGAAGTCTGTTTTCCTCAAGCACATCAACGGCTTGCTGCGGCCCGACAGCGGCGAGGTCGAGGTCCTGGGATGCCCGGTGTCGCACCTGGACGAGGACGCCCTCGTGGAGCTGCGCCGGCGGGTGAGCTACATCTTCCAGCAGGGGGCGCTCTTCGACTCGCTGACGGTCGGGGAGAACGTGGCGTTCCCGCTGCAGGAACACACCCGGCTCGACGAGGCCGAGGTCGCGGCGCGGGTCGCGGCGCTGCTCGACCGCGTCGGGCTCGGGGGGACCGAGCGGCTCTCGCCGGCGGAGCTGTCGGGAGGGATGCGCAAGCGGGTGGCGCTCGCGAGGGGCCTCGCGCTCGATCCCGAGGTCATCCTCTACGACGAGCCGACCGCCGGGCTCGACCCGTTGGCCGGTCTCGCGATCGTGGCGCTGATCAAGGAGGTGACGCGGGGCACCGGCGCGACCTCCCTGGTGGTGACCCACGACCTCGCGGTGGCCAGGGAGCTCGCCGACCGGGTGGCGTTCCTCGCCAGGGGGACGTTCGCGTTCACCGGGGCGCTTGCCGAGGCTGCGCGCCAGGAGGGGGCCGTGGGGGCGTTCGTACGAGCTGGAGGAGTGTATGGCTGAAGCTGATCGTCGCCGGAAACTGAAGGTCGGTCTGTTCACGACGGCTTTGCTGATCGTGCTCGGTCTCATCATCGTGATGCTCGGGAAGAAGCAGGGGCTGTTCCAGCGCCACGTCACGTACGAGACTCGCTTCGAGCACGTCGGCGGGCTGATCCCGGGCGCGGCGGTGTGGCTCAACGGCGTCGTGGTCGGCTCCGTCGACGA
Source organism: uncultured Acidobacteriota bacterium (assembly GCA_963727205.1). Classification (GTDB taxonomy): domain Bacteria; phylum Acidobacteriota; class Thermoanaerobaculia; order Thermoanaerobaculales; family Thermoanaerobaculaceae; genus RBG-13-68-16. The sequence continues at coordinate 395,530 of CAVSFQ010000049.1, read as the reverse complement.
CGTGGAGCTGCCATCCGATCCCAACCAGCCGGAGATTACGGTCGTGCTGCGGATCAACGCTCGCCTCGCCGAGCGGGTCCGGGCCGATTCGCGGGTGCGCATCCGCACGCTGGGCCTGTTGGGCGACCGCTACCTCGAGATCTCCTCCGGCAGCGTGTCGCAGCCGGTGCTGCCCCCCGGGAGCGTGATCCCGAGCGAGGAGCCGACCGACGTCTCCGCGGTGCTCTCGCGCGGCGGCGACGCGATGACCAACGTCCTCGCGATCTCGACCTCGCTGCGGAAGATCCTGGAACGCGTCGAGCGCGGCGAGGGGGTCCTGGGTGAGCTCACCGTGAACCCCGAGAGCGGGCGCCAGGTCGTGAACCGGTTGAGCTCGGTCCTCGACGAGACCGACGGCATCCTGAAGGACCTCCGGGAGGGGAAGGGCGCACTCGGCAAGCTCATCACGGATCCCAAGCTCGGTGACCAACTGGTGGCCGACCTCGCGGGGATGGCCCATGCGGGCCGCGCGGTCGGCGAGGCGCTGGCGCGGGACCTGGCGCGTGACGATTCGGTGGCTGCGGGCCTGCTGAAGGACCCGCAGGGGCGCCAGCGGCTGCAGCGCGCCCTCGACAGCATCGCCGAGGCCGGGACGGCGGCGGCCGCCGCCGGGAAGGACCTCACGGAAGGCAAGGGGGTCCTGCCGCGCCTGCTCAACGACGACGAGTATGCCCGCTCGTTCCTCGCCAACCTCGCGGAGCTCACCTACTCGCTGCGCCAGGTGGCGGACAAGCTGGACCACGGCCAGGGCAGCGCTTCGCGGCTGATCAACGATCCGACGCTGGTGAACGACCTCGAGAACGTGGTGCGCGGGGTTCAGGATTCGAAGCTCGCGACGTGGTTCATCCGCAACCGCCGTGCCGCCGGGGAGCGGGCCGCGGCCAGGCCGAGCGGGGCCCTGGGTCCCGAAGGGGTGCCGACGCCGAAGCCGAAGGAGTGAGCGATGGGGACGATCCTGGTCACCGGAGGGGCCGGTTTCATCGGCTCGGGCGTGGTCGCGGCGCTGCTGGACCGCGGGTCCGACGTGGTCTGTCTCGACGACTTCAACGACTACTACGACCCCGCGCTCAAGCGCGCGAACCTCGAGCCGGCCCGGGGGAACCAGCGCTTTCGCCTCGTCGAGGGGGACATCCGGGACGCCGCGCTGGTCGAGGACACGTACCGCCGGTTCGGCGTCACGGCGACCGTGCACCTGGCGGCGCGGGCCGGCGTGCGCCCGTCGATCCGGCAGCCCAGGTTGTACCAGGAGGTCAACGGCACCGGCACGCTCAACCTCCTCGACGCGGCCCGCCGGACCGGAGCCAACACCTTCATCTTCGGTTCGACCTCGTCGGTGTACGGGATCAACTCCAAGGTGCCGTTCGCGGAGGAGGACCCCATCACCTGCCCGGTTTCCCCGTATGCCGCCACGAAGCGGGGCGCCGAACTGATGTCGTTCACCTACCATCACCTTTACGGCCTGGCGGTGACCTGCCTGCGCTTCTTCACGGTCTACGGCCCGCGCCAGCGCCCCGAGATGGCGATCTGCCTGTTCGCCGACAAGTTCTCGCATGGCCAGAGCGTGCCGCGTTACGGCGACGGCTCGACCGCCCGTGACTACACCTACGTCGACGACATCGTGGCCGGGACGCTCGCGGCGCTCGACGCGGCCGCAAGTTTCGAGATCGTGAACCTCGGCGGCTCGCGGACGACGACCCTCGCGCGGCTGATCGAGCTGGTTGCGGCGGCGCTCGGGGTCGAGCCGCGGGTCGAGGAGTTGCCGCTGCAGCCCGGCGACGTGCCGATCACCTTCGCCGACGTGCGCAAGGCCAAGCGCCTGTGGGGGTGGGAGCCGCGCGTCCCGATCGAGGCTGGGATCGAACGCTTCGTCGAGTGGTTCCGGGCCAACCGGTTGCGGTAAGCCGGGGGCCGGCGGGGTGGGAGGTTGACCGCAGTGGGGATGCGTGACGCGGCCCCGGTCGTTGCGGGCGCGTGGGGGCGCTGGCCGATCCTGGTGGTGATCGGGTTCGGCTTGGTCGTGGGGGGCGCGCCGCTGCTGGTCGGGCCGCCGGGCGGCGACGATGCGTACTATCACGCGATGCGCGCCCAGCAGCAGGCGCACTGCTGGCTGGGCGGCGTTGCGCTGCCGCGCTGGTACCCGGACCTCAACTCCGGCCTCGGCGGCCCCGAGGCGCGCGCCTACCCCCTGGTCCCACTCTCGGTCCACGCGGTGCTTGCCCTGGCGGCCAACGACGGCGTCGCCGCGACCTCCCTGGCGACCGTACTCATCGCCGTACTGGCCGGATGCACGATGCTGATGGTGGGTCGTCGCCGGGGAGCGTCCCCTGGGTGGGCGGTTGTGGCCGCATTGGCCTGGTCGGCCGGCCCCTACCTCGTGATCGCCCTCCACGAGCGGGTCTCCCTCGCCGAGGGCTGGGGCCTCGCGGTCCTCCCGTGGGTGCTGGACGCATCGCTGCCGCCGCGGCCGGCGTCGCGGAGGGAGACGGCCGAGGCGGCGCTGGCCTGGGCCGCGCTGCTCGCCACCCAGCTGCCGCTCGCCGTGATGGCGTGCGGCGTGGTCGCGGCGTTCCATCTGGCAGGGCCTGGGCGCGAACGGCTCGCGCGGATCGTCGCAGCGGGTGTGTTGGGGGCGGCCCTGTCGGCGGTTTCATGGTTGCCGAACGTCGCCGCGCTCGGCCGCACAGCGTCCGACCTCCACACGGAAGGCGCGTTCAACTTCGCAGCGCACTTCCTGCCGGGTGGCCTGGCTGGCGACCCGTTGCTCGGACGCCAGCTGTTGCTCGCACTGGCGGGGGCGGCGGCCGCGGGGCTGGCGTTCGCTGCGTTCGACCGCGGCGCGGCGCGCGGGCTGGGGATCGCGGCGGTCGCGGCGGCCCTCATGGTGACGCCGCTGGCGTCCCCGCTGTACCGCCATTTGCCAGGCCTGGCATTGCTGCAGTTCCCGTGGCGGTGGATCGGGGTGGCGGCGTGCCTGGCGACGCTCGCGGCGCTGCGGTCGGCGCGGCGAGGGTTGCGCGCCGTCGCGGTCGGCCTGCTCCTGCTCCCGCTCGCCGGCGTGAGCTGGGCGCGCTGGCGGCTGGCTCCCGGGGCGCCGCTGCGCCCCGGCGACTCGGGCGGCGCCGTGGCCCGCGCCGCGGTGCGCTACGGCGTTCCGCCGATCCTGCCGTCCTTCCCGGCCTACCTGCCCCGCGGCGTCGACCTCCGGGCCGCGCTGGCCGCGGCGGCTCGCGCCCGCGCGCTGGTGACGGCCGTCGGGCGCCCCTCGCCGGATCGCTTCGAGTTCCGCTGTGAGGCTCCTGCGGGCGGCGCCGTGAGCCTCCCGTTGCTGGCCGCCGACGGCTGGGATGTGGCCGTGGACGGGCGGCGCGTCGCGTGGGCGAACGAGAGCGGGCTGATCACGATCGGGGTCGCGCCCGGAGCGCATCGCGTCGTGGCCCGGCAGACGCTGTTGCCGGAGGACGTCGCCGGGATCGCGCTGTCGCTCGCCGGCGTCGCCGGGCTGGCTCTCCTGGCGTGGAGCCGGCGGCCGGGCCCGCCCGCGCCGGGTGCAGTTGCGGACGAAACCGGACCGGTCCCGCGCCGGCCTACCTCGTTGTGACGGGGGGGACGAAGACCATGGCGCCGGGTACCGCGATCGCCGGGCGCAGGCGAAGGAGTCCCGCCAGGCGCTCGAGGGGCTGGGCCGTAGCGATGCCGGGCGTGGCGACGATCGCGACCGGGGTTCGCGAGGCGAGCAAACGCCGCGCCAGGCTCCCGATCTCATCGCTCCGGGGCGCGTCGGCGCGAGGGTCGTACCACCCCGGGTGGCGCGCCGCTTCGGCCGGCACGTTGACGAGGGTGTAGCGGCCGGCCGACGTCCCCAGGTGGTAGGCGATGCCGAGGCGCCAGTAGCCGCCGATGACCACGGTCCCGCCCTCGGGCAGCGCCTGTCGCAGACACGCGGCGATGCGCTGCTCGCCGCTGGGCGGCGCCGTCGCCCACGCGACCTGGGCGCGCGCCGACGTCACGGCGGCGCCGCACGTCAGAGCCAGCACGGCCAACGCGGCGGGGCGCGACCTGGCGGCGGCGGCGCCGGCCAGCAGCGCCAGCGGCACGAGCGCAAGCACCTCGCCGCGGCCCGGGTAGAACACGAAAACGCCGGCGACGGCCAGCGCCCCGAGCACTGCCGGGGGCAGCCCCGCCCCGATCGCCGTTCTCCAGGCACCGCCGGCGCGGCAGCCGGCGACGACGACCGCTGCCAGCGCGATCCCGGCCGCCGCCTCCAGCCACCATGGGGACGAGGGCAGGTCGAGCGCCGTGGCGTACGCGCCGAGCGGCGACAGCAGCCGCACCGGCGCCGCGAGACGCTCCGCCGTCGGCACCGCGCGCCAGGCGGAGGCCATCCAGGCGATCGCGGCAGGAGGTTGGTGCATCGCGATCGGCAGCCACGGGAGGTTGCTCGCCAGGCCGGCGCAGACGGCTGCCAGTGCCCGCGAGCGCGCGGGGGTTTGCAGCGTGAGGGCGACAACCGCGAGGACGGCTGCCAGGAGCAGGCCGAGACCGTGGCTCCAGCACGCGAGCGCCACGGCGGCGGCCAGGCCCACCGCCCCGCGCCGCTCGTGCGCCAGGGTCTCGATCCTCTCCCACGCCCAGGCGGCAGCCATGAACAGGAGGGCGTACGCCCTGCCTTCGCACGACCAGGCGACCGCCAGCGGATGGACGGCCAGGAGAGCTCCAGCCCACCATCCCGCCCGGGGCCCGAACGCCCGGCGTGCGGCGCGCGCGGCGAGGAGCACCGCGACCGTCCCGGCGATCACCGACACGGCCCGGGCGGCGGCCAACGGGGGGACGCCGAGGCCCGCCACGAGCTTGACCAGGAGGTAAGGGAGCGGCGGCCCGGAATCGAGACGGAGCGCGGCGACCAACCCGCTGAGGCTCAACCGCCCGGCCCACGCCGTGAAGTACTCGTCGTGCCAGGGGTGGCGCAGGAGCGCGCCGCAGACCCGCGGCGCGAGCGCGGCGAGCGCGAGCCCGGCCCAGCGCCAACTCTCCCCAGGCGGACGTGACACGGCGCCAGTCTCGTCCGGGCGGGGACGGGCGTCAAGGCGCGAGTATCATGTCAGGCCGTTGTGCCGCCGCGCCGGAGGTGAGCATGCGTCGTCTCGCGTCGATCCTCATGCTGTCTGCAGCCCCGCTCCTCGCCGGTCAGAAGGCGTTGACGGTCGAACGGGTCTGCGCGGACCCGCCGCTCGACGGCGTGCTACCGGCCGAGGTTCAGTGGCTGCCCGGCGGGGCTCGTTTCTCGTTCATCGCGAAACGGGGATCGGCCCCGGACGCCCCGGCCTCGTTGTGGGCCGAGGATGCCGTCACCGGTGCGCGCCGCGAACTCCTCGACGACGAAGCCCTCCCCTCGTTCGGCGAAGGCAAGGACGCGGTCAAGCCTCGCCTTGCCGGGTATCGCTTGGCGCCCGGCGGCGAGGCCGTCCTGCTGGCCGGCGGCGGCGACCTCTTCCTAGCGACCCTGGCGGGCAAGCACGTGCGACGCCTCACCGCGACTCCGGGCGAGGAGGAGCTCGCCGAGTTCTCGCCCGACGGCAAGTGGGTGTCGTTCGTGCGCGACAACGACCTCTTCGCGATCGAGCTCGCGACCGGCGCCGAGGCGCGCCTCACCGACACGGGCTCGGCCGACCGGCGCAACGGCAAGCTCGATTGGGTGTACGAAGAGGAACTTGCGGGGCGCAAGCCGATCGGCTACGCCTGGTCGCCCGACTCGCGGTGGATCGCCTACTTGACGCTGGACGACGCCAAGGTGCCGCGCTACCCGATCGAGGACCGCGCGCAGGTCCATCCGAAGACGACCTGGCAGCACTACCCGCAACCGGGCGACCCGAACCCGGTTGTCGGGGTGTCGGTCGTCCAAGTCGAAGGCGTCAGCGGTGCGCGCACTCGCCGCGACCGGGTCTTCAGCGGCGGGAACGCCGAGTACGTGCCGCGGTTCGGCTGGACGCCGGACAGCCGGACGGTGTGGTACGAGCTGCTCGACCGCCCGCAGCGGCGGCTCGAGATGGTGCGCGAGGACGTCGCGACCGGCACGGCCGCCACGCTGTTCGTCGAGCGCGACGCCGCCTGGATCAACCTCCACGACGAGCAGCGCTTCCTCTCGGACGGCCGGCTGCTGTGGAGCTCCGAGACCGGCGGCTACCGCCACCTCGTGATGTACGCGGCCGGCCAGACGCCGCGCCCGGTCACGAGCGGTCCCTGGGAGGTCACCTCGGTCGATGCGGTGGACGAGGCGGCCGGATGGATCTACTTGACCGCCACCGAGGCTTCTCCGCTCGAGCACCAGCTCTACCGCGTGCGGCCGGACGGCCGCGGTTTCGCCCGCCTGAGCCGGGAGGCCGGCACCCACTCCGCCGATGTCGCGCCGGGCGGGGCGTTCATCCTCGACACGTTCTCAACCGTTTCGCGTCCTCCCGAGATGCGGGTGCTCGCCAGCGACGGTCGCGTCCTGCGGACGGTGCAGCCGGTCCAGGCGCCGCTGCTCGACGGCTTCAGCCTGGGGACCACCGAGTTCCTGACCGTGCGGGGCGGGGACGGGACGACGCTGCACGCATCGCTGCTCGAGCCCGCCGGGTTCGACGCGACAAGGAAGTACCCGGTCGTGGTCTACGTGTACGGCGGGCCGCACGCGCAGGTCGTGCGGGACGCCTGGGGAAAGCAAATCGCGCTGTTCCATCAGGTCCTTGCCGGCCGCGGGTTCCTCGTCTTCTCGCTCGACAACCGCGGTTCGGCGGCGCGCGGGCGGGCCTTCGAGCGCGCTCTCTCGGGCCGCTTCGGCAAGGTCGAGCTCGAGGACCAGCTCGCGGGGGTCGCGTTCCTGAAGACCCTGCCGTACGTGGACGCCTCGCGGATCGGGATCTGGGGGTGGTCGTACGGCGGGTTCATGACGTGTTACGCGCTCACCAACGCCCCCGGCGTCCTCACGGCCGGCGTCGCTGTGGCGCCGGTGACCGACTGGCGGCTGTACGACTCGATCTACACCGAGCGCTACCTCGGATTGCCGGCCGAGAACGAGGGCGGCTACGCCGCGTCCTCGCCGGTGAACCGCGCCGGCGACCTCGCGGGCGCACTGCTCCTGGTCCACGGCACCGGCGACGACAACGTGCACTGGGGGAACACCCTCGAGTTCGTGGACCGGCTCTACAAGGCCGGCAAGCCCTACGACCTGCAGCTCTACCCGAACAAGACCCACTCGATCCTCGGGCCGGAGGCGCGGACGCACCTCTTCCGGCGCATCGCGGAGCACTTCGGGCGGTGGCTGAAGCCCTGAGCCGAGCTTGCGGCCGGGGTACGCTCCGTTCCCGCCGCCTTGCCGGGCAGGCCGGCTGCGGCTAGACTTTGCGACTGCGCCGCCGGGCGGCCAGCAGGAGGGGTCATGCACATTGCGGTGGTAGGGAGCGGCTACGTCGGACTGGTCACCGGCGCGTGCCTTGCCGACTTCGGCATGGATGTGACCTGCGTCGACAACGATGTGCGCAAGATCGCGATGCTCAACCAGGGGCAGATCCCGATCTACGAGCCCGGCCTGGACGCGCTGGTGGCGAAGAACGAGAAGTCCGGCCGGCTGCACTTCACGACCGAACTCAAGGAGGCGGTCGAGCAGTCGCTCGCGATCTTCATCGCCGTCGGGACGCCTCCCAGGGAGGACGGCTCCGCGGACCTGACGTACGTGGTCGAGGTCGCCGAGGCGATCGCTGACCACATGAACGGCTACAAGGTCGTCGTCACCAAGTCCACCGTCCCGATAGGCACCGGCCAGTTGATCGAGAAGGTGATCAACGAGCGCAACGGCACGCAGCCGTTCTCGGTCGTGTCGAACCCCGAGTTCCTGCGCGAGGGGTCGGCGATCGGCGATTTCATGCGCCCCGACCGCGTCGTGATCGGGGCGCGCGACGCCCAGGCGATCGCGATCATGAAGGACATCTACGCCCCGCTGTACCTGATCGAGACGCCCTTCGTGATCACCAACGTCGAGTCCGCGGAGCTGATCAAGTACGCGTCCAACGCGTTCCTCGCCACCAAGATCACGTTCATCAACGAGGTCGCGGAGCTGTGCGAGCTGCTCGGCGCCGACGTGCACCACGTCGCCAAGGGGATGGGGCTGGACCGGCGGATCGGCCCCAAGTTCCTGCACCCCGGCCCTGGGTACGGCGGCTCGTGCTTCCCGAAGGACACGAAGGCGCTCTCCGATATCGCCCGCCAGGCGGGGCGGCCGTTCGAGATCGTGGACACCGTGGTGAAGGTCAACGATCGGATCAAGCTGCGGATGGCCGACAAGGTCCGCGCCATGTGCGGCGGCTCGGTCGCCGGCCTCACGCTCGGCGTTCTCGGCGTCTCGTTCAAGCCCGAGACCGACGACATGCGCGAGGCGCCCGCAATCCCGATCCTCGCCGCGCTGGCGGCCGACGGCGCCGCGATCCGCGTGTTCGACCCCGCCGCGGCCGAAACGGCGCGCGCTGTGCTGCCGGCGGGCGTGGCCTATTGCGCCGACGAGTTCGAAGCCGCTGCTGGTGCCGATTGCCTGATCATCCTGACCGAGTGGAACCAGTTTCGCTCACTCGACCTCGAACGCCTGAAGCGGACCCTCCGCACTCCGCGCCTCGTGGACCTGCGCAACGTCTACGAACCCGAGAAGATGCGCAGCCTCGGGTTCGAGTACGACTGCGTCGGGCGCACCGCGGAGGACCTGCCGCTGGCGTGAGCCGCCGATGGCAGCTCGCCGCCGCCACCGAGGATGAACATCGATATTTCCATGGCAGTCTGTCGTCTCTTGCGTTGCCCCTCGGGTGAAGCGGCGTTCGGGCCTTGCTCGCCCCCGCACCGTGTTCTCGCTTTCACTGCGTGAGGCCTTCTTTTTGCCCAGCGGGCTTCGGCCGTGTCGCTCGGGCGGCGTTTCGTGTTCCACTGTGTGCACTCTTGTTTGCCGGTCCCGCGGGTGGCCGGATGCGGGCCCGGGCGCCCCCGCGCCCGAGCCCGCATGCTCCTGTGCCCGCGACCGGACAGGGCGATCCGCGCCGGGGCCCCTCGCTGTTCTCCTCCTTCGCAAGAGACGCTCGGTCGGAGCCATCGACACCCCGGCGCGGCTCGCCCGTCCGGGACCCGCGGGCGCAGGAGCAAGATGGCCACCCGCGGCACCGGCGGATCAACGACACCCCCCGCCCACCAGTCGGAGCTCCTGCTAAAGGCCGAGAGTCCCAGTGCAAGCGATGGTAACTAGCAGAATCTCCGCCTGTCGGGGGGTGGGTGGCCAAGACCGCCCAGCGGGCGAAGGCAGATTGTGCCGGAGCGTGCGGGTCCCGAGCGGGCGTCCCGCGGTGGGGTGTCGATGCTCCCGCCCGAGCGCAGCGAGCGGCGGGAGACAGCGAGGGGCCCCGGCGCGGGACGCCCCACCTCGGTCGCACGCGCAGGCGGGTCGGAGGGCGGCGCTCGATGCGCCGCCCGAGCGACACGGCCGCAGCCCGGGGGGCAAAACATAACAGGCCTCACGCAGTGTAGGGAAAGCCCGGGGCGCCCGCTTCCGGCCACCAACGATAAAGAATCGGCATTTCCAGATCAGGAGGGTGTCGACTACTTCCTCGTGCGCTCGTACAGCTCGCCGGCCTTCGCCCAGTTGATCACGTTCCACCAGTTGCCGATGTACTCGGCGCGCCGGTTCTGGTACTTCAGGTAGTAGGCGTGTTCCCAGACGTCCAGGCCGATGACAGCGGTGTCGCCGCCCGAGACCGGGTTGTCCTGGTTGGGCAGGCTGTACACGGCCAGGGAGCCGTCGCGCTTGACCACCAGCCACGCCCAGCCGCTGCCGAACTGCGCCGCCGCCGCGGCTGCGAACTTCTCCTTGAACGCATCGAAGCTTCCGAATTCCTTGCCGACCGCCTTGGCCAGCTCGCCGGTCGGCGCGCCGCCCGCCTGCGGGGCCATGATCTCCCAGAACAGGTTGTGGTTGACGTAACCCCCGCCGTGGTTCCGCACCGCGGCGCGGATCTTCTCGGGCACCTCGCCGAGGTTCGCGAGGAGCTTCTCCGGCGGCACGTTCTCGAACTCCGTGCCGGTGATCGCCTTCACCAGGTTGTCCAGGTACGCCTGGTGGTGCTTGTCGTGATGAACCCGCATCGTCTGCTCGTCGATCCAGGGTTCCAATGCGCCGTAGCCGTACGGCAGCGGTGGAAGGGTTAGCTTTGTCATCGTCGCGACTCCACTTTCTCGACCGTCCATGAAGGACACGGTCGCAGTCTCGTATCGCAGCCCTCGGTCCGGTCAACGCCGGCGCAGGCCGGGGCCATTCCCGGCTCGATCGGTCCTGAACGGTGGCTGTTCGGCTGGGCCGGCCCCTGGCGCCGTGGGCCGGAAGCGTCTATATTTGCTGTGCATATGTTGGCGTGAACGGGGGTGTGATGACCGAAAGGAGATCCGTGCCCAGGGTTGAGCCGCAGCACCCGCTGTCGGCACGGGTCAAGGCGTTCCTTCCGGCGCGGATCGTGGACCTGTCGTCGCGCGGCGTGCAGCTCGAACTGGCGACCAGCCTGCGGCCCCAGGTTCCCTGCGACCTGCGCATCCAGCTCGACGGGGGCGAAGTGATCGTGCGGGGGGTCGTGCGACGCTGCCGGGCGTGGGGTTTCGGCCTCGACGAGCGCGACCAGCGCGTGCTTCTCTACCGCGCCGGCCTCGAGTTCGAGGAGGCGCCCCCCGACGCGCTGGTCAAGGTGGTTTCGAGCGTTTTGGAGAAGGCGGCTCCACGGGAGATCCCCGCCGAGGTCGCGGCTCCGCCCGAGGAGGAGCCGGCGCCGACCGCGGCATCCGCTGTCCGGGCTCCGCACGTGGCCGGCCGGGTGAAGATCCGGATCTCCGCCGAAACCGTGCGCAAGGTGCTGGGCGGCACGAAGGACGGCGACTAACCCGAGATCGTCGCGCGCACCGCGGCGGTGGCTTCACGCACCTCGGTCAGCAACGCCGGCACGTCGATCGTCAGGAGTTCACGGTCCCGCACCACGACCCGGCCATCCACCACCACATGGCGCACGTCGGCCGAGCGCGCGGCGTAGGCCAGGTGGGCGAACGGATCGAACATGGGCACGGCGCGAGGATGGTCGAGCGCGACGCAGATGACGTCGGCGCGCTTGCCGGGCTCGAGCGACCCGATGCGTTCGGCAAGGCCCAGCACCCGTGCGCCGCCGATGGTCAGCATCTCGAGGACCGTACGGGCCGGCATGCAGGTCGGGTCGCCGCTGAGACCCTTGTAGAGCAGCCCGGCGAGCTGCGCATCCCGCAGCAGGTCGAGGGTGTTATTGGACGCCGCCCCGTCGGTGCCGAACGCCACCTTGATCCCGCGGGCGAGCATCTGCGGGACCGGCGCCACGCCGCTGCCGAGCTTCAGGTTGGACACGGGGTTCGAGGCCACGCCCACCTCGAACTCGGCGAGCAGCGCGAGGTCGTCCTCGGAAACGTGCACGCAATGAGCAGCCACGGTGCGGTCCGAGAGGATGCCGAGGTCGGCGAGGTACGCGACGGGGGTGACGCCCTTCTCGGCGGTGAGCTTCTCCACCTCCCAGCGGGTCTCGGCAAGGTGGATCACCAGGGGCGCGCCGAACTCCTCGGCGAGCTCCGCCTCCTTGACCAGGTTCGCGGCGGACACCGAGTAGGGCGAATGGGACGCGACAGCGGGGACCACCAGGGCGTGGCCACGGTACTGCTCGAGGAGGGCGCGCTGGCGCTCGAGCGCAACCTCTGGGGTGGGGCACGAGGGGGTGGCGAAGTCGATCAGCGATTCCGGCACCACCGCCCGCAGTCCGGCCGCAGCCACGGTCTCGGCGACCCGCGTGGCGTGGAAGTACATGTCGCACACGCAGGTGACGCCGGCCTGCAGCGACTCGGCTGCGGCGAGGCGGGTGCCGAGGACGACGGTGTCCGCGTTCATCAGCGCGCGCTCGGCCGGCCAGATATGTTCCTCCAGCCACTCCTTGAGGGGCAGGTCCTCGGCGACGCCGCGCAGCAACGTCATGGCCAGATGGGTATGGGTGTTGACGAAACCAGGCAGAATCAAGCCGCCGCCGGCGTCGAGGACCTCCGCCGCAGGGGCCTGGGCCGCGATCTCGGCCGCCGGCCCCACCGCCGCGATCGCCCCGCCGCGCACCGCCACCGCCCCGTCCCGGATCGGCTCGCTCCCCGGCGTCATCGGCAACACCGTGCCGCCCTTGATGATCAGGTCAACGTCCACGTTGTCTCCCTCCACCCCTGCCGCACGATCCCGCCGCGCGGCCCGTGCGGATCGCCGCCCGGCTGTGCCTCCGGCCGCAACCCGCGCGGCCAAGCTTCCAGCTTCGTGCTGTTGTGTGTCAACCGCCGGCTCGGCCGGCTACCACGACCCGGACGCGCCTCCACCTCCGAACGAGCCGCCGCCGCCGGAAAATCCGCCGCCGCCGAAACTCCCGCCGCCGCCGAAACCGGCGCCGCCGTACCACCCGCCCGACCCCCGCCACGACCGCCCCCAGCCGCCCAGCAGCAGCCGGAGAAGGAGGCCCCCCACGACGAACACGATCAGCGACAGCGAAGGCGAGCCGGACCCGCGGTGGCGGGCCGCACGTGGCGGCGGCTCGCCGCGGAACGTCGCGTCGAGCGCGCCGGCGAGCGCCTCCACGCCCCCGCCGTAGTCACCCCGCCCGAACGCGGGTTTGACGTACTCGTCGAGCAACCGACCCGCGAGCGCGTCCGGGAGCTTGTCCTCGAGTCCGTAGCCGACCTCGAGGCGCATCCTGTGGTCGCGGATGAAGGCGAAGAAGATGACGCCGTCGTCGATCCCCTTGCGGCCGACCTTCCACTTCTCGGCGCAGCGGATCGTGAAGTCCTCGAGCGACTCCCCTTCGAGCGAGGGGAACAGCACGGCGATTACCTGGTGCCCGGTGCGCTCCTCCACGCCCTGCAGCCGGGTCTCGATGGCAGCCGCCTGGTTCTCGGGGATCACTCCCGCGAGGTCGGTCAGGTACGCGGTCGGCGCGGGCGGCACCTCGAGCGCCGCCGCGGCCGCGGCGACGAGCGCGGCGCAGACGGCGCCCGCCACGGCCCCGAAGCGGCGGCCCCGGACGGCCGGCTCGATGGGCACTGCGCTCAGAACTTCACCTGAGGCGGCTTTTCGGACCCCGGCGCGGCCTCGAAGTAGGGCCTCGCGGTGAACCCGAGGATGGAGGCGATGAACACGGTGGGGAAGCGCCGGCGCGCCGTGTTGAACTCCTGCGCCGCGTCGTTGAAGCGCTTGCGCTCGACGGCGATCCGGTTCTCGGTTCCCTCGAGCTGGACCTGCAGGTCCTTGAAGTTCTGCGTCGCCTTGAGGTCGGGGTACTTCTCGACCACGACCATCAGGCGCGAGAGCGCCGACGAAAGGCCGTCCTGCGCCGCTTGGAACTTCTGCATCTCCTGCTGGTTCGGGACGTTGTTGAAGGTCACCTGGCCGACCTTGGCGCGCGCCTCGGTGACCGCGGTGAACGTGTCCTTCTCGAACGCCGCCGCGCCCTTGACGGTCTCCACCAGGTTCGGGACGAGGTCGGCGCGGCGCTGGTACACGTTCTCGACCTGGCCCCACTTGCTCTTGACGTTCTCGTCGAGTTTGACCAGGCTGTTGTAGCTGCCCGCAACCGCCAGCCCGATGACCAGCGCGGCAGCGACCACGACGACCACGCACCCTAGCAGGATGCCTTTCATGCGACCTCCCCATGCGCGAACCGGGAACCGTGCGAGTTCAGCCCTGTTCCCGGACGCGATGCGCCATCTTATCCCAGGCGGCCGCCGGCCGGGGTCGCGCCCGGCACCGGCGCCGATGAGGCTTCCCGCCACACGGTCTCGCCGTCGCCGGGCTGGTGCCGCCAGCGCTTGTGCATCCACACCCACTGCTCGGGGTGGGCGCGCACCTGGCGCTCGATGCGCGCGGTCAGCGCCGCCGTGAGCCGGGCGACATCGGCATCCAGGTCTTCGCCCGCCGGCGGCGCGACCGGCGGGTCGAACTCCAGGCGCATCGTCCCATCGCCGCGCCGGACCGCGAACCCGGTCACCACCGGGCAACGACTGCGCACCGCGAGCAGCGCGGCGCCGGTGGGCGTCCATGCCGGCCGCCCGAAGAACTCGACGAAGGCCCCGGGCGCCTCGATGTCCTGGTCGATCAGCAAGCCGATCACGCGGCCGTGGCGGAGAGCGTGCAGGAGCTTGGCGCCGGCCCCCTTTCCGCGCAGCGCCGTTTCGCCGCCGAAGCGGCCACGCAGGCGGCGGGCGACCTCGTCGAGGCGTGGGTCGTAGACCTGACGGGCGGCGACGGTCATGGGGACGTCCGACGCCCCGAGACCGAGGTTCAGCCACTCCCAGTTGCCGCAGTGGCCGGTGACGAGGAGCGCCCCCCGCTCCGCGGCGAGCGCGCCGGTCAGGTGCTCGAGTCCCACGAACTCGGTGCGGGCAAGGATCGCCGCTGGTGCCGCCGACCACAGCCAGGCCACCTCGCCGAGCACCGCGCCGAGGTGCCCGGCGCACGCGCCGAGCAGCGCCCGGCGCCACGCCTCGGGACGGTCGGGGAACGCCATCGCGATGTGCTGGCGAGCGCGGGCGCGATCCCGGCCCGGGAACGCGAGCGCGGCGCGGGCCGCCGCGCGGCTCACCGCCCGCAACGCCGCAAGCGGCAGCGTCCGCGAGCCGCCGAGCAGCGCGCGAATGCCGAGGTAGCCGAGGTCGTCGCGCAGTGCGCGCAGCGGCGGACCCATCGCCGCAGTCTAGCCCGATGCGCCGCCGCCTGGTAGCGGTCCCCGTCCCTGCGCGAGGCCTCTTGCTTGCCGGTCCCGCGGGCGCAGGAGCCAATGGCCACCCGCGGCACCGCCGGATCAACGACACCCCCGCGCCTCAATCGGAGGTCTTGCTGAAGGCCAGGAGTCCAAGTGAAGACGAAGGTAACCAGCAAAACTTCGCCTGTCGGGGGGGGGGGGTGGCCAAGACCGCCCAGGGGGCGAAGGCCGATGGCGCCGGAGCGTGCGGGTCCCGAGCGGGCGTCCCGCGGTGGGGTGTCGATGACCCTGAGCGCAGCGAAGGGGACAGCGAGGGGCCCCACCGCGGGGCGCCCTGCTCGGTCGCACGCGGAGGCGGGTCGGAGGGCGGCGCTCGATGCGCCGCCCGAGCGACTCGGCCGCAGCCCGCGGGGCAAAACAAGAAGGCCTCACGCAGTGAAAGGAAGAACTGGGCGCGGGGGCGAGCAAGGCCCGAACGCCGCTGCACCCGAGGGGCAAGCAAGAGACCTGCACGGAGTGGGAGAGCGGCTGGTGCGGCGGCGGGCGGACCCGAGTATGATTCCGGCGCGGGAGGGGACGTGAGCACGACCAGAGGCGAGCTTTTCATCGTGGCATCGCCGTCGGGAGGCGGCAAGACCACGCTGATCCGGCGAGTGATGCAGGAACTCGAGGCGCAGGGGCGCCAGGCGCACTTCTCGGTGTCGCACACGACCCGCCCGCCGCGCTCGGTCGAGCGCGACGGCGTGGACTATTACTTCGTCGACCGCCCAAGGTTCCAGCGCATGGCGGCCGCGGGGGAGTTCCTCGAGTTCGCGGAGGTCCACGACAACCTCTACGGAACCTCGCGCGCCGAGGTGGAGGGCAAGCTGGAGCGAGGGTGCGACGTCTTCCTCGACATCGACGTCCAGGGCGCCCGCCAGGTCCGCGGCTCGGTATCCGACGTGGTCAAGGTGTTCATCTTCCCGCCGTCGCACGCCGAGCTGCACCGCCGTCTCGTCGCCCGGCGCCAGGACTCCGAAGACGCGATCGCCCTGCGGATCAGGAACGCCGTGCGGGAGATGCGCGAGTACGCGGAGTTCGACTACGTTATAATTAATGATTGTCTCGAGGACGCCACCCGCGCCCTCGCGAGCGTCGTTGCGGTCGCCAGGATGCGGCCGTTCCGCCTGCGCTCGAGGGTTCAGGCGATCCTCGAGGACTTCGAGCGCGCGGCGAAGAAGGAGGAGTGATGTCGGAGTTGCCACAGGGCGTCGAGAGCACGTTTCGTTACATTCTGATCGCCGCGAAGCGTGCGGAGCAATTGATCTCCGGGGCGCGCCCGCGCGTCACGGGCCGCCACGTCAAACCGACGACGATCGCGCTGGCGGAGCTGGCGGCGGACAGGGTGCCCTGGCGGAGCGTGACCGCCGATGAGTACGAGGCGCTCCTGCAACAGGAAGTCGCGGCGCGCGATGCCGAGGAGCACGTGCCGGCACTGTTCCCGGCCGTGCCGCCGGTCGCGCCGCTGGTCGTCGAGCCTGAGGTCCTGGAGGAAGAGGACGAAGACGACGAGCTCGAAGAAGAGCTCGAGGGTCCCAAGTTCGACGAGAACCTCGAGGTCGTGGAAGAGGCCGTCGCCGACGAGCTGCTGACCGAGGATCTCCCCGCGGAGGAGTAGGTGCGCGGCCGGGTGGTTCTCGGCGTCTCGGGGGGCATCGCGGCATACCGTGCCGCCGAAGTGCTGCGCGGGCTGGTCAAGGCCGGCTGCAGTGTCCACGCGATCCTCACCGAGAACGCGGCCCGCTTCGTCGCCCCCCGGACGTTCGCCGTTCTCTCGAACGAGCGCACGGAGGTGTCGCTCTGGAGCGACGCGACCAACCCCGGCGTGGATCACGTCGCGCTCGGCCGCGAGAGCGACCTGCTGCTCGTCGTTCCTGCGACCGCCAACATCATCGCGAAGATGGCTTCGGGGGTCGCGGACGACGCCCTCACGACCTACGCGCTGGCCCACCGCGGGCGGGTCGTGGTGGCGCCGGCGATGAACACCGCGATGTGGAACCATGCGGCCACGCAGCGGGCGCTGGCGACGCTGCGTGAACGGGGCGCGGTCGTGGTCGAGCCGGCCTGCGGGTTCCTGGCGGAAGGCGAGGTCGGCCCCGGGAGGCTCGCGGCGGTGGACGAAATCGTGGGGGCGGCGCTCGCTGCGCTGCCGCCGCGCGGCGCGCTCGCCCGAGTGCGGGTGCTCGTCACCGCCGGCCCGACCCGGGAACCGATCGACGCCGTGCGGGTGATCACCAACCGCTCATCGGGGCGGATGGGCGTCGCCCTTGCCGCGGCGGCCCGCGACCTCGGCGCCGAGGTCCGGCTGCTCGCCGGCCCGGGCGTGGCGGCTCCGCCCGGCGTCGCAGCGGAGCGGTTCGAGACGGCGGACGATCTCGGACGGCTGCTCGGTGCGCGGGTGCCCGGCGCCGACGTCGTCTGGCACGTGGCTGCGGTGGCGGATTTCCGCCCGGCCGCGGTGGCCCAGGGCAAGCTCGACCGCCGGCAGGGGGCGCTGCAACTGGCGCTCGAACCGGTTCCCGATCTGGCCGCGGCGATGCCGCGCGCGCAGGGGCGGCCGTACCTGGTGATCTTCGCCGCCGAGCGCGCGGCGGAACTGGAGGCGCGCGCCGTCGCGAAGATGGCGGCCAAGGGCGCCGATGCCGTGGTCGCCAACCCGATCGACGAGCCCGGGCTCGGCATGGAGGAGGCGCGCAACCGCGCGGTGGTGCTGACGCGCCTCGGCGGGAGCAGGGAGTTCGCCGCGCAGGACAAGGAGGCGCTCGCCCGGGAGCTGCTCATGGCGCTCGCGGGCGAGATCGTGGCGGCGCGCCGCCGATGACCCGCCGCGACTTGCTGGAGTACCTGCAGGACTTCGGTTGGCGCGACATCACGGCGGCCGATCCCAAGGTGGACTCGATCGCCGCGGCTGCGCCCGCCGGTGCCGCGCCCGACGCGGCCGTCGGCGGGGATCCCCTCGCGGCGGCCGATCTGGCGGAGATGGGGCGGGCGCTCGCCGGGTGCCGCCGGTGCCGCCTGTGCCAGCGCCGGACGCAGGTCGTGTTCGGCGTCGGCAACCCCAATGCCCGCGTGGTGTTCGTCGGCGAAGGACCGGGCGCCGACGAGGACCGCATCGGCGAGCCGTTCGTCGGCCGCGCCGGCCAGCTCCTCAACGCGATGCTGCCCTCGATCGGCCTCAAGCGCGAGGACGTCTACATCGCCAATGTGGTCAAGTGCCGGCCGCCCGGCAACCGCGACCCCGAGCCGGACGAGGCGGCGGCCTGCATGCCGTTCCTCAGGCGGCAGATCGAGCTGATCGACCCGGCCGTGATCGTGTGCCTGGGCCGCGTCGCCGCCCGCCACCTCCTCGGTACCACCGCGCCGATCTCGAGCTACCGCGGCCGCTGGACGACATGGGCCGGGCGCGACGTGCTGCCGACGTTCCACCCCGCATACCTGTTGCGCAACCCCGCCGCCAAGCGCGATTCCTGGGCCGATTTCAAGAAGTTGCGCGAAAAATTGAGGGCGGACGGGGGCAGGGGGTAGGCGGCAAAGCGAAAGCGACGACGGAGGCGGAGAGCACGTCATGCGACCGATCGATCTGCGCAGCGACACGGTGACGCGGCCCTCGACCGAGATGCGCCGCGCGATGGCCCAGGCGCCGGTCGGCGACGACGTCTTCGGCGACGACCCGACCGTCAACGCCCTGCAGGCGTTCGCGGCGGACCTCTTCGGCAAGGAAGCCGGGCTCTTCTTCCCGTCGGGAACGATGTCGAACCAGGCGGCGCTGCTCGCTCACACCAGGCGCGGCGACGAGATCTTCCTCCACGAGCGCTCCCACATCCTGATGTACGAGCAGGGCGGCGCGGCCGTGCACGCTGCGCTGCAGACGCGCTGCTTCGCCTCCGGGGACGGCATGCTCGACCCCGGCCTTATGGAGGAGTTCGTCCACGCAGACGACGACCCGCACCTCGCGCCGACGCGCTTGGTGGCGCTCGAGAACACGCACAACCACTGCGGCGGGCGCGTGCTCGACCCCGGCGGCGTGCTCGCGGTGCGCGAGTTCTGCGACCGGCACGCCCTGCTCCTGCACCTCGACGGGGCGCGGGTGTGCAACGCGGCCGTCGCGTCCGGGCGGCCCCCGGCCGAGATCGCGGCGCCGTTCGATTCGGTCAGCGTGTGTCTTTCGAAGGGACTCGGCGCACCGGTCGGGTCGGTGCTGGTGGGCTCCGCCGAGTTCGTCCGGCGCGCCGTCCGCGCCCGCAAGCTCCTGGGCGGCGGGATGCGCCAGGCGGGTATCGTCGCCGCCGGCGGCCTGTACGCCCTGCGGAACAACATCGAGCGCCTGGCCGACGACCACCGCCGCTGCCGGAGGCTCGCCGAGCGCATCGCCGCGGCTGCCGGCCTCGCGGTGGACCTCGCCGCGGTCGAAACCAACATGGTGTTCGCCGACACGCGCCCCTGCGGCCTGCGCGCCGTCGAGGTCGTGAGGTTGCTGGCGGCGCGCGGCGTCCTCTGCCTCGACGAGGGTCCGCACACCGTCCGTTTCGTCACCCACCTCGACGTCGGCGACGCCGATATCGCCGCCGCCGCCGACGTCATCATCGACACCCTGTCCGCGGCGTCGAATTCGACCTGACCCGCGCCCGCCCACCGATCACTCGCCCGCGGGCTCGCAACCTCGCCATTCCGTCTATGTCCTGTCTCTCGGACCCCGGACCCCAGACCCCAGTCGTCCTGCGCTCTGCTTCACCGCCACCACGGCCAGGGGCGGGCGTTGAGCACGTCGTTCGCCGTAGCCCACCCCTTGCGGGCGATGCCGACGCCCCAGCGCACGTCGGCGAGGCCGGCAGGTTCATGGGCGTCGGGGCCGACGGAGATGGGCACGCCGAGGGCCACGGCGCGGCGGACCCAGCGCCAGTCGAGGTCGAGGCGGAACGGGTGCGCGTTGATCTCGACGGCGGCGCCGCTGGCGGCCGCCGCCTGCAGCACCGTCTCGAGGTCGACCTGATACCCCTCGCGGGCGAGGAGGAGGCGGCCGGTCGGGTGGCCGAGGATCGTGCGGGGGCCGCGCGAGACGGCGCGCACCAGGCGCGCGGTCTGCGCCTCGCGGCTCTGCCGGAACGAGGAGTGCACCGAGGCGACGACGAAGTCGAGCGGCACGTCCTCCGGCAGGTCGAGGGCGCCGTCAGCCAAAATGTCGGCCTCGGTCCCGCGCAGGACCAGCGGCGTGCCGCCGCGAGCGTTGCGGGCTGCGATCGCCTCGCCCTGGGCGCGCAGCCTGGCGGCGTCGAGGCCGTGGGCGTAGGCCGCGGCCCGGGAGTGGTCGGCGATCCCGAGCAGCGACCAGCCCAGAGCAGCGGCCGCGTCCGCCATGGCGTCGAGGGGGGCGGCGCCGTCGGAGTCGGTGGTGTGGACGTGCACGGCGCCCAGAATGTCCTTCTCGCTGACGAGTTCGGGCAAGGCGCCGGCGGCGGCGGCCTCGATCTCGCCGCCGCCCTCCCGCAGCTCGGGCGGAATCCAGGCAAGGCCGAGCTTTTCGTAAAGGTCGGTTTCCTCGCCGCAGTCGACGGGGCGCCGCGACGCGTCGGTGAGGTCGCCGGCGGCAAAGGTGAGGCCGCTGGTCGCGGCGCGGGCGGCGAGCTGCTCGAGGTGGCGCGCGCTGCCGGTGCGCCAGACGAGGGCGGCGCCGAACGAGGCGACCGGCGCGGTCACGATGCGGACCGGCACGCCGGAGGAGTGGCGGCCGGCGACCCCGCCGGAGGCGTCGGCCGCCGCATCGTGCAGCAGCCCGGCGAGGGCGGGCAGGAGCGCCGCGCGAGCCGGTGCGGCGCACACGACCACCGCCTCGGCCACGATCTCGCAGAACCGGCGCACCTCGCCGGCCACGGCGACCGCCGCGCCCGGCGCCGCCTTCCTGATCGCCGCCGCGGTCTCCTCGGCCGCCTGCCAGCCGTCGGAGATGTGGTGCCCTCCGCCGGCGCGGCGGCGGAACTCGATTGCGTCGAGGACCCTCTTCTGCGTCGCCGGGCCGAAACCTGCCAGGGCCACCAGCCGGTTCTCGCGGCAGGCGTACTCGAGCTCCCCGAGCGAGGCGATCCCCAGTTCATGCCAGAGGGCGCGCGCACGCTTGGGGCCGAGGCCGGGGAGCGCGACGAGCTCGGGGAGGCCCGCAGGCAGTCCGGCCCGGAGCGCGGCGAGCTGGGCCGACTCGCCGCGGCCGATCACTTCGGCGACGATCGCCGCGATCCCTTTGCCGATCCCCGGCAACGACGTGAGCTCGCCCCGGGCCGCCAGCGCCTCGATGTCGTCGGGCGCCCGCGCGATCGCGCGCGCCGCGTTCGCATACGCGCGGACCTTGAACGGGTTCTCCCCGGCGAGCTCGGCGAGCAGCGCCAGCTCTTCGAGCGCGGCTGCGGCGCGGCGCCGGCTGTCCAGCGTGCCTGCCATCCCTTTGCATGATATAGTCCAAACGGTCCCATGGCTCCCCGCTGGCCGTTCTCGCGCTCGCTGCTCTACCCCTTGACGGCGGTGCTCGTGGCGCTCGCCGTGCTCCCGGTTGGCCTCGCCGGGTGGGGGTTCGTGAGCTCGAACCGCGAGCAGGTGGCCACCCTCGAGATGCAGTACCTGACCCGGCAGGCGGTCGGTCTGGCGCGCGAGATCCAGCTCTACTTCCTCGACAGCGTGGGGCGCATCGAGATGATGGCGAAGGCGCTGCGACCGGGGGAGGGCCGGCGGCTCGACCCCAGGACCGCGTCCGAGACGCTCAACGAGCTCGTCAACGAGAACCGCCACATCGAGCTGTTGCGTCTGCTCGACGCGACCGGCCAGGGGTCGTTCTTCCAGAACCCCAGCCTGTCCGCCAGGGCGGAGCACGAGTTGGAGCCGATACTGCGCGAGGCGTTCACCGCCAACCTCGAAGGGCGGTCGGTGCGGCGCGACCTGCTGCGTCTCCCGGGCGAGGACCCGATGGTGCTCACGTCGCTGCCGGTGCGGACCCCCGGAGGCGCGGTCGCCGGCGCAATGCAGGGGGTGGTCTCGCTCGAGGGCCTGGTGGAGCGGCTCGCCGAGGAGACCGGACGCGGGGTGACCGTGGACATCGTCGACCGCGCCGGCGACGTCGTGTTTTCCAGCGAGCAGAGTCACGTCGGCAAGTCGGCCGCGGACCACCCGCTTGTCGCGCAGTACCTCAAGGCCCCGGTGCGCCTGACGAAGACCTACAGGGACCCGTTGCGGCCCGGCAACGACGAGGTGCTGGGCTCGCTGTGCCCGGTGGAGAACCCGCCGTGGGCCGTCGTGACGGCGCGGGATGTCGGCGTGGCGTTCGCGGCCGTGCGCAGCATGGCGGAGAGGACCGCGCTGCTCGCGTTGGTGACCGGGTTGGTGGCGATGGCCGCCGGGATCGGGCTGGCGCGCCGGTTGACCACGCCGCTGCGGCATCTGGCCGAGGTCAGCACCGCGGTGGCGAATGGCGACTTTTCCCGCCAGGTGCCGGTGACCTCGCGCAACGAGCTGGGCCGGCTCGCGGAGAACTTCAACGTCATGGCGGTGGAGATCGAGCGCACCGTGAGCTCGTTGCAGGAAGCGCTCGCGGAGAACAAGGAGCTGCTGGTCGATTCGATCCGCGCCCTCGCCGCGGCGATCGACGCCAAGAACCCGTACACGCGCGGCCACTCCGAGCGCGTGAGTCAGTACGCCGTGGCAATCGCCCGTCACTGCGGCGTCTCGGGCGCGGATTTGCAGACGGTGGAGATTTCCGCGCTGCTCCACGACGTCGGCAAGATCGGCATCGACGACGCGATCCTGACCAAGCCCGACGCGCTCACCGACTCCGAGTTCGCCCAGATGCGCGTGCACACCGTGAAGGGCGCCGCGATCGTGAGTCCGATGAAGCGGCTGCGGGAAATGCTTCCGGGCATCCGCTCCCACCACGAAAACTGGTCCGGTGGCGGCTACCCCGACGGTCTGGCCGGCGACGAGATCCCGCTCGTCGCCCGCATCATCGCCACCGCCGACGCGTTCGACGCGATGACGACCCAGCGCCCGTACCAGACGGCGCTGCGCCCGGACCTGGCGTACGGCCGCTTGCGCGGCATGGCGGGCACACGGCTCGACCCAATGGTCGTGAAGGCGTTCTTCACCGCGGTCAAGGAGGGCGACCTGGTACCCTTTGCCCAGGTGGAGGTGGCGTGACGATGCGAAGCCCACTGCGTTGCTTTTCCCGCGTGGCCGTTCTCCTGGTGCTTGCGGCGTGTGCGTCGAGCAAGGCGGCGCGTACGAACCTCCCCCCCGGAATCGACCCCAACGACCCTCTCGCCGCCACCATGCTGATGCAGCAGGGGCAGGCGCTGGTCGCCGAGGGAAAGATCCCCGACGGGCTGGCGAAGTTCAAGGTTGCGCTCTCGCTCCAGCCCAAGAACCCGACGATCTACAACCTGATGGGCATGGCCGAGCTGCAGGGCGGGAAGCCCGCCAAGGCCCTCGAGGCGTTCAACAACGCATTAGTGCTGGCGCCGCAGTACTCGGATGCGCGCAACAATCGCGGGGCTGCATACGTGCAGCTCGGCCAGTACGCAATGGCCGAGGCCGACTTCCTCGCGGTGCTCGGCGATCCGACGGAAGCCAACCGGGCGGGCGTCTTCTTCAACCTCGGCTCGCTCTACTTTGCGCGGGGGAACCTGGCGGCGGCGGAGGAAAACCTGCGCCGCGCCGCGGTCCCCAACGGTCCGGTGGAGGCGTACTTCATGCTGGGACAGGTCGAGGAGCGGCTGGGCCAGCCGGCGCGCGCGGAAACCGCGTACCGGGACGCGGAGGCGCGGGCGCCGGAACGGGCCGATGTCGCCTTCGCTCTCGGCAAACTTCTCGAAGCCCAGGGGCGCAAGGACGAAGCGGCGGCGCTCTTCCGTCGCGTCATCGCGCTCGCCCCCAACTCGGTCCAAGCGCGTCAGGCCCAGGCGTATCTGGAGTGACCAAGTGGCGTTCCAGTACCTTCTCAACAACCTCCTGGTCGACGTCCCGGGGGCGCAGGGCGCGATCTTCCTCGATTCCGAGGGCGAGTCGGTGGAGTTCGTGTCTAAGAGCGCGACCCCATACGAGCTCAAGCTCGAAGGGGCCTACCACGGGATCTTCCTGCGGCAGGCCGCGCGGATCACCGGCCTGATGGGCGCGGGCGGGCTGGAACGCCTGGCGATCTCGGGGACCCAGATGCAGGTGATGAGCCGGGTGCTCAAGGACGGCTATTACCTGGTCCTGGTGATGGAGCCCGGCGCCCCCGCCGCTCTGGCCGGCGAGGCGCTCACCAGGGCGAGCGCGGCGTTCAACCGGGAGATTCCGTAAAGGGCGGGTCGCGCGGGTGCGGCCGCAGGGGGTGAGTGTTGGATCTGTTGCAGCGATTGCGCCGTGGCCTGGGGGCGACCCGTTCGCTCCTCGGTGAGAAATTCACCGCCACGGGTTGGGTGGTCAGCCCCGAGACGCTGGAGGAGGCGCTGCTCGCCGCCGACGTCGGCGTCGAGGTGGCCGAGACCGTGGCCCGGAGTTTCGAGGAGGCGCGCCGGCGGGGCAAGGTGGCGCCGGGCGGCGAGATGGCGTGGCTGCGCACCGAGGTCGAAACGCTGCTGACGGTGGGCGGCGGGGTGGCGCGGCCGGGCAAGCCCAACGTCGTGCTGGTGGTCGGGGTGAACGGCAGCGGCAAGACGACGACGGCGGCCAAGTTGGCGGGGCGGGCGAAGGCGCAGGGGCGAGCCGCGATGCTGGTCGCCGCCGACACGTTCCGGGCCGCCGCGGTCGAGCAGCTCCAGAGCTGGGGCGCTCGCCTGGACGTGCCGGTCGTGGCGCAGCGCCCCGGCGCCGACCCCGGCGCCGTCGTGTTCGACGCGCTGCAGGCGGCGCTCGCCCGGGGCGTGGACGACGTGATCATCGACACGGCCGGCCGCCTGCACACCAAGCAGAACCTGATGGCCGAGCTCGAGAAGGTACGCAAGGTCTGCGCCAGGGCGCTTCCCGGCGCGCCCAACGAGGTCCTCCTCGTCCTCGACGCCACCACCGGGACCAACGGCCTGGTGCAGGCGCGCGAGTTCGGCACCCATGCGGGAGTCACGGGCGTCGCCCTGACCAAGCTCGACGGCACGGCCAAAGGCGGCGTGGTCCTGGCCGTCGCGCGCGAACTCGGGGTACCGGTGCGGTGGGTCGGGGTCGGCGAGGGCCTCGACGACTTGCTTCCGTTCGCGCCGGACGTGTTCGCCGCGGCCCTGCTGGAGGCGCTCGCGTGAGCGCGCCCTGGTCGGGGCTGATGCGGCGGGCGCTCGAACTTGCCGAGCAGGGGCGGTACGGCGCGAGCCCGAACCCGATGGTGGGCGCGGTGCTCCTCGCGCGCGACGGCGAGGCGGTGGCCACGGGCGCGCACCTGGCGTGCGGCGGCCCGCACGCCGAGGTGGCCGCGCTCGCAACGGGCGCGGGGCGGGCGTTGGGCGGCACCCTGGTCGTCACGCTCGAACCGTGCGCGCACCAGGGGCGGACGCCGCCATGCGTGGACGCGATCCTCGCGGCCGGTATCGCGCGGGTGGTGATCGGGACGCGGGATCCGAACCCGGCGGTCAACGGCCGCGGCGTCGAGATCCTGCGCGCCGCGGGTGTCGAGGTGATCGAGGGGGTGGACGAGGAGGCGTGCCGTGCGGCGAACCGCCGGTTCTTCCACTGGATCGCGACCGGCCGGCCGTTCGTCACGCTCAAGATGGCGATGACGCTGGACGGGAAGCTCGCGGCGCGCGGCGGCCGCTCGCGCTGGATCACCTCGGAAGCCTCCCGCAGGGAAGGCTATGCGCTGCGCGAGGAGTTCGACGCGCTGCTCGTGGGCGTCAACACGGTGCTCGCCGACGACCCGCGTCTGACCCGCCGCCTCGGGCTCAACCCCAGCCCCCACCTTGTCCGCGCCGTGCTCGACACCTCGTTGCGGACCCCTCCGGAGTGCGCCTTGCTGGGGAACGACCCGGGCGATGTGACGTTGTTCTGCCGGGAGAACGCACCCGCCGAGCGGCGGCGCGAGATCGAGCGCCGGGGCGCCGCCATCGTCGAGGTCGGGGGCGACGAGCACGGCAGGTGCGACCTGCGCCAGGTCCTGCGCTGGCTGGGCTCGCACCAGATCAGCTCGGTACTCGTGGAAGGCGGCGGCGAGGTGCACTGGTCGTTCCTGCGCGAGGCCCTCGCACAGCGCGTCCACGCATTCGTGGCGCCGCTCGTGCTCGGCGGCCGCGACGCGACGCCGTCGGTCGGCGGGGCGGGGTTCGGGTCCCCGCAGGAGGCGGCGCGGTTGCGCTTCGTCGAGGTCCGCCGGCTCGGCGGCGACCTCGTGGTGGAGGCCGAGGTGGAGAGTGTTTAGCGGGTTGGTCGCGGCGCGCGGCCAGGTGCGCAGCGTCGTCCGGCGCGGGCGCGGCGCGCGCATCGAGGTGGCGTGCGAACTCCCGGGGGAGCCGCTGGCGGCGGGGGAGAGCGTCGCGGTGCAGGGGGTCTGCCTCACGGTCGGCGAGCCGTCGTCATCGTCGTTCGCCGCCGATCTTTCGCCCGAGACGCTCGCCCGCACCACGTTGGGCGCGCTGCGGCCGGGCGCCAGGGTCAACCTTGAGCGCGCGTTGCGGCTCGCCGACCGCCTCGGCGGCCACCTCGTGCTCGGTCACGTCGACGCCGCGGTCCCGGTGGTCTCGGTCCACCGCGGCCAGGAGTTCTCGACGGCGCGTATCTCCGTTCCCGCCGCGTTGGCGCCGGAGGTGGCCGAGAAGGGGTCGGTGGCGGTGGACGGCGTCTCGCTGACCGTGTCGGCGCTCGGGGCGGGGTGGTTCGAGGTCGCGCTCATCCCGGCGACGCTGGCCGGGACGACGCTGGACGGGATGCGCGCTGGCGACCTCGTCAACCTCGAGACCGACGTGTTGGCGAAGTACGTCCGCCGCGCCGTCGGCGGGCGAAAGACGGGCATCGAGGAGTTGCTGGCGGGGCCGAACGATGCGGCGGATTGATCCTGTCTTCCCGGATCTGCTGCCGTTGTCCCACCGCCTCGGTCCGCTGCCGCTGGCCGTCGAGGACGGGGCCGTAGCCCTCGACCCCGTCGAGATGCGCCTCCTCCGGCAGAGCGAGTCGCGGCAGCGCTTGGCGGCGGACCGCAACCTGCCGCGCCGTCCGCTGCGCGTGCTGCTGCACGGCGAGACCGCCTTGCGTGAAAGGGCGTTCCTCGAACGGCTGGTCGGCACCGGGTCCGGGATCCTGGTCATGCTCGACGGCGCGCTGGCGCCCGCCGTCCTGCCGGCGCCGACGGTCGAGGGCCAGGTGGTCGTGCTGGCGCCGTCGGTGCCAGCGTTCTGGGGCGGTGCGCCGCTGACCTCCCTGGCTGCGTTCGGCGCCCGCAAGATCCCGGCCGGCGTCCTGCTCGCGCTCGGGCCGGCGCCGGAACCGCTCGCCGAGGCCCGCCGGGCCGTCGAGGAGGCAAAGGGCGTCTGCGCCGAGTTCGTGCTCGCCTGCCCGCTCGCGGTCCCGCCCGAGGACCGCCACCGGGTCTACGACGGCCGGGCCGGCGAGAGCGGCGACGAGGCGCTGGAGAACCTGCTCTTCCACACAGACCTCGCGCAGCTTGCGGCGGAACTGGAACGGGAGGTCTCGCGCGCGTGCCTGCAGCTCGGGATGCCGGAAGCCCTGCCCGGGCCCGCGACATCGTTCACCCCGCAACCGACCTTCGCCGCGAGCGCCACGCTGTTGTTGTGGGCCCGCCGTCTCGACCTGCTCGACGGTGTCAGCTCGTCGGGGTGGCAGCTCCGGCGCGCGGCGCAGGCGCTGCTCGCCTCAGGGCGCGACCCGCGCGCGCTCGTGGCCGAGGACAACCTCAGGGTGATCCCCGGCTTCACGCCCTGGGTCGAGGCGTTCGCGCGGTCGGCTTGGGGCGGCGGCGGCGAACCCTTCGAAGAGGCTCTCGCACGCTGGGTCGCCGTGTGAGGCCAGGGAACAGGGCACAATCAGATCGGGGTTCGGGGTTCGGGGCTCGGGGCCCGGAGAGACGGGGAGTTCGGGGGCCGGGGCGGAGGGCGGCGGGACTGTACGTCCACCTGCCGTTCTGTGCCAGCCGTTGCGCCTACTGCACGTTCGTCACCTCGACCGAGCTCGACCTGATGCCGCGCGCCATGGCCGCGCTCGGGCGGGAGATCGGCGCTATCGGGCGCCGCGGCGGCCGGCCGCTGGCAACCCTCTACCTGGGTGGAGGTACGCCGTCGCTGGTGCCCGTGGGCCTTCTCACCGACCTCGTCACAACGATCGACCGGCACTTTCCGCGCCTCCCCGGCGCCGAGGTGACGCTCGAGGCCAACCCGGACGACGTCACCGCCGAGAAGTCCCGCGCCTGGGCCGCCCTCGGCGTCACCCGCGTCTCGGTGGGCGTCCAGGCGTTTTCCGACCCGGCGCTGGCGATGCTCAACCGGCGCCACGACGCGGCCCAGGCCAGCGCCGCCGTGGACCGGTTGCAACGCGCCGGGTTCGCGGTCTCGGTCGACCTGATTCTCGGGCTCCCCGGCCTGGGCCCGGACGAGACCGGCGCCACGCTGGCCGAACTCCTTCGCCTGCGCCCCGGGCACGTCTCCGTCTACCTGCTGGAGATGGACAAGCCGCACGCCCTGGCCCGCCTCTCCGAGCGCCGTCCCGACCTCTTCCCCGATGCGGACACCGCCGCGGCCCAGTACCTCGCCGCCGGGCGGGCCCTGGTGGCGGCCGGCTACCGGCACTACGAGATCTCGAACTTCGCGTTGCCGGCGCGGGAGGCGAGGCACAACGTGCGCTACTGGCGGCGGCACCCGGTGCTCGCGGCCGGCCTCGCGGCGCACGGGCATAGCGGCCGCCGGCGCTGGGCCAACCTCGACGCGCTGCCGGCGTACCTCGATGCAGTCGAGGGCGGCCGGAGCGCGCGGGCGTGGAGCCGCAGGCTCGGCGAGGACGAGGTCGTCAAGGAGCGGGTGATGCTGGGGCTCCGGCTCGCCCGCGGGGTCACCGAGGGAACGATCGCCGCATGCTCCGCGCTGGTGCCGGCGTTCGCCGACGGGCTCGAGGACTTCCTCGCGCTCGGACTCGCCCGCCGCGTGGGGGGGCGCGTGCGCCTGACGCCGCGGGGTTGGCTCGTCTCCAACGAGCTGTTCGCCCATCTCTGGTAAGCCTGGCCCGGTCCCGGGCCGCGTTTGGCGGTACACTCCGCCCGGGAGGTGGCGATGAGACGGGTTCTGCGGCTCGCGCTATTGACCGCCCTGCTCGCCGGGCCGGCCGGCGCCGGCGGCTTTTCGTTCTCCACCAGCTTTACGCCCGGGGATTTCCGGGATC
Source organism: uncultured Acidobacteriota bacterium (assembly GCA_963727205.1). Lineage (GTDB taxonomy): Bacteria > Acidobacteriota > Thermoanaerobaculia > Thermoanaerobaculales > Thermoanaerobaculaceae > RBG-13-68-16. The sequence goes on along the minus strand of CAVSFQ010000049.1, from coordinate 366,347 downwards.
TCGCGGACGCGTTCGGCGACGCGATCTCGTTCCCCAATCTGGGGACGGCAGCCTCCACCGGGGTCGCCGGGTTCGAGGTGATGGCCGCCGCTGGAGGACCACAGGTGGACACCGGCGCCCGCTGGTGGCGCTCCGGGGTTGACGCGCGGACGTTCGGCGGGGTCCTCACCGGCTACCGCGGGATCGTGCGCAAGGGCCTCCCGGGGCGCCTCGATGTCGGGGCGCAGGTCGGCCGGGTGGCCGGCGAGCAGTTCTGGGGTGGCGAGCTGCGCTGGGGGGTCTGGGACGGGGGCGTCCTGGCGCCGGCCGCGGCCGTGCGGCTCGCGTACTCGCGCCTCGGCGGTTCGGCGGTCGCGCTCGACGTGAGCGAGGCGCAGTTGGTGGTCTCGAAGGGCTTTCCCATCGTGTCGCCGTACGTCGCGGCGGGGTTCCGGCGGACCGTCGCGGAGGCGGATTTCGGCGACCCGGTCCCGTTGCGTCACCGGGTGGACGCCGAGCGTTGGACCGGCGTGGTGGGCGCCAGGTTCACGCTGCTGCCGCTCGTCCACGTCGTCGCCGAGGCGCGGCGCGGGTCGGGCACGAGCTTCTTCGTGGGCGCGGGGGTCGGCCTATGAGCGCCAGGCGGCGGCTCGTCGCCGCCCTCTCGCTGCTCTTGCTGGCGCTGCTGGCCGGGTGCGACCAGCCCCGAGTCGAACGGCCGCTGGAGCGGGTGACCCGCCTGCGCCTGCTGCACAAGGTCGCGGCGAACTGGTTCGAGATGCAGAAAGGTCCCGACGGCAAGCCGGTGCTGGTCATGGATCTCACGGTGACGAACGACGGCAACGAGAGCTTGAAGGTCGTCACGATGCGGCTGCACGTGACCGCTCCCGACGGCAAGGACCGTCTCGTGATGCCGCTGACCCTCGACGTCTCGCAGGTCAAGCCGGGAACGCTCAAGGTCCTGCCGCCGCGGCCGGGCCGCGCGGCCGTCTCCGAGGTGACGCCCGGTCCCCCGAGCCACCTGGTCGTGCGCGTGCCGGGCGTGGACGTGAAGCCCGGCGAGGAGGTCACCCTCGAGATGGAGGGCCAGCCCACGAAGCAGGAAATGGCGACGTACCCGGAGTACCAGGGGGTCAGTTGACCGGGGTTGGGAGGGCGATGTTGAACCGCTCGAGGACGATCCGATCCAGGCGTGGGCGGATCACCAGCTCGAAGGTGTCGTTCTTGTCGGGGAAGAGTCTGAGGGCCGCGGTTCGCGCCGCCTCCACCAGGCGCAACGCCTCGCAGAATGTCAACTTCTCGTCCTCCGAGAGCACCTGGGCGGTCACATCCACCAGCAACCGCAACCGGCGCAGCCGCTCCTCCTCATCGCGCAGAAGCTCCTCCCTCTTCATCTACCATCTCCAACCGGAGGCGGCGCGGTGACATTTCCACAGCGGCAAACACGGTTCGAACGCCACCGCAACGAGACACGACGGGGCGCGCAGTGATCGACCGCCAGCTCCTTGCGGTCGCCGTGACCGCGGCGCAGCGCGGCGGCGAGGTGTTGCGCCGGTTCTTCGGCACGCTCGCTCCCGGACAGGTGAGCGAGAAGGCGCACAACGATTTCGTCTCCGCCGCGGACCGCGCCAGCGAGGAGGTCATCGTCTCGTTCCTGCGCGCCGAGACGCCGGAGTTCGGAGTGCTCGCGGAAGAGGGGGGGGCCAGCGGCGGCGAAGGCGCCCGCTGGGTCGTGGACCCTCTCGACGGCACCGCGAACTTCGTCCGTTCGTTTCCCCACTTCGCGGTATCGATCGGCCTCGTCGAGCGGGACGAGGTGCTGGTCGGTGCGGTCTACGATCCGATGCGCGACGAGATGTTCGCCGCGGCGGCCGGCGCCGGCGCCTGGCGCAACGGCCGGCGCCTGGCGGTGAGCGGCCGCGCCGGGCTGGCCGGCGGTTTCCTGACCACGGGCTTCCCGTTCCGCGTCCATCACATGCTCGATCTCTACCTGGACATCTTTCGCGACGTGTTCCTTCAGGTGGCGGCGATCCGCCGCCCCGGCGCCGCGGCGCTCGACCTCGCCCACACGTCGGCCGGGGTCTTCGACGGGTTCTTCGAGTTCTGCCTGTCGCCGTGGGACATCGCGGCGGGCGCCCTGCTGGTGCGCGAGGCCGGGGGCATCGTGACCGACCTCGACGGCGGACCGGGGATCTTCGCGCACGGCAACGTCGTCGCGGCAGCCCCCGGCGTGCACCGCGAACTCCTGGCGCTCATCCGCGCCCGCTGCGGCGAGGCGGATGTCGCCCCCGGACCGCTGTAGCTCTTCGGCGGGTGTTGCGCCAAAGGAGAGACCGCGACCGGTGGTCGGGTCCTGCCGATCTGCTCAAATACTTGCCAGCCGGAGCCCCGAACGTCTACTCTTCGCGCCAAGTGTCGTTGCGGCCTACGTGCCAGGAGGATTCGATGACCCCCACGCTGGACAGTGACTCCAGCCCGCGCCTGCTTCCGGTGAGCCGGCGGGTGCAGCGGCGGGGGAAGGACCTCGAGCGGTTCCTGAACCTCTGGCGCATGGCGCTGCTCGGCAGCCTGGCGGTCACGATCCTGGTCGGCGGCCTCGGCGGCGCCCCCGCCAAGCCCGAGGATGCGCTGGCGCTGGGGGTCTTGGGCTTCTTCCTGCTGGGCGGGCTTGCGCTCCAACTCTATCTGGCCTGGGCGCCGTGGGACCGCCGCGTCTCGCTCTGGGTCGTGGCGTTCGACTTCGCCGCCGTGACCGCGTTCCTGCTCGGTTGCGTGGTCGTCAACCGCGCCATCGTGGCGACCAACTCGCAGCCTTTCTTCTTCTACTACTTTTTTATCGTGATCGCGGCGGGGCTCCGCGGCGACCCGCTGGTGTCGCGGATCGTCACCTGGTCGGTGCCGGCCGCCTACGCGTTCGTGGTCTTCATGGCGGTTGCGTGGCGCCACGTCGAGATGGCGCCAAACCCAGACCCGGTTTTCGGCAGCTTCCGATGGGACCTGCAGGTGGCGCGCGTCATTATCCTCGCGGTCGTCACCGTGATCGTGAACTACGACGTGGGCCTGGTGGCCAGCGATCGCGCCGAGGCGCGCACGGACCCGCTCACCGGCGTCTACAACCGCCGCTTCCTCCAGGAGTTCCTGAGCCGGGAAATGGCGCGCCACCGACGCGCCCACCATCCCCTCTCGGTGCTGGTGGTCGACCTGGACGGCTTCAAGGCGTTCAACGACAGGTTCGGCCACCTCGAGGGGGACCGGATGCTGGCGGCGGTGGCCGCCTCGCTGCGCAACGCGGTGCGCGCGACCGACATCGTGGCCCGCTACGGCGGCGACGAGTTCGTGATCGCCCTGCCGAACACGCCGGGCGAGGCGGCGCGCCGGGTCGCGAGGGAGCTCACCCGCACCGTGCCTCCGCCGGTCACGCTGTCGGTCGGGATCGGCTGCATGGGGGAAGGAGTCCAGACCCCGGCGCAGCTCTTCGCAATCGCCGACGCCGCCCTGATGCGGGCCAAACAGTCGGGCGGCGGCGTGAGCGTCGAGTAGGCCTGCGCCTACTGCGGCGCGGTCATCACTTCGGGCAGCTGCCCCGTCGCCTCGAGCAGCGCGGCGACCTTCGCACGTCTGGGCCACAGCACCAACATGCCAAGCGCCGCCACGGCCGTGAAGATCGCGAACCAGTCGCGCCTGCCGGTGAGGGCGAACAGCACCAGGCCGAGGAGGGCAACCGCTTCCAGGCGGGCGAACGCGGTCAGGTGGGCGGCAAAGTGGGCCGCAAGCAGGCGTCCGGGCTGCTGGCTGACGGCGAAGACGCGGCGCGGGCCGGCGAGCATGACGCGGTAGACCGGCATGATCGTGACGAGGTTCACTGCGGCGAGGAACGCGAACCCCCAGAGCAGCGGTTCTCCTTGCGGCAGGGCCGGTTGCGCCGGCCAGGGGAGCACGGCGACGATCAGCGCGTAGACGGCCACGCTCGCCAGGATGCCGGAGCACACCAGCTGGAGGCGTTGGAAGTGGCGGACGGCGGCGTTCGACATGGCGGCCTCCCGAGGGGCGTTGTCCGCAGGCTACTCGGACGGGCCGATTTCGGTCAACCTCCGGGTCCCTGCAGCGACGCCGCAGCGTCTCGAATGACACAGCGAAACCCTGCAGGGCAGGGTTTCGGCTTGGCGGAGTGACCGCCCGGACCTTGGCAGTGGGTCTCGCGGCTGCAACGTCCGTCGAACGCCCGCGGCCGGTTTGGCACTACCAATATGGGAGGCGCCGGTGGGGCTGTCAAGGGGTGTCGGGCGGTCCGATCGCGTCCACCACCGCGACGGCGGTCGCGAGCGCGGCCGCGCCGGCGTCGCCATCGACGAACCTCGTCGCCTCACCCCGGCAGGCGCCCTGGAACGCCAGGTGCTCGGCGGCCAGGGGCTCCCCCTTCTCGACGGGGACGTCGAGCGGGGCGATCGTCGCCTCGGCGCCGCCGCGGAGGAGGCGGTACGCTGACACGCTCTGCTCGGCGTAGTCGATCGAGTAGTACGCGTCCGGCTCGAAGAGCCTGAGCTTGCGCACGCGCTCGGAAGCGACCCGGCTCGCGGTCAGGTTGGCCACGCACCCGTTCTCGAACGCCAGGCGCACGTTGGCGAGGTCCACCCGCGCCGACAGGACCGGCACGCCGACCGCCCTGACCTCTCGCACCGGCGAGCCCGGGTTGAGAGCCTGAGCGAGCTGGAGGTCGTGCACCATCAGGTCGAGGACCACGTCGATGTCCATCGAGCGCCGCGTGAACCCGGACAAGCGCTGGGCTTCCAGGTAGCGCGGCCGCGGCGATCGCGCCAGGACCGCCTGGACGGCCGGGTTGAAGAACTCGACGTGGCCGACGGCGAGGATCACCCCGTTGCGGCTGGCCAACCCGACCATCTCGCGCGCGTCCGCCACCGAAGCCGCGATCGGCTTCTCGACCAGCACGTGGCGGCCGGCCGCGAGGCAGCGGGCGGCGACTCTCGAGGTGCGTGACGGTGGGTGACGCGATCACCACGGCCTCGGCCCGCGCCACCGCCTCGTCGAGGCTGGGAAGAGCCTCGGCGCCGAACTCGGCGCACACCGCTTCGAGCCGGTCCCGGTCGGGGTCGAACGCGCCGACGCAGCGCCAGCCGGGGAGGGTCCGCGCCAGGCGCACGTGGTGGCGGCCCAGGTGCCCAACGCCCACCACCGCAACGGAAAGGGGAGGTCGCTCACTCATGTGGCGGAGAGTACGCGGCCCTTCCGGTTGCGGCAAGTCCGTTCTCGTGGCGCCGCCGTCGTGGTGGTCTCTTTCTTCACTGCGTGAGGCCTTTTGTTTTGCCCCGCGGGCTACGGCCGAGTCGCTCGGGCGGCGCATCGAGTGCCGCCCTCCGACCCGCCTGCGCATGCGACCGAGCAGGGCGTCCCGCGGTGGGGCCCCTCGCTGTTTCCTTCGCTGCGCTCAGGACCAGCGACACCCCACCGCGGGACGCCCGCTCGGGGCCCGCACGCTCCGGCGCCATCGGCCTTCGCCCGCTGGGCGGATTTGGCTGCCCACCCCCCTGGGAAGGTTGAGTTCCTGCTGTACCCGTTCCGCTTCGCCAGTCCTCTCGGCTTCAGCAGTACCTCCGACTGGCGGGCGGGGGGCATTCCAATCCGCCCCTCGGGTGAAGCGGCTATTGCTCCGGAGGCCGCGGGGCCCCAGCGCGCGCCTCGCCGCCGGGAGACGCTGGCTCCGACCGAGCGGCTTCATGCGAGGGAGGAGAACAGCGAGGGACCCGGCGGCGAGGCGCGCAGCTGGGTCGCGGCCGCAGGAGCTTCGGGCCGCAGCGAGCGGGGGCGAGCAAGGCCCGAACGCCGCTTCACCCGAGGGGCTAACCAAGGGCCTCCACGCAGTGGACGAAGAACCCCGACCCCAACGACCCGGGCGTAGCCTGCCCGCAGGACTAGACGGCCTCGCGCAATGAAGGAGAAGAGCAAGCCACCTTGGAGGAGCGGAAGCGGCAGGGGGCAGGCTACACTGCCAGGGGAGGACCCCGTGATCGATTCGCATGCGCACCTGGCGATGCTCGAGCCCGCGGCGCGGCACGAGGCGCTCGCGCGTGCGGACGGCGCCGGCGTGACGATGATCCTCGTTCCCGCCACCGGCCGCGAGGACCTCGACGCGGTCGCCGAGTTGGCGGGCGCGGGCGAGGGCCGGATCGTCGGCGCCCTCGGTTTCCATCCGCACGAGGCGAGCCGCTGCGACGCCGCCTGGAAACGGCGGCTGGAGGCGTTGCTCGAGTCGCCGGGGATCGTTGCGGTCGGGGAGATCGGTCTCGACTACCACTACGACCTCTCCCCGCGCGAGGAACAGCGGCGCGCCCTCGCGTGGCAGCTCGGCCTGGCGCGCGAACGCGACCTGCCGGTCGTGTTGCACCACCGCGAGGCGTGGCAGGACTTCCTCGCCGCGCTCGATGCTGCGCCCGGGGTGCGGGGCGTCGCGCACTCGTTCACGGAGGGCGCGGCGGGGGTCGAGGAGATGACCCGGCGCGGCCTGTTCATCGGGATCTCGGGGATGGTGACGTTCCCGAAGGGGGAGAACATCCGCGAAGCGGCGCTGGCGGCGCCATCGGGGCGCCTGCTCGTCGAGACCGACACGCCGTACCTCGCGCCGGTCCCCCACCGCGGCAAGCCCAACGAGCCGGCGTACGTGCGGCTTGTCCTCGAGCAGGTCGCGCGCACGAGGGAAGCCGACGCCGCGGCGCTCGAGGCCGAAACCGACGCGGCGTTCGCGGAGCTCTTCCTCGGCGGACGGTAACCTCTCCGTCCCCCATACGGCCGGAGCCCGTGCGGCGCAATCAGCCGCTCGGCGCGAGCGCGACGAGCAGGTCAGCGAGGAGGACGATGCGGCGCTCGAACGACCGCAGGTCGAGGTGCTCCTCGCGCGTGTGCATCCCGTCGCCGACCGGCCCGAGCCCGTCCACGATCGCGACCTTCGCCGGATCGGCGACGTAGTTCGGGAAGGAGATGCCGCCGCGGTCGTCCTCGACCTCCAGCCGCCATCCCCGCTCGGCCGCGAGCTGGATGACGCGCTGCACCACCGGCGCGCCTGGTCCGTTGGGATCGACCGGCGGCACGCTCATCCCGGGTGCGAACGTCATCCGGACGTCGTGCGTCGTGGCCGTGCTCTCGGTGAGGCGCTGCAGGCGCCCGAGGATGCGCAAGCCGTCCGCGGCGGTGAGGAAGCGCGCCTCGCCCTCGGCGATCGCGCGGTCGGAGACCACGTTGCGCCGGCGAGAGGTCCCGAGCAACGCGTGGTTCGCCGCCAGACCGTTGACGAAATCGGCGTCGCCGCCGACCAGCCGCGCCACGTTGACCGTCACGCCGGGACCGGTCTCGGACATGCGCTGCGCCTGGGCCGCCCAGTCGGCGACCGCGCCGATCGCCGAGCGGCCCTGCCAGTAGGCGAGCCCGGAGTGAGCCGAGCGCCCGGTCGCCTCGAGCTTCCACTCGAACAGACCGCGGCGGCCGGCAACGAGCGTCTCCGCGTCCCCCCGCCTTTCTCCAGGCTCGATCACGAGGAGGGCGCGGGCGCCCTGACCCCAACGCCGCACGGCGCGCTCGGAGATCGTGCCGCCGACCTCCTCGTCCGGCACGCACACCAGCATGATGTCGGCGGGCGGCTTCTCGCCGCGCAACGCCAGCAGGTCGAGGGCGGCGATCAGCATCGCGATGCCGCCCTTCATGTCCAGCGCGCCGGTGGCCCAGAGGAGGCCGTCCTCGATCCTCGGCGGCACGGCGTCCAGCACCGTGTCCAGGTGCCCGACCAGCAGGAGCGGGTGTTCGCCGGCTTCGGGCCCGCGCGCCACCAGAAGGGGCAGCAGGTTCCCGTCGTCGTCCGGCTCGCTCACCAACTCGGTGGCGAGGCCGTTGCGCGCCAACTCCGCCGCGATACGCTCGGCAACCGCCCGGACGCCCGCGGTATCACCGCTCGCCGAGGAGATCGAGCACAAGTCCACGAGCAGCTTCGTGCCGGAATCGAGGATCTCGCGAGGCAACGCCTCTTTCGTCTGCTGCACGGCCACCTCCGGGACGTGAGTGTAGCCCACGCCGGCGGTCCGTTGCGAAGGACGCGCGCGGAGGCGCCTGACTTCGGCGATCCCCGCGTCGTGACCGACCGCAGGATCAGGACCAGACGCCGGGGATCGTCCGGCCGCATGCCGGGCAACGGCCGCCTGTGACCTTGTTCTCCAGCACCTCGAAACCGATGCGGTGGACGAGACGGGTGCCGCAGGCTGGGCAGAACGTGCTCTCGCCGGGGTGCCCCGGCACGTTCCCGAGGTAGGCGAAGGCGAGCCCCTCGGCCTTCGCGATCTGCCATGAGCGTTCCAGGGTCGCGAGCGGCGTCGGGGGCAGGTTGGTGAGCCTGTAGGTGGGGTGGAAACGGGTGAAGTGCAGCGGCACCTCGCCGCCCAGGTTGGCCTTCACCCAGCGGACGAGCGCCCGCACCTCCGCCTCGGAGTCGTTGAGGCCGGGGATCAGCAGCACCACGATCTCGAACCATGCGCCGCTCGCGCGGATCACCTCGAGCGACTTGAGCACCGGCTTCAGCTCGCCGCGCACCACCTCCCGGTAGAAGCGCTCCGAGAACGCCTTGAGGTCCACCTTGATCGCGGCGAGGAGCGGCAGCACGTCCTTGAGCGGTTGCTCCTGGATGAAGCCGTTGGAGACCACGACGGGGCGCACCGCCGCCGCCCGGCACGCAGCGGCGGCGTCGCGCACGTACTCCCAGAACACCACGGGTTCGGAGTAGGTCGCGGCCAGCAGCGGCAATCCCTTCTTCCGGGCGATCGCCGCGAGCGCCTCGGGCGGCAGCCAGGCGGACGCGACCTGCTCCGGACGGAACTGGGAGATCTCCCAGTTCTGGCAGAACTTGCATTCGACGTTGCACCCCGCCGTCGCGAACGACAACGCCTGGGCGCCCGGGAGGACGTGAAAGAACGGTTTCTTTTCGATCGGGTCGACGTGGACCGCGCACGCAGCGCCGTACACGAGGGTGGCGTAGGTGCCGCCCCGGTTCTCGCGCACCCCGCACGCGCCGCGCTCGGCGTTCGCGACCTGACACCCGCGCGGGCAGAGTTGGCACTCCACCCGCCCCTCCGGGAGCTTGCGGTACCACGACGCCTCGCGGGCCGGCAGGCCATCGGCCGAAACGGGGGCGCCGACCGCCGGGGGCGCGGCATCGGCCGGGCGGGGGAGCAGCGCGGCCGCGGCCCCGGCGCACGCGGCCACGGCCAGGTCGCGGCGGGTGAACGTGGCGGTCACGCCCGCACCTCCACGATCGCCGCGGGGTCGCCCACGCCGAGGCCGTAGCGGGCGGCGGTCGCTAGGAACCGCGGCGGCCGCTTGGCCTGGGCGAGGGTCGGCAGGCCCCGCCGCACACGCTCGGCGTCGATGGCCTTCCAGGCCCAGGCGTCCGCCGCCACCGGGTCGGTGGAGGCGGCGACGAGGCCGAGTGGCCAGGCCGTGTCCGGCCGGTACGCCGGGCCGCCGTGGCACTGCGCGACGACGCCGTCGAGGACGACGAGGCGCAGTTTGCCGCGCACGAAGGGGTGGTTGGCGACGTCCGCGACGTAGGGGTCGCAGTTGTGGTCGTGGTACTTGTTGGGGTTGTGGATCAGCCCGTAGAGGTTCTTGAGCCCGCCGGAGACGCCCGCCAGGTCGTGGTCCTTGACGACGCCGAACGAGACCAGCGCGGTGCACGTCGTGGAAACCAGGCGCGCGAAGCACGAGCCGATCTCGCCCGAACTCGACGGCTCGCGGTCGTAGTCGTTGTCGATGCCGACACAGAGGAACGGGGCGCCCTCGCGCCGGACGGCGAAGCCGGCGCGCGCCAGTTCGCGACTGGAGCGCTCGAACACGATGATCCGGCGGGGCGGGATGCCGCGCTCGGCGAGCAGCGCCGCCAGGGCGGTCACGAGTTCGACGCGCGGCGACAGATTAGGGCCGCCCAGGCAGTTGAGCTTGATCCCGACCGTGTCTTCGGGCCGGAAAAGCGCGGCGACTGCGGCGCGCCCATCGCCCAACCCCGTGGCCGCGGCGAGCGCCGCCGATATCGCCCGGCGCGCGGCCGTCGGCTCGACCGCCCTGCCGGTCGTCGCCACGAGGGGGGCGAGGCCGACACGCCCGCGGCGCATGGGAGGTGCAGCGGCCACCGCAGGCAGGCGGGTCGCTGCAGCGGCGCTCAAGATCGCGAGTCGCGCCAGTTCCCGGCGGTTCAACGTGCCGCGCACCTCATCCCCCTTTGAGGATACTCCGGCCACCCATCAGAGGCGGCGTTTCGTCTTCCACTGCGTGGAGTCTTTCTTGCCGGTCCCGCGGGTGGCCGGATGCGGGCCCGGGCGCCCCCGCGCCCGAGCCCGCATGCTCCTGTGCCCGCGACCGGACAGGGCGATCCGCGCCGGGGCCCCTCGCTGTTCCCTTCGCTGCGCTCAGGGCCATCGACACCCCGGCGCGGCTCGCCCGTCCGGGGCCCGCGGGCGCAGGAGCCAATGGCCACCCGCGGCACCGGCGGATCGACGACCCCTCCACCCACCGGTCGGAGGTCCTGCTGCAGGTCGAGAAGCGTGGTGACCCGAAAGGAGGGGAGCAGGAAATCCGCTTGGCGGGGGGGAGGGTGGCCAAAACCGCCCAGGGGGTGGAGGCCGATGGCGCCGGAGCGTGCGGGTCCCGAGCGGGCGTCCCGCGGTGGGGTGTCGATGCTCCCGCCCGAGCGCAGCGAGCGGCGGGAGACAGCGAGGGGCCCCACCGCGGGACGCCCTGCTCGGTCGCACGCGCAGGCGGGTCGGAGGGCGGCGCTCGATGCGCCGCCCGAGCGACACGGCCGTAGCCCGCTGGGCAAAACAAAATAGGCCTCACGCAGTGAAAGGAAGAGAGCAGTGCGGGGGCGAGCAAGGCCCGAACGCCGCTTCAGCCGAGGGCCAAAGCAAGAGACCGCCACACAGGGAAACCAGGGCGCTCGCCGTTGACGCGGGGACCTCACGGCGCGCATGCTGCGCGCTCGCGCGGCGCCGAGCCGCTGCGCATCGGTCATTTGGGGGGAGCGTGAGGCTGCGGAACTGGATCTGGCTCTGGGCGCTGTCCGTCCTGCTGGCCGCGTGGTTGAGCGCCGACAACTCAGGAAGCATCCTGCTCACCGTGACCGGTCCCGGCGGCGCCGCGATGGCCGGGGCGGCGGTGGCGGTCGCGTCGCGCTCGCTGATCGCCCCGAGGACGGCCGCGGCCGACGCCCGAGGGAAGGTCCTGCTGGCCGGGCTGCTGCCGGGCCGGTACCGGGTGCGGGTGAGCCGCCCCGGGTACGAGACGGCGGAGCGAGAGGTCGGCCTCGTTCAGGACCAGGCGGTGGAGCTGGTGATCCCCCTGCGGGTGGAAACGGTGCGCGAGACGGTCGTGGTCAGTGAACCCTTAACGATGGTGGACACGCGATCGGCGACGGTCGCGGCGCACATCACGGCCGAAGAGGTGGAGGCGATTCCGGTCGGGCGCGACTACCGCGCCTACGCGCAACTCGTACCCGGCGTCAACGTGGTGCCCAACTCGGATGGGATCGAGACGCTCTACGAGCCGGCCTCGAAGTCCGGCAACTTCTACTACGACCGCGGCGCCGCCATGGGGTCGCGCGACAACACCTACCTCGTGGACGGCTTCAACCTCACCGACATGGCCGGCGGCAGCGGCGCGATGGCGCTCGACAACGACGCGATCCTGGAGGAGGAGGTGATCACCTCCGGGCTGCCGGCGGAGTACCCCGGGGGTTCTGGGTACGTCGCCAACATCGTCACCCGGCCCGGGGGCCCAAGTATGTCGGGATCCGTCGACTACTTCATGCAAAAGCCTTCGATGTACGCGGGCTTCGCGACCGGCGACTCGCGGCTGCGCTCGGCGCGGGAGGACAAGCGCGACGGCGGCTTCACGATCGGCGGCCCGCTCGCGCGCGACAGGGCGTGGTTCTTCGCGGCCGGACAGGAGCGCACCAACAGCGACGACGTCGAGCTCTCCGCCTCGGCGAGCCCGGCGCCGCGGCACGAGACGTACGACTTCCGCCGCACCAACGGCCTCGGCAAGCTGACAGTGCGTCCCAGCGATGAGGACCTCCTCACGGCGGTCGCATACGCGGACCTCCGGCGGACCGACGGCAGCCGCGACGTCAACATCCCGCCGAACCGTTACACGGAGGGCAAGGACGACGCGCTCACCTACGGGCTGTCGTACCAGCACATGCTCGCGGCCGCAACCCTGGTCGAGTCGCAGTTCTTCGACTCGCGACGCGACACCAGGGCTGTGCCCGATGACCCGGGCGCGGGACCCACGAACACGTTGCTCTACGAGCCGGGGACCACGGTACCGGCGTACCTGCGCGACCTCGGGTCCTCGGGGGACCCGAGCCGGACGGTGCAGCGCAAGCGCCAGGCCAGCCTCGCCGTCACCCGGTTCGTCCACGCCTTCGGCGACCATCAGATCAAGGCCGGTGTCCAGTGGCAGAGGTGGGAGGAGGCGAACAGCACCGAGCGGATCTTCGGCGACAGCATGACCTCGCTGGCGCCGCCGCTGGCAGGCCTCACCCTGGGCGACGCGCGCGACCTCGACCTGCTCCCGGCGAGCGAGGCCGACGTCATCTACAGGGCGCTCCTGCTGGCGCCGACGTCCGCCGCCTTTCATGCCCTCGACGCCGACCACAACGGCGTCCTCACGCCGGCGGAGTTCGCGGCCGCCCCGTTCGGCTCGACGGCGGGGAACGTGGCCGGGGTCAACTTCCTGCGCCAGCAACTGGAGTACGCCGGCGTCAACAACGTCGGCCAGACCGACTGGGCGTTCTTCCTCCAGGACGACTGGCGGCTCGGGCGGTGGTCGGTCGCCGCCGGGGCGAGGGTGGAGAAGATCCGCTACTTCGCCTCGGACGGCTCGACGATCCTGGCGATGGCCCCGGCGGTCTACCCGCGCCTGGGGATTGCATGGGACGTCGACGGCGACGGGCGGCAAAAGCTGTCCCTGGCCTACGGCCGGTACTCCGACCCGTTGCTGTCCCCGATGATCCGCTTCGCCGGCAACCTCTCGGGGAGCATCTGGGCCGACGAGGTGTTCCTCGGCGACAGCTGGTTTTCCTACCGGACGAGGGGCTCGGCGACGCTCGCCCGCGATGCCGGTTTCGCGCCCAACCTCAAGAACCAGGCGGCGACCGAGGTCCAGCTCGTGTACGGCGTCAACCTCACGCCCGCGGTCGGCTTCCTCGCCCAGCTCTACCACCGCCGCGAGGACAACCTGATCGAAGACTACGACCCCGCGGTCTACTTCGATCCCGCCGTCGCCGGGCGGCTGGCCCTGACACCGGCGGATTTCGGGTATCCGGCGTCTGGACCGGGTTCGGTCAACTACTTTCTCGGCAACCTCGTCGGCGGCAAGCGGCGGGCGTGGGGGCTCGACCTCAGCCTCGAGCGCCGCTTCGCGGGCGTCTGGGGCGCCAGCTTGCAGTACTCGTGGAAACGCGCCGAGGGCAACAGCACTTCGAACGGCGACGCCAACCTGCAGGGCGACTTCGTCGACCTCGACCCGCGCCAGCCGTACATGTACGGTCCCTTGCCGGGCACGATCGAACACCAGGTCAAGGCCTTCGGGTCGTACCGCACGCCGTGGAACGTCGAACTCGGCGCGCTCATTTACTGGAACAGCGGCGCCGTTTTCACCGAATCGGACATCTTCCGCCCGGGCAGCTACGACATCTACTACAACCACCGTCTCCCGGACGGCAGCTACGTGCGGGCCGGGACCGAGAGGCAGCCGGCCTACGCCACGGTGGACATCCGCTTCGGCTACACCATCCCGACCCCTCGCGCCGGCCGGTTCAGGCTGATCCTGGACGTGATGAACGCGCTCGACAACCAGGGTCCCATCCGGATCGAGGAGGCGCACAACAGCCCCGACTTCGCCTACCGCGCGCCGCGCCTCCTCCTCGCGCCGCGCCGCTATCAGCTCGGCGTGAAGTTCACCTGGTAGGAGCCGCCCGCAGCGCCGGTCTTCGCGCCCCGGCGACGCGCCCTGCGACGCTCCAGCTATAATCCGCCCACGATGCCGGTTGAAGCCGAGCCCGACCGTCCCAAGACCTTGACGTTCGTCGGGGCCGAGACGCAAGCGCCCGCCCCGCCGTTCACCTTGCCCCCGCGCTGGCAGGCGACCCGCCTGCTCGGTACCGGCGGACAGGCGGAAGTCTGGCTCGCCCGTGACCTCGAGCTCGGCGAATGGGTGGCAGTCAAGGTCTTCCGCGACGACCTCACCGAGACCCAGCGCGAGCGGCTGCACCGGGAGGTTCGCCTCGGGAGGTCGCTCTCGCACCCGAACCTGGTGCGGGTGTTCGAGCTGATCGAGACGGGCGGTCGCCTGGCGGTCGCGATGGAGTGGATGAGCCGTGGGAGCCTGGCGGCGCGCCTGGAGAAAGGTCCCCTCCCGATCGGCCAGGCGGTCGCGGTCGCGGACGACGTCTTGGGCGTGCTCGCGTACCTGCACGGCCGGGCGATCGTCCACCGCGACGTCAAGCCGTCGAACCTGCTGCTCGACGACAAGGGGTCCGTGCGCCTGGCCGACCTCGGCCTGGTGCGGCCGCTGGAGGGCGGAGGCGACCTCACGGCGACCGCGATGGCGGTCGGGACGCCCGGCTACATGAGCCCCGAGCAGATCCGGGGGCTCGATCCGACCCCCGGCGCAGACCTCTACAGCCTCGGCGTGACGCTCTTCCACCTGCTCGCCGGCCGGATGCCATTCGACGGGAACTCAAGCTTCGAAGTGGCGGACAAGCACCTGCACGCCTCGCCCCCCGACGTGCGCTCGCTCCGGTCCGACTGCCCCGCGTGGCTCGCGCGCTTCGTCGGACGTCTGATCGAGAAGTCCCCGCGCGACCGCTGGCCCGATGCCGCGTGCGCCCTCGACGCGTTGCGGCGCAAACGGGTGCTGGCGTCGCCGCGCTTCTGGCGGCGGGCGGCGCTGGCGGCGGCCGCGGTGCTGGCGGTGGGCGGCCTCGTCGCCGTCTGGGCCAACGCCCATCGCGGCGCGCCGGCCGCGGTCCGAGTCACGCGCGACCAACTCGTCGTGGTCGACGCGCGCCGCCACGAGCTCTGGCGGCGCCAGGTGCCCGGCGCATCGCTGGACGCGGTCATCGGGGATTTCCTAGGGGAGGGCTCGCCCCAGGTGGCGGTCAGCAGCGTCCCCGCCGGAATGGGGCAGCCGGCCGGAACCGAGGACACCGCCGTGTTCGGGGCGGATGGGCGCGAGCGCGCGCGCTTCGCCTCGGTCGGCCGCACCGAGCTTGTGACCCACTTCCCCGGGGTCGGCCCGACGGTGAGCATGGCGACCCTGTTCGCGCTCGACCTCGGCGGGGCGCATCCGGCGCTCGCTTGGATCAACCACTCGGTCCCGTGGTTCCCCTCGGTGGTCGGGATCTGGGAAGCGGCGCGCGGGGCGCGGCCGGGGCCGATCCTGTTCAACTCGGGCTATATCACCGGCCTTACCGCCGCCGCCCTCGACGGCAAACGCCGCGAGCTGATCGCGACCGGAATCAACAACCGGCTGGGCTACCAGGCGGTCGCCGTCATCCTCGATCCCGCGTCCAACGGCGGGCTTGGGTCACCGTCCCCCGGGCCGTCGCCGGACCTGGCGTCCGACTGGCAGTTCGTCAACGCCACCTCGGAGTCGCCGGTGGTCGCCTATGTGCCACTCGGGGCCAGCCGGGGCGAGACCAAGGTGGTGGCGGCAGGCCTCTCGGGCATCACAGTGCGGGCCGGCGAGACCGTGGTGGAGCTCGACGCCTCCGGCAACCCGCGCACCTCGCCGCTGTTCGGGCGCGGGCCGGAGCCCCGGCGGCGCTTCTGGGACGCTCTCGCCGTCGCGTGCCTGGAGATCGAGGCCGGACGCGAGAGCCCGGACCGGGTCGTGACCGCGCTCGACCAGGGCCACGCCGATGTCCTCGCCGAGGCGCCGATGCAACTGGCGCGCACAATGATGCTTTCCCGATCCCTGGCGCTCGCCGGCCGCCATGACGACGCCGTCGCGCTGCTCCAGGCTGCCGTGCGGCGCACACCGCAGGAGTCCGATCTCTGGCTGCGCCTGGGCGAACAGCTCGCGATCAGTGGTCGGACGGGGGCGGCGGTGGACGCGCTCTCAGAGGCGGTCCGCCCGCGGCTGGCGGGGAGGCGCGGGGTCGACGCCGCGTTCGACCTGCTGCTGCTCGCCACCCGTGAGGGGGACGAGGCGCTGTACCGGCGCGTGGTCGGTCGCGTGTCGGGCGCCAGCGTGACCCAGGCGCCGCAATTGCTGGTCCTGTTCGAGCCGATCTGGGCGTTCTGCCGGGGTTTGTGGTCCCCCTCGTCGTTCAACGTGTCCGGCGCGGACATTACGCTCTTCCGGGCCGACCGCGTCTTGCAGCGCTGGGCTCAGTTCGAACGCGACGGCGACGCGGTCGGGGCCGAGCGCGATGCCCTGGCGCTCGCCGGCGACGACGAGATCGGACCGCTCGCGCGGCTCCTCGCGGCCCGGGCCCAGACGAAGGCCGGGCAAGCGGTTTCGGCGGTGGGGGAAGCGCGCGCGGCGCTTGGCGCGCTCGCGCCTGGGAGTCGCATCGATATCGAGGCGCGCCTGTGGACGGCGCTGGCACAACGCGTCCTCGCCGACGCGCTGGTTGCCGCAGGCGACCGGGCTTCGGCCGAGGAACATTTCGCTGCGGCGGCACGGCTCGCGCCGCAGTGCTGGTTCGGCCAGCCCCCCACCCGATAGGCTGCGTTGCGAACGCAACGGCGTGTGGGCGTTGACCGGGCTCGGCGCCCCTGATTACTCCTCGCCGAACACCTGCGCGGTGAAGATTTCGAAGCGGGCGCCGCTGCGCCAGGCGTCAGGAGGCATCCCGGCCTTCTGCGCCAGCGCCGAAAGGAACGTCGCCAGGTCCCACCCGGTCTCGGCCGCCACCTGGGGCAGGAACACGGCGCTCCGCCCGCCCTTGGAGAGCAGCACGCCGTGGGTGCCGAGGACGATGTCGTCGGGACCGGCGACGGCGTGCATCGGGGAGAGCACCGAGACCTCGAGCGCTTCCTCCGGGAGCTCGGACGCCGCGAGCGCGGGGAAGCGCGGGTCGTGGGCGACCGAGACCGCCGCGTCCACGATCGCGTCCACGAGCGGTTCGCGCGCCTCCATCGTGCCGATGCAGCCGCGCAGCCTGCCGTGGGCGCGCGCCTTGGCGCCGCGGTTGTTCACGGTGACGAAGACCCCGGCCGGCGCCGCCAGATTGCCCGTCACCGGGTGCGCCGCGTACCAGTCGGCAAGCTGGCCCTCGTGGGTGAGGTGCGTCGCGATGGCGGCGCGCGCCAACGCCAGCGCCGTCATCTGCTCGGCGGCGTCCAGGGTCGTCAGGCGCGGCGGCGGCGGGTCCTCGCGCCAGGCGCCCCAGCTCCCGGTGAAGTCCACGCCGGCGTAGGCGACCACTTGCGACAGGTCGCCGCTGACCGCGGCGGAGGTCGTTACGTCGGCCACGGCGCCGGCGCCCTGGAAGGCGTGGGCGAGCAGCTCGAGCAGCACCGTGATCGGGCGCGCGCCGCACACCGTGTCGCCGCTCGCGTCGATCTGCTGTGCGAAGCCGCGGGGGTCGATCGCCGCGGCACGCCCGGCGGTCGAACGCGCGAGCGCGACCAGCGTGGCCGGAAGCGAGCGGTCGGCGGGGAACGGCTGGTTGCCGTACGCGGCGCCGTAGTGGGTGAAGTCCGACGACGCAACCACCAGGGTGCCGGGCCCGACCAGCTCCGCCAGGCGCCGCGCCATGGCGAGCGCGAGCGCCCGGTCGGTGCCGGCGCCGACGATGATCGGGACGATCGGCACCGCGCCGACGGTGGCCTGCAGGAACGGCAATTCGACCTCGAGGCAGTGCTCACGGTCGTGGGCGCGGGCCGGCCCGGCGAACTCCGGCCACCTGGCGAGCGCCGCCACCGCGGCGCGGTCAACCGGCATCTCGCCGAGCGGCGTCGCGAACGCCGTGATCGCGGGCGCCGGCAGAGCGCCGCCGCTGAAATCGGCCTGGTGCGACGGGCCGAGCAGGATCACCCGCGTGAGCTTCGCCCCGGCGAGCGCGGCGAACGCCTTGCCGGCGGTCGCGCCGGAGAACACGTACCCGGCGTGGGGCGCGATCAGCGCGACCGGAGGCGCTCCGGCCGCCGCGCCCGATCGCAGGTAGCCCCTCACGTCGCTCTCGAGTTGCGCGGCGTTGCCGGCGTAGAACGAGCCCGCCACTGCGGGCGGGCGCACCTCGGCGCGCACCGTGTTCGTCACCATGAGCACCCCCATGAGCAAGCCCAGAACTCCCGCCCGGCGTCGCATACCACAAGGAATAAGGCCGCGCGCGGGCAAACGCAACTCCCGGGTCACGTCGATCCGCTCCCGGCCAGGAGGCGGTTCAGCGGGTCGCGGGTCTCTCCCACCGATGTGACGCGGATCGCGGCATCCTCGCCGACGGGGCATTTGTTCTCGCAAATGCCGCACCCGACGCAGCGGGCGGCGTCCACCCGCGGGCGCTGCAACTTGCGCGCGGTGCCGTCGCGGGCCGTCTCGACGGCCTCCTCGAACCAGATCGCCTTGGGGTCGGTCGGGCACATCTCCTCGCACACGATGCACGGGGTCTGCATCGCCCACGGCAGGCAGCGGCCGCGGTCGACGAACGCGGTGCCGATGCGCACCGGCGGCCTGCCGTCGTAGCCGGTCTTGCGCGCCGGGGTCAATCGCGTGATCGCCGCCGTCGGGCAGACCTCGCCGCAGCGGGTACAGGCGAACTCGCACCACCCCCGGCGAGGCACGACCACGGGCGTCCAGAACCCCTCGACACCGGCCTCGGCGATGGCGGACTGGATCGCGCCGGTCGGACACGCCTGCTGGCAGAGGGAGCACTTGACGCAGCGCTCGAGGAAGTCGGTCTCGCCGAGCGCGCCGGGGGGACGCAGCAGGCGCGGCCGCGCCGCGTTGCGACCGCCGCCGCCGGCGCGCAGCAGCGGCGCGACGGCGAGCGAGGTGAGCACCGTGCCGACCAGGGTGCGGCGCGAGAGATCGGGCTGCTGCGGCGGATCAGGGAGCGGGGGTAGCGCGCCGTAGCTCATCGCCTGTTCGGGGCAGGCCGGGAGGCAGTTCAAGCAGACCATGCACTCCCCGACTCGGTGGTGTCCGAGAGGCTCGTCGGCGCCCTGGCAGGCGAACGCGCACAGCGTGCACGAGGTGCACGCGTCGTTGCCGCGGTGGATGCGGAACACCGCGAAGCGCGCGAACACCCCGAGGAGCGCGCCGAGCGGGCAGAGGGCGCGGCAGAACAAGCGCGGGATCCAGCGGCTCGCCAGCACGATCCCGAGAAGCAACAGCGCCGCGAGCCAGCCGCCGGGCGCCGGCCGCCCACCGGGGAGCGCGGGCCAGAGCCCCGAGGCGAGGCCCCTCGCGGCGAGCGAGAGCGGGTCGAGGAGGCCGGTCTGCAGCGTCCCCGCGAGCGCGCCGACCAGGAGCGCGGCGAGGATGTAGTACTTGACCGCGTACCAGCGCCGGTAGCGGTTCACGCTCAGGCTCTCGCGCCGCGTGCGCCCGGAGAAGAGGAAGCTGGCAAGCTGCTGCAGCGTGCCGAGCGGGCAGACCCAGCCGCAGAACACGCGGCCGAGCACGAGCGTGAGCGCGATCAGCGTCGCCGCCCAGACCAGCGCGCCCGGGATCGTCCCGGCTGCGAGCGCCGTCCCGGTCGCGCTGAGAGGGTCGGCGTGCTGGAACACGGTGAACGGGAAGGCTCGGGGGTCGCCGGCGGCGAGGCGCGCCAGCAGCCAGACGAAGAGCAGTAGGAAGAACGCCTGGTAGAGCGCGCGGATGCGGGTGGTCCAGGTCATGCGGTGCCAAGCTCCGTGACGAGGCCGAGGTCGGCGCGCCCGAGGCCGCGCTGCTCCGCCAGAGCGATGAAGCCGAGCGCCTCCGGCCGGTGCCCGAGCAGCGCCGCACCCCAGGCGTCGGCGAGCACCGGGTCGGTCGCCGCGAGCACCGCGCGCACCGCGCGCACGTCGGCGAGGCTTCCACCCACCGGGCCGTTGGCGGTGAGGACGCGGGTGGCGTCGACGACCGTCAGCGTCGGGCGGAATGTGGCCCCCAACTCGGCCACGGCCACGTCGATGTCCTGGTGCAGGCGGTTGCGCCCCTGGCCGAGGACGCCGAACCAGTTCTTCATCCCGATGGTGACGCGCGACAGAGAGTGATGCTTGACCACCGGCACGTTGATCACGCGGTCGGCCCGCAGCAGCTCCTCGACGACCTCGAGCCCTTCGGCGAGACCGGGCAACCCGGCCGGCACCAGGCGCAGCCGCCGCGCGTCGAGCACCTCGGCGCCGGCGGCGCCGGCCGCGGCCAGGATGCCCGAGCTGGCGAAGCAGCGGCGCGGGTCGTTGCAGGAGATGTCGGCCACCACGACGCGCCGGGCGCCCGCCCCCCGGCACAGGCGCACCAGCTCGGCGACGACGGCCGGGTCGGTATCCGCCGCCTGCTCGGGGATGCGGTCCCACCCGACGTTGGGCTTGATGAGCACGCTCTCGCCCGAGCGGACGAAGCGGTCGATCCCTCCGATCGCGGCGACGGCGCGGCGGACATTGGCGGCGGGGTCGGCGCCGCGGGCCGCCGCCGCGGGCCCCTGACCGCCTGGAGGCGTGCGCCAGTCGGGGATGGCGGCCGGCGCCGCCGTCACCGCGCGGCGGTCGTGGAACGCGACGACGCCCGCACCCACCGCGGCAGCGGCGGCCACCGTCGAGGAGAGGCGCAGCAGCGCCTCGCGCCGCGTGATCGTCGGCTCCACGCGCCGGCTCACGGCTGCCTCTGCCAGGCGGCGGCGATGCCAGCCAGGGCTTTGCCCGCGCCCGGCCCGGCCGAGAGCGCGGTCAGCTTGAGGTAGTCGCGGCCGCGGCACGCGACCAGCGTCGAGGGGTCGGCGAACGCATCCGTCACGCCCGCAACCGGCACGGCCGCAAACGGCCGCTCGGAAGCCATCTGCTCGCGCGCGCCGGCGGGCGCGGCGAAGCGATAGACCTCGGCGGTCACATCGAGCGCGTCGGCCGTCGGGGAGGGGAAGGTGTAGGTCGCCACCACGCAGCGCTCGAACCCGCGCGCGAGGTACGACTCGGCAGCGCCGTCGATGTACTCGTAGAGCGAGTCGCGGTTGTACGACGAGAGCTCGGAGCGCGCGGCGGCGCCGCCGGCGGCAGCGCCGGGGAGCGAGGGCCCGCCGGCCGCGCGCAACGCCGCCAGCACCGCGACGGGGTCGTCACGCGTCGCGCGCCCGCGCACAACGACCCAGGCCGCGACCGCGACGAGCGGCAAAACCAAGAGCGCGTGCCAGACGCGCGGGCGTGTCATCGCCGTCGACCCCGGCGCATACGCTAGGCGCTCGGAGGCCGGCCGGTCAAGCGCTCTTGCAGACGCAGTCCGCTTCTCCACGCACGCTTGACCATTGACGGGCCGCGGCGCAGGCCGATACGATGCGCCAGTTTCGAGAGACCGAGCGAGCCGTGCGCGCAGGCGGGGGGGACGCAGTGAGGGAACGCGCCGTTGCCACAGCACCGAATTCGTCGGGTTTCGTCCGCGGCCTTGGTCTGTGGGACGCCACGATGGTGGTGGCCGGCTCGATGATCGGTTCCGGCGTGTTCATCGTCTCGGCCGACATCGCCCGCCAGGTCGGCTCGGCCGGGTGGTTGCTGGCCGTCTGGATCGCGAGCGGCCTGCTGACGGTGGCGGCGGCGCTCGCCTACGGCGAGTTGGCGGCGATGATGCCGGAGGCCGGCGGCCAGTACGTGTTCCTGCGCGAGGCGTACTCGCCGTTCTGGGGGTTCCTCTACGGCTGGGCGCTGTTCCTGGTGATCCAGACCGGGACGATCGCGGCGGTTGCGGTGGCGTTCTCGCGCTTCCTCGGCGTGCTCGTGCCGGCGATCTCGCCGGACAACTGGATCGTCCCGCCGGTCGACCTCTCGGCGAGCTACGCGGTGAGCCTCTCCACCCAGCAGTTCGTCGGCATCCTCATGCTCGCGGTCCTCACCTGGACCAACACCCGCGGCCTGGCGCTCACGAGGTGGATCCAGAACGTCTTCACCTCCACCAAGACGCTGGCGGTGTTCGGCCTCATCGTGGTCGGGCTGATCGCCGGCGCCAACTCGGGCGCGATCCGCGCCAACTTCGCGGCCGCGTGGACACCGCACGGCGCGGCCGCGATCACGCCGGACCTCGGTTTCGTCCCGTCGGTGACCGCCGCGTCGGGCCTGTTCGGTCTCGTCGTGGCGTTCTGCGTCGCGCAGGTGGGATCGCTGTTCTCCTCCGACGCCTGGAACAACATCACGTTCGCCGCCGGCGAGGTGAGGGACCCGCGCCGCACGCTGGCGATCGCGATGGCGGCCGGCACCGGCCTCGTGGTCACGCTCTACGTGCTCGCCAACGTGGCGTACGTCGTGACGCTGCCGATCGCGGCGATCCAGCACGCGCCCGACGACCGCGTCGCGACCGCGGCGCTGCAGACGATCTTCGGCGGCGCCGGGGCCTCGATCATGGCGGTCGCGATCGTGATCTCGACGTTCGGCTGCAACAACGGCCTGATCCTGGCCGGCGCCAGGGTGTACTGGGCGATGGCCAAAGACGGCCTGTTCTTCCGGGCGACCGGACGGCTGAACAGGAACCACGTGCCGGCCGTCGGCCTGGCGTTGCAGTGCGTGTGGGCGTCGCTGCTGGTGCTGCCGCGCACGCGGCTTCGGGACGCGGGCGGCCAACTCGTCCGCGACGCCGCGGGCGCGCCGCAGTACGGCAACGTCTACTCGAACCTGCTCGACTACGTCGTGTTCGCCGTCCTGCTCTTCTACATCCTCACGATCGCGGCGGTGTTCGTCCTGCGGCGCACGCGCCCCGACGCCCCCCGCCCGTACCGCGCGTTCGGCTATCCGGTGGTGCCGGCGCTCTACATCGCGGCCGCCGCGGTGATCTCCATCGTGCTGATCGTCTACAAGACGCAGACCACCTGGCCCGGACTCGCCATCGTCCTCACCGGCATCCCGGTCTACTTCGCCTGGCGCGCGCTGGGCCACGGGCGGGTCTCCGGCTGATCTCCCCTCCGCGGCGGGGCCGTTTTTGCCCTGCGGGCCGCGCTCGGCGTCAAGTTCACATTTCCACTGCGTGGGGCCTCTCGGTTTGCCCCTCGGGTGAAGCGGCGTTCGGGCCTTGCTCGCCCCCGCTCGCTGCGGCCCGAAGCTCCTGCGGCCGCGACCCAGCAGCGCGCCTCGCCGCCGGGTCCCTCGCTGTTCTCCTCCATCGCATGAAGCGCTCGTTCGGAGCCAGCGTCTCCCGGCGGCGATGCGCGCGCTGGGGCCCCGCGGCCTCCGGAGCAATAGCCGCTTCACCCGAGGGGCGGATTGAATGCCCCCCGCCCACCACTCGGAGGTAGTGCTAAGGCCGAGAGGTCTGGCGAAGCGGAACGAGAACAGCACGAACTCAACTCTCCGGGGGGGTGGGAGGCAAAACCGCCCAGCGGGCGGAGGCCGATTGGGTCGGAGCGTGCGGGTCCCGAGCGGGCGTCCCGCGGCGGGAGACAGCGAGGGGCGCCGCGGGAAGCCCTGCTCGGTCGCACGCGCAGACGGGTCGGAGGGCGGCGCTCGATGCGCCGCCCGAGCGACACGGCCTCGGCCCGCGGGGGAAAAAATAGTGCGTCACGCCGTGGAGAGGAAGATCAACGCCGCCTGCCGGTCCGGCAAGAGAAGAGGGCCTCAACGTTCTGGAGCGTGTCGCAAACCGCAGCGGTCGGGGCCAGGGTCAGTGGAGGGCGCGGAGGAAGCGGTGCCAGCGGGGGAGGTAATGGTCGGACGGGTTTACGGAGGCGGCGATGGCCGTCGCTCTCCCCACGATGCGGTCGCCCGGCACGAAGCCGAACACGCGCGAGTCCCCGCTCTCGTCGCGGTTGTCGCCCATGAGGAAGTAATCGCCGGCGGGGACTTCCACCGGTCCGAAGAAACGCATGGCGGGGACCTCCGGCGTGATCATCACCGGGTGCGGGCGGTTGGGGAGCTCCTCGGTCGCGAACAGCCGCAGCGGCCGCGCCTCGCGCTGAAAGTCGCGAACCGGGACGCCGGCCAGCGGCTCGTAGGCGACCGGGGCCCCGTTGATGAAGAGGCGGTCGTCGCGCAGCGACAGGTTGTCGCCGGGCAGGCCGATGACCCGCTTGACCAGCCGCTGCCCGTCCGCCGGCGAGAAGAGGACGACGATGTCGCCGCGTTGCGGCTGCCCCCAACGCGCCAGACGCCACCTCGTGAACGGCACCTTGAGGTCGTACGCCAGCTTGTTGACCACGATCCGATCGCCCTCGAGGATCGTCGGTTTCATCGACCCGGTCGGGACGTCGTTCCAATCGGCGACGGCGGAGCGGAACGCTCCGACCACGACCAGCACGATCAGCAGCGACTTGATCCACTCGTTCCAAAGCCAGAGCAACCGTTTCCTGACCGTCTCGTTCATGGCCCCCCCCGCCCCCTGCCGGAGCGCGATCCTACTCCACTTGTACGGGCGGAACCTCGCCGGGGTTGAGGGACCGGCTCAGGACAACACGGTCCGCAGCGGCGCCCGGGGGCCGGGGGGCCGGCGGGGCACGACGTAACGGGCGCAGGCCTCGGCCACGGCCGCCTCGAGGCCGGCGAGGGGGCCGATCGGGGCATCGCCGGGAAGGTTGTCGCCGTACAGGACCGCCACCACCTCGGCGCCCGCGACGGCGGGAACCACGACGATCTCCCGCGGCCTCCCGCCGCCGAGCTGCGCCACGAGGAAGTCGTCCCAGAAGGAAAGGGGCAGCATCCCACGGTAGCTTCCCCTCTTCGCCGTCACGTCGGCGAGCACGGAGGGCTGGTCGAGCGGGATCAGGAGCTCGCGGACCCGCTCGTCGGCCGAGGTTCCGGCGATCTCGACGCCGAACTGGCCGATGCCAGCGAGGCCGCGGTGGGTTGGGGCGAACACCACGCCGCGCCGTACGAGACCTCGGGCGTGCCGCAGGATGGTGAGGACGGCCTCCCCCCGCAGCGCGGGCGACTGGAGTCCGGCCAGGATCGCCTCGAAGTCGCCGGCGCCGGGGCGCGCCGTGGGGCGCGGGACAGGCTGCGGCCGCGCGTCGCCGCTCGGCCGCGGCGCGCTGCGGCGGCTGGCGGCGGCGTGTTCCTGCTCGCGGCGGCGTGCGTCGTCCACCCGCTTGACGACCTCGAGCACGACCTGCTCGGCGTTGAAGCCGCGCTCGACCAGGATGTCGCTGCTCTCGAGGTCGAGAGCGGAGCGCTCCGGGAGCTCGACCGGCTCGAAGCGGAAGTTCCCCGACTCCCACAGGAAGAACTCGGCCATGACCTGCTCGATCTGCTCGCGCACGGCGGCTTCCAGCGTCTTGGCCGACACCGCCCCCATGGCGATGAGGACAGCGCCAAGGCAGCGGCCGCTGGCGGACCGCTGCTGCTCCTCGATCGCGCGCATCAGGGTTTCCTCGGTCACGAACTTGCGGCACACCAGGATGGTGCCGAGCGCCTCGCGGGGCGAATTGGAGGCGGCGTGGACGATCCTCCCCTTGCGGAATACCACGACCCCTTCGGCCCGTCCGCGAGTCAGGGTGAGGCTCCCGGTCTTCTCCCCCCACGAGACCATGTGGAGGATCTCCGGCACGGCAACCTCGTCGAGCCTCCCGAAAAGACTCACCGCGTTTCCTTTCGCCTGATCACGAACCGTCCAACCCGGTGGCCCCGGGGGGCATTTCACCCCGAATGATCCGCCATCGCCGTCTTGGTCCCTTGCAGGCATGGTAGATCTCGATGCGGTGCTCGGCAAGGACCGGGAGAGAGGCAGTCGTCGAGCGGTCGACGGCGGGGTAAAACTCGTCTACGCTTTCGTCCTGCCGGAGGTGCAACATGGACACAAGCGTTCGGCTGTGCTTCGCGAGGTGCGCCGCGCTGCTCGCGGCGGCGGCGTGCGGCGCGGGGCCGTCGGCCGGGAGCGCGCCCGGGTCGCTCAAGGTTGCGCCCGACGTCCAGTCTCGGCGCGCCCAGTTCGTCCGGGAGACGCTCGACGCCGGCACGGCGGGGCTCGCGGCCGGGGATGTGGCGGCGGTCGGGCACCTCGTGCGCGCCGCTGGTGTCATCGACGAGATCTTCCAGCGCCAGGCGTGGCAGGGGTACCCGGCGTTCGCGCCGCGCGTCGCGGCGCTGGCCGGGCCGAACGCCCAGGCGGCGAAGGACTACTTCCGGATCATGATGGGCCCCTGGGACCGTCTCAAGGGGTTCGAGCCGTTCCTCGGCAGCGCTCGGCACCCGGCCGGAGCAGGTTTCTATCCGGAGGATATGAGCAAGGCGGAGTTCGAGACCTGGATCGCCGCCCACCCCGACGACCGCGCCGCGTTCACCTCGCCGGTGACGGTGATCCGGCGCCAGGGGACGGGACTGATCGCCGTGCCGTACTCGCAGGAGTATCGCGGCCTCCTCGAGAGCGCGGCCGCCGAGTTGCAGGCCGCGGCCGCCGCCACGCCGAACGCGAGCTTGCGGAACTTCCTTTCCCTGCGGGCGCAGGCGTTCCTCTCCGACGACTACTACGCCTCGGACCTGGCCTGGATGGACCTCGACTCGCCGCTCGAGGTCGTGATCGGGCCGTACGAGACGTACGAGGACGGCCTGTTCGGCTACAAGGCCGCGTTCGAGGCGTTCATCTGCGTCGAGCAGCCCGGGGACTCGGCGCAGCTCGCAAAGTACAAGAAGGAGTTGCCGTTCCTGGAGAGCCGGCTGCCGATCCCGGACGAGTTCAAGAACACGAAGCGGGGCAGCGACTCCCCGATCCGTGTCGCGGACGAGCTGATCACCGGCGGCGACGCGCGGCGCGGCGTCCAGACGCTGGCGTTCAACCTCCCCAACGACGAGCGCGTGCGCGAGGCCAAGGGCTCGAAGAAGGTGCTGCTCAAGAACATGATGCGAGCCAAGTACGACGCCATCCTGCGGCCGGTCGCGGCGCGGGTCCTGGCCCCCGACGAGGGGACGCGGCTCGATTTCGACTCCTATTTCCACCACGTCCTCTTCCACGAGCTGTCGCACGGCCTCGGTCCGGGGCGGATCAAGGTTGGCGGGCGCGACACCGAGGCGCGCCTCGAGCTCAAGGAGCTTTACCCGGCGGTCGAGGAGGCGAAGGCCGACGTGCTCGGCGTCTACGACCTCGCGGTCCTCGCCAACAAGGGGGTGGTGCCGGTGTCGGTCGTGGAGACGCTGCCGTGGACCTACGTCGCCGGCCTGTTTCGCGCCGCCCGCTTCGGCGCCGCCGAGGCGCACGGCCTCGGCGTCGTGATCCAGACCAGCTACCTCCTCGACAAGGGGGCGATCGAGGTCACCCCCGAGGGACGGTTCAGGCCGGTGCTGGCCAAGTTCGCGGGGGGGATCAAGGCGCTCGCCCACGACCTGCTGATGATCGAGGCGCAGGGGTCGTACGCGGGCGCCCAGGAGCTGGTGCGGCGGCACGGGACTGTCCCGCCGCCGATGGCCAAGCTGCTGGCGTCGCTCGCCGACGTGCCGGTGGACGTGGACCCCGTATTCGCGGTCGAGAGCGCAAAGCCGGGCCCCCGCTAAACCCTTTGCGCCCCGGCGGCGTCTAATCGGGCGTGGAGACGGCCACCGACCTCGCCTTCGGAGTGCCCGGCCGCGCCGGGGAGACGCCAATGAGCGCCGCCCGCAGCGCCGAGTTCGACCTGGTGCGCTCGGCCCAGGCCGGCGACATCGCGGCGTTCGAGGGGCTGTACCGGGCCACGGTCGGCCTCGTCCACGCCCTCTGCCTGCGGATGGCGGGCAACGCCGCGCTCGCGGAGGAGCTGACCCAGGACGTGTTCGTGCGGGCGTGGCAGAAGCTGGCGATGTTCCGCGGCGAAAGCGCGTTCGCCACCTGGCTCACGCGCCTGACGGTCAACGTGGTCCTGTCGGAGCGGCGGGCGCGGCGGACGCGGGACGCGCACCTGACGCTCGCCGGTGACCTCGAGGCGTTTGCGGGGGCGGCCCCGGCGGCGCGCCCCGGGGAGGCGCTCGACCTGGAGCGGGCGATCATGACGCTGCCGCCGCAGGCCCGGCACGTGTTCGTGTTGCACGATATCGAGGGTTGGGGCCACGCCGAGATCGCACGGCGGACAGGGCTCGCGGTCGGCACCTGCAAGGCGCACCTGCACCGCGCCCGCAAGCTCCTGAGGGAGGTGCTTTCGTCATGAACTGCCAGGAGTTTACGGCCCGGCTCGATGATTTCGTGGATGGCACGCTGTCGGAGGCGGAGCGCAAGGCCGCCGCCAGGCACCGCGACGGATGCCCGGCGTGCCGCGCGGCCGAGGCCCGCCTGTCGCTCCTAATGGCGCACGCCGCGTCGCTGCCTCGCGGCATCGAACCCGGGAGCGACTTGTGGCCCGGGATCGTGGCCAGGATCGAGAAGCGCAGCGTATTGCGAGGGGTGTTCGGCGGTGCCGGCCGCCTCCGGTGGCCTCGCCTCGGGGCGTTGGCGGCCGCGGCCGCCGCGCTGGTGGTCGTGTCCTCGGTCGTCACGGCCGTGCTGGTTGCCAGGCGCGCGCCGTCGCCGGCCGCCTCGGGTGTCAGCGCCGGCGTCACGACGGCGTCGCTGCAGCTCGCGGAGGTCCGGGGGACGTACGAGGCGGCGCGGGCGCAACTGCTCGCGGCGCTCGCCGCGCGCCGGGGATCTTTGTCGCCGGCAACGCTGAAGGTGGTGAAGGACAACCTCGCGATCATCGACACGGCCGTCCACAACATGGAGCAGGCGCTCGCTCGCGACCCCGGCAACCGGGAACTGCCGGCGCTGCTCGTGACGGCCTATCAACAGGAGATCGACCTGCTGCAACGCGTCGCGCGGATCCCGGCGCGCGGCTGAGGAAAGGAGCACTGAAATGATGAAAAGAATTGGCTTGTCCGTCATGGCGCTGGCGGCGGTGGCGTTCCCCGCGATGGCGCAACAGAAGCTGGACGAGAGGCGCCCGGCCGGCAAGGACGGCGTCGTCGAGGTCCAAAACGTCTCCGGCTCTGTGAAAGTGACCGGCTGGGACCGGGACGAGGTGGCCGTGACCGGCACGCTCGGCCGCGGGAGCGAGCGCCTCGAGTTCACCGGCACCGGCGTCAGGACCGAGGTGCGGGTCGTGCTGCCTCACTTCGCGCACCATGTGGACGGCTCTGACCTCGAGATCAAGGTGCCCGCCGGCAGCCACCTCGAGGTGAACACCGTGAGCGCGGACATCGGGGTGGACGGGGTTGCCGGGCCGGTGAGGCTGGAGTCGGTGAGCGGCCGGGTCACGGTCGGCGGCGCGCCGCGGGAGTTCGAGGCCAAGACCGTGAGCGGCGACATCGAGATCGCCGCGGCGAGCGCGCCGGGACGGGCCAGCTCGGTGAGCGGCGCGGTCGCACTCAGGGGCGTCAACGGAAGCGTGGAGGCGAACTCGGTGAGCGGCGCCGTCTCCGTCACCGGCGACGCGGTGTCACGAGCCGAACTCCAGACGACCTCCGGCGACATCCGCTTCGAGGCGGGCCTGACGGCCGGCGGCCGGCTCGACGCCAAGACGGTGAGCGGCACCGTGGCCCTCCTGCTCCCGGCAGCGACCGCGGCCGACTTCGACGTGACGACGTTCTCGGGCAACATCACCAACGAGTTCGGGCCGCAGGCCAAGCGCACCAGCGAGTACGGGCCGGGCAAGGAACTGTCGTTCTCGACGGGCGCCGGCGGCCGAATCGTGGCCAAGAGCTTCTCGGGGGACGTGCGCCTGCAGAAGCGATAGCCGGACTGTCCCGGCGGCGCGAGGGGCGCGCCTCGGCGCGCCCCTCGCGTGACCCCCGGCTCCGCGCGGGCGTGCTACTTTTCCTCCATGCTGGACAGACTCCTGATCGTCGTGGCGTGCCTCGCCGCCGCACCGGCGCTGGCGCAGGGTCCGAGCGCCGAGTGGCGGACGGTGACGACCCCGCACTTCCGCGTGCACTACACGGCGCCCGAGGAGGCCTGGGCGCTCGACGCGGCGTCGAAGCTCGAGGCGATCCGGGCCCGCGTGATCGCCCAGGTCGGGTATGCCGCGCCGCAGACCGTCGACGTCATCGTCTCCGACCCGGCGGCGCAGGCGAACGGGATGGCGCTGCCGCTCCTGGGCGCGCCGCGGATCGTGCTGTGGACGAGCCCGCCGGGGCCGGCCTCGGTGATCGGGACGTACAACGACTGGATCGAGCTGCTCGCGCTGCACGAGGACACGCACCTCGAGCACATGCTGCGTCCCTCGCGCAACCCGCTGCAGCGGCTCGTGGAGGCACTGCTTCCGGTGGGTCCGATCACGCTCAAGGCCCCGCGCTGGGTGTACGAGGGGTACGCAACGCTGGTGGAAGGGAACCTCACGGGTTCCGGCCGCCCGAACGGCGACCTGCGCGCGGCCATCCTGCGCCAGCGCGCCCGCGCCGGCACGCTGCCGACCTACGCGCAGCTCGCGAGCGACTCCGAGAGCTGGATGGGGATGTCGATGGCGTACCTCGCCGGCTCTGCGTACCTGCAGTGGCTGGTCGAGCGCAGCGGCCCCGACAGCCTCAAGCACCTGTGGGCGCGGATGACCGCCCGCACCGACCGCAGCTTCGGCGCGGCGTTCGAGGGCGTGTTCGGCGAGGAGCCCGCCAGGCTCTACGACCGCTTCGCTGCGGAGCTGACCTGGCGGGCGATGGAGGCCGAGCGACTCATCGCGCCGACGGCGCGCGAGGGGCGGCTCTGGCAGAAGCTGAAGTGGACGACCGGCGAGCCCGCGGTGTCACCCGACGGCGCGCGGCTCGCGATCGTCCTGCGCGCCCGCGAAGCGCCGTCGCGCCTGGTCGTATGGTCCACCGGCCCCGACGAGGCGGGGCTGAAGAAGTGGGACGAGCGGGTCGCCAGGCAGCTCCGGCGCGACCCGGAGGACGTCGCGCCCGTCCGAGTCGGGCCGCTGCCTCGCAAGCCGCTGCACCAACTCGTGGCTAGGGACGGGGAGGAGCCGTTCACGCCCCGGTGGCTGCCGGGCGGCCGGGCGATCGTGTACGTCCGCTTCGAGACGGACGGCGAGGGGCTCCTGCACCCGGACCTCTTCCGCTGGGACCCCGAAAGCGGGAACGTGCGGCGTCTCACGCGCTTCGCCGACGTGCGCGAGGCGGACCCGTCGCCGGACGGCCGCTGGGCGTTCGCCGTGCGCGACCGCAACGGGTTCTCCCAACTCGTACGGGTCGAGCTTGCGACGGGTAGGGTTACCGAGATCACGCCGCCGTCGGTCGCGGACGTGGTCGCCCAGCCGCGGGTGAGCCCCGACGGCACTCTGGTCGCCTTCCTACGCCACCGGGGCGGGACGTGGGTGTTGACAGTCCGGGAGGTCGCCGACGGTCGCGAGAGGGAGCTTGAGGCGCCGGCCGGCGCGACGGTCGCGTACCCGGCGTGGAGCGCGGACGGAACCACGGTCTTCGCGTCGGTCGGACGGGATGGATTCATCGACCTGATGGCGTTCCCCGCCGCCGGCGGGGCGCCGCGCCCGTTGACCCGGACGATCGGGGCGGCGCTCGCGCCCGCGCCGACGCCGGACGGGGCCGCAATCTTCTTCCTCTCGCTCCACGCCGACGGTCTCGACCTGCGCCGCCTCGAGCTGAACGGTGCGCCGGCGCTCGGACCGAGTCCCGCGCTGCCCGACCTGGCCCCGGCCGTGGCGCCGGCGCCGCATGCGGTCCCGGCGCCGCTCGCCGAAACAAAGGTTGCGCCGGGGCGCCCGTACGGGATCGGCCGCCAGGAGTTCGCGGCGATCGTCGGGGGTGGCGTGGCACCCTCGGGGCGGGGGTTGGAGCTGGGGGTGCGGGCGGGGGACGTGGTGGGGCGGCTCGACGTCCTGGCGATCGGCGGAGTGGGGGATGCGGCCGGGCCGCGCGGCGGGACGCTCGCGGCGGCGTGGCGCGGGTGGCCGGTGACGGTCTCGCTGCAGCTCTTCCAGACGTGGGAGCGCCCGTCACAACAGCCACTGCGGGTGCCGGGCCTCGGCGAGAGTCTCGACCTCGACCGCCGCGGCGTCGAGCTCGCGGCCTCGTGGAAGCGGCGATGGGACACGGGCGGCCTACGGGTCGGCGCCGGCGGCCTCGTCGCCAGGCTCGAACCGGTGCGCGCCGCGGCGCTGGACCGGCGCGCCGGCTTTGTGACGGTGCGGGTGGACGACACCCCCTCCCGCGGACTTTGGCTGTTCCCGCACCGCCTGGACGCGCGCTTCGACGCGGGCCGCACCGGCGACGACGCGTGGCGGCGCTACGGCGGGTCGTTCGAGGTCGGGGCCGTCCGGGAGGGGAGCGGAGTGTTGCTGGCCTACCAGCGTCAGACCGCGCGCGACGCGACGAGCAGCCTCGACCGTCTCCAGCTCGGCGGGGTGGACAGCTCGCTGCTGCCGGCGAGCGAGCTGTCGGGGCGCATCGCGGTGCCCGCGCTGCCCGCCGCCACGCGGATCGGGGACGAGCACGAAGGCGAGCGGGCGACGCTCCTGCTCGGCGGCGTGCCGCTGTTCTTCGAGCGCCACCGCGTCTGGGACAGGGGTGGGGCGCGGGGCGACTGGCTGCGCCTCGCAGGCCTCGAGTGGGACCTGGCGAGCGGACCCCTCCCGCTGGTGAAGCTGCCCGGTTTCCATCTCATCCTCGGCGCGGCGCGGATCCTGGATGCGCCGTTTGCGGACCGCACCGAGGGATGGCTCGTGCTGGCGTGGAGGCCATGACAGGGGAAGAGTTCCAAACTCAAGAATTGAAAGCGGCGCCCGTATGGTATTGTCGAAACCGGTCGCATGACGATGACGAAACGCAAGACCGAGTCCCGGACCTTCAAGGTGATCTTCACCAACCAGGGGCAAGTGTTCGAGATCTACGCGGCCTCCGTGGCGCAGGGCGAGTTATTCGGTTTCATCGAGGTCGAGCAGATCCTCTTCGGCGAGCGCTCGCAGCTCATCGTCGACTCATCCGAGGAACGGCTCAAAACCGAGTTTGCCGGCGTCAAGCGAGTGTTCATCCCGCTCCACGCCGTGATCCGCATCGACGAGGTGGAGAAGCGGGGCGCGGCGCGGATCACCCCCTCGGAAGGCGGCTCCAGCGTGGTCAAGGCGTTCCCGGTCCCCGCTGTCCCCTCGGGCCGGGGCCCTGGTTCGCACTGAGCTTGAGCGCGAATCCGGCCAGGCACAGGGTGTAGAATCGTCGCAACATGAGAAGAGAGAATTCGGTTCCCGGGTTCGGTTGCAACCGTTCGCGCGGCGGGGTTGCGGCGTTCGCGGTCGTCCTTCTCGCGGTGCTGGCGCTGTTGGCGGCCGGATACGTCGCGTTCACCCTGCACTGGAGTTACTCCGAGGGCGACCGGGCGGGGATCGTGCAGAAGTTCTCCCGCAAGGGGTGGGTGTTCAAGACCTGGGAGGGCGAGCTCGCGATGTCGATCGTGCCGGGCGTCACCCCCACGATCTGGAACTTCAGCGTGCGGGACCCCAAGGTCGCCGAGGAGATCACCGCGTCGCTCGGCAAGCGGGTGGCGCTCCACTACACGGAGCACCGCGGCGTGCCCACGAGCGTCTTCGCGGAGACGCCGTACTTCGTCGACCGCGTCCGGGTCGTCGAGTAGCGCCCGGCCACCGGCTATTTGCACCGTGGAGGGAAGCGCCGGCGCCGGCGGCGTGTTGCCTCGATACGGGAGGACGCGACCATGGCGAGAGGCGCGCTCGAGGTCGGAGCGAAGGCTCCCCACTTCACGTTGTCGGACCAGGACGGCCGAGCGGTGTCGCTGTCGGGTTTCGCCGGGACGTGGGTCGTGTTGTACTTCTACCCCAAGGACGACACCCCGGGGTGCACGACCGAGGCGTGCGAGTTCACCGCCGGGATCGCGGCGTTTGCGGGGCTCGACGCGGTGGTGCTCGGGTGCAGCGCCGACTCGGCGGAGAGCCACCGGACGTTCATCGCCAAGCACGGCCTCGAGGTGCGGCTGCTCTCCGATCCCGACCACGCCGTGATGCAGGCGTACGGCGCCTGGGGGGAGAAGAGCATGTACGGCCGCACCTCGATGGGGGTGATCCGTTCCACCGTGCTCGTCGACCCGCAGGGCATGGTGGCGTTCCACTGGGCGAACGTCAAGGCCGCCGGGCACGCGGACGCGGTTCGCGAGAAGCTCGCCGAGCTGCAAGCGCGATGAAGGTTGCGCGCGCCGCCTTGGGTCAGCTCGTCCGCCGCGTCGCGTGGTCGGCGAGCCAGATCCCGGCCGATACCGCGAACGCCGGGAAGATCGGCTCGACCCCCAGCGGGTAGCGCCCCCCCGAGCGGGCGAGAATCCACCCCGTCGCCACCACTGCCGTCACGCCGATCGCCGCCGCCGCCCAGCGCCGGCGAAACCGGGCGCGCTCCCCGGCATGGGAGAGCACAAGCGGGAGCAGCAGTGCGGAGGTCACGATGCTGCCGACGTCGTGCCAGATCGCGATCACGCTGCGCAGCGCCAGAGCGAGTGCGACGGCGCCGCCGCCCGCGAGGACCAAGCCGGCCATCGTCCAGCGCCGCTCGTCCACGCGGGCGGCGAGTTCCGGCGCGACGTCGTGGCCGATCGTCGCCGCCGCCAGGAACAGGTAGGAGTGAACGGTGGACATCACCGTCGCGAAAAGACCGACGGCAAACAGGGCGTTGGCGAGCGGTGGGAGGACCAGGCGGCCCAGTTCAGGGTAGGCAAGCACGGGGTCCGCGAGGTGCGGCATCAGCGCCCGCGCGGCGAGGCCGGAAAACGTGGTCAGGAAGTCGAACAGCACCCAGAACCCGACCGAGATCAGCACGCCGCGGCGGGCGACGGCCGGGGTCTCGGCGGCGTAGCAGCGCTGGTAGAACGTCGGCTCCACCAGCGTCTGCATCGCGATGAAGTACCACACCAGCACCGCCTGCGCGCCGAGCCCGCCGTCCCAGGTGCGGTTGGCCGGGGGGAGGGAGGCCCACACGCCGGAGAACCCCCCGGCGGCGTGCAGCGCCACCGGCAGGACGATGATGAACGCGAGATACATGAGCACGAACTGGAGCACGTTGGTGCTCACCACGGAGCGGAAGCCGCCCGAGGCGACGTAGACGATCGTGAACGCGGTGCCGGCGATGACCGCCCAGACGAGCGGCATCCCGAGATAGATCCCGAGCAGTTCGCCGAGCATCAACACGTACGCCGCCGGGATCGCCAGCAACAGCACGAGGAGCGCCCCGACGCGCCCGGCGACGGGACCGTAGGCGGCGGTGAGCTGGTCCGGGATCGAGAGCGCCGCGCTCGAGCGGGCGCGGCGGGCGAGGCCGAACGCGAACAGCAGCGCCGCCAGGTAATACGGCACGCCCATCGCCAGCCAGTTGGAGATCCCGTAGCGGTACGAGTACTCGCCGACGCCGAGCACACCGCCGTACCAGGTCGCCACCAGCGTCGCCACGAACGGCAGCGTCGTGAGGCGCCGCCCGGCGAGGAGGTACTCGAGCCGCCCGCTCGCGCGGCTGGCCCGGCCGACCGCCAGCAGCGCCACCGCGTAGACCACGAGCGCGACGGCGACCGACGGATCCATGGCCCGGGAGTATAAGCGGCGCGCTTGACGCGCGGTCGGCCCTGCGGCGCGCGGCTCAGCGCGGGCGGCGGTGGCCGCGGCCAGGATCGTTCTGGCGCGTCCGCCGCGGCGCCGACGCGGCCCGACCAAGTGATCATCCTCTGCATGCACAAGATCTTCGCATTAACCTGGTTTTGTTGAGAGAATGTCTCCATTCGAAGGGCTTGTAACTCGACGTGTCTGTTTGTAGACTCCGCGGTGACAACTTGGAGGAGGGTCAGCATGCACATGAGAAGGTTGGAGCTCCAGAGGTGGGCGGCGGTACTGTTCGCCGTCGTCCTGACTGCCGGGTTGGCCAGTGTGGCGCTGGCCCAGTCGGCCAACTACACGACCGGCGGGATCGCCGGAACGGTGCGTGACAACACCGGCGGCGGCCTTCCCGGCGTCAACGTCACGGTAACCAATCTCGACACCGGCCTGACTCGTACGACGTTCACCGGCACGAATGGCGAGTACGATCTCACGCTTCTGCCGCCCGGCCACTACAAGATCGTGGCCGAACTGCAGGGGTTGGGCAAATCCGAAGTGGCGAGCGCGACAGTGCTCCTCGGCACCACGACGAGGGCGGACCTGAAGCTCGTGCCGCAGGCATCCGAAACCATGACCGTCACCGCCGCCGCGCCGATCATCGACACGCAGCGCGCCGGTATGGCCCAGTCGGTGACCCGCCAGCAGATCGACAGCCTCCCGCTCCTCGGCCGCGACTTCCGCTCCCTGGCCATCCTGAGCCCCGGCATCAGCACCGCCTCGTACGACGGCGCGATCACCGCCAACGGCGCGCGCTCGCTGTCCACCGACTACAACATCGACGGCGCCAGCTCGAACAACGACTTCTACGGCCAGCAGACCGGCGGCTCGCGTCCGCCGTTCACCTTCTCGCAGGCGGCCATCCAGGAGTTCCAGGTCATCCGGACGCAGTACGACGCGGAGTACGGCCGCGGCGTGGGCGCCGTGGTCAACGCGATCACGAAGAGCGGCACCAACGAATTCCACGGTTCGGCGTTCTACTTCGACCGGAAGCAATCGTGGTCCGCGACGCGCGCGGTCGTGTTCAACACGAACATCGGAGGCACCACGTATCCGCTGCAGGTCTCCGACAGCTATCTGGCCAAGGACGTCAGTCAGCCGGGGTTCGTCCTCGGCGGGCCGATCGTCAAGGACAAGGTCTTCTTCTTCGTCGGCTATGACTCGATGACAACCAACCAGCCTGTCGTCATCGGCAACGACATGCGCACGTATTCGCAGTTCCTCGCCTTGACGCCGGCGCAGCAGCAGACGGCGCTGTCGAAGATCCAGACCGCCGTCGGGGCGCCGTACGAGGCGGGCCTCAACTACAACGTGGACAACAACCTGAAGACCTATCTGGTGAAATTCGACGGCAACCTCGGCGCGAGCAACCACTGGTCGCTGCGCGACAACATCACCCGGTACGACACCACCAACAGCGGGTCGACGTCGTCGTTCGGCCTGAACCAGACCAACGAGGTCGACAAGTTCTACCAGGCCGTCCTCGAAGACGACGCGGTCCTTACGGACAACCTGTTCAACCAGTTCATCGCCCAGGTCGGCAGGGACCAGCGCCCGGTCACCACCCAGTACGGCGGCACCGAGTTCTCCATCAACTTCGGCACGACGCAGTACTTCGGCTTCAACGACACCACCCCGAGCACGGCCGATGAGAAGAAGTTCCAGCTCAAGGACACCGTGCAGTACGTATGGGGAAACCACTCCCTCAAGTTGGGCGCGGAGCTCCTGCACCGGAACCTGTTCGACGCCTTCCCGCGGTACGCCATGGGCTACTATTCGTACAGCAGCCTGCTCAACTACGTCAACGACAAGCCGAACACCTTCCAGCAGGCATACGGCCCGAACAACGGCGACCTCGAGTGGAACACCAACCTCTGGAGCGGCTACGTCAACGACAGTTTCCGCGTCAGCCCGCGCCTGACCCTCGAAGCCGGCCTCCGCTACGACTACGAGGCGATCCCGCGCCCGTCGGCCAACGCGTTCCCGCAACACCCGGAGTTCCTCACGCAGATCAAGGACGACAAGAACAACTTCGCTCCCCGCCTCGGCTTCGCCTGGGATGTGCGGGGTGACGGCCGTTCCGTTCTTCGCGGCGGCACCGGCAAGTTCTTCGAATACATGCCGGACATCCTGCTGGCGAGCCCCCTCCAGGGCATCAGCGGCGCGCTGCTGACCACCACGTTCACCTGCACGAGCACGCCGGCGAACCCCTGCCCGAACTACCCCGCCATCATGTCGCCCACCGATTTCCTGGCCAAGTCGAAGCTCTCGGCCAACCTCGTCACCATCGGCTCGAACTATCAGGCGCAGAACGCATGGCGCACGAGCCTGCAGTATGAACAACGCCTCGGCGAGACCTACAGCGTGGGCATCAGCGCGGTCTACTCGAAGCTGGACCACATCCAGGGCACGAAGAACATCAACCTCGTCGCCACGGGGTACAGCCTCGGCAACATGACGGTCTACGACTACAACAGCTCGAGCAACCCGGCCCGTCCGTACGCCGACATGGGCATCGTCCGCGAGCTCACCAGCAACGAGCAGTCGTGGTACCGCGCGCAGACGATCGAGATCCACAAGCTCGCCACCGGTGACTCGAGGCTCTCGTGGGACCTCGGTTACACGCATGCCGACTCGGTCGACTACGAGACGAACTCCCGTTCCACCTCCACCACCTTCCTCATCGACCCGAACAACCCCAAGTTGAGCGAGGGCCCGAGCGACAACGACGTGAAGCACCGCATCGGCGGCGATGTTATCTATCGCCTGCCGTACGGCTTCGAGGTGTCGGCCATCGCCTTCTGGCACAGCGGCTACCCATACACCGGCGCGATCCAATTCACCTGCAGCGGGTGCACCGCCAACAGCCTCACCGGACAGGCGCAGACGAGCCAGGCGGCGAACTACACCCCGGTCTTCGTGGACGGGAGCGGGAAGGTAATCGACATCACCGGGGCCAACGGCATGACCCTGCCCCAGTTCTCCGCGTTCCTGGCCGCACAGGACGGGCGTCTCCAGCAACGCAACGCCTACCGCCAACCCAGCGTGTACGACCTCGACTTCCGCCTTTCGAAGACCTTCCACCTCACCCACGGAGTGAGGGTAGAGGTGCTCGGCGAGGTGTTCAACGCGCTGAACAAGAACATGCGCGTCGTCACCGGCGCCAACCAGGACCTGTTCAGGGTCACCTACACGCAGTCGACCGGCAAGTACACCATCACGAAGTACACGAACACCGTGAACGAAAGTGGCGCTCAACACATTTGGTCTCGTCCAGGGTTACTCCGGCGAGGTCAACCCGCGCCAGCTCCAGCTGGCTGTGAAGATCAACTTCTAGCGTCCGTTCCATCGCGGCACTCGGGGGCCTTCGGGCCCCCTTATTTTTGCGGGCGAGAAACCGGCGAGTCGAGGGTGAAGAGTGAAAGGGAAGTAGGGAGAGGGAAGGCGAAATGACGGATGGGTCAGGGTCAGGCCGTTATTGTCCTGAAAGTCTCCCGGATTACGCGGCCCGGCTCGTGCAGGCGTAGGTCGCCGCGATGGCGGGAGGACAAGCCTCGCCCCGACACAGCGATGCCAGCTTTGTTCTTGTGTAGGGGCGGCCCTTGCGGCCGCCCGCCTGGATCTGTTAACTACGCGACACCCTCCGAACCCTCCACTTTCATGGCCCGGGGTGTGCCCACGGCATAGGAAGATTCCTGCGAACCCGGGAATCCAGAGGCTGTGGTAGCCTGATCCGCCATTTTGAGAGGAAGCACTGGAGGCGACGATGAAGGTGCTCAACGAGGAGTATCCGCTGTTTCCGGTGCCGCACCTGGACTCGCTGCAGGACCTGGTGCGGGGCTCGGCCCAGCGCCATGGGGGCAAGCTGGCGCTCGAGGACCTCAACGAGACCCCGATCGGGCGCCTGACGTTCCAGGAGCTGGCCGACACGGTGGCGCGCTTCGGGCGCGCCCTGCGCCGGATCGGGCTCGACGAGCGTGATCACGTGGCCGTTATCGCGGAGAACCGGGTCCAGTGGGTGATCGCGTACCTGGCCGCGGCGACGTTCGACATGGTCGTGGTGCCGATCGACAAGAGCCTCAAGGAAAACGAGATCGTCACCATCCTCCACGCCTCGGACGCAAAGGCCGTCGTGTTCTCGGAGGGGCTGCGCGATACCGTGCTCACGCTCGCGCCCTCGGTCAAGGGGCTCAAGGTGCTCGTGGACATGGACCTCCCCGAACGCGGGCACCGCGTCCACTCGATGGCGCAGATGATCGCGGGAGAGCCGGCGGCGCCGGGAGATCCGTTCCCTCCTCTCGACCCCGACGCGGTCGCGGTGATCGTCTTCACCTCGGGCTCGATGGGCCGGGCCAAGGGCGTCATGCTCTCGCAGCGCAACGTCGTCTCCAACCTGATGGCGATGCTCTCCATGGTCGAGCTGCTGGAGAGCGACCGCTTCCTCTCGGTCCTGCCGATCCACCACATGTACGAGTGCACCTGCGGGGTGCTGTGCCCGCTCACGGTCGGCGCCTCGGTCCATTTCGCGCGGTCGCTCAAGACCGTGGTCGAGGACCTGCAGCGCGTGCGCGCGACCGTCCTGCTCGCGGTGCCGCTGCTCTACGACAAGATGTTCAAGCGCATCCAGGCGGGCGTGCGCGAGAAGCGGCTCGCCTCGCTGCTGGTCAACCCGATGGCGGGCGTCGCGAGCGCCACCGAGGCCGTTGGGATCGGGGGCCTGCGCAGAAAGATGTTCGCCGCGATCCACGCCAAATTGGGCGGCGCGATCCGCATCCTGATCGTCGGCGGAGCGGCGCCCAACCCTGAAGTCTCGAAGGGGATGCGCGGCTTCGGGTTCACGCTACTGCAGGGGTACGGGCTCACCGAGACCTCGCCGAT
Source organism: uncultured Acidobacteriota bacterium (assembly GCA_963727205.1). Lineage (GTDB taxonomy): Bacteria > Acidobacteriota > Thermoanaerobaculia > Thermoanaerobaculales > Thermoanaerobaculaceae > RBG-13-68-16. The sequence continues at coordinate 325,801 of CAVSFQ010000049.1, read as the reverse complement.
CGTGGCGCTCAACCGCCTGCGAAAGTTCCGCGACGACGCCGCGGGCCTGCCGCTGCCGAACCTCGAGGTGCGCATCGAGGATGCCGACGACGAGGGCCGCGGCGAGATCGTCGTGCGCGGGCCCTCGGTGATGCTCGGGTATTACAAGAACGAGGAGGCGACGCGCCAGGTCCTGAAGGACGGATGGTTCCACACCGGGGACTACGGCGCCTTCGACGCGGACGGCTTCCTGCACGTCTCCGGGCGGAAGAAGAACGTGATCGTGGCCGCCAACGGTAAGAACGTGTTCCCCGAGGAACTCGAGGACCAGGTCAACGCGATCCCGCTGGTGCTCGAATCGGTGGTGTACGGCGCCAGGGGCCCGGCTGGGGACGAGGAGATCTCGGTGATGGTCGTCCCCAACGCCGAGACGATCCACCAGCACGCGCAGAAGACCGGGGCCGAGATCACCCGCGCGTGGATCGAGGACGAGATCAACAAGGAGATCAGGGCGCTCAACCGCAGGCTCCCCCTGTACAAGCAGATCCGGCGCGTGCAGATCAAGGAGGGGGAGTTCGAGAAGACGACGACGCAGAAGATCAAGAGGTACTTGATCCACCAGGAAGATACGACACACTAGAAGCGAGGAAAGAGGAAAGAGGAAAGAGGAAAGAAGGGAAAAGGAAAAGGAAAGACACGAACCAGAGAGCCGGGCTTTGTCTTCCCTTTGCCCTTTCCCCTTTTCCCTCTTCCGCTTCACCGCTTTTCGGCGTCGCGATCGAAGTGGGGGAGGGTGTCGGGGATCGGAATCGAGATCTCGACGAGCCCCGCGAAGCGCCCGTCACAATACCAGGGGAGCTGGTGGATGATCTTCTTCTGCCCACCCTTGCTGATCGTGTAGTGGTTCGGCGCGTGGGTTTCGTAGAGCGCGCGGATCGCGGTCAGAGCCGGCTCGGGATGGCATTCAAAGACGCTGGTGCCGAGCAGTGCGGCGCCGCCCTCGGCGGCGAACGTGGCACGGGAGCGGGCGTTCATCGCGATGATTACGCCCGACTCGTCGGTGACGGTGACCGACGCCGGCAACTCGGCGACCCAGGAAAGATCCTCAGGCATCGTTGGTCCTCTCGGTCTGGAGCCTGCGGGGCGCGCAGCGCCCGGCGCGACCTGCCCGGGCTCCCGCCAGCCAAACTGGTTTCACTTCCTCGTCACGAGCAGCTCGACGGCGTCGCGCGCGTCGCGGTTGGCCTTGTCGTAGGAGAGGATCTTCTCGAGGCAGCGCTTCTGCTTGTCGGACTGCCCCTTGAGCCCCCAGTAGTTGGCGAGGAGGAGCCAGGCCTCGGTGTGCTGCGGCGCAAGCTCGAGCGCGTGCTTGAGGTGGTCGAGGGCGTCGGCTTGGCGCTTCGGGTTGTCGACCTCGAGCGTCGCCAGGGTGACGAGGGCGTCGGCCTCGGGGGCCTTCTCGACGATCTGCTCAAGCATGAGACGCGCCTTGCGCAGCTCGCCGGCGGCGATGAACTGCTTGGCGAGGGGGACGCTGGCGTGGGAGAAGTCAGGCGATTCCTCAGCCTCACGTCCCGAAGCAACGTTTTGGTCCTGGTCTTGTCTCAAGGCCCTGGCCTCCTGAAAACCCATCGTGTACGGTCACACTGTAATACCGTTCCGGCTTCGAGCGCAACGCATCGCGCCGCGCCCGGCCCGCGCCGCGCGAGGGTCAGAACAGGGGCTTGCCGTCCAGGTCCTCCTTGGCGAGGCGCGCGTCGTCGAAACCGAGGAACTCCAGGACCGTCGGCGCGAGGTCGTACAGCGTCGGGTTCGCCAGCTTGATCGGGCGGCTGGTGAACAGCACGCCAGGCACCAGTGGCGGGTCCACCAGGTGGTTGCCGCTCCACTTCTTGAGGTTGTCCTCGACCAGGGGGCCCGCCGGCGAGGCGCCGAGCGCGGTCTGCCACGAGGCCCCATAGCCGTCCGAGAAGCCGATGTACAGGTCGGGCGCCATGTGCGCGTCCGGCCCTTTGAAGATCTCCTGGTTCAGGTACACGGTGCGGGCGACCGGCGTCCCGGTCTTGGGGTCGATCCACTTCCTGAGCTTGTCGGCGATTTCGTTCTTGAGCGCTTCCTTGCCCGGGCCCTCCGGGACGATCCCCTGCGGCTCGCGCCCGACGGTGTTGATGTAGATGCCGCCGTAGCCGAGGGCGTACGCGCGGGTCGCCGACCAGTCCACGTCCGCGAACAGCGGCCCGCCGGCAGTCGCGGTCAGGTCCTTGAGCACGAGGTAGCCGTTCTCGCGCAGCCAGGAGTCGATGTGGGCGGCGCGGCGGAACGTCGTGAAGCCGTGGTCCGAGAGCACGATCAGGGTGTCGCCCGTGCGCATCCCGGCGAGCGCGACGCCGACGACTGCGTCCATCTTGCGGTAGCAGTCGTCGATCATCCCCTTCAGGCGCGGCGGCGCGTTGGGGTCGTAGAGCGGGTGCCCAGGGTCGATGAAGCGCCAGTACATGTGCTGGATGATGTCGGGGTACTCGAAGTAGCAGTAGAACACCCCGCGCTCGCAGCGCGACAGCTCGTGCTCCATGAGCCGCAGTTGTTCGTTGTAGAGGTCGGAGGCTTGCTCGATGAAGGCGTCTTCGGAGAGGCGCCCCTCGTTGAGCGCCCAGGTGTCGAACGGCATCCCGCGGGTCGCGAAGAGGCCGAGATCGTAGGCCAGCTCTTTGGAATACCCCTCGGGGTAGGAGATCTGGAACCAGGGCTTGCGCGGGTCGATCGAGATCGGGGCGGCGTACAGCTTGAAGTAGGGCTTCAGCTCGACCAGGTTGAAGCGGAGGATCCCGTACATCCGGCTCAGCGGCCCGACCTTGAACGTGACGCCGACCCACGGGCTCCACTCGCCGACGCGCAGCGGCACGTCCTGCCCCTGGAGCGTGATCGTGGCGACCGATCGGTCGGGGCTCACCTGCACCGAAAACGGCGCCGCGAGCCGCTCGACCTTGCCGGTGATCCCCTGCTTCTGCGGTCCGAGCAGCTCGAGCTGCAGCGGGTTGGCGTCGGGCACGACGTGGACTTCGCCGCCGGTCTCGTGGCTCACGGTCTCCGGCGCGGTGGTGTAGAACGAGAACGTGCCCTGGGTGCCGAGCAGGTCGGGCGTGCCCATCCCCGAGAGCATCTTGCCGTCGATCTCGTCGGGCGGGAAGGTGACCGGGCAGGACAGGATCGTCATCGGCACCCCGGCCTCGCGGCCGTACTGCCAGAACGCCTTGCCCTTGCGGACCGGCAGCGACTTGTTCCCCTCCAGCCGCGTGAGCGAGAGGTCCGGCAGGTAGCTGCCGGGGGCGCGGCGGATGAAGTCGTAGACGCCGCTCTTGCCCGGGTTGCGGCCGGTGGCGAAGGCGGTCCACGCGACCGGCGACTCCGCCGGGTTGGTGGTGCCGAGGTGCGAGTAGCCGCCGAGCTCCGCGAGGCGCTTGAAGTTCGGCAGCTCGCCGTTGGCCATCATCGGCTCGATGATCTTGGGCGAGAGCCCGTCGAGGCCGACGATGATGAGGCGCTTGCCTGTCTGGTTTCCTGCCATAGTGCCCCCGCCCTTGTGACTCTCGGTGACCACCAGCGCAACCCCGGCCGCGGCCACAACCGCGACGCCGAGCGTGACCGCGAGCCAGTGGCGTTTCGTGAACCCCCACAGCCGCCGGAAGAACAGCGCGACCACGGCCAGCGCCGAGAGGGCGAAGCCGACGATCGCGGCGAGCCCGGTGCTCACCGTGTAGAGCGAGCCCGGGTCGATGTAGGCGAGGTGGAACATCATGAAGCCCCCCCTTGGCGGAGGCGCGCCGCCGCGCTCATCCGACGATGCCGAACCCGACGGCCGTGCCCTTGCGCTCGAGCACGAACCGTCCGAGCCCAGCCATCCGGTCGAACGTCTCCACGACCACCGCCCGCTCCGTCGCGAAGGCGACCGTGCCGAGCTGCATCGCCGCGAGGACTTCCCCGGGGGGGAGCGGGTCGAGCGTGGCGGAGTCGAGGCGGTCGGCGATCGCCGCGACGCGCGCCGGGACGGCCTGCGTCGCGCAGCGCAGGGCCAATTCCTCCCCCAGCGCCAGCGGCGTCTCCGCGAGCCAGAAAACGCGGCCGGCCGGCGTCCGCGTCACGTGCGGCAGGTCCCCCGCCGGCGCCAGGACGTCGCCGCGGCTGGGCTCGGGGCCGTCGAGCACGAGGCCGACCGACTCGCCGGTCTGGGCCGGGGCGTGGTCCTCGGGGAAGCGGCGGATGGCCCGCACCGTCACCGCGGCCCCGCCGGGGCAAACCGTCAGCGCGTCGCCCTCCGCGACCGAGCCGGAGAGCACGCGCCCGACGACCGTGGCCGGGCCGTCGTGGCGGAGGACCCCCTGCACCGGGAAGCGGAGGGCGTCCACCGGCGCAACCGCCAGCTCCAGCTCGCCGATCGCCTCCATCACCGAGGGGCCGTCGTACCACGGCATCGCCTCGGAGCGCTGCACGACGTTGTCGCCGTCGCGCGCCACCACGGGGACGACGGCGGAGACCTCGATCCCGAGCGCGCGCAACTCCTCGACGGCGGTGCGCTCGAGGGCGCGGAACGCGTCCTCGCGTCGGTCGAGGGTATCCATCTTGTTGACCGCCACGATCACGGTCCTGATCCCGAGCATCGCGAGCAGGAGCGCGTGCCGCCGGGTCTGCACCTGCACCCCCTCGTCGCCCGCCAGCACGAGCACCGCGGCGTCGGCGCGGGTCGCGCCCGAGAGCATGTTCTGGATCAGCTCCTGGTGCCCGGGGACGTCGATGAACACGAGTCGGCAGACGGGGGTGTCGAGGAACGTCTGCGTGGTGTCGATCGTCATCTCGCGCTCGCGCTCCTCCTGCAGCTGGTCGGTCACGAACGCCCAGTTTCCGGCGACCGACGCGTCCACCGCGGCGGTCCCCGGCAGCGCCGACATCTCGTGGCGGATGCGGCCGATCAGCGTCGACTTGCCGTGGTCCACGTGGCCGACCATCGCGATGCGCAGCAGCGGCTTCTCGCCGTCGCCGGTGACGAGCGGGCTCACATGTACCCCAGCGAGCGCAGCTTCTGCATGGTGTAGGCGTTCTCCTTGTCCTGGGCGCGCCCGGCGCGTTCCGGCTCGCGCGAGGCCTCGAGCTCGGCGATGATCTCGTCCACCGTGGTCGCGGTCGAGGGGATCGGCGCGCAGCACGGCGCGCACCCGATGCTGCGGAAGCGCTTGCCGTCCTTCGCGAGGTAGAGCGGATTGACCGGGATCCCCTCGCGCCGCACGTAGCGCCAGATGTCGAGCTCGGTCATGTGCAGCAGCGGGTGGATGCGGTCGTGCGCGGCTTCGTCCACGGTCGCGTAGAGGTCCCACAGCTCCGGCGGCTGCGCCCCGACGTTCCAGCTGAAGTCCTTCGCCCGCGGCGAGAAGTACCGCTCCTTGGCGCGCACCCCGTGCTCGTCGCGGCGGATGCCGAGCAGGAGCGCCTCGAACCCCATGCCCGCGATCGCCTGCTTCAGCGCCACGGTCTTCAACGCGTTGCAGCACGCGAACTTGTCGATCTTCTTCGGCCCCATCCCATCGGCGAGCGCCTCCTCGTTGCGGGCGATGCGCAGGTCGAGGTCCCACTCCTTGGCGAGGCGGTCGCGGAAGGCGTAGATCTCCGGAAACTTGTAGCTCGTGTCGATGTGGATCACCGGGATCGGGACCTTGCCCAGGAACGCCTTGCGGACCAGCCACAACAGGGACGTCGAGTCCTTCCCCATCGACCACAGCATCGCCACCTTCGAGTACCGGCTGTACGCCTCCCGGATGACGTAAATGCTCTCGCTCTCCATGCGTGAAAGAAGGTCCACGGTCAACTCCCGAAGCGGATGATACCGCATCTCGCCAAAGGCCGCCCGCCCGAGCACCGGTGACGAAAAAAGGGCGGGGCATTGCGCCCCGCCCGTGCCTATCTCGAAACAGACGCTTTACCGCCCGTCCGGCGGGTACGCCGGCAGCAACGGCGGTGGCGGCGGTAGCGTCATCGGACTTGCCTTGATCTTGTCCATGACGTACTTGACCGCCGTCTCGAGCTGCGCGTCCTTCCCGGCCATGACGTCGCCCGGCAGGTTGTCCACCTTGATGTCCGGGTCCACGCCGTGGTTCTCGATCACCCACTCGGAGTGCAGGCCGTAGAGGCTGTCCTCCGGGATGGTGACGTAGCCGCCGTCGGCCAGGGGCCAGAAGCCGCGGATCCCGCGCACGCCGCCCCACGTCCGCTCGCCGATGAGCGGGCCGAGGCCGTACTTCTTGAAGTAATAGGGGAAGATGTCGCCGTCCGAGGCCGAGTAGTGGTTGAGGAGGCACGCCATGTAGCCGTGCACCATCTGCTGCGGGATCGGGAACCCCACGCCCTGGCGGTTGGTGGTCATGCCCACGAGCACGCGGCGCAGGCGTTCGAGCACGATCTGGTCGATGAAGCCGCCGCCGTTGTAGCGGACGTCCACGATCAGCCCCTGCTTGCGCACCTGCGCGTAGAACTGGCTGATGAACTGGTCCATGCCCTGCTCGTCCATGTCGGCGAGGTACAGGTACCCGATCGTGCCGCCGGAGGCCTTGTCCACCTCCGCGCGGTTGTGGTCGATCCACGCCTTCATGCGCAGGTTCAGCTCGTCGGCGATCGGCTCCACGGTGACGTCGCGCCGGTTCCTCCCGGCCGCGTCGTCGGCGACGGTGAGCGTCACCGTGCCGCCCAGGGTGTTGACGAACAGGCTGTACGGGTCGGTCGGCACGCGCAGCTCATGGCCGGCCACGGCCAGCAGGTAGGTCCCCTCCTTGACGTTGATCCCCGGCTCGGTCAGCGGCGAGCGGTAGCCGTCGTGGGCGTTGTCGCCGGGGTAGATGGTCTTGAAGAAATAACGGCCGGCCTTCTCGTCCACGCCGAAGTCCACGCCGAGCAGGCCGGTCGGCACCTTCTTGCCGTGAAGCTCGTCGCCGCCGCCGACGTAGGTGTGGGAGTTGCAGAGTTCGCCGATCATCTCGCCGATCACGTAGTTGAGGTCCTCGCGGCAGGCGAGTTCTGGCAGGAGCTTCTCGTAGGAGGCGCGGACCGCCGGCCAGTCCACGCCGTTCATCTCCGGGCTGTAGAAGAAGTCGCGCTCGAGGCGCCACGCCTGGTGGAACATCTCGTTCCACTCGGCCACCGGGTCGATCAGGGCTTGCATGTGCGAAAGGTCCAACTCCTTGGGCTTCTCTTCGCTTGCCTCTTTGTCTTCCGGTGCGGTGCTGCTGATCGCGTAGGCGTCCTTGTTCTTGGTGAGCACCGCGCTGCCGTCGGCGCTGAGCGCGTACCCGTCCAGAGGACTCACCAGCACCGTGTCCTTGCGCTTGTCCATGTCGAGGGCGTGGAGTTCGGGGCTTTCGCCGTGCAACGCGGCCTCGAAGCTCTTGACCGGCATCGTCAGGTAGAAGACGCGGCCGCGTGCGGCGCTCAATTGGGTGATCTCCCCGGCGGGCACCGGCAGCGGCACGATACGGTCGGCGAGGCCCGCGAGGTCGATGTGGATCGGAGCGCTGGCGCCGGGCTTCCAAGCCTCAGGTTTGCTCTCGCCGTCCTTCTTCGCTTCCTTCGGCGTCCCCTCGTCGGAGCGTGGCGCGAACGGTGACGGCTCGCCCGCCTGCAGCGTCACCGCGTAGATCCCGGCCATCTTGACCGTCGCGACGTTGAACTCGCTCTCGCTGAACACCGGGTTCTCGTGCTTGAGGGCGATGAAGTACAGGTACTTTCCCTGCGGGTCGAACGTCGGGTTGAAGTCGCTGGTGAACGCCTTCGTCACCGGCGTTGCGGTGGCCGAGGTCAGGCTGTAGAGGTAGATCTGGCGCAGGTCGTTGCCCGCCGCCTTGCTGTAGGCCAGCCACTGCGCGTCGGGCGACCAGGCGAAATCGTGCATCTCGGAGCGCGGGTCGGCGTCGACCCTGATCGCTTTGCGGTCCTTCACGTTGAGGATCCACAGGGCGTGGTCGCTGTCGTCGAAGGCGACCTTCCCGCCGTCGGGCGACCAGGTGGGGTCGTACAGGTACCCCTTGCGGCGGTCGGTGAGGATCTGCTCGCTCCCCGAACCGTCCGCGGGGCGGACCGCGATCTCGGCCTCGCCGGTGCGGTCGGTCACGTAGGCGACGGACGTGCCGTCCGGGGACCAGGCCGGGTCCTGCTCGCGGGCGCCCGACGTCTGCGTCAGATCGCGGGTGTTGCCGTGCTCCGCGGGCACCGTGAAGATCTCGCCGCGGGCCTCGAACAGCGCACGCTTGCCGTTGGGTGCGATGTCGAACCCCTGGATCGTCTTGCTGGCGTCCACCCAGCGCGGCCGGGTGCGGACGCCGTCGTTGGGGACGTCGACCGCGACTTTCTCGAGCTTCTCCGACGGCAGGTCGAGCGCGTACAGCTCGCCGCCGCAGCCGAACACGATGCCGGTGTCGCCGAGGCTCGGCCAGTCGATGTCGTGGTCCTTGAAGTCGGTCACCTGCCTGAACCGCTTGCTCGCTAGGTCGTACGCCCAGATGTTGAGCCGCTTCTCCGGGCCGCGGTCGGAGGCGAAGTAGATGGTGCCGCGGTACCACATCGGGTACGTGTCGGTGCCCTTCCAGTCGGTCACGCGCTGGATGTCGTGCGTGCCGAGGTCGTAGATCCAGATGTCCTGGGCGAGGCCGCCGTAGTACCGCTTCCAAGTGCGGAAGTTCCTGAAGATGCGGTTGTAGGCGATCTTGCTGCCGTCCGGGCTGAACGAGGTCACGCCGCCCCGAGGCACCGGGAACCGGGTCGCCGCCCCGCCCGCTTCGGGAACGAGGAAGAGCTGGCCGAACCAGGAGTTGTAGGTGGTCCGCCGCGACAGGAACATGATGTTCTTCCCGTCGGGTGTCCAGGTCACGACCATGTTGTCGGGCCCCCAGCGCATCGGCGCGTCGGGGACCACGTCGGAGTGGAACGTCAGCCGCCGCACCGGCCCGCCCTCGGCGGGCATCACGTAGACGTCGTTGTTGCCGTCGTAGCCGCCGGTGAAGGCGATCTCCTTGCCGTCGGGCGAGAAGCGCGGCATGAGGTCGAGGCCGCTGTCGGTCGTGAGCCGCTGCGCCGTGCCGCCCTTGCGCTCCACCCGCCAGAGGCTGCCCGCGGCCGAAAAGACGATCGTGTTGCCGTGCAGGGTCGGGAAGCGCATGAGGGCATGCTGGGCGGCCCCCGCGCCCAGCGGCATCGCCAGCAGTGCGATGCCGAGCGCGAGGGCGTTGGCCCACCCGTGCCGTGGCGCCCCGGGGCGCTCCGTCCGAGAGAAACCGTTACCGTCGAGTCCCATGAAAGTCTCCCTTCGCTTTCGAGGATGAGGTTGTACGGCCACGTCCTGCAGGCCCGCCTGGCCCCGGGAGGCCGAGGCGTTGGGGCGTTCGCCGCCAGCCGCCCGCGCGGGCCACGCACCACCGTCTGTCCGTAGCGTCGTAGAAAAGCTCCCCGCCTGGGCCGCGTGACACCGGGGCGCTGCCCCGGAACCGGCCCTAAGCGCACGACAGCCTCAGTATCATAATCCATGTTTCTTGGGTTGCGGAGAGGTCCCGCTGGCGCGGGTGGCGAGGATTGGAGGTAGTCTGGCGGTATGAACTCGCAGCCGACGGATCCCAGGGTCTTCATGGCCGCCGAGCGCACGTTCCTGGCGTGGATCCGCACCGGCCTGGCGCTGATGGGATTCGGGTTCGTCGTCGCTCGGTTCGGCCTGTTCCTCAGCGAGCTGGCATCGGTGGGCGCGGTCCGGCACCAGGGTCAGGGTTTCTCGCTCCCAATCGGGATCGCGCTCATCGGCCTCGGGATCGTGGTCATCGTCACGGCGGCGATCCGGCATCGCGGGCATGTGCGCACGATCGAGGCCGGGGCCGAGGCGCCCAGGTTCGGCGTCGGGTTCGGTCTGGCTGTCGCGGGGTTCCTGGCGCTCATCGGCCTCGCCATGGCGGTCTACCTCGCCACAATCTGACAGCGGCTCGCGGCCCGGCGAGCGGCCGATGTAAGCATTGGGTGGCGGGGCGAGAACGCTTGGGCCGCGGGGTCGCGGCGTGTATCCTCGCGTCATGGCATTCGAGGGACGTGTCGCATTCATCACCGGAGCCTCGCGCGGCGTCGGGCGCTGCCTGGCGCTGGCGCTGGCACGCGCTGGCGCCGACATCGTGGTGGCGGCCAAGACCGTGGAGCCGAACCCCAAGCTGCCGGGCACGATCCACACCGTGGCGGCGGAGGTCGAGGCGCTGGGGCGGCGCGCGCTCGCCGTGCAGGTGGACGTGCGCGACGAGGGCGCGGTGGCCGGCGCGGTCAAAGCCGCGCTCGACCGGTTCGGCCGCATCGATATCCTGGTCAACAACGCCGGGGCGCTGTTCTGGCAGCCGGTGGCCGACACGCCGATGTCGCGCTTCGACCGCGTCATGGGGGTCAACGTCCGCGGCGCCTTCGCCTGCACCCACGAGGTGTTGCCGGCGATGGTGGCGCAGGGGTGGGGCCACATCCTGATGATGTCGCCGCCGGTCGACCCTGCCGCCGCCGTGGGGAAGGTGGCGTACGCGGTGAGCAAGTTCGGCATGACGCTGATCGCCCACGGTCTCGCCGGAGAGGTGGCGGGTAGGAACGTGGCGTGCAACGCGCTCTGGCCGGCGACTCTGATCGAGAGCTACGCGACGATCAACTTCGCGCTCGGCGACGCGAAGATCTGGCGCAAGCCCGACATCGTCGCCGACGCGGCGCTGCGCGTCTTCGCCAAGGAGCCGGGAAGCTTCACCGGACACGCTCTGGTCGACGAGGACTTCCTCCGGTCCGAGGGGGTGACCGACTTCGCGCCGTACCGCTGCGACCCCGGGCACGAACCGCCGCGCGTCGGCTTCGACTTCAAGTTCAGCGCGGGTTGAGCCGGGCCGGCGGGTCGGGTTCGCGATGAACGGCGAGGAGCGGACGGCTTCGGCTGCGCGCCACCTGACGAAGGCCGGAACCTGGGCCCTGGCGAGTCGGCCGAAGACGCTGCCCGCGGCGTCCGCGCCGGTGCTGGTCGGCGCGGCGACGGCGTACGCGGCGCACGCGTTCCGCCCGTGGCCGGCGCTGGCGGCGCTCGCGGGCGCGCTGCTCATCCAGATCGGCACCAACCTCGCGAACGACTACTTCGACTTCCGCCACGGCGCCGACACCCACGAGCGCGTCGGGCCGGTCCGAGCCACGCAGGCGGGGCTGCTCGCGCCCGCCGCGGTCCTGCGCGGCGCCTGGGCCGCGTTCGCGCTCGCGGCGCTCGCCGGCGCGTATCTGACGGCCGTCGCCGGCTGGCCGGTCGTCGCCATCGGGACGCTCGCCGTCGCTGCGGGCCTGGCGTACACCGCCGGGCCGTTCCCGCTCGGCTACCACGGCCTGGGCGAGCTCTTCGTATTCATCTTCTTCGGCCTGGTCGCGGTTGGTGGCACCCACTTCGTCCAGGCCGGAGTGCTTGCCCCCGCCGCCGTGTGGGCGGGCGTGCCGATGGGGTTGCTCGCGGCCGCGATCCTCGTCGTCAACAACCTCCGCGACGTTGCCACCGACCGCGCCGCGGGGAAGCGCACCCTCGCGGTGCGGCTGGGAGAGCGGGCGGCGCGGGCGGAGTACCTGGCGTTGCTCGCCGCCGCCTTCGCGGCGCCGACGGCGGCGGTCGCCGTTGCTCAGGCGCCGCCTGCGCTGCTGCTGACCCTGGGCGCGCTGCCGTTTGCGGTGGTCCCGCTTCGCCGGGTGCTCCGCGAGCGCGGCGCCGCGCTCAACGCCGCCCTCGCCGAGACCGGCCGGCTGGAGCTTGCGTTCGCGGCGCTGTACGCCGCGGGCCTCGCCATCGGCCGGCGCTGAGGGTCCGCGGGTCATGTTGAAACGCATCGTCGGCACCTACCGGGCGGCGTTTTCCGGGCTGCCGCGCGAGGTCTGGATCCAGGGGTTCGCGACCCTCGTGAACCGCAGCGGCACGATGGTGCTGCCGTTCATGAGCCTGTACCTCACCACCAAGCTCGGGTTCTCGATCATCGCGGCCGGTCAGGTGCTCAGCCTGTACGGGATCGGCGCGATCGCGGGCTCGTGGCTCGGCGGCGCGCTCTCCGACCGCATCGGCCCGGTCCGCGTGCAGGTCGCGAGCCTGGCCGCCACCGGGGCCGGGTTTCTCGTCCTCTCGCGCTTTACCGGTCGACTTTCAGTCTCGCTCGCGGTGTTCGGGCTCGCGGTCGTCGCCGAGTGCTTCCGGCCGGCGCTGTTCACCGCGATCGCGCGCGGCAGCCAGACGGCGGTGCGCACGCGCTCGCTCGCGCTCGTGCGCCTGGCGGTCAACCTCGGCATGACGGTCGGGCCGGCGGTCGGCGGGTTGCTCGCGGTCCACCACTATGGGTTGCTGTTCGTCGCCGACGCGGCCACCTGCTGGGCGGCGGCGCTCGTGCTGGGGCTCGCAGCTGCCGGGACGGGGGAGGCGCCAAAGGAAGCCGCCGCGTCCCCCGGCGGCGCGCTCTCGCCGTGGAGGGACGGCCCGTACCTCGCGTTTCTGGGGATCATGGTCGTGCTGGGGACGGTGTTCTTCCAGCTCTCGAGCACGATGCCGCTGTACTTCCGCCAGCACTACCATCTGGCCGAGGACTCGATCGGGTTGCTGCTCGCGATCAACACCGTCATCATCGTCGCCGTGGAAATGGTCCTGCTGCGCGCCCTCGAGCACCGCGACCACCTGCTGCTTGCGGGGCTGGGGTGCCTGCTCGTGTGCGCCGGCTTCGGCTTGTTGCCGCTGGGCTCGAGCCGGGCGTTCGCGGCGCTCACGGTCGTGGTGTGGACGGCGGGGGAGATGCTGTCGCTGCCGTTCACGAACTCGGTGGCGGCGAGTCGCGCGCCGGGGACGGTCAGCGGCAGGTACATGGGCGCCTACTCGCTGTCGTTTTCCGTGGCGTTCGTGCTCGCGCCGGCGGTGGGCACCGCCGTGTACGAGAGGTTCGGGCCGGCCACGCTGTGGGCCGGCGTTGCGGCGACCGGCGTCGTCCTGTTCGCCGCGTGCGCTCTCCTGGCGCGGCGGTTTCGCGCCGCGCCGTGGGCGGTGGCGGACGCGGCCGGCGGCATGCAGCCCGGGCCCGAGGAATGAAGCTCGGGCCGATGGGTTGTACCGAGGTAGTCCGGCGCGGCCCGGGCCGCGCCGGAGAGTCGCCCGCATGGGCAGGGAGGCCGGAGATGTTCGGGAAGCTGCTGAAAACGGAGAACGACGCGGCGGCGCTGGTGCTGCGTCTCGGGCTGGGGATCGTGATGTTCCCTCACGGCGCGCAGAAGGTGCTCGGGTGGTTCGGCGGGTACGGCCTGGCGGGCACCTGGGGGTACATGACGGGGCAGATGCACATCCCCGCGGTCTTCGCCGCGCTCGCGATCACCGCGGAGTTCGCGGGATCGCTGGGGTTGATCGTGGGGCTGCTCGGCCGCGTCGCCGCCTTCGGCATCGGCGTCGAGATGGCGGTCGCGGCGTTCCTCGGCGGTCACGTTGCCAACGGCTTCTTCATGAACTGGTCCGGGCACCAGGCGGGGGAGGGGTTCGAGTACCACATCCTGGTGGTCGTGATCGCCCTCGCCGTGGTGATCAAGGGGAGCGGGGCGCTCTCCCTCGACCGGCTGCTCAGCTCCAGGTCGCGTTGAGCCCGCTCCCGGCGAACGGTCGGCGGCCGGAGGCCGGCGAGCACCTGGTCGGGGTGGTCTCCGACACCCACGGCCTGCTCCGCCCGCAGGCGGTCGCGGCGCTCGCCGGCTGCGAGCTGATCGTGCACGCCGGCGACGTCGGCTCGCCTGCCATCGTGGGGGACCTGCGGCGCGTCGCACCGGTGGTGGCCGTGCGGGGGAACGTGGACGTGGAGGCGTGGGCGCGAGGCCTCCCCGACACCGCCGTGGCCGAGGTGGGCGGTGTCCGACTCTACGTCCTGCACGACCTCGCCCGCCTCGACCTCGACCCCGCCGTCGCCGGCTTCGCTGCCGTAATCAGCGGCCACTCCCACATTTCCGCCATCGTCGAACGTGGCGGCGTGCTCTACGTGAACCCCGGCAGCGCCGGTCCCCGGCGCTTCGCCCTGCCGGTCTCCGTGGCCCTGCTGCGCGTCCGGGGCGGCGCCGTCGGCGCCGATCTCGTCGCGCTCGAGGTGTGAACCCGGCCGCGCCATGCCGGAGCCCGGGCGCGGCCCGGCGGCGAACGCTCGCAAGACCTGCCCTTGCGGCAACGGGCGCGTTGCAACGCCGGGCGTCGGGCGCTAAATTGTTGCCATGAGGTGGCGCCCGCGTCCCGCGCTCGCCGTGTGCCTGCTGCTGCTGGCCGTCGCGGGGTGCCGCCACCATGCCTGGGACGGCGAGTGCGACGTGGTCGTCCTCAACACCAGCCAGTGCGCGGTGACGGTGTTCGTGGACGGGTGGGAGGCGGTGACCGTCGAGCCCGACCGCACCCGGACGGTGGACAACATCGGATCGGGGCGGCACATCCTCGAGAGCAAGGACCCGACGGGACGGTTGCTCGAGCGCCGGTACATCGAGCTGCGCGGAGGCGAGGACTACTACTGGCACGTCGATTCGTGCGCCCCGAAGTGACGGGCGGCCGTCAGAGCGCGGGGCCGGCGGTTTCGTGCCCGTGGACGACAACGACGGGCAGTCATTCGATCGTCGTTCCCGCGCACGCGGGAACCCAGGTCGTTGCGGGCGGCAGCGGAAATCCTCGATTCCCGCGTGCGCGGGAATGACGTTACGCGCCCGGGGGTCACGGTGGACGCGTGGCCTTCCAGGGCCGCTTGGAAGCGGGTCGCGTTCTCGTGTAATCTCCCGCGGACTGGGAGGTCTCCAATGACCAGACGGGTTGTGACACTCACCCTAGGATTGCTGTTCGTTGCCGCGACCGGACTCGTTGCGGCGGAGCCGCCGAAAGCTGCGGAGAAAGAGCGCGCCGGCGAGCCGACGAAGCAGGAGGCGCCGGCGGTCCCGAAGCCGGAGCAGTCGATCACCGAGCACACGATCAACATCGGCGGCGCCGTGCTGAACTACAAGGCGACGGCCGGCACCATCCTGATCCGCAACGACAAGGACGAGCCGATCGCGGCGATGGAGTACGTCGCCTACACCAAGGACGGCGCCAAGGCTTCGCAGCGGCCGCTGACGTTCGCCTACAACGGCGGGCCGGGCTCGTCCTCGCTCTGGCTGCACATGGGCGCGCTCGGACCGCGCCGGATCGTGACCACGGACGCGGCGCCGACCCCGCCGCCCCCGTACCAGGTCGTGGACAACCAGGAGAGCATCATCGACACGACGGATTTGGTCATGATCGACCCGGTCGGGACGGGGCTCTCGCACGCGGTGGGGAAGGCGAAGGACAAGGACTTCTGGGGCGTGGACGAGGACCTCGACTCGATGGCCCGCTTCGTCGTCCAGTACGTCAACGACAACAACCGCTGGAACTCGCCGAAGTACCTGCTCGGCGAGAGCTACGGCACGATGCGCTCGGCCGGCCTCGTCGACCTGCTGCAGAGCCGGTGGAACATGGCGTTCAACGGCGTCGTGCTGGTCTCGGTGTTCGTCAACGCGCAGACCGACATCACGATGCCCGGCAACGACCTGGGCTACGAGATGTTCCTGCCCAGCTACGCCGCGATCGCGTGGTACCACCACCTGGTCCCGGACGCGCCGCCGCTCGAGGCGTTCCTCGCTCAGGCGCGCGCGTTCGCCGCCGGGCCGTACGCGACGGCGCTCGCCAAGGGCGACGCGCTCCCCGACGCCGAGCGCCAGGCGGTCATCGCCACGATGTCGCATCTGACCGGGCTGTCCGCCTCGTACCTCGACAAGGCCAACCTGCGCGTCAGCGAGGGCGAGTTCACCGCCGAGCTGCTGCGCGAGCACGCTGAGGTCGTCGGCCGCCTCGACGCGCGCTTCACCGGCGTCGCGCTCGACCGGCTGGCCCAGGAGTCGCACGAGGACCCGCAAGCCACGGCGATCTCCGGGGCGTTCACCGCCGCGTTCCTCGACTACCTGCACGAGGACCTGAAGTTCGGGGTCGGCCAGACGTACAAGGTCGAGGCCGACCTGTGGCGGGATTGGGACTGGAAGCACAAGGCGCCCGGCTCGTTCTTCGCGACCCCGGGCATGCCGAACACCGGCATCGACCTGGCGCACGCGATCGCCACCAACCCGGCCCTGCGCATCCTGGTGCTCAACGGTTACTACGACCTGGCGACGCCGTTCTTCGGCACCGAGTACACGATGGAGCACCTCGGCCTCGAGAAGAAGCTTCGCGGCAACATCGAGATGAAGTACTTCGAGGCGGGCCACATGATGTACCTGCACCCGCCGTCGCTGGTGGCGTTCAAGGCGGCGGTCGCCGGCTTCATCAAGGCGACCGACCGGCTGCAGTAACTCCTCCGGCTACGCTACGGCGGCGGCCGGACGCTCGGCGAGCGATCATGGCCTCGCGGAGCACGGGGACGAGGGGGATCTGCTCGTCGGGAACGCCGAGCGCCGCGAGGATCGTCTTGGCCCCCGGGGTCGGGCCGTCGCTCTGGCGGGCGTTGGCGGTGACGATCAGGTCGTCGCCTTCCAGGCGCCACTCCAGGATGCCGAGGAGGCCGTCGGCGAGCGCAGCCGGAGTGTGCGGCCATGCGGGCAGGCCGGGGAGGCGGCGCAGGCGGTAGCGGCACGCGGCGACGGCCTTGCCCAGCGAGGGCGAGCCCTCGGGAAGGCGCTCGCAAGCGGTGAGCTCGAGGCCCACGGGGAGCACACGGTTGGCGTGCGAGAGCATGCCGAGCTCGACGTCGCCGTGGCACTCGACGTCGAAACGCTCGGCGAGAGCCTCGGCGCCGAGCGGCAGCGCCGGGCCCATCGAGAGACGGATGTGGGGGTTGTAGCCTTCGGTGTAGCGCACCGGGACCGCCGCCGCGCGCAGGGCGCGCTCGAGCAGGTCCATGACGTTCCGGTGGGAGAGGAAGCGCGCGCCGCCGAGCTTTGCGAACGTGAACCGGGCGCGGGCGACGCGCTCCGGTTGGGTGAGCGGGGGCGGGTCGGGCAGCACCCGGGGCAGCGGACGCAGGCGGTACGCGGCGTTCTTCGCGCGGGCCAACTCCGGTGCCTCCTCGCCGACGACCGGCAGCGTCGGGGCCGCGAGCTGCGTGTCCGCGCCGTCCCCGGGGACGCCGCAGCGCATGCAGTCGCCCCAGCGGCAGTCGGGGGTCTCGCGCTCCTCGACCCCCCGCCGCCGCTCGGCCTTCAAGTACCCCTTGCGGACGCGAGCGTCGATTACGTCCCACGGCAGCGTGGCGGTCAGGTCGCGGGGACCGAGCTCGCTCTCGACGTCCACCCCGGCCTCGGCGAGCGCCTGGTTCCAGGCGGGCAGGCGCAGCCACTCGCCCCAGCCGTCGAAGACGGCGCCGAGGTCGTGGGCGCGGGCGATCACCGCACCGAGCCGGCGGTCGCCGCGCGACAGCAGCGCTTCGAGCGCCGACTCCTCGGGCTCGTTCCAGGTCAGCTTAGACCAGCGGATGCGCCTGAACCGCGCGCGCAGCAGCTCGATCCGCCGCCGCATCTCGGCGACCGGGACGAACGGCTCCCACTGGAACGGCGTCCACGCCTTGGGGACGAACGGGCCGACCGAGACCTTGACCTCGGCCTTGCGGTTGCCCACCCGGCGCGCGGCCTCGAGGATCCCCTCGGCCAGGCGCGCCAGCTCCTCGAGGTCGTCGTCGGTCTCGGTGGGCAGGCCGATCATCGCGTACACCTTGATCAGGTTCCAGCCGCGCGCGAACGCGACTTCCGCCGCCTTGACCATGTCTGCGTTGGTGAACGTCTTGTTGATCACGCGGCGCAGGCGGTCGGAGCCGGTCTCGGGCGCGAACGTGAACCCAGACTTGCGCACCCGGCTCACCGCGTCGGCGACCGCGACCGAGAACGCGTCGGCGCGCAGCGAGGGGAGCGAGACCCCGACGCGGCGCGGCGCGAGCGTCTCGGCGAGGTGGTACGCGAGCGGCTCGATCTGCGAGTAGTCGGCGGTGGACAGCGACAGCAGGCCGACCTCCTCGTAGCCGGTCGAGTCCACGTGCGACTGTAGCGTGGCGAGGACGGTCGCCGGGTCGTGCTCTCGCACCGGCCGGTACCAGTACCCGGCCTGGCAGAAGCGGCAGCCCTGCGTGCAGCCGCGCACGACCTCCATGCCGAGCCGGTCCTGCACCACCTCGACCGCGGGCACGATCGGCAGCGACGGCACGTCGGCGGGGTCGAGCGTCGCGGCGAAGATTCGGAGCACGGGGAGCGTCGCGGCCTCGTCGAGGACCTCGAACGAGCCGCCCTGCGCCGGCGACGCCTGCGGCGTCCAGCGGTAGAGCTGCGGCACGTAGATCCCCGGGACGCGGGCGAGCGAGCGCAGCACCTCGGCGCGCGGCAACCCGGCGACTTTCCCGTCCTTGACCGCGTCGAGCAGCGCGCGCAGCACCACCTCGCCGTCGCCGATCGCGAACGCGTCGAAGAAATCGGCGACCGGCTCGGGGTTCGCCATGCACGGCCCGCCGCCGACCACGATCGGGTCGCCCTCGACGCGGTCGCGGGCGAAGCGGGGGATTCCGGCGAGGTCGAGCAGGTAGGGGACGTTGACGTAGTTCAACTCGGTCTGCAGCGTGATGCCGACGAGGTCGAACGCGCGCGCCGGGTGGTAGCTCTCGAGCCCGTACAGCGGCACGCCGGCGGCGCGCATCGCCGCCGCCATGTCGGGCCACGGCGCGAACGCCCGCTCGGCGAGCGTGTCGGGGCGCGAATTGGCGATGTGGTAGAGGATGCGGGTCCCCTGGTGCGACATCCCGATCCCGTACTCGTCGGGGAAGGCGAGGAGCACTCGCACCGCCGCCGAGTCCCAATCCTTGATGACGATATTGCGCTCGAGGCCGAGGTAGCGGCCGGGCTTTTGCACGCCGGGCAGGATGCGGTCGAGCGCGGCGCGGATTTCTTCAGCTATCACTCCAACCCCCCGCGGATTGTAACCGACGGGGGGAGAGAAGCCTTCCCGTAGCGTCAGGCTTCGCCAGGGGCGCCGCCGGCATCGGACCATCTATCCGGGCGGGGGGCCCGCGGCCGCTTCACCCAACGCCCGGCTGCTCTTGCCCCCCGCGCCCCTCGCGAGCCGCGCCGGAGCCGCGTCTCACCCGGCGTTGCGCCCGCCCCGCTCGGGTCGTCATGTAGCTTCCGGCCGACCAGGTGCTCGTGTTCTGACGGCAATAGGCGGCCGCCCGCAGTGGTTGTGGCTGTGGGCTTCGAGCTGCGTGCTCTTGTTGATGCCATCGGTCCGAGGCCAAAGATCCCCGCAGTGGTTCTGGTCCGTGTGGGCAACAAGGTTGCGTTGGGCTTGTTGGGTGGCCGGCGATCCGCTGACGGACGCAGCGAGGTCCCCGTGATGGATTGTTGCGACGACGCCGCGTGCGAAGTCGAGAAGCTGCGGACCCGCCAGATCTCGACGCTCAGGATCGTGTTCGGCATCAACGCCGTCATGTTCGTCGCGGAGCTGGCCACGGGCGTGCTTGCAGGCTCGGTCTCGCTCGTATCGGATTCGCTGGACATGCTCGGGGACGCGCTGGCCTACGGGCTCAGCCTGTACGTCGTGCGGCGCTCGGCGCACTGGAAGGCCCGGTCCGCGATGTTCAAGGGCGGGATCATGGCGGCGTTCGGGCTTGCGGCCCTCGGGCAGGCGGCCTACAAGGCGTGGGTTCCCCATCCCCCGGGCTTCGAGGCCATGGGCCTTATGGGGACGGCTGCTCTCGTCGCGAACACGACCTGCCTCGGCCTCCTCTGGCGGCACAGGTCCGACGACATCAACATGCAATCGGTCTGGATCTGCTCGAGGAACGACCAACTCCGTCGCGAACCTCGTCGATTCTCCAGTCTCCGGCGCGGAGCCGAAAGATGTTGCGCTGACCTTCAGCTTGGCGGCGCCTCTCGGACGTGGATTCGTGGCGACCGCGTCGAGGCGTCGAACGATCCGAGTCCTCGGCGGCTCCTCGAGCGCCTCGAGCGTCTTCCTGACCGTGTTGGGATGATGACGCGGTCGGCGTTGCGTCACGTTTCCTCAGGGACCTCTTCAGCTCTTCGAGCGTCGCTCGCCGCGGCGGTGTTCCTTGCGCGCCCGCTAATGTCCTCGGCCCCGTCGTCCTCGTAGCGTTCTCAAGCTGGACCGAGGCCCGGCGCCTACGAGCTTCAGCGGACGCTGGCCGTGCAGTCGGCGCGCCCTCGGGACCGCGGCCTGGGGGGGTTGACCGCCTTGGGGACGACGGAGTACGCCGTCGGCTCCCAGAGCACCCCGCGGCCGCCAGGCCAGCTCCTCGCGGGGCTTCCTGGCGGCTCAACCGCCCCGCGAGTCGAGGAGGCGCGCGCGCTGCCCTCCGGGTGGGACAATCCCGCCCCTGCAATTGCACTCCGCCACGCCGACCGTTCGCGCACCACGGACCGCCGGCCAGAACACTATCACGGTCCTTCCCCAGTGCCCGGTAGCCCGGTGCCCTGCCTTTGCCGCTGCGACACGGGCGATGGTCTCGATCGCGATGGCGGCGACGGCGGCGCCGTAGTCGAGGTCGATGTTCTCCATCGTGTCGTGCGTGTCGTGGTAGCCCTGGCGGTTGATGTCGTAGTCCTCCATGAACAGCGCCGCCGGCACGCCGACGTCGGAGAAGACCTGTCCGTCGGTGTTGTACAGAGAACTCCGGGCTCGAAGTGCAAACGCACCTCGCCGCGCATGCGCGGGTGATCGGCCACCGGCGGGATCACGGCGGGGTCGGCGCTGCGCGCCGATGGCCCGCGCCCGCGCCGCTCGGGCGTCGCGTTGAGCTTCTCGGCGAGGACGTTCCACGCCTCGTTGGCGAGGTGGGCCGCGAGGGCGACGCGCAGCGCGCCCGGGCCGTCGCCGGGAGCGATCTGGAACACGTACGGGCTCGACGCGCGGTTGTGGGCGATCATGTCCATGACCACGAGGCCGACGACCCGCGTGGCCGAGAGGTCCACGGAGTCTCCCTCGCCGCGAAGCAGCATCGCGCGTTCTATGAGCGCCCGGCAGAGGGCGCGCGCGCCCATGCAGTCGGCGGGGAACTCCTCGCCGGTGAGGTGGACGAGCCAGACGTCGCGCTCCAGGCGCCCCTGCCGCGCGAGCTCGAGGTACACCGGAGCCGCCTGGAGCAGCGTCGAGGTCGCGGAGTCGTTGTCGTCGGCGCCGTGCGCGGCGAGGCGCGCCCCCGAGCCGCCCTTGCTTGTGTCGTACACGTCCTCCATGTACGCGGTGTCGTAGTGGTCGGCGAGGATCACCGCCTGCCGCCGGTCGCGCCCGGGGATCACGACCACGATGTCGCGCTCGTGCGCCTGACCGTCCTGGTTCGCGAGCCAGCCGCCGAAATCGGCGAACGGGAAGTCGGTTCGCCAGGCGAACGGCAGCTCGCCGCACTGCGCCTTGCCGGCCATGCCCGCGGCGGCGATCGCCTGGCGGTGGCGTTCGATCAGGTAATCGCCCAGCGCTTCCAGGTCGCGCCGGTCGTGCGGCTCGTGCGCGCGGGTCACCGGGTCGAGGACGCAATCGGCGTTGTCCTTGGTGAGGTAGCGGCCGTGGGCGAGCGTGGCGATGTCGCGCCAGTACGCCTCCTCGAACGCCCGCGTCGCGGTGGAGGCGTAGGTCAGCGAGTCGAGATCGCCGTCGCCGCCGGCCGGCGGGGGTTCCAGGAGGGCCTGGATCTCCGCACGCACCTGGCGGCCCGCCTCCGGATCGGCGGCGTGACCGGGGAGCGCTTCGAGCCACGCCTCGACCGTCTCGTTCTTGGCCAGCTTGAGCAGCCTCCGCGCGAACGAGCGCGGCAGCGGGCGCTCACCGAGGCCGCGCCACGCGGCCGCCAGGGCGAGCACGTTGGCGGTCTCGTGCGCGCCGCCGTTGCGACGGCGGATCTCGGTGACCGCGGCAAGCTCGAGCGGCCGGCGCAGCAGCCGCGGGAACAGCTCGATCGCATCGCCCCCGGCCGCGTCCGGGGATGCCACGAGATAACCGAGGGGACGGTCATCGAGGACGGTGGGCGTGTCGGCGCCGGGCGGCACGAACGCGACCAGCGGCCGGTGCCAGACCACCTCGTACGCGCCGACCCGCATCGCGGGGTAGTGAAAGCGGTAGCCGAACGTGCCGCCGGCGAGGACGCGGTCGCGCGCCGCGGCGATCTCCTCGGCGTTCGCCTGCGGCCCGTCGAGGACGCGACGAAAATCGTTCGTCCAGAGTTGGACGTTGCGCGCCATCGGCTTGTCGTAGAGGCCGATCGTCGCGAGGTCGGTGGAGAAGAGCACGCGCGCGACCTTGTCGGCATGGGTCAGGATGTCGAGTTCGTTCTCGTGCCGCAGCACGCGGTCCCAGCGGTGGGTGCGGGTGAACGTCTCGTGCATGTAGGCGTCGTGCAGCTCGCGCACGAGCTTGGCCGGCCCCGGCTCGTGCAGCCACCCTGATTGCGGGATGCGGATCCCGTGACCCCGGTGGCGGCGGGTCAGGCGGAGCAGCGGCAGCTGCATCGCCGCCGGGAGTTCGCCGGCGAGGCCCAGGAACGTCGGCATCCCCCAGAACACGAGGCTGCCGGGGAACGGCAGCAGCTGCAGGTCGCCCGCGAGGTAGCGGCGGCGCGCGTCCTCGGGGAGCGAGGCGAACGGGCGGAAGGTGAGCAGGTAGCGCACGTCGTCGAACGGGCCGCGGTCGCCGAGGCTGAACCGGGCCGCCCACGATGGCGGATCCTCGGCCCACTCCGGCTGCGGGTGGTGGGGCCCGGAGGGGAGGATGCGGAAGCCGAGCGCGGCGAGCCCGCTCGCGTTGTCCGCGTCCTCGCCGTACGCCTGGCTGAGCAAGCGACCCAGGAACGTGACCGCATCGCCTTCGCCGGCTCCGGCCGCGGGGGTAAAGCTGCGCCAAAACGCCCGCTCCGGGCCGTGCTCGCTGGAACCGAGCAGCGTCCAGCGCACCCGCCCCTTGTCGTCCTGGGTGCGCGAAAGGGCGAGCGGCAACAGCGAGACGAAGCGCTCGTGGCCGAGGCGCCCGGCGGCCGCGGCGAGCTCCGGCGGCCAGTACGGGTTGCCCGCGAGGTTGCGACCAAGGTGGCCGCGGATCAGGTGCTCCTCGCGGCCCTGACCGAGGGGGAGCAACGAGGCGTACACCTCGCGGGCGACGTGCTCCAGACCAGGCGCCAGCTCCCACGCCTGCTCGGCCTCGGAGATCCGCCACCCCCTGGGGTCGTCCTCGGCGAAGAGGTCCACGTCGGGCTCGCCGTACGGCCTGCGGCCGAGCCGCGGGGCCGGCATGAACTCCGAGTAGGCGGGCAGGGGGAAAGGGTCAGGTCCCGGCTCCCCGTACCCGGCGAGCAGCGCCTTCCAGCCGACCGTCTCGCTCATCGCCACCTCCGCGGTTCCCGACCAGAGTACAACCCTGACTCGTCCGCGCGCCGGCCGCGCCGGCAACCGTCACCGGCGGGCTACAATCCGGTGGTGTCGGGAAAGATCCGAATCGCGGGCGGCGGGCTCTCGGGGCTCGCCACCGCCGTCCAGCTCGCCAGACAGGGGTTCGAGGTCGAGGTGTTCGACCGGCACCGCGGCGGCGGCGGACGCTTCGCCGGCGGCTGGCAGGTGCTCGAGAACGGCAGCCGCGACCTCGACGCGCTCGACGAGCTGCGCGAGATAGGGCTGGAGCCGGCCTTCGCCACGGTCCCCGCGACCCGGGCGGTCTTCCTCGACGGTTTCGGGGGCGCGCACGAGGTCGCGAGCGCGGCGCCGTACGCCTACTTCGTCCGCCGCGGCGGACCCGAGGGGAGCATGGACTCCTGGCTGCGCTCGCTGGCCCTGGCCGCCGGGGTGACGCTGCGCGAGGGCGTGCCGGCGCCGGCGGACGCCGAGGTCGTCGCGACCGGCCCGCGCCAGGCCGACGGCGCGGCGCGCGAGCTGGTGTTCGCCTCCGACCTCGCGGACACCGTCGCCGTCCTCTTCGACCCCACGGTCACGCCGACCGGGTACGCCTATCTGTTCTGCCTGGGAGGACACGGCACGTTCGGAGTGGCGCAGGTGCGGAACCTCGCCGGGCTGCCGCGCGCGCGCGAACTGGCGTGGCGCCGCTTCCGCGAGGTTCTCGGCGAGTTCGCGGTGCGCGACGAGCGCGAGCACGGCCAGTTCATGAACTTCTCCGTTCCCCGCCACCTGCGCGCTGCCGACGGGCGCTGGTACGTGGGCGAAGCGGCCGGGGTGCAGGACTTCCTCTTCGGGCTCGGCAACCGCCTGGCGTTGCGCACTGCCGGCCTGGCGGCGGTCGGGATCGCCGGGCGGTGGGACGCGCGGGCGTTTTCGGCGTCGGTGCAACGGCCGATGCGGACGACGGTCGCGGCGCGATTCCTCTACGAACGGCTCGGGCGCCGCTCGTTCGCCGCGTTCTGCCGGCGGGCGAGTCGCACCGATTTCCGCGGCTTGCTGCTGCGCCTGCAACGGCCGGACCTCGCCAAGGACGCCCTGGCGCGCCTGGTGATGGCGGCGTGGCGCGAGCGGCGCGGCTGCCGGCACGCGGGCGTGTGCGGCTGGTGCCGGGAGCGGGAGCAGTGAGCGACAGCCGCGCCCACGTGCGCCGCCTGACGCACCGCCGCGGCGCGAACTTCTCGCTCGGGTTCCGGCTGCTGCCGGCGGCGAAGCGGCGGGCGGTGTACGCGGCGTACGCGGCGTGCCGCATCCCCGACGACATCGTGGACGAGGCCGGCCCGGAGGTATCCCGCGCCGAGCTACACGGCCGCCTCGACGCCTGGCGCGAGGAGGTCGAGCGCACCTACGCCGGGCAGCCGGGGACCGCGGCGACCGTCGCCCTCGCGGAGGTTCTGCCGTCGTTCCCGATCCCCAAGGATGCGCTGCTCGGGCTGGTCGAGGGCTGCCGCATGGACCTGGAGCGCAGCCGCTACCGCACC
The DNA here is from genome assembly GCA_963727205.1 of uncultured Acidobacteriota bacterium. Classification (GTDB taxonomy): domain Bacteria; phylum Acidobacteriota; class Thermoanaerobaculia; order Thermoanaerobaculales; family Thermoanaerobaculaceae; genus RBG-13-68-16. The sequence continues at coordinate 300,866 of CAVSFQ010000049.1, read as the reverse complement.
TTCGCCGAGTTGGAGCGCTACTGCGAGCTGGTCGCGGTGACGATCTCCGACATCTCGCTGGCCATCTTCGGGGTGTTGCGCGACGAGGCGGTCGCGGCCGGGCGCCACCTGGCGATGGCGCTGCAGCTCACCAACATCTGCCGCGACGTCGGCGAGGACGTGGGCCGCGGCCGGATCTACCTGCCGCTCGACGAGCTGGCGCGCTTCGGCGTCGTCGAACGCGACCTCGAAACCGGGCAGGTCGACGGCGGCGGCTACGCCGACCTCATGGCGTTCGAGTGCGCCAGGGCGCGCGACCACTTCCGCGCCGCGAACCCGCTGCCGGGGACGATCAAGCGCGATGCTCGCCCCGCCGTGCGCGTGATGGGGGGCGTGTACAGCCGGGTGCTCGACCGCGTCGCCGCCGACCCGGCCGCGGCGTTCGGCCGTCGCGCCGAGCTGCCCCCCTGGCAGCGGCTGACCGCGGTCGCCGCCGGCCTGCTCGGCCGGCCTTTCCTCTGACCAGCGACCGGGCTCCGGAGAGGCGACGACGTGGGTGGTGGATCGTGGCTCGACGAGTTAGCCGGGCGCCGATAACCGCTGTTGTTTCGGAGCCCGGAGCCCGACCCCGGGCTCCGGAGAGGCGACGACGTGGGTGGTGGATCGTGGCTCGACGAGCTAGCCGGGCGCCGATGGCCGCTGTTGTTGCGGAGCCCGGAGCCCGGTGCCCGGACCCGGTCCCTACGGCTTGGCGCCCTGGATGATCCAGTCCCTGACCGTGTCGAGCTCGGTCTGCGGCAGCTTCTTGGAGCCGAACAGGGTGCGCGGCATCCCCCTGCCTTCGAGGGCGGTGTGGGAGACCTTGAGCCAGAGGTAGGAGCCGGCCGGGTCGCCGGCCTTCACCAGCGGCATGAGCGGCGACTCCTGGCTCTTGTGCTGCGTCAGGTTCGCGTACCCCTTGCCACTGGAGAGGTCGAGCCCCTTCTTCGGGTTGTCGCCGCCGTGGCAGTGGGCGCACTCCTTGACGAAGATCGGCTCGACGTCCTTCGCGTACGAAAGTGGCGTCTGCGCTCTGACCGCGAGCGCCGCCACGGCAGCGCCGATCGTCACGACCGCCAACAGGTCCTTGCGAGCCATCGTCCCTCCCCGGAGCTTCCAACCATCTTACCAAGCCGCGCCCGGTCCGGGGAAATTCCGGCATTGCGGGCCGGCGGACGGCGGCCGCGGGCAGTAAACTGACCGGGTGAAGGTCATCACCACCCATCTCGGCGCCGATTTCGACGCCCTCGGGGCGGTGGCCGGCGCGTTGCTGCTGGCGCCCGGGGCGCGGGTCGTCTTCCCCGGCTCGCAGGAGGTGGCGGTCCGCCGCTTCCTCGCGGCCGAGGGGATCGAGCTGCCGGAGGTGCGGGTGCGCGAGCTGCGCCGGGCGCGCATCACCGAGGCCACGGTGGTGGACTGCTCGTCGTGGCGCCGGCTCGGGGAGGTGGGCGAGCTGATCGCGGCCGCCGGGTGCCCAGTGCGGGTCGTCGACCATCACCCGGAAAGCGCTGACGCCATTCCGTCGGCGGAGGTGCTGACCGCCCCGGTGGCGGCGACCTGCACGGTGGTCGTCGGCGAGCTGCAACGTCGCGGCGTCACGCCCGACCCCGTAACCGCGTCGCTGCTGCTCCTCGGGATCTACGAGGACACCGGCGGCCTGACCTACCTCGACACCACCGCGGCCGACGCCGCGGCGGCGGCGTGGCTGCTCGGGTGCGGGGCGCGCCTGGAATGGGTGCGGCGCTACGTCCTGCGGCCGCTCGAGCCGGCGCAACTCCAGCTCCTGAACCAGTTCGTCGAGGGCGCGGTCGAGCACCAGGTCGGGGGGGTGCGGGTCGTGATCACGGTCGTCCGGCCGAGCGAGCAGGTCGAGGAGGCCGCGTACGTGATCCACCGCTACGCCGAGATCTTCGACCTGCCGGTCGTGATCGCCCTCCTCGAGGCGCCGCCGCAGCTCATCGTCATCGCGCGCTCGAGCGTCCACGGGGTGGACGCCGGCAAGCTGCTCGCGCCCCTCGGCGGCGGCGGCCACGCGACCGCCGCGGCGGCGCGCCTGCGGGGCCGGAGCGCCGTCGAGGTGGCCGAACAGCTCCTCGGCGAGATCGCCGCCTCGGTGGGGTCGCGCGCGAACGCGGCTACGCTCGCGACGCCGTACCTGCACACCTGCCCGGCATCGCTCACGGCCGCCGAGGCCAAGGAGCGCATCGTGCGCCTGCGGATCAACGCCATGCCCGTCGAGGACGCGGGCCGGCTCGTCGGGACGGTGACGCGCCAGGTCCTGGACAGCGCGGTCGCGGGCGGCCTCGGCGACAGGCCGGTCACGACCGTGATGCGGCCCGGCGTGCCGCAGGTGAGCGCCGACGCGCCGCTCGAGGAGGTCCAGCGGGTATTCATGGAAGGGCAAGCCCGCTTCGTGGTGGTGGCGCTGCCTTCGGGGTGGGGGATCATCACGCGCATGGACCTCTTCCGCCGGCTGTACGAGCGCCAGCTCGCGGAGGGCGCGCGGGTGGACCGGCGGCTGGCGGGGACGCGGCCGGTGGTGCACGACGTCGGTCGGCAGTTGCGCCGCAGCTTGCCGCCGGCACTCCTGGAAATCCTTGCGGCCGCCGGCGAGCTGGCGCACGACGCGGGCGGGCGCTCGTTCCTGGTGGGCGGCGCGGTGCGGGACGCGCTGCTCGGGCGGGCGCTCGAGGACATCGACGTGGTCGTGGAAGGGAACGGCGTGGAGCTGGCCGAGCGCCTGGTCGGCCGGTTCGGCGGGCGCTCGCACCCCCACGAACCGTTCCTCACCGCCGCGGTCCACCTCGCCGGCGGCGTCCGCCTCGACGTCGCCACGGCGCGCACCGAGTTCTACCGCTCGCCGGCGGCGCTCCCCGAGGTCGAGACCTCGGCGATGCGCCAGGACCTCTACCGCCGCGACTTCACGATCAACGCGATGGCGATCGACCTGACGCCGGGACGCTTCGGGGAGCTGGTCGATTTCTTCGGCGGGCAACGCGACCTCGAGCGGCGCCAGCTCCGGGTGCTCCACTCGCTCTCGTTCCTGGACGACCCGACGCGGGCGATCCGGGCGGTCCGCTTTGCGACCCGCCTCGGCTTCGAGATCGCGGCGGAGACGCGCCACCTCGTCAGGGTCGCGGTGCTCGAGGGGGTGTTCGCGCGACTGTCGGGGGAGCGGCTGCGCGACGAGATCGCGGAGCTGCTCGAGGAGGGCCACCCGGTCGAGGCGCTGGCGGAGCTTGCCGGCCTCGGCGTCTTTCCGGTCGTGTTCCCCGGCGTGGCGTGGGGCCTCGCGCTGCGCGGCTTCCTCCACGAGGTGGAGTCGGTGCTGTCGTGGTCGCAGCTCGAGGAGGTCTACCGCGGGCCGCGTTGGCTCGTCTACGTCGCGGCGCTGGCGACCCGCGCGGGTGAGGGTGGCGGCCGGGAGCTGGCGCGCCGGCTCGCCCTCTCGGGCAAGGCGGCAGCCGCCGTGGGGCTGGCCCGCAGCCGGACCGAACAGCTCCTGGCGGTCGGTGTGTGCCAAGGGGTCGGCGCCGAGCGAGATCGTCGCCGCGGTCGAGCGCGCCGATCCCGCCCTGGTCGTCGTGACGATGGCGTCGGCGGGAGCGCAGGAACGGCGACTGCTGCGCCGCGCGCTCACCGTCTGGATGAGGATGCCGGCGCCGGTCACGGGCGCTCAGCTCCGCGCCGCCGGGGTCGGGCCCGGCCCGGCGCTGGGGGCGGCGGTGCGCCAGACGCGCGCCGCGGTGCTCGACGGCAAGGTCACCGCCGCGGCGGCGCTCGCCCACGCCGTGAAGCTCGCCGGGGAGCTGGGAGGCGGGCCGTGATCGGCGCACTTCTCTTGGCGCTGGCGGTGGCGGCAGCCCCCGAGCCGACCTACGTCGTCGAGAGGGTCGTGACCGTGAGCGGCGCCGTGACCCGGGTCTCGGTGTTCCGCAACGGCGTGGCGGTGCTCGCGCGTCACCGGGCGGGCGAAGCGGAGAACCTCGTGCGGCAGCCGCTCACCGAGGTCGAGATGAAGGTCGTGACCCAGGTCGTCGAGGAGTGCTACCCGGAGCTCGCGCGCTTCGGTACCGTGGGTGACACGCCGGGCCCGGGGCGGGTCGAGCTGCGCGTGGCGCCTCCCGGCCGTGACCCGCTGCTGATCCGGTACGCGGTCACGGCCGCGCCCAGCCTCGCCCTGTCGCGCCTCACGCAGGCGCTGGACGGGCTGGAGGCGCGGCTGGTGGCCACCAGGGTGACTCGCGACGACCTCAGCATGTGGGAGCCGGCCGCCGGCGACCGGGTCGAGCTCGAGGACGGGCGGATCGTCGAGGTGCTCAGCGTGGCGCCGAGCCCCGATGGCGCCGTGGTCGTCCACGTGCAGGTGGGCGGCGGCCCGGCCACCTTCTTCATCAAAGACGACGAGCTGCGCCGCCTCGCGGTGCGCAGGGTCGCAAAGTGAGGATCACCGGGGGCGCGTGGGGCTCACGGCGGATCGCCGGGCCGCCGAAGGGGCCCGCGCTGCGGCCCACCCCGGACGCGCTGCGCGAGCAGGCGTTCGCGGTCCTCGGGCCGCGCCTCGGCGGGGCGGCGTTCCTCGACCTGTTCGCCGGCACCGGGGTCAACTCGCTCGAGGCGCTCTCGCGCGGCGCCACGCGCTCGGTGTTGGTAGAGCGGGCGCCCGCCGCGGCGCAGCTCATCCGCCGCAACTTCGCGGCGCTCGCCGTGCCGGAAGGCACGTGGGAGCTGATCGTCCGCGACGCGCTCGCTGCGCTCGCCGGTCTCGCGAAACGGGGCCTGCGCTTCGACCTCGCCTGGTGCGACCCCCCGTTCGCGGCCTGGGAGGAGGGTGTCGCGGCGCTTGCACTCGCCCGCGAGGCCGGCGTGCTCGCCGCCGGCGCCGAGGTCGTGCTCGAGGCCCCGCCGAAAGCCGAGCCGGCGGTCCCCGGCTTCGCCGTCGTGCGCGCCCTGCGCGGCGCGTTCCTCCTCCGCGTCGGTGGGTGATCGCCGGGGCCCGAGGACGCGACGCTATACTTGATGCGTGCTCAACTTCGACCTGCCGGGGTTCCTCGGGGCGCTGGTGGCGGCCTCGGCGCGGGGCGGCGACGTCCTGCTGGCGGTGGGGCTTCCGCCGCAGGTGGAGGTCGAGGGTGAGTTGGTGCGCCTGTCGGTCGGCGGCATCGAGCGGCTGAGCCCGTTTCAGACCGAGGCGGTGGTATTGCACCTGCTGGCGCAGGCGCCGCCGTCAGCGGCGGCCCGGGTCCGCCAGGAGGGCGCCGCCCACTTCGCCTACTCGGTGGCCGGAGTCAACCGGTTCCGGGTGGCGGTGTTCACCCAGCGCGGCACGTTCGCGGTTTCGCTGCGGACGATCCCGGAGAGGGTGCCGGCGCTCGCCGCGATCGGCCTGCCGGCGGCGATGGCCGAGGCGTGCCGCGAGCGCAACGGCATCGTGCTCGTCAACGGCCCCGCCGGCTCCGGCCGCACCACGTCGCTCGCCGCGATGCTCGGGGAGATCAACGCCACGCGCTCGTGCCACGTCGTCACGGTCGAGGACCCGATCGAGTTCCTGCACCGCCACGGGACCGCCACGGTCAACCAGCGCGAGGTCGGCGCCGACACCCCGTCGCTCGCGGTTGGCCTGGCGGACGCCCTCAGGCAGGGGGCCCAGGTCGTGCTGGCGAGCGAGCCGAGGAACGCCGAGCAGGCGCGCCTCCTGCTCGAGGCCGCCGAGACCGGGCACCTCCTCCTGTCCACGCTGCGGGGGTTCGACACCGCGTCGGCGGTGAGGCGCTTCCTCTCGCTGTTCCCGGCGGAGGAGCGGGACGATGTCCGTGCGCGCCTCGCTCGCGTGCTGCGCTGGTCGTTCACGCAGCAGCTCGTCCCGCACCGCGACGGCCGCCGGCCGGTGGTGGAGGTGTGGCGCGCGACGCGGGCGACGTCGGCGCACCTGGCGGAGGGGCCGCTCGACTCCGGGGCGCTGGCGGACCTGTTGCGCGACGGCGAGCGCGACGGCCAGATCGGGTTCGACCGCGAGCTGGAGCGCCGCGTCCGCGCGGGGGAGGTGGACCTCGACACGGCGGTGGCGAGCGCGGTGCTGCCGCAGCAGCTCGAGCTGCGCCTCCTCGACGTGCGGGAGGGGCGGTCGTGAAGCGCGCGGTCGTCCTCGCCGGTCCGGGGCTGCAGGCGGAGGCCGCCCTCGGAGCGCTGGCGGCCGCCGGCTTCGACGCGGTGGCCGCGGGCAGCGCGGCCGACGTCCGCGCCCACGTCGAGGTCGGCGCCGCGGTCGTGGTCCTCGGCTCGACCGGACAGGGACTGGATGCGGCGCAGGCGGCGGCGCTGGCCTCGATGCCGGCCGTGCTCCGGCGCTCGTGCGTCGTGGTCCTGGTCGGGCAGGGGTTCACGACCGGCGACGGTTTCCGCGCGTTCGCGCTCGGCGTGGACCTGGTCGTCGGGACGCCGGACGCGGCCCGCCTCGGCGAGCTGGCGGGCGCGGCGGTCGCCGCGAAGCGGGCGCTGGTGGCGCCGCTCGACCCGCCGGCGGCGGGCCGCCTGGGCGGGTAGCGGTCAGGAACGGCGCGCGGCAACGGAATTCGCCGGCGCCCGCAGACAATGCTGGGGTGAGGTGCGGAGTGCCACTGGTTGACGTCATCGCGCAGCTGGACGGTCTCAAACGCTCGGTCGCCCGGGTGATCCGCGGCAAGGACGAGGCGATCGACTGGATCATCGCGGCGCTGCTCGCCCGTGGCCACGTTCTCATCGAGGACATCCCCGGGGTGGGAAAGACCACGCTGGCGCAGGCGCTGTCGCGCTCGCTCAACCTGGTGTTCTCGCGCATTCAGTTCACGTCGGACACGCTGCCCTCCGACGTGATCGGCGTGTCGCTTTGGCGGGCGGAGCGCGGCGAGTTCGAGTTCCTGCCCGGACCGGTGTTCACCAACGTGCTGCTCGCCGACGAGATCAACCGCGCCACGCCGAAGACGCAGGCGGCCCTGCTCGAGGCGATGAACGAGCGCACCGTGACGGTGGAGAAGACCCGCTACCGGCTGCGCGAGCCGTTCATGGTGCTCGCTACGCAGAACCCGGTCGAGTACCTCGGCACCTACCCGCTCCCCGAGTCGCAGCTCGACCGCTTCCTGCTGCGCATCTCGCTCGGCTACCCCGCCCCGGACGAGGAGCTGGCGCTGCTGCGCGCCGGCGGCGTCGAGGGGGAGCTGGAAGCGGTGCAGCCGGTGCTGGACGGGAGCGAGCTGGTGCAGCTGCAGGCGCGGGTGCGCGAGGTGCATGTGGCGCCGGCGCTGCTGGCGTACCTCCTGGAGCTCGTGCACCGGACGCGGCGGCACCCGGCGCTCGGGCTCGGCGTCTCGACGCGCGGGGCGCTCGCGCTGCACCGCGCCGCGCAGGCCCTGGCGCTGGTCGAGGGGCGGGAGTACGTGATCCCCGACGACGTCCAGCGCCTCGCCGTGCCGGTGATGGCGCACCGCGTGGTGCTCGCCGGCGGCGAGGCCGGCGAGGGCTGGAGCCGCAGCGAGGCCGAGCGCGCCATCATCCGCGAGGTCGTGGACGGCACGCCCGTTCCCCTATGACCAGGGCGCAGGGCGGAGGGCGCAGCAAGGGCGTGGTCCGTGGTCCGAATACGGGGAACACGAAATGTCCCAGCGCCAGAATGTAGGGGCGGGGCTTGCCCCCGCCCGCCTCGGGCGGCCGCAAGGGCCGCCCCTTCACTCGAGCTCCGGGCGGCCGTGGACAAGGGGGCGTTTCGGTCGGGCGTTCCCGGGGTTCGGACTCAAGCCGACGGCGGCGTTCTGGGTGTTCATCGTCGCGGTGCCCATCCTCGGCGTCGCGGCGCTCAACACCGGCAACAACGCCCTCTACCTGCTGCTGTCGCTCACCCTGGGGGCGTTCGTGGCCTCGGGGACGTTCTCCCGCCACACGTTGAGCCGGATCAGGGTCGCGCTGTCGCCGCCGCGGGAGGCGTTCGCGGGGGCCGCGGTCGGCCTGGACCTCGAGGTCACGAACGCGTCCGCCTGGCTCCCGGCCGCGCTCGTGGTGTGCCGCCTCGTCGGGGCGCCAGGCCAGGTTCTCGTCCCCCTCGTCCCGGCCGGCGGGTCGGTGACGGTGACCCTCCCGACGGTGTTCGGGCGGCGCGGTCGCCGCCGCCTGCCCGCGGTCCAGGTCGAGGTGCGCTTGCCGCTGGGGTTTTTCGTCAAGTCGGTGCGCTGGCCGCAGGAGGGCGAGGTGCTCGTTTACCCGCGCCGGGTGCGCGCCGGGGCGCCGCGCTTCTCCGGTCTGGTGCATCGCGATGATGCCGTCGCGCCGGGTCGCGGCCGCCGCGGCGGCGAGGTCGAGCAGCTGCGGGAGTTCAGGTCCGGCGACGACCGGCGCGACATCCACTGGAAGCAGACCGCGCGGCAGCAGCGCTTCATCGTCATGGAGCGCCGCGAGCGCTCGCTGCCGTCGCGCTTCCTCGCGCTCGACCGCCAGCTCCCGCGGCGCGGCGACGCCGAGCTGCTCGGGCGCTTCGAGGACGTGGTGAGCGAGGTCGCGTCGGTTGCGCTGCAGCGGCTGCACCGCGGCGAGCCGCTCGGCCTCATCGTCGGCGGCCGGGTGATCCCGGCGGGGATGGGCGCGGCGCACGCGCGCCGCATCCTGGAGCGGCTGGCGCTCGTCGAGGCGGTGGGGCCCGGCGAGGACCCGCTGCCGCCGCTGGCGGCCGGCGCCGGGGTCTACCGGCTCGCGGGGCCGCGGTGAGCGTCGTCCTCGAACGCCAGCGCTGGCTCGCGGTCCTCGCGCTCGCGGTGGCCGTGCCGCTGCCGCTCACCGGCGTGGTGAGCTGGCCGTTCCTGGTCCCGTACGTCGCGGCGGCCGCGTGGGTGGCGGCGAGCCGCCGGCCGCTGGCGCCCCTGCCGGCGTGGGTCGAGAACCTCCTCGCCCCGGCGATCCTGGCGGCGGTGGTGGCGGCGGGCGGCGTGCGCTACGGCGTGCTGCGGCCGGTCGCGCAGCTCGCCGTGCTGGTCGCCGCCGTGCGCTTGCCCGGGTGCGGGCAGGCGAAGCGGGCGCGGCTGACGGGCGGGCTGGTGGCGCTGGTGGGGATCGCCGGGATCGCCTCCTCGACGCACCCGACGCTCGCGCTCTACCTGGTGGCCCTGTTGGCGCTCGTGGTGGCTGCGTCCGGACGCCTGGCCGGCGTCGCGCTCGCGCAGGGCGGTTCCTTGCGGCCGGCGGCGGCCGCGTGGCCGCCGGCGCGGCTGGTGATCGCCTCGGTCGTGACGGCCGTGCTGGTGGCGGCGCCGCTGTTCGCTTTGCTGCCGCGGCTGCGGTCGCCGTTCGCGGGGGGGCCGTTCGGCGCGCAGCCGACCAGCGGCTTCCGCTCGCTGGTGGCGTTGCGCGGGATCGGCGACATCACGGTCTCGCGCCGGACCGTGCTGACGGTGAGCTTCCCCGGCGTGGCGCCCGGCCGCGTGAGTCCGGACTGGCTGCGCCTGGCCGGGGCGACGCTGAGCCGCTACCGGGCCGGCGGGTGGGTGGAGGCGAAACGGAGAGGGGAGCGCCTTTCCGGCCGGGGGGGGCGGCCGATCCCGCTGGCGGAGGGGCCGGGTGGAGCGCGCCCGGTGCGGGCCGAGATCGTGCTCGAGCGCGAGGGGGGCAACCTCTTCCTTCCGCTGGGCGCGACCGCGATCTCCGGGCCGGCGGGGGTTGCGATCACCCGCGACCCGTCGGGTTCGCTCCGCGTGCCGCGCCACACCCCGCCCCCGCTCGAGTACGCGGTGGAGTTCGATCCGGCGCGCGTCGTGCAGCCCCCTCCGGACGACACCGACTTCGAGCTGCCGAGCGAGAGCGACCGCCTGCGCGATCTCGCGACCACCGCCACGCGCGGGACGACGAACCGTCTGGCGGCGGCGCTGGCGCTCGAGCAGTACCTGCAGACCCACTACCGGTATTCGCTGCGGAGCAACGCGCCGGTGCGGCAGGACCCGGTGGAGTGGTTCCTCTTCTCGGCGCGCGAGGGGCACTGCGAGTTCTTCGCCTCGAGCATGGTGCTGCTGCTGCGCACCCTGGGAATCCCGGCGCGGCTTCAGGCCGGCTACATCGGCGGCGAGAGCTTGGGGAACGGGAGCTACCTGGTCCGTGAGAGCAACGCGCACGCCTGGGTACTCGCCTATGTGGAGGGCCGTTGGCGTGTCTTCGACCCGACGCCCCCGGAGGGGCGGCCCGGCATCCTGGCGGCCGGCGGGACGCTGTCCGTTCGCGAGGCGTGGGACCGTTTCGAGAGCGCGTGGGACCGCTGGGTGCTGACGTTCTCGCTGTCCGACCAGCTCGACATCGCGAGCGGTGTGATCGAGGCGGCGGTGAACGGGGTGCGGCGGGCGTCGCCCGTGGCGGGTGGGGCCGCAGGCTTCGCCGCCCTGGCATGGCTCTTCTGGCGCCGCAGGCGGCGCCAGAACGGGCTCCCAGCGCCGGACCCGAAGGCGCCCGGCATCACGTGTGCGCTCCGCCGCGTGATGGCGGCCGCGGGGCGACGCGGCATCACGGTGGCGCCCGCGACGACGGCGCGTGGGTTCGCCGCCGCGGCGGCCGCGGCGGTCCCGGCAACGGCCGGACCGCTCGCGTGGCTCGCCCTCGAGCACGAGCGCTGCCGCTACGCCGGCGCGCCGGCGCCGCCTCGGCGGGCGGTGCGCCGCGCCGTCCGCGCCGTCGAGCGCGCCTTGAAGGCGCCGTAGCGGCGGGCCTGGGCCTTTTCGTTTCACTCGGTGAGGCTTCCGATTCTTTGCCGAAGGGCTGCTCCCGTGTCGCTTGGGCGGCGTTTCGTCTTCCACTGCGTGGAGGCCTCTTGCTTGCCGGTCCCGCGGGTGGCCGGATGCGGGCCCGGGCGCCCCCGCGCCCGAGCCCGCATGCTCCTGTGCCCGCGACCGGACAGGGCGATCCGCGCCGGGGCCCCTCGCGGTCCGCATGAAGCCGCGGCCGCGACACCCCGGCGCGGATCGCCCGTCCGGGACCCGCGGGCGCAGGAGCGAATGGCCACCCGCGGCACCGGCGGATTGACGACCCCCCGCCCGCGAGGCCGGAGGTCTTGCTGAGGATGGGAGTCCTGGCGATGCCTGGAGCCAAATCCAGGATCTTCGCTTGGCGCGGGGGTGGGTGGTCAAGACCGCCCAGCGGGCGAAGGCCGATTTCGCCGGAGCGTGCGGGTCCCGAGCGGCCAGAGCGGCGGGTGGAAACGCCGGCCCCGACCGAGCGCTTCATGCGAGGGAGGGGAACGGCGAGGCTCCGCCCGCTGATCTGGCCAGCTCGGTCGCACGCGCAGGCGGGTCGGAGGGCGGCGCTCGATGCGCCGCCCGAGCGACCACGGCTGCAGCCCGCGGGGCAAAACAAGAAGGCCTCACGCAGTGAAGAAGGAGCCCGAGCACGGACGGGACCGGTCAACAAGACAGCGTCGCGGAGTGGAAGGAGAGCCTACGCCGCAGCTAGAGGGGGCTCGGGGCGGGCGGAGTCGCGCCGCACGGGTGGGACCGGGCCGGCGAGCCAGGCGGAGATGGCGATGCTGGCGACGGTGAGGGGGACGGCGGCCAGGACGTCGATGACGTAGTGGTAGGTCAGCAGCACGGTGGCGGCGATCAGGAGGCTGCCGAGCGGGAGGAGGATGTTGTAGAGCGTGCGGTTGCGGCGGCGGGCGCAGAAGAGAACCGCGAGCGTCACCATGGTGTGGCCGGACGGGAACGCGTCGGTCTTGGTCTTCTCCCACTGGTCGAGTTTTTCCCTGACCTCGTCGCCGACCCTGCCGGGGAGCGACTCGTAGCGCTGGTGGGCGATGGTGGTCCGCGGGCCGTACGCCGGAACGGCGAAGTACCCCGCGTACGACACCAGAAACGTGATGACGATCGCGCTCGCCACCCTGGGGAGGAACGGGTCGCGTCTGGCGCCCAGGGTCAGGAGCAGGGCGACGCCGAGGAAGTAGAACGTCGAATAGGCGAGCGTGAGGACGTCCACCAGCCACGCCGGCAGGGGAAGGGTGTAGAGGGCCGCCTGCGCCTCCGGGCCGAGGAGCACCTTGTCGATCGCGAGCAGCGCCCCGTCGCGGATATGGGGGTTCACCAGCGGGATCAGGTGCCCGAGGTTGAGGAAGATGTACGGCAGCAGCGGCACCGGCAGCAGCTCGCGCGCCCAGTAGCGCCACCCCTGCCCGCCCTCGCCGAGCGCCAGCGCGGCCACCGCGAACAACGCACCGACCGTCACGAACGAGGACCAGACCATGACCGGCACGCGGCCGGGGTGGCAGAGCGCGATGGCGGTCATCGCCGCGAGCCCGGCGAGGAGAGCGAGTTCGGAAACGCGCAACCGTCCCTTGCGGGCCTCCGCCGGGGGCTCTAAGATGGATTCCGTGCTCCGCCGCATGCTTTTTGCCCTGCTCCTCCTGGTGGCCCTTGCCCCCGGCGTGTCGGCCGGGCAGCGCGTCGTGATTCTAACCCTCTCCGACTCGATCCAGCCCGCGTCGCTGCGCTATCTGGAACGCGGCCTGGCGACCGCGGACGCGACCGGGGCGGCCGTGACGATCATCGACCTCAACACCCCGGGTGGCCTGCTCTCGTCGCTGCGGCAGATGACCACCGCGATCACGGCGGCGCGGCGGCCGGTCGTGGTGTACGTGACGCCGTCCGGGGCGCAGGCGGCCTCGGCCGGGTTCTTCCTCCTGATCGCCGCCGACGTGGCGGCGATGGCGCCCGGGACCAACGCCGGCGCCGCGCACCCGGTGGCGGGCGAGGGGGCGGAGCTGTCCAAGACGATGGCCGAAAAGGTCACCAACGACGCCGCGGCGCTGATCCGTTCGCTCGCGACCCAGCGCGGGCGCTCGAGCGAATGGGCGGAGAAAGCGGTGCGGGACTCGCTCTCGTACACCGAACGCGAGGCGCTGGACAAGAAACTCATCGACGTCATCGCGCTCGACCGCGCCGAGCTCCTGAAGTGGCTCAACGGCAGGACGGTCAAGCGCTTCGACGGCAAGATGGAGACGATCTCGCTCCCCGCCCCGGAGATCGTGGAGATCGACCCGAGCGCCGGCGACAAGCTGCTCTCCGCGATCGCGCACCCGAACATCGCCTACCTGCTGCTGCTGCTCGGCATGGTGGGGATCTACTTCGAGCTGTCGCACCCGGGTGCCGTGCTGCCCGGGGTGCTCGGCGGCATCTCGGTCCTGCTGGCCCTGTTCGCGCTCTCGGTCCTGCCGGTCAACTACGTCGGCGTGCTACTGATCCTCCTCGGGATCGGCTTCTTCGTCCTGGAGGTGAAGGTGGCGAGCTACGGGCTCCTGACCGCGGCGGGCCTGGTGAGCTTCGTCCTGGGGTCGCTCATGCTGATCCGCTCGCCGTTCCCGGCGCTGCGGGTGGGCCTCGCGGTCGTGCTGCCGACCGCGTTTGCGGTGGCGTTCATCGTGATCTTTCTGCTCTCCCGCGTCCTCCGCAGCCGCCGCGAGAAGCCGCTCACGGGCGCCGAGGGCCTCGTCGGCGAGGTCGCCGAGGTTGCCGTGGCGCTCGGCCCGGACGGGAAGGTGTTCGTGCACGGGGAGTACTGGGATGCGTTCTCGCGCTCGCCTGTTCCGAAGGGTGGAAAGGTGCGCGTCGTCAGGGTCGCGGGGAAGAGACTGGACGTGGAACCGGCTGGGGCCGCACCCCGACCGGGAGAAGGGGAGGGGTAGATGGCTCCGGAGTTTCCGATCGGACTTTTCGTCGCGGCGTTCGTGGTGCTGGTGTTGATCTTCAAGTGGATCAACATCCTCAACGAGTACGAGCGGGCCGTCATCTTCACTCTCGGCCGCGTGGAGAAGGAGGCGAAGGGACCCGGCATCATCTTCGTCCTCTGGCCGATCCAGCGCCTGGTCAAGGTCAGCCTGCGGACGGTGGTGCTCGACATCCCCCCCCAGGACGTGATCACGCGCGACAACGTGTCGGTGAAGGTGAACGCGGTGGTGTACTTCCGCGTCATCCAGCCGGTGCACGCGATCATCGACGTGGAGAACTACATCTACGCGACGTCGCAGATCTCGCAGACGACGCTGCGCTCGATGCTCGGCGAGGTGGTGCTCGACGACCTCCTGGCGGAGAGGGAGAAGCTCAACCAGAAGCTGCAGGAGGTCATCGACCGCCACACCGACCCGTGGGGCGTCAAAGTGGCGCTCGTCGAGGTCAAGCAGGTGGACCTGCCGGAGTCGATGCAGCGCGCGATGGCGAAGCAGGCCGAGGCGGAGCGCGAGAAGCGCGCCAAGGTCATCCACGCCGAGGGCGAGGCCCTTGCGGCGCAGCGGCTCTCGGATGCGGCGGCGATCATCAACTCGCAGCCCGCGACGCTGCAGCTCCGCTACCTGCAGACGCTCACCGAGATCGCGACGGAGAAGAACTCGACGATCATCTTCCCGCTGCCGATCGACCTCATCCGCCCGTTCTTCGCGAAGTTGAACCCGGAGGCGAAGTAGGGTGGCGTGGGGCGCCCTGGGGGATGATCGCCTGAGATGAGCCGCTACTTCGAGATCATCATCACCGGCCGCCAGCTCGCGGCGCTGGTGGCCGGCGTGACGCTGCTGATCGCGGTCGCGTTCGGGCTCGGCGTCGCCGTGCGCTGGCTGCAGCCCGCCGTGCCGGCGCCGCACGAGACGATCGCGGCGCCGCCCGCCGCTCCCGCCGCCGCGCCGCCGGCCGCAGTGGCCGTGGCCACTGCGGCTCCGACGCCGGAACTGGCGCCCACAGCGGCGCCGACGGCGACGCCCGCCCCGCCGCCGGTCGAGACCGAGAAGGCGAAGACGCACGCAGCCCCGGCCCCCGCGGCGGTCGCGGCCTCTCGGGCGCCGGGGCGGTGGGTGCAGGTGGCGGCGTTCGCCAAGCGCGAGCAGGCCGAGGGCGTCAAGAACCGCGTGGTCGCCCTCGGCTTCACGCCGAAGCAGGCGGTGGTCGAGGCCGCGGGGAGCGGGAAATTCCGCGTCCGGGTCGGGCCTTTCCCTGATGGGGAGAGTGCTGGCCGGGTCGCCGCCCGCCTGCGGGGCGAGGGGTTCGGCGGCGCGTTCGTGGTCAGGCCGGGCGAGTAGAATCCTCATTTCGGGAGGAGGAGCCGGATTCCGATGACCGCCGATCGAGCCTGTGGGTCCCGTTGGGGGCGTGCGACGTGAGCGGCGTCTCGCTGCCGGTCTGGATCCGCGAGCGCAAGCTCAACCTCGGCGCGCTGCACGAGATCCGCGGCGTGATGAGCCGCGGCGGGCTGCACACCGTGTGCGACGAGGCGCGCTGCCCGAACCGCAGCGAGTGTTTCGCCCGCGGCACCGCGACGTTCCTGATCATGGGCGACGTCTGCACGCGCTCCTGCCGCTACTGCTCGATCGCGCACGGGCGGCCGCGGCCGCTCGACGCGGGCGAGCCCGTCGAGCTCGCCCGCGCCGCGGTGACGATGGGGCTCAAGCACGTCGTCGTCACCTCGGTGGACCGCGACGACCTCCCGGACGGCGGCGCCGCCCACTTCGCCGCCGTGATCGCCGAGCTGAAGAAGCTCGACCCGCGCCCCACGGTGGAGGTCCTCACCCCCGACTTCCGGGCGGACACCGCGGCCGTGGACGTGGTGATCGCCGCCGCTCCCGACGTGTACAACCACAACGTCGAGACGGTGGAGCGCCTGTACCCGGCGGTGCGCCGCCAGGGGCGCTACCGCTGGGCGCTCGAGGTGATCGGCCGCGTCGCCTCGCACGGCGGTGGGATGATCTCGAAATCCGGCCTGATGGTCGGCCTCGGCGAGACCCGCGAAGAGCTCGAACGGACGCTCGTCGACCTCAAGGCGGCCGGTTGCCAGGTGGTCACCATCGGCCAGTACCTGCGTCCCACCGGGCGCGAGTTGCCGGTCGTGCGCTACTGGACGCCGGACGAGTTCGCCGGGCTCGAGAGCGTACGGCCGCTCGCTCGGGCTCGAGGTGATCGCCGGGCCGTTCGTGCGCTCGTCCTACCACGCCGAGGAAGCTTTCCTCAGGGTGAACGGCCGGGGAGACCGGGGACGGCGGTGACGCGGCCGTGCGCATCGCGCTGATCCAGCAACACGCAGGCCCCGATCCCGGCGAGAACCTGCGCCGGGGGCTCGCCGCCGCCGAAATGGCCGCCGCGGGCGGGGCTCGGCTCGTGGCCTTCGCAGAGCTGGCGCTCACCCCGTTCTACCCGCGCATCCGGGCGTGCGGCGCGCCTCCACTGGAACTCGCGGAGACCGTTCCGGGGCCCACGACCGACGCCTTCGCGGCGCTCGCCCGCCGCCTCGGGATCGTTTTCGTGCTCAACCTGTACGAGCGCGACGGCAGCCGCGCGTTCGACAGCTCGCCGGTGATCGACGCCGACGGCTCTCTGCTCGGCGTGACGCGCATGTTGCACATCGCGGAGATGGAAGGGTTCCACGAGCAGGGTTACTACACGCCCGGCGACCGCGGCATGCCCGTGTACCGGACCGCCGCCGGGCGCCTCGGCGTCGCCATCTGTTACGACCGCCACTACCCGGAGGTGATGCGTGCTCTGGGGCTGCAGGGCGCCGAGATCGTGGTCATCCCGCAGGCCGGGGCGGTGGGGGAGTGGCCCGACGGACTCTACGAGGCGGAAGTGCGTACGGCCGCTTTCCAGAACGGCTACTTCACGGCCCTCGTCAACCGCGTCGGCGTCGAGGGCCGGCTCGAATTCGCCGGCGAGTCGTTCGTCTGCGACCCGGCAGGAGCGGTGGCGGCGCGCGCGCCGCGCGGCGTGGATCACATCCTTTTCGCCGACCTGGACCTCGCCGAGGTGCCGCGGTCGTATGGGCGCCGCCTGTTCCTCCGCGACCGCCGCGCCGAACTCGCTTCGGATCTTCTCGGGTTCGCCGCGGACCTGACGTCGTAGGACCCGCCCGCGCGGCCTGCTCACGTTGGCGGTCGCCGCCTCGGCGGAGACGGCGGCCGGCGGGTGGAGTTCCCCGACGCTTCCTTGGGCCTGCATGTGCTGATACGCTGAGCCGGGGAGGCCGGATGACCACGAACACCAAGGTAAGTGAGTCGGGGCTCGCGGCGGGGAGCAACGGCAGCCCCCTGGGCAAGGCGTTCATCGGCATCGCCGGCATCATCGGCGCCGGCAAGACCACGCTGGCCACCGCGCTCGCGCAGCACCTGGGCCTCGACGTGCACTACGAGCCGGTCACCGACAACGAGTACCTGGCGGACTTCTACCGCGACACCAAGCGCTACAGCTTCGCCATGCAGATCTACCTCCTGAACCGGCGGTTCCAACAGCACCAGGAGATCATCTGGCGCGGCCGGGGCGGCGTCCAGGACCGGACGATCTACGAGGACGCCATCTTCGCGCGGACGCTGCGGGACATGGAGCTGATGGACCCCCGGGACTACGAGACCTACGTCACGCTGTTCCGCAACCTCTCGAACTTCATGTGCCGGCCGAACGTCATCATCTACCTCGACGTGACGCCGGAGAAGTCGATGGAGCGCATCCGGCTGCGGAGCCGCGGCGTGGAATCGGGGATCACCGTCGAGTACCTCACGCGGCTGTACAACAACTACGAGGACTTCCTGCGCGAGATCAGCCGGCTCATCCCAGTCCTCCGGGTGCGGTGGGACGAGTTCTGGGAGGTCGAACGCCTCGCCGAGGCCGTCGCCCGCGAGTACCAGCGCGGGAGCTTCCTCCGCGAGGTCGCGCAGCTGGCATGAGCCGGACTCTGTCGGTCCGCCCGGGATCGCGGCCGTGAACGCCGGCGGCAGGAAACCGTGGCTGCTGGCGGCGGGGGCGGGCGTCGCGATGGCGCTCGCGCTGCCCGGGCCCGGCCTCGTGCCGCTCGTCCTCGTCGTGCCGGGCCTGCTGCGGCGGGCGCTCGCAGGGGACGCGGGGGTGGCGGGCGTTCCGGATCGGCTGGCTCGCGGGGTTCGCCCAGTGGGCGGTGGCCGTGGCCTGGGTGTTCATCGTCCTGCACCGGTTCGGCCATCTGAACGCCGCGCTGGCGGTCCTCGCGGTGGCGCTGATGGCGGGGATCCTCGGCCTGACGTGGGCGATTGCGGGGTGGGCCGCGAGCCGGGTGCCCGAGGGGCTGCGGATCGTGGCGCTGCCGCTGGCGCTCGCGGCGTTCGAGGAGCTGCAGCGCTTCCCGCCGTGGATCTTCCCCTGGAACCCGGCGGCGGCGGTGCTGACGCCGGTGCCGGCGCTGCTGGCGCCGCTCCCGGTGACCGCCGCGATCGGCCTCTCGCTCCTCGTGTACTTGGCCGGGAGCGCGCTCGACGCGTTGCTCGTACCCGGACTGCGGCGCGCCGGCGCGGTCTGGCTCGCCGTCGCGGTCGCCGGCTGGTGCGCCGCCGCGCTTGCGGCGCCCGCGTTCCGCTCGGACGGGCCGGGCGTGAAGGTGGCGGCGCTGCAACCCAACGTGCCGCTCGAGAGCCGGTGGAACCCGGCGAACGAGGAGTCGATCGAGGACCGGGTGTGGCGGCTCTCGCGCCAGGGGGCGGACGCGGGAGCGCGCTGGATCGTATGGCCGGAGAGTGCGCTGCCGCGGGTCCTCGAGAGCGACGGCGGGTTCCGCCGCGAGGTCGAGGCGTTCACCCGCGAGCGCGGCGTCTGGCTGTTGTTCGGTTCGATCGGGCTCGGCCCCCACGAGGACGAGTACTACAACTCCGTGTACGAGGCGTCCCCGGCGGGGCTCCTGCCGTGGCGCTACGACAAGGTCCACCTGGTGCCGTTCGGGGAGTACGTGCCGCTCGTCGGGCGCATCGCGGCGTTGCGCCCGCTCGTCCGCGGAGTGGGCTCGTTCACGCCGGGAACGCACGTGCAGCCGCTGCCGGGCCCGGTCGGGCCGGTCGGCGTGGCGGTGTGCTACGAGGTGGCGTACCCGTCGCTGTACGCGAGCGAAGTGGTGCGCGGAGCCGCGGTGCTCGCGACGATCACCAACGACGGGTGGTACGGGGACTCGGCGGCGCCGCGGCAGCACCTCGCCCTCGCCATCCTGCAAGCGGCCGAAGCGAGGCGCTACCTGGTGCGGGCGGCGAACACCGGGATTTCCGCGGTGATCGACCCGTACGGGCGCGTGCTCACCCGCCTGGGCGTCAACCGCGAGGGGTTGATCACGGCCGAGGTCCGGCCCGGCGCCGAGGTCACCCCGGCGGAGGCGCACAGCGGCGCGATCCGCGCCGGCGTTGTGCTTGCAGCCGCGGGTGTTATGATTCTCGGGGCTTGGCGTCGGCGGCCGGTTCGCTGATCCGCCGGATCGCGCCGGTCCCGCGAGGAGGCAGCTTGCTCGAAGACGTCATGAGCCGCGCGCAGCATGTCCGCGACACGCTGGTGAGCGTGCGGGGGTACCTTTGACGCGGGCCGCCTGCAAGCCGAGCTGAATACGATCTCCGAGGACACGCAGCGCTCCGACTTCTGGAACAACCAGGAGCGCGCCAGGGGCGTGATGCGCCTGCAGCGGGGCCTCGAGGCCAAGCTGGCCAACGACCGCTTCCTGGCGGAGGCGGTCGAGGAGATCGAGGTCGTGCTCGAGCTCGCCAAGGAGGACCCGTCCGGCGAGGCCGAGCTGCTCTCCATCCTGGCCCGGGTCGAACCCAAGTTGGAGCGCATCGAGCTCGAGACCAAGATGACGGGCGAGTACGACGCCAACAACGCCTACGTCGAGGTGCACCCCGGCGCCGGCGGCACCGAATCGGCGGACTGGGCGCAGATGCTCCTGCGCATGTACCTCAAGTGGTGCGAGCGGCGCGGATTCGAAGCCGAGGTGCTCGACACCCAGGACGCCGAAGAGGCCGGGATCAAGTCCGCCACCGTCCTCGTCAAAGGCGAGTACGCGTACGGCTACATCAAGTCCGAAAGCGGGATCCACCGGCTCGTCCGCATCTCGCCGTTCGACGCGCAGGGACGGCGGCACACGTCGTTCGCGTCGGTGCAGGCCTACCCCGAGGTCGACGACGAGGTCGAGGTCACGATCGACGACAAGGAGATCCGGATCGACCGGTTCTGCTCGTCCGGGCCGGGGGGGCAGGGGGTCAACACCACCTACTCCGCCGTTCGCCTCACCCACTTGCCGACCGGGATCGTGGTCAGTTGCCAGAACGAGCGCTCCCAGATCAAGAACCTCGCGCAGGCGATGAAGGTGCTGCGCGCTCGCCTGTTCGAGCTCGAGCGCCGCAAGAAGGAAGAGGAGCTGGAGAAGATCAAGGGCGTGAAGAAGGACATCTCCTGGGGGAACCAGATCCGCTCGTACGTGTTGCAGCCGTACCGGATGGTCAAGGACCTGCGCACCGGCCACGAGGTGGGGGACGCCGACCGGGTGTTGAACGGGGACATCGACCCCTTCATCGAGGCGTACCTCAAGCAGAAGGCGCAGGCGGCGACCGAGGGGTGACCCTGATGGGTTCCTCCTCCGCCCGTCGCGACCGCCGGGCCACGGGCCCCAGCCCCCGGCCCCCGGACTACGGGCCACGGACCACGGACCACGGACCACAGTTGTTGTGGGCCTCGCCGCTGCCGCCGACCCGTTCCGGGGTGGCGGATTACGCCGTGGAGTTGCTGCCGCACCTGGCGCGCGCGGCCCGTGTGACGGTCGTCGAGCCGCCAGGGTGGGAGCCGCCCGGCGCGGCGGCCTGGCTCGGCGGCGTCGAACGGCTGCCCCACGACGCCGGCTCACCCCCCGGGGCGCTGAGTCTGCTCCACCTGGGGAACAACCCGTACCACCTCTGGATCGCCAAGCGCCTGCGTGCCGCGGGCGGCGTGGTGGTGCTCCACGACACCGTGCTCCACCACCTCCTCGTCGAGGAGGCCGCGGCCGACGGGGCGTGGGAGCGCTTCGGCGAGGAGATGGCGCAAGCACACGGGCCGGGCGGCGCGGCGCTCGCGGCCGCCCGCCGGTGGGGCTATTCGGGGCGCCTGGACCCGTTCCTCTTCCCGGCCCGCAGCCCCTTGCTGGGGTTCGCGTCCGGCGTGATCGTGCACAACCGCCAGGCGGAGGCGGACGTGACGCGCGATTGCCCCGGGCTGCCGGTGCGCCGGGTACCGCTCGCGGTGGCGGCGCTCCCCGCCGCGGACCGTGCGGCGTGGCGCGCGCGGCTGGGCGCCGGCGAGGACGAGCTGCTGCTCGTCCACCTCGGGTTCCTGACGCCGGCCAAGGGGCTCGACGTCATCCTGCGCAGCGTGGCGGCGCTGACCCAGTTGGCGGTTCCCGTTCGCCTGATCGTGGTCGGCGAGGGGGTCGAGGCGGCCGCGTTGGCGGCCGCGGTGGCCGCGGCGGGGATGTCGGAGCACGTGCGCTCCTGGGGGTACGCGAGCGAGGAGGACCTGGGCGGCATCGTCGCCGCGGCCGACCTCGGCCTTGTTCCCAGGTATCCGACGGCCGGCGAGACCTCGGCGGCGGCGTTGCGTTTCCTGGCGGCCGGGACCCCGGTGGCGGTGGCGGGGTACCGCCAGTTCCTCGAGTTCCCCGCCGCGGCCGCGCCCCGGATCGCGCCCGGGCGGGCGGGCGTCGGCGACCTCGTCCGGGTGGCGGCGGCGCTCGCCGGCGATCCGGCGGCGAGGGCGGAGGCGAGGTCGGCGGCGCGCAACGCCTGGGTCGACGGCGGCCACGAGCCGCGCCTGGCGGCCGCGGCGTTGCTGGCTGCCGTGCGGGCGCTGGCCGCCGCTCCCTGACTCGCCCGCAGCGCCTCCCCGCTGCACCGTTCGTTTCTCTTCACTGCGTGAGGCTGTCTGGGTTGGCCCGCGGGCTGCGGCCGTGGTCGCTCGGGCGGCGCATCGAGCGCCACCCTCCGACCCGCCTGCGCGTGCGACCGAGCAGGGCGTCCCGCGGCGGGGCCCCTCGCTGTCTCCCGCCGCTCGCTGCGCTCGGGCGGGAGCATCGACACCCCACCGCGGGACGCCCGCTCGGGACCCGCACGCTCCGGCGAAATCGGCCTCCGCCCGCTGGGCGGTTTTGGCCACCCTCCCCCGCGCCTGGTGGAGGCGCTGCTGATTACCTTCGGCCTGGCGAGGAGCCTCGACCTCCAGCAGAACCTCCGACTGGTGGGCGGGGGGGTCGTCAATCCGCCGGTGCCGCGGGTGGCCATTGGCTCCTGCGCCCGCGGGTCCCGGACGGGCGAGCCGCGCCGGGGTGTCGATGGCTCCGACCGAGCGTCTCATGCGAGGGAGGAGAACAGCGAGGGGCCCCGGCGCGGATCGCCCTGTCCGGTCGCGGGCGCAGGAGCATGCGGGCTCGGGCGCGGGGGCGCCCGGGCCCGCATCCGGCCACCCGCGGGACCGGCAAGCAAAACAGCCTCCACGCAGTGGAAGAAGAGGCAGGGCGACCCGGCCGCAACCCGCGGGCCAAAGCGTCTCAGCGACGGGCGGGAGGCGCAGGGACGGCGACGGCGGCGTCGAGCAGTTCCTGCGCCCGGAGGGTCGCATCCGCGAGCTGCGCTCCTTCCTTGACGACGGCCGGCGTATCCGGCAGCGCCGCGGCCTTCGCGAGCTCCTGCGCCGCAGCCGGCCACTGGCGCTGCGCGTGCAGCGACCAGCCCAGGAGATAGCGGGCCTCGACGTTGGCCGGGTTGGCGGCGGCGAGCTGGGCGAGCGCCGCCTGCGCCTCCGCGGGACGCCCGGCGTCGAGCAGGCACCGGGCGCGTTCGAGGCCCGAGCGGACGTCGTCCCCCTTGGTGGCGGCGAGGGTCGCGAGCGCCTCGTCGACCTTGCCGGATCGCCTGAGGGCGTCCGCGAGCGCCAGCGTGAACTGGGCCAGCCCGCTGCGGACGGCGAGGGCAAGGGGTGGGACCGCGGCGCCCGGGTCGCCGCCCGCGAGGTACGCGGCGCCGAGCCACCCCAACGCCCAGGGATCGTCGGGTTTGACCTGCAGGGCGCGTTGCAGGTGAGCGAGCGCCGCAGCCTGCTGGCCGTCGGCGAGCGCGATCTCGGCGCGCACCACCCTGGCCTCGAAGAGCATCGGGTTGGCCGCCAGCGCCTTGTCGAGCGCCTCGCGGGCCGACGTCACATCGCCCATCCGCGCCGCCAGCAGGCCGAGCGCGGCCCACGCGCGGTCGTTGCCCGGGTCCACCTCCACGGCGCGGCGGAAGGCGTCGCGGGCGCCGTTGAAGCGGCCGCGGCGCAGCTCGACCTCGCCGAGCGCCAGCAGCAACTCCGGCTTCTCGTTGCCGAGTAGCGCCGTGCGCAGAGTGTTGTACGCCTCGTCCAGGCGCCCGGCGTCGAGGTAGGCCTCGGCCAGCACCTCGAACGCGGGGACGCACGACGGTTGCGCCGCGAGCACGCCGCGGAGCAGGGAGACGACGTCCATCGGCCGCCCCGCGGCCAGCAGGCGGCGCGCCTCGAGCAGCGTCTCCAGCGGCACGGGCGACGTCCCCGGGGCGGCTTGCGCCGCCGCCCGCAGCGCCCCCACGCGGCCGTGGAGCTCGAGCGCCTCGCCCGTGCGCCCGAGCCGCTCCAGGGCGTTGGCCTTGACGTCGAGCACGTCGGTGAGCTGGTTGGCCGGCGCGGCGGCCTCGAGCGCGTCGATGCTCGGCAGGAGCGCCTCGACGGCCGCGTTGTCCGTCGCCTGCGCGAGGCGCTGGCGGATCTGCGGCAGCGAGTCCGGCGGGGGCGTCGCCGTCGGCGACGGCGCCGGAGGCGCGGCGGCGGCGAGTTTGGCCTTGACGCGCGCGACCAGCTTGAGGAAGTCGGCGGTGTAGAAGTCCGGGACCAGCTCGAGCTGCGGGTTGTCCTTGAGCGCCTGGGCGACCGCGTCCTCGGCCTTCGTGCGGCTTCTCATGTTGAAGAAGGTGACCGCGAGACGCACCCGGATCTCGGCCCGCTTGGCCGCGTCAGTCTCGTTGTCGGCCGCGGCGGCGTACAGCTTGGTGGCCCTCTGGAACTCGGCGTTGCTGAAGGCCTTGTCCGCCTCGGCGAGGGGGCTTTGGGCCCACGCTGACCCGGCGGCGAGCACCAGGAGCGCGGCGGCGACGGTCCGGAGGCGCATGGACAGAGTCTAATACCACTCCGCTGCGGCGGGGCCGCCGCCGGGTCACTGCGGGCGGACGACGCGAGTCACGGCGCTGGCAGCCGCGATCCGGACCGCCTCGCGGTACTCCGACCCGTCCGGCCACACGACCTTGAGCTCGTGCGCGCCCGCCTCGACCTTGCGGTCGCGCACCGGCAGAGGACCGAGCTGGCGCCCGTCGAGAAGGACCTTGGCGCCCTGCACCGGGACGTTGAAGTCGTTGACCACCGAGAGGATCCCGAATGGCGGCAGGCGCAGGGCGATCTGCTGGCCCGCAGCCGTCACCTCGACGTCGCGGGTCTCCTCGCGGTAGCCGGGGATCCTCTGGGCGACGGTGTGCCGGCCGATCGCCAGGCGGACCTTTGCCGACTGCACCTTGCCGAGAGCCCTGCCGTCGATCGCGACTTCCGCGGGGGGGTCGACGAAAAGATCGACGTCGACATCGGCCGGCGTCGGGACGGGAGAAGGAGCCGTCGTCGGCAGCGGCGGCGCAGCCGGAGGCAGGGCGGCGGGCCCGGCGCCGCGGGCGAGCGTGTTGGGCGGACGCGAGGCTGAGCCGGGGCCGGCGAGAAACCACCACGCTCCGGCGCCGGCCACCGCGAGGCAAACGGCGACGGCGATCGCGGCGCGGTGCGGCGGCCTCGACGGGCCGGGGTCGCGGGAGTCGGCGGCGATCTGGTCCAGGGGTTGGACGGCGAGCTGCGTCGCGGCGGTGAGCTGGTCCGGGGGCAAATGGGCGATCCGCGCGAGTTCCTCGCGGACCATCGCGGTGGTCGTCTCGCGGCGTCGCGGCGTGCCGCGGCGCGGCAGTGCCGCCAGGACGTCCTTGAGGTCGGCGGCGAATTCGCGGACGTCCGGGTAGCGGTCGGCGGGGTCCTTGGCGAGCGCCTTCAGGATCGCGCGCTCGAGCCGCTCCGGGCACGCCGAGTTGAGCTGGCGCGGCGCCACCGGTTTCTGGTTGAGGATCTGGTAGATGACGTTGGAGAGGTTGGGCCCGGTGAACGGGCGCACGCCGGTGACCATCTCGTACGCCATCACGCCGAGCGAGAACAGGTCGGTGCGGGGGTCGAGCGGCTTGCCGGAGAGCTGCTCCGGCGCGAGGTACCCCGCCGTGCCGAGTGCGACCCCAGTCTGTGTCAGCCTCGACTCGGTTTCGAGCGACTTCGCGATGCCGAAATCCATGATCTTAACGGTGCCGTCCTCGAGGACGCGCACGTTGGCGGGCTTGATGTCGCGGTGCACGATGCCGCGAGAGTGGGCGAAGTCGAGGCCGGCGCAGACCTGGAGCAGGATCGCCAGCACCCCCTCGAGGGTGAGCGTGCGGGTCTCGAGCACCTCGTCGAGGTCGGTGCCGGAGAGGAACTCCTGCACGAAGTACGGCGTCGGCCCCTCCATCCCGAAGTCGAAGATCAACGTGATGTTCGGGTGCTGGAGCGCGCCCGCGAGCTGGGCTTCCCGGAAGAAGCGCTGCGTCACCTCGCTGTCGGTGGCGTTGCAGCTCTTGACCGCCACCCAGCGCTGGATGAACGGGTCCCACGCCTTGTAGACGACGCCGAAGCCGCCGACGCCGATCTGCTCGGCGATCTCGTACTTTCCGATGCGCTTGGGGGTCGTCATGGGTTGTCGCAATTCTATACCGCTTCGCCGCTCAGGTTGGCGCGCGCGTGCCGGCCGCAGTTTTCGAGATGCTACCCTTGCATCATGCGAAATGTAGTTCGCGCCTGCGCCGTCATCGCGGCAGGGGTTGCGGCCCTCGCGGCGTGCGGGCGGGGTGGCCCGCCGGCCGTGGCCGGCGGCCCGGCACCGACGGCGGCCCGGACGAACGGGGAGAGCCCGCTCACGGCCGCCGACGTGCAGGCGTTCATGGCAGTACGCGCCAGGGCGCTCCAGCGCCTGGAGACCGGCCTCGCGGATGTCGAGAGCAAGGGCGGCGACGTGCTCGCGCACGTGCAGGAGTTGTCGGTCGCGGAGCGGGACGCCGCGCGAGCCCTCGGCGTCGATTGGCGGCGGTTCACATGGGTCCGCGACCAGATCGGACGGCTGCTCACGAGCCAGCGCCAGCAGGAGGACCAGCGGCTGCTCCAGGCGGAGTTGACGCGGTCGAAGGACGACCTCGAGGCGCAGCTCAAGGCGGCGGGCGATGTTGCCACGCGCCAGTTCCTCGAGGCGCAACTCAAGGCGCTTTCGGCGCAGCTCGACAAGCTCGAGCTCGACCGCCAGGTCCCCGCGCCGCAGGCCCAGGAGATGCGGGTGCTGGAATCGGCGCGGGCCGAGATCGCGACGTTGCAGGGCCGGCAGGACAAGATCCAGCACCGATTGCAGGAACTCCTGCAGAGGACGGCCGGCGGGACTGGCGCCGCCCCGGCCACCCGCACTCCGGCGCACTGAACCCCGTCGCCGTGCGCCGGCGCCGGCGGTTTCAGCCCGGGCCGTCCGGAGACCGGCGCGGAAGGCGGGGGTAGACGCGGGAATTTCTTCGACTATGATATCGGCTTCCGCTGACGGAGTTGGGTCCGGTGGGGCGGCCGGGGGCGGGCGTTACCACCCCGGATGGGCCGGATTCAGGGAGGCGACATGAGGAGATTCGTTGCAATGGCGGGTTTGCTTGCGCTCCTGGCGGTCTCGGCGTCGGCCAAGGATTACCAGAGTTCGTTCGGGTTCACGGTGGACATCCCGGACAACTGGCTGGCGCTGACCAAGCTCGCGATCGAGGAGAACCCGGCGCTCACCGGCGCTCCGGGCGCCAACGTTGGGACGATCGACCCGAAGATGCTCCAGGACCTCAAGACGAAGGTCGAGAACGGCGAATTCGAGATGTTCTTCGACCGCACGACCGGTGACGCGACGTTCAGCGACAACATCAACGTGAGGTCGGGCGCGGGGACGATCCCGGCGACCCCGGATGCAGTGAAGGCGAAGTGCACGGCGTACGCCCAGGCACTCGCGAAGGTCGCGAAGCGAACCCTCGCGGTGGCGACGTGCGAGAGCCGCACGGTCGGGGCAGCGAAGACGTTCTATGTCGAGTACGAGGGGATCGTCGCCGGAACCGTCACCATGCAGTACCAGCTCGCGCGCCCGGACGGCAAGCTGATCTTCGTCACGGCGACCTGCAAGCGAACCAGCCTCGACAAGTTCCGGCCCGATTTCGAGGCGATCGTCAAGTCCATCCGTTTCAGCTAGACCGACGCCATCCGTGCGGCGTGGGTGAGGAAGAACGACAGCAGCTCGAGGTTGATCTTGAGGTCGACGTTCTTGAGCTTGACCTCCGGGTGTCCCTTGAGCTGGGCGGGAGCGAAGTTGAGGACGGCCTGCACGCCAGCGTTCACGAGGTCGTCGTACACTCGCTGCGCCGAACTTGCGGGTACCGTGATCACCCCCAAGTGCACCTTCCTATCTTTCACAATCCTCGCCAAATCATTGACGTTCTCGACGACCAATCCCCCTGGCACCCGCTTGCCGAGCTTGTGGGGGTCCGAGTCCAGGATGGCGACGATGCGGAAGCCGCCGGTGTTGAACCCCGAGTAGTGCGAGAGAGCGGTGCCGAGGTTGCCGGCGCCGACCATCAGGACCCGCCGCTCCTCGTGCAGCCCCAGAATGTTGACGAGGTGCTCGCGCAGCTGGGTGACGTTGTATCCGACGCCCCGGATCCCGAACTCGCCGAAATACGCCAGGTCCTTGCGGATCTGCGCCGAGTTGAGGTGGAAGCGGTCGGCCAGCTCCTGAGAGGAGATCGTGGTGCCGCCCTCGTGCTCCAGCTGCTGCAGGCAGCGCAGGTAGACCGAAAGGCGGTTGATCGTCAGCTCCGAGATGCTTTCGACCGGGATGTAGCGCTTGAAAGCCATGCCGTCACCTCAGTAGGGACTTGGCCGCGGTCTCGGCGGCGTTCAACAACCAGGACGGAAAGATGCCCAGCCCAACGATGGCCAGCGCGCACGCACCCGCTGCAACCCTCACCGGCCACGGCTCGAGGTACGCGGGAGCTCGCTGCGGCAGGGGCTTCATGTAAAGATAGTACACCACCCGGACGTAGAAGAAGACCGAGACGAAGCTCGCGAGGACGCCGACGACGGCGAGCCAGGCGAGGCCTTGGTTGACGGCCGCGCGGAAGACGAGGAACTTGGCGACGAACCCTACCGTTGGCGGAATGCCGGCGAGGGAGAACATGGCGAGGGCGAGGGTGAAGGACAGGAACGGGCGCCGCCACCCCTGGCCGGCGAGGTCCGTGATCAGGTGCGGCTCGTCTTCGCTCTCGGAGAACGCCGAGACGACGGCGAAGGCGGCGATGTTCATCACCGTGTACGCGGCGAGGTACACGAGGACGCCGACGAGACCGTCGAAGCCGAACGCGACGATCCCAACCAGGGCGTACCCCATGTGTGCGATCCCCGAGTAGGCGAGCATCCGCTTGACGTCGCGCTGGGCGATCGCCACCAGGTTGCCGAGCACCTGCGACGCGATGGCGACGGTCGCCAGCAGCGGCAGCCATTTGGGCGTCAGCGCCTGCGGGGCGAGCGCCGCCACCACGCGTGCGAGCGTGACCAGCATCGCGCCTTTGGGGACGACGGAGAGGAACGCGGTCACGGGCGTCGGCGAGCCCTGGTAGACGTCGGGCGCCCAGGCGTGGAACGGCACCAGCGCGAGCTTGAAGCCGAAGCCGGCGAGCGCGAGGGCGAGGCCGGCGAGGACCAGGGGGTTGCCGGCGAGCGGGCGCTCGGCCACGACGCGGGCCGTCGCCGCCAACGAGAACGTGCCCGTCGCGCCGTACAGCAGCGCGATGCCGAAGAGCAGCAGCGCCGACGCGAACGCGCCGACCACCAGGTACTTCCACCCGGCCTCGAGGGAGACGCCGCTGTCGCGGTGGAAGGCGTTGAGGACGTACAGGGAGATCGAGAGCAGCTCGAGGGCGATGAAGACGACGAGGAGGCTGTCGGCCTTCGCGAGTGTCATGGCGCCGACCGCCGACCACAGAAGCAGACCGTAAAACTCGCCGTAGCTGGCCGCCGTGCGGGCGAGGTACGGGCCGGCGATGACGGCCACGAGCACGACCGCAATCAGGATGTAGGAGTCCACGAACCGCGCCAGAGGGTCCACCACCAGCGCGCCCGACCAGACGGCGCCGGGGAGCGGCCCCGTCCAACGCAGGACCGCAGCGGCGACGGCCGACGCGCCCGCGACCGCGCCGAAACGGGGTCGCAGCGCCGGCACGAAGGCGTCGGCGAGCACGAGTACCGCGCCCATGACGACCAGCAGGAGCTCGGGGGCAATCGCGGCGAGATCGCTCGGGTTCACGCTCAACCTCCGATGAGCCGGCGCACGGCCGCCTCGGACAGCGACAGGAACGTCCCCGGGTGGACCCCGATCCACACCATGAAGAACGCCAGCGGCGCGAACGCCAGCACCTCCCGCCAGTTGAGGTCCGGGAGGGTGCGGTTCGCCTCGATGGCGAGCGGGTTCCAGAACACGCGCCGGACGAGCGAGAGCATGTAGACGGCGCCCAGCACGACCCCGGTCGCGGCCACCGCGACGAAAACCGGATGGCGCGGGAAGGCCCCGGTCAGGATCAGGAACTCGCCGACGAAGCCGTTGAGGCCCGGCAGCCCGATCGAGCTGAGCGTGGCGATCAGGAACGCTCCCGTGTACAGCGGCATCACCGCGGCGAGGCCGCCGAAGTCCTCGATCAGTCGGGTGTGGCGGCGGTCGTAGATCACGCCCACGAGGAGGAAGAGGGCGCCGGTGGAGAGGCCGTGGTTCACCATCTGCAGCAGCGCGCCCTGGGTCGAGGTCAGCGTGCCGGCGAACAGCCCGAGCACGATGAAACCCATGTGCGTCACCGAGGAGTACGCCACCAGCTTCTTCATGTCCTTCTGCGCCCACGCCACGAGGGCGCCGTAGACGATCCCGATCACGGCGAGGGTGAGGAACAGCGGCGTCGCGCGGTGCCACGCTTCGGGGAACAACGGCCGGTTGAAGCGCAGCAGGCCGTAGGTCCCCAGCTTGAGCAGGACGCCGGCCAGGATGATCGAGCCTCCGGTCGGCGCCTCGGTGTGCGCGTCGGGGAGCCAGGTGTGCAGCGGGAAGATCGGGACCTTGATCGCGAACGCGAGGGCGAACGCGGCGAACAGGAGCATCTGCGGCGAGTGCCAGAACCCCTGGCCCATGGGGACCGCGGCCCGCAGCATGTCCTCGTAGGCGAACGACCACGTCCCGGTCTGCGCGTGGAAGACGAAGCTCAAATAGATGATCGCGACGAGCATCAGAAGCGAGCCGGCGAGCGTGAACAGCACGAACTTGACCGCCGCGTAGATGCGCCGTTCGCCGCCCCAGACGCCGATGATGAAGTACATCGGCACCAGCATCAGCTCCCAGAACACGTAGAACAGGAAGAGGTCGGTGGCGAGGAACGCCCCCAGCACCCCGGTCTCGAGGAGCAGCATCGCGACGACGTACCCTTTGACCTTGTCGTGGATCGAGCGCCACGAGGAGATGAACACGATCGGCTGCAGCAGCGCCGTGAGCAGCACGAGGACCAGGGAGATGCCGTCCATTCCGAGGCGGTAGGCGATGCCCACGCTCGGGAGCCAGGTCCTCGCCTCGACGAGCTGGAACGAGGCGTTCGCCGGGTCGAAGCGCGACCAGGCCACGGCCGCGAGGACGAGTGTCAGCAGGGAGGCGAGCAGGCTCACCCAACGCTGCAGCCGTGCCGCCTCGCGCGGAGTGGCGAGGAGGAGGAGTCCGACGACGCCGGGGGTGAGGACGATGGCGGAGAGCAGGAAATCGGTCGGCATCATCACCCCCCTAGAGCAGCAGCCACGCGGCCGCGGCGAGCGCGCCGCCGAGCACGAACAGGGCGTAGTTGCGCACGTTGCCGGTCTGCAGGAAGCGCAGCAGGTCGCCGGCGATCTCGGTGAAGAACGCCGAAGCGTTGAGCGTGCCGTCGATCGCGATCGTGTCGATCCCCTTCCAGGAGAAGTGGGCGAGCTTCCCGAGCGGCCGCACGACGGCACGGTCGTACGCCTCGTCGACGTAATACTTGTTTGCGACGGCGGCGTACAGGCCCGGGGCGCGTTCGGCGATCCGTCTCGGCGCGACGAACGCCTCGGCGCCGAAGTAGAAGCGCCGCGCCAGCAGGATGCCGGCGACCGCGACCGCGACCGAGAGGAGGATCAGCACCCACTCGGTCCCGAGCGACGGGGCGTGCTCGACCTCGACCGTGGGCGCGACGCGGTGGAGGAAGCTCTCGAACCAGTTGAGGTCCGTGCCGAAGGTGATCGCCCTGCCGACCCCGAGCAGGCCGACGACGGCGCTCCCCGCCGCGAGGATCTTCAGCGGCCAGGTCATCGAGCCCGGGCTCTCGTGCACGTGGTGCCATTGCTCCGGCGTGCCGCGGAACTCGCCGTGAAAGGTCATGTACACGGCGCGGAACATGTAGAACGCCGTCAGGAAAGCCGCGGCGAGGCCGAGCACCCAGAGCACGAGGTAGCTGGCGCCGAAGCCGTTCAAGTTGCCGGCACCGGCCGCGAACACGCGTCCCAGGATCTCGTCCTTGGAGAAGAAGCCCGCGAAGGGCGGGATGCCGCACAGCGCCAGCGTCGCCACCATGAACGTCCAGTAGGTGACCGGGATCTTTCTCGCGAGCCCGCCCATCTTGCGCATGTCCTGCTCGCCGGAACAGGCGTGGATCACCGAGCCGGCGCCGAGGAAGAGGCAGGCCTTGAAGAACGCGTGCGTGAAGACGTGGAAGATGCCGCCGGCGAACGCGCCGGCGCCGGCCGCGAGGAACATGTACCCGAGCTGGGAGACGGTCGAGTACGCGAGCACCTTCTTGATGTCGTTCTGGGCGAGGCCGATCGTGGCGGCGAAAAGGGCCGTGACGCCGCCCACGGCGGCGACCACGAGCATCGCGGTGGGGGAGAGCCGGTAGATGAAGTTGCAGCGTACGACCATGTAGACGCCCGCGGTGACCATCGTCGCCGCGTGGATCAGCGCGGAGACCGGGGTCGGGCCGGCCATCGCGTCGGGGAGCCAGACGTAGAGCGGGAGCTGGGCGGACTTCCCGACCGCCCCCACGAACAGCAGCAGCGCGATCGGCGTCACCGCCGCCGCGTAGCGGGCGGGGTCGGCCGCCAGCGCCGCCGCCATCCCGGCGAAGTCCACGGTGCCGAAGACCTTGAACGCCCAGAAGATCGCGAGCAGGAAACCGAAGTCTCCGATGCGGTTGACCACGAACGCCTTGATCCCGGCGGCGGCGCAGTACTCCTTGTCGAAGTAGAAGCCGATGAGAAGGTACGAGCAGAGCCCGACCCCCTCCCAGCCGATGAACATCACCACGAGGTTGGCCCCCAGCACCAGCGTGAGCATCGCGAACATGAACAGGTTCAGGTAGGCGAAGAAGCGGGCGTAGGCGCGGTCCCCCTCGGGGTGCATGTAGCCGATCGAGTAGACGTGGATCACGAAGCCGACGAGCGTCACGAACGAGAGCATGATCGCGGAAAGCGGGTCGAGGCGGAGGGCGAAGTCGACGGTGACGTCCCCGGCCGAGATCCAGTTGAAGACGTGGCGGGCAACGGTCTCGCCGTGCATGCCGGCGTACTGCACCAGGATGGCCGCCACCGCCGCGAGCGTGAGGCCGGCCGACCCCACGCCGATCGCCGTGGTCGTGCGCTTGCCGAAACGCAGCCCGCCGGCGAGCAGCACGAGGGCGCCGGCGAGCGGGAGCGCGGGGACGAGCCAGAGCAGGTCGAGCATCGCCCCTCCTACCACCGCATTACGTTGAGGCGGTCGACGTCGATGGACCGTTGCTTGCGGAAGATCGCGACCAGAAGCGCCAGCCCGACCGCGACCTCCGCGGCGGCCACCGCCATCACGAAGAACACGAATACCTGCGCGTCGAGTTGGCCGTGCTGGCGCCCGAACGCCACCAGCGCCAGGTTCGCCGCGTTGAGCATCAACTCGATCCCCAGCAGGATCGAGATGCCGCTCCGGCGCACGAGCACCCCCGCAGCGCCGATCGCGAACAGCAGCGCGGCGAAGATCACGAAGTGAGTCGTGGGTACGGTCATATCAGTGCTTCCTTTTCACGAGCATGAGTGCCCCCACCAGCGCGGCGAGCAGCAGCACCGAGATGAACTCGAAGGCGAACAGGTAGGGCCCGACGAGGAGTCGCCCGAGGGCTTCGGCGGTGCCCTCGGCGGCGCTCGCGGGGGCGTCCGCGCGGATGCCGGCCAGCACCGCGACGCTCCCGACCGCGGCGATGCCGGCGAGCGCCAGACCGGCCACGCGCTGGAACGGGCGCCGCTCGCCGGCCGGCGGTTCCTCCGGCGCGCCGAGCAGCATCACGACGAAGAGGAAAAGGACCAGGATCGCGCCGGCGTAGACGAGGATCTGCGCCGCCGCCAGGAACTCCGCGCCGAGCAGCGCGTAGCTGACCGCGATGCAGAACAGGGTCACCACGAGGGAGAGGACGTTGACGACCGGGTTCCGGTGCGAAACGGCCGCGATCGCCGACACCACTCCAACCGCGGCCACCAGGTAGAACACTGCCGTCCCCATCATCGCCCCCCCGCGAATGTCCCGCGGGCTCCCGGTTGCCTGCGCCAAAACGTCATCATCGGTCCGCATGCGCTGTTCCGGTGCCCGGCGCCCGGTGCCCTGTGCCCTGTCGTCATCGGATCCACCCCATCGCCATCGCCACGCCGACCCACACCAGGTTGAGGGTCGCGAGCGGGAGCAGTCCCTTCCAGCCGAGGCGCATGAGCTGGTCGTAGCGGAAGCGCGGCAGCGACCAGCGCACCCAGACGAAGAGCCAGAGGAAGAACGCGAGCTTGATCCCGAACGCGACCAGCGAGAGCGCCAGCAGCGGCCAACCCGAGAAGCGGCCCATGCCGGGGAACGTCCAGCCGCCGAAGAACAGGGTCACGATGAGGGCCGAGGCGGTCACCATATTCATGTACTCGCTCATGAGGAACGCTGCGAACTTCATCGAGGAGTACTCGACGTGGTAACCGGCGACGAGTTCGGTCTCCGCCTCGGCGAGGTCGAACGGCAGCCGGTTGGTCTCGGCGAACACCGCGACGACGAACACGATGCAGCCGATGATCTGCGGGACGACGTTCCACTGCGGGATGGCGCCGAGCCAGAACTGCCCTCCCTGACGCGCGACCACGGCATCCAGGCGCAGGGAGCCGGTGGCGAGGAGCACGCCCAGCACCGCGAGCGTCATCGACAGCTCGTAGGAGATGAGCTGCGCGGAGGAGCGCAACGCGCCCAGCAGCGAGTACTTGTTGTTGGAGGACCAGCCCGCGAGCACGATCCCGTACACGCCGAGCGAGCCGATCGCCAGGAGGAAGAGCACGCCGACACCGAGGTCGGGGGCGACTTCGATGCCTCCCAGCGGCACGCCGAAGACGGTGACGTCCTTGCCGGCGCCGAACGGGATCACGATGAACGTCAGCAGGGCGACGGACACCGAGATCATCGGCGCCAGGAGGTACAGCCCACGGTTGACGTTGGCGGGGGTGAGGTCCTCCTTGAAGAGGAGCTTGACCGCGTCCACGATCGGCTGGAAGAGCCCGAGCGGGCCGACGCGGTTGGGGCCGAGGCGGTCCTGGATGAACGCGGCGCCCCGGCGCTCGACCCACTCCATGACGGCGACCAGGGTCAGGACGGTGCCGGCGATGACGGCGACCTTCACGGCGCTGACGGCGATCTCAGCCCACATGCTGGCGCTCCCGGAACGACTCGTGCTGCTGCATGCCGCCGAGCGTCTCCCAGGTCAGCCCCGCGAACGCCTTGTCGTTTCGGGCCATGAGGGCGAAGACGTCGGCAGGCGAGGCGAGGTCGAGGGTGTGGACCCCAAGCTCGCGCGCCAGCGCGGTGAGCGTGAGCCAGAGCGGCCGCGCCTCGCCGGGTGGTCCCCAGGGTGACGCGATCGTCGGGCAAGAGGGCGACATGGCGCCGGTCGCGGTGCGGTGCACGGCACCGGGCGCCGCGAACGCCTGGGCGAAGCGCTGCACGGCGCCGGCGGACGAGGTGAACGTCCCCTCGTTGCCGGCGAGCGACGGCGTCGGCAGGAGCCAGGTGGCGGCGTGCGCGGCCGGGTGCTCGCGGCGCGCCCACACCACGGTGGTCCCGACGCGCAGGAGCCGGAGCGCCTCCGGGCTCGCGAGGAACGGGTGCGCCCCGGGGTCGAGGATGAGCGTGAGGCCGGCGCCGCCGTAGAGGAAGCGCGAGAGGCCCTCGCCGTCCACGACGTCGAGACCCAGGCGGCGCGCGCCCGCCGAGTTGGCGTGCGGGTCGGTCGCGTGCAGCCACTCGCCCTTGCCGTTGCGCATCTTGCGCGGCTCGCCGGGCGCCACCGGGACCGCGATCTCGCCCTTGAGGTGGCGTCCGAACAGCTCCCGCGCGAGGAAGAGCTCTTCGTTCGAGAGGTTCGCCGAGGCGACCACCCGCAACCCCGAGGCGTTCTTGAGTTCCCCGGCGATGGCGGCCAGCGCCTCGCCCCAGCCGGCGCGGACGGTCTGGCCGCCGGTCCTGTGCTGCGGGTCGAGGTACGCCTGCTCGTTGAGCGACTCGGCGAGGAAGCGGCCGTGGTCGCACAGCCAGGTGGCGTTGATCGCGGGGTTCTCGCGCGGCGTGAAGCGGTAGACGACGCGCTCGTGGTGGTCGATGAAGATGTTGCATCCGATCGAGCACCCCGGGCACACCGACGGCGTCGAAAGCAGCTTCCACGCGCGCTTGCGGAAGCGAAACTCGCGTACGGTGAGCGCCCCGACCGGGCAGACGTCCGCGGCGCACGCGGACATCGGGTCGTCGAACGGCGAGCCGTCGAACGTGTCGATGAACGTGGAGTTGCCGCGGGACTTGTAGGTCAGGGCGGCGGTCCCCGAGATCTCGCGCGTGAAGCGGATGCAGCGCGAGCAGTGGATGCACCGGTTCTGGTTCTGCACCACCTGCGGGCCGATCAGGCGGCGCTCGTAGCCGGGAAACGTTCGCCGGGTCTCGGTCATGTGGGTGGCGAACTCGGAGCCCTGTTCCCGCATCGAGTGGTCCTGCAGCAGGCACTCGCCGGCCTGGTCGCACACCGGGCAGTCGAGGGGGTGGTTGGCGAGGAGGAACTCCATGACTGCCTCGCGGGCTTCCCGGGCGCGCTCCGAGCTTTCGACCTTGACCACCATCCCGTCGGCGGCCGGGGTGGCGCAGCCCAGGGCCAAACGGGGCTGACCCGCGATCTCCACCATGCAGATGCGGCACTGGCCGACCACCGTCAGGTACGGGTGGTAGCAGAAGTAGGGGATGGCGACGCCGGCGGCGCGCGCGGCCTCGATCAGATTGGTCCCCGCGGCGACCTCGACCTCGTGCCCGTCGATCGTGAGTTTCGGCATGACCCCCATCCCTCCTAGATCCCGAAGCCGGGACGGGGCCCGGCCCACGGCAGCACCGGCTGCTTCTTCTGCGGGAGGGGGGTGGCGGACGCGATGCGGCGTTCGAACTCGGACCTGTACTTGTTCACGATACTGGAGATCGGCAGGGCGAAGGCATCCCCGAGCGGGCAGATCGTCATCCCTGCCGAGGAGAACCGGCAGATGCGCAGCAGCGTGTCGGGGTCCGCGGCGCGGCCGTGACCGGCCACGAGGCGGTCGAGGATGTCCATGCACCAGTCCGCGCCCTCGCGGCACGGCGTGCACTGCCCGCACGACTCGTGGGCGTAGAAGTGGGCGACGTTGTCGGCGACCTCCACCATGTCCACGGTGTCGTCGAAGACGATGACGCCGCCCGAGCCGAGCATGGTGCCGGCCGCGGCGCAGGCGTCGAAGTCGGCCCCGGTGTCCACCTCGTCGGCCGTCAGGACCGGGGCCGACGAGCCGCCGGGGAAGAACGCCTTGAGCTTGCGCCCGCCGCGGATCCCACCGGCGTGCTCCTCGATGATCTCGCGGAACGTCACGCCGAGGGGCAGCTCGAACACCCCGGGCCGGTTGACGTGGCCGGAGACGCAGAACAGCTTCGGGCCGGTGTTCTTGGGGCGGCCGATCGAAGAAAACCACGCGGCGCCGCGGACGATGATGTGCGGCACGCACGCGAGCGTCTCGACGTTGTTGATCACCGTCGGTTTTCCGAAGACGCCGACCACCGCTGGGAACGGCGGCTTGAGGCGCGGGAAGCCGCGCTTGCCTTCGATCGACTCGAGCAGCGCCGTCTCCTCGCCGCAGATGTAGGCGCCGGCGCCGCGGTGCACCCAGACATCGAGGTCGAAGCCGCTGCCCATGATGTTCTTGCCGAGGAAGCCGCGCTGCCGCGCCTCGGCGATCGCGTCCTCGAGAATCTTCGCCCAGCGCACGAACTCGCCGCGGATGTAGATGTAGGCGGTGTTCGCCTTGATCGCGAACGAGGCGATCGCGACGCCCTCGATCACCTGGTGGGGGTCGTACTCGATGATCTCGCGGTCCTTGAACGTCCCGGGCTCGGACTCGTCGGCGTTGCACACGAGGTAGCGCGGCCCGGGATGGTCCTTGGGGACGAAGCTCCACTTACGTCCGGTCGGGAACCCGGCGCCGCCGCGGCCCCGCAGCTCGGAGTCGAGGACTTCCTTGGTCACGGCCTCGGGACCCATGCCGAGGGCCTTCTTCCAGCCCTCGTACCCTTCCGCCGCGAGGTACGTGGCGATCGAGCGCGAGTCGGCGAGGCCGCGGGCGCGCAGCAGGACCGGTTCCATTCAGCTCCTCCCCGCGAGCTCGTCGAGGATCGCGTCGAGCTTGGCAATGTCGAGGTTCTCGTAGTAATCGTCGTTGATCTGGATCACCGGCGCCGAGCCGCAGGCGCCCAGGCACTGCACGCCGACGAGCTGGAACACGCCGTCCGGCGTCTTCTCGCCGAAGGAGATCCCGAGCCGCTCCTTGAGGTGGGCGACCAGCTCGCGGCCGCCGCACCAGGCGCAGGAGAGGGTGGTGCAGACCTGGAGCACGTAGCGGGCGGGCGGGGCGGTCTGGTACATGGTGTAGAAACTCACCACGCCCTCGACGAACGCCGGGCTCTCGCCCAGCCTCGCGGCCACCGCGCGGACGACACCCGGCGAGATCCAGCCGAACCTCTCCTGGCAGAGCCAGAGCAGCGGGAGGATCGCGGCGCGACGCGTCGGGTAGCGCGGCAGCAACTCCGCGATGCTGGCCTCCATCGTGGCGTCGAACGTCACGATCTGCAGGGCTTCCGGCGACGCCGCCACGATCGGCCGGGTGCTCACGACTGGCTCCCGCGGCGCGACCAGTCGAAGGCGCCCTCCCGCCACAGGTAGGCGTAGCCGACGGCGAGCAGGACGAGGAAGACCAGACCGTCCAGCAGCACCGCGGTGTTGCCTTCGGCGAGCAGGCCGCGGACCGAGACCGCCCACGGGAACAGAAACGCGACTTCGACGTCGAACACGATGAACACCATCGCCACCACGAAGAACCTGACCGACACCCGCTTGCGCGAGCCGTCGAGCAAGGGCATGCCGCTTTCGAAGGTGTCCCGAGTGCGCGACCGGCCGAAGCGGCCGCGTCCGAGAAGCGCCGACAGGCCGACCATCGCCACCGCGACCATCACGGCGAACGCAAACGCAAGAACGACCGGGATGTATTGGGCGATCATCCCTTCCCCCCTCGTGCCCAAATTCACATGATCCTAACGTTTTTTCAAAGACCAGGTCAAGCGCCGTCCGGCCCGCTTTGCTTCCCGGATCCGAGCGGGTAGACTGCGCCGGCGTGGCCGCGCCACGCGGGGAGGCCGCAATGGCGACGATCGCCCTCGATGCCAGTGACCGGAAGGAGCTGCTCGCGCGGTTCCTGCGCTACGTGCAGGTCGACACCCAGTCGGACGAGAACTCGACCGCCAGCCCTTCGACCGCGAAGCAGAAGGCCCTCGCGGCGATCCTCCGCGACGAACTCGCGGCGCTGGGTTGCGCCGACGCCGCGATGGACGAGTGGGGGTACGTGTTCGCGACGGTGCCGGGCAACGTGCCGCCGTCGCACCCCGCCGCCGCGAAGGTCCCGACGATCGGCCTGATCGCCCACATGGACACCTACCACGGCACGCTGGGCGCAGGCGTGAAGCCCCAGGTCATCGAGCGCTACGCGGGCGGCGACGTCGCCCTTCCCGGCGCCCCGCGCGAGGTGATCCGCTTCGCCGACAACCCCAACCTCGCCCGGTGCGTCGGGCACACGCTCGTCACCTCCGACGGCACGACGTTGCTGGGCGCCGACGACAAGGCCGGCATCGCGGAGATCATGACCGTCGTCGCGTGGCTCGCGAAGCACCCCGAGTTCGTCCACCCTCCCGTCCGCGTCGGTTTCACGACCGACGAAGAGGTCGGGCGGGGCACCGAGCACTTCGACGTCGGGGCGTTCGGCGCCACGTACGCCTACACCCTCGACGGCTCGGACATCGCCGAGATCGAGGACGAAACCTTCTGCGCCGACTCGGCGCTGGTGGTGGTCGAGGGGCACGACGTCCACCCCGGCTACGCCAAGGGCAAGCTGGTCAGCGCCCTGCGCGTGGCCGCCGCGATCGTGGAGCGGCTGCCGCGGGAGTTCCTGCCCGAGACGACGGAGC
Source organism: uncultured Acidobacteriota bacterium (assembly GCA_963727205.1). Taxonomy (GTDB): domain Bacteria; phylum Acidobacteriota; class Thermoanaerobaculia; order Thermoanaerobaculales; family Thermoanaerobaculaceae; genus RBG-13-68-16. The sequence continues at coordinate 261,311 of CAVSFQ010000049.1, read as the reverse complement.
TGCGCCAGCCCTACCTGCACCCGTACGACATCCGTGGCGACATCACCCGGGTCGAGATGAAGTTCCTGGTGCGCGCGTTCACCGAGGAGGAGCTTGCCGCCCGCGAGGACTCGCTGCGAGCGATCGCCCGCGAGGTGGGCGAGGAGTACGCCGGCGCCCGCGTCTCGGTCGAGGTGAAGGAGTCGTACCGCAACATGGCGTACAAGATTGCCGAGGATCCGAAGGTCCTCGACGTGGCTTTCGAAGCCGTGCGGAGGATGGGTCTGGAGCCCGTTCGCCGGGCGATCCGCGGCGGCACCGACGGCGCCAGGCTCTCGTTCATGGGCCTGCTGACGCCGAACATCTGGGCCGGCGGCCAGAACTTCCACTCGGTTCAGGAGTGGGTTTCGCTCGAGTGGATGGCGAAGGCGACCGAGGTGTCGCTGCACCTGCTGCAGGTCTGGGTGGAGCGCGCAGCCACATAGGAACCGGCAGGCCGGGCCGCGGCCCGGGCGTCGCGGTCAGCGCCCGGCGGCAGCGCGCGACGTCTGCAGGGTGGCGACGAACGCCTGGAACCCCGGATGCCGCACCGGGTCCCACGGCTCGCGCGCGAGGCGGGCGGTGATGAACCCGCCGAGGAGCTGGCAGATCCAGAGCCGCGCCAGCTCGGAGGCGGGCGCCGTGGCGACGAGCTGATCGAGCGCGTGCAGCTGCCGGAAATACTCGGTCATCCGCTCCCCGTAGCGCTGCAGGAAGTCGCAGCCGGTGGCCTGGAGTTCCTGCTCGCGGCCGCCGGCGGCCGCGAGCAGCAACTCGACCAGGAGTCCGTTCTTGAGCGTGAACCGTTGGATGTGGCGCTCGAGCTGGGGCTGGATGGCGTGGCCGTGGCCGACAGCCTCGGGCATGAGCTCGAGCATCATCGTCGCGAACAGCCGGTTGCCCAGATGGCGCAACGTCGCCGCGATGATCGCCCCCTTGCTGGGGAAGTAGCGGTAGAGCGCGGCCTCGGTGAACTCGAGGTTGCGCGCCAGCGCGGCGGTCGTCACCCCCGCGACGCCGCGGTTCTCCGCGAGCTCGAGCGCCGTGGCGATGATCGCTTCTTCTCGGGCGGCGTGATCGCTCATTACTGGGAGACTACATTATGATGATTGAAATGGCAATACGTCACCGAAACGTAATCCAGACTAATCGAGACTTGCGCCCGCCGGCACGGCCCGGCGCTCAGCGCCGGGGGGCGTCCAGCCCGCCCTCGAGGTCCGCGAGGGCCGCCACGCGGGCTCGCCCGAAGAGCGTGTCGAACGGGCCGACGAGCTCGTCGGGCAGGGTCAGGAACACGAGGTCGGGATCGCCTTCCAGCTGGGCGGAAAGGAACCTCTCGCGCACGCCCTTGACCTGCGCCCGGGCCAGGTCCCGCTGCGTGAACGCGAGCGCGAGATAGACGCGGGCGAAGGCGCGGGCCTCGGCGGCGGGGAGCGTGACCTCGACGACCCGAGCGGGAGGGCGCGCCGGCGAGAAACGTTCGGCCAGCAGCTCGTGGGCCTTTCCCTGCACGGCCGGCCACAAGCGCCGGTAGAGGCGGACGCCGGCCTTGGAGACCCGGGTTCGAAACGCCGGGACGAAGAAACGCTGCGCCGTCTCCGGGCGATCGCCGATCTGATCGAACGTCCCGTCGATGCCGTCGGTGAGGTGCGGCAGGTCGGTGATCAAGGCGCCCGCCGAGGTCCGGAGCCGCAACGGGAAGCGCCAGAACGGCATCACCCTCGCGCCCTCCGCCGCTTCCTCGTGCAGGTAGGGGACCGTCCGCCACCGCGGCGGCTGCGTCTCGACGAGGCGGAAGCACGAGCGGCACAGGCACGCCACCGCGTCGGGGGCGAACGGGAGGTCGGCGCCGCACTCGGGGCACCGGCTCGGCGTCAGCACGGGAGGTTCTCCGGGCGGAGCGGCGAGGGGCGCCAGCGCGAACTCCCCCGCGGGGACAGCCCCCTCGACCCGGCCGGTACCGCCGTCGACCATCATCGCCAGCGTCTCGCCGTCGAGGCCGACCTCGACCACGTGCCACGGCCGGTAGATCAGCGCCACGACCTCGGGCACGAACGTGGCGTGCATCGCGATCGGGGTCATCGGCAACTCGGTGGAACGCTGCGAGAGCTTCTGCACGCGGCGGTCGATCTCGTCGGGTCCGCACTGGACCGCGAGCGCCGGGATCGCGGCTTCGGGAGCCCCGGGGAGCGGGCGCAGCGCGCGCAGGTACGAGAGCTTGCCCATCTCGGGGAGCGGCGCGGTGTTGGCGCGCACGGACCCTTCGATCGTCGTCACGGCGAACTCCATGCGCTTGGCGCCGGCGGCGTCGCGGCCGAACGCAGACTGGTAGAGGGTGCCGAAACGGTGCCAGTAGGGGGCGAGGAAGCGCCGCCGGGCCAGGATCTTGACCCGGGGCGCGAGGCGGCCGGCCCAGGCGTCGGCGGCGCGCGACACCTCGGCCTCCACCGCGTCGACCACCGGGGTGCCGCCGGTTGCCAGGAGCACGGGGAGTTCGCCGCCATTCGGGTCGCGGCCGAACGCGGCGTCGCGCACGAGCGGTCGCACCCGCTGGTCGTAGAGTTCGAGGTAGCGGCGGTAGCGGAGGTGTCCGACCACCGCCTCCTTGAGCGCCTGCTCGTCGGCGAGGACGTCCGGGATGACCGCCGTCACGGTGTCGGCGCCGCGCACGACCACGTGCTCGCTGGCGCAGAACTCGCAGCACACCATCCGGTGATAGACCGGCACCGCCAGCGCCGCCCCGCAGGTCGGACAGCGCATCTCGAGCGCGAAGCTCGCCGCGCCGGCGTCGCCATCGCGCCGGCCCCGTGGCGTCGGCTGCGGCGGGACGGGGACGGGCGCGCCGGCCGCGGCCGCCGTCGCAGGCCGCAACGTCTGCAACCCGAGTCCGGCCCCCCACGCCGCCCCGAGCAGCCCGAACGCCACGAACACGCCGGCGTCGCGGATGACGAACGCCCCCGCCCAGACGAGCACGCCGACCGCCCAGCCGAGGAGCTGTTCGGGGAAGGGGCGGCCGCGCCAGGCGAGCAGGCCGGCGGGGGCGAGGAAACCGACCGCCACGTGTGCGAAGAACGGGGGTTCGGCGGCGTGCCGTCCGGCGAGCCACCGGCCGGTGCCCCACAGCGCCGTCGGCAGCAACAGGGCGGCGAGCCAGCCGGTCATCGCCGCGCGATCAGGTCGGCGAGGTCCACGGCGCCGCGGCTCGCGGCTTTCAGGAGGCGCATCACCTCCTGGGCGTCGGCGATGCTGGTGGCCGCGTCCGCCATGGCCCCTTCGAGCAGCCTGCGAGCGGCCTCGCGGCCCTCGGCCGTGCCCGGGGCGGCGGCGATCACCTCACGGCACAGCTCGAACTCCTCGCCCTTGGGCGCCGGGCCCCGTTGCAGGCGTGCAAGGATGCCGCGCCAGCGCTCCGCCTCCTCCGGACCGGTCACGGCGCGAGTGTATCATCGGCGCCGGTGTACGCCCGGATCGCCTTTCCCACCGCGCTTCCCGACGCCCTCTCGTACCGGATACCGGAGGCGTTCGAGGCGGTTGCGGTCCCCGGCGTCCGCGCCAGGGTGCGCCTACGCGGCCAGGCGCGCGTCGGGGTGGTGGTCGAGGTCACGAGCGACCCGGGGTGCCCGCCCGAGAAGGTGCTCCCGATCGAGGAAGTGCTCGACCCGGAACCGATCGTCCCCCCGCACGTCCTCGACCTGATCCGCTTCACCGCCCAGTACTACGCGGCCCCTGTCGGGAGCGTCGTCCGCGCCGCGGTCCCGGGCGTGCTCCTGCGCCTGCCGCCTCCGGTCGTGCACGTCGGACCCCGTGCCAGCGAGATCGCGGCGAGCGCGGGCGAGCGCGAGAAGCGCCTCTTGGAACGTCTCCTCGTGGCCGGGCGGATCTCGGTGGCGCGCCTGCGCGCCGAGGGGTGGCCGGCGAGCGATCTCGCCGAGCTCCTTCCCGCACTCGCGCGCCGCCATGCGCTCAGGGTCGTCGAGCGCGGCGCCGGCGTCCCGGCGGGCGCCTCCGCTTCCGCACTCGTCCTCGCCGACCTGGCCGCCGGGGAGCGGGACCGGCGGGTGGGGCGCGCACCGGCTCAGGCGCGGGCCGCGGCATGGCTGGCGGAGCTCGGCCGGCCGGTGCTGGAGGGCGAGCTGCTGAGCGCGTGCGGGTGTTCCCCGGGCGTCGTCGCCGAGCTGGTGCGCAAGGGCGTGCTGCGCCGCTTCCGCCAGGCGAGCCAACGCCCCGCCCGGCGCTGGGAGTTGGCGCCGCCGCCGCCGCCCACCGAGCTGACCGCCAGCCAGACCCGCGCGCTCGCGGCGCTGACCGCGGCACTCGAACCGCGGGCGTTCCGGGCTTTCCTGCTGCAGGGGGTCACGGGCTCGGGAAAGACCGAGGTGTACCTGCGCTTCGCGGCCGCAGCGGCGTCGCGGGGGCTGCAGACCCTGATCCTCGTGCCGGAGATCGTGCTGACCCCGGCACTCGCGGGGCAACTCGCGCGCGGCTTCGGCGAGCGGGTGGCGGTGCTGCACTCCTCGATGGCCGAGGGCGAGCGCGCCGCCGCGTGGGAGCGTGCCCGCCGCGGCCAGGTGGACGTGGTTGCGGGCCCGCGGTCGGCGCTGTGGGCGCCGCTGCCGCGCCTGGGGGCGATCGTCGTGGACGAGGAACAGGACGCCTCGTACAAGCAAGAGGAGGAGCCGCGTTACAACGCCCGCGACCTCGCGCTCACGCTCGGCCAGCGCCTCGGAGTCCCGGTCGTGCTGGCGTCCGCGACGCCCTCGCTCGAGACCCTGGCTCTGGCGGCGCAGGGGAGGATCGAGGTGCTCGAGCTGCCCGAGCGGGTGGCCGGCGGCCGCCTGCCCGAGGTCGAGATCGTCGACCTCAAGGACGAGCCGCCGGAGCCGGGCGAGCACGGCCAGCGCTTCCTGTCGCGCCGGCTGCGCGCCCTGCTCGAGCAGGCGCTCGCTCGCGGCGAGCAGGCGATCCTGCTGGTGAACCGGCGCGGATGGGCGCCGGTGTTGCTCTGCCGCGAGTGCGGGCACATGGCGGCGTGCCCCGACTGTTCGATCCCGGTGACCGTCCACCGCCGGCAGGGTGCTCTCGTCTGCCACTACTGCGGCTTCCGCCGGGCCGTCCCGGCGACCTGCCCGCGCTGCGGCGGCGAATTGCTCGACCACGTCGGGGCGGGTACCGAGAAGATCGCCTCGCTGGTGCGAGGGTTGCACCCCGCCGCGGTCATCGACATCCTCGACCGCGACACGGCCCGCTCGCCCGCGCAGCTCCTCGCCACCCTCGAGCGGTTCGCCGCGGGCGCGAGCCAGGTCCTGGTCGGGACCCAAATGGTGTCGAAGGGCCACCACTTCCCGGCGGTGACGCTGACCGGCGTGATCAACGCGGACAACCTTCTCGGTTTCCCGGATTTTCGCGGCGCCGAGCGGACCTTCCAGATGCTCACCCAGGTCGCGGGGCGCGCCGGGCGCGGCAAGCGGGCGGGCACGGTCGTGATCCAGACCTACCACCCCGACCATCACGCCGTGCGGGCGGTGCTCGCCCACGACCTCGCCGGTTTCGCTCGGGAGGAGTTGCGGTACCGCGAGGCGTTTCGCTACCCGCCGGCGGCGCGCCTCGCGCTCGTGCGCTTCGAGGCGGCGAGCGAGACGGCAGCGGTCGCCGCCGCGGCGGCGGCGGCGAGGTCGCTGGATCCGGCGCCGGCGACGCTGCGCGTGATCGGGCCGGCCCCGGCGCCGCTGGCGCGGCTGCGCGGGAAGTGGCGGGTGCAGATGCTCCTGCTCGCGCCGGCACGGGCGCCGCTGCGCGCCGCTCTGTCCGCGATCACGGCGCTCGCGCTCCCGGGCGGCGTCCACCGCGTCGTGGACGTGGACCCCCAGAGCACGGTGTAGGAGGCGTGGGTCGCGTACGGCGGCTCGCCGCCGTCACCCGCGATGAACATCAACACGCCAGGGGCAGGTTGTCTTCTCCTGTCCCGCGGCCAGCGGCCGGTCGCCCGGCCGCATGTGCGCTTCTTCCACTTGCGTGGAGGCTGTCTTGCTTGCCGGTGCCGCGGGTGGCCGGATGCGGGCCCGGGCGCCCCCGCGCCCGAGCCCGCATGCTCCTGTGCCCGCGACCGGACAGGGCGATCCGCGCCGGGGCCCCTCGCGGTCCGCATGAAGCCGCGGCCGCGACACCCCGGCGCGGCTCGGCCGTCCGGGTCCCGCGGGCGCAGGAGCCAATGGCCACCCGCGGTACCGGCGGATTGACGACCCCCCCGCCACCATGTCGGAGGTCCTGCTGCAGGCCGAGGTTCCTGGTGAGGCCAGTCAAGCGCAGCATGGCCTCGCCTTGGTGGGGGGACGGGTGGTCAAACCCGCCCGGCGGGCGAAGGCCGATTTCGCCGGAGCGTGCGGGTCCCGAGCGGGCGTCCCGCGGTGGGGTGTCGATGCTCCCGCCCGAGCGCAGCGAGCGGCGGGAGACAGCGAGGGGCCCCGCCGCGGGACGCCCTGCTCGGTCGCACGCGCAGGCGGGTCGGAGGGCGGCGCTCGATGCGCCGCCCGAGCGACACGGCCGCAGCGCGCGGGGCAAAAGAAACCTCAGGCGGAGTGTCCGGATGGCGGGAGTGTCGCCGAAAAGGGACGCCGCGTCATCGAAACACGCGGGCCTCGTTCTCGAACCGTCGTGCGATGTGGGTCGATTCCGGCATATCGATTGCTTGCATCAGAGTCCATGGGGGTGAGTCGATGAACGTGAAGGTTTGCGCGGCCCTCGCCATGTTCCTGGCGGCCGTCGCGGCGGTCGCTCAGGTCAGGCCGGGCCCGCCGGCCTTCGTCAGCGACGTGACGGTCAACAACGTGACCGTGGACGTGAAGGTCGTGGACCCCGACGGCGTCCCCGTGGCGGGGCTGCGCCCGCAGGACTTCCGTCTCTTCGAGGACGGCAAGGAGCAGAGTCTCACCAACTTTCTCGCCGTGACCGGGGGACAGGTCGTCGAGTCTCCCGACGCTGCCGTCGTGGGCCAGCCGGAACCGCGGCAGGTCGTGCTCTTCTTCGATCTCTACCAGCTCATCGAACCGGACAAGCGCGCGGTGGTCCGGTCGCTCGAGGACGCGATCGCGGCCGGGTTGCCGCCGGCGCAGACGATGGCCGTGGTGAGCTTCGACGGCACGCTGCGGGTCCAGACGCCGCCCACCTCGAGCCGAGACAAGCTCCTGGAGGCTCTCAAGGGGGTGGACAGCCTTCCTGCGACGGGCCTGCAGCGGCAGATCAAACTTTCCACGTTCAGGATCGACGAACCCGGCGGGGGGCGCGGCTACGGGGGGTACGAGTACCGCCGCACGCAGAACGAGGAGTACTGGAACGAGATGCGGCGGATCGTCGGGACCGTGCAGAGCGCGTTCGCCGCGGCGCTCGACCGCTTCGCCGTGGCGCCGGGCGCCCGCAAGGTCGTCGTGCTGATCTCCCCCGGGTTCCCGCGGGCGGAGAACGTCCCGTTCTACAGGCTGTACGACTTCTTCCGCGAGGCCTCGCCCGTCGAGTACCGCAACGTGGGGTTGATCGAGCACGCGGCGCAGCTCGCGAGCGAGCTCGAGTACACGATGTACACGCTCGACCCGTCGGGCACCAACGTCAACGACGTGGACGCGAGCCATGACCGGCCGCCGAGGTTCACCGACGTCGCCAACGCGCGGTTCTGGCGCGAGGCCGACCGCAAGGACAACCTGATCCGGGCGGCCCAGCTCACGGGCGGCGAGGCGATCTTCACCGCCGACGCGGGCGCTGCGCTCGCCAAGCTCGAACGGCTCACCGCCAGCTACTACTCGCTCGCGTTCCAGCCCGACCACGCCGGCGACGGCAAGGAGCACACCCTGCGCGTCGAGGTGACCGGCCGCCCCGAGCTGCAGCTCGCCTACCGCACGAGCTACGTGGACCGCCCCGCCGAGCAGCGCGAGGCCGAGCGGGCACGCGCGGTGCTGCTGACGGGCGAGACCGCGAACCCGCTCGGCGTCGAGCTCGTCCTCGCCAAGCCCACCAGCAAGTTCCGCTTCTCGGCCCAGGGGATGCACATCTACCGGATGAACGCCGAGGTGCGCATCCCATACGCCCACCTGACGATGCTGCCGCGCGGGGATGTGGCTTGGGGACAGGTGCAGGTCGTCGTGGTGGCCACCGACGAACGGGGCAACCTCTCCGACATGACCCACCAGCGCGTACCCATCGAGATCTCGGCCGCGAAGCTCGAGGAGGCGCGGCGGCGGGGCTACTTCGCCTACCGGTTCGTCCTCGAGGTGGAGGGCGGCAAGCGCTCGGTGCGGGTCGGCGTGGACGACGTGCTGGCGCACACGACCTCGGCCGTCGTCGCCGACCTCGACCTGTGAGCTTCCCCCCGGGCGGTGAGGGGGGCGCGTCAGCGCCTTTTGCTAGACTCGGAGAGTTGGAGGGCCGCTTGCACACGAGAGCGAAGTCGCTGCTGAACGTACCATTCCTGTTGCTGGCCGTCGCCGTGTTCGCCCAGGGCGTGCCGCCGGCGGAGCCGACGGCCGATAAGCCCCCTGCAGCCAAGGCCCCCGTCCGGCAGATCGGGGGGCTCCGGTTCCTCGACGTGTCCGAGTTGACGGTCGTGAACGTGGACGTGTCGGTGTCGAACAAGAAGGGACCGGTGCTCGGCCTGGGCGCCGACGATTTCGAGGTCTACCAGGACGGCAAGCTCCAGCCGCTGACGAACTTCGCTGCCTACACCCGGAAGACGGAAGTCAAACCGGCGGCGCCGGCGACGCCCGTGCCGACGGCAGTCGCGGCTGCGGTCGCCCCCGCTGCGACGGCGACGCTGGCCCCGGCCCCGACCCCGGCCGAGGGGCGCGAGCCCCGTTTCATCGCGTTCTACGTGGACAACGAGAACCTGATGCCGTTCAACCGCAACCGGGTCTTGACGAAGATGACGGACTGGATCCGGGACAACCTGGCCCCTCCCGACCAGGCGATGGTGGTGTCGTACCAGCGCAGCATGAAGATCCTGCAACCGTTCACCTCGGACCCGGACGATATCGCCAAGGCGCTGCAGTCGGTCCGCAAGTACGTCGGCGGCCGCCCCGACCTGCTCAGCAGCCGCAAGCGGGTCGAGGACTACATCGCGCAGAATTCCGGCCAAGGCTCCGGCAGCGGCAGCGGCAGCGGCAACGCCTATTACGAGGCGATGGACGAGGCGCGCGGTTTCGCGAAGGAGCAACGGAACAACTTGACGTTCACCGTGAGGGCGCTGCAGGACCTGGTCGGCATGATGGGCGGTCTGCCGGGCAAGAAGGCCATCATCTACCTTTCGGACGGTCTGCCGATGACGCCGGGCGCGGAGCTGTTCTACGAGATCCAGGACGCTTTCAACTCGCCGAACGCCATCTCGGAATCGCGCGAGTTCGACTCGACCGACCTGTTCGACAGCCTCGTCCGGACCGCCACCGCGTCGGGCGTGACCTTGTACACCATCGATGCCAGGGGGCTCGAGTCCGACCTCGGCATCGAGGCCGAGAACAGCCAACCGCGCTCATCCCTCGCCGCTTCGATCGCCACGAGCAACTTCCAGGACTCGCTGGTCTACATGGCGGACCGGACCGGCGGGATCGCCGTCCTCAACGCCAACGATCCGACGCCCGGCCTCGAGAAGATCGCCAACGACATCGAGACCTACTACTCGCTCGGGTACCGGCTCATCCCGTCCGGTGAGGACCGCATGCACCGCATCGCGGTCAAGCTCAAGCTCAAAGGCCACCCGGAGTACAAGCTCGTCTACAAGCGCACGTTCATCGAGAAGTCGCTTCCGACCCGCATCGGCGACCGCGTCATGAGCGGCCTGGCGTTCGACCTTCACGACAACCCGCTCGGCATCGAGCTCACGGTCGGGACCCCGGCGCCGGCCGACAACGGGCGCTGGACGCTCCCGGTCGAGGTCAACGTGCCGTTCGACAGGGTGGCGCTCATTCCCGACGGCGCGGACCTCGTCGGGTACGTGATGGTCTACTACGCCGCCCGCGACGACGACGGCAAACAGTCGGACCTGGAGCACACCGAGCACGCGGTTCGCATCCTGGCGGCGGATTATGAAAAGTCGCACCACCAGCAGATGACGGTCTCGACGTCGCTCCTGGTCAACCCCGGGCGGTACCGGATCTCGGTCGGGGTGCGGGACGAACTCACCAACCAGGCCGGGTATGCGCTTGCAAGGGCGTCCGTTCACCCGGAGGACCAGAAGTGACGCGCGCCGCTGCGGGATGCGCGGCGCTCGCCGTCGCGCTGGCCGCGCCCGGCGCCCGCGCCGCCGGAGACGTCGCCCCGACGCCGTCGCCGGGCCCCGCCGCGCGCGTCGGAGGCGCGATCGACCACGCGTGGGACCAGGTCACGGACAGCGTCGCCGAGGCTCTCCTGGTGACGCGGATCCGCGTGGCGTTGCTCGATCGCCTCAAGGAAGACGGGCTGCGCGTGTCGATCGCGACGCACGACGGTGCCGTCGAGCTCTCCGGCGCCGTGAAGAACCGTTCCAGCGTGGAGCTGGCGGCGCGAGCCGCCGCCTCGGTCAAGGGCGTGCGCTCGGTCCGCAGCCGGGTGACGGTGGCCGACGGCACGCAGGGGCCGGAGCCGCCGGTGGCGCGCGTCGTCGGCGCCGTCGAGCGCTCGGTCGGGGACGCGCTGCTCGAGGGAAGGATCAAGACGCGCTTGCTGGAGCAGCTCGGCAAGGTGGCGTTCAAGGTCGACGTGGACGCCGCCGACGGCGTGGTCACCCTCTCCGGCGCGGTGCCGGACGCCGCCCGCAAGCGGCTCGCCGCAGGCATCGCCCGGGGCACCTCGGGCGTGAAGGACGTGCGCGACCTGCTGACGGTCCGGCAGTAGGGGCGTAAAATAGAACAAGTCGCCAGGCGCCAAAGGCCAGGGAGGATCCCCCCATGGACGTCAACCTCGAGCCGGATTTCTTGCGGGTCACGGAGAAGGCCGCGATCGCTGCGGCGCGCACCATGGGCTACGGCGACCGCAAGCACTCGGACAGGATCGCGGTGGAAGCGATGCGCCACGAGATGGACTCCCTCGCGATCAACGGGAAGATCGTGATCGGGGAAGGCGAGCGCGACAAGGCGCCGATGCTGTACGTCGGCGAGAAGGTCGGCGCCGACAAGGACGGGGCCCTCGGCTACCCCGAGATCGACATCGCGGTGGACCCCCTCGAGGGGACGAACCTGTGCGCCACCGGGTCGAACAACGCCATCGCGGTGCTCGCGGCGGCGAGCAAGGGCGGGCTGCTGTACGCCCCCGACATCTACATGCAGAAGATCGTGGTCGGCCCCACCGCTCGCGGCTGCATCGACATCGACGCCCCGGTGAAAGACAACCTGGCGCGCATCGCCAAGGCGTTCGAGCGCGACGTCGAGGACCTGACGGTGGTCGTGCTCGACCGCGCGCGCCACGAGCAGCTGATCTCCGAGATCCGCGCCGCGGGCGCGCGGGTCAAGCTGATCTCGGACGGCGACCTCTCCGGCGGCGCGTCCACCGCAATCCGCGGCACCGGCATCCACGCCCTGATGGGCATCGGCGGCGCCCCGGAGGGCGTCATCACGGCCGCCGCGATCCGCTGCCTGCACGGCGAGATGCAGGGCCGGCTCGTGGTGCTCGAGGACTGGCACCGGCGCCGCCTCGAGGAAATCGGGATCACGGACCACAACCACGTCTACACCGAGAGGGAGTTGGCCTCCGCGGACGACGCGCTGTTCGTGGCCTCGGGCGTGACCAAGGGCGACCTGCTCGAAGGGGTGCGCCTGTTCGGCGGCGGCGTGCGCGTGGCCTCGGTGATCATGTCGCTCGCCACCCGCACCGTCCGCTTCATCGACTCGGTCTACATGGAGGAGAACGGCATCCTCGAGGTGATGAGGTGAGGCCGGGCCTCCTGCCGCGTTGAGGCCGTCGGTCGGGCGCCGCGCCCGGGGTAGAATGCCGCGCCGCCGGGCAGGAACGCCGGAGACGGCTTGAAAGGAGAGGTGCCACGTGTCAAGTCCACTGGATAAACTTGAGCCGCGCCTGGTCTGGACGCACTTCGATGCCATCCGCCAGATCCCGCGCCCGTCGAAGCACGAGGAGAGGATCGCCGAGCACGTCGTCGGCTGGGGGACGTCGCGCGGGCTCGTGACCGAGCGCGACGCCGTCGGCAACGTCCTGGTCAAGGTGCCGGCGACGCCCGGGCACGAGAAGGCCCCGGTGATCGTCCTGCAAGGTCACCTGGACATGGTCCCCGAGAAGAACTCCGACGTGGCGTTCGACTTCGAGAAGGACGCGATCCAGGTGCGGGTCGTGGGCGACTACGTCTACGCGACCGGCACCACCCTCGGCTCGGACAACGGCATCGGGGTCGCCACCGCGATGGCCGTCGCCGAGGACCCCAAGGCGGTGCACGGGCCCCTCGAGTTGCTGTTCACCATCGACGAGGAGACCGGTCTCACCGGCGCGATGCAGCTCGATCCCAAGCTCCTGACCGGCCGCACGATGATCAACCTCGACACCGAGGAGGACGCGGCGCTCTACATCGGGTGCGCCGGCGGCGCGGACACGCACGCGACGTTCACGGTGACTCGGGAGGACGCCCTGCCGCAGACCCTGCCGGTACGCATCTCCGTGCGGGGCCTGCGCGGCGGGCACTCCGGCGTCGACATCCACGAGAATCGCGGCAACGCCCTCAAGTTCCTGCTGCGGGCGCTGGCGGCGGTGCGGCACGCCGGGGTCGAGTTCGGGATCGTGTCGATCGCGGGGGGAAGCAAGCACAACGCGATCCCGCGCGAGGCGGACGCGGTCGTGCGGATCGCCGCCTCGAGCGAGGGCGCCGTGCAGGCGGCGGTGAACGACTGCGCGCGCGTCCTCCGGGAGGAGTTCGGCGAGATCGATCCCGGCCAGCGGCTGGAGTGCGTCACGCTCGAGGACCGGCCGGACAACCGCAAGGTCTTCATCCGCTTCGACAACGATCGCATCGTCGACGCCTTGCTGGCATGCCCGCACGGGGTGCTGGCGATGAGCCGGGCGGTGCCGGGCCTGGTCGAGACGTCCAACAACCTCGCGGTCGTGACGACGGAAGGGAACGCCGTCAAGGTCGTGACCTCGAGCCGGTCGTCGGTGATGCCGTCGCTCAAGGCGACCACCGAGCAGGTCGGGGCCGCGTTCAGGCTCGGCGGCGCCGCGGTCGAACAGCTCGACGGGTACCCCGGGTGGAAGCCGAACCCGAACTCCCCGGTGCTCAACTGCGCGCTCACGGTGTTCGAGCGCGACTTCGGCAAGAAGCCGGCGGTCAAGGCGATCCACGCGGGCCTCGAGTGCGGCTTGATCGGGGAGAAGTACCCGGGGATGGACATGGTCTCCATGGGGCCGCAGATCGAGTCGCCGCACTCCCCCGACGAGCGGGTGCAGATCTCGACGGTGGATAGGTTCTACCGCCTCCTCACCGCGACGTTGAAGGAACTGGCGTAGAGCTCTCGCCCAAGCTGGGACGACCCCCGGTGAGGATCAGCCCCGGGGGTCGTTGCTTTTCTGAGCCGACTCAGACGGAGAGCTCGCCGCGCAGGATCGTGACCGCGCGGCCGCCGAGGAAGACGCGGCTGCCCGCGACGCGGACCTGCAGCGCGCCGCCACGCGCCGACGCCTGGTACGCCGACAGCTCGGTCTTCCCGAGCCGGGCGGCCCAGAACGGACCGAGGCAGCAGTGGGCGGAACCGGTGACCGGGTCCTCGTCCACGCCGACGGCGGGGGCGAAGAAACGCGACACGAAGTCGTACCCCGGCGTGCTCGCGGGCGCCGTGACGATCACGCCGCGGACGTTGACACCGCGCAGCAGCGCGAAGTCCGGCTTGACGGCGCGCACGCCGTCCTCGCTCTCGAGGAGGAGGAGATAGTCGAAGGCGTTCCTCCCGAGGTAGACCGGTTTCACGCCGATCGCCTCGAGGAGGGTCTCGGGCGGTTCGGCGGGCGCTTCCGGCTTGGAAGGGAAGTCGAGCTCGATGAGGTCGCCGCGCCGCGCCGCCCGCAACTCGCCACTGGCGGTCGCGAAACGCGCGGTCTCTCCGGGCGCGAGGATCCCTTCCTCCCAGAGGACGTGGGCGGCGGCGAGCGTCGCGTGGCCGCACAGCGCCACCTCGACCCCCGGGGTGAACCAGCGCAAGCGGAAGAGGCCCGCTTCGGGCCGCACGAACGCGGTCTCCGAGAGGTTCATCTCGCGCGCCACAGCCTGCATCCAACCCTCCTCGCGGGGCTCCGTCAGCAGGCACACGGCGGCAGGGTTTCCGGCAAACGGCTCCGCTGTGAACGAATCGACCTTGAACGTCCGAATGCCCATGGTCACTCCTCTGGCGCCCCGGCCCCGGCAAGCTCGTCAGGAACGAGGGGAAGGGGCAGACGTCTGAGCCTCTAACCCGCCACGGCCGTCTCGCAGCCGCGCGTCGAGCCGGCTTTGCCGCGGGCGAGGAACTCCCGCAGCACCGCGCCGAGGCGCCGCACGCCCTCCTCGATGCGGTCGGGGGGCATGTTGGAGAAGTTGAGCCGCATCGTGTTCTCGTGGCCGCCGTTGGGAAAGAACGACCCTCCCGGGACGAACGCGACGTTGCGCTCGATGCAGGCGAGCAGCAGCTCGCGGGCGTCCACGCCTTCGGGCAGCTCGGCCCACAGGAAGAGGCCTCCGGCGGGTCTCGTGAAGCGCAAGCCGGCGGGCATCTCGCGCTCGAGCGCCTGAATCATCGCGGCGCGCCGTACGGCGTAGATCGCCCGCGCCCGCTTGATGTTGGCGCCGAGGTCGTAGTCCTGAAGGTAGCGGGCAACCTGCATCTGCGCCAGGGTCGCGGTCTGCAGGTCGGCGCCCTGCTTGCCGAGGACGTACTTCTCCAGCAGTGGGCGCGCGGCGGCGACCCACCCGAGGCGCATGCCCGGGCAGAGAATCTTCGAGAACGTGCCGAGGAAGATGACGAGGCCGTCCTTGTCGAGCGATTTGACCGCGGGGACGGGGACGCCCTCAAACCGGATCTCGGCGTACGGGCAGTCCTCGACGACGGGGATCTGCCGGCGCCGCGAGGTTTCGACCAGCGCATGACGGCGGGGGAGCGACCAGGTCCGGCCGGTGGGGTTCTGGAAATCGGGGATGACGTAGACGACCTTGGCCCGCGGCTCGCGGTCGAGGATCGCTTCGAGAGCCTCGGGGATCATCCCATCGTCGTCGGTGGGCACCTCGACGAAACGCGGCCGGTATGCGCGCAGGGCGTTGATCGCGCCGAGATAGGTCGGGCTCTCGCACAGCACCACGTCGCCGTCGTCGAGGAAGATCTTCCCCGTGAGGTCCAGGCCCTGCTGCGACCCGCTGGTGATCAGCACGTCGTTGGCGCTCACCGTGGTGCCCAGGGTGTCGTTCATGTGGCCTGCGATCCACCGCCGCAACGGGGGGTACCCCTCGGTGGTGGAGTACTGCAGCGCGTGCGCGCCCGACTCGGCAAGCACCCGGGCCGTGACCGCGGCCAGCTCTTCGGCCGGGAAGGTCTCCGGGGCGGGCAGCCCGCCGGCGAACGAGATCACCTCCGGGCGCTGTGTCAACTTGAGGATCTCCCTGATCTCCGACGCTTTCACCTCGTTCATCCGCTGCGCGAATCGGACTGCCATCGAAACCTCCTTGCCGCGCCGCGCCCTCGCGGGCCGCGGCGATCGGGTGCGTCATACGATGGGAGGCGTGGCCTCCCCCTGGTGCATGCCGGCGCCCGGCCGGCGGGCGGCGGCCCTTAGAGCTCCCATCAGGCGGGCCACGCCGGGGCGGATCGCGTCCGCCGGAGGGAACGTGAAGTTGAGCCTGAGGTGGTTCGCCCCCGGCTCGTCCGGGAAGCAGGCATCGCCGGGCAGGTACGACACGCGCTGCTCTGCGGCCCTCGCCAGCAGCTGCGACTGGCGGATCGGATCCGGAAAGCGGCACCAGAAGTAGAGTCCGCCCTGTGGTCTCGTCCAGGTCACGCCCGCCGGCGCCTCGCAGGTGAGCGCCTCGTGCATGAGGTCGCGCCGGCGCGCGTACTCGGGCCGGACCCGCTGGAGATGGCGCGCGTAGTGGCCGCCCCGGATCAAGCGGTCGATGAGAAACTGCCCCGCGGTCGATGAGTGCAAGTCCATCGCCTGCTTCGCCAGCGCGAGCTGGCGAGCGGCGGGCCGCGGCGCCGCGAGCCAGCCGATGCGGAGGCCGGGGAAGAGCACCTTCGAGAACGACGACAGGTAGATCACGTAGCCGTGCTCGTCGAGCGCCGCGAGGGGAGGGACCGCCTCGCCTTCGTAGCGCAGCTCGTAGTAGGGGTCGTCCTCCAGGATCGGGACCTGGAAGCGGTAGGCCAGGTCGAGCAGGCGCCGCCGGCGTTCGAGGCTCATCACCGCCCCTGAGGGGTTCTGGAAGGTGGGGAGCGTGTAGATCAGCTTCGGGCGCTGACGGGCGAGCAGCGCCTCGAGGACGTCGGTGCGCATCCCGTCACGGTCGGTGGGGACGCCGAGCAGGCGCGCCTGGGCGCGCCGGAACACCTGGAGCGCGCCGAAGAACGACGGCTCTTCGACGACCACGGCGTCGCCCGGCGCGAGGAACACCCGCGCCGCCAGGTCGAGCCCCTGCTGCGAGCCGGAGGTGACCAGGACCTCGGCCGGGGAATAGCGGATCCCGCGAGCAATCATGAGGTGGCAGAGGGCCTCGCGGAACTGGGTCAGCCCCTCCGTCGGGCTGTGGAGCAGCATCTGCGGGCCGACCTCGGCGGCGAGCTCGTCGAACACCGCGCGCAGCGTGGCGAGGGGGAGCAGCTCGGCCGCCGGCAGGCCGACCGAGAACGTGGTCACGTCACTGCGCTCGGCGAGCGCCAATAGGTCGCGCAGGAGCGGGTCCTGCATCTCGATGGCGCCCTCGCGCACGAGCTGCCGCCACGGCAGCGGCGGCACGTCCCCGCGCGTTGCCGCGGCGCGGGTGCGGGCCAACACCGACGTCCCGCGCCCGACGTGCGAATCCACCAACGCATCGGCCTTGAGCTCGCGGTACGCGGCGAGCACCGTGCTGCGGTTGACGCCGAGGGCCTCGGCGAGCCGCCGCTCGGGGGGAAGGCGGAACCCCTCGGGGAGCTTGCCCGACAAGATCAGCTCCCGAACCCCGGTGCTGATCTGGAGGTAGATCGGAACCGCGGACTCCCTGTCGATTCGGATGTCCACCGCCGCGCCCCTCTCGCCTGCAGGCCCCCCGGTCCAGGAATTGGACCGGTCCTAACGCCAGTCTAACCCCGATTTGGTGGCTTTCAACCACCAATTTATGACCAGCCATTACCATCCAATTGTGGTCGTTCGGCGTCGCAAACGGCCCGGAATCGTGCGCAAACAAGTGAAGAGCGAGGAGAAACGGTGTCCTTTTGTAGGAAGGAACGAATAGAACTGTAAAGACTTGCAAGCCGCCCGCAGCGACGTTGGATGGCGAGGCCAGCGATGGTACGCGCAACCAGTGGGCGGCTCGGGACGGCGGCGAGGGCGGAATGGGGCGCTCGGACCGGCGGGGCGGTTGTGTCGGCCGCGAGACCCAACAGTCCATCGCGTCACCGCCGCTGGCGCACCGAGGGCCACACGCTCCGGGTCGTCGCCGTGGCGGTTGGCTTTCTATCGTTCATCCCTATGGTTGCGATGGCCGGTGAGTCGGGCGTCGCGTCGGTGCGCGCCGCGTCCGTGTCGCGTCCGGCCGGCGGCCGCTTCACTTCGAGGCCACGCGTGCGGGGTCTCCTGCCGGACCTGGTCGCCCGGCGACTCGCGCTCGCATTCCCGGTGGCCATGGAGAGAGTGCGGACGCTCTCAGGCTGCCGGGCGCTCTTCGACCGGATGGGCGGCGACGGTGTCCAGGCGCTCGCCGACGCCCGCTACTCCGCGGCGACCGCGATCGGGGCTGAGGATGCGTGCCGGCACGGCGTCGCGGCCTTCACCGTGGTCCGGAGTCCGCTGAGCTACCTGTGCGCCGCCTACGGGACGCTCGACACACGCCATGCGGCGGCGACTCTGATCCACGAGGCCCTGCATTACGCGGGGCTCACGGAACGCCCATCGGATCCGCGGGGTCTCAGCACCGACGAGATCAACCGGATGGTCAGGGTGCACTGCGGTCTCTGAGGAGGCACGGAGAAAAGAGACGGCGACGCCGACGTACTTCTGCGTGTACTGCGCCGGCGAGCCGCCACGGGCGACTCACGACCGAAGGTGGCGATTGAACTTCGCTCTCAACCTCCCTTGACCAACTTCATGGAAGCGGGTCAGGCCCGGGGGCCGCCAGGCCGGTCGTCTCACTTGCAAAATTGACGCAACCGCGCTATAATTCTTTACAGAATATGACACATTGCGGCAGTTTAGGCAACGGTGATGTGCGACTCCTGAGGTGCTCGCTGCCGCGGGTTTTCACGAGCGGCCGGCCGATCGTGAGCCCCTGACCGCGGCGGAGGTTGATCGGCTCGTCGAGAAAAGCTGCGATCCTATTGCACCGCTACGAGGAGGAGGATAGCGTGACGCCAACCTACTTTTGTCCCTACTGCGGAAAGGAAACCCGACACGTGAACGTCAGCAAGGCGGCCGAGGAGGCCCAAGTCACGCGGACCACCGTGTACGCGTGGATCCGCAAGCGCGAGGTGCACTGTGTGCACCGGCCGAGCGGGCGGACGTTCATCTGCGCGCGGTCGCTGCTCGTCAACGCCGACTTCTACGGCCAGCCAGCCATTTAGCGGCAGTACCTCACAACTCTTTCGCCTCGCGCGCGGGATCGTTGGGCTTTGCGGCGGACCCGGTTTCGCCAAATTCCGCGCTTCAGGGCTTGCTCAAGTACTTGAGCATATCCCGAGCGGAGTTGGCCTCCGGATCGTTCGGGGCCAGCTGGAGGAAGCGCTCGAGATGTTTTCTCGCCTCGGCGGTCGCGCCCTCACCGACCTCGATGACACCGAGGTAGTAGTGCGCCGGAGGATAGTTCGGGTCCACCTGGAGAACCGTGTCGAACCTCGCCTTGGCCAGGGCCATGTCGTTGGCGTCGTACGCGTCGAACGCCAGCTTCAGCAGTCCGTTGCGGGCGATGGCCGGCTCGACCGCCGCCAGCCCCACGAGCGCGGCGCTCAGCTTCGTCTTGTCCCCCATGGCCAGGGCGGCGTTGTAACGCAGCCGGATCGCCTGCTCGTTCGTGGGGTCCGTCTTCAGGATGGTCTCCGCCGCGGCTTCCGCCTCGGCGTTGTGGCCGCTCTTGAGGCCGGCCTCGGCAAGGCCGACGAGCGAGGGCTGCAGGTTCGGATCAATCTTGAGCGCTTCCTGGAACTTGGCGAAGGCGCCCGCGTTGTCTCCCGCCCTCATGAGAGCCACACCTTCGTTGTGGACCTTCTTGGCCTCTTCCGTCGCCTGACCGACCTTCTGCAGGTCCTTGAGCGCCTCGGCGGCCTTGGCGTCGTCCTTGAGGTTGCGGTACGCCTGCCAGCGCGCCTCCATCACCGCCTTGTCGGTCGAGCCGAGCGCGATCGCCTTCTCGGCCGCGGTGACGACGTCCTGGTTCTGCCCGAGCGCCATCTCGGCTGTGGCTAGCGACTCCCAGGCTTGACGCAGCTTCGGGTCGTACCCCACCGCCTCCTTGAACTTGGCTGCCGCCGTGGCGTTGTCCTTGGCTTGTGAGGCCTTGACGCCATCGTTGTAAGCCTGGATCGCCGGCCCCGAGCTCGAGGCCGCCGGGAGGCCTTCCGTCACCGGCGCGGACTCGCCCAGGCGCATCGTCCACTCGTAGTACTCGCTGCCGTTGACGAGCCACTCCTGGTTGACCTCCATCGACTGGAAGCCGGGCTTGTCGAAGCGGTAGTGGTAGGTGACGTCGAGGTGGGGAAGGTCGACGGTGAACATCCCCCGCTTGTCGCTCGTCTGGACGTCCTTGTACTTGGGGTGCGACGCCTCGGTGACGGTCACGATCACCCCCGGCAGCCCCTTGCCGTCCGGACCGAGGACCTTTCCGAGGAGCCTGCCCTCGCCCTCGGCGAAGGTCGCGACGGCGGTGATCCAGATCGGGAAGAGCAGCCACGCCAGCGTGTGCTTTCTGTTCGGCATTGCGGTCCCCTCTCTCGTCCGCTTCGATTTGCGTCGCCGCCGCTGCGGCCGCGCGCCGGTCGCACCGACGCCAACGCGTTCCTGAGATTAGCGCACCTGCAGGAGCGTGACAAGCTCGCACCCGGACTCGCGGCCGCGCTTGCGACGCCGCCTCTCGACGGCGGTGCCGCGCTCCCGCGGGGTAGAGGCCTCGTGGTCGGTCCGCCACGGCGATCGTGAGGGGCGCGCCCTGGCTGGCGTCCGGCTGGGCGGCCGGGCTCCAAGGAGGGTGACCGCCGTGCATGTCCGGGGGGAGCGGTGGCGGGGCTCGTGAACCTGAGCGCGGCGGTCCCGGGGGCTGGGCGCCTGCGCGGCGACGGGCGGTACCGGCACCGGCCGCGGCGCAGCCGCCCCCCGGAGGCGTGCTTCGACGCGGCCCCCGCGGACAGCTTCTCGCCTCCCACCGAGCGCTTCGTCTACCCGTGCACCGTGGGTGGTCGCCGCTACCTGCTGACGCTCGACGGCGTCTACACCTACCTCCCGCTCGCGACCGGGATCACCATCGCCAACGAGTTCCGCACCGTCTGCTCGGGAACGCGGGCCATGCCCGAGTTCATGAGTTTCGGGCGCCCCGTCAGTTGCCGCATCGTCGCGGTCGACGCCGTCGCCGACAAAGCTGCCGCCCGGAGACTGGCCGGGGATCGCGCCGGACGGAGGTAAACTTAGGCAGGTCACGGTCGCACGGGAGGACACATGAGGTTTCTGCGCTGGTTTCTCCTATTCTCGCTCCTGCTGAGCGTGCCGGTGGTCTCCTCCGCCGGCGATGTCCAGGTTCTTTGTGAGCCCGGCATCCGGGTCTACCTCGACGGCAAGGGCGCCGGCACCTCCAGCGCCAAGGAGGACGGCCTCTTCCTCGCCAGGCGTGGCAGTCGGCGGGCACGTCATCCGCGTCGAGAAGGACGGGTTCGCCCCGCAGAGTTTCAAGGTGGAGGTCGAGAAGCTCCCGATCGAGGTGAAGGTCGGCGCGTTCTCCCCCCTGCCGGCCGCAGCCCCCCCGGCGCCGGTGCCCGCCCAGCCCGAGGCCGTGCAGATCGCCGGCCGCCTTACCGTCACGTCCGCCCCGCAGAACTGCACGTTCGAGGTCGATGGCAAACCCGAGGTCAAGGACGTTCCGGTGCTGCGGATCGACGCCCTGTCGCCGGGCCAGCACACCGTCGCGTTCAGCAAGGCGGGTTTCGAGCGACTCACGGGTATCGTCAACGTGCCGCCCGGCGGCGAGATCAGCGTGCGCGGCGACCTCCTTGCCGGCAAGCTCGAGACCGTAGCGAGGGGAGGGGGTCGCTCCGGGTCTTCTCGACGCCGGAGATCTGCTCGGTGCAGATCCTCGGCAAGACCCACGACAAGACCGCCTCGGTGCTCAACCTCACGCGCCTCCCCGCGGGGGAGCACCGCATGGTCGTCACCTGGCGGGGCCGGCAGATGGCCTCCGACGTCCTGATCACCGCCGGCCACAGGACCGTCGTCACCGTGAGCTTCATCAGAGGGGACGAGCCGTTCGTCGTCTCGTACGAGCCGGAGTGATGCGTCAGGCGTTCGGTTCGCACCGCCCGGAGCGGTGGGCGCCAGGGTAGGCGCGAACCAGGGAACCGGGCGTTCGTATCATCCCGTAAAAGGGCGGCACCCGGCGTGCGGCAATACGGGACGCCGCGGGGCCGTTTTGGTGGGCATGAGCGCTCGCTCGACGGGAACGCTGGAGCACTCGGCTGCGGCGCGGACCGCAAGAAATCGTCTGAGGCGCGCGCGGGCGAGCGCGTGGCGTGCAGCCGCCGCCGGCGGTCTTCTGGTCTGGGCCGCCGGCTGCGCGAGCCTGCCGCGGAGCCTTTACCGCCTGCAGATCACCCCTAACGAGCTGCTGGCGGGGGCGCCGCTGGGCGTCACGGCCGTGCCCCCGCTGCCGGCCGCCGACCCGGCCGATGTCCTCGCCCTCAGCCCGGAGATGAAGGCGTTCGCCGACGCCCACGTGGATCGGAAGAGCGCCGACAACCTCAAGCTGAACCAGCTGGTCTCCGCGATCATGGGGAAGAAGACCTTCGGCGTGACGTACGACGGGAGCACCCGGACCGCTGCGGACACCTTCTTCGCCCGGCGGGGGAACTGCCTGTCGTTCTCCAACATGTTCGTGGCGATGGCACGCTACGTCGGCCTCAACGCGGAGTTCCAGGAGGTGGAGATCCCTCCCGACTGGACGCTCGACAAGGAGACGTTCGTGCTCAACCGCCACGTCGACGTCTACGTCGACATGGGCCAGCTGGGATCGTCGGTCGTCGACTTCAACATCGAGGACTTCAAGACCACCTACGAGATGCGCGTCATCTCCGACGCGCGCGCGCTGGCGCACTTCTACAACAACCTCGGCGTCGAGCGCATGCAGACCGGCGACACCGCCGCGGCGTTGTGGTGTTTCCGCACCGCGATCGCGTCGGCCGAGGGACGTTTTTCGCCGGCGTGGACCAACCTCGGCACCCTCTACCTGCGCAACGGCCACCCCGCCCACGCCGAGGCCGCGTACCGGCAGGCCCTGGAGGTGAACAGCGACGACCTTGTCGCGATGAGCGACCTGGCCCGGCTCTACGGCCGCATCGGCGATCTCGACCGCGCCGCCCGGTACCGCAAGCTCGTGGAGCACCACCGCTGGCGCAACCCCTACTACCGCTACGAGCTCGCCCGCCACGCGTACGCCGACAAGCACTACGACGAGGCGATCGGCCACCTCAAGTACGCGGCGCGCCAGCGGCCGAAGGAGGACCGCTTCCCACACCTGCTCGCCCTCTGCTACCTCGGCAAGGGGGACGTGGCCGCCGCGCGGCGGTGGCTGGCGCGCGCGAAGGAGGTCGCCGCGACCGACGCCCTGAAGCGCCAGTACGCCGCCGAGATCGCCGCCCTGCCGGCAGGCGGCGGGCGCCGCTGACGGCGGACAAGAAGAGCGGCCCCCGAGGGGGCCGCTCCCGTGTTGCGTGTTCCGTGCGGACTAGAACGAGAACGTGATGCTGGAGTGGATGTAGCGGCCGTACGGGTCGTACGTGCCGTAGAAGCCGGTGCCGTAGTCGTTGGGGCTGAAGCCCGAGCCGAGCGGCGGTTCCTTGTCGGCGATGTTGTTGACCCCGAGCGTGAGCTGCACGTGCTGCTTCAGCTTGTACGCCGCCCCGATGTCCACGTAGTGGTACGCGGGGTAGTGGTAGCTGCCGTTGAGCTTGTAGGTTGCGATCTCGCTCGGGTTGGCGAGCGCCGGGTTGGAGCTCGCGGCGTCGACCGTGACCGCGCCGACCATGCGCCAGGCGAGGTTGAAGTCCCAGCTACCCGTCTCCCACGAGACGCGGGCGAGGTGCCGCCACTTGGGGTTCGGAACGCCGCACTGGTTGCCGAAGTAGCCGACGCAGTCGTACTGGTACAGGCCGGTGTTGATCTCCTGCTTATTCATGTAGCTGCCGATGAGGTTGAACCCGAACAGGCTCTTGCCGACCGGCAACGAGTAGTTCAGGGTGACGTCGACGCCCTGGTTGCGCAGCTCGCCGACGTTGGCGTTGGTCGAGATCGTGTAGCCGTCCGGCGTCAGCCACAGCGACCCGGTCACGTCGCGGTGGATCAGGGAGCACAGCGTCGGGTTGCCTGTGGTGACGCACTGCCGCAGGATGTCGTCCGCGAGGAGAGCGCCGATCACGTTCTTGATCTTGATGTCGTAGTAGTCGAACGAGGCGGTGAACCCCGGGAGGCCTTCCGGCGTGAGCACGAGGCCGAACGTCGTGGTGTCGGCGATCTCGGGCGTCAGGTTCGGGTTGCCGCCCTCCAGGTCGTTGTACTGCCCGGCCGGGTTCTCCGGGAGGTTCCCGTACTTCGCGGCGGGAAGGCCGGTGAACGCGCACTGCGCCTGCGTGTATTGCGGGTTCGCCCCGGCGCAGGGGTCGAACGTGCCGTTCAGGTTCTTGAACTGCGGCCTGAACAGCTCCTGCACGTTCGGCGCGCGGGTCGCGCGGTTGTAGCCGCCGCGCAGCTTGAAGTCCGCGGTCGGGGACCACTCGGCCTGACCCTTGTACGTCGAGTACCCGCCGTTGGTGCTGTAGTCGGAGTAGCGGTAGCCGAGGTCGAGGACCAGGTTCTTGGCGCCGCGGACGCCCTGCACGAGCGGGACGCGCACCTCGGTGAACCCTTCCTTGACGGAGTAGCTGCCGTCCACCGGCGTCGTCGCTCCGCCCGCGCCCGCGCCCAGAGGAATCGCGAACCCGAGGTCGGGATGGACGAAGAGGAACTCCTTGCGGTACTCGGCGCCGACCGCGAACTGGATCCCCTCGACCGCGCTCGGGATGACCAAGCCGTAGCCCTTGAGGTCGGCGTTCATCTCACCGTGGACGAGCTGGGTCTTGGTGCCGGAGTTCAGCACCTCGGCGAGCGACAGGTAGTTGAGGGCCGCCTGCGTCACGCCGCCGACCTTGAAGAGGTTCCACGGCACGCAGCCGGCGTTGCCGGAACGGCAGTGCCAGGTGGTCGGGTCGTTGGGGTCGCCGTCGACCAGCAGGGAGTCCTGGATGTTGTTGATGTTGAGGTCGTTGGCGTACTCCTGCGGCGACTTGACCTCGGCGTCCATGCCGTAGAAGTCGTACTTCCACGCGCTGTTGATCTCGCCCTTGACGCCGGCGACGAAGCGGAAATCGGTGTGCGTCAGGCGGGAGTCACGGGGGCCGCCCTCGACGTTGCGCTTGAGGATGAAGATGTTCGCGATGTCGGTCGGGCCGTACCCGGCGTTGGCGCATAGCACCTGGTACTCCTGCGCGCTGAGCATCGGGTTGTCGCAGTTGAGCTGCGAGGTGTTGCCGAAGTCGCCGGAGGGGGCGATCTGGCCGTCGGTGTAGTCGTTCATCAACATGACGGAGAGGTACCCCTTGAAGTGGCTGTTCCAGTCGTAGTTCACGAAGCCGCCCGCGGTCCACCTCTGGTCGGGCCGTTGCATCCAGTTCCAGATGGCGTAGTTGTACACGTCGGCGCCGGTGCGCGGCCGGATCGTGTTCCCCGCGCCGGAGCGGTCCAGGGTGTAGGCGCCGATGTAGTTGAAGTCGGGGTCGTAGACCTGGAACTGGCCGTCCGGGATCGTGCCCGAGCCGCCGCAGACCGGACCGTTCGCTCCCATTGTGACCACCGAGCAGTTGGTGTAGTCGCGCCGGTTCTTCAGAAGGCCGGCGGTCTTGCGGTAGTCGATGTAGGCGGAGGCGCTGCCCTTGCCGTCAGCGAACTTGCCGCCCATCGCCACGTACGCGTCGAGCGAGCCGCCGTCCCACGCCTGCCCGTTCGGCGCCTGGAAGCCCTTCTTGGCGTTCATCGCCTGCACCATCTTGTTGTCGTTGTCGTGCTCGAAGCCGCCGAACTGCACGCCCGCGCGCACGCCTTCGAAATCCTTGTCGAGGATGAAGTTGACGACGCCGGCCACGGCGTCGGCGCCGTACGTCGAGGAGGCGCCGCCGGTGAGCACGTCAACGCGCTTGACGAGGAACGCCGGGATGAAGTTGAGGTCCGGCGCCGGATCGAACGCGTCACCCGAGGACATGCGCTTGCCGTCGATCAGGACCAGCGTGCGGACGCTGCCGAGGTAGCGCAGGTCCACGGTCGCCGTGCCGGTCGAGGTGTTCGACGTCGTGGAGTTCTGCGCCGCGAACACCTGCGGCAGCGTCTGCATCAGGTCCTCGAGTCGGGTGGCGCCGCGGTAGCTCAGGTCCGCGACGTCCATGGTGGTGACGGGGCTCATCGCTTCCAGCGTGGGACGCGGAATCAGCGAGCCGGTGACCGTCACCTCTTCTTTGTATGCGCTCCGCATCTGCACCTGCAGGGTCACGACCCGGGCCGCAGTCACCGTGATCCTGGTCTGCTCCTGGGTCGCGAAGCCCGCCAACGTCAACTTGACGGTGTAGCTGCCCGGGGGAAGCAGGGTCACCCGGAACCGCCCATTTTCATCGCTCGCGATGACTCTCGCTTCCGTCAGCTCCGGCGAGCTCACCTCGACGGTGACGCCCGGCAGGGCCGCCTTGGTCTCGTCGGTAATCCTACCCTCGATGGTCCCGGTGGCTTGGGCGTACGCCCCCGTGGCGAGAAGCGCCGCGGCAAGCGCAAGAAAAGCAAACTTGACGCACTTCATAAAGCCCCCTTTCCTTCTTTTGCAACAATGACAGCGATTGAAACTGGGTAGCCGGCTTTAAGGCTTGATGGCTTGCCCACCTCCTTCCTTCTTCCATACCTCGAGAAATGCGTGCAGCAGTACCCAACCAAGTCTTGAATTGTTGGTCATGCAAAAGTCACGCCTGAGATTGGGAAGGCGTGATGGAGCTTTCGGTAGCGACATGGACGATATTTCGAATTTATGTCCGGATATTTGGATAACAGATGCTTGTCGCAGGGCGACTCCGGTTACCCGGGTTGCCACATCATGTCGTTGACGCACGACGACGGCGCGGGCGGAAGGACGGATTCGGTGGCTGCACCGGGGCCTCGAGCACAGCGCTCCGGTGACTGGCAGCCGGCGGGCGACTGTCGCGGCGCGGGCCGGGGTTCCTGGCTTGCGGGCGCCTCAGGGCTTGCTCAGGTACGTGAGCATTTGGCGGGCGGGCTTGCCCTCTGGACGGTTCGGCAGCCGGCCTGGTCGCCCGAACTGCCGAGGTCGTCGGGGTCGGCCGGTGAAGTGCAAATCTGTGAACTTGCGCAAGGAAATGCTCACTTGCATTAACAATTCCAATGACTTAGATTCGTGAGAAGTTTCTGCAAAAGGAGTCTCAGCAGCGATGGCGATGTGTGATTTCCGTCTCGGGGATTGGTTGGTTGAGCCGAGCTTGAACAAGCTTTCCCGGAGCGATCAGACGGTCCGGCTCAGGCCGAAGCTGATGGACGTCCTCGCGTTTCTCGCGAGCCGGCCCGGCGGGGTCGTCTCCCCGGAAGAGATCCTGGAGTCCGTGTAGTCCCGTGAGTTCATCGCCGAGTCGGCGCTGACCCGGACCATCGCCGAGCTGCGCAAGACTCTTGGCGACGACGCCGGCGAGCCCCGCTTCATCGAGACGATCTCCAAGCGCGGCTACCGGCTGGTCGCCCGGGTGGAGCGCATCAACGAGCCCGCAACGGCCCGGAGCGGGGATCTCGCACGGTCTCGAAGTCCCTCCCCGCGGCGCAACTCCTCCTGCCGCCTGTGCTGGGGCGAGCAGGAGCTCCCGCTGTCGGAGGGGGAGAACGTCATCGGCAGGACCAGTGAGGCAGCGGTCCGAATCAGTTCTTCCCGCGTCTCGCGCCTGCACGCCAGAATCGTCGTGACCGGCGGCCGGGCGGTCCTCGAGGACCTCGGCACCAAGAACGGGACCTACCTTCGCGGGCACAGGATCCAAAGGCCGGTCGAGCTTTCGGACGGCGACGAGATCTGCTTCGGACGCGAGTTCGTCGTGTTCCGCTTCTGCTACCCGGAAGGAACGACGGTGACGGACGGGTCGCCGTGACCGGCACGGCACGGGCCGCCAAGCGGCCGCACTCAACCGGCGAAAGGGGGTCAGGCGACTCCACGGCGCCAACCGGGACCGCCCACCGCTTGGTTTGCAGAGAACTCGCTGTACAATACCCCCCTCGGCGGACAAGCCGGGTTGCAGCCAACGCGAGGGCGTGACAGAAGGAGAAGGGCCATTCCAGCAAAGATTTTTGTCGGGAACCTGAGCTTCCGCACCACCAAGGAGGAGCTGGGCGCGCTCCTCGCAGCGGCGGGAGCGGTGGTGGATCTCTACATGCCAGCCGACCGCGCCACCGGCAAGCCGCGCGGGTTTGCGTTCGTCGAGTTCGCGACCCAGGCCGAGGCCGAGGAGGCGATCCGGCAGCTCAACGGCCGTGACGTCGGCGGCCGGAGTCTGAAGGTCAACCTCGCCGAGGAGCGTCCGGCGCGCCGGCCGGCGGGCCCGCGCTCGTTCGGAGGGCCGCCCGAGCCGTTGGCGGGTCCGAGCTTCTTCCCTGTCGAGGGGCGCTTTTCGAAGCCCAAGGGAAGCCGGCGCGGCACCCGCGGGCGCAAGCGGTCCCTATAGCCGCGCTCTGAACCTCACCGGCAACGTGCCACCACCGCGACCGGCGTCGTCTGCGCGCCGTCGCTGTCGAGGCGGCAGCTGCGGCCTGCGGGTGCCAACCCGGCAAGGATGGCCCTTGTCGCAGCTGGATACGCGAAGGGCGGGACATTCGCCCCGCCCCCGTTTCACTCTGGTCTTTTCGAGCCCCTAGCCCCGAGCCCCGGCTTCTACGCGTGCTTCTTGGCGAACTCTTCCATGAACGCGACCAGGGTCTTGACGTTGCCCACGGTGACGGCGTTGTACATCGACACGCGGATGCCGCCGAGGTCGCGGTAGCCCTTGAGGCCGACCATGCCGTTCTTCTTGGCCTCGGCGACGAACGCCGCGTCCAGCTCCTCGCTCGGCAAGTTGAAGTCCACGTTCATGAGCGAGCGATCCTCGGGGGCGGTCACGTACCCCTTGTAGAACTCGCGATGGGCGTCGATGCAGCCATACAGGAGCTGGCCCTTCTCGCGGTTGTTCTTTTCGATCGCGGCGAGCCCGCCGATCGACTTGTTGTACGCGAGCACGTTGCGCAGGATGTAGATCGAGAAGCACGGCGGCGTGTTGAACAGCGAGTTCTTGTCGGCGTGGATCCTGTACTGCAGCATCGACGGGAGTTTGTCCGAGCACATCGCGAGGACGTCGTCGCGGATGATCGCGACGACGAGGCCGGACGGCCCCAGGTTCTTCTGGGCGCCGGCGTAGATGAACCCGAACGGCTTGACGTCGAACGGACGCCACATGAAGTCGGACGACATGTCGCAGGCGAGCGGGACGCCTCCCGTCTCGGGGAACGTCTTCCACTGGGTGCCGTAGATCGTGTTGTTGGAGCAGAGGTGCACGTAGGCCGCGTCCGCGTTGACCTTGATCTCGTCCGGCCGGGGGAGGCGCTTGAACTTCTCCGGCTCGGTCGTGGCGATGACGCGGGCAGCCTCGCCGGCGACGATCTTGGCTTCCTTGAACGCCTTCTTCGCCCACGAGCCGGTCACGATGTAGTCGGCTTTGCGGCCGGAGTGGAGGATGTTCATCGGGAGCATGGCGAACTGCAGGTTGCCGCCGCCCTGGAGCAGCAGGACCTTGTAGTTGTCGGGGACGGCGAGCAGCTCCTTGACGAGCGCGATCGCCTCGTTGTGCACCGCGTCGTACTCCTTGGCGCGATGGGAGATCTCCATCACCGACATGCCGGTTCCCATGAAGTCGAGCAGCTCCGCCTGGGCGCGCTCGAGGGCCGGCAACGGCAGCCCCGCCGGTCCGGCGTAGAAGTTGATGACCCTGTGACTCATCGCAGCCTCCCCTAGGGGCGGGCGAGGGCGCCCGCCCCGCATGTTCACTTCCCCCAGCTCTCCAGCAGCGCGACGACCTCGCTGCCGATCCGCAGCAGGTTCTCTTTCGAGTTGGCGCCGATGTGCGGCGTCATGAGCACGTTCGGCGCGGACAAGATCGGGCTCGCCGGGTCGGGCGGATCCGAGTACCACACGTCGGTGGCGTATGCCCCAACCTTGCCGGAGCGGAGCGCCTCGGCCAGGTCCTCCTCCGCGATGCACTTGCCGCGGCCGGTGTTGACGATCACCACGCCGTCCTTCATCGCGGCGATGGCGGAACTGTTGATCATCCCTTTGGTCTCGTCGGTGAGCGGCACGTGCATCGAGATGTAGTCCGCTTGGCCGAGCAGCTCCTTGAGCGTCGGGACCATGATCGCGACGTCGGAGCGCTTGACGAACGGGTCGTAGGTGAGCACGCGCATCCCGAACGCCGCGCCGCGCTTCGCCACCTCGGAAGCGATGCGGCCGAGGCCAACGAGGCCGAGCGTCTTGCCGAACAGCTCCGTGCGCTTGATTTCCTTCTTGAGGAACTTGCCCGCCTTGAGGGCGTTGTGCGCCTCGACGAGCTTGTTGGGCACGGCCAGCATGAGGCAGAACGCTAGTTCGGCCACTGCGACCGCCGAGGCGGCCGGCGTGTTCCGCACCTCGACCCCGCGCTCCTTGGCGGCCTTGAGGTCCACGTTGTCGAGGCCGACGCCGCCGCGGATGATGAGCTTGAGCTTGGGTGCGCCGGCGATCCAGTCGGCGGTGCACTTGGTCTTCGAGCGCACCAGCGCGACTTCGGCGTGGGGGAGCCTGGCGACATCCTCGGTGACATCGCCGAATTTCGCGAGGCGCGCGGGGAGCGACTTGTCGAAGGCGTCGCAGATCAAGATCAGCATTGCAGCCTCCATTCCTTTCGGGGCGTGACGCCCCCTACCACGTGTCCAGGGTCCGGACGAGCAGGCCCGAGCGCAGCTTGGGCTCGAACCAGGTGGACTTCGGCGGCATCACGAGCCCGGCGTCGGCCACCGCCATGAGCTGGTCCAGCGATGTGGGGAAGAGGGCGAATGCGACCGCCCACCCCTGGGCCACGCGCTTCTCGAGCTCCCCCAGGCCGCGAATCCCGCCGACGAAGTCGATGCGCTTGTCGGTGCGCGGGTCGGCGATGCCCAGGGCCGGCGCGAGCAGGTTCTCCTGCAGGATTGCGGCGTCGAGGGAGCGCACGGGATCATCGGCCGGGAACGTCCCCGGCTTCGCCTCGAGGCGGCGCCAGCGGCCGCCGAGGTACACGCCGAAGCGGTGCGCCGCATCCGGGCGCGGATCGTTCGTATCGCTGACCGTGAACTTCTCGCCGATCCGGGCGAGGAACGCGTCTGCGGTGAGCCCGGCCAGGTCCTTGACGACGCGGTTGTAGTCCATGATGCGCAGCTGGTCGTCGGGAAACAGGACGGCCAGGAAGTAGTTGTAGGGTTCGTCCCCGCGGTGGCGCGGGTTGCCTGCCTTGCGCTCGAGCCCAACGCGGGCGGCCGAGGCGGCACGGTGATGGCCATCGGCGACGTAGAGCGCCGGCACCGCCCGGATCGCTTGCTGCAGCACCGCCGTCTCGCCGGGTGAGACGACCCACACCGTGTGGCCGATGCCGTCGGCGGTCACGAGGTCGTAGAGCGGCCGCCCCTTGCGGATGCCGTCCACGATCGCGTCGATCTCCGCGCGCTTCCGATACGTGAGGAACACCGGCCCGGCGTTGGCATTGAGTTCGTGGGTGTGGCGGGTGCGGTCGTCCTCCTTGTCCTTGCGCGTGAACTCGTGGCGCTTGATGAGGCCGTCCGCGTACTCCTGGCACGATGCGGCGCCCACGATGCCCGCCTGGACGTGGTTGCCCATGCGCTGCTGGTAGACGTAAAAGCGCGGCTCCGCCTCGCGCACGAACACGCCTTCGGCGATGAACCGCCGCAGGTTCGCGACGCCCTTCGCGTAGACGCGGTCGTCGTACGGGCTCACGTCCGCCGGGAGATCGATCTCGGGCTTGTTGATGTGGAGGAACGAGATCTCGTTCCCCGTCGCCATCTCTCGTGCTTCGTTGGTGTTGATCACGTCGTACGGGGGCGCGGCGACGCGCTTGGCGAACTCCGGGCGGGGGCGCAGGGCCCGGAACGGTCGGACATCGGACATCGGGAACCTCCGGCGCCGGGAAACCGGCTTCCAGCGTGAAACTTATCACGAAACGGTCCCGCCGCGCCTGCCTTTCGTGGTACAAGAAGGCATGACCTTGGTCGGGTGGGTGAGGGCGTCGGGGCGCCTGGTCGCGTTCGTGGCGGGCTCGTGGCTGGTGGTCGCGCGGGCGATCGGACCGGTGCTGTCGCAGTTCCCCGCGCGCTGGCGACGCAACGGGCCGCACAACGCGCGCTGGGCGCGGGTCGGGGTGCGTTGCCTCGGCATCCGGGTCCGCCGGGTGGGCGCGCCGCCGCCGCCGGGTTCGCTGGTGGTGGCGAACCACTACGGTTACGCGGACGTCCTCACGATCGGCGGTCTCTTCCCGGTGGTGTTTGCGGCGCGCCACGACATGAGGCGCTGGCCGATGTTCGGGGCGCTGGCGGCGTCCGGCGCGACGATCTTCATCAACCGGCAAAACGTTCGCGCCGGGGCGCGCGGTGTGGCGCAGGTAACGCAAGCGCTCGCGGCGGGCGCGACGGTGCTCGGCTTCCCGGAGGGGACATCGGCGGGCGCGGGCACTCTGCTGCCGTTCCGCAGCGGCCTGTTCCAGGCGGCCGTGGACGCCGGGGCGCCTGTGGTGCCGGCTGCAGTGCGCTACCTCGAGATCGACGGCGAGCCGGTGACGGCGGCCAACCTGGACGTGATCGGGTGGTTCCACGGCGAGAACTTCATCGCCCATGCGCTCCGCCTGGCGTCGCACCGGGCGGTCCTCGCCGAGGTCCGCTTCGGCGAGCCGATCGTGCCGCCCCACGCGGACCGGCGTACGCTGGCGGCGGCGGCCGAGGCGAGGGTGCGGGCGTTGCTCGACCCGTCGTCGGGGAGCGGGGCAGGGGGAGGAACGGCATGACCGTGTTGCTCGTGGTGTTGGTGACACTGGCGGCGGTGATCGTCGTGCTTGTCGGCGTGCAGCTGGCGCGCGGCCGACGCCAGGAACAGGCGTTGCGCGACGAACTGGCGCGTGTGCAGGCCGCGCTCGGCCAGTCGCAGCGGGAGACGCTCGACCAGGTCGGACGCCAGCTCACCGACGTCGTCGACCGTTTCCACCAGCGCATGGGTGAGTTCGGCCAGCAGGTGCAGGGGGGGCAGGCGACCACGGGCGAGGCGCTGCGACAGGGGCTGGAGGAGGCGCGACGCACGCTGGCCGCGCAGCTCGAGGGCCTGGTCGGTGCGGTGAACACCCAGATGGCGCAATCGCAGCAGAACCTCGGGGCGCAGTTCGAGGGCGCGACCAAGGTGTTCGGGGAGCTCAAGGGGCAGCTCGGCCAGGTGGCGGAGATGGCCACGCGGATGCAGGCTCTCGGGCGCGAGCTCGAGGAGCTGCAGGGGATCCTCAAGGCGCCGAAGCTGCGCGGCAACATGGGCGAGGCGTCGCTCGAGGAGTTCCTGCGCCAGGTGCTCCCGCCGGGAGCGTTCGCGATCCAGCACCGCTTCGCCGGCGGCCAGACCGTGGACGCGGTGATCAGGCTGCGCGACCACCTGGTGCCGGTGGATGCGAAGTTCCCCCTCGAGTCGTTCCAGCGCATGATCGCCGCCGCGGACGACGCGACGCGCGCCGCAGCGCGCAAGGAGTTCGAGCGCTCGGTCAGGGCGCGCATCGACGAGATCGCCGACAAGTACATCCGTCCGGGCGAGGGGACGTTCGAGTTCGCGCTCATGTACATCCCCGCCGAGAACGTCTACTACGAGGTGATCATCAAGGACGAGGCGCTGGGCACGGGCGCCTCGCTGCTGACGTACGCGACGAGCCGGCGCGTCGTCCCGGTGTCGCCGAACTCGTTCTTCGCCTACCTCTCGACGATCGCCACCGGGCTGAAGGGGATGCAGGTGGAGGAGCGTGCGCGCGAGATCCTGCGGGAGCTCGAGCGCCTCCAGCGCGAGTTCGGCAAGTTCGCGGACACCTTCCGTCTGGTCGGCGCCCACCTCGGCAACGCGCAGCGCAAGTACGAGGAAGCGGAGCGCCTGGCCGGCAAGGTCGGCGACCGGCTGCAGTCGGTGACCGGCCGAGAGGGTGCCGCGGAGGTCGCGGCCGGCGAGGTTCCGCCGCTGCCGCCCGAGGTGTAAGCCCTCCCGGGGGGGCGCCGTTCTTCCACGGCGTCGCGGCTTCTCTGCCTGCCGGTCCCGCAGGTGGCCCGGTCTTTCTCTTTCACTGCGTGAGGCCTCTTCTTTTGCCCCGCGGGCTGCGGCCGAGTCGCTCGGCCTCGCTGGTGTTTCTTCCACCGCGTGGAGGCTGCTATGTTTGCAGGTCCCGCGGGTGGCCGGATGCGGGCCCGGGCGCCCCCGCGCCCGAGCCCGCATGCTCCTGCGCCCGCGACCGGACAGGGCGATCCGCGCCGGGGCCCCTCGCTGTTCTCCTCCCTCGCATGAGACGCTCGGTCGGAGCCATCGACACCCCGGCGCGGCTCGCCCGTCCGGGACCCGCGGGCGCAGGAGCGAATGGCCACCCGCGGCACCGGCGGATTGGACGACACCCCCACCCGCAGGTCGGAGGTCCTGCTCAAAGCCGAGAGTTCTGGCCAAGCCGAAGGTAACCAGCAGCGCATCCACCAGGCGCGGGGGTGGGTGGGCAAACCCGCCCAGCGGGCGAAGGCCGATGGCGCCGGAGCGTGCGGGTCCCGAGCGGGCGTCCCGCGGTGGGGTGTCGATGCTCCCGCCCGAGCGCAGCGAGCGGCGGGAGACAGCGAGGGGCCCCACCGCGGGACGTCCCTGCTCGGTCGCACGCGGAGGCGGGTCGGAGGGCGGCGCTCGATGCGCCGCCCGAGCGACTCGGCCGCAGCCCGCGGGGCAAGACAAGAAGGCCTCACGCAGTGAAAGGAGGAATTGGGCGCGGGGGCGAGCAAGGGGGAAGGCCGCTTCGCCCGAGGGGCAAGCGAGAGGCCACGACGTGGACGGAGCACCAGTGAGGCGCCATCTCTTCTGTCCCGCGCGCGGCCGCACTATCATCAAAGGCGACCATGCTGCGTGCCGGACTGCTGCTGTCGCGCTTCGAGCTGGTCTCGGTCCTGGGCCGGGGCGGGATGGGCGAGGTGTGGCGGGCCCGCGACCTGCGGCTCGGGCGGGACGTGGCGATCAAGGTGCTCCCCGAGGAGTTGGCGCGTGAGCCCGACCGGGTGGCGCGTTTCGAACGCGAGGCGCGGGCGCTCGCCGCCCTCAACCACCCGAACGTCGCGCAGATCTACGAGCTGGGGGAGGCGGTGCCCGACCCCGGCCCCGGCGGCGCGGCGTTCGACGTCCCGAGGCTGCCCGTCCGTTTCCTGGTGATGGAACTGATCGAAGG
Source organism: uncultured Acidobacteriota bacterium (assembly GCA_963727205.1). Classification (GTDB taxonomy): domain Bacteria; phylum Acidobacteriota; class Thermoanaerobaculia; order Thermoanaerobaculales; family Thermoanaerobaculaceae; genus RBG-13-68-16. The sequence goes on along the minus strand of CAVSFQ010000049.1, from coordinate 226,341 downwards.
CGAGTCGCTCGCGCGCCGGTTGCGCGGCGGGGCGCTGGCGTTGCCGGACGCGCTGCGCGTGGCCGGCCAGATCGCCCGCGGGCTCGCGGCCGCGCACGCGCGCGGCGTGATCCACCGCGACCTCAAGCCTGGGAACGTGATGCTCTCCCCAGGGGGTGAGGCCAAGGTGCTCGACTTCGGACTCGCGCGCTTCCGTCCCGGCCGCAGGCCGCCGGAGGACGTGGACGTCACCGCCCGGCACGGCGAGCCGGGCAGTGTCGTCGGCACGGCGGCGTACATGTCGCCGGAGCAGGTGCGCGGCGAGGAGTGCGACGAGAGTTGCGACGCCTGGGGGTTCGGCTGCTGCCTGGCGGAGATGCTCACGGGCACGCGGGCGTTTGCCGGCCCCACGGTGCCGGAGATCATGGGCAAGGTGCTCGACGGCAGGGCCGACCTGGAGCGCCTTCCACCCGAGACGCCGCAGGAGGTGCGGGAGCTCCTCGGGTCGTGCCTGGCAGCTGACCGGACGAGGAGGCCCACGCTGGATCACGTCGCCGAGGCCCTCGAGGTCACGGCGGCGGGCGAGACGGCGCCGCCGCGCCGCGCCCGCCGCTGGCTCGCTGCGGCCGCCGTGGGCGTGGCGGCCGCCGCGGGGATCGCCTGGCTGGCGTCGCACCCGCACGCGCCGGCGCGCCCCGTGCCTCCGGCCGGCGCGCGGTTGCGGGTCGCGCTCGACCCCGTCCGGGCGGGCGCGCCCGCGCCTCCCGCCGGGCTCGCTGCCGCCGCAGACGACGGACTCCTGCGCGCCGTGGCGGGGCGCAAGACGCTCGAGCTGGTCGCGGCCGGCAGGAGCGACGTCCGCGTCCACGCGATCGCGGTTTCCGGTTCGGGAGGTGGGAAGCTCCAGGTCACCCTCGTCGATGCCGCCTCGGGGGCGGTGATCGCAGTGCTGGAGCTGCCGGCCGGCGGCGGGGGCGGTGCGCCTGCGGTTGGCGCCGTCGCGGCGGCGCTCGAGCTCGAGCAGGTGTGTCGCGAGCTGGCGCGCTCCGACCCGCTGCACGCGTTCCTGGCGCGCAGGACGCGGGTCCTCGACGCGGCGGCGGCGTTTCGCGACGGCGTGCAGCTCAACGCCAGAACCCGCCTTGCCGAGGCGAAACAGGCGTTCCAACGGGCCCTCGTTGCCGACCCCGACTTCTGGCCGGCCCACCTCTACCTTGCGCTGAACGCGAAGGCCACCGGCCACTTCGGCGAGTGGGAGGGGGAACTGGCGGCAGCGCGTCGCCTCGTGCCCCACCCGGACGAGGCGGAAGCGGCGGTCCTCGAAGAGGTCGCCGCGGTGCTCTCCGAGGACAGCCAGCGCCGGATCGAGGCGTTCGAGCGGGCACGCGCCTTCTTCCCCGAGAGCGGCGAGCTGACGTACCGCGCGGCCCAAGCCTACCGCTTTCAGGACCGCCCGGCGGAGGCGATCCCGCTGTTCGAGAAGCTGCTGCGCTCCGGTTGGCGACCCGACTGGAGCCCGACGCGGGAAGAGTTGGCGTTCTCGCAGCTGCTGGCGGGCCGGCTGGAGGACGTGCTGCAAACCACCTCGGCGGGCGAGGAACGTTTTCCGACGCGCTTCAAGTACCCGCTCTTCGCCGCGCTTGCCCTGCACCAGCTTGGCCGCGAGCCGCAGGCGCGCGCGGCGCTCGCGCGGGCGATCCGCAAGCACCTCGACTTCACCAGCACGAGCCCGCTCGTCGTGCATCAGGTGGCGCAGTACTGGGCATCCCTTCTGCGCTGGGACGAGGAGAGGCGCCGGCAGTGGCAGGCGGCGCTCGACGAGGCCGAGAAGGGGTTGCGGGCAGCGCCGGACGATCACGATCTCGGGGTCGCACGCGGCGAGGCGCTTGTCGGCCTCGGACGGTTCGCCGAGGCGAGCGCGGCGCTCGATCGGCTGGCCGGCGCCGATGCGGCCGACCCAGCGGTGTTCCTCGCGCTCGCCCGAGCGCGGGCCGGAACGGGCGACCCGGCGGCGGCCCGCGCCGCTCTCGAGCGCGCCGCCGCGCTGTGGCGGGAGGGAAAGGTCCCGGCGGTCGGGACGCTCGCCTACAACATCGCCGCCGGCTGGAGCGCGCTGGGGGACACCCGGCAGGGGTTCGAGTGGTTGCTGCGGGCGCGCGACCAGTACGGCGCCGACCGGCTCGACCTCGCCCTTGACCCCGACCTCGACACCCTGCGCACCGCGGGACTGCTGAACACGTTGCCCCCGCGCCGGTAGCGACGCGGCACCGGGCACGAGGTTGCCTTTCAGCGCGTGCATGCCTTCTTGCTTGCTGGTCCCGCGGGTGGCCGGATGCGGGCACCCCGGGCTTTCTCTCTACTGCGTGAGGCTGTCTTCTTTTGCCCAGCGGGCTACGGCCGTGTCGCTCGGGCGGCGTATCGAGCGCCGCCCTCGGACCCGCCTGCGCGTGCGACCGAGCAGGGCGTCCCGCGGTGGGGCCCCTCGCTGTCTCCCGCCGCTCGCTGCGCTCGGGCGGGAGCATCGACACCCCCTCGCGGGACGCCCGCTCGGGACCCGCACGCTCCGGCGCCATCGGCCTCCGCCCGCTGGGCGGTCTTGACCACCCACCCCCCCGCCATGCGGAGGTCCTGCTCCCCTCCTTTCGGGTCACCACGCTTCTCGACCTGCAGCAGGACCTCCGACTGGTGGGCGGGGGTGTCGTTGATCCGCCGGTGCCGCGGGTGGCCATTGGCTCCTGCGGCCGCGGGTCCCGGACGGGCGAGCCGCGCCGGGGTCTCGATGGCCGCCGCAGCGCAGCGGAGGCGTGGAACAGCGAGGGGCCCCGGCGCGGATCGCCCTGTCCGGTCGCGGGCACAGGAGCATGCGGGCTCGGGCGCGGGGGCGCCCGTGCCCGCATCCGGCCACCCGCGGGACCGGCAAACAAGAGGCCTCCACGCAGTGGAAGAAGAACCAGAGCGACCTGGGCGTAACCCGCGGTGTAAAAGAGAGACAGCCTCATGCAGTTAAGACGAAGATCACACCATTGGCGCGGCCGGACGACCAGGAAGGAGAGATCGGCACTTCCGGAATAGGATGCGAGCCGGTGCAGCGGATGGGCCGACGGCGGCGACGCCGGAAGCGGAGTGACATCGCCATGGTCTGCTACCTTGACGCGCGATGGGCCAGCCTGGGTCACGCCTCGCGCATGCGTTCCGGGCGCTGCGGCACCGGCCGTTCCGGATCTACTGGATCGGCCAGTGGCTCTCGGTCAACGGCACCTGGATGCAGACCACGGCGCAGGCGTGGCTCGTCTATCGGCTCACGGACTCGCCCCTGGTGCTGGGGATCTTGTCGGCCGTGCGCTTCGGCCCGGCGCTCGTCGGGTCGCCGGTCGCGGGCGTGCTTACCGACCGCCTCCCGCGCCGGCTGGTGGTGCTCTGCACCCAGTCGTTGTCGCTGATGCAGGCGACGCTCATGGCCGTGCTCACGCTCTCCGGTGCGGTCCGCGTCTGGCAGGTGCTGCTGCTGGCGTTCTTCCAGGGGATCGTGGACACGCTCGACACCCCGGCGCGGCAGACGCTGCAGGTGGACATCGTGGGGGTCGAGGACCTGCAGAGCGCGGTCTCGCTCAACGCCTCGGCGTTCAACGCGGCGCGCATGGTCGGCCCGGCGCTCGCCGGCGTGATGGTGGCGGCGTGGGGCGAGGGGGTGTGCTTCGCGGTCAACGCGTTCAGCTACCTGGCGGTGCTGGTTGCGCTGCTGACCATCCGCACGCCCCGCGCCCCGTCCCCGACCTCGAACTCGATGCGGGCCGAGCTGGCCGAGGGCGTGCGCTACGCCTGGGGGAACGTCCAGGTCCGCACGATGCTGGGCGGCATCGCCGTGACCTCGATGTTCGGGCTGTCGTACACGACGCTGCTGCCGGTGTTCGCGCGCGACGTCCTGCACGGCGGCGTGCGCGGGTTCGGCGTCCTGATGGCGAGCGGCGGGCTCGGTGCGATGGTTGGCGCGCTGGCGGCGGCGGCCCGTCGCTCGGGGCGCCGCACCGGCGCCATCATGGCGGCGGGCCAGGGAGCGCTCGGGCTCGGCTTGGTGGCGCTGGCCTTCACCCGCACCCTGGCGGTGGCGAGCGTCTGGATGGTGGTGATCGGCCTCGGCGTGGCGATCCAACTTTCGACCACGAACGGCTTCCTGCAGACCACCGCGCCGCCGCACATGCGCGGGCGGGTCGTGTCGCTCTACATCTGGCTGTTCAGCGGCCTGTCGCCGGTCGGCGGTTTCGCAGCGGGGTGGATCGCCGAGCACGCCGGCGCGCCGCTGACCGCGGCGGGCGCCGGAGCGGCGTGCACGCTGGCGGCCGTGTTGACCGGGGGCGAAATGCCGCTCGTGCGGCGCGCGTTTGGAAGGCTTTGCGGCTTGGCCGGGAGGGAACCGTGAACGTCGAGATCACCTACTGCTTCAGTTGAAGCTACCAACCCAGGGCCGCCGGTCTGGCGGCCGAGCTGGAAAAGGCGTTCGGCGCTCGGGTCAGTCTGATCAAGGGCTCCGGCGGGATCTTCGACGTCGTGGTTGACGGCCGGAAGGTGTTCTCGAAACACGACACTGGCCGTTTCCCGGAACCTGGCGAGGTCGCGTCCCTCCTCGGGGGCGGCGGTCGGTAACCCGAACGGGAAACGTGGACCTGCATCGAGGGCCTTCCCGTCGGCTAGAATGACCGGATGCAGGGGGTAGTCCCCAAGCTGCCCCCGAGGCGGGTGGGGCTGGCGGTCAAGCTGTCCAGCCCGGAGGCGATCGCCCTCGGGAAGGAGTTCCTGCGCGAGCTCGAGCGCCGCGGCATCGAGGGCGTCGCCGACGCCGAGTCGGCTGGGGTCCTGGGTGCGGCGGGCGGGCCGCTGCGCGCCGAACTCGGCCGGCACGTGGATGCGGTCGTCGTCCTCGGCGGCGACGGCACGTTCCTCTCGGTGAGCCGCGGGTGCCCGTCCGCGACGCCGGTGGCCGGGGTCAACATGGGCACGCTCGGCTTCCTCACCGAGCACAGCCGGGAGCAGGCGTTTACCCTGCTCGACGATCTCGCGGGCGGGCGGGTCTTGATCGAGCGGCGCGACCGGCTGCAGGTGGTGGTGAGCGACCATTCGGCGCGCCGGGAGTTCCTGGCGCTCAACGACGTCGTGATCAACAAGGCGGCGCTGGCCCGCATCCTCACCATCAACGTGGAAATCAACGGCGAGTTCCTGTCGCGCTACCACGCCGACGGGTTGATCCTCGCGACTCCGACCGGGTCCACCGCGTACAACCTGTCCGCCGGCGGTCCGATCGTCCACCCGGGGCTTTCCGCGCTGCTCATCACGCCGATCTGCTCGCACACGCTCACGAACCGGCCGCTGGTCGTGCCGCTCGAGTGGCGGACCAGGATCTGGGTGGACGAGGGCGGCGAAGAGGTCTACCTGACCCTCGACGGCCAGCAGGGCCTGCCGTTGGCCGGCGGTGAGCGCGTGGAGGTCGGGAAGGCGGCCGAGCCGCTGTCTCTCATCCGTGTCCCTTCCGCGAGCTTCTTCTCCATCCTCCACCAAAAGCTGAAGTGGGGCGAGCGGGAGGGGTGAGGTGCCGCGGCGGCGACCCCACCTGACCCGCACCGCGATCGGGCTGCTGCTCGCCGTTGCCATCTGGCTGGCCGCGGTAGCGGCCGGCGTTTGGGCCTTGAGCCTGCCCGGGTCGCGCGCCTGGTTCGCGCGCCAGATCGCGCAGCGGTTGGCGGCGGCGACGGGCCAGAGCGTCGGCGTCGCAAACGTCCGGGTCTCGCTCGCTCCGCCGCGCCTCGTCATCGAGGGGCTGCGGGTCGGGCCGGCCTCCGCGCCGGTGCTCCGGGTCGCGGTCACCGAGGTGATGGTGGGCGACGTGTCGATCGCCAGCCGGGAGATCGGGATCGACCACCTCCGCCTCAAGGGCGTCGTCGTCAACATGGATATCCCGCCGGCGTCCCCGCCGAAGTCCTCGGGCGCCGGTTGGGTCCGGGTGCTGGTGCGTCAGCTCGAGGTGCAGGACCTTCGGGTCGAAAGGCTCGCGCTGCCCGACGGGATCGTCCTTTCGGCCAGCGACGTCGAGGCGAGTTGGAACGGGACGCGGCGTCACCCGATCAGTTCGGCGGTCCTCCGCGCCGGCTCGCTCTCGGCCCGGATCCCGGGGATGGAGCCGATCACCGGCTCGGTCATGGCCTGGGGCCGCAAGACGGACCTGGGGTGGGAGCTGGGCAGGCTGCGCGCCCGCGGGCAGGGTTGGTCGGTGGACGCCCGCGGCAAGGGCGCCGGGGCCGAAGGGAGCGCCGAGGGCAATGCGGCGATCGAGCTCTCCGAGCTGGAGCGGGTGCTCGACATCGGCGCGGGGCTCGCCGGCACCGTCCAGCTGCGCTGGCAGGCAAGCGTCAAGCAGCGCAGGTTTCGCGTCGACGCCGACGTGACATGCCCCGCCTTCGAGGTCGCGGGCCTTCGTTTCGGCGACCTTGCGGGGGACGTCCACCTGACGCCCGACGGCCTCGAAGCCACCCTGGCTCGGGCGGCGTTCGCGGGCGGCGATATCGAGGGGTCGTACTCCCTCGGCAGCCTGGGGCCGCCGTGGAGACACCGCGTCGCGTTGCGCGGCCGGGGCGTGGATCTGGCGGGCTTCCTGCGCCAGCTCGGAGCGCCGGATGCCGGGCTTTCGGGGCACGCCCGGGTGAACGCCGAGGTGGCGTGGGACGGTGCGGCGTTCAAGCAGGGAGCGGGCACGGCGGTCGCCGACCTGCAACCCGGCGGCGGCGACGTGCCCGCGGCCGGCCGGGTCGTGGTCTCGTTGGCCCGCGACGGCGTCCTGGCCTTCTCGGCGAAGAACACCACCCTGGCCGGTGCGCCGGTGCGCTGGAACGGCGGCTTGACACTGGGGAGCTGGGTGCCGCGCTGGAACGTCCAGGGCGAACACGTGCCGGTCGCCAGCATCGCGCGCCTGCTCCGCGGCTGGGTCGGGGTCGACGTGGTGCCGCCCCAGCTCACCGGCGAGGCGGCGCTGGCGATCGACCTGTCGGGACCGTTCCACGACCTGACTGTCGCCGGGGACGTGGCGCTGGCGCCGGTGGCGTTCGGTCCGATCACCACGGACGGCGTGAAGGCCACCTTTCGCGTGGGCCAGGGGGTGCTGGCCGTGGACCCGGCCGTGGTCTACGTCGGCCCCGGCCGGGTGACGGCCAGGGGCGTGCTGCGGTACGGCAGCGGCGGCGGACTCGAGTTGAAGTTCTCCGGCAGCGGCGTGCCGCTGGCCCGGGTGGTCGCCTGGGGCGGCGTGCACGCGCCGCTCGCCGGACGGGTCAACTTCACCGGGAGCGTGGCGGGAACGCTCGACTCGCCGAGCGCCGAAGCTGCGCTCCACCTGGCCGGAGTCGCGGTCGCCGGCGTCCCGTTCGGCGACGGCAGCGGGGAGGTGACGCTCGCGGACGGCATCGTGAGCGCCTCGCGTATCGCCGTCGGTCCGTTCACGGCCTCGGCCAAGATCAACCTCGCACGGCGCGAAGCGGTGGTGGATGCGACACTCTCGGGGTTCGGCCTGGACGCGGTCTCGCCGCCGCTCGCCCGGATGGCGGGAGGGGCCCTCGACCTCACGCTGCACGGCGCCTTCCCGTTCGACAGCCCCGCCGGGCGGCTCGAGGTCACGAGCGCCAAGGGCGCGCACGGCGTGGTCGAGCTCGACGCGCAGGGGGTCCACATCGAGCTATCGCGCCCCCATGTCTGGAAGCTCGCTGGAGACCTGCGCCGCAGCAAGGGCGAGTTCCGCGGCAAGCTCGGGTTCGGGGTGGATTCGTTCCACTTGCTCGCGCAGGACCTGGCGGGCGTCGAGCTCCCGGTGGAGGGACGGATGGCGGGCGAGGCGGAGGTGCGTTTCGCGCCGCCGCAGCCGGCGCACATCGACGGCGTGATCCAGCAGTTGGTCGTCTCCGTGGAGGGCGAACAGGCTACGCTCGAGCAACCCGCCCGTTTCGTCGTGGACGGCGGCGCGATGAGCCTCGAAGGCATCACCCTCACCGGCACGAGGTTGAACCTCTTCGTCCGGGCGGCGCGTAGCGCCAGCGGCGCGCTCTCCGGCAACGTGTCGGGCGAGCTGCCAGGGGTCCTGCTGGGCCTGGTGTGGCGCGAGGCCCGACCGTCGGGACGTGTGGAGCTGCTGGGCGAGATCTCGGGGACCGACGCGGCGCCGAGGTTCGAAGGCACGGCGCGGGTGACCGACGGGTCGCTGAGGGTCCCCGGCTTGCCCGAGCCCGCAACCAGGATCGCGGGGGTGCTCGAGTTCACCCCGGAAGCGGTCAAGCTCGACGGGGTCACGTTCTCGATCCTCGGCGGCACGGGCGTCTGCCATGGGAGCATCCTCTTGAGCCCACAGCTCGGGCTCGACCTCGCGCTGAGCCTCAATGCGGTGCGCTGGCCGCTGATCACCGGGCTCACCCCGATCCTCTCCGGCGAGGTGCGCCTGGTCGGGACGCTGCAAGACCTGTCGCTCTCGGGTAAGGCGTCGCTCAAACACACGGTTTTCCGCCGCGACCTCGACCTGCAGAGGCTGGTGCTCGAGCAGATCCGCGCGCCCGAGCGGGCCAGGGTGACGGAGGGCTCGCCGATGGCGCTCAACCTCGCGGTGGACGTGCCGGGCACGCTCGAGATCGACACCCCGCTGGCGAAGCTCGTCGCGAGGGGGGACCTCCGGATCGTCGGCACGACCGCACGGTACGGGGTGCTGGGACGTCTGGAAGCGCTCCCCGGCGGCGAGCTGGATTTCGCCGGGAACCGCTACGACCTGGACCGGGCGAGCGTAACGTTCACCAGCCCTGACCGGATCGAGCCGCACCTGGACATCCTCGCCCGGACCACGGTGCAGACCTACGACGTGACCGTGGGGCTCAACGGCACCTTGGACCGCCTCACGCCGACGTTCTCCTCGAACCCGCCGCTTCCCGAGATGGACGTTATCTCCCTGGTCTCGACCGGCCAGAGGGCCGATGTGGCCGGCCAAACCGGTCCGGGTGCGCTCGCGTCCTCATTCCTCACCGACCAGCTCACCGGCGCCGTGACCAAGCGTGCGCGGACGCTCCTCGACGTGGACCAGATGCGGGTGGACCCGTTCGCCGCGACGACGACCGGCAGCCCCACCGCCCGCCTGACCGTGGTCAAGCAGATGAACCGCGACTGGACGGTGACCATGGCCACCAACCTCGCGGCCAACCGGGAAGAGGTGGTGACGAGCCAGTGGCGCCTGCGGCAGGGGGTGTACCTGGAGGCCAACCGGGAGCAGGACGGCTCGTACTCGCTGGAGGTCAAGTGGCAACGCCGCTACTGAGCCTGATGGCGGTCGCCGCGCTCGGGTGGGGGAAGGTGCCGGTGGCGAAGGTCGTGATCGACGCCCCCGGGGTCGCCAACGTCTCCTTCCTGCACAACGCGTTCGCCATCCCGGCGGGAACCATGCTCTCGCGGACCGAGATCCGGCGCGGCGTGCAGGCGTTGCTGGCCACGGGCCAGGTCGAGGACGCCGTCGTCGACGTCGAAGAGTCTCCCGCCGGAGCAGTGATCCGGGTCAAGGTGCAGCCGGCGTCGCGAGTGAGCGGCGTGACGGTGCACGGCCTGTCGCGCAGCGATGCGAAGCGGGTGTTGGCGACGCTCGGCCTTGCCGACGGGATGCCGCTGCAGGTCAAGGCCTTCGAGGCGTCGGTCGAGCGCGCGCGAGCATTGCTGCGCGACGAAGGGTACCCGCGCGCAACCCTCGATCCCGACCTCGAGTTCGATGCCGCGGACGCCACCGTGGCGGTGGTGTTGACCGCGGACCTCGGGCCCGCGCTCGTGGTGCGCGAACTCTCGGCGGCGGGCAGCCGGATCGAGGGTCCGCGCCTGTGGCGCGCCTGCGGGCTCGAACCCGGCCAGAGGCTGACGTCCGCACGCCTCGAGGCGGCGCGGAGGCGGCTCGCCGAAGCCTTGCGCCGCGAGGGATTCTGGGAAGCCGAGGTGGACTCGTCGCAGGTCCGGGACGGCGACGGCGGGGCCTCGGTCGCCTTCCCCGTCCAGCTCGGGGCGCACTGGGACCTGGACCTCGTCGGCGCGAAGCGAACCAAGGCTCTCGAGCTCGCGGCGTTGCCTTTCGTGCGGGGCAGCGAGACGTTCTCGTCGGCGTCCCTCGATTTCGTCACCTCGCAGCTGCTGGTCTTCTTGCAGGATGAGGGTCGTTTGCTCGCCAAGGTCGAGGGCAGCGTGGGGCAGGATGCCAAGGGCAAGGTCCTGCATCTCGTTGTGCAGGCCGGGCCGCTCACCCCGATCGTCGCGGTGCTCTTTCCCGGCGCGCAGGCCTTGCCGGTCAAACTCCTGCGCGAGAGGGTCGGCGCCCGGCCCGGCCACTTCTGGCGCTGGGGTGGCGAGCCGGTGGACCAGGAGACGCTCGCGGCGGACGCCTCGTCGCTGCTCGGGACGTTGCGCGACGCAGGGCTAGCCGACGCGACGGTCGGCGAGCCCCGGATCGTACCGGTTCGTGGCGGCGTCGACGTCGAGTTTCCAATCGTCGAGGGTTCGCGGCGCACCGTCGAGGCGCTCGAGATCACGGGCGTCCCCGCGGCCGTCAAGACGCCCAGGATGCCGTTGACGAAGGGGGGGCCGTGGAGCCAGCACGCCGAGGACGAGGCGCGCAACGCTCTCGAGGCGGCCATCCAGGAAGCCGGCTTCGCCGACGCCGTCGTCACCGCGTCGCACGATTGCAAGGCGGACAACTGCGTGGTGACGCTGCTCGCCGAGCCGGGCGCCCCCTCGGTCATCAGCCGCGTGGTGGTCGCGGGGCTGGTGCGAACGAGGCGCAGCGTGGTCGACCGGGTTGCCGGGATCCGGGAGGGAACGGTCGTCGGGCCGCAGGCGCAGCTCGAGGCGCAGCGGCGGCTGCTCGCGCTCGGGATCTTCGAGCGGGTGGACGTGCACCCGATCCCCGGGCAGGCCACCGGGGCGCGGCGCGGGCTGGTGATCGACGTCAAGGAGGGGCCCACCAAGACGGTCTCGTACGGCTTCGGTTACGACACGGAGCAGAAAATCCGCGTGTCGCTGATGTGGTCGGAGCTCAACCTGTTCGGCACCGGCCGCGGTCTCGCGGTCGAGGGCAGCTTCTCGAGTCTCGAGAAGCGCTATCAGTTGACGTACCGGGAACCGGGGAGGCTCGGGCTGCTGGGGGTTCCGACCTGGATCTCGGCCTACCGCACCCAGGAGCACTACACCAGCTTCGACGTGTACCGGCGCGGGATGTGGGTCGAGTTGGGCGATCACTTCAAGCGGCCGTTCCGGGCGTTGGTGCGGTATGACTATCAGATCGTGGACCCGACGGCGGCCCCCGACATCCTGAGCCAGCTCGAACACGACCAGCAGCAGGAGAGGATCGCGTCGGTCACGCCCATCCTCGAGTGGGACACGCGCGACGATCTCTTCTCGCCCCACCGCGGGGCCTACCTCTCGTTCGCCTGGCAGAGCGCGTTCAAGGTGTTCCAGGCGGACGCCGCCTTCGACAAGCTCACGGCCTCGCTCTCGGCGTTCGCCCCGGCGCAGGGTGGTGTGCTCGCGGCGAGCCTCCGCCTGGGGGCGATCCAGCCGCGGGGCCGCGTGGCCGGGGTTCCGGACAACCTGCAGATCCCGATCAACGAGCGCTTCTTCGCCGGCGGCCGCGTCACCAACCGGGCGTTCTCGACCGACATGCTGGGCATCCCAAACGAGACGCTGATATGCCAGCCGAACCCCCCGGGTTCCACCCCCGGCTGCAAGGTCCTCGCGGCCGGCGGCGCCGGGATGTTGCTCTCCAACCTGGAGTGGCGCTTCCCGGTGTACGGACCGGTCGGGGGCGACGTGTTCGTGGACGGCGGCAACATCTGGCAGGCGTGGCGCGAGGTCCGGGTGGCGGGGATGCGGTGGGGGGCGGGCGTGGGCGTTCGGGTCGACACTCCGGTCGGGCCGCTCCGCCTGGAGTACGGCTGGAAGTTCAAGCCGATCACGTGGACAGCGCCGGACGGGACGCTCGTGCGGGAGGCGCCGGGCGAGCTCTTCCTCTCGTTCGGGAACCCGTTCTAGGAACCGTGGACCGTGGATCGTGGTCCGTGGACCGCGGAGGGAAGGGCGCGGCGCGCCGGGCCCTACGACCGGGGGTCGGCGCCAAGTTCCGGCGTGGAACATGGGTGTATGATATTCGCCCCGCGGCGTGAGCCGCAGGGTGGAAGAGAGGATTCCCTCATGCGCCGTACCTTCGTTACCCTTGCGCTGGCGGTGTGGGTGTTCGCTGCCGTCGCGGGTGCCCAGCTTTCGCCGAGCTTCCAGGATTTCCCCAAAGGTCCGGCCGGGTTCCTGATGACCGACGGCGAGAAGAAGGCCTACGCGGATCTCAAGACCGATGCCGAGGCCCAGGCGTGGATCGACCTTTTCTGGGCCCGCCGGGACCCCGACCTCAACACGGTCCAGAACGAGTTCAAGCTCGACTTCGAAATGCGGGTCAAGGCCGCCGACCTGCAGTTCTCTTTCGGAACGGTCAAGGGCAGCATGTCGGATCGCGGCCGGGTCCTGATCCTGATGGGGAAGCCTCTGCACGTGCAGCAGGTCGCGGCCGGCGCCGAGCAGTCGTCGGGCGATCGTCCCAACTTCATCGAGCGCGGCAACACCCAGATCTGGTCGTACTGCAAGGCGGGCAAGGAGTGCAAGCCGCCGTACAAGGCCGACGAGACGGTCCCCTTCGTGTTCACCGAGACGAGGGTGGGCAACGGTGACTTCCTCCTCGACCGCAGCGACCGGCGCAACATGCAGGCGCAGAAGGTCCTCGCGGCTCAGGTGGAGAAGCTCCTCCTCCATCCCAAGCTGAACGAGGTGCCGCGCGTCGGCCTCTTGCCCGGCACCAAGGCCGCAACCGAGTCGCAGCAGGCGGTCTTCGCCGCCCAGCCGCGCCCGTGGCCGGAAGGCGCCACGGTCGTCGCGGCATCCGGCGTGCAGAGCGAGACGATCCACCCGATCTGGGTATACGTACAACTCCCGGACGCGGCGGCCCCGGCGACCCAGGCGGTCGGGCGGGTGCGCAAGGCGCAGGGCGGCGACGTGGTCGGCAGCTTCGTGTCACCCGTGACGGCTCTGAGCGTCCCCGGGGGGCGCGCCTACGAGTTCTCGCTTCCGGTCGAAGCCGGCGAGTGGAAAGTGGACCTCGCCCTCTCTGGCGACGCGGGCCCGGTCGCGGTCACCACCGTGGACGCCAAGAACGAGCCGGCCCCCTCGGACGGCCCGTACATCTCGCCGATCTTCTGGGGCAGCGATGTCCGCCAGGCGGCGCAGGCGCGCCTCGGCGACGCGTTCCACCTCGGCGGCATGCACCTGCTGCCCCATCTTGGTAACGCCTACAAGCCGGACGAGAACATCACCTATGGCGCGTACGTGGTGCGGCCGAGTCTCAACGAGCAGGGCAAGCCGCAGATCGAGCTTCAGATCGCCCTTTACTCCGGCGGCAAGAAGAACGACGAGCAGCCCTTCCAGGCGATCGACGGCGTCAAGATTTACGGCGACATCTGGGTGTTCGGCCAGATGCTCCCGCTCGAAGGGTTCCGGCGCGGGGCTGACTTCGAGCTCGAGGTGACGCTGCGCGATGCCAAGACCGGCCTCACGCGCAGCCAGAAGATCCCGTTCACCGTCATCAAGGGGGATGCGGCGGCCCCTGCCGCGGCGCCCAAGAAGTAAGATGGCGGACGTGGCGAACGTGGGCAACGTCTTTGCGAGCATCGAGGAGGCCGCGGCGGAGTTCCGCCGCGGCCGCTTCGTCGTCGTCGTGGACGACGAGGACCGTGAGAACGAGGGCGACCTCGCGATCGCCGCGGAGAAGGTGGACGCCGACGCGATCAACTTCATGGCGACGCACGCGCGCGGCCTGATCTGCCTGGCGCTCACCGAGCAGCGCTGCGACGAGCTGCAGCTCCCCGCGATGGTGGAGCACAACACCTCGCCGCACCAGACGGCGTTCTGCGTCTCCATCGAAGCGCGGGGGCGGGTCACGACGGGGATCTCGGCGGCGGACCGCGCCGCCACGGTGCAAGCCGCCATCGATCCGGCGACGCGCCCGCAGGATCTGCTCCGGCCGGGGCACACCTTCCCGCTGCGCGCCCGCAACGGCGGCGTGCTCAAGCGCGCCGGCCACACGGAGGCATCGGTGGACCTCGCGCGGCTGGCGGGCCTGGTCCCGGCGGCGGCGATCTGCGAGATCATGGACAGCGACGGCTCGATGGCCCGCCTTCCGCGCCTGCTCGAGGTCGCGGGAGCGCACGGCCTCAAGGTCGTGACGGTGCGCGACCTGATCGCGTACCGCATGCACCACGAACTCATCGTGGAGCGGGTGGCGGCGCCGTTGCTGCCGACCAGGTACGGCGAGTTTCGCGTCCACGCGTACCGCTCGCCGGTCACCGGGGAGGAGCACGTGGCGCTGGTGATGGGGACCATCGACCCGGAGCAGCCCGTGCTGGTGCGCGTCCACTCCCAGTGCCTGACCGGCGACGTCTTCGCCTCGGCGCGCTGCGACTGCGGCGCACAGCTCGAGACCGCCCTCGAACGCATCGCGGCGGAGCGGCGTGGCGTGCTGCTCTACCTCCTGCAGGAGGGCCGTGGCATCGGCCTCGTCAACAAGCTGCGCGCCTACGAGCTGCAGGACCGGGGCGCCGACACCGTCGAGGCCAACCAGCAGCTCGGCTTCTCGGCCGATCAACGCGACTACGGCGTGGGGGCCCAGATCCTCCATGACCTCGGCGTGCGCCGGATGCGGCTGATGACCAACAACCCGGCGAAGTTCGTGGCGCTCGAGGGGTACGGCCTCGAGATCGTCGAGCGCGTCCCGCTCGAGGTGCCGCCCACGGAGCACACTCGCAAGTACCTCGAAGCCAAGAAGAACAAGATGGGGCATCTGCTCCGCATGGTGTGAGCTCGGACGGCCGAGCCGGCTCCTCTCGTTCCTCTCTCCCCCCGTTGGTCGCGACCAATCGTTCCGGATGTCGTTCCACTGCGTGGAGGCTGTTTTGCTTGCCGGTGCCGCGGGTGGCTGAATGCGGGCCCGGGCGCCCCCGCGCCCGAGCCCGCATGCTCCTGCGCCCGCGACCGGACAGGGCGATCCGCGCCGGGGCCCCTCGCTGTTCCCTTCGCGGCGCGCAGGGCCATCGACACCCCAGCCCGACTCGCCCGTCCGGGACCCGCGGCCGCAGGAGCACGATGGCCACCCGCGGCACCGGCGGATCGACGACACCCCCGCCCACAGTCGGAGTCCTGCTGCACGCCGAGAGTTGCCATAGGCGCATCGGTACCTCCGCTGCGGGGGATGGGGGCAAACCGCCCAGCGGGCGGAGGCCGATGGCGCCGGAGCGTGCGGGTCCCGAGCGGCTCGCGGTGGTGGTCCGCTGGTCCGCCGGCGGAGACAGCGAGGGGCCATCGTTTCCACCCGCCGCTCTGGCCTGCTCGGTCGCACGCGCAGGCGGGTCGGAGGGCGGCGCTCGATGCGCCGCCCGAGCGACATGGCCGTAGCCCGCGGGCAAGAGATAGGGCCTCACGCAGTGAAGACAAGAATCAGCCTCACCCGCCGGACCGGCAAGCAAGGAAGCCTCCACGCAATGGAAGAAGAGTCAGTGAGCTCGAGCGAAGGCCAGAAGCTCACGGGCCAAGGAGAAAACGGCCTCACGCAGGGAAGAGGACGATCGAACCTGCTCGCGGGGTGGGCTCCGGGGATGGATCCAACGTCCTCAGGGCAGAGCGGGGGACCGAGAGGCGAGCGGAACGAGACGAGTCGCCGCTCGCGCCTCGTCGCTCCTCACCCCTCACCTCCAGCTCTCGGCTCGCGCGCCTCACGCGGATCCCGTTCCGCGCTGCGCCTCGGTCGGACCGCGATCGTGCAGCGCGCCGCGCACACCAGGGCGTGGTCTTCGTCGGTGATCTCGACCGAGTACACGTGCGTCGTGCGGCCGCGGAAGAGCGGGCGCGCGGTGGCCAGGAGCGTGCCGCTGCGTTTGGCGCGTACGTGGGTGACGTTGAGGTCCACGCCGGCGACCGTCTGCGTGCGCAGGTCCACGCTCATCGCCGCCGCCAACGAGGCGGCCGACTCGGCGAGCAGCGCCGAGACGCCGCCGTGCAGCACCCCGAGGTGCTGGAGGTGGCGCTCGCCGATCTCCATCTCCACCTGCATCTCGTCCGGGTCGTAGTTCGCGACGGTGATCCCGAGCGGCGCGAACACCGTGTGCGGGTTGGCTTCCTCGACAACGCGGATGAACTCCTCGCGGTCCACGCCCACCTCCTGGCGGGGGTCAGGATACGCCCCGCCGGTCCTCGCACCCGCCCGGCTATACTCTTCGACCGTGACCAGCCCTCGCGTGACCCTCGGGCTCGAGCGGCTCCGGGACGACCCCGCGCTCCTGCGCGGGCGCCGGTTCGCCGTGCTCGCTAACCAGGCCTCGGTGACCGCGGACCTGGTGCCCGCGTGGCGGGCGCTCGCGGGGGCCGGCGGCAAGCTCGTGCGCATCTTCGCCCCGGAGCACGGGCTGTGGGGCGTTGCGCAGGACATGGAGGTGGTGGACACTGGGCGGGAAGGGGCGCTCGGCGTCCCGGTGGTCTCGCTGTACGGCTCGTCGGCCGCGACGCTCGCACCGCGCCGCGCCGAACTCGACGGGCTCGACGCGCTCGTCGTGGATCTCCCCGACATCGGTTGCCGCTACTACACGTTCGCCGCCACCATGGCGTACGCGATGGCCGCCTGCGAGGCGACCGGCGTCGAGGTGCTCGTCTGCGACCGCCCCAACCCGCTCGGGGGCGTCGCGCTCGAGGGCGGGCCGGTGGAGCCGTCGTGCCGCTCGTTCGTTTCGGAGGTGCCGGTCCCGGTACGCCACGGGATGACGCTCGGCGAGCTCGCGCTGTTGCTGCGCGCCGAGCGCCACCCGGACCTCTCGCTGGCGGTGCTGGCGTGCGAGGGCTGGCGCCGCGATGAGTGGTGGGACGAGACCGGTCTGCCGTGGGTGGCGCCCTCGCCGAACATGCCGACGCCGCTGACGGCGACGGTCTATCCCGGCGGGTGCCTCGTCGAGGCGACGAACCTTTCCGAGGGGCGCGGCACCACGCGGCCGTTCCAGCTCATCGGCGCGCCGTGGTTGGACGGCGAGGCGCTCGCCGCGCGGCTCAACGGGCTCGAACTCCCCGGCGTGCGCTTCCGCGCGACGCGGTTCCGTCCCGAGTTCGGCAAGCACGCGGGGGGCGTCTGCGCCGGGGTCGAGTGGCACGTGACCGACCGGGCGAAGCTGCGTCCTCTCGAGACGGGCGTGCGCCTGCTCGCCGAGGCGCGGGCGCTGCACCCGGACGATTTCGCCTGGCGGCGCGAGGCGTACGAGTTCGTCGCCGAGGTGCCCGCGGTCGACCTGCTCACCGGCTCGCCGGCGGCGCGCGAGGTGATCGAAGGGCGCGCCGACGCGGAGGGGCTCTTTGCCGGCTGGCGCGCGCACTGCGGGGAGTTTACGGCGCGCCGGGGGCCGCACCTGCTCTACCCGATGCCCTGAGGCGGCGCAGGAGCGGGCCGGCGAGTCGCCCATGGCGGCTCGCCGCCGCCACCGAGGATGAAGATCGACCCTCCAACGGCAGGCTGTCGGCTCTTGCCCCGCGGGCTGCGGCCGGTCGCCCCGGCTCGTTTGCGCTCTCTTCGACTGCGCGGAACCTATTTTGCTTGCCGGCCACCCGCGGGACCTCCAAGCACGACGGGTCCGACGCAGTGGCGATCTTTCCTCTACGTCAGACGGTGAATTGGTATCACGCCCCGGGGGCGAGACGCCCGATCAGAACCGGGGGCGTCCGCCGCCGCCGCTGCCGCCGGGCCGGCCGTGGCCGCCGCGGTCACCGCGGTCCTCGCGGTCCCCGCCCCGGTCGCCGCCGAAGCCGCCGCGGTTGCCGCGGTAGCCGGAGCCGCCGCCCTCACGGGAGCGCGCCTCGTTGACGACGAGCTTGCGGCCGCCGACTTCCTTGCCGTTCATCCCGGCGATCGCGGCCTTCCCGTGCAGCGGGTCGAGGAACTCGACGAACCCGAACCCGCGGGACCGACCCTTGCGAGGGTCGACGATCACGGTGGCGGTGCCGATGGCGCCGAACTCGTTGAAGAGCTCGTGGAGCTCCTCTTCCCTGGCGTCGAACGGGATGTTTCCGATGTAGAGCTTCATCTGGCGACTCCCTTGCTGCGGCGGGTCGTCGCTGGAACGGTCCAGCCCGGCGCGGCCGCGGTTTGAAATGACGTTGGTGGAACGCAGCGACGCATGCGCCTATCGGCCGGCGTTCCTGCGCTGGTTGGTGGAACGGCGGCGCGCACGGTCGGCTCCCGGGGCGGCCGCGGGATGGGCGGAAACCCGGCTGCCCGTAGACCCCGAGGGGACGCCGTTGGCGGCGCGCCGCTGGGCGTTGGCTTTGGCGCGCGTGCGCTCGCCGGCCTTCTGCGCGCGGATTGCGGCAATGCGCTCGGCGATGGGGACCTCGAGGTTGGCGCTGGGCCTCTCGGCGTAATCGAACCCCTCGAGCGTGCGGCGCGCGATCCGGCGGCCGACGACGCGCTCGATGGCGGCGATCGCCGGCTCGTCGTCTGGGGAGACGAAGGTCACGGCGCTGCCCGTCGCCTCGGCGCGCGCGGTGCGGCCGACGCGGTGGATGTAGTCGTCCACCTGCGCCGGCACGTCGAAGTTGACCACGTGCGGCAGGTCGACCACGTCGATGCCGCGGGAGGCGAGGTCGGTGGCAACCAGGACGCGCAGGCGCCCGCTCTTGAACGCCTTCAGCGCGGCTTCGCGCTGCGGTTGGCTGCGGTTGCCGTGAATGCGGTCGCAGGCGATGCCGGCTTTGTCGAGGACAAGGGCGAGGCGGTTGGCGCGGTGCTTGGTGCGGGTGAACACGAGCGCGGTGCCGACCTCGTCGCGGCGGAGCAGCTCGACGAGCAGCTTCGATTTCAGTTTCTCGGGCACCGGCAGGACCGCGTGGCTGACGCCGGACGCCGGCGTCGCCCGGCGCTCGACGTTGATGCGGGCAGGGTTCGTCAGCATGTCGCGGGAGAGTTGCACGATCGGCTGCGGCAGGGTGGCCGAGAACAGCATCGTCTGCCGTTGCGCCGGCAACTTGGCGAGGATCCTGCGGACGTCGGGGAGGAAGCCCATGTCGAGCATGCGATCGGCCTCGTCGAGGACGAGGACCTCGAGCCGGTCGAAGCGGGCGGCGCCCTGGCCGATGAGGTCGAGCAGGCGGCCGGGGGTGGCGACGACGACGTTGACGCCGGCGCGCAGCGCGCGCTCCTGCGCGCCTTGCTTAACGCCTCCGAAGACGGCGGCCGACGTCACGTGGACGTGGCGCCCGAGGGCCTGCAGGTGCTCGTGCACCTGAGCTGCGAGCTCGCGGGTCGGGGTGAGCACCAAGGCGCGCGTTCCCGTCCCGGCGTGACCGTGCAGGCGTTGCAGGATCGGGAGGGCGAAGGCGGCGGTCTTGCCGCTGCCGGTCTGGGCGGCCGCCAGCACGTCGCGCCCGGCCAGGGCCTCGGGCAGCGCCGCTTGCTGGATCGGCGTGGGGTCGGCAAAACCGAGGTCGGAGATCCCCCGCAACAACGAGGGGTCCAGGGTGAAGTCTGAAAAACTCATCTGCACACTGCTTCTTTCTGCGGGCGCGCACACGCCGGACGCGGCGCGCACCGTCATGTTTGTTTCCGGCTGATTGGGGAACGGGAGACTTGCCGGCGAGGCTGCCGTCCGGGCCAGAGCAGGCCCTGCATCGTGTCATGCCGACCGCGGCCGACAACGCTCAACGCCGTCCTAGCCACAGCAGACTTTACATAATCTCACGAGTTGGCGCCCTTGGCAAGCCCCTCGGCCGCTCGACTGCGGGGCGCGCCTGGCCGGCAGGGCCCGGGATCGGGCTAGGCGCGCACGGGGAAGTGAGCTATGATCTCAGCCACATCGTCGGGCGGACGGGCGGTGGTGGGCCGGCGGAATCCAACGACGGCACCAGATCACGTCTGCACAGGGGGAATTCCAATATGAAGCTGTACATCGGCAACCTTTCCTACGACACGACCGAAGGCGAGCTGCAGGAGCTTTTTGCTACCTACGGCACTGTCGAATCCGTCCACCTGATCACCGACGGCGCCAGCGGCCGTTCCAAGGGCTTCGGTTTCGTTGAGTACCGCGAGGACCAGGAGGCCAAGGCCGCGATCGCTGGCCTGAACGGCACCGAGGTCCGCGGGCGGGCCGTGGTCGTCAACGAGGCGCGCCCCAAGACCGAGCGCGGCGGGTTCGGCGGCGGTCGCGGTGGGTCGGGCGGTGGTCGCGGCGGCTACGGCGGCGGCGGCGGCGGTCGCGGCGGTTACGGCGGCGGGTCGAGCCGTTTCTGACGCCACCGGGTGGGCGGTGTCGGGGCGAGATGCCCCGCGCCGCTCGACCTCGTCGGCACTCCCCGCCACGGCGGGAGGGGCCGCACCTCCGGGACGATCGGCCGCTCGGCTGCAGCCGGTTCCTGGTGCCGGCGCCTGCGGCCCCGCGGTGCCGGGATTTCGTCCGTTCCCTTGCGGCGGGACGCGGTTCTCCGGTCCGGCGCCCGCGGCGCCGCACATGCGGCCCGGGGAAGTTCCCAGTTCAAGGCGGCGATCGTCACTCTCCGCGAGGGGGGTGGAGCGCGTGCGCCGGCGCACCCTGGTCTGAGGCTCGGCAGGCGCGCCGCCGGCGTCCGCTGCCGGGTGCGCCTCAGGGGTGGACGATGGCGGCAAAAGAGCGACAATAGAACGGCGGCCGTGGCGAGTCGGACACCGACACGCCGCCGCCGGCCCGGCCACAAGGAGGTAGCTTTGGCGGTCAAACACAGAGCGACATTCACCAAGCGGGAGCGCGAACGCGCCCGCCAGCAGCACCGCGAGGAGAAGGAAGCGAAGCGCCTGCAGCGTCTGGCGGAGAAGAAGGAACGGGAGCCGATGGCCACCGACGAGGACCCCGATATCGCCGGCATCGTCCCCGGCCCGCAGCCGCCGCAAGACATCGACTGAAGGGCGCGCGGCAGCAGCCTTGGGGCCACGTGTGCCGCTGCGGCTGCGCCTGGACCGGAAACGGCGCCGGACGCCTCGGGGCGCCCACATGCCGAGACGGACTCGCGCTCGTGCGGGTCCGACAACGGATGGGAGGAAACCGATGTCCGAGCGGATGGTGCGGCAGTTCATGGAAATGGTGCGGATCGACTCGGAGTCGGGGAACGAGGCGTGCTTCTTGGAGTACCTCCTGGGGGAAGTTAGGGCGCTCGGCGGCGCTGCCGCGCTCGACTCCTACGGCAACCTGATCGCGTCGTTCCCGGCCAAGGGTTGCAAGGGGGCGGCGCCGGTGCTGCTCTCCTGCCACGGGGACACGGTCAAGCCGGGGGTGGGGATCGAGCCGGTGCTCGATGGCGGGATCATCCGCTCGGGAGGAGGCACGATCCTGGGCGCCGACGACAAGGCCGGGATCGCCGAGGTGCTCGAGACGCTTCGCATCGCGCCCGTGCGCCCGCCGGTGGAGTTTGCCGTCAGCCGGCAGGAAGAGGTCGGCCTGCTCGGCGTCAAAGCGCTGGACTTCTCGCGCATCACGGCCAGGCGGGGCTTCCTCATGGACAACGACACGCTCGACACCATCGTGATCGGGGGGCCGACCTACTTCGCCGTCGACGTCAAGGTCGTCGGGCGCTCGGCCCACGCCGGGATGGAGCCCGAGAAGGGGATCAACGCGATCCACGCCGCGGCCAAGGCGATCGCGGCGCTCCGCCTCGGCCGGATCGACGATGAGACCACCGCCAACGTCGGGGTGGTGAGCGGCGGGATCATCCGCAACGGCGTTCCGGCCGAGTGCTCCTTCCTCGCGGAGTGTCGCTCCGGCGACCACGCGAAGGCGGTGGCGTTGGCCGGGGAGATGACGCGGGTCATCCGAACGGAAGTCGAGGGCGCCGGCGCCGCCGTCGAGATCGCCGTCGACGAGAAGTGCCGCGCGGTGCGCATCCCCGAGGACGCCTGGGCGGTACGGATCGCCAAACAGGCGCTCGCGGCCGTGGGCGTCGACGCCAAGGCGGTGTTCATCACCGGGTTCACCGACGCGTCGATCTACAACAACCATGGGATCGAGATGGCGGTCGTCGGGATCGGCGCACAAGACGAACACTCGACCACCGAGCACGTTGCGGTCGCCGACATGGAGAACGCAGTCCGGGCCCTGGTCGAGATGCTCCGCCTCGCCGCGGCGTAGCCGCGGGCCGGCGCCCCCGGCCGGTCGCCCGATCACGCAAACGAAACCCCCGGCGCCGGCGCGCGTAGACTTGCCGGACGGCCGCCGCACGGCGGTCGGACTCTTTCCGGGGAGGCCGCATGAGGCACACGGGGCGTGGTTGGGTACTGATGGTCGGGCTGGGCTTGGGGATCGCGTTGGCCGCGGCCGGCGTTACGGCGGCGGCGGAGCGGGCCTTGTGGCTGCGTTACCCCGCGATCTCGCCCGACGGGCAGACGGTCGCATTCGCCTACAAGGGCAACCTGTGGAAGGTGGCGGTCGGCGGCGGGACCGCCACGCCGCTGACCGTGAGCGAGGCGCACAACACGATGCCGGTGTGGTCGCCGGACGGGACGAGGATCGCGTTCGCCTCGGACCGCTACGGCAACTTCGACGTCTTCCTGATGCCCGCCGAGGGCGGCGAGGCTAAGCGGCTGACCTTCCACTCGGCCGACGAGATGCCGACCAGTTTCACCCCGGACGGGAAGGCGGTCCTGTTCACCGCCGCGATCCTGGATTCGGCGTCGAACGCGCAGTTCCCGACGCCGGCCCAGCCGGAGCTGTACGAGGTCGGCATCGCAGGCGGCATGCCGGAGCAGGTGCTGACGACGCCCGCGATGTACGCCGTCTTCGACCGCGCCGGCCGGCGCCTCGCGTACTCCGACCAGAAGGGGTACGAGATGGAGTGGCGCCAGCACGACACGTCGTCTTTCGCCCGCGACCTCTGGCTGTACGACGCCGCCACCGGCACGCACACCGAGCTGACCCAACCGGGCGCGGACAACCGCCAGCCGGTCTGGAGCCCCGACGAAAAATCGCTCTACTTCCTCTCGGAGCGCAGTGGGACGTTCAACGTGTGGCGCCTCGATCTCGCCGACCCCCAGCATCCGGTCCAGGTAACCGGCCACACGATCGAGCCGGTGCGTTTCCTGAGCGTGTCCCGGCGCGGCGACCTCTGCTACGGCTACGGCGGCGAGATCTGGGTGCGCCCCGCAGGCAGCAGCGAAAGCAAACGGCTGACGGTCGCCGTCACCGCAGACAGCCGGCGTCCGTCGCCGGACCGGGTGGACGTCGGGAGCCAGATCAGCGAGTTCGACGTCTCCCCGGACGGCAAGGAGATCGCGTTCATCGCCCGCGGGGAAGTTTTCGTGACCTCCACGGAGCACGGCGTGACGCGGCGGATCACCAACACGCCGGAGCAGGAGCGGTCGGTGAGCTTCTCGCCGGACGGGCGCACGCTCCTCTACGCCTCGGAGCGCGACGGCGGCTGGAAGCTCTACCGCACCGACCTGACCGACAAGGACGAGCCGAACTTCTTCAACGCGACAGCGCTCAAGGAGAGCCTCGTGCTCGGGGGTGCGGCCGACGTGTTCCAGCCGCACTTCTCGCCCGACGGCTCGGAGATCGCCTACCTCGAAGAGAGGACGACGCTCAAGGTCCTCAACCTCAAGACCGGCAAGAGCCGCACCGTGCTCCCCGGCGACAAGAACTACTCCTACTCGGACGGCGACCAGTGGTACGAGTGGTCGCCGGACGGGCGCTGGTTCGCGGTGCAGTTCCTCTCCAACACGCGCTGGTCGTCCGAGGTCGGCCTGGTTCCCTCGTCCGGCGAAGGCGCGCTCGTGAACGTGTCGAAGAGCGGGTACGAGGACAACCACCCGGTCTTCGCCCGCAAGGGCGAGGTCCTGATCTGGGCGACCGACCGACACGGCCTCCGCAGCCAGGCCGGCGAGGGCCGCGAGGTCGACGTCTACGCCGCGTTCCTCACCAGGAAGGCGTGGGACCGCTACCGCCTCGACGACGCCGAGTTCGACCAGCTCAAGGCGAAGGAGAAGGAAGGTTCGAAGGACAAGGCCGGCGAGAAGGGCAAGGCGGCCGACGCCGAGGCGAAGGCGCCGGCTGCAGCCCCGCAGGTCGCCATCGAGTTCGCCGGGCTGGACGACCGGATCGCGCGTCTCACGCCTTTCTCCGCGCAGCTCGCCGGCATGGCGCTGTCGCCCGACGGCGAGACCCTGTACGACCTCGCGAAGTTCGAGAAGGGCTACGACCTGTGGAAGTACGTGCCGCGCACCAAGGAGATCAAGCTCGTCGCCAAGCTCGACGCCAAGGACGCCGACCTCCGGCTGGACCGGGAGGGGAAGAAGGCGTTCATCCTCGCCGACAGCAAGCTGCTGACCGTCGAGCTCGAGTCCGGCAAGGCTTCGCCGGTCAAGGCTTCGGCGATGATGGAGCTCGACCCCGCCGCCGAACGGGCGTACCTCTTCCAGCACATCTGGCGGCAGACGTGGAAGAAGTTCCTGGTGACGGACATGCACGGCGTGGACTGGAAGGCGACCGGGGACCGCTACGCGCGCTTCCTCCCCTACATCGACAACGACCGCGACTTCGCCGAGGTGATCTCCGAGATGCAGGGCGAGCTGAACTCGTCGCACTCCGGCGGCCGCTACCGGCCGCTTCACACCGAGGGCGACGAGACGGCGGCACTCGGCTTCTTCCCCGATCCCAAGCACACCGGTCCGGGCGTCGGCATCCTCGAAATCGTCGAGGGCGGCCCGCTGCAGCAGGCCGGGACCAGGATCCACGCCGGGGCGGTGATCGAGGCGGTCGACGGGAATGCGATCGGCGCGGGCGCGTGCTGGTACCCGCTGCTCAACCACAAGGCCGGCACCCTCGTGCGCCTTGCCCTTCTCGACCCGGCCAGCGGCTCGCGCTGGGAGGAGACGGTCAAGCCGGTGTCGTGGGCCGCCCAGTCGCACCTGCTCTACGAGCGCTGGGTGCGCTCGCGGCGCGACGAGGTCGCCAAGCTGTCCGGCGGCCGCCTCGGCTACGCCCACATCCGCGGTATGAACGACGGCGCCTACCGCGAGATCTTCGAGGAGATCTTCGGCCGCGACGTGGACAAGGACGCGATCGTCCTCGACACTCGGTTCAACGGCGGCGGCAACCTCGTCGAGCAGCTCACCACGTTCCTCTCCGGCCGCATCTACGCGCGCGACGTGCCGCGCGGCCGCGAAGTCGGCACCGAGCCGACGCAGCGTTGGACCAAGCCCTCGATCGTGATCATGAACGAGGGCAACTACTCCGACGCCCACTGCTTCCCGATGGCGTACACCCAGCTCGGTCTCGGCGAGACGGTGGGGATGCCGGTGCCCGGCACCTGCACGTCGGTGTGGTGGGAGCGGCTGCAGGACAAGGACCTCGTCTTCGGCATCCCCGAGGTGGCGCTGGTCGACATGCAGGGCGACATCATGGAGAACAAGCAGCTGGCGCCGACCTACATGGTGGCCAACGACCCGGCGCTGGTGGCGTCCGGGCGCGACCAGCAGCTCGAGAAGGCGGTCGCGGTTCTGCTGGCGAAGTTGCCCAAGCGCTGAGAAGGACCGGTTCAGTCCGGAGGCGGGCGGAGGGCGGTGAGCTTGGCCTGCATGATGGCGAGGATCTCGTCCTCCATCGCCGCCATGCCTTCGGCCGCCAGCCGGCCGAGGTTGCCGAGCGAGGCGATTCCGTCGGCGCCGACGATGCCGTCGGTGACCGGGATGACGAGTCCGGCGCGGGCCAGGCCGGCGGCCCGGAACGCCGCGTCGACCCCAGTCATGGTCTTGAGGGCGCAGCCGATCTTGGCGCCGTCGCAGATCATCCCGGCGAGGTTGCCCACGATATTTGTGGTCGCCGCGGACACCTCGTCCGGCCTGCCGCCCTCGAGCAGCACCAGCGCCGCGGCCACGCCGATCCCGCCGGCGATCGCGGCGCCGCACATCGCGGAGAGCGAGCCGAGGCGGTGCGTGACCCCCGAGGTGACGATGCAGGCCAAAGCAAGGGCCTCCTCGATGCGCTCCTGCGGCGCTCCCAGGTGGCGTCCCCAGAGGACGACGGGCACGGACGTCGTGATCCCCTTGTTGCCGGAGCCGGCGAGCGACATCACCAGCATGTCCTCGCCCGACATGCGAGCGTAAACGCCGGCCGATACCAGGCGGCCGATGCGGGTCAGCCCGTCGGTCTCGAGCGGGCGCAGGAAGCCTTCGGGCAGGAGCGACAACCCGTGCTCCGCGATCTCCAGGTTGTACTCCGCCCCGCGCCGCAGGGCCGCGCGGTCGGCGGGGTTCGCGGCGCGCGCCGCGTCGATCGCCTGCGCGAACGACAGCGATGCGGCCCAGCCGCGGGCGGCGGCGGTCTCGTCAACCCCGGGCTCGACGTCCAATGGCAGCGGTTTGCCGTCGCGCTCCAGGCGGACGAGGCGCGTGTGCTCGCGCTCGAGCACGGCGCGTCCCACCCCTCCGGCCCGCTCGACCGTGCACTCGACGTACAGCTCCTTCTTGCTGCGCTCGACCTCGACCGTCAGCGCCCCGCGCGCGATCAGGTCGGCGGCCCCCTGCAGCACCGCTGCGCCGACGCCGCGAAAACACTCCAGCTTGCGCGAGGCGTCCTCGAGCAGCGCGCCGATGGCGAGCGCCCAGAGGATCCCCGTGCGATGGCCCGAGTTCGGGATCCCCACCGCGTAGCAGTTCTTGTAGATGCGCGGGTCGCACGTGAGACGCACATGACGGACATCGCCAGTGGCCAGGGCCGCGGCGCTCGCCGCCGCATAGGCGACCGCCGCCGGCTCGGTGCACCCGAGCGCCGGCCGCCATTCCGCCGCCAGCAGCTGTGAGAGGTCCATGCTCCCCCTGCGCGCCGCGCCGCGAGGGCCGGTCCGCGCCAAGTCCCGCATTGTAACCTCCGGCGGACGGCTGCCGTCTTGAACGGTAGCGGGCCGGATCTCGCAGGCGTTCACCGCCATCGAAGGCAACGCGACGGTGGTCGCGCTGCCTTGACTGGGCATGCGCGCGGGCGGGCCGTCAGGCCGCCGCGCCGGGGCCCGCCGCGGCAGGCTTGGACGCGCTTTCGAGCAGCGCCGCGATGATCAGCGAGAGGACCGTGCCGATGAGCACCGTGAACACCGGCACGAGCAGAGCCTGAACGCTCGGCGCCAGCATCATGCGGGTCATCCTCTCCGCCTGCGCCATCTGGGATTCGGCGAGGCCGGCGGCCGCCCACTTCGCCCGCACCATGTCGATCGTGTATTCGGCGAAGTTGACGTTGATGAACCTGAAGTGCAGGTAGGTGTATACGGCGCTCATCAAGCCGGAGTAGAGCGAGATCATGACCCCGGCTCCCAGCTTCTGACCGTAGGTGAGCGTCCGTCCGGGGTGCTCGTCGCGGACGGCCTTGATCCCAAGCCACAGCACGATACCGTCGATGACGACGCCCAGCCACTGCACGTACTGACCGGTGGCCAGGTTCTCGGTCTGGAGGCCGGTGAAGAAAAGAACAAGCTGGAAGACGGTTGCCGCGATCGTCAGGACCAGCGCGTAGAAGAACCTGGTGCTCATCGTGCCCTCCCGTCGTTGCCCGAGACAGGGGCGTTGGCTGCGCGAAGGGTAGCACTTCGGGCGGAGGGCGCGGAAGCCGGCCCCGGCAGCGGACACTCGCCGGTTCGCGGGCCCGGGCGAAGCGGGCGGGGCCGCGGTATGATCGCCGTCCTGGGGGAGGGGACGGTCCCACGCGCTACCGCTGCCTGATCATCGACCACGACGACACGGCCGTCGACAGCACGAGACGCGTGCACTACCCGGCGCACGTCAGATCGATGGAGGTGCTGCGGCCGGGCTCGTCGCCGATCGATCTCGATACCTGGTTCGCGAAGAACTGCGACCCCGGGATCATGGGCTTTCTCGTCGAGGAGCTTGGTCTGACGCCCGACGAGCTGGCCGTGGAGCACGACATCTGGCGCGGGTTCACGGCGCGGGAGACGCCCCATTTCTACCCCGGGTTCCTCGAAGCGTTGGCGGTGTACAAGGCCGAGGGCGGCCGTGTCGCCGTCGTCTCGCACTCGGAAAGCCACGTGATCGAGGCTCACTACCGGGCGGCCGACGGCGGCCACGGCCCGATGCCCGACCTCGTGTTCGGCTGGGAGCTCGGCTCGGACCGGCGCAAGCCGAGCCCGTACCCCGTGCTCGAGACGGTCCGCCGGCTGGGTCTGGAGCCGCGGGACGTGCTCGTCGTGGACGACCTCAAGCCGGGGGTCGTCATGGCGCAGGCCGCCGGCGTTGACGCCGCGGCAGCCGGCTGGGCCCACGACATCCCGTCGATCCGCGCGTTCATGACGACCTCGTGCGTGGCGTACTTCGCGACGGTCGCCGATTTCGCCGAGTTCATCCTGCGCTGACGTCGTCGCTGCGCCGGGGTGCCGCCGGGGCGGGCAGGGAATGCCCCGTCACGGTGCCGCGAGGAGGTCCTCGACCCACGCGCGCAGGTCGCTCTTGACCTGGGCCCACGGCGCCGGCCGGAGCAGGCGAAGCTCCGGCTCCAGTTCCGCGTCATCGAAGTAGGCAAGGCTCCGCACCACGTGGCCAACGTCAACGGCGGCGTACTTCTGCGTGAAGAGGTCAAGCGCCACCGCGAGCGAAAGCCCCCCTTTGACCATGAACCAGAGATCCACGAAGTCCTTGCGGCTTCCTCGCGATGCGATCGCTGCGAGCTTCATCGCGCCGATGTCCTCGACGGCGGCCAGAGGCAACAGATCTGGCGCCGGACGTTGCGGCGGCCGCAGGCATGGGTATGAAATCCGAAGAAGCTGACCTCGACGCCGTCGAGGGCCCCCTCGAGGGTGCGGGGCGCGGTGGCGGTGACGACAAAACCGGGCAGGGATGCGCGCAGGGTTGTGAGCAACGGCTCGACCGCATCGAGCGTGGGCGAGAAGAGGTCGAGGTCGACGGAGAGCCGGTGCCCGAGGCGAAGGGCGAGGGCGGTTCCTCCGGCGAGGTAGAAATCGGAGTCCGCCAAGGCCGAAGACACGGAGCGAAACGCAGCCGCGATTTCCGGCGGCACCGCGGACCACTGCAGCGTCAACCTCGCCACGCGCGCTGTCCTGTGATCGCCGCGGCGACCCAACGGTCGGCGTGGCATTCCGGCGTATGGCAGACCGTGGACCAGAAACGAAGCTCGCGCGGAGCCAGTGTCTTGTGCCCCCGCTCCGCCAGGAACCCGGCCAGCCGCTCGCGCCCGAACGAGGCGAGCAACCACCGCATGTCGACCCACGTGCCGCGTTCCATCACCCGCCCGATGATCGCTCGCTCCCAGACCTCGCCGGCAGGCTCGGCAGGCACGTCGAAATCGTGCAGAAGTCTGCGAACGGAGGGCGAGATCTCCACCTGTGTATTGTAGCACATGTCTCGTGTTGATAAATACTTCGCCGGTTCAGCGCCCCTCGTGACGCAGGTCGCGCGAGCGGCGGGCTCCTGACGCGCCGGCTGGCGCGCGTGGACCGCCGGCGCCCTACTTCGGGCCGCCGGGAGAGAAGAACGGCGGCCGCTGCTCCGCGAGCCCCATGTCCTCGGCGGCGAAGTACGCGACCACCATCTGCTGCGCGCCGCTACGGGTGTAGACGTCGGCGCGCGGGTGCTCGACGACCTCGGCGATGACTTCCGCCACCTCCTCGGCCGTCTGCGCGCCCGGAATCCGGCGAGAGTCGGCGCCGCCGTGGCGGGCGTTGACTCCGAAGGAGGTCGCCACGACCCCGGGGTGGACGGAGCTGACGTGGATGCCGGGGTAGGCCGGACGCAACTCCATCCGCAGGTTCGCGGTGAGCGCGTTCAGGGCGTGCTTCGCGGCGCTGTACGCCGAGCGGGCCACGGCCAGCGGCATCCGCCCGAGCATCGAGGACACGTTGATGACGTGCCCGCGGCCGCGCTCCTTGAAGTGCGGCAGCACGGCCTGCATCCCGTACAGCGCCGACTTGACGTTGACCAGCATCATCTCGTCGAAGTCCTCGTCGGCCAGCTCCGACACCAGCCGCGTGATGCCGCGCCCGGCGTTGTTGACCCAGACGTCGATCCGCCCGAAGCGGGCGAGCGCGGACGCGAGAGCGCGGCTGACGTCCTCGCGCCGGGTGGCATCCGCCACGACCGGCAGCGCCTGCGGGCCGCAGCGCGCGGCGACTTCGTCCAGTTCCCGCTCGCGCCGGGCAAGCAACGCCACCCGCGCACCCCGGCCGGCCGCCAGCTCCGCGAGTGCCGCACCGATCCCGCCGCTCGCCCCTGTGATCACGATGACCTTGCCGTCCATAGGCGTGGCGTTGCCTCCGGCGCGAGGATACTCCCGGCCGGCCGCCCGTCCTGCCACTTCCTGACCAGCTCCACCCGGCGGATCTTGGGCGCCTGCCGCGTCGGCGGGATCGCCGGCGGCAGAGAGCCGTCCGATCGCCGCCGCGGCCCCTTGCGCAAAGATGCAACAATGAGGTACCAGGTACCGGATTTCAACCGCGCCGCCGTTGCAGTGTCGGGCGGCGAAACGAAGTCGAATGGTGCACGCGGGGGCGCCGACCTTTGCCCACGGTCCGAGGCGGCTCCAGCGGTGATTGCGGCCGGTATCCCCTCCTGTTCAGGGCCCGTCGGACCCCCGGCTGCAGGGGGGGTGCGATCCTATGCTAGACTGCGTCGCAATCAGGAGGTGGAGCATGTCCAAAGTTACTGCGTATGGCCGCAACCCTGTTGATGGTTTCGCCCGGACTCGCCTTTGCGCAAGCGCCCGGAGGCCCGCCGAAGCCAGGCCCCGAGCAACAGCGGCTCGGGTACTTCGTCGGGACGTGGCACGCGGAGGCGGACGTCAAGCCGAACGCCTTCATGCCGGCCGGCAAGGCCAGCAGCGACGACGTCTGCTCGTGGTTCGAGGGCGGCTACGCCGTCGTGTGCAACTCCTCGGGGAACAGCCCGATGGGGCCGACGAAGGAGATCGGCATCATGGGCTACAGCACGGACGAGAAGGCGTACACGTATTACGCCGTCGACAACGGCCCAATGGCGATGGCTTCGGTGCCTCGCGGCATGTTCAAGGCGGGCACCTGGGTGTTCGACGACGAGTCGAAGATGGGCGGCCGGATGGTGAAGTCCCGTTACATCATCAAGGAGACCTCGCCGAGCGCCTATGCGTTCAAGTGGGAGATGGTCGGTGAAGACGGCAAGTGGCACGCGGTTGTGGAGGGGACCTCGACGAAGAAGTGACCCGGCTCCTGCGTCGTCACGACGCGGCCCCGTGACGGCCGCGAAGGCGGTCGCTCGCGTTGGCCTAGAGCGCGAGCACGCCGCTTCGCCCCGCGGCGCGGCCGGACTCGATGGCGAGCAACGCGCGCTTGCGTTCGAGTCCGCCGGCGTATCCCGTCAATCGGCCGTCGCTGCCGACCACGCGGTGGCACGGCACGATGATTGAGATCGGGTTCCGCCCGGTCGCAGCGCCGGCGGCCCGAACGGCGCGGCTGTTGCCGGCGCGGGCCGCCAAGGTGCCGTAACTGACCGTCTCGCCGTACGGGATTCGTCGGATTTCCTCCCACACGACCCGTTGGAACGGCGTCCCGTGGAGGGCGATCGGCACGTCGAACTCCCGGCGTCGGCCGCCCGCGTACTCGCCGAGCTGGCGCTCGACGGTCTTGGCAAGCGCCGCATCCGCCACGCGCCGCCAAACCGTCGCGGGCACCGGCGCGTGGCGGCCACCCTGGAAGTAGAGGCCGGTCAAGTGCTCGCCGTCGGTCACGAGCAACAGCGGTCCCCAGGAACTGTCGATCTCCGTGTAGAACGTCATGGTGTCTCCTCCAGTGAGCGCCAGAGATGCATCACGGCGTATGCGCGCCATGGCCTCCAGGCCTCGCCGAGTTTCAAGACGCGCGCGGGATCGGCCGCGCGCAGCGCTTTGCGGACGCCGAGATCCGTGTGGGGAAACGCGTCGGGCCACGAAAGCGCCCGC
Source organism: uncultured Acidobacteriota bacterium (assembly GCA_963727205.1). Lineage (GTDB taxonomy): Bacteria > Acidobacteriota > Thermoanaerobaculia > Thermoanaerobaculales > Thermoanaerobaculaceae > RBG-13-68-16. The sequence continues at coordinate 194,311 of CAVSFQ010000049.1, read as the reverse complement.
ATCGCGACGTACTGCGCCGTCCACTCGCCGACTCCGGGGGTTCGCCGCAGTGCCGCAAGTGTGGCTTCGATCTCCGCCGCAGGCTCCAGCCGCAACCTGCCCGCGACCAGCTCAGTCGCGAGCGCGATGATCGACCTGGCCCTCGCCCCGACGATCCCCAACTCGGCGATGGCCGAGACTTCGAGCCGCGCGACAGTCTCAGGAGTGGGGAAGACGATGTCGAGGCCGGGAAACGGCGTGACGATGGGCTCGCCGAACGCGCGCGCGAACCTCCCCGCCAACGTGCGCGCGCCCTTGACCGTGACTTGCTGACCGAGAACGGCGCGGACCGCGAGTTCGAAGCCGTCGAAGGCGCCGGGGACGCGGAGGCCGGGGTTCGGCCCGACCAGCCGGCCGAGCGCCCCGGCAATCTCCGCCGGGTGGCAGGAGAGGTCGAAGAGCCGCCTGACCCGAGCGAGGACCTGGGGAAGCGCTTTCAGGAGCGCGGCGTCGACCGTCACGGCGAGTGCCGCCCGCGCCGACGCCGGGCGGACCTCGACCCAGCCTCGCACCTCCGTCTCCATCCGCCTCAGGCGGACCGTCCGCCTGTACGTGCCGTCCTGGACGTGTTCCACGCCTGCGATGGCCCGCGGTCGCAGGAACCCGGCCAGCGCGTCCCAGTCGAACGGCGGGCGGTACGCGAGCTGGAGCGTCAGACCGTCGGGGGTCCCGTCCACACCTGCCAGCTTGCGCAACGCGGTCGGGTTGAGGTGATAGCGGGCGCGGAAGAGCGCGTTGAACCGCCGCAAGCTGCCGAACCCGCTCGCCATGGCGACCTCGAGCACCGGCAACGGCGTATCGGTGAGCAACCGTTTCGCCATCAGGAGGCGCTGTGTCTGGGCGTATTGGACCGGCGAGACGCCGTACTCGCTCTGGAACACGCGCCGCACGTGCCGGTCCGTGACGCCGAGACGGTTTGCGAGTTCATCGACGCGAACGTCGTTGAGGAAGCCGCTCTCGAGGAGGTCGGCCGCGGCGTGAGCGATGCGGGCGCGGGCATCGACGCTCGCGTTTCCGGGCGCGAGTTCGGGCCGGCACCGCAAGCACGGGCGATAGCCCGCCGCTTCGGCCGCCGCCGCGCTTGGAAAGAACCGGCAGTTCTCGCGTTTTGGGGTGCGGGCGGTGCACACGGGCCGGCAATAGATCCCGGTCGAGGAAACACCGACGAAGAAGCGCCCGTCGAACCGTGGGTCGCGGGCTCGGAGCGCCTGGTAGCGAGGATCGGGTTCGGCTCTCACCGGGACATTATCGATCCGTTCTTCGAGGGATGCTCGCCGTTTTCGGACATCGTCCCCGGACGGCGTTGCGGGGATGGGCTCGGGATGCGGGGGGCGACACGCCGGGCTTTCGGGTCAACGGTGGCGGTCAGCGAGAGATTGTCAGGGCGACGGCGAGGAACGCGTTCGTGGCCAAGTTCCAGCCGACGTTCGCGGCGAGCGCCGGGATCGGCACGGCTTTCTCGGGCGCGCCAAAGGCCCAGCGCAGCGGCGCGAAAAGCAGGAGCGAGGGTACAACCGCAATCAGAGCGGCGGCCGGCAAGACACGGACGGCGACCGCGACGCCGAGGGCCGCCGGCGTCGCGAGCGCCGCGACCGCGTAGACGGCCGCCGCGCCCTTCCGTCCGAGGAGCAGGACGAGGTTGCGCCGGCCGCCCCCGCGGTCCGCTTCCTCGTCCGGAAATTCATTGAGAAGCAAGAGGTTGAACGTCATGAAGAAAGCCGGCACGGCGGCCGCGAAGGCCGCGGCTCGGGGCGTGCCGCCCTGAACGAGGGCAGTGCCCCACACCGGCAGCGCCCCGAGCCCGAGCCCGGCGAACACTTCGCCCACCCCGGCGCGCGCAAAGAAATCCGTGTAGAAGAGGATCGCGACGGCCCCGAACGCCATGACGGGGACCAGCAACCATCCGACTCGGGTGGCCAGCCAGATGCCGGTGACGAGTGCCACGGCGCAAGCTCCCAGCCCGAACGCGGTTGCGGTCCGGGCGGACATGGTGTGTCCGGGGAGCGTGCCGCTGCCGCCCGAGAACGGCGTCCGGGCGGTGTGGAGATCGATCCCGGTCCGCATGTCCGACACTTCGTTCAATACGTTGACGCCGACGTGGGCCGCGACCAGGCCGACCAGAGCGAGGAGGGTGCGGGACCAGCTGAACTCGCCGCCGTACGCCGCCGCGCCGGCGCCCGCGGCGACAAGGGTGACCGGCAGGAGCAGGAACGGCGCCCGTGCCACGCCGAGGTAGGACCCGAGGTTCGTCATCGCCGCGTGATTCTAGCGCGCGGCCGGACCGCCGGCTCTGGTCGCCAGCGGCGGCCTGCGGTCGAACCAGGGCCGCGCCTGCTCCAACTGGGAAGCGAGCCGGAGGAGCAGACCTTCCTCGCCGTAACGCGCGGCGAACTGCGCGCCGATCGGGAGGCCAGCGGCGTTCCACGCCAACGGCACCGACATCGCGGGCTGACCGGTCTGGTTGAACAACATGGTGTTGGCGGTGGTCTCGAAGGCCTCGGCGGCCATCTCGTCGAGAGCCCGGGCGAGCACCCTGTGCGACGGGATCGCCCCGAGCACGCGCATCGCGAGGCGCTGGCCGCCGGTGGGGGCGAGCTCTCCGATCCGGACCGGGGGGTACGCCAGGGTCGGCGTGAGGAGGATGTCGTACCGCTCGAAGAAAGCCGCCACCGAGCGCCGGACGAGGTGGAGGTGGTCGAGGGCGGCCTGGTATTCGCTGGCCGGCATGTGGCGGCCGATCGCCCCGAGGAACCAGGTCTCCCTCTCGAACGCGCCACGGGTCGGGCGCCGTCCCGTGAGCTCGCCGCAGAGGTCGATCGCCCGCGCCGTGTTGACGGCGACCACGGCGAGATACGCACGGCGCACTGCGGCCTTCCCGAATTCGGGCGTCGCCTCGCTGACGCTATGGCCGAGCGCCTCGCACAGACGTGCCGCGTCCTCCACGGCGGCGCGGCAGTCGGGGTGCGTGCGCTCGCCGAACAGAGATTCTGCCGTGAAGGCGATCCGGCAGCGGCCCGGCTCCGCGCCGACCTCGGCGAGGAAGGGCCGCAGCGGCGGTGGCGCGAAGTAGGGCGCTCCGAGGTCGGGGCCGCAGGTGGCGTCGAGCAGCGCGGCCGAGTCGCGCACCGACTTCGTGAGGCCGTGCTCCTGGACCATCCCGCACCAGCTCTCGCCGAAGTCCGGGCCGAGAGGGTTGCGGCCCCGGCTGGGCTTGAGGCCGAAAACCCCGCAGCACGAGGCCGGGATGCGGATCGAGCCGCCGCCGTCGCCGCCGTGGGCGATCGGGACCATCCCGGCGGCCACCGCGGCCGCGGCGCCGCCGCTCGACCCGCCGGGAGTGTGCTCGAGTTGCCACGGGTTGCGGGTGGGCCCGCGCAGCAGCGGCTCGGTGACTCCGAGGATTCCGAGCTCCGGGGTGTTCGTCTTGCCGAGGATGACGAGGCCCGCCCGCCGGTGGCGGGCGACGAGCTCGCTGTCGTGGTCGGGGACGTAATCGGCGAGAAGGCGGCAGGAGGACGTGAGCGGCTCGCCTGCGCACGCAGCCAGGAGGTCCTTCAGCAGGAAGGGAACGCCGGAGAGCGGGCCGTCGGGGAGCGGGCCGGAGGCCGTCCGGCGCGCCTGCTCGAACATCGTGTGGATGACCGCGTTGACGGCGGGGTTGCGCGCCTCGATGCGCGCGATCGCCGCCTCGGTCACCTCGCTCGCGCGCGCCTCGCGCCGCCTGACGAGGTCGGCAAGGCCGAGGCCGTCGTACGACTCGTATTCGGGCAGAGGGTCCACGCACGCTCCGTTGCCGCCAGCCTAGCAGCAGACCTCCCGCCCGCCAAACGGCCGCCGGGCCGGGACTCCGCGCGCGCCCGCCGTGCGAGGGCGACAAGATCCCAGTACGGCGGACGGTATCCGTGCACTCGCTCGAACTCCGAGGCGAGCATGACCACCCGCTGTTTGATCGCCGCATGCATCCTGCTGAACTGCCGGTTCCGCAGCGCGCCGGCGGCCGAGAGTCCCTCGGGGACCGGACCGATCAGCCCGACGGCGTTCAGCAGCGAGCTGTACGCCTTCGCGGCGCGGGCGAAGGGCAGCAGACGCCAGGGGTACCCCAACGTCTCGCCTAGCTCGGCCCCCTCGAGCATCGCGTCCACCACCGCGTTGTCGATGTGATCCGAATACAGCGTCCGCTGGTCGCGCCACTCCGCGACCACGGTCAGCTGGGGGTCGTACTCCAGGTCGGACGGTTCTTGCGTCTCGAAGTGGCGCACGCCGAACCTTGACAGCCACGCGACCAGCCCGGGGGAGGAGATGCGAGAGAGGCCCATCCACAACGTGACCCCGAACGGCTCGTACGCAGCCGAAGCCACCTCGGAACAGAAGAGCTTGGAGTGGTCGGCGAAGTCCATCGCGAAGTCGTACGGGATGTGGCGGCGCCTTGCACTCTCGAGGGCCGCGCCGGCGGCCCGGTGCGGCAGCAACGGGTCGGCCGTCATTTGGGGGAGATCGGACCGCAGGCGCAGCACCATCACGCGGAGCTTCACGTCCTTGAGGTAGCTGGAAAGTGAGGAGACCGCGACGCCCCGCTCGATGTGGGCTTCGATGACGGAAGTTTCGTGCGAGCGCTCGTCGACGTGGACGAGCGCGACGTGCGAGAAGTTGCCCGGGAAGTCGTTGCCGCGCGCGATGAGCGCCGAGGTCGGCACGCCCCCGCGCGAGACGAGGATGTCGCCGCTGTGCACGGTCACCCCCAGCACTTCGGCCGATGGGGTGACCGACGGCTCGTCGTCGCCGGCGACGAGAGGCGGCGAGAAACCGGGCGGAGCCTGCAGGATGGCTTCCTCCAGCGCAGCCCGGCCGCCGTAGAGGAGGCGGTACATCCTGGTCCGTGTCGCCGCGAGGCCCATGTCCCAGTGGCGGGACTGCCGCTTGACTACCGAGCGCATCCCGGTGACGAGGCGGACGTACTCCGGAATCGTATCCGGGCACGCCGCAACCATCGGGCCGAGCTCGAACGTGGTCCGCTCGATCTCGTCAAGGACGACGGACTCGGGTCCGACCTCCCCCGCGGCCGCGCCGGCGACGAGCCGGCGGCCCTCGCCGAGCATCGCCTCCATGCGCGGTCTGAGGCTGGCGTAGCCGGCCTCGCGGGCGCTGCGGAAGGCGGTCTCGAGCTCCTGCCACCGCTGGTCCTGGTTCCAGACGAACGGCCGCCCGCCGGCGCCGGCCGGTGCCGCCGGTTCGGGCCACGGCACGAACAGGAGCGCGCCCGCCGCGCACCCCACGGCGGCGGCGAACCATCTCAGCCGGCGGCGCCGCGCGCCGTTGGGCGGCTCGCCGCTGCGAGCGGAAGATCGTTCCCTCATCTCTTTTCAGCCGGTATCGTAGCTCACCGGCAGTGGAACCCGGAGACGACGGTGCCTGAACGCGGTTGTGGCGCCCGGATCTGAAGCGCCGGGGGCGCGCCGGCAAGAATTCGAATACGATATGTGATATTAAATGAGATTCGCAGAACGGGCAAGACGCCGCGAGCGTTTTGAACCCGGAATCGTGAGAATGCAGGGCGATGGCTGCGGCGCCTCGAGCCGCGGACCGATGGAAAGGGAGACAGACCATGACGAAGACCGCGGTACTCCTTGTGTGCGTCTCTAGCTTCCTGGCGGTGACCGGCGTCGCCGCCACGCCGCCGGACTGGGCCGGCTGCAAGGACCACCCGCTGTTCCCCTCGCGGATGCCGAACTACCGCATCGAGGATTGCAAGGTCGAGGACTTCGGCGTCTACCAGTTCTTCGCGGCAAAGGGGCCCAAGACCCCGGTCGAGGGCAAGTTCACGTTCATCACGTACTCGTTCACCGGCCAGCGGGGCACGGAACCGAGCGGACTGGCCGTGATCCGCAACTACGAGAACGCCATCCGGAGCGTCGGGGGCACGATCCTGGCGAGCGACCCGCAGCGGTGGGTGAACGGGAAGATCGTCAAAGGCGGCCGGGAAATCTGGGCCCAGGCCGAAAAGGGCAATAGCAAGATCTGGTTGCGAGTCGTCGAGAAGGCGGAGATGGAGCAGCACATCGTGGCCGACGCGGCGGCGTTCTCCAACGACATCAGGTCGACGGGCCACGCCGCGGTCTACGGCATCACCTTCGACACGGACAAGGCCGACATCAAGCCCGAGTCGGCCCAGGCGATCGGCGAGATCGCCCGGCTCCTGACGGCGGACCCCGGGCTGAGGATCTTCGTGGTGGGCCATACCGACAACACCGGGTCGGTGGACCACAACCTCAAGTTGTCCCAGGACCGGGCGCAATCGGTGATGCAGGCACTCGTCCGCGACCACGGCATCGCCTCCGCCCGCTTGAGGGCGTACGGGTGCGGACCGTACGCACCTGTGGCCTCCAACGACGCCGAGGACGGCCGCGCCAAGAACCGCCGGGTCGAGCTGGTCAAGCAATAGCCGCCGCGGCGGGCTCGGTTGACCGCCGCGACGGTTGTGATTCACTTGTTGCTCGGTCGCGCTACGGCCGAGCGGGGTTGGACTGCCTCCACTGCTGGAACTGTGCCCGCAACTGGTTGAACTGCGTGAGCTGGCTCGGCGTGAGCACCGCGAGGACGTTCGCTCGAGTCTGGAAGCCACTCACGACGAGCTGTTGCACCAGGGGCGTCTGCTGGGCGATGTAGGCATTGACCGCCTTCGCGTCGAACTGCGCAGGGTTGTAAGCTGACGTGAACGCCTGCCGGTCGGCTTTGAGCTGGTCGCGGGTCGGCCTGTTGGCGGTCTGCGCCGCCGCGAGGATGGCCTTGATCTGCGTAACCTGGTCGCTGCTGAGGCCGAGCTTGTTGGCGAGGCGCAGGACCTCGCCGCCGCCCATCCCGAAGCGGCCGCCTTCCATGCCGAACCCCATGCCGTGCCCGAAACGACCGGCGGCCCAGATCGCTGTTGGAACGAGAATGGCCGCAGCTGCGAGCGTCGCCATGATCACCCGACGGATCTTCATGACTGCCTCCCTTTCTTGGCGGTGCCATCGGGGTACCGCCTCTGTCCCTAGAGACGACGCGAACGCTGCGAACGTTACATTCACGCAACTCGGACCCGGCACGGCGATGCGCGCGCGAATGCCGAACGGCGTGCGGAAACCTATATGTCGCTATTCGAGCGCTTCATTCGGGCGGGCAGGCGGCAACGCTCGGGCGTGCAGCTCGTAGACGGCGTAGCCGTCCGCGTCACCCAGGCGCCGATGCGGTCCGGTTGTGGCAAGCCAGGCGACAAGCTCGCCGTCGCGGGAACCTTGCGGCGGCAGCCGGCCGTCCTTCAAACAAACCCAGACGAGTGTCGGCGTCGCAGGCCGCAGGCGCGGGCCGAGCCCCTCCCGGGAGATCTTCAAGTCGGCGTGCGGCAGGTAGTAGTGCACCAAGATCGAGTTGGGAGACGGGATGAGCAAGGCAAAGGCAGGCTCGCCGAAGCGGGCTGCCAGCCTTGTCATCTCTCGCAACCCCTCCTTGGTGGGCGCAGCTGCTTGCCAGGCCGCGCCCGTCGCCATGAGAGCGGTGATGGCCGCGACAAGGACCGTCCGCAGGGGCGGCCGCACGTTCTGCAACATCACGACGAGCGCCACAACGCCCGGGGCCAGGCAGAACAGGCTGAAGCGGGGAGGGAAATACACGGGCTGCCAGAGGGAGCTGATCACCGCGGCGATGAGCGCCGGACCGAGGGTGAGCCAGAGCACGAGGGCGAGCGCCTCGTTCGAATGCCGAGCGAGCTCGCCTGCGGGCGCAGGCCCCGTCGACAGCGCTGCCGCGAGAGCGACCGCGAGGATGCCGCCAGTCGCCACCGGAAACCAGAATGCGGCCGTACCGGCCGCACGGGCGAACCCCAGGAAGAACTCGTGGTTGAGGTACGCAAAGACGTCGGGAAGGCGTGGTCTCGGGATCCATCCGACCTGCGCGACAACGCTGAAGAGGCTGGGCCGGGAGCGGAGGACGAAGACCGCCCATGGAACGAACAGAGCGAGGGCTCCGGCGGCGGCGCCAAGCAGATAGGCCGCATCGCGCCAACGCCGGCGAACCGCGAAGAGCAGGAGAACCGCCAGAACCTGGGAGCCCACCAGGATCGAGGCCAGGTAGTGAGTGTAGAGGAGCAGGACGGCAAGCAGGCCGTACGCCGCCGCCAGGCGTCGCGGTGGACTCGTGACCTCCTCACGTTGCAGCCAGCGCCACAAGACGCAAGCCGCAATCGTCGCCAGGCAGGCAGCCTGCGCATACATTCGCGCGTCCCTCGCGTGCCAGATATCCAGCGGGTTCACGGCCAGCATGAGGCCGGCAGCCAGGGCCATCCAGCCGTCTCCAGTCACGTCGCGGACGAGCCACACGACACAGAGCAGGGACACGAGGCTGAAGGCGGCGCTGTACCCTCGCAGGGCCTGTTCCGACGTGCGGACCACGGTTCCCCAGAGGTGCAGCAGGATCCCGTAGAGTGGCGGGTGGACGTCAGCCGCGTAGGTGCGAACGACACTCGCGAGTGTGCCCGCATTGAAGTCGTGCGTGCATACCTCGTCCAGCCAAAACGGCTCGGCGTCCAGGCCGGCGAGCCGGATTCCGAGCGCCACCGATGCCACGAGTGTGAGCGCGGCAACCCACGCAACCTTCTTCCTCTGCAACAAGCGACGTTCCTTTTGCCCCCAAAGGCCAATCGATGTCGCTCGCTCGACTCGTTCGAGTGCAGAGCGAGGAGTCGCACGACCCTCCTTCACCGCGCCAGAGGGCTCTTCTCGTCGGCTACTATACGCGAACCGGTCTCGGCGGACCGCCGTGCTATCCTTGCTTAAATCGATTGCGCATTCGAGGTGGCAGCTCTGGGGTTTCGTGCCGTGCCGTCATTGTTGTCCTGATCCGTGGCCACCCGATTTCCCAGGGCGACGGCCGGCGATTTCTGGCAGGAGGCAGAGATGGAAAGACCGTGGGTCAAGTTTTACGACGCCGGCGTTCGTCCCACCCTCGAGTACCCCGCCGTACCGATGCACCACTTCCTCGAGGCAAGCGCGTCCGAGCATCCCGACTGGCCGGCCACGATCTTCGGCGGCGTGGTGCACCAGCTCGGCGGGCGGCTGCTCGACGCCAAGCTCTCGTACCGGGAGTTGGACGAGCAGGTGAACCGGCTGGCGAACGCGCTGACCGCGATGGGCGTGCGGAAGGGCGACCGCGTGGCGCTGTACTTGCCGAACTGTCCGCAGTTCGTCATCGGCTTCTTCGCGATCCTGAAGATCGGCGCCATCGTCGCGCCGAACAACCCGCTGTACGTGCCGCGGGAGCTGGAATTCCAACTGAGCGACGCGGGCGCGGAGACGATCATCTGCCTCTCGCGGTTCTACCAGAACGTACGGAAGGTCCGCGCGAGCACGAAGCTCAAGAACGTTATCGTGACCAACATCAAGGAATACTTCCCGCCGCTCCTGAAGGCGCTGTTCACGCTCGCCGTCGAGAAGAAAGAGGGCCACCGCGTCGCGCTCGATCCGGGCGATCGCTGGCTGCAGGACGTGCTTGCCTCGGCGCCGGCGACCAAGCCGGCCGTCGATGTGCGCCCCGAAGACACGGCGGTGCTGCTTTACACCGGCGGCACCACCGGCGTGCCGAAGGCCGCGGAGATCACGCACCGCAACCTGGTCGCCAACGCGCTGATGGCCCGCGAGTGGATGGCCCAGGCGATCGATCCGGAAAAGCAGCAGGGGATCCTGACCGCGTTGCCGCTGTTTCACACGTACGCGATGACGACGTGTCTGAACCTGGGGATGATCATGGGCGCGGCGCTGGTGCTCATCCCCAATCCGCGCGAACTGGAGCACGTCTTGAAGGCGATCACCCGCCACCAGCCGGCGTTCTTCCCCGGCGTGCCGACGCTGTACGTCGCGATCAACAACTACCCCGACCTCGCCAACTACAGCCTCGACTCGCTCAAGGCGTGCATCAGCGGGGCGGCGGGGTTGCCGGTGGAGGTCCAAAAGACGTTCCAGGACCTCACCGGCGCGCGCCTGGTCGAGGGGTATGGCCTGAGCGAAGCAACCCCGGTCGTGAGTTCCAACCCGATCTACGGCGACAACCGGATCGGTACGATCGGCGTTCCGTGGCCCGACACCGAGTGCCGCATCGTCGATCTCGAAAACGGCACCGTCGACCTGCCGCCGGGCCAGCCGGGCGAGCTGATCGCCCGCGGGCCGCAGGTGATGAAGGGGTACTGGAACAAGCCGGAGGAGACGCGGCAGGCGCTGCGCGGCGGGTGGCTGTACACCGGCGACATCGCCAGCCGGGACGCGGACGGCTACATCCAGATCGTCGACCGCAAGAAGGACATGATCATCGTCGGCGGGTTCAACGTCTACCCGCGCGAGGTGGAAGAGGTGCTGTTTCAGCATCCGAAGGTCCTGGAAGCGGCCGTCGCGGGCGTGCCCGACCCGAGGAGCATCGAGCGCGTCAAGGCGTACATCGTGCTCAAGCCGGGACAGGCGGCGACGGGCGAGGAGATCATCGAGTTCTGCCGGGAGCGGTTGACCGGCTACAAGCGCCCGTCGATCGTCGAGTTCCGCGACTCGCTGCCGAAGACGATGGTCGGCAAGGTCCTGCGGCGGCAACTGGTGGCCGAGGACGCAGGCAAGACCGCGGTGGAAGCGGCGCCGGTGCAACTGGTGACGTCAGCGTAGAGGCCGCCGGCGCCGCGTCGTCGCGCCGACCCGTCGACTTCGTCTGTTGTGCCGCGGGCCGCGATGCTGGCGGCAATGGGTCCCCTGCCGTGAGGGCGCGTGGCAAGGAAATGTTTGTCGAATGACGCGGAGGCGCTGTTTGGAAGTTCGCGATGGGGACAGGCATCGTTGCCGGCGTGTGACGGGTGCGGGCGAGTGCTGGCTCGCCCGCACCCGCGACCCGACTACTGCTGCATGACCGGGACGGTGACACCGTTCCCGAAGTGATTCGCACTGACCGCGATCGGCGGTACGTGAAGGGTGAAGATGCCGTAGTACACGTTCCGGATCTCGTTACCGAGGATGACCGTTCCCACGAGCGGCGCCGCGCTCGCCAGCAGGATGCCCGTCGTCTGGCTGTCCGTGACGGGGGAGAAGTCGAAGTCCCCGTCCAGGTTGTCGTTGCTGAAGAAGTTCCAGGCGATCACGTTGCCGTTGAGGTCCTGGCCGGGCGCGTGGCTGTGCAGGGTGAAGCCCGCCAAGCCGTTGCCCGATGCCTGGTTCTCGATGATCTGGTTGTCGTAGACGGCGGTCCCCGGAGCCCCGCCCGCGATCAGGATGCCGGCGCCCTCGCCGGCGACCCCGTTGCGGTCGGCCCGGTTGCGGCTGACGGTGTTGCCATAGATTCCGGCTGCCGCCGGTTGCGGAACGCCGCCCGGGGCCGCCCCGGGGTTGTGGCCGGCGATCGTGATGCCGCAATCGTACTTGTTGTCCACCACGACGTTGCCGTCGATGACGTTGAACGCCGTGGGGCCGGACTCGTCGGTCAGGAGGATCCCTCCCGCGTTGTTCCCGACCCAGTTCTCCTCCACGCTGGAGTTCATGACCGACCACAGGTGGATGCCCTCGCCGCAGTCGCCGGGGATCGGCCCGGCTGCAAGGCATTCGCCCGTCTGCTGCGCGGGCGGAAGGAAGATCCCCTGGTCGTTGGCTTCGGCGACGTTGTCCCGGATCGTCACGCCGTGGGTCTGCCGGACCAGGATCCCTTCGAACGTCGCGTTCTTGACCGTGAACCCCATGACCCTGGCGCCGGCCGCGCCGTCTCCGCTGATGACGATGCCGTTGTTCATCCCGCTGGCGTCGATCGTAGGCCTGCCGGCACCCTTGAGCGTGAGGCCGACCGAGATGGCGACGTCCTCGTGATAGGTGCCCTTCCCGACCATTACCGTGTCGCCGTTGCCCGCCATGGACACGGCATGGCCGATCGTCGCGCACGGCGCCGATTCGCTGCAGGGGTTGCCGTCGGAGCCTTTGCGCGAGACGAAGAACGTGTGCCCGGCATCGTCGTCCGCCATCCCGATGGCGGGGGTCAGCGCGAGAAGCAGCGCGCAAACGAGCGGTGCCGCAAAGGCAAGCCGCGCGGAAAAGCGTGACGAATTCTTCTTCTTCACCAAGGCCGATCTCCTTTCGTCCGTGTCCGGCTCCTGAGCCCCGACCGTTTCGGCGCGCCAGTCCCGGACCTTGTCCTTCGACGCTTCACGAATAACTAGGACGCCTCGCCGGCCGCCAAAATTCCCTGCCTTGCAGGGCCGGGCTATTCGACGGGGCGGCCGTCCAGCTTGTAGACCCTCCCTCCCTTCATCACGAAGCTGACGTTCTGCAGCCTGGTGACGTCGGCGAGCGGATCGCCCTGCACGGCGATGATGTCGGCGTAGGCGCCGGGGGCGATGACGCCGAGATGGCCCTGCTGCCGCAGCAACTCGGCGGCGTGGGTCGTCGCGGCCTGGATTGCGAACAGCGGCGGCATCCCGGCTTGCACCATGAGCGCGAACTCGCGGGCGTTCTCGCCGTGGGGGTAGACGCCGGCGTCGGTGCCGAACGCGATCCTGACGCCGGCGTGGTAGACCCGTCCGGCCGTGGCAAGGATCTTGGGTCCGATCGCCGCGGCCTTGGCCGCAACCTGCGGCGGGTAGTACCCGGGGACCGCGGCCTTCTCGGCGACGAACTCGCCGGCGATGATGGTTGGTACGAACCAGGTGCCGTGCGCCTTCATCAGGGCGATGTCGGCGTCGTCGGCGAACGTCCCGTGCTCGATCGAGTCGACGCCGCCGATGACCGCGCGGCGGATCGCTTCCGCGCCGTGGGCGTGCGCCGCGACGGTAAAGCCGTAATCGTGCGCGGCGGCCACGACCGCCTCGATCTCGGCCACCGTCATCTGCGGATTGTCGCCGCTCGTGCTCTCGTCCAGGACCCCGCCGGAGGGCATGATCTTGATCAGGTCGGCGCCCTCCTTGTAGTGCTGGCGGACCGCTTTCCACGCGTCTGCGGGGCCGTTGATGATGCCGACCGTCGGGCCGGGGTCGCCTTCGAGGTCAAGACGGTACCCGTCGGTGAAGTCGGCGTGGCCGCCGGTCGAGCCGATCGGCCGTCCGGCGGTGAAGATCCGCGGCCCGGGCACGATGCCGGCGTTGACGGCGTTGCGCAGCGCGATCGACTCGTCGTCGCGGTCGCCCAGGTTGCGGACGGTGGTGAAGCCGGCGAGCAGCGTGCGCCGGGCGTAAACCGTGGAGCGGATCGCGTCGTCGGCGGGGTTGAGGCGGAACTGGTCGGTGTACGAGGTGGGGCCGAACTGCATCGTGAGGTGCGTATGTGCGTCGATCAGGCCGGGAAGGCAGGTCATGCCCCCCAGCTCCACGTACTGGAATGACGCTCCCTTCGCCTTGGCGGCGGCCTCGAGGGCTGCGCGGTCCCCCCGGGATCGGATCTCCCCGACGCGGTCCCCTTCGACGATGATCGTGCTCTCGCCGCGCATCACGCCGGCGGCGGCGTCGAGCAGGCTGCCGCAGTGGACGGCGGTCTCGGCCGGCGGACCGGCTTTCGCTGTCTGGGCTGCGGCCAACGGCAGGGCGAACGTGACGACCAGGACCGCGGCGACGCGGGACGGCACGGAGTTGCGCATGCGATGCTCCCTTCCTCTAACCGTGGTCGAACACCGATTCGCGGAGCAATCTTCCGTCCGGCGCCGCCGGGTTCGGACGGCGGTCCCGTCAACGCGAATCCGCCTTGCCCGCCATCCCGGTCCAGCCATGGACGTGAGTCAGCGGGTTTCGTCGGGTCGCGCCCTGCTCGGCGGGGAAGAGGAATCGCCCCTGCGACGCGTCGTACGCGACCGAGCCCCTGAACGGAACCTGGGATAGCCGCACCGGCGCGACGATCGATATGTCCGTGCCCCGGCGCGCAGCAGGCACCGCCATCAGGGCGGCACCGTCGCCACCCGGAGCCAACGGCCATGAGGAGGGCCTGTTCTCTGAGGGGCCGGAATTCACGAGTATGGCAACGCGTTGCCCAAGTGAACAAAGCGTCTCACGGTCGCACGCCCTGCGCGAGAAGATCGAGCGGGATCGCCTTGTCGTGCAGCCACTCAGCCACCTCCCGAAACTCCGGGTCAACGAGTGGGGTCCGGGCGGACCGAAGTGGGGATGGAGTGATCGGGCCGGAGAGGTCACACGAATGGCTGCCGGCCGTAAGGGAGGGAGGTCGAAATGCCGAAGTTCGTGATCGAAAGGGAAATCCCCGGGATCGGAAACATGAGCGAGGCGGAGATCCGCGAGGTCTCACGAAAGTCCGTGGGTATCTTGAGAGAGATGGGGCCCGAGATCCAGTGGCTGCAGAGCTACGTGACCGGGGACAAGCTGTACTGCGTGTACCTGGCGCCGGACGAGGCCACCGTGAGGGAGCACGCTCGTCGGGGGGGCTTCCCGGCGAACCGAATCTCCGCCGTGCGCCGAATGATCGACCCGACCACGGCGGAAGCCTAGGATTTTGGTCTGGCCGGTCCGGCTGCGATCGCGAGAGCGATCGCCTCCTCGACGGGCATGGCCCATCCATGCATCCAGGCCGCTGCGCCGGCCGCATCAGACAGCGCCCCGCGCGCGGGTCCGAGGCTCGTGGCCAGGCGGGCCTGCTCGCCCGGCGTCAGCACCGCTCCGATGGTCTCGCGCAGCGCCGCGGCCGCGCCGGCCAGTCTCAGCGCCCGCTCTTGCTGCGACTGGGCCGCGGCGGAACCGGCGAAGCAATCGAGGAGGCGGGCGATCCCCCGCTTGTGGTCGAGTTCCTGGAAGCCCTCGAGGCTCTCGCGGTAGAGACGGTGGGCCCTCGCAAAGTCGCTCTGGTCGCGCTCGAGGTTGCCGAGGTCGCCGAGCGAGCCGGCGACGCCCCAGCGATCCCCGATCTCCCGGAATATCACGAGGCCCTGCTCGTAGAAGGAACGCGCCGAAGAGACGTCGCCCTGCTCGCGCGCAATGTCCCCTTTGTGGTTGAGGCCCCAAGCCATGCCCGCGCGGTCGCCAAGCTGGCGAGAGATGGACAGACCCTCTTCGAACAGAGCGAGCGCCTCGTCAAAGTGACGCTCGAGCCTGGCGACGCTCGCCAGGTTGGAGAGTCCGCGGACGACGGCGACCGGGTCCCCAAGCTCTCGCCAGAGACCAACACTCTCTTCCAGGAGGGCTCGGGAGCGGGCGAGATCGCCCGCTTCCTGCGCGCCGACGGCCAGAGCGTTCAATTCGACGGCAATGCCTCGGCGGTCGCCGAGCTCCCGGCTGATTTTCAAGCCTTCCTCGAAATGAGGCCGGGCCGCTGCCGGTGGTCCGGCGAGAACTCCCGCCGCGAAGAGCGCCCGTGCCCGCAGCCGAGTGGCCCCCCCCGCACCCGGAAGATCCAGGAGCTGCCGCAACCGGTCGCGCCCCTCGGCAAGGTACTCGCGCCCTTCCCAGAATTGAAAGAGCGCACCGCCCAGGCGAAGACCCCAATCCGCCTCGCCCTTCTCGATCAGCCAGTCGAGAGCCGCCAGAAAGTTGTCGTGCTCGATCTCGAATTGGTCGAGTGACCCCGAGCCCTCCTCCAACAGCCGCTGTGCGGAGCTTTGCGGTCCGCCGAATCCCTTGCTCCGCTCGGACGCATTGTCTTCCGCGAAGACGACGAAGTAGGCGGCATGCGCGCGTTTCGTCAAGGGTTCTTCCCCGCCGGCCGCCAGCCGCTCCAGGCCGTATTCACGAATCGTCTCGAGCATGGCGAAGCGGGGCTCTTCGCCGGCTCGGTCGAGCTTCTGCAGCAGGCTCTTGTCCATCAGGGAGGCGACCCCATCGAGCAAATCGAGCTCCAGGTCGCTCTTGACGTCGCAGACCGCCTCCGCTGCCTCGAGTGTGAACCCCCCGACAAACACGGAAAGCCTGCGGAAGAGCTTCTGCTCGGCCGGTCCGAGCAGCTCATAGCTCCAGTCGATTGCCCCCCGGAGTGTCTGCTGACGGGCCGGCAGGTCCCGCGCGCCGCCGGTCAACAACTGCAGACGCTTCTCCAGGCGCGTTCGCATGGCAGCCGGGGAAAGCAGCTTGACGCGGGCGGCGGCGAGCTCGATGGCCAGCGGCAGACCATCCAGGCGGGCGCAGATCTCGGCGACCGCGACCCGATTCTCTTCGGTCAACGCGAAGTTCGGCTTGACAGCGGCGGCACGTTGGAGGAACAGGCTGACGGCATCGCCGCATGACAGTTCTTCGACTCCTGCCGTGGGGTCCGGCACTGCGAGCGGCAGAACCGGAAACTCGTGCTCGCCGTAAATGTGCAGCGGCGACCGGCTCGTCACCAGGACCTTGAGCTTCGGCCCGGCCTTCACCAGCTCGGCCACGAGCAACGCCGCCGCCATGAGGTGCTCGAAGCCGTCGAGCAGGAGAAGCATCGGGTCGCGCGCCGCTGCCTGGTGGAGGTAATCGCGGAGCGCCGTCAGAGGGGTGCCGCTCGCCCCTTCGCGAACGCCCAGCACCTGAGAAATCGTGGTGGCGATCGCGTCGGGGTCGCTGACGGGCGCGAGCGGCACGAAGTGCACGCCGCCGCGGAGGCCATCGGCGATCTCCCTCGCAACCTCCAGCGCCAAACGCGTCTTGCCGATCCCGCCGGGACCGGTCATCGTCACGACGGACACGTCAGCCTGGCCCAGCATCTCCTTCAGGGTGGCACGCTCCCGGGCGCGCCCAACGAAGCTCGTGTGCTGTACCGGCAGGTTCACCGGCCGTGCGAGGTGCGTATGAGGGGAGACCTCCAGAAACCGATCTCGGACGGCCGCGACGTCCCGTGCGAGATCGCGGGTCGAGGCGTAGCGCTGTTCCGGATCTTTGGCGAGGCAGCGCTCGACGATCCAGCACAGCGGCGCCGGAATGCGGGCGTTGACCGAGCCGATCGGCTCGGGCTCTTCGCGGATGATGGCCGCCAGAGTCTCTGCTGCAGTGTCCCTGTCAAAGGGGCGCCTCCCGGTCGCCATCTCGTAGAGGACGCATCCGAGAGAGAACTGGTCCGATCGGAAGTCGAGCGGCCGGCCCCTGGCCTGCTCAGGGGACATGTACGGCACGGTGCCCATCACGGCGCCGGACATCGTCAGCTCGCGGCTGATGGTGACCTCGGGCTCCGTGCCCAAGTCTGCCGTCTTCGCCAGGCCGAAGTCCAGGATCTTCACGAAGCCATCCTCGGAGACCATCAGGTTGTCCGGCTTCAAGTCCCGGTGGAGGATTCCCCCGGCGTGGGCCCGGGCCAGACCTTCGGCGGCCTGCGATCCGATCTGGAGGAGCTCCCGCAGGGGCAGGGCCCCTGCAGCCATGAGCTCCCGCAGGGTCTTCCCTTCGACCAGTTCCATGGCGATGTAGAAGGTCGAGCCCTCCTGGCCAACGTCGTAGATCGTGACGACGTTGGGGTGGTTGAGAGCCGAAGCCGAGCGCGCCTCGCGCTCGAAACGGGTCAGGCGCTCGCGGTCGGTCGCAAGTCGCTCGGGGAGGACTTTGATCGCCACGTCGCGCTCGAGCCGCGTGTCCCGCGCTCGGTACACCTCCCCCATCCCGCCCGCCCCGAGCGGCGAGACGATCTCGTACGGGCCGAGACGAGAACCCACTGCAAGAGCCATTCGCGCAGGCACCTCCTTGGCAACCCCGACGCCGGGCTCCAGGTTCACGCTATTCCACATCTCGCTCATCTTGTGCTTGGCGCTCAATGGCGTGTCCCCCGGCTCAGGTTCGGCTCTCCGCGCTGCTGCTTACGACGATCGCGCACGGCCAGGGTGCGGCTTGAATCCTGCGTGCCACGGCGCCGGCCCGCCCGCATGAGCGACGCACCACCCCGACGGCGCCCGGAGCGGGAGCGCGGACAACTCGGTGCGAACAGGGCGACCGACTGGAGCCGAGCCTCGTGCATGTCGCTTGAACAACCCCCGAGCGATCACCCCCATTCCAGGGCAGGAACGGCACGAGCGACGCCTTCTTCATGCGTCAGGCGCGGCACGGGAACGGGCAACCGGAGTCGGATCACAGTTGCTTGAACGCCTCCCACTGCTGCTTCCGGCCTTCCAGGAACGCCGCGAAACCCGGAGCGCGGCGGATGCTGTCAAGGTCCGGGTCGGCGGCAACATAGGGTAGCAGGGGCGACCGGTGTCGGCCGCCACTTGTAGCCACTGCAGGGCCTCCGCCGGGCGGTGCAGCAGCGCGTTGGCCACCGCCACGTTGTACGCGGTGCGGTGGAAGTGCAGGCATCCCGACCGCGCTCGACCGCCGCGCGGATCCTGGCCTGGGCGAGGGCAGCGTCGCCGGCGTCCGCGTCGTCGGCGAACGTCCCGTGCTCGATCGAATCCACGCCGCCGATGACCGCGCGGCGGATCGCTTCCGCGCCGTGGGCGTGCGCCGCGACGGTGAAGCCGTAATCGTGCGCGGCGGCCACGACCGCCTCGATCTCGGCCACCGTCATCTGCGGGTTGTCGCCGCTCCTGCTCTCGTCGAGGACCCCGCCGGAGGGCATGATCTTGATCAGGTCGGCGCCCCGGCCGCGGGGGGGCCGTCAACCCTGCTCCGGGACCAGCTGCGGGGCCTGCCGAACCCACCGGGTTGGACCGGCCGCATCGTCATCGCGCCGTCGCCTTGTCCGGAATTCCGGTCCAGCCCTGGACGAGGGTGAGCGGGCTTCGCTGGAACGTGTCCTGCTCGGCGGTGAAGAGGAATCGCCCCTGCCACGGATCGTAGGCGACGGAGCTCCTGAACGGGACCTGGAAGAGGCGTATCGGCGTGCCGATCTCGATGTCCGCGGCCCGGCGCTTGACGGGTGCGGCCATCAACGCGGAACCGTCGGCGGTCAGGAAGAACAACTCCTTTCCGTCGCCGCTCCACGCCGGCATCCGCCCCCCTTCCGCGGAAACTCGCAGCTTCTCGGCGGCGCCGGGGAACGACACGACGTACACTTCCTTTCGGCCCGACTCGTCCGAGACGTACGCGACCGTCCGCCCATCGGGCGAGAAACGCGCGTTGTTCTCGTTGAATCTGGAATGCAGAAAGGGGAAAGGCTGGCCGCCGCCCGTCATCGGCAGCATCCAGATGTCGAAGCCGGTTGCGGAGGTGGCGCTCCGGAATGCGAGGAAGCGGCCGTCCGGGGACACGGACGTCGCCTCCTTGTCGGAATCGGACTTCAGCAAGAGCGTGTTGCCGCCCTTCCCGTCCAGAGCCCTCTCGAAAAGGTCCAGGAACCCGCCGGCGTGCGTCCGGAAGACGAGGTGTCGGCCGTCCGGGAGCCACACGGGTCCCCCGCTTTCGGATTCTGCGGTGGTGAGTCGCGTCGGGATCCCGCGATCCGCGTCCATGACCCAAACGTCCTGGCGGCCCGTCGTCGGGTCCGGTTTGTCGACCGCGACTTGCTTGCCATCGGGGGAAATGCGGGGTTCGTCGTAGAACCCGGGGGGACCCAGCGTCCCCGTCCTCCGACCCTGGCGGTCGAGCCATACCAGCTCCTCCAACTCTCGAGCCGTTCCACGGTCGTAGACGAGCACGCCGGTGCGGGAGACGGAGAAGACCGCCAACGCCGCCTCGGGGAGAACGGCGACGTCGCTCGCGACCGCGGATTCGTCGCCCTCGACCCGCAGGCGCTCAGCGTCGAACCGGCGCGCCATCAGGATCCGCTCCCGCGTGTACAGCAGATAGCCCGATGCGTACGCGGCGTTGTTGTCGGTTGCGACGATCGGTTTTGGCGTTCCGCCGTCGAGCGAGCCCACCATGACCTCGTTTGCGGGCCGCCCCGAGCCCCCGGAGGCCCGCATCAGGTACAGGAAGTGCCGGCCGCCCGGGAGGAACCAGGGAAACCGGTGGCTGTTCTGGTTGTGCCCGCGGTCGAGGGCCGTGACTGGGCGCGGCGTCCCGCCCTGGGCCGGAATCCGCAGGATGGGCGAGTTGTAGCTCGGCGCGAAGAGGATTGTCCCGCCGGCGTTCCACGTTCCGCCCTTGCCGAACGGCGCGTCAGCGATGGCCAGCGGGGCGCCGCCCGCAGCATCCACGCGCTTGAGCTTGCCGTCCGCGAAGAACCCGATCGACCGGCCATCCGGTGACCAGAACGGGTACGAGCCGTTCTCGGTGCCGGTGAGGGGAACGGCCTCGGGGGAGCCCAGGTTGCGGACCCAGAGCAGGACGCCGCGGGCCTCGTCGCGCGCCGCAAAGGCGATTCGCGTGCCGTCCGGCGAGACGCTCACCGGTCCCGGCTGCCTGCCGCCGAGGTAGTACTCGGCCCCCGCCGGTGGCATCAAACTGGAGATCACCACGCCGCGCGGATGCTCTCCTCTGGGGTAGAGGACGCCGGCGACGACACCCGCGGCGAGAGCTGCCGACAGCGACGCCCACAGGAGCCACCGGCGACCCGGCGTTTCCTTCCGGACCGCATCACTCCCGGTCGCGCCCGACGTTCGCGGAAGCGCCATCGCGTCCTCGAGCTCGAGGCGCGCGTCGCCGATGTCGCGAATGCGCTGCTTCGGGTCGCGCTCCAGGCACCGTCGGAGCACCCGACGAACCGAAAGCGGAAGGTTTGAAGGCAGGAGGTCCCAGTTCGGATCGGTCTTCAGCACCGCCGCGAGCACGTCTGAGACCGTCTCGCCCTGAAAGAGGCGCCGGCCGACGAGCATCTCGTAGAGCACGCACCCGAACGCCCAGATGTCCGCCCGTTTGTCCACCGGCTTGCCGCGCGCCTGCTCGGGGCTCATGTACGCCGCCGTCCCCAGGATCACCCCCGCCCGCGTGTGGTGCCCCGTGATCGTCGGCGAGTGCGCCGGATCGCTCTCCGCGGCCTGCTCCTCCCACGCCTTGGCCAGCCCGAAGTCCAGCACCTTCACCGTGCCGTCCGGTCGCACCTTCACGTTCGCCGGCTTGAGGTCGCGGTGCACGATCCCGCGCTCGTGTGCCGCCTCCAGCGCCTCCGCGATCTGCACGGCGATCGGCAACGCCTCATCCACGGGGATCGCCCCGCGCGCGATCCGCTCGTCCAGCCCGTCGCCCTCGACCAGCTCCATGACCAGCGCGTGCTGCCCGTCGAGGTGCTCGAGACCATAGAGGACGGCGATGTTGGGATGATTGAGCGAAGCCAGGACCTTGGCCTCGCGCTCGAAACGCGCGTGACGCTCGGGGTCGTCTGCGAACCCCTCCGGCAGGAACTTCAGCGCCACCTCGCGGCCCAGCCGGGTGTCCCGGGCCCGCCACACCTCGCCCATCCCGCCCGCCCCGAGCGGCGAGAGGACTTCGTACGGACCGAGATGCGTGCCGCGCGCTAGCGTCACCTCATCCCCTCCACGAGGAAGAGGTGGGAAACCTGCCGGTAGTAGGTGTACGCGTATGAACGCCCGTCTCCGGAAACCCACGCGTCGAGGAGGCTGAGCACTCCGGTGCGATCGCGTGGTGCGATCTCGCGGAAGAGCTCCCGCCGCCCGGATGCGAGATCGAGCCATTCCACGCGGGCAGGAATCTCCGCGAGACGAGAGACGAGCAGAGCGCGGCCATCGGCGCTCCACGAGATAACCGTTTCGTCGGGCTGCACCCAGGGGACGGGCCGGACCGTCCCGCCATCGAGCGGGTAGATGGAGAATCCCCGGCCCGCAGCTCGGGCAGCGATGAGCTTGCCATCCGGAGAGACGACGCCCTCCCCGGTGCCTTCCGGCGTGGCCGGGCGTGGCGGACCTCCTCCGATCTCCTGCACGAAACAGCGTGAGGGACGGCCCGGCTGGTTGCCGCAAGCGAGAAGCCTCTTCCCCTCGGGGAACCAATGCGCCGAGCTGTAGTTCTCGATGCCGCCGCGGTCGAGCTGACGAGGCTCGCCAGCCCCGGTCGGATAGAGCACGAGTTGCTCAGGCGTCGCCTGAACCACCGCCAGGGCCCACTTCCCGTCCGGCGACAGACCCGCGCTGACCCCGGTTCCGAGATGGACCACCGGAGAGCCGTCCGTCTGGCGGAGGCAGAGGGAGTAGGTCGGGCCGGAGACCTCCCCGGTTTCCGAGAACACCATCGTGCGGCCGTCCTCCGAGAGCTGCGCCGACATGGAGGAGTCGAGCCACGAGAGGTCTTTCTCGATTGTCGCCCCGGGGGTCAGGGCGCAGATTCCCCTCTGGTAATCGTCGCGGGTGATCAGCCACCGCCCGTCACGAGAGACGTCGTGGAGTGTGAGGTTTCCGGCGCTCGGCAGGACCTTGCGCAGCACACCCGCCGGGGTCACGCCGTATACGGTGAAGAGGCCGTGACCCGTGGTCGCGGAGAAGAGGATGTCTCTGCCGTCCGGGGACCACGCAAGCCCCTCCAATGCCGCGTAGCCGCCCGCGAGCGTTGTCGCGTTGCCGGCGAGGGTGACCAGTATGACCGAGCCTCGGTCGTCCCATTTCATAGGGTGTTCGAAGAACGCGATGGCCTTTCCCGTCGGCGAGAATCGCAGGTCGCTGAGGTAACCCGGGGCTTCATGGAGGACCTTCCCGATCGGGTACTCGAGGCGGTCCTTCCCCTCGACCTCGCGGATGATCGCCAATCCGGAACCGTCCGGGGTCCAATCGGCCTCACGGACGCCATCGAGCACCTGACGAGGCGCCCCGCCCTCGAGGCGTGCCCTTGCCAACGTCCCAACCAACGTGCGGTGGTGCCCGACGTACCTCGCTCCGGTCAGGACCGCGAGCTCACCGGCGGAGGACACCGCGAGCAGGTGCGTGTCGTGGAGTCCGAGAGGTCGTGATTCAGGATACTCCTGCGTGACCGCGAACAGCTCAGGCGTGTTCCCCGAGAGCGCTGCGCTGTACACCACCGTCCGGCCGTCCCGCGTAAACCGAGCAGCGAAGATCGTCTGCGGCCGGAAACTCATCGGCTCGAAAACGGGGCTTGCAGACGATTGTCCGTTGCCTCTCCCAACACCGACGAGAAAGAACTCCCCAACGGCCACTGCCAGACCAAGCGTCGCGAGGAGCCACGGGAGCCACACATGGCGCTCCGGTCGGCCTGCGGGGCTCAGCTTTGGCATCGTGCTCTCGACCGTGCCATGGCGCATGCCCTCTTCGATCTCGAGCCGGGCGTCGCCGATGTCGCGTAGTCGGTGCTTGGGGTCCTTCTCAAGGCAGCGCCGCAGAACCCTCTGGACCGGGGAAGCGAGATCCGGAGGCAGCGTCCCCCAGTCCGGCTCGCGCGTCACGATCGCCGCCATAACGTCCGTCACGGTGTCGCCGCGGAATGTCGCACCGCCCGTCAACATCTCGTAGAGCACGCACCCGAACGCCCAGATGTCCGCGCGCCTGTCCACGGGCTTCCCGCGCGCCTGCTCGGGGCTCATGTACGCCGCCGTCCCCAGGATCACCCCCGCCCGCGTGTGGTGCCCCGTGATCGTCGGCGAGTGTGCCGGATCGCTCTCTGCGGCCTGCTCCTCCCACGCCTTGGCCAACCCGAAGTCCAGCACCTTCACCGTGCCGTCCGGTCGCACCTTGACGTTCGCCGGCTTGAGGTCCCGGTGCACGATCCCGCGCTCGTGCGCCGCCTCCAGCGCCTCCGCGATCTGCACGGCGATCGGCAACGCTTCGTCGACGGGGATCGGACCGCGGGCGATCCGCTCGTCCAACCCCTCGCCCTCGACCAGTTCCATGACCAGCGCGTGCTGCCCGTCGAGGTGCTCGAGACCATAGAGGACGGCGATGTTGGGATGGTTGAGCGAGGCCAGGACCTTGGCCTCGCGCTCGAAACGGGCGTGGCGCTCGGGGTCGTCTGCGAACCCCTCCGGCAGGAACTTCAGCGCCACCTCGCGGCCCAGCCGGGTGTCCCGGGCCCGCCACACCTCGCCCATCCCGCCCGCCCCGAGCGGCGAGAGGACTTCGTACGGACCGAGCCGAGCGCCTTTCTCCAATCGCATGTTCAGCGTTTCCCGCAACAGGAACCCGAATACGCTTCTTCCCTAGGCCGCCGCGCTGCACCGTCGAGCCGTATGAGGGGCTTCCTCCGCCGGCCCCGCCTCAGCACCCAGCCGCGGAGGGTCGGTTGAGCTCACCCCTTGAGCGCGGACGGCCAGTGGAGGATCACGACCATCGGCGCAATTCCCTCCTTCCCGACCGGCGAGAGGAGGAGGAACCTTTGGCCGTCGCGGGTGAGGAGGAAGTCATTGCGGTTCGGGCCGGGCAGAATCTGTGCGGTGAAGAGGGCCTCGGGAACGCCGGCTGAAAAGGCGGCGCCGCTCACCACGGGTGCGGCCATGACCTTGTCGTCGAGGCTGCGGAAGTAGATCGTCTTGCCGTTGGCGCTCCAGTGAGGCTCGAGGCCGCCGTTGGCGGAGACCTGCCACTTGCCTCCCGGCCCGGGGAATTGCTGCACGTAGATCTCGAAGCGGCCCGTCTCGTTCGACATGTAGGCGACGTAGCGGCCGTCGGGCGAGAAGACGGGCAGGACCTCGGTGAACTGACCCGCGACGAAGGCGAAGGGTCGGCTCTTGCCGTCCATGGGGAAGATCCAGACATCCCCGGAGGTCTTCGCGCTAATGCGGTTGACGGCGAGGAACCGCCCGTCGGGAGACCAGTCGTTAGGCAGGAGCACGTCGCCGCACGACCACAGCTCGGTGGTCGGACCCGTCCCCGCGGCGGCCTTCACGAAGAGGCTATAAACTCCCTTGCGGTCCGAGGCGAAGACGATCCTGCTCCCATCCGGAGACCAGATCGGCCCGGTGTCGTTCCCGGAGTCGAAGGTCAAGCGCGACGTCACGCCCCGCGGCAGGTCCCGCACCCAGATGTTGCTCTTGGCGGATTGTGGATCCCGGATGACTACCGCCAGATGCGTGCCGTCGGGGGAAAGCGCCGTCGGTCCGTACCCTCCTGCCTTGCCGACCTCGGCGATCTCCTTACCGCTCCGGTCCATCCAAACCAGCCGGTCTTCGTTCGAGCCGCCGGTGCGGTACACGAGGACACCATCGCCGGAAACGGAGAAATCGGCGAGGCCGTTGCTCGTCGCACCCATCTGTTCCGCGACCGGCACCGGCTCACCCGTCGTCCGCAGGGAAGACGCGTCGAACGGCTGCGCCACCAGGGTGCCTTCCCTCACGTAAAGCAGGTATCCGGGCGGAGCGTACGCGGCAAGGGAATCGGCGTCGAGGAGCTTCTTCGGCTTCTCCGTCGAGTCGAGGCTGCCGACCATGACGCGCCCCCCGGTTCTCGCTCCGCCGAACTCGAAGTAGAGGAAGTGGCGGCCGTCGGGAAGGAAATACGGCCATCCCACGCTTGTACCGTTTTCGCCCGTGACGGCGTCCTGTGGGACGCCCCCCGAGGCGGACACGCGCCGGATCGGGTCGCTCGCCTGCCCGTCGAAGAGGATCACACCGTCCTTCCCCCAGGAACCGTCGGCGCCAGTCGGCGCGTCGCAGATCGTCTGCGGGGGAGCGCCGGAGATGTCCACCTTCTTGAGCTTTCCTTCGGCGAGGAAGCCGATATGCCGGCTGTCGGGCGCCCAAAAGGGCCGGAAGGTGGCGCCTTCCGTACCGGGAACGGGGCGCGGATCGAGCGCCGCGAGAGGCCGGATCCAGACCCGGGATTTCCCGTCGGTGCCGACCGCGGAAAAGGCCAGGTTCTTGCCGTCCGGGGAAATGCGCGGCGCCTGGACGACGCTCATCCCCCGCGGGAGGACGAACTGGAACCGAACCGGGCTCTCGGCCTTGGGGGCCCGGAGGACGAAGCCGATGCCCAGCGCCAGAGCGGCCACGAAGAGAAGAAAGGAGAGGGTCCAGGAGACCCTCTCGCGGCTCTTCCGGTGGGCAACGACCACGGCGGGGGCGCCCGCCGCTGACCCGGCCTCGCCGATCCACTGGAGTTGCAGCGCGATGTCCCTCGCCGACTGGAATCGGTTCGCCGGGTCCTTGGCCAGACACGACCGGATGAGCCGCTCGAGTGCCGGAGGCGTCATGGGCTGCAGCTCGCTCATCGGCGGCGGATCCTTCTCCAGGATGGACGCCATCACGCTGATCTGGCTCTTCCCCTCGAACGCCCGTTTCCCCGTCGCCATCTCGTACAGCACCGCCCCCAGCGCGAAGATGTCGCTCCGCGAATCCGCCTCCTTGCCCTCGACCTGCTCCGGGGCCATGTACTGATACGTCCCCAGCAGCGTCCCCTCCGCGGTCAAGGGACCCGTTCGCGTCGGCGTGACCGTCCGCGCGTCACTGCCCTGGGCCACCAGGCTCGCCTTCGCTAGCCCGAAGTCCATGAGCTTGGCCCCCGAAGGCGTCAGCATGATGTTGCCCGGCTTCAGATCCCGGTGCACCAGTCCCTGGCGGTGCGCCTGGTCGAGCGCTTCCGCAATTTGGACCCCCACCTTCTGTACCTGCTCCACCGGCAACGCACCGCGCTTCAACCGCTCCGCGAGCGTCTCCCCCTCCAGGAGCTCCATGACCAGGTAATCGACGCCATCCTGGTGCCCGACGTCGAACAGGGCGCAGATGTGCGCGTGGTTCAGGCTCGAAATGGCCTTGGCCTCCCGTTCGAAGCGCTGCCGGAAGTCCGCACTCGCTCCCAGGCCGGCCGCGAGCACCTTCACCGCGACCTCGCGGTCGAGACGCGTGTCCCGCGCGCGGTACACCTCCCCCATGCCACCCGCACCGAGCGGCGAAACGATCTCGTACGGACCGAGACGAAAACCGGTGGTCAGCATTCGGGTCCTCTCCTCCTTCGGATCAGCACCGGCGCGCTCCCGCTTCGCTCGCGCCCGCACAACGGTCCAACGTCCTCGATCCCACCGCGTCGAAGAGGAAGCAAAGGCCAGGCGGGCTCGCGTGTGACGATGGCGGCCATGACGTCGGTCATGGTGTCACCGCGGAATGTCCTCTCGCCGGTGAGCGTCATGAGGAGTTCCTCAGGACGGCTGTCCAGTCCGTGACGACGACCGCGCTGTCGGCCTCGGTACCCGGCGCGCGGCGGATGACGAGGAACCGCTGACCGTCCGGAGACACGTCATAAGGGTGGCGAACGAATTGGATCTCTCCAGTCACTCCGAGCCGCAACGGGAAGAGAGGCTGCGGGTCACCGATCTCCATCCGCACACCAGAAGGACGCACCGCGACGGACATCAGGACACCGTCTTTGGCGGCGTAGAAGAGCTCGGAGCCGTTCCGGCTCCAGATTGGCATCTGGCCGCCCCCGATCGAGACCTGGCGCTTCGCGCCGCCGGACAGCGGCTGCACGTACACCTCCCTCTGTCCCGACTCGCTCGAGTCGAAAGCAGTCCACCGCCCGTCCGGCGACATTTCTGGATGTTCCTCGGAGAACCGCGTGTCGCCGCTGAGGCGTAGAGAACCGGTCAATCCAGACAGAGGCGCCAACACGCGAGCGTAGTCGGGGCCCTCGGAGACGCTCATGAGCAGGTGCCGACCGTCGGGCGACACGGTCGGCAGGATCTTGTCCAGCTTGGTTCGGATCAGTGGCGTCTCCGCGCCGCCCTCCGCCGGCCGTTCGTACAGGTCGTAGAAGCCGCGATGATCGGACACGTACACCAGCCGATCGCCGTTCGGGAACCACGCCGCGTCGAACTCGTCGGTGCGCTCCGCGGTGATCCGCGACGCTGTCCCTCGTAGCGCGTCGATGACCCAGACGTCTTGGTTCTCACCGCGCGAGGGGTCGCGCATCGTCACCGCAACCTTCCTCCCGTCCGGCGAGACACGGACGTCCTCGTATCCCCCCACGTCCCCCAGGGTGCCGACTTCGCGCCCCTTCCGATCGACCCAGACGAGCCTCCGCCGCTCGTACCACGTCAGGTACACGAGGCGGTTGCCGGCGGCCGACGCAGCCAGGAAGTTGTCCTCGGTCCCGTAGCGGACCTGCTCCAATGCGGGGACAGGCTCACCGACGAGCTCTAACCCCCGCGTATCGAACCTCCAAGCGAACAGGGCGTTGTCGCGCGCAAACAGCAGGTAGCCCGGGTCGGCGAAGATGGCCGCGGAGTCCGCGTGGAACAACCGGCGGACGTTCTTCGAGTCGAGGGAGGCGAGCACGATGGCGGTCTTCTCCGGATCGATGTTCCTGGCCACGAATACGAAGTGCCGCCCGTCCGGGAGAAAGGCGGGGTGGAAGTGGGCAACGTCTCCGCTTGCGGTGTCGAGTGTCGTGACGGGCTCAGGCGTGCCCCCCGTCGCGGGCACGGCGACGATGGGACCGCCGAACTGTCTCGTGAAGAGAATCGTCCCCTGAGGACTCCAGGCGCCGGAGAATCCGGCCCCACTCTCACAGATCGTCTCGACGGGGCCGCCGTCTGAGTCCATCCTCTTGAGCCGTCCTTCGGAGAAAAAGGCGACCATGCGGCCGTCGGGCGACCAGAACATGCCGCGCCCATCCCCGGTGCCAGGAAGCCGTCTCATCGCGAGGCTGTCAAGCGAGCGCACCCAGATCGAGCGCCTACCTCCCTCGCCCTGGAGCAGGAAGAGGATCCGGCGGGCGTCCGGGGAGAGCGCGACAGTCGGGAGCGCCGACTGGCCGGAAGGGGGCATGACCGCGAAGCGCATCGACCCTTCGGGAGCCGACGGCCGGCGCGGCAGCAGCACGCCGAGCGCCCCGACCAGAACCGCAACCGTCGCAACGGCCCCCACGAACCGCGCCCAGGACCGCTTTCGGCCGGGAGCAGCGGGAGCGGAGACGACGCCCGGGACCGAGCGATCCGCCACCCACGTCAACTCCCTCGCGACGTCCGCAGCACTCTGCCAGCGGTCCTCCGGATCCTTGGCGAGGCAGGCTCCGACGATGCGGTCGAGCGCGGGCGGCGCGAGCGGCTGGAGGTCCGCGATCGGTGGCGGCTGCTCGTGGAGGATCGCGCCGATGACACTCGCCCGCCCTCTTCCCGGGAACGCCTTCCGCCCCGTGACCACCTCGTACAGCACGCACCCGAGCGCGAAGATGTCGCTGCGCGCATCGGCTTCCCGGCCATCGAGTTGCTCCGGTGACATGTACTGCAGCGTGCCCAAGATCACGCCCTGTTCGGTCAGCGGCGCGGAAGCCGTGTCCCGGAACGACGGGTCCGAAAGGCCGTGACTCGCCGCGTGAAGCGTAGCGAGGCCGAAATCCAGGAGCTTCGCTCCCGCCCGAGTCAGCATCACGTTGCCGGGCTTGAGGTCCCGGTGCACGATTCCGCGCCGGTGGGCCACAGCCAGCGCCGCCGCGATTTCCCGCCCGAGCGTCAACGCCTGGTCGAGAGGCAGCGGTCCACGCGCCAGACGATCGGCCAGCGTCTCCCCCTCGAGGTACTCCATCACGAGGTAGTGCGCGCCTTCGTGCTCCCCGACGTCGAACAGCGTGCAGATCCCCGGATGCGACAGCGCCGAGATCGCGCGCGCCTCGCGCTCGAAACGCTCCCGCATCGCCGCATCCTCGGCGTGACGCCCCGCCAGGACCTTGACCGCCACCAGACGACCCAACCGCGTGTCCCGCGCCCGATACACCTCCCCCATCCCACCGGCACCGAGGGGAGAAAGGATCTCGTACGGGCCGAGTTTCACGCCGGGGCTCAACATCTGGTCCCTCGTGGATCCTGCCCTGAGCGAAGTCGGAGGGTTCGGGATTCCGCCTGCGGGCTCCCGCTCCGGTCACGCCCGCACAACGGCTCAACCTCCACCATTCCGCCCTCACCGAGCGGCTCGAGGATCTCGTACGGACCGAGACGGGGGCCGGGGGATGGGCTCACTTCTCCTCGAGCAGCCGTTTCCAGTTTGTGAGCAGCGTGATGGCGCTCGATTCCGGGCGGTCGGACGTGACCACCAGGAACTTGTCGCCGTCCGGAGTCACGTCGAAGAGAGGCATCGCCATCGTTGGGGGCGACATTTCGAAGAGCGGGCGGATCGCGTTCAACCGGACCGCGGTTGCAGTCAGCGAGAGGTCGGCCTCCATAAGGCGGTTCCCCATCGTCGAGAAGAACAACTTGCCGCCACGTGCCCATCGAACGAGCCAGCCGCCGGAGTGCGAGATCTGATACTTCCCGCCCGGGCCGGGAAACGGGACGACGTAGACCTCCGGGCGGCCAGACTCGTACGAGAAGTATGCGAGCCAACGCCCGTCAGGAGAGAAGTTCCCGTCGTATTCCGCTGCGTGGCTGTGCGTGACGCGGAACGGCTTGCCGGCTCCGAACACCGGAAGGATCCAGTTCTCTTCGCGGGCGACCTTGAGGTTGTAGGCGTCAAAGGAGAGGAACCGGCCGTCGGGCGACCAGTCCACGACGCCCAGGCGGGACTCATCCGGCGTTGCGGTGAATAGGATTTCGGCCTCGCCGGATCCGTCCGCCGGTCTGCGGAAGATCACCTGCTTTCCCTGTGCGCTTCCTCCATAGGCGACGAACTTGCCGTCGGGTGACCATACGCACCAAAGCTTTCGGCCCGGACCGTACGTCAGGCGCGTGCTGGCGTCTCCGACCGCCGGTATCGACCACAAGTCCTCGGTCTTGTTCTCGGGATCGCGGATGGCGGCGAGGATCTGGCTGCCGTCGGGGGAGATCTTCGGCGAACGGTATTCGGCGGCGCTGCCGATCGTTCCGAGCGGATTCCCGCTCCGATCGAACCACTCCAACCGGGAGGTCAGCGATCTTGGCTGACACGCGAGGATGGAGTCGCCCGCTGCGGAGCACTCGCCGGCTTCCGCGATGAGCGCCGGCCGGCCGGAAAGCTCCCCGGTGTCCGGGCGAAACCGTTGCGCGAAAATCCCATTGTCCTTTTCGAAGAGCGCATAGCCCCCCGCGTAAAGGGCGAAGCACGTGTCTTGAAGGATGGGACGCGACTCGCCTGAGTCGAGCGACCCCCGCTCGACGCGACAATCTCCAGCGGGTGTTCGAGCGGTGTAGAGAAAGTGCGTTCCGTCGGGGAGGAACGACGGACTCCCGTGCCCCCGCTCGTCGTTCGCGAGCTGCGTCGCCGCACGCGCGCCTCCCCCGGAGGCGGAGGTCCGGTAGATAGGGCCTCCTTCCGGGCGTGTGAATAGGAGGACGTCGTTCGGTCCCCATGCGCCGCCGGCCGACCAGTCCGCGTCTGCAAGGACCTCGACGTTGCCGTCGGAAAGGGTGATGGTCTTGAGCTTGCCGTCCGCGATGAATCCTAAAGAGGCTCCATTCGGCGACCAGAAGGGGGACGCGGCGTCCTCCGTCCCCTTGACCGGATGGGCCAACGACGAACCCAACGGCCGGATCCAGATCCTGGTGATGGCATCCTGATCGGTCGCTGAGAAGGCCAGACGCGTGCCGTCCGGCGAGACCACGACGCGGCCGGCGCCGAACCCATAGGAGCGGAATGTCGTGCCGTAGGGCGCCGGAACGTAGGAGAGCACGGGTCCGAAGACGCTCGGGTGAGAGCGTCGCACGGCGAGACCGGCGAGGCCCGCCGCGACGACGCCCAGAACGAGTGCAGCCGCCCAAGGCAGCGCGCGCGACCGCTGTCCCAGCTCGCGTCGATCGCCGGAGGCACCCGAGGAATACGCCGCGCCGCCGGTGTCGGACCCCACGCCAGGGATCGCGATTCGCGCCTCGCCGATGGCCTGCAGACGATGCCTCGGATCCCGATCGAGGCAACGTGCGAGGAGCCGGCGAATCGAAGGAGGAAGATCCCTCGGAAGGACGCTCCAGTCCGGATCGGTCTTCAGCACCGCCGCGAGCACGTCTGAGACCGTCTCGCCCTGAAAGAGGCGCCGGCCGGTGAGCATCTCGTAGAGCACGCACCCGAACGCCCAGATGTCGGCGCGCCTGTCCACGGGCTTTCCGCGCGCCTGCTCGGGGCTCATGTACGCCGCCGTCCCGAGGATGACCCCCGCCCGCGTGTGGTGCCCCGTGATCGTCGGCGAGTGCGACGGATCGCTTTCCGCGGCCTGATGCTCCCACGCCTTCGCCAGCCCGAAGTCCAGCACCTTTACCGTGCCGTCCGGTCGCACCTTCACGTTCGCCGGCTTGAGGTCCCGGTGCACGATCCCTTTCTCGTGTGCCGCCTCCAGCGCCTCCGTGATCTGACGGGCAATGGGCAGCGCTTCTTCGACCGGGAGCGGACCACGGGCGATCCGCTCGTCCAGTCCCTCGCCCTCGACCAGCTCCATGACCAGCGCGTGCTGACCGTCGAGGTGCTCGAGACCATAGAGGACGGCGATGTTCGGATGGTTGAGCGAGGCGAGCACCTTCGCTTCGCGCTCGAAGCGGGCGTGGCGTTCAGGATCCTCCGCAAACCCCTCCGGCAGGAACTTCAGCGCCACCTCGCGACCCAACCGGGTGTCCCGCGCCCGCCACACCTCGCCCATCCCGCCCGCACCGAGCGGCGAGAGAACTTCGTACGGACCGAGGTGGCTTCCGGCCTCAATGACCATCGTCGTTCATCGCCTCTACCCATGTGTCCAACGCGTTACCACCGTACGTGGCCACTTCTCACCCGGTTCCGAACGGCGCGCAGGCATGGGACTGACCTCTGGCATTCGTCCGTGAAAACCCGAGCCGCTGCGGCGAATTCCGCCAAGCTGCGTCAACGGGGTCACTTGGCCCGGTGGCCAGGGGCCTCGTGACGCCGCGACCCTCATCGCCGCCGCTGGGGCGATTAGGGGGAAGACGCTCGCGCGACGGGCTGGCCGAGGCCCACCGACTCGCTGGGCCGGGAGGAGCGTTGGAACGGTCCGGATCGCATTTGGCCTGACGGCGAACGCAACAGAGCGCTCGGCGCCAATGCGGCATCGCAGCCGACAAACCGTATCGCGGCGTTCGGCCGGATTCCCGATCGCAGGAAGGCGCGACGTACCGTGGAAGGCGAGGATCTTGTCGCACGTCGTACGGATCTGGCGTCGAAGCAACCCGCGGCCTTTTCGCAAATATACCTGGTCGGAAGGAGCAACCAAGCAAAACGGAACAATGGGGTACCTGGTACCCGGTTATCGCACGACCCAGAGCTCCGTCTGCGGCGGGGCGAGGAACCGCGCCCCGTCGGGAGTCACGACCACGTCCTCCTCGATGCCCACGGCCCCGAAGCCCGGCACGTTCAGCGAGGGCTCGAGGGTGAAGACCTGGTTCTCGGCGGCCGGCATGAACGGCGTGTTCCGGTAGCGTGCCCACGCCGGTCCCAGGAGAGCGCCGCCGTCGTGAACGTGGCGTCCGACCTGGTGGCCCAACGCGTGCGGGTACTCGGGAAACCCCGCGGCGGTGACCATGCCCCGGGCGATGGCATCGACATCCACGCCCTTGACGCCGGGGCGGAGGGCCTTGCGGCATGCCTCATTGGCGTCGGCGATGACGGCGAACCCGCGCCTCGCGGCTTCGGGGGCCTCTTGTTCGCCCGGCTTCGCCACGTACCAGGTGCGCTGCATGTCGGAGGCGTAGCCGCGAACGAACACCCCCATGTCCACGTGCACCAGATCTCCGGACCGGAGGTCGTTGTCCGTGGCGTCGCCGTGGCCCATCCCTGCGCCCCGGTCGCCCGCGAAGACGAGCGTCTGGAAGCTGGGCTGGAGGCCCCGATGGGCCATGCGTTCCCCGATGAACCCGTAGACTTGCTTCTCGGTGAGGCCCGGCCTGAGGAAGGCGTGGATCTCCTGGAAGAGGTCCACGGTGTGGTTCACCGCCTCCTGGATGGCCGCCAGCTCGAGAGGGCTCTTCTGCGTGATGAGCGGCACGATGATGGGCTCCGCGGAGACGATCTCGACCCCGGGAACGGCTTCCCTGAGCATGGACTCCAGTTGGAGGTAGCGCCCGTGGGGGATGCCGTCGGCGCTGGGGTCGTTCACGGAGAAGTTCACCGCGACCTTGCGCGGCTTCAGGGCGGCCAGGTACTCCATGAACGGCACCTTGAAGTCCTGGACGAAGGTGGTGACCTCCTTGAACAGGCCGGACTCCTCGAACACCTGCTGGTCCAGGCGCCCGCAGATGACCGAGGGCTTGCCCCCCGGAGTGACGAGGACGGCGCTCTCCCAGGTGAAGTTGCCCGGCGAGATGTAGGCGAACGTCCGCTCGGCGCCGGCGCTCGTCTCCTGGACGTAGGTGATCCAGAGATCCACGCCCGACTCTCGGACCTTCCGGGCCGCCTGGGCGTGCTTCTGGGCGATGATCTCCTTCGAGGCGAGGCCGCTACCCCCCATGGCTGCGCTCCTTTCGCAGTCACCCGCCCGCTGGC
The DNA here is from genome assembly GCA_963727205.1 of uncultured Acidobacteriota bacterium. GTDB lineage: Bacteria > Acidobacteriota > Thermoanaerobaculia > Thermoanaerobaculales > Thermoanaerobaculaceae > RBG-13-68-16. The sequence continues at coordinate 160,199 of CAVSFQ010000049.1, read as the reverse complement.
GTGGTGCCTGGACTCAGTCTAACAGCGAACCCCTCGCGCCGAAGAGCCCCGGTCCGCCGCTACAATCGTCCTGTGCCCGAGGCCGAGCGCGTCCGCCGCATCCTCCATTGCGACATGGATTGCTATTACGCCGCCGTGCATGTGCGCGACGACCCGTCGCTTGCCGGCAGGCCGGTGGTGGTGGGCGGCGACCCGGAGGGGCGCGGGGTGGTGGCGTCGGCCAACTACGAGGCGCGCCGCTACGGCATCCACTCGGCGATGCCGGCATCGCGGGCGAAGCGGCTCTGCCCGGAAACCGTGTTCCTCGCCCCGGACTTTCCCAGTTACCGCCGGGAGTCGGAGAGGATATTCGCGATCTACCGCGAGATCACGCCCGAGGTCGAGACCGTCTCGCTCGACGAGGCGTACCTCGACGTCACGGACCACCTCGGGCCGTCGGGCACCGCTTCGGAGATCGCGAAGGCGATCCGGCGCCGCGTCCGGGAGGAGCGCGGGCTCACGGTGTCGGTCGGCGTCGGCCCCAACTGCCTCGTCGCCAAGATCGCGTCGGACAGCTGCAAGCCGGACGGCCTCGAGGTCGTCCCGCCCGCCCGCGTGAGGTCGTTCCTGGATCCCCTGCCGGTGCGGCGGCTGCACGGGGTGGGGCCTGCGACCGAGCGCGCCCTCGCGGCCATGGGGGTGGCGACGGTTGCGCAGCTTCGCGCGCACCCGCTTCCCGACCTGCTCGCGCGCTTTCGCAGCCATGGCCGCGCCCTGCACGAGTACGCCAACGGCGTCGACGAGCGGCCGGTGGAGCCGTACCACGAGCGGAAGAGCCTGGGCACCGAGAACACGTACCGCCGGGACCTGTCGCGCATCGAGGCGATGGACGAGCAACTCGACGCGATGGCCCGGGAGGTGGCCGGCGGCCTCGTGCGGCGCGACATCGCGGCGTGCACGGTGACGCTCAAGGTGCGCTACCCGGACTTCACCACGGTCACGCGCTCGCGCACCTTCCCGGTGCCGACCACCAGCGCCCGCCGGATCGGCTCGACCGCCAAGGACCTGCTCCGGCGGACCGAGGCCGCTCGAAGAAGGGTGCGCCTCCTGGGTGTTTCGGTGTCCACCCTGGTGCCGGCCGCGATCCGTCAGCTGGAGCTGTTCGACGACGCGTAGCCTGGCGTCCTTCCCGTTTCGCTCAGAGTTGTTCGGCGCGGGCACCCGATGGCAGCCAGCCCCGGTGGCCGCTATCGAGCGCTCGACTCCGGGCGACAATCGACGAAACCAGGCGTCTGGTGGCAGGCCCGCGCCGAACAGGCCAGTCGCTCCCGTCGCCCTCGGTTTGTCGACGTCGCCGGAACCTGGAATTCCCTTTTGGCGCACCCTGGGGCGGCCGCGTCCGGGCGCCGATCCTCCCTGGCAACGGGCCGCCCCTCCAAGCGCGTCAGCTTGACGGGCGGATGTTCTGGTTCAGGCGGAACAGGTTCGTCGGGTCGTACTTCCCCTTGATCTTCACCAGCCGCTCGTAGTTGTCCCCGTATGTTGCCCGGATGCGCTCGTCGCCCTCCTCCATGAGGAAGTTCACGTACGCGCCTCCGGAGGAGTAGGGGTGGAGCGCGGACCAGTACTCGCGCACCAACGCCACGTTCTTTGCCGTGTCGGCCGGGTCAGGGTACACGGCGGCAAGGACGTGCACGTACTTGGCGTCACGGTAGAAGAACGCGGTGTCGCCTTTCGGGACGCGGTTGGCCGCGCCGCTCACCGGGTAGATATGAAAGGCGGAGTTGACGGTCGGGACCGCGGCGCCGTACTTGACGTGCGCCTCGATCGCCTCGTCCGAGAGCTCGTCGACGAAGTCGGCCTTCCAGTAGTTCTGCAACCCTTCCTGGACGAGCGGGTCGAACATGCTCTGCAGCGCCGGGAAGGGGATGGGGCCGAAGAAGTCCACGGCCGGCGGCCCGAACGCTCGAAGTGGGGCGACCACCTCGCCGGCCTTGGCGTGGGGGCCCGTGTACGCCGCCACCACGCCACACAACGTCGCGTTGTGCAGCTCGGCCGGGAACGGCGGTCCCGGCGGCACCTTCAGGAACGCGAACAACCCGCTGAAGTCGTCGGGCGCGGAGTCCATAAAGTCCCGGTAGAGACGCAGCGCGTCCCGCGACTTCTCCAGCGGCCACAGGATCGGCCCGGCCATGACGGTGCTAACCGGATGGAGCTTGAACTCGAACGAGGTCACGACGCCGAAGTTCCCGCCGCCGCCGCGGAGCGCCCAGAACAGGTCGGGTTCCGACTGCGCGCTCGCGGTCACGTACCGGCCGTCGGCCAGCACGACGTCGGCCGAGATCAGGTTGTCGCAGGACAGCCCGTACTTCCGCGTGAGGTGACCGATCCCGCCGCCGAGCGTCAGCCCGGCGATCCCGGTCGTCGAGATGATTCCGCCTGGCGCGGCGAGCCCGAACGCGTGGGTCGCGTGGTCCAGGTCGCCCCAGGTGCACCCGCCCTCGGCGCGCGCGGTGCGCTTCTCGGGATCGACGCGGATCCCCTTCATCCCGGACAGGTCCACCACCACGCCGCCGTCGCAGACGGCGCTGCCGGTGACGTTGTGGCTCCCGCCACGGATCGCGATCGGAAGTCCCTGCTCGCGCGCGAAGTCGACCGCCGCGATCACGTCGGCCACACCCACGCACCTGACGATCAGCGCCGGCCTCCGGTCGATCATCCCGTTCCAGACCTTGCGCGCCTCGTCGTAGCCGGGCTCGTCCGGCCGGATCAGCTTCCCCCGCAGGCGCGCCCTGAACGTCGACACGGCCCCCTCGTCGAGGGCCGGGGTCCTCGCCGTATCTCGCATCATGGCATCCATGCGCCACCTCCTCCTTGTGCTGGTGCACGCTGTGCCGTTCAAACGCCGGACGACCAGGCGCGCATTCCCGGTCATCTCCGCCGGACGGAAGGCCGGTACACTGGGTGCTGGATCGGTACCTGACCCGTTAGGGCCGGCCGAGCCGCGGGCGCCGGCCGTCAGAACTCGATGGCGAGGACCGAGACGTCGTCCGCGACGCCGGCGTCGCCGCACCACGCCTCGACGCGCGCGACGAGGGTGTCCACGCCGGACTGCAGCGGGTCGGCACGGCTGGTGCAAATCGCCTCCTCCAGCCGCTCGAACCCGAACTCGTCATCGGAAGGGCTGGCGGCCTCGGGGATGCCATCGGTGAAGAGATAGATGCGGTCGCCGGGGCCCAGCGTGACCGTATGGTCGGCGTAGCCGGCCGCCGCGAGCGCAGCGGGGAGGAGCCCGATCGGACGCCCCGCGTGCTGGAGTCGGACGGGGGACCGGCCCCTGGGCAAGTGGATGGGTCCGGGGTGGCCGGCGCACACGTAGCGGAACTCGCCGGTGGAGCAATCGAGGACCCCGTAGACGCACGTGAAGTACTGCCTGGTCCCGGGGTCGAATGGGAACCGGTTCGCGAGCTCGGAGGCGACCTCGGCCGGGGAGACGACCTCGAGGGCGGACGAGCCGTTCGACCCGCGCCTCACGAGGGGGCAGCCCTCGGTGGTCCGGGACAGGAGCCTGCTCACCGTCACCGAGAGCAGCGCGGCCGGCACACCGTGGCCGCTCACGTCGACGACGAACACCCCGACGTGCCGCCCGTCGAGCGGCACCACGTTGAGCGTGTCGCCGGCGAGCTCGTCGCACGGCCGGTACCGCCAGGCGAAGTGGGCGGTGCCGACCGACGGGGCCGCGCCGGGTAGGAACGCCTGCTGGATCCGGGCGGCCGCCTCGAGGTCGCGCTTCATGCGGGCGTTGGAGGTCGAGAGCCGGCCGTTCGCGGCCTCGAGATCGACGTTGCGCGCGGCGAGGTCGGCCTCGAGCCGGCGGATCTCCTGCACGGCCCGGCGCAGCGAGAGCTGCGTCTCGATGCGGGCGAGCGCGACCGGGAGGTTGATCGGTTTCGTGACGTAGTCGTTCGCGCCCAGCGTCAGCGCCTGGACGACGTCCTCGCTCTCGCCCTTGGCCGTCGTCATGATTACCGGCAACTCGGCGACGGAGCGCGTCTGGCGGAGGCGGCGCAGCGTCTCAAGCCCGTCCATCACCGGCATCATGACGTCGAGGAGCACGACGTCGAACTCCCTGGCGGCGGCGAGATCCAGCGCCTGCAGGCCGTTCTCCGCTTCGCCAACGTCGTAGCCCCGGCGCCGCAGGCGGCGGGTGAGCATGTCCCGGTTCTCGGGGTTGTCGTCGACGACGAGCAGCGCGCCGCGCGTGCCGCTCACGGGCGGGCCCGCCCGTCGAGGAGCCGGGCGATCTTCTCGAGCAGCCTCTCGAGCTCGACCGGTTTAGTGTCGTAGTCGTTGCACCCGGCCTCGAGGGCCTTGTCGCGGTCGCCGGCCATCGCGTGCGCGGTCAGGGCGATGACGGGGATGTGGGCCGTGACGGCGCCGGCGCGGATCAAGCGCGTGGCCTCCCATCCGTCGGTGACCGGAAGGCTCATGTCCATCAGGATGATGTCCGGGGCCTCGCGCTGGGCTGCCGTCACGCCTTCCCGGCCGTCTACCGCCACCACGACCTCGAAGCCGCGCCGCGCCAGGCGCCGGGAAAGCATGTCCCGGTTCATCTCGTTGTCCTCGACGAGGAGGATCTTCGCCATCGCCGCCTCTCTACTCGGCCGCCTTGGACTGCCGCGTCGCCGCCAGCACCAGGTCGCACGCGTGGCGCAACGAGTCGGCGGTGTCGTGGGCGCCTTTCTGCACGATCCGGGTCACGCAGCCGGCGAGGCGCTCCCGGTCGGTCGCCGTGAGGTCCTTCGCGGTGAGGACCACGACCGGAATTTGCTGCCGGCCGGGACGGGCGCGGAGCGCCTCCACGAATTCGAAGCCGTCCATCTCCGGCATCATGAGATCGAGGAGCACCAGGTTCGGCTCACGCTCATCGATCCGCTCCAGCGCGGCCCTGCCGTTCTCCGCCTCGCGGACCTCCCACCCGTCGCGGGTGAGCGTCCTGCCCAGGACGGCCCGCGCCGCCGCGTCGTCGTCCACGAGCAGCACACAGGGTCGCGCGCCCGTGCCCCGGTGCCTGGCGAGCACCGCGGCCAGCCGCCTCCGATCGACCGGTTTGGCGAGGAAGTCGGACGCCCCGAGGGCGAACGCCTTCGTCTTCGCGTCGAGGATCGTGAGGATGACGACCGGGATGTCCGCCAGGGCCGGGTCCGCCTTGAGCGCGTTGAGGACCGTCCAGCCGTCCATCCCCGCCATCAGCAGGTCGAGGGTGATCGCCGCCGGGTGAAGCTCCGCCGCGAGTCGCAGCCCGTCCGCGCCGCCCGTGGCGGTGACGACGCATACCTGCTCCTTCTCGAGCGCGCGACGGATGAGATCGAGCGCGACGGCGTCGTCGTCGATGGCGAGGACGATCGGGAGTTCGGCAAGGTTCGGCCGCGGCTGGGCAGGCGTCTCCCCAACTGGGCGCACGACGGCCGGCGCGTCTCTGCCGGCTCCGCGGTCGACGGCGGCCCGCATCCAGACGGTGAAGGTGCTGCCCTTGCCGGGCTCGCTCTGGGCCTTCACGTCGCCTCCCAGCATCTGGCAGAACCGGCGCGTGATGGTGAGACCGAGCCCGGTGCCCCCGTACTTGCGGCTTACGGTCGCGTCGGCCTGCGCGAACGCCTCGAAGATCCTCTCCATCTGCTCCGGTGTCATCCCCACGCCGGTATCCCGCACGCGGAAGACAATAGAAGGCTGGCCGTCGAGATCGGCGCGCTCGCCGGCGAGCGTGATGACGCCCTCCTGGGTGAACTTGGAGGCGTTCGAAAGCAGGTTCAGCAGCACTTGACGCAGCTTCACGGGGTCGGACCGCATGACCCCCAGGCTCGCGGGGCAGTCGATCTGCAGCCGGTTGCCGTTGCGCTCGACCATCGGCGCGACCGTCGTGCGCACGTCCTCGACGAGGGTCCGGATGTCGAACGTCTCGGGGTGAAGCTCCATCTTGCCGGCCTCGATCTTGGACAGGTCGAGGACGTCGTTGATCAGCGAGAGGAGGTGCTTGCCGGCCTGCTGAATCTTCTGAAGGTCGGGGAGCAGGTCTTGGTGGCCGAGGTCCTCCGCCTCCTCCTGGAGCATCTCGCTGTAGCCGATGATCGCGTTGAGCGGTGTGCGCAGCTCGTGGCTCATGTTCGCGAGGAACTGCGACTTGGCGAGGTTCGCGGCTTCTGCCTCCTTGCGCGCGGCGAGCTGCTCCGTCATGTCGTGGTAGATGGCCATCACCCCGACCCGCTGGCCCTCGACGAACACCGGCACGCCGGCGAGCTCGACGTCCACGAAAGACCCGTCCTTGCGGCGCCGGCGCCCGATCCCGTGGACCGGATGGTTCAGGGCTTCGTCGGTGATCGTCGCCGCTTCGGCCAGCGTCTCGCGGCTGTTGATCAGCTCGTCGAGGTTGCGGCCGAGCGCCTCCCCCTCGGTGTAGCCGAAGAGCTTCTCGAACTCCGGGTTGCAGGAGGCGATGTTCTGCTCGAGGTCGAGCACGATGATCGCGACCGGCGAGTTCAGGAGGATCTGCTCGAAGTACTGCTTCTCGCGCTGCGCCGAGGTGTACAGGCGCGCGTTTTCGATCGCGATCGCCGCCTGTGGCGCGAACATGTTCAGGAGGCGCAGGTCGTACGGCGTGAAGTGGCGCGCCGGGTCGGTGTGGACGGTCGCGATCGTGCCCACGAGGCGCGTTCCGATCAGGAGCGGCGCCACCATCACCGCGTGCGCGGTGACGGTGCCGTACTGCGGGGAGCGGGCGAGCCACTGCTGGTAGTCGGAGATGATCAGCGGCTCGTTGGTCTGGGCCACTCGCCCCATCGCGCCCTCGCCGAGCGCCATCCGCGTGCCGGTGGACTCCTTGCCGATGTTGTGGTTCGCGACGATCTCGAGCTCCCGGCGGGCCTCGTCGAAGATCGCCAGCTCGCCCCCTGACGCGCCGAGCAGCCCGACGGCGCGCCCGAGCACCGCTTGCAGCAGGCGAGAGAGCTCGAGCTCCGCCGAAAGGTCGGCGAGGCTCGCGAGGAGCGCCTCCTGCTCGTCGGCGCGGCGCCGCTCGGCGTCGAGGAGGCGGACCCGGCCGATCGCGATGCTGGCCTGCTGCGCGGCCGCCGAGAGGCTCTCGAAGTCCTCGCGGCCGAACGCGCCGACCCGGGCGCTCTGCACGACGAGCACGCCGGTCGGCTTGCCGTCGATGACCAGCGGGACGTCGACCTCCGACCCGGCGGCGAAGGTCTTGACGTAGCCGGTTTCGGCGGCGACGTCGGGGGAGTAGTGCAACGTGGCGTCGAGGAGCGCCTTTTCGCTCAGCCCCTTGCCGTGCGGCACGCGCCACGCCTCGGGCGCGTCGGGCCAGCCCACGCTGGCCCGGAGGACGCGATCACCGCTGGGTTCGTCCACCATGAACACGGCGACGAACTCGTAGCCGAGGTCGTCGTCGTGCAGGCCTCCGACGACGCTCTCGCACACCGCGGCCTCGTCGCGCGCCGCGGCGATCTCGGCGGAGAGGCGGAGGAGCGCCGCCTGGCGGCTGGCCAGGCGCCGGTGATCGCGGAGCTCGGCGGCCGCACTCTCACGCGCCGTGGCCACGCCGCTCCTCTCGACACTCCCGCTCTACCTGCGCCGCATCGGGCGTCCGGCCGCATTCCGCGCGAGGAGGTTTCCTGAGGCCCAAGTTGTATCGAGCAACGAGCCGCACGTGTCGATATTCCCGCCGGATGCGGCCGCCGACTGCGGTTTCGGGTTTCCGGCCGTCGGTGCGCGATCGGGGACGCTTCAACTCCCCCAATCTCGTCGCCCCTGACACCGGTCGCGATCCCCGTGCGGGAGGCATAATGAGGCGGATTCACCTGGTTTGGAGGAGGGCGAGATGGACTACGTAAACCTGGGCACGACCGGTCTCAAGGTATCCCGCATCTGTCTGGGCTGCATGAGCTACGCGGTGAACAGGCGCACCTGGCACCTGGACGAGGCGGAGAGCCGGCCGTTCATCCAGCGGGCGCTCGAGCTCGGGATCAACTTCTTCGACGTGGCGAACATGTACTCGCAGGGCGAGAGCGAGACGGTGCTGGGCCGCGCGCTCAAGGATTTCGCGAAGCGGGAGGAGGTGGTGATTGCCACAAAGGTGTATTTCCCGATGCGGCCCGGCCCGAACGGCGGCGGCCTGTCGCGCAAGGCGATCATGACGGAGGTCGATGCGAGCCTGAGGCGCCTCGGCACCGACCACGTGGACCTCTACCAGATCCACCGGTGGGACAGGGAGACGCCGATCGAGGAGACGCTGGAGGCGCTGCACGACGTGGTGAAGGCTGGCAAGGCGCGGTACATCGGCGCCTCCAGCATGTACGCCTGGCAGTTCTGCAAGGCGCTGGACCTCGCGGTGCGGAACGGTTGGACCCGCTTCGTCACGATGCAGCCCCACTACAACCTGCTCTACCGCGAGGAGGAGCGGGAGATGCTCGCGCTCTGCGCAGTGGAAGGCATCGGCGTGATCCCCTGGAGCCCGCTGGCCCGCGGCCGCCTGGCGCGCGCCTGGGATTCGCGGGCGGACACGACTCGTGCCGGGACCGACGCCTACGGACAGCAGCTGTACGCCGCCACCGAGGACGCGGATCGCAGGGTCGTGGACCGCGTCGGCGAGATCGCCGCGGCGCGGGGCCTGCCTCGGGCGGAGGTGGCGCTGGCCTGGCTCCTGTCCAAACCGGTGGTCACCGCCCCGATCGTGGGCGCCACCAAGCCGCAGCATCTGGAGGACGCGGTGGCGGCGTTGGGCGTGAAGCTCACGGATGGCGAGATCGCGGCCCTCGAAGCGCCGTACGTGCCGCACCCCGTTGCAGGCATCTGAGGCCGTCGCGACGGCCGGGCGATCTGGTCCCGGCGGAGACAGGTACCTGGCACTTCCCCAGCGCGGGACCGACCAGCCCATACACTCAGCGCTTCAATCAAACGGCCTTTTTGGCTTCGCCGGACCTGGCCCCAGCTCTGGGCGGCAAGCGACGAAATGAGATACCTGATTCCCAACCTCTCTACTCCTTCTTCGCCGGCGGCAGCGCGCGCAGCGCCGCAAGCAGGTCGTCCGGCGACGGCCGCACCCGAACGCCCACATCCTCACGCGCATGGCGCACCGTGCCCGACCGGTCGATGACGAACGTCGTGGGGTACGCAACCTCCCGGCGCTCGTTGAGGATGCCGTACGCCTTGATCACCGACAGATCGGAGTCGGACAGCAACGGGAACGACAGCCCCGCGCGCGTCGCGTATCCCTTCACGTTCGCGACCCGGTCGTTGCTGACCGCCCAGACGTCGGCGCCGAGCGCGTCGAACGCCCGAATCCGGCTTTGCAGCTCACCGAGCTGCTTGCGGCAGTATGGTCAGCAGACGCCGCGAAAGAACGCCAGCACCAGGTTCTTCTTACCGGCGTCAATCGGCGAGGGAGCGCGTGCCGCCGCTCGCCGACGGCAGGGTGAATGCTGGCGCGCGCTGGCCGACCGCCGGCAGACCCGCCTCCGCGATCGCGGCGAGCGCCGGCGCAGGCATTCCCAGATAGGCCCTCCGGTTCATGAACACCCCCGCCTGAAGGTGACCGACGCGCCCCTGTCCCGCAGTCCCTCGGCCAGACACGGTCGGCGCCAGGGGTTCCATACGAGTTGACGGGGTGACGCTGCGGGCCTGCGCACGGCGCTGACAGTCGAACGGCCAACGGCCTGGAGAGGTCGCCGGGGTCGTGACGGCACCGGGGATCATCTTCTTGGCAAGAGACCGATCACACCGGGGGCCACGCGTTGAAGAGGCGTCATGAGACGCCGATCCCCTGCGGCACGCGCTCCTCAGGCAGGAGAAGCAGATCGGCGTGGTGCCGGAGCGGGCGCCATCCGGGCCCCGGAATCGGTTCGAGGGCGCCGTCGGGCTCGCTCACGATCCATGCGCGGTATCCGCGAGTGAGGAACCAGGCGAGGTACTCCTCCGCGCGGACCCCCCCGAGTTGCTCGAGGTTGCCGGGAGCGAACTCGGTGACCACGGCAGGGCGGTAACGCTCCACAGAGCCAGCCATGCCGCGCACCACGACCGGCTCGTACCCCTCTACGTCGAGCTTCACGAGATCGATCGGCACATCCCCGAAATGATCGTCCCACCGCACCGCGCGAACCTCGGAGAACGTCGGCGCAGGACCGTGCACGAGCCGCTGGAGCGTCTCCTCATCGGAATGGGTGAATCTCGCGCCCGAGTTCCCCGGATTCCCCAAGTCGGAGAAGACGAGCGTCCCGTCGTGGTCCGACAGTGCCGCCTCCACCACCTCCACCGGCGCCGCCCCGGAAAGCAGCGAGCATGCCAACCGCAGCACACGGGCACTGCCCGGGTCCGGTTCAACGGCCACGACTCGTCCCCGGGGCCCGGCGAGGACCGCGGCGTGCAGGGCGTGGAAACCGACGTTCGCGCCCACGTCCACGATGGTCGCTCCCGGCTTGACGAGCCTCGGCCACCAGGCCGCCAGATGCGGCTCCCAGACGCCGCTCAGCGCAATCGTCGCTCCCGGACCGTGATCGTCCGGCCGGACGACGACCTTGAAGAGACCGCCAAGCGCCGGTGCGATCACGGAAGCCTCGGTTCCGAGCCAGGTGCGCAGCAGCACCGAGCGCAGGGCGCCGCGGAAGCCGCCCAGAACCACTTCGCCGCGGACCCTCGTCAGGTCCCCGCTCGGCAGCGCGGCGCCCGTTGCCACCCGCATGAGCAGTCGCAGTCCCGCCACGCGTCCGGCCGCGCGCACCCTCGCGGCGAGTGACTGATTAGGAGTTCGCTTCCTCAACTCGTCCGAGGATACAAGCCTGGAAGGCGCAGTCAAGGCCGCCGGAAGAGACCTGGTGGCGTGTACGGGTAGTGCGAGGCTGTTTCCCGGAGGCGTTGTCCCCAAATGGAAGTCCATGAGGCAGCGGGTGGCTCGCGAAGCCTTGACCGGCGGGGGAGCGGGGTGAGGCTTCGCCGCGGCGCGTCGGTCGGCGTAGTGACGCACCCCGGGGCGTCAAGCTGGGCACCCATTCACTGCGCGGAGTCCGGCGAGGGGATGCGCGAAGGATGCGGCCGGACGCGGCAAGTCACCTTTCCAAGATCAGGCACGTCGAAGTGGCGAACGCGTAGAGCCTCCCCTCGGCGTCCTCCATCCGGGCCTCGGTGAGCGCGGTGCGCCCGCCCTTGTGGACGACCGTCCCGGTTGCCCGCAGGACGCCGGTGTCAGGGCGAACGGCCCGGACGAAGTTCACCTTCACCTCGAGCGTCGTGAAGCCCACGCCCTTCGGCAGCATCGTGTCCAGCGCGACGCCCAGAGTTGCGTCGAGCACGGCCGCGTACCAGCCGCCCTGCACGGATCCAATCGGGTTGTACGCCCACGGTCCGGCCTCGGCCTCGAACACCGCAATCCCTTCGGCGACGCCGACAAGACGGAATCCGAGCGTCTCGCCGATCGGGACCTTGCGCTTCTCGTCGATCAGCTGGCGCATGTGCTCCAGGCCGGACAGCTCGCGCGCGGCACGGTCGAGCTCGATCGGGTCATCCCAGGTCGTGGTTCGCGTGTTCTCCATGACGGCTCCTCATCGGCTCGAGACGGCTCCCGATCGGGTGAAACGATGCCGGTGCACGCTAACCGGCCCCAAGCGCCTCGAAATTCCGCGTCGACGTAGGTCCCCTCTTGGGAATGAGAGCAGCGGTCCCTCGTCCGGGGCGCAGCAAGGGATCCGGTGGCGTTGCCCAAGCCATCGCCGGCGGCGCCGCCGATCTTCTTCGCCGGCGGCGTCCCGTTCGCCCGTGCGGTTGCGGACGTCGGCGGTGCGGGGACCTCAACAACGCAGACTGTGTCCCTGGAACCTCCGGCTCGCCGGCCTCGGCGAACGCGCCTGTGCCCACCTCCCTGGCGTATTCGCCGACGTCAGGCGGCCACGCCGCGCGGGGCGGGTGGAGGACCCGTGGGGTGGGTGGCCGGCGCCTCGAATACCGCGGGCCGAAGCCTGCGCCTACGTTGGGGGACACGAGTCGGTGGTGGCCGCATCTCGGGATGGTGAGCTGGCGACGGGTGCCGATTGGTGTGCCAGACGGAGGGACCGGGCACGACTCGGTCAGGTGTGTGCCCAACGCCCGTCGCGCGAACGTCAGGGTTTCGCCGGCGCGGCGTTCGCGATGACCCTCTTCACCTGCTCGAAGACGCTGTTGGGGATCGGCACCGAAAGGCTGTACTGCGCGATCTTCCAGATCGTGCCGTCGTGGACGAGCACGCCGCTGCCGCGGCTCGGACCGAGGTTGGGCGTCGCCAGGTCTTCGTCGAACCAGGCGACCGAGCCGTCCCTGGAGAAGCTCACGGCACGGCGGACCGACCGGAAGCTCCACGCCTTGCTCTTGGCGAAGTAGGGATGCGCGTAGGTGCGGAACTGCGCCTTGCTCCATCGCTCGGTCGGGTCCGTCCCCAGGAACACCGCGTCCCTCGTCATGTGCCCGAAATAGCGGTCCTCGTCGGCCGCGGCTGCCGCGGCGTGCCAGTCGTCGATCACCGCGGCAACCGCGCGCTCCCTCGACACCGCGTCGGCTCCTCCATGGGAAGCGAGAACAGCGGCCGCGCCGAGGAGCACGGCGGCAGCAATGCCGAACACCCATCTCGCAATCGGCGCCTCAAGTCCGAGCACAGGAGCCTCCTCCCTCGCCTCGATTCATTCTACCGGCGAGCGAGCAAAGCGTTCGCCATCGGCACCGGGCGAATGTGACGGCGACAAGCTTCTGCGGGGAAAGGGCGTCAACACGTTGTTCTCTGTCGGTCTGAGCGGGGTGGGGTGCGTCCTGGCCACGTATCGAGGCGCCGAGCACCTGGACTACCGCGCCTGCATGGTCAGGCGCGCGCTCATCAGCCACGACGCGGCGCTGACGAAGAGCGTCTAGGACATCTGCTCGACGATCGGCTACAGCCCGCTGAAGCTCCTGCTGGACACCAGCAAGGGAGCAGTGAGGGAGAGGAGTTCCCGCTTTTCGCTCCGAACCTTGAAGAGCTTGGCCCGAGGCCTGGTCAAGGCCGCCGGTGGGGCACCAGTCCTCACCGACGCGGCATCCGCACCTGGTTGGCCGCCGTTACATGGTCCGGAGTGGGGGGGCGGCGTCGCTGAGGGTTCGTTGGCGCGACTCCTCACCATCGCGAGAGGTGTCACGGAGAGTGCCAATGCGAGAAGGCGACGCCTGACGCCTACCGATTACCCCGCCTTGCGGGGCGTGTTGATCCGGCGCGCGCCCCGGGCGCCCTGAGCGGCGCGCTTCCACGGCTGGCTCGAAGCGCGCGGTGGGGGTGCCGTGCGCGGGGAAGGCTCGTCCTCGGCCGGCGCCGCCGGCGGCGCGGCGCTCGCCTGCTGTGCCCGCAAGGCCCGCTCGATCTCCTCGTCCTTGGCTAGGCAGCAGTGCTTGTACTTCTTGCCGGAGCCGCAATGGCAGGGCTCGTTCCGGGCCGGCCGCTCTGGAGGTGCCTCGGTCATATCGCTCACCCCTCTCAATTTCTACCTTATCACGATGTTCGGCACGAGACGTCGAGCGGTATGGCCGCATGGTGTGGATCCAGTTCGGTCTCTGTCGGGCGCGAGCGGGTGCGCCGATTTCGCAGCTTGTGCGTATCCCGCGGCTCGAGAAGACGAGATGGCGGCGGCTGACGCCGATCCGAGTGGAGCGGTTGCGCCGCCAGCTCCGCATTCGCTGCCAACGACGAGACCGGCGCCGGCGCTTCACTTGAGCGTGAACGAGATCGTGACGGTCAGGTCGGTGGCGATCGGCGCGCCCTGGCAGCGCGCGGGCTCGTAGCGCCATTTCCCGACGGCGGCGATCGCCGCGTTGACGAGGAGCGTTTGGTACTCGGCTTTGGCCGCAGGCGGGCGGACGAGGCGCACGTCGGTCACCGCGCCGTCGGCGGCGATCATGGCGGACACGACGACCAACCCCTGGGCGCGAGCGCTGCGCGCCTCCTCCGGGTAGACGGGTTGCGTCCTGTTGACGAGCTTCGGAGGCGAGATCTCGTCCGAGCAGTGGGCCCGTTCCACCGCGTTCGCCGAGGGCGCGAGTTCGGCGTCGGCGATCGGCCGGTTCGTGCCCTCGGCGAGCGTCATCTCCAGGGCGAGCGCGTCCTGGACGTAGATCCGGCAGACGCCGGGGACCATCCCGGCGCCGCGCAACTGCTTCCAGTCCGTGTAGCTCCGGCGCAGGAAGCCGATGTCGGAGAGGCTGAGGTCGAGGGTGGGTACAGTCAGGAAGACGGCCCAGTTGCCGCGCTCCTGCTGCCGGTGGCACAGGACCTCGACGAAGTCGTTGCCATCGAGGCGGTGGGCCCTGACCTCGAGGGTGTGGCCCTCGTCCGGCGTCAGCTGGGCGTCGAAGGCGAGCAAGCTCGACACCAGCCACCAGGCGTCGAGCAGGCCGTCGTCGGGCGTCCGCCAGCCGTGGCCCGCCAGCACCCCTCGGGCTGCAATCACGTCGCCGACCTGGACCTCTTCGAGACCGTCATCGCGGTCGCGCTGGCGCCACACGTACGTGCCCGTCGTGCCGTCGGCGAAGCGCAGGGCGTAGCGCAGCGTGACCGGGCCGGCGTGCTTGGCGTCCAGGACACGGGCCTTGGCCTGCTGCAGCAGTTCGTGCGGTGACCCAGGTGGTACCGTTGCGGCCGGCCCCACGCCGCACGCCAACATGAACGCCACGACCCCACCGAGAAGTCTTGCCGGCACGCTCACCTCGTGAGCGTACTGTACGCGATCCAACGCGAGCGGGTGGCGGCGCCGCCGAGCGGCTGCGGGCGCTGCGGGTCGCGCTGCGAAGGCGGTAGGGGAGGAGGGCGCCGGGGTGGCCACGCCAACGGGTGGCTCAAGCCGGGCCGGTGCCGGCCACCGGAGGGCACGTCACCCCGCCAGCGCAACCGCGCGCGTCGAGCGCGAACCGAGGAGGTGAGATGGCGCGGCCGATTCGGGTACCTATTCGCGCGGCCTCAAACGCATTCACCGTCCTTTGTACAGGGATTGATGTCATCGCGAGGAGTCCCGCCGCAGGCGGGATAAAGACTGCCCCGAGCGGGCGCGCAGCGCCCGCGTGGGGATGGCGGTGGGGGAAGCGATCCCGTCCCCAACCCGGTGCCCACCGCCCTCACTGGGCTACGGGACTGCTTCGTCGCTTCGCTCCTCGCAGGCATTACTCTTCGACAGATGGCAATTTGGTGTCAGGATTAGAATGCCGCGGTTCGCATGACGACGCTCGCCCGCAAGCTCCGCGTCTTCGACTACTTCGCTCTCGGCTTCGGCAGCATGATCGGCGCCGGGTGGCTCGTGGTGATGGACGACTGGCTGGGGCGCGGCGGCCCGGTGGGCGCGATGCTGGCGTTCGCCATCGGCGGGCTGCTGCTGCTGCCGATCGGCTACGTCTACGGGCGGCTCGTGATCGCCATCCCCGACGCGGGCAGCGAGATCGCATACACGGCGCGGGTTTTTCCGCGAGCGGTGAGCTTCGGCACGGGATGGATGATGACACTGGCATACCTTGTCGTATGCCCGTGGGAGGCGATCGCCATCGGGCAGCTCGCCGGCTACGTGGTGCCGGCGATGAACTCGCACCCCCTGTACGCGGTGGCGGGTCAGACGGTGTACCTGCCGCACCTCGTGCTCGGCCTCGCGCTGACTGCGTTCCTGACGCTGGTGAACGTTCGCGGTGTACGGCTCTCCGCAAGCGTGCAGTCGTGGGCCACGGCCGCGGTGCTGGTGCTGTTCGCGGTCTTCGGTGCGTTCGGGGCGAGCCGCGGGTCGTTCGCCAACTTCTCGCCACCGTTCGCCGCCGGGGGCGCGCTGGTGTCGGTCATGCTGGTGCTGCAGATCGTGCCGTACTTCATGACCGGCTTCGAGTCGATTCCCAAGTGCGTCGAAGAGGCGAGCCCGGGGGCGGGGGAGAAGAGCCTGTTCCGCGCCATCCTCATCGCGCTGGCGGTGGGGACGCTGTTCTACGTCGCGGTGATCGCGGTGGTGGTGTTCGTCTCGCCGTGGCAGGCGCTGCTGGGGGAGAAGTTCTCGACGGCGGTGGCGTTCGAGCGCGCGTTCCACGCGCGCTGGATCGTGGACATCATCCTGACGACCGCGGTAATCTCGCTGCTCAAGGTGTTCAACGGGAACTTCATCGCCGCCAGCCGGCTGCTCTTCGCGATGGGGCGCTCCGGGTTGATCGACGAGCGCGCCGGGCGCGTTCACGCCGAATACAGGACGCCATCAGGGGCCGTACTGTTCGTGGGGATCGCGACGGCGGCGGCGGTATTTCTCGGCGGCTCGGTGCTCGTGCCGATCGCGGAGGTGGGGTCGCTCGCCGCGGTGATCGGATGGCTGGCGAGCTGTGCCTCGTATTTCGTTCTCGGCGAGAACGCGAGAAGGCGGGCGGTGGCGGCGGTAGGGGTGCTGGTGACGCTGGCGCTGCTCGTGCTCAAGCTCCTGCCGGTCGTGCCCGGGCACTTCACGCGGTGGGAGTGGCTCGCGCTGGCGGCGTGGGCGGCGCTGGGAATGGCGCTGCGACTGTCGGGTAAAGCCAGGCCGGCTGCGGGATAGAGACGCAAGCTCTGGGCCTGCGTCGTACGCCCTAATCGGCGGGCGGCTCGCCTTGCATGTAGACGCCGCGCGCCTCGACGCCGAAGCCGACCAGGAGGGCGATCAGCACGGCGGCGGTGCCCGCCACGGATGCGAGCGCCCAGCTGTAATTGTGGTTCATGCGCGCGCCGACGGCCGCCTGGAGGGTGGCGTTGGAGGAGGCGAGGAAGTTGCCGAGCTGATAGACGAAGCCCGGGAAGGTGGCGCGGAGTTGGGGCGGCGAAAGCTCGTTGAGGTGTGCCGGGATGACGCCCCAGGCGCCCTGGACGCACATCTGCATCAGGAACGCGCCGACGGCGAGCGAGAGGGGCGTAGCCGAGAACGCCCAGAGCGGCAGCAGGGGAAGCGCGAGCAGGCACGCGAGCACGATCGCGGCGCGGCGGCCGATGCGTTGCGAGAGCGCGCCGAAGGCGATGCCGCCGACGACGGCGCCGGCGCTGTAGATGAGCGCGATCGTGGTGATGGTGGCGTGCGAGAACCGGTGCTGCACGCCGAGGAAGGCGCTGGGGTAAAGGTCCTGCGTGCCGTGGCTGAGGAAGTTGAAGGCGGTCATCATCACGACGGCCCAGATCAGAAGGCCGAGGTGGTTGCGGAGCACCAGGCCGATGCCGGGGCGAGGGGTGGCGCGGCGGGCGATCCAGTCGGGGCTCTCGGGGACCGAGCGGCGGATGTAGAGAACGAGGACGGCGGAGAGGCCGCCGATCATGAACATGCCGCGCCAGCCGACGAGCGGATAGAAGACGCCGAAGACGGCGGTGGCGAGGAAGAATCCGGTCGGGTAGCCGGCCTGGAGCAGGCCCGAGACCCAGCCGCGCCAGCGCCGCGGCACGGTCTCCATGGCAAGGGAGGCGCCGATGCCCCACTCCCCGCCCATGGCGACCCCGAACAGGGCGCGCAGGATCATGAAGGCGAGCAGGTTCGGCGCGAAGCCCGAGAGGAACTCGAGTGCGGCGAAGCAGACCACGTCGATGATCAGGACCGGCCGGCGGCCGTACCGGTCGGCCAGGCGGCCGAACAGGAAGGCGCCGACGGGACGCATCGCGAGCGTGAGCGTGATGGCGAGCGTGAGGGTGGTCAGGGTGGTACCGAACGTCTTGGCGACGTCGGCCAGGACGAAGATCAGGATGAAGAAATCGAACGCATCGAGCATCCAGCCGAGAAAGGCGGCGATGACGACGTGACGTGCGGTCGCGGTCTCGGCCATCGGCTGCGCATTATGCCCCAGCTGATCGGTATCAGGGGCCGCCGATCGGTGCCGATCGATCTGTTGACACGCCCCGGCCCGCGGCTATCCTTGACTGGATGTCCTCGGGATTCCCATCGTTCGGTTCGCGAGTAAAGTCTCTCACGCCGTCGCCGGCAACGCTGCCTCCCCAAGGGAATCGCGCGTCGGCGTGAGAACCGGCGACCGGATCGGGCGCTTCGAGGTTCTCGGCGAGCTCGGAGCCGGCGGCATGGGGAGTCTCTGGCGAGCCCGCGACCCGAAGCTCGGGCGAGAAGTGGCGATCAAGCTGGTCGCCGAGCGGTTTTCGGACAGCCGCGAGCACCAACTGCGCTTCGAGCAGGAGGCGCGGGCGGCCTCCGCGCTCAACCACCCGAACATCATCACGATCTACGACGTCGGCGAGCACGAAGGTTTTCCGTACATCGCGATGGAGCTGATCGAGGGACAGAACCTCCGTGACTTCGTCGCCGAACGGCCGCGGTCGATGCGGCGCCTCGTCGAGGTCGCCTGCCAGGTCGCCGACGGGCTCGCCGCCGCCCACGAACAGGGGATCGTGCACCGCGACTTGAAGCCCGAGAACGTCATGGTGACCCGCCTCGGGTTCGTGAAGATCCTCGACTTCGGCCTGGCCAAGCTGATCGCGTCTCCGGTCCAGTTCGACCAGACGACCGCCGGGTACCAGCTGGCCACGCAGGCCGGGACGGTCGTGGGCACGATCGGCTACATGTCTCCGGAGCAGGCGCGGGGGCTGGCGGTCGACCATCGCTCCGACCAGTTCTCGTTCGGCACGATGCTGTTCGAGATGCTCTCAGGCCACCGGCCGTTCGCCGGCGGCACGAACCTCGACACCCTGAGCGCGATCCTCCATCAACAGCCGGACGATCTCACGCAGCTCGACCCAGGGATACCGAGGCCGCTCGAGGACGTCGTCCGGCGCTGCCTCGCCAAGGCCCCCGAGGACCGGTTCGCGTCGACGCGCGAGCTCGCGCAGGCGCTCGCGCTGATCCGCGACACGATGACCGAAACGGGAGCGACGATGACTTCGGCGGCTCGGCGGCTTCCGCGTATCGGACGGACCGGCGCGCTCGCGCTGGCCGCCGCCGCGGTTACGGTGCTGGCGATCGCCGGGTACTGGCTCCTCCGAAGCCGGCCGGGCGGCGTCGCCGGGATCGTTGCGGCGCGGCGGGTGGCGGTGTTGCCGTTCCGCGACCTGACCGGCACGCCGAAGGGGAACCTCATCGGCGAGGGCTTCGCGGAGACCGTGAGCGCTCGTCTCGGGTCGGACCGCCATGTGGCGGTGCTTCCGGCTGCGGCGATCGACGAGAAGGCCGACGATCTCAGTGCCCTGGTCCGACGCACCGGCGCCCAGGCCATCGTGCGCGGCTCGCTGCAGTTCGAGGGGGACCTCGTTCGCGCCACGTTCGCGGTGCTGGGGCCCGGCGGCGTGCAGCTCGCGGCAGGCAGGGTCGAGGGTTCGACTGGACAACTGTTCGACCTCGAGGATGAAGTGGCACGACGCGCGGCAGCAGCGCTGGGCCTAGCACCGGCCGCGACCCCCGCGCGTGAGGTGAATCCCGAAGTGTCCGCCGACCGCTTCCTCGAGGCGCTCGGGTACCTCCATCGTTACGAGGACGAGGCGGCAGTGGACGCGGCGATCAAGATCCTGGAGGGGCTCGGCGGCTCGGCCCGGGTCCAGGCCGCGCTGGCGCGCGCCTATCTCGCCAAGCGCTCCCTCACCGGGGACCGCGTGTGGGCCGAGCGCGCCATCGAAGCAAGCCGCCGGGCCACCGAACTCGAGCCGACGCTCGGGTCCGTGCGCGAGACCCGCGGCCGCATCGAGCTGCTGCTGGACCATCCGGACAAAGCCGCCGCCGAGTTCCGTCTGGCCATCTCGGCCCAGCCCAACTCGGTCGAGGCCCAACTCGGACTGGCCTCCGCCCTCGAACGCCAGGGACTCGCGGTCGAAGCGGAGGCTGCCTATCGCCGAGCGATCGAGATCCAGCCGGAGTGGTGGTCGACCTACAGCTATCTGGGTGTCTTCCAGCTCCGGCGGGGTTCGTTCGCCGCGGCCGTCGAGAGCTTCCGGACGGCGGTACGGCTCTCACCCAACAACACGCGGGCTATCGACAACCTGGGCGTCGCGTACCAGCAACTCGGTCGCTACGACGAGGCGATCGCGGCGTATCGGCGCTCGATCGCGGTCCGGCCGACCGCCTCCGCGCTCTCGAACCTGGGGACCTGCCTCTTCTTCCTCGCCCGTTACGACGAGGCGGCCCAAGTGTACGAGCGCGCAACCGCCCTGCAGCCCAAGAATGCAGTGCTCTGGCTCAATTTAGGCGACGCCCTGCGTTTGAGCGGTCACGGCGGCGAGCGCACCGGCACCGCCTACCGGCGCGCGATCGGTCTGCTCGATGCCGACCTCGCGCTGACGCCGCGCGACGCCGACCTGCGGACCAGCCTGGCGCTCGCGCTGGCGTGGACCGGACAGCAGGGCGCCGCCCTGAAGCAGGCCGACGCCGCGCTCGCGCTCGACCCCAAGGGGGCCGACACGCTCTACCACGTCGCCCTCGTCCGGCTGGCCGGGGGCGATGTCGATTCCGCGTTCGATCTGCTCGCCCGCGCGATCGCGCACGGCTACCCGGTGGCCGAGATGGACCACGACCCCGAGCTGGCGAGATTGAAACTGGATCGCCGGTATGCCAAGATTAGGGCGAGCCACGCAGGATCATAGAAGGCTCCGCGGAGCGATCCGCCATGGAGGCATACATGTCACGATCTACGGCCGCCCTCGGGATGACGACGTTAGCGCTCTTGTTCGGGTGGGGGACGGCGACGGCGCAAGTTTCGCCGACGCCGACGCCCACGCCCCAAATTCCCTGCCAGGTCGAGCTCGGCAAGCAAGCCGCCGTGAGTGTGGACGGGAGCGCGGCAGCCGATCCGGACTGCCTCACGGTCAAGAGGAACAAGACCACGGTCGTCTGGACGGGGAATGCGGACGTCAAGACCCTGCGCATCAGCTTCAAAAACCCGGCGACCAAACACCCGCCGCAGGACCCGGTGTGCGCCGGGGCGCAGTGCGTCTCCGACAAGCTGAAGCTCGGCAAGTTGGGGGAGTTCGACTACGGCATCGTCGTCGTGCGCCAGGACGGGACGACGGCGACGGCCGACCCGAAGCTGATCATCCAGCCCTGACGCCCGCCCGAGCGCCGCGGTGAGATGGCGATCAGGTGCCGATCGCACCGATCGATCTCGTTCCAATCGAGCGGGGTGTGCGCCGCTGTGGGGACGCCGTCCGCGACGGTCAGCGCGACGTGAAGTCGACGACCGTGCCGGCGGGCAGCTTGCGGATCCGGATGACCTGGTACCCTGCGGGCTGCTTCCAGCTGATGGCGAACGTGAACTCCACCGGATCTCCGGGCGCGATGCCCGCGAGCGAGACCCCGTCGGCCACCGGGAACGGCATCGTCATCGACATCATGCCGACCACCTTGCCGTGCTCGTCGCGGAAGTTGGGGATCGGCGCGTGGTGGATGTAGAGGTCCCGCTCCGGGCCTTCGGCCTGGGGTAGCCTCTCGACGACGCCGCGCACCGTGTAGACGTCGGCAACCGACACGGGAGGCTTGCGGCCGCAGCCGCCGAACGCCGCTGCGACCGCGAGCACGCCGACGCCCGCCACGCTCGTGAAACGCTGGATCATCATGTCGTCCTCCCGCCTTGCACCGGACGGTAGACGGCGGGCGCGCCGGAGTCAAGCGGAGTCGCATCGGGCGCCGCACGTGAGGTCATTTCGCGGAGCGTGGACCTGGCGCCTACCGGGGCACTGTCACTCCTTGCCTCCTTTCCAACGCCGCAGGCGCGCGACCTCGTCGGCGAGCTGACCCCATCGCCGCTCGGACTGCCGGCGCAGCCTCTCGTCGTGCCGGCGTTCGTAGGCCCGGCCTTCCCGCTCGAGCGCGCGGAAATGCTCGAGACGCTCCGCGGCGAGGGCTCCGGACGCGACGGCCTCCCTGACCGCGCACCCGGGTTCGGCGTCGTGCCGGCAGTCGCGGAAACGGCATCCCGCGGCGAGGGCGGCGATGTCCCCGAACACCGCGTCGAGGCCCTCGTCGTCCACGAGTTGCAGCTCACGCATGCCGGGGGTGTCGAGCAGGAGGCCGCCCCCGGGCAGAACGACGAGCTGGCGGTGAGTTGTGACATGGCACCCGCGGCCGTCGCGCGCCCGGACCTCTCCCGTCGCCATCCGCTCCTCGCCGAGCAGCGCGTTGACGAGGGTGGACTTGCCGGCGCCGGACGAGCCGACGAGCGCGACGGTCATGCCGGTCTGGATGACCGCTCGCAACGCCGCGACGCCGTCCCAGAGCAGGGCGCTGGTGGCGTGGATCGGCACGCCGGGGCAGTGGCCGGCGACCTGCGCGGCGCGCGCCGTCGGATCCTCGCAGATGTCGGCCTTGTTGAGGACCACGGCCGGTTGGGCGCCGCTCGCCCAGATGCGGGCGACGTAACGCTCGATCCGGCGAACGTTGAAGTCCGAGTCGAGGCCGCAAACCGCGAACACCAGGTCGACGTTGGCCGCGATCACCTGGGCGCGCGCCTGCCGGCCGGCGGCGCCGCGCGTGAAGACGGTGCGCCTCGCCAGGACTCGGTCGATGACGGCAGTGCGGTCGGGCGCAGGCGGGCCGTCGAGGGTCACCCAGTCCCCGACGCCGGCCGGACCGGCTTCCTCCAGCTCGCGGCGAAGCCGTCCGGCGAGGTGTGCCGGGCCCGGCCCGGTCGCGGACCAGACCTCGAAGGCGCCACGGTGCTCCGCGGCGATCCGCGCCGGGGTGGCCGGGCGGCCAGGCACGCACTGCAGCTGGCACTCAAAGAACGGGCCGAAGCCCAGAGCCGATAGTTCGTACACGGCGAAATCCTCCATGTGGGCGGCCGGGCAGGCCCGCACACGCGCACGTGCGGCTCGCCTGGGCAGCGGGCGAGGCGCACTGGGACGAATCTGCGTTTGAGATGACCGGGAACGCCGCGGCCGTCAACGCCGGCGGCGCGCTCGAAACCTCACGCAGGATCCGCATGGAGAACTGTGGCGATCATCAACCCTCTCGTGGGGCCGTTGCCCCGTGTACGCAGGGAGGATACCACCTTCGTCGCAGGCGCGCGGCGTGCCATCCCGCAGCGTTTCTGCGATACTCCGCGGCATGGGACTGCTGCGGCCGAAGAACGAGCGTAACGTGGTGGGGCTGGAGACGCGCATCGCGACGGTGGTGACGTGCCCGTACAACGGGCACCAGGTCGGCTGGTGCATGGGCCTGTGCACGCCGGTGGCCGGGGTCGGCTACTGCGGGCGGCCGGCGGCGCACGCGATGATGGGGCGCACGCAGCTTGCCATCGCCGCGCAGATGGCGCTCCGGCAGGCCGCTGCCGAGTGACGGCGGTGCCTAGCCTGCCGGCTTTAGCGGTGGCGCCGGCATCGCGAACTTCGCGTCGTCGATCGGCACGTTCTGCTGCGTGCTGTCCACCTGGATCGTGAAGCGGCCGCCGGGGCGCGCCAGCGTCCACCGGAACGCCACCTTGACGCCGTCGACGTCGCGGTAGTCGGCGTAGTCGATCTGCGTCGGGAGGTAGCCGAGCGCGGTGTCGGCGTAGCGCTCCTCGCGCAGCAGCAGCCCGGTCTGGGCGTCGAAGTAGAGCTTGAGCGGCGGCTGGCCCTCGTTGCCGGCGACGAGGAGGACGGCGTCGCGGCCGTCGACCTTCTCGGACGGCCGCACGGAGAACGCCGTGAAGAGCCGCTTCACGTGCAGCGGGAAGTGGAGGTCCGCGTCGAGCTTCGCCGCCTCCGACTCGGCGGCGCTCATCGGGTGCGGGCCCTCGCGACCGGTGAGCCAGCCGCGGCTGCCGTCGTACGCGGTGACCATCTCGCCGCGCGGCGTCTGCATCACCGAGAGCCGCTTGTCCGGCGTCTTGTCGAACACCTCGATCGGCATCGCCGGCCCGCCGAAGCCGATCACCTGCCCCTTCTGGACGCGGCTGGTGACCTTCTCGAGCGCCTCCGCGCCGACCGCCTGCGCGTACTTCGCGAGGATCTGGTCGGCGGACGGCAGCGCCGGGGCGACGGCCTCGGCGCCCTCGGGCGCCGGTTTGGGCCCTTCGGCCGCGATCACCGGGATCGACAACGGCTTCGGAGCGCCGCGGTGGCACGTGAAACAGGTGACGTCGCGGTCGCCGTCGAAGTTGGCCTTGTCGATCGCGGTCATCATCTGGATCATCGTGCGCGCCGCCTGCTTCGGCTTGCGGTCGTCCTTCTCGAACGCGCCCTGGACGTGGCAGTAGTTGCACTCGACGCCGAGCGACGCCGAGATGAACTGCATCGTCGGAACCAGCTGATCCGCCGGGATGTCCTTGAGGACGCGCACGTTCTTGAACGCCTCGCCGGCCGTTTTCGGCGCCGCCGCGGGCGCCGCGCCCGGCCCGCTTTGGGTCTGCGGCGCTTGAGCGCCGGCCAGCAACGCCGTCCCGGCGAGGACCGCCGCCGCCAGCGCCGCACCGATCACCGTACCACGCTGTCTTCCATTCATCTCGCACCTCCGCAAGACCGGCACACCCACACCATAACGGACAGGACGTTGTCTCATTCTATGACGTGTCGCCCCCGGGGGGGTCGAGCATCACCTGGCCGTCAGGGCGGCGGCGACCGTCTCGGCGTCGAGCAGCGTGGGCGCATCGCCCTCCGGGCTCGGTCGCCCGCGACCAGGTCAGCCGCCGATCGGCCGGGTCACCTTCTTCGGGCCGCGTCCAGGCTCCATGCGCCCCCGCCGGCGGCGGAGAAGTAGAGCCAAACGAAGCAGAATGTCACGGGGTCGATGCCGCCGTTCAGGAGCGGCCAGAACCCCTTCGGCGCGAAGAACTGGAAGTAGGCCACCGCCATCTCGCCGGAGAGGATGAACGCCACCGGGCGGGTGAACAGGCCGAGCAGGAGCAGCCCGCCGCCGCCGACCTCGAGGACGCCGGCGAACCCCAGCTCGGACAGCAGCGGCACGGTGCCGCCGCTCGGCGGCACCCCGGCGGGGAAGGCGAACAGCTTCATCGTGCCGGCCAGGAAGAAGATGCCAGCCGCCACGATGCGGAGCACGCTCTGCAACTGCGGGCCCCACGCCGACCACCTCGCGACCAGAGTGCGCTCGCTCATCTTTCACCCGTCCCGCGCCATGAGCCGAAACCGTCCCCCACCGGCCGGCGCCACCCCCACGCCATCCCTGTCGGCGCCGCGTCGAGACGGTCGGGGGTCTGGGGAGGGTCGGCCATATCTCCTCCGGAACTGATTCCGCCCCTGGGCCGGAGCCGCAATGCAATTCCGGCCGCGGCGCCCGGCCCGCGATCACCCCCGGTCGGCGCGCTCCGGCGCGACAATCCGGCCAGCAAGCCTTGCCCCAAGGCCACCGTCGTTGGCGATCGGAGTTCTTGCGGGCGTACCTCTCAACCGTGCCGGGCGTGTCGCTCGGAAGCGGCCGCGGGACGCGGGCCCGCGAACGGCGGTGGTGCGCGCTAGTGCTTCATCGTGTGTTGGACCGGTGCAGCGGTCGCTGTGCACGTCTCATGCCCCAGCGGCGTCCACGTTCCGTTCAGCTCCAGCTCCCACGCGTGCTCCAGCGTCTCGGCGCCCTTCTTAGTGAAGGTTTCGCGGCTGGCGAACGTCTTGCCGTCCATCGAGCTTTCACCGGACCAGACCATCGTGTCGCCGTTCCACCCGGGCGAGGTCTCCTGCGACCAACCGCCCCCGTTGTCCACCCACAGTATCAAGAACTGCTTCTTGCCGGTGTCCCACGTGATGTGGAACATGCCTTCCATCGGCGTCGGGGTCGCCGCCGTCTTGGTCTCCACGACCATCCCGGACACCCAGAAGCCGCCGAGGGCGCTGTGCGCGTGGACCTTCGAGGAGGTGGCGTGCGCGGGACCGAAGGGCGAGGCGTCCGCCTGCCCAGTGCACGCGAGGCTGCCCTCGAACGGCTTCAGCTGCGCCATCTCCGGCGCGGGGTGGGGAACCGGGGGCGCTTGCTCCGCGGCGCGGGCCGCGACGCCGGCGGCGAGGACCGCAGCCGCTCCTACCGCAAGGATCCGTGTGCTGTTCATAGTCTCTCCTTTCCGAGAGGTGACGATACACAGAGAATCAGTTGCAATATCATTAGCCAGGATGATACCCCACGGGTGGCGAATGTCAAGGCCCCGGCGCCTGGTGCTGATGGTCCCGCGGGCCGCCCGCGCCGGTTCGCCTGGGGGAGGCTGCTGACGATGCCGTGCCGGACATGGCGCCGGTCCCGACGACCATCGGAGGAAGGGCTCGGGCGCCTCGTCCCGTTCCGGATTCCGTGTCAGCGACCGTGAGATCGCCACACGGGGTGCTGGCGCTTGATCTGGCGCGGCTTGGTGGGCGCGTCGCCGGGCCGCTGCGCGCAGTCACACCACCACTGGGCGCGACACCGACGGCGTGTCTCGGGAGGCGGCCGGCCGCCCGAGGGAGACGCGCTGGCGTTTCGGGCTACGGCAGCTTCGCGAGGATCTTGTCCATCTCCGCGGAGGTGAAGGCCCTGAGCGTTTCGCTCCGGATGTATCCTTGCGCGCCCACACCGAGGAGGAGAGCGGTGGCGGCTGCCTCGTCGGCCGATTCGGTGATGCTGATGAGATCGCAGCTGCCCTGCGTCCAGAACAGCTCGCGGACCTTGACGCCGGCCTTTTCCGCCGCCGCGACGAAACCCTTGGCCCGCTTGGTCGTCTCCTTGATGTCGCGAATTCCCTGATCGGTGAAGTGAATCAAACTCACGTACGTTGCCATGACCCCCACCTTTCCGCGCCCTTCCGTTCCACCCCTGGAGCCCCGAAACCGGCTGTTCACTGTTTGGCGCGTCGGCTTCAACGGCAGGCGCGCGGCGCGAATTCCCGACGCTCGTGATCGCCAACGGGGCGTCCGCTGAGACCGTGGGATGCGGGTCCCGGCTTGGCGGTGGCCCGCATCGGCAACGCTTCCTTGCGAAGCCACGATCCACGACCCTCGAAGCACGGTCTCCGTTTTGCGACTGTCGCGGCCGCGCCGGGTGGGCGCCCGTCCCTTCGGGGGCCGGTCAACCGTGCAGGAGCCGGTACCGAACGCGAGCGCTTATGCCGGAGTCGGCGCAGGGGGTGTCGCCGGCTCCGGGAGGATCACGAAGCGGGCGTCGATCTGGGCCAGGAACTCCAGGGAGAAGGCGCGGTAGGTCACGAGGAACGGCAGCAGGATCACCGTCCCGACGTAGGGGAGCGCGACCAGGAGCAGGCCGACGCAGCAGGTCAGCAGACCGGCGACGACGACTCCCACCCCGAGCGCGACGGCCAGCCCGAGCAGGAAGAGACCGTAGAGGAAGAAGCTCCCGAAGTGGGACTCGACCCACGGAAGGAGGCGCCGCCACGCCTCGACGGCGCCGACGCCGTCCTTGTACATCACCGGCACGACGAAGCCATCGAGGAAGAGGGAGACGTAGGCGCACGCGATGCCCCACACGAACACGGCGAGGGCGGCCAACACCGTGATCGTGGTCGCTCGGATGCTGCCGAACCCGAGCCCGGAGAACCCGCCCGCGCTCACCACGGCCAGCGTTCCCATGACCGCCAGCGCGAAGATGCAGGCGATCACGAAACCGAGCCGCCAGAAGAAGAGCGAGTCGCCGCGCTGGGCGAAGCGGCGCCACGGCTCGACGATCCGCGCGCGACCATGGACCACGTTGTCGAGGAAGATGAACTTGCCGCGCGAAGAGATCCAGAGGAGCAGGAGGAAGATCACCGCGAGCACGGCGGCGCCGACGATGATCAGCGCGAGCCAGTTCGGGTGCGCCCGCAGGTGCTTCCAGGCGCTGCGCAGGGCCTGCCGGACGTGGGGCGACGACATGTGGTCGCGACTCGGGTTGAACCGGAACCCCCCGGCGCCGCCACCGCCGGCCAGCCTCGCCAGCCACGCCGAGAAGCCGATCACCAACCACGTGCCGAGGTCGAACGGGTTGAAGAGGATCATCTTCATCCGGGCCCAGGCGCGCCGGAGCGGGGCCACGTATTGAACGTTCATCGTCCCTCCGCCTTGATCGCCCTCTCAGCATACGTCGCTTTTCCCGCTTCGCTGCACGACAAGGGCCCAGCGCCCGTCTCGAGGCCCGAAGGCCGGCGTTGCAGGCCGGGAGTGCTCAGGTGGCGTCTCTCGCCCTTCCCCCGGGCCGCGTGCCTCGGGCCGCCTCGAGGTCGCGGCCACGGTCGGGACCTTGCCCGCGTACTGGATCGGGCAGGCGACGGCTCCCTGGGGCGATCGCGTCTTGGACGCGAGTGCGGCCTTCAGCGCCCCGCGGCGCCGGTAGCTTCGGCGCTCCATCCTCAGTGGTGCTCCTCGGGCTACTTCGGTCATCGGCACAGGAGCCTGTGGCCGCGGTGTCCGAGTCGGCCGCGGTTGCCGTGCCTCCAGGGGAGCGCAAGCGGTCGAAGGCGCTGCGATCGCGGGATGCCGCTGCCGACCCACTACGCAGCGGCGAGGGCGTCAACGGCGGTTGACCTGACCCCCGCGCCTTACCAAGGAACTCCGTCGAGCATGGCGATATCGGCATCGGTGTCGGCGACCGCCGCGTACACGTACCGGCTGTCCGGCGACCAGGAGATCCAGCGCGCGATGAAGACCGAACGCTCGCGGAAATCCGTCGCTGCTTTCATCGGCCCGCCGTCGGTCGGGATGAGCCAGATGTTCGTGGTCGTGCCGTCGAGCAGAGGAGCGGCGAGCGAGCGACCGTCCGGAGAGACGCTGACGTTGAGATGGATCATGGGTGCGAGAGGCACCCGCGCGTTGGCCACACGCGCCAGGACTTGAGCCGGGCCGTCGTCGGGCTCCGCACGGCAGACCTCGCTTTCGCCGCCGACGCTGAACAAATGCTGAGGGCGGCGAGTGAAGTAGAGCGCGCTGCCGTCGCGGGAGGCTGAACCGGCCAGGGACCGATCACTCCTCACCGTGACGACGTCGCCGCTCGCGAGATCCAGCCGATCGATCCGGCCGTCCAGCCGGCTGGCGTACAGGGACCCACCGTCCCCCGACCATGCCGGCGCGACGGCGTCCGACAGGAGCGTGCTGAAACCGGTGCCGTCGGCGTTCATGAGGCAGATTTCGATGTGCGATTCGTGTCTCCGCACGAAGGCGATCCGGTCGCCCGCGGGCGCCCATTTGGGCACGGCCACGGTCACGCCGGGCGCGTGCTCGAAGGTGAGCTGCCGAACCGACCCCTCGTGGACAGCCGCCACCCAGAGGTTGCTGTGCCCACCGTTGTCGGAGACGTAGACGATCTCCCGGCCGTCGGGACTGACGGAGGGCACCTGAATCTGGCCGGTCTGCCGCGTGACCCGCACCGCGTTGCGAACGTTGTCGGCGGGCGCTCCGTCGATCGGATACTTCCATACCTCCGACCGGCTCCGCACGCGAGCCGCGAGGAGCCTTCCCGAAGTGTGCACATCCGGTTCGACGTACGAAACGTCGCCGAACGTGATCTGCCGGTCGGGAGAACCATCGTGGCCGACAGCCCGGAGGTTATAGACCGGCGGATATGCCAGTGTGCTGCCGACCGAGCTGCTGTAGACGTGGCCCGTGCCGCCGGGTAGCCAGGAATGGCCAAGGATCCCGCCCGGCCGGACGACCGTCCGCGACTGGCCGCCACCGATGGCGACAACGTCGAGGTAGTCGTTCCAGGAATCCCCGGCGCGCTTGAAGGCGATCAGGCGGTCGTCCGGGGACCACCGCGGCCATTCGCACCAGAAGTCCGGCGGCACGGTCAGGACCGTCCCGGTGGCCGACCCGTCGAGCCCGGCGATCACGAGCGCGATGGAATCCCCCGTTCGCTGGAAGAACGCCAGACGCCCGCCATCGTGGCTCACGTCCCCACCTCCCAGCGATTCGGCGAGCCGCCGCGGCGGGCCGCCCAGGGCGGAGATCTGCCAGAGGCACCCTGCGTCCCGGCCGGCGACCGGCGTGTAGTAGACGAGAGCGCTCGAGTCCGGCATCCAGCGCGGCTCGTCGTGCTCGGCGTCGTCGCGCGTCACCTGCAGGGGCGCCCCTCCGGCGAGCATCCGAATCCAGATCTGGCGGCGGCCAGCCGCCACGGCCACGAACGCCACCAACTTGCCGTCCGGGGAGACGGCGGGTGAGCCGACCGTTCCGACCGAGTCGGTGAGGCGGGCCAGACGTACCTCGACCGGCTCTCGCACGGTGGTCGCCGTCGCGAGCGGCTGGTCGTCCCCACTGGTCGCCTCGTCGAGGTCGAAACGCGCATCGCCGATGTCGCGGAGGCGTTCGCGGACATCCTTCCGAAGGCAGCGCCGGAGCAGGCGCCGGATGGACGGCGGCGTCCGCTCGGGGAGCCGGCTCCAGTCCGGGTCGCGTGCGATCACCTCCGCGAGCGTGTCGGGGATCGACTCGCCGTCAAAGGCCCTGGCGCCGGTCAGCATCTCGAAGAGCACGCAGCCGAACGCCCAGATGTCCGTGCGCTTGTCCACCGGACGCCCGCGCGCCTGTTCGGGGCTCATGTAGGCGGGCGTGCCGAGCACTGTGCCCGGCAGGGTCTCATCCGGTGTGACCATGGCGGGGAGCGAAGCCGAGTCGCCGGCTCCCGGCGACGACGATACGGCGTCCTCACCCTGCGATGCTCGACCCAGCCCGAAGTCGAGCAGCTTGACGGCGCCGGCCGGCGTGATCTTGATGTTGTCGGGCTTGAGGTCCCGATGGACGATGCCCTTCTCGTGCGCCGCGCCGAGGGCGTCCACGATCTGCCGGCCGATGGCGACCGTCTCGGCGATCGAGAGCGGCCGCGCTCGCCCGCGATCGCGGATGACCTCGCAGAGGGTCTGGCCCTCGACGAGTTCGAGCACGAGCGCCAGCGTGTCGTCGGCGCCCTCGACTCCGTAGATGGCGGCGATGTGCGGGTGGTTCAGGGAGGCGAGCAGCCGCGCCTCCCGCTCGAAACGGGCGAGACGGTTGGGATCGCGCGCAAACGCCTCGGGCAGGATCTTCAGGGCGACATCCCGGCCCAGGCGCGTGTCGTGCGCCCGAAGGACCTCGCCCATGCCGCCGGCACCGATCGGCTCGAGGATCCGGTAGGGGCCCAGCCGGCTTCCGGGCGTCGGGGTCACGCGCTCCTTCCGGTGTCGGCCTCACCCCTCCCCCCGGCACGTCGGCACGCGTCGGCGGAGGCGCAGGGGACGGTCGTCCCCCGGTCCAAAAGGGCGCGTCGCGGCCACGGCGAAGGCATATCCAACGCCTCCCGGGCGAGCGCGCATCCCCAGAAGATGACCATCCAAACCGATAACCGCTTCGGGACCGTCGCTCTTCCACGCTCCGCGCGTGCCGGGATCGGCCCCGGGTATCGGCGGTGCGCGGTCCTCACCTCGTCAGCGTCCCGTCCCTGATCCGGTGCGCACAGGGTCGGCATCGCCGCGCAGCTCCTTGCGCTACGGTTGACCGCTGATTCGCAGCAGTTGCGGAAGGGGGGGAGTCATAGGTTCAGCCTGATCTCCGCATGGCGTCCATCGGACGGATCCAGGAGCCGAGAAGAAGGTGAGTCGGAGGCACCTCGATGAGCGGATAGGCCGAGCCAAGCCTTGGCGCCCGCCGTCCGACCCCTCGTTCCTGGTCGTGACCTCGGTATGTCGCAGCGTGCCGCGCATCACCCCTTTATCCGCACTCGTCGGGGCTCTCGTCGCCGCCGACGCATGTTTGGGTTCGGCGGTTCGGGGGGCGCTCGCATCGGGTAGACGAGCTCACGGGCGATGCTCGTCTCGCAACCCCAGGTATCGCGCGGAGTCGCCCCACCGATGCAATGCGTCACGTCGCCTTTCGCCTGGGCCGCGTGCCTCGGGCCGCCTCGAGGTCGTGGCCACGGTCAGGACCGTTGCCGTCTTTCGCGGGCCGGTCCCCGCGTGTCGTGCGGCAGGATGGGGGCCGCGCGGCCCAACTCCACAGCACGGCCGTCACGGCGAGGCCGACGGCCGCAGAGGGCCAGCGCCAGCGCGAGCCCGTGGACCCGCGTGCGGACGCCGAGGAAGCGCAGCGGGCGGGCGAGTGACACCAACCCGGCCAGCGCCGCCGCGATGCCGGTCCACGCCAGGAAGCTCGGGGCGTAGAACGGTACGTAGTGGAGCATGAACACGAGGCCCGCGACCGCCACGGCTGGGAAAAGGGTCTCGGCGACGAGTCTGTTAGGGCGCCTCATGGGGGGCTCCTTCCGCCACCGGAGCCAACCAGGGTGTGATACGCAGCCGCCGTCGTTCGGTTCCAAAAGAGGAAGAGAGTTGGATCTCTATCCCGCCAGGAACGGCCGCGGCCTCAGGGATGCACCGCGGGCTGTTCGGGGGGCGCGTCCGCGATCCACGTCTCGATCACGCTCTTGAGGACCGTGATCGGCAGCGCTCCGTGCTCGAGGACGGCGGCGTGGAACTCCTTGAGCTTGAAGTTCGGCCCCAGCTCCCGCTCCGCCTGCCGGCGCAGGTTCTCGATTTCGATCTCGCCGATCATGTACGACAGCGCCTGCCCCGGCCAGGCGATGTAGCGGTCCACCTCCGTGTCGATGTTCTGCACGCTGAGCGCCGTGTTGTCCTCGAAGTACTTGACGGCCCGTTCGCGGCTCCAGCCCTCGGTATGGATGCCGGTGTCAACCACGAGCCGGACCGCGCGCCACATCTGGAAGTCGAGGTAGCCGAACTCGGAGTACGGATCGCCGTACAGCCCCATCTCCTTGCACAGGGTCTCGGTGTACAGCCCCCAGCCCTCGCCGTAGGAGCTGTAGTAGTCGAAACGGCGGAACTCCGGGAGGCCTTTCAGCTCCATCGCGATCGCGATCTGCAGCTGATGGCCCGGCCGGCCTTCGTGGCAGGTCAGGACCTGGATGTCGTACTTGGGGCGGCTCTCGGGCTTGTAGAGGTTGACCTCGACGTAGCCTGCGACGCTGCCGTCGCCCGCGGGCGGCACCGAGTACGCGGGGTAGGTGTCGGGCGCCAGCGCCGCCGGGATCGGGCGCACGCCGTAGGTCACCCGCGGCAGCAGCCGAACGGGGAAGTACTGCACGAGCAGCGGATCCACCCGCTTGGCCGCGGCCCGGTAGGCTTCGAGCAGGTCCTGCGGGTCCGTGTAATAGAAACGCCGATCGGTGCGCAGGAGGTGGAGGAAACCCTGGTAGCTGCCCTTGAACCCGACCTGGTCGAGCACCCGCTCCATCGCCGCGTGGATCTGGGCCACCCTCTCCAGGCCGATCCGGTGGATCTGCTCCGGCGTCAGGTCGGTCGTCGTGTATTCGCGGACCTGGTAGGCGTAGTAGGCCTTGCCGCCGGGCAGCGCGTCGGCGGCGATGGTCGTGCGGCAACTCGGAAGGTACTCGCGATCGAAGTACTGCTCGAACCGGCGATAGGCGGGCGTCACCACTCCGGCGATCGCCGCGACGGCCCGGGCTCGCAACTGCGCCTGCCGGGCGGCCGGGATGATGTCGGGCATCTGTTTGAACGGCGAGTAGAACGGGCTCTCCTCCGGTTTGGCCACCACGTTCGCGGCGATCTGGTGCGGGACCCGCTCCATCACCACCCGCGGTCGCGTCATGCCGTCCTTGACGCCCTGCCGCAGCAACGCGATCGTCTGGTCCACAAACGGCGCGAACGTCTCCAGCCGCTCGACGAAGTGTTGGTAGTCGTCGGCACTTTCGAAACGGAGGGTGCGGGTGAGCGAGGCGAGCGTCTGGATGCCGCCCAGCTGGTCCAGGGGCATGAGGTACGTCTTGAGGTCGTACGCCTGCAGTCGCATCTCGTACCGGTACTTGAACAGGTCGTAGCTGATCCGGTCCTCGCCCGCGAGCCGGCCGCGGTCGATGGCGGCCAGGTCCTTCAGGGTCTGTTGGTCCTCCGCGTGCTCGCGGGCCAGGGCGGACAAGCTCACGTCCGGCCACATGCCGTCGTACTCGTGGAAGCCGTCCCCGGAGGCCTCGAGCGGGTCCTCGCGCATCTCGCGCTGCCACGCGGTGTCGAACAGCCGGTGCAACGTGCCGGCCGGTTGGTCCTCGGGCTCGCTCGCGGCCGCGGCCCAACCCGGTCCGCCGACCGACAGTGCGGCGACTGAAACGGTCAAGACCTGAAGCATGCGGCGCATCGGATCACCTCCAGCGCGTCGAACGCGCACGGCGCTTCGCAGAGCATACCCGCCGGTAGCCGTTCCGGGTACCGCCGTCCAGCCTCTCGCACGCACGAGAGAAGGCGGCAACCACGGCAACCGTGCGCCGGTCACCAACCTGACACCTATCGGCGCGTGTCCCGCGCCGAGCCAATAGCTGGTCCAGGGCGGGGGCAAGCCCCGAGCCGGCCGGTGATCTCCCGACGTGCCGGAGCTGGTACGGATCCTGGTACCGGTTGCGGTCGGCATCGGTGAGGCGCGTCCCGCGACCGAGAGTCACGCGTGTCAGCTGAACCGGACCTGGACCGATCCGACGCGATCGCCGCGCGCCGGCGGGAGGGAGCGCCCGTCACCACGCGTCGAGGTGAAGACGGGCGTCGAGGTCCTCGCGCTCAGCCTCCGCCGGCGGGGTCTTGGGGAAGCCGAACGGGATGACCGCGGCGACCTCGTAGCCGGCCGGGATCCGAAGCGCCTCCTTGAGCCCGGCGGCGTCGTACGGCGTGTAGGTGCAGCCGAACAACCCCTGGTCCGCGAGGCCGAGCATCACGTTCTCGATGCACATCCACGCCGATGCGAGCGGGTTGAGCTCGAACAGCGTGCGGCATTCGCCGAGCGGCTTGAGCTTGTAGCAGACGACCAGCAGCTCCGGAGCCTCGAGCATCATCTTCTGCTGCACCGGCAGCGAGCGGCGGTAAACCGCCTTGAGTTCCTCGTCCTCGAAGTGGGCGACGAAGCGCTCGATCTCGGATGGGTCGCTCATGTCGCGGGCCCTGAGCGCCGAGACCACCGCCCGCCGGCGCCCGTCGCGGTCGCGCAGGAGGACGAACTGCCAACTCTTGAGGTGCGCGTTGCAGGGCGCGCGCAGGCCGGCCTCAAGGGCCCGCCGCACCGCCTCCTCGGGGACCGCCCGCCCATCGAACTCGCGCGTCGTCCGTCTCAACCTGACGACCTCGCCAAACTCCACGGTCCACCTCCCGTCGTGCCGCGTCTCGGATCCGAGCCGGGCGACTCGTCACCCTCCGCAGGGCCGCGGCGGCCCTCACCCCGTCAGCTTCCGGCACGTGATCGGGCGCGTCCGAAACGCCCGGCGTCGTCGTCGGCACGCCTCGGCCTGCCGGAAAGCGCGGCAACGCTATTCAGATGCTTGCGACAGCGCGACCTCGAACACGCAGCGCTTGGCGCCGGAGAGCTTGGACTCCTTGAGCCGTGCCTGCACCGGTTTGCCGAAGACGGCGTCGAAGTTCTCCTTCTGGTACCCGACGGAGCAGTTGCACCAGACCGACGGCGTCCGCCGCTTGTCGACCAGGGGGCAGCCGCACTCCCCCTCGGCCACCGCAACGGTGAGGACGCCGGTCTGCTTGTCCCACGAGGAGTCCGTGCCCCAGAGCTTCTTGATCGCGGCGAGGTACCCGTCGGGGTCGCCCTTGAACTTGGCGCCGAGCTGGCCCAGCTTGGCGCACTCGCGGCCGGTCTTCTCGAGGATCCCCGCGCACGCGTCCGCCGGCGCGTCGCTCGCCATGAACCCGAGCAGCTTCGCCAGCTGGTATCGGACGAACGCCAGCCGCTGCTCCTCGGCGGAGGCTTCCGCCGCATTTACCGGGGTGGGTCCCCCGAGTAAGCCCAGTGCGCACCCACACACGCCGAGCCCGCACGCGCTCTTGAGGAACTCCTTGCGATCCATGCGTTCTCCCTTCCCGGCGGTTCAACAGGCCGGCCCGCGGTTCGTTGCGGTGTATACGGTGTGCTTTGGAGAAGGTTCCGCGAACGGCCCGGCTCCCTCCTGATTTGATCTGTACCAGGCATTACCATCTCACCATGTTCACCGTGTCAGCCTGCGGTCGGCGATCCTATCGGGGCGGATCGCCGCGTCGCCGAGCTGCTGCGTGCGCTGCAGCTCGTGCTCGGACACGGTGGGGGAGGATGGCGCTGGGGTGGCCCCGACACCCGATGCCTTCGAGCGCTATCAACGGTGTCGACTGGCGGAGACCACGCCCCGCCCATAACGCAACAACGCAAGCCTGACCCCGATACCCAGGATGGCGAAATGGCGAAACCTTGCACCGATTTACCGGCACTTTGTACGCTCCCGCCGGCGACGTGACACAATGCGCAAATGCGGGACTCGTACTCCTCAGCGCGCATCGCAGCGGTGGCGGCGGTCGCGGTTTTCTGCGCCGGAGCGGCGCTCGGATTCGGTCGGATCACGGCGCGAAAGGGCGAGGTGGTGACGCTGTCCGTCGGTTCGCGCGACGGCGTCAAGCCCGGGATGAGCGGCGATGTCGTCAAGCCGGTCGAGACGGGAGGGCAGACGCAACCCGCCGTCATCGCCTCGTTCGTCGTCACCGAGGTCGAAGAGGGTTCGAGCAAGGCTCGGCTGGAGAAGATCGAGGCCGGCTTCGAAGGCGATCCGATGCAGGGACTCCCGGTCGCGTTCGACGAGCCCCTGAAGAAGCCGGAGGCAACGCCCCCGACGGCGCAGACCACGCCGCTCCCGACCGCACAGGAGGCGCCGCCCCCGACCGCCCGGGCCACCCCGCCCCCGGCGCCGCAGGGAACGCCGTCCGCCACGCCCACCCCGCGCCTTCCGAGCAATCCGGTCCAGCTGCTGAATCAGGCCGCCGCCGCGTGGGAACGGCAGGACTGGGAGAGGGCGGCCGAGCTGTACGAGGCCCTGCTCCGGGCGATGCCCGACTACCCGATGGCGGTCAAGCGTGCCGCGGCGGCGCGGGCGAAGGTCCAGGGTGCGCGGCCTGCGCAGGCGGAGGCCCGGGGTGCAGCCGACGAGGCGGCGCGACAGGCGGCGCTGGCGCAGGAGCGCACGAACCTCCCCGTCTACCGCGAGAAGGCGAAGACGTTGCTCGACGGCGGTAACTGGAACGCCGCCGTCGAGTGGCTCAAGAAGATCGCCGCCGCCGACCCGAGCGACGCATACCTGGCCTCGGTGGTGGAGAGCCGGCGGCGCGACGCCGAGCAGGCGTTGGCCGAGAAACGCTACGACGACGCGGTCCGGGAGTGCGAGGCGGCGCTCGCGGTTTCGCCTTCGCCGGCGATCAAGGCGCTACTGGGCCAGGCGCGCACGGGACAGGTGAATAGCTGGCTCGCCGAGGGCGACGGCGACCTTGCGCGGGGCGACGCCCGCGCCGCGCGGGCCGCGTGGGACCTGGTCGCTGCCGTCGACCCGCACAACGCGGGGCTCAACGAGAGACTGACGAAGCTCGACTGGGTGAAGATCCCGGCCGGGGCATTTCAGATGGGGTGCGTCCCCGCGGACATCGAGTGCTCCGACAACGAGAAGCCGCGCCACGCGGTCACGATCAGCAAACCGTTCCTGATGATGATCACGCCCGTGACCGTCGCGCAGTACCGCCGGTTCGCGCAGGCCACCGGGCGTGCGGTGGCGTCGGCGCCAACGTTCCCGCAGGGAGACGATCACCCGGTGGTCGACGTCACATGGGACGATGCCGTGGCGTACTGCTCCTGGGCCGGCGGCCGCCTGCCGACGGAGGCCGAGTGGGAGTACGCGGCGCGGGGCGGCAAGGACGGGCTGAAGTACCCGTGGGGCGCTTCGATCAGCCACGACGACGCGAACTTCAAGGGGACAGGCGGCCGCGACCGGTGGAAGTACACGTCGCCCGTCGGCTCGTTCGAGGCGAACGGGTTCGGCCTGTTCGACATGGCCGGCAACGTGTGGGAGTGGTGCGCCGACCTGTACGGCGAGAAGTACTACGCGAGCTCGCCGTCGGTGGACCCGCAGGGGCCCGCGTCAGGGAGCTCGCGGGTGCTGCGCGGGGGATCGTGGGACTTCGACCCCAAGAGCCTGCGCGCCTCCTTCCGAGGCTGGATCCTGCCGTGGGGCGGGTGCGACAGCGGCGGCTTCCGCTGCGTCCGCCCGGCCCCCTGACGCCGCGGCCTCGCGCGAACATCCAAGGATGGGACGAGCGACCGGGCCGCGGCTCGGGGTCGGCTGGAGCCCGTTCCGATCGCGATGCGGGTTTGTCAACTACGCCGGACCTGGTACCCATCCGGTCCCAACTGGCGCTACGCCGCACAATTCCGCTACTTGTGAACCTGACACCTGTTCCGCTGCCGGCGGCACGCGAACTCGTGGGTTCGCCGAACTCAGTGCCCGCCTTTCTTCGACTTCGTAAGACTCGAGGGAGCGTTCGAGTGCGCGGTCAGCCGTTGCGCCTTGGAAACCCCGGGGTTCGGCACCACGAATTCCCCCCCGACCGCGGCGACGTTCAATTGCAGCGGCAGGACGGAAAACAGGCTGCACAGGAACGAAATGCCGATGCCGGTGCTCACGTCATAAGGCTGCGGCAGCGGGAGCTGATTGTTCCTGTCGAGCGTCAGGTGCGAGCCGTTTCCGACCCACAGGCCTGGGGCCGGCTCGAATTCCCCGTGATTACTGATCTGGGCGACAGCGTTGTTCGCGTCCCAGATGTCGATGCGGCCGATGATGACGTTGGGCGTCGTCTCGAACAGAATGAAGATCTTGACCAGCGTGGGGGCGACGCCGTCGATCGTGGCCGGCGTCGGAAGCGGGATGTGACACACGCGATATGCGTCGTCGTCTTCACCCGGCGCGTTGTAATTCAGCTCGGTCCCCCAACCCCTGTGCCGGATCGAGGAATACTCTCCAGGGTCTTCGACGACGACTGCATTGCCATGAGTCCAGAGAGTCTTCGTAGCCATGGCGCCTCCTTTGGCAGGGCAACCCGGGCTCTCCGACTTCGATTCCCGAAGGGTGCCGGGCGCGCACCCCGCGCGGTTGCGGTCCGGCCAGGTGCACGCCAAGCGGCGGCATCCGCGTCCCTGGTACCCAGTGGCACTTCAGCGAGTTGCGTACCTGACACCTGAACTGGCAGAACAGCGAGGCCGAGCCACGACAATTCAGCTACGTGCGTACCTGACACCCCTTGTCACGACTCCCATCTGCTACGCTGGCACTCGGATCTCTCGGACTCTGCGGCCAAATAGTGGGAGGGGGGACGATGGGAGACAAGGGCGGCAAGAAGGACAAGCAGAAGGAACAGAAGCAGAAAACCGACCAAAAGCAGCATGAGGCCAAGGTCAAGCAGGACAAGCAACCGAGGAGAAAGACCGGATAGGGCCTCGTGGAAGACGCGGGGGCGGACAGCGCGGCGCTGGGTTATGTGCATACGTGACACCTGTTGCCGGCCCCCGAACCACCCCTCGGCTGTTGAGATCTTGGTGCGCTCGTTGGTCTCCCCCGACTTGTCCACCACGCAGACCTCGCTCGACTTCGGGTGTAGTTCGATACCACAATTCTCCACAGGCGGGCCCCTTCGTCCTTGGGCTTCGAGCCCGTACGGTTTAGCTGGCGAGCTCTTCGCTACGCCGCAAACCGGGAGACCGCCCTCCTCTTACAATCAGGGACCGATCAGAATTTTGGCCGGAAGGCAGCCGCGCGGCGCGATCTCGTCAACT
Source organism: uncultured Acidobacteriota bacterium (assembly GCA_963727205.1). Lineage (GTDB taxonomy): Bacteria > Acidobacteriota > Thermoanaerobaculia > Thermoanaerobaculales > Thermoanaerobaculaceae > RBG-13-68-16. The sequence continues at coordinate 120,730 of CAVSFQ010000049.1, read as the reverse complement.
TCCGATACGTGATTCGGCGCGGGCGCGCGCCTTGGCGTCGAGGATGCCGACGACGCGCTCGACCACCGTGTCGGTGACGTGGGCCTCGTCCGCCCAGTGGTCGCAGCCGCAGTAGTTGAGCAGCACGCCCTGGCTCGGAACGCCCGCGCCCTCGGCTTCCCGCATGCCGCTCGCCAGCATCCAGATGCACGCCACGCCGATCACCGAGAGGTCCTTGGAGCGATCGCGCTGCAGCCGCCGGAACTGCCTGCCGTGGTCGCGGATCGCGAAGTAGGCGCCGGCGCCGCGCTTCGCCGCCGCCACGGTCATGCGCCCGACCGCGCAGGTCTCGTCGCAGGCCGTGCAGCGCGTGCCGGCGCGCGATCCCTTGCGCTCGCACTCGTCGCCGCGCCGGCGCAGGCAATCCGGCAGGATCAACACGGTGTCGCGCCGCGCCGCGAACTCCGGCCAGAACTGTCGGTTCATCACCACGCACGCGAACAGCTCGGCCAGGTAGCGCTCCCGCGTGGTGCGGCGGTAGTACTCGTCCCGACGCGCGCCCTTGCCCCGCGCCCGCTCCGCGAACGCCGGCACCCGGGCGAAGGCGCATCCAACCTCCTCGCCGGCGACGGCCAGCATCCGGTCGGCCAGCACCTCCAACCGCTCGGAGATCGTCGGTCCCTCGCCCAGCTCGCGGAGGTCGTAGGTCGGCGGGACGAACTCCGCCGGGTCATAAGGCATCCACCAATCGTACGCCGCTTCCCCCGGCGCCCGCCGCTGGATGGCCTACTCGAAGTCGAGCCGAGAAGGGGAGAAGGTGATACCAGCTGCCGATGCAGGAAGGTGAGAGGGTGTTACCAGGCACCGATAAGGTCCCGGGGTTCGTGCTAAACTCCAACAAACAACCATGCGTTTCACGGGTCGTCTCGGGAGCTTGGTCTTCCTCGTAGCGCTGGCGTTCTCGTCGGCGTGTCTGACCATTGCTCACGTCGCCAACCTCGACGACGCCTCGTGTCGCAGCACGCTGGCCAAGGCAATCTCGACGATCCTCGTCGGGCAGGGTGAGCAGTCCGAGGTCGCCGACTGGCTCGCCGGAGACGCTCTGAACGCCATGGTCTCTGGAGGTTGGCGCTCAGTGCCGTTCTCGGTCTCCTCACCGTTCGGGACCGTCTACACATTCGTCTTTCAGCTCAAGAGGGAGGGCTGCCTCTTGCGGCTCTACGGTCGCCAGAGGGGCTCTTGGTCCTACACCAACGATCTCACGTACATCGCGACGGAACCGCTGCCGGGGTGCGCCTGCTGGAGCGAGCTGGGCCTGGTGGATCGGCGCGGGGTGAGCGTCCATCTAGGAGGATCCAGGTGAGACGCTCGCCGGCGGCATGGCCGGAAGCGCCGGGCCGGGACCAGTGGCGAAAGTCGATCGGTACCAAGTACCACCGTCAAATCAACCGCGACCACCGCGTGCCTGACACCCATGAGCAGAGAGGCGACCCCAATTCAGCTACTTGCGTACCTGACACCTGTCCTTGCACGTGTCGCTCCGGCCACCTGCCTACGTGGCACCTGTTTTGCCAATTTCGCCGGACTTGGAGTCTCTCATGGAGCCGGTGCGACTCGCGGCTGGCAGGTGGAAAAGGTTCAATCAGCGTGAACGTGGTATCAATCGGCTATACACGGTGGCTGTGTTGTCAAACCCGGGGCTTGATCACACTGGCCGCGAACTCACGGAAGGTGGTTTTGCCTCGAAAGTCCGGCTTCGCCGGCAGGCCCTGCAGGACCCTGCCGGTCGAGAAGGCGTCGTACATCTCCAGGAACTCGCGTACGAGGTCGGAGGTGAACCCCATCCCCAGCATCGCCTGGCGTGCCTGGTCGGGCGTGACCTGCGTGAAGCCGACCGGCCGGCCGAGCACCTCGCCGAGGACGGCGGCCACCTCGGCGTGGGAGAGCTCCTCGGGACCGTACACCGTGACCGCGCGCCGGCCGGACCACGAGGTGTCGAGCAGCACCCGGGCGGCCACCTCGGCGATGTCGCGCGTCGCCACCATCGGGAGCTTGACGCCCGCCGGGACCGGCAAGAAGAACGCCCCCGCCGACTTGATGCTCGCGACGAAGTTGAGGATGTTCTCCATGAAGTCGCCGGCGCGCAGGTGGGTCACGTTGCCGCCCGCTCGATCGATCGCCTCCTCGACCTCGTGCAGGCCGCTGACCGGTCCGACGCCGCTCGGGAGCTGCGCCCCGATGCTCGAGAGGTTGACCACACGGGGAATCTTGTTGGTCGCGACGGCCTTTGCGGCGATCGCTCCGAGCCGCCGCTGGTACTCCCGAAACACGGGCGCGTCCATCTTGGGCGGCGTCAGCCAGAACAGCGCCGTGGCGCCCTTCGTGGCCTCGACGACGAACGCCTCGTCCTCGAGCGAGCCCTGCGCGACCTTCGCTCCGCGCGCTTTCGCCGCGGCGACCTTCTCCGGATGGCGGACGATGAGGGTCGGCTTCTCTCCCGCTTCGAGCAGGCGGCGGGTCAGCTCCGAACCGATGTGACCTGTGGCTGTCGTGATCACGATGCTCATTTGCATGCCCCCCGGATCCCGGCCTGGCGGCCAGAGTCTTGTCCAACGGGGGCGGCCGGAGCGTCATTCCTGCGCCGCCGGCGGCGGCCAGGTGTTGCGACGAGCCGGCCCTCAGACTCCGGCGTCCCGCCACTGCCGGAGCAGACAGGATTTCCCAATCACGGCCATGCGGGTAGGTCGAACCAGGCAGGGTCGAACCCGCGGCACCGGGCGGGGAGCGGCCTGCGGGCGAGACCCCCCGTCGTGCGCGGCCCGAACCAAGCGGCAGCGCCGATAGGGCCGCGCGGAGGCGCGGCGCCGTGACCGGTCCGGTGGCTCACTCGCGCCAAGATGGTGAGATGGCGATACCTGGTATCGATGATCTGCGCGCCTCTTGCACGGCGACAACTCAGTCGCCGATCGCTGGGAAGAGCTTCTGCAGTTGCGCATGCGGGGCGGCGCCGGCGAAACCGTCGAACCTGCCGAGCGTCGCCAACTGGGTCGCCGCCCGAATGAAGCCGCCCCACGCGGCGCGGGCGAGCGCACCGCCAACGCTGACCCGCCGCACGCCCAAAGCCGCGGCATCGGACATGGTCAAATCCACACGGCCCGTCAGTCCCGCCGGCCCGCTCAGGAGTACGTTCACGGGCTTCGGCGCAACGGCTTCCACGATCGCGCGGATGTGCTCCGGCTCGCGAAGGCCGGGCGCGTATAGACAGTCGGCGCCGGCAGCGGCGTACGCGCGAAGCCGGTTCAGCACCTCCTCGATACCTTCGCGTCCTACCCAGAAACCCTCGGCGCGACCCACGAGCAGCACACCACTGTCGCCGATCGCCTCTCGCGCGGCCTGAAGCCGCTCGACGGCGAGCGGCAATTCGTAAATCGAGTTGTCCCGCCGGTCGGCCGCATCTTCGATCGAGAGCCCCGCGACTCCCGTGGCGACGCACAAGCGGACGTTCGCGGCGACGTCGTCGGGATCGTCCGCATAACCGTTCTCGAAATCGGCGTTCACGGGAAGGTCGGTCGCTTCCACCAGCTCCTTGACGTGAGCGAGCATCTCGTCGCGGCCCACGCTGCCGTCGGCAACGCCGCGGGAGAACGCGTACCCGGCCGACGTGGTGGCGATGGCCGCAAAGCCAAGGTGTCGTAGATAGCGCGCGGTGCCGACGTCCCACGGATTGGGAAGGGCGAAGCAACCCTCGCGATGAAGATCGCGGAAGACCTGACGCCGCTTGTCGAATTCTGTCATGTGTTACGCCTCCCGGTGTGCCTGGCGGATCCGGCATGGGGATGAAGATGGATAAAGAGTCTATTTCTCACTGTCGCGATGGTAGCAGCCCGGAAGGCTCAGTCAAGCGCCGGGGAGGGGCCAAATGGGGTGATGCAAGCTGAGGGAGGGGTCCAAGCCGGGTGATGGGCGGGAGCGGAAGGGCGAGAGCCTGGCGGGTTAGGCCTGCTGAGCAAAGCTCTCGCCACCGCGCCCGCGTCATGCAAGCGGCGAGGCTGGCCGGCGGCGAGGGGGCCCACCGGGGGTGGCAAGCCTGTGCCTCACGCCGCGGGCCGGTGATCGTGGGAAGCCCCCGGCGGGCTGCGCCCGTCGGCGCCCTGGCCGGCAACGTGAGCGTGGATCCTCTCCATCGATCTTCTCAGCGGAAATGGTGAGATGGCGATACCTGGTACCGATGCGGGGAGAGGTTCGCCGCCGGAGCCCTGCCGGGCAGCGACGACTCGGAGGGGAATGCCACCGGCCGTTCAGGTGTTACGTCTGGAGCAAGTGCCAGGAAAGTCGAGGGATCACAGTGCATACGACTCGATCCATCAGTGCCAGTCTGGGCCCAGCGATCCTCTTGGCCTGCGCGGCCACCGCGGGCATCACGGGCGTCGCGACCGCTCAGGACCAGGTGAGCGGCACGTTCACGGTCAACGGCACCAGCACCGCGTTCGCCTATGCCTACGCATACTGGAAGCCCAACTTCTTCGACGAGACCAAGAAGGATCTCTTCGTGCTGTTCAGCGACGTCGCGCTGCCGGCGACCGCGATCCCAAAGGACGACGACGGGGTCTCCGCGATTGCCGGTCTCGTACGCGAAGGCAAGGTGCACGCGCTCGAGCTCCACCTCGATCCCAGGAGCCGCCAACTCGACACCGCCGAGAACGCCGCCGTCTACCACATGGCGTTGTCGCCGGGCCGCCACGGGATGTCGGGGATGCATGCGTTCACGGCGACGACGTTCACGACGTCGCTCCTCGAAGGCACGGCGCACACCGACGGCCCGCAGGAGAGCGACGGCGTGAAGTGGCAGTACGACGTCCGCTTCAAGGTCACGCTGCCGCCCATGTAGAAATCGGTACCAATGCTGTCGACGAGCGGACCACCGACGGCGCCTACGTGGCCAACTCCTGCAGGCGGGCGCGGGCGTCGGGGTCTTACGTAGCTGGCACCTATTGCGGATCCTTTCCATCGGACTTCTCAGCCGAAATGGTGAGATAATGATGCCTGGTACCGAGTTTGGTACCGAGTTGGTAGGTATATACTTCCGCCGAGATGAAAGAGCGGGGAGGACGTCATGATTGAGAACCTCACCCTTAGGAAAGCCGTGCAGTTCGCAGTCAAGACTGAAGAGCTCGGCGCCTCCTTCTACCGCAAACTGGCCACGCACTTTGCCTCGAACAAGGAGCTCAACCAGCTGTTCGCGCTCCTCGCCAAGGACGAGGACACCCACCAGGCGCAGTTCAAGGTCCTTCTAGACACTGTCCCCGCCGGCGAGGAGGCCCTGCAGTACGAGCAGGAACAGTACCTGCGGGCGATGGCGACGGCCGAGATCTTCTCCGGCGACAGCGGTCTGTTCAAGAACGTGGACGCCATCGAGTCGCCGGCCGACGCCCTCGAGAAGGCTCTTTACCTCGAGAAGGCGACGCTGACCTACTACATTGCGATGAGGGACATCCTCTCGGAGAACAAGGTCCTCGAAACGATCATCACCAGCGAGAAGCATCACATGGTGCAGGTGATGCGGTACATGATCACCGGCGCCAAGATGCGCGGTCTCTCCGACACCTTCTAGCAGCCACCGCACCGGTACCAGGTATCACCATCTCACCTTGTCGAGAAGGCGCTCGTGCTCTTCGGCACCCGGCGGGAGGCGGCACGTCCGCTCAGTGCGGGTACGTCTTCTCACCGGCGCGCACCGCGACCGCGAGCCGGTTCTCGGACGGCGGGAGCGGGCAGTTGTAGGCGGGCGAGTAGTTGCACAGCGGGTTGTAGGCGCGGTTGAAGTCGAGCTCCACCGTCGCGCCGGCCGGCTGCTCGAGATCCATGAACCTCCCGGACCCGTACGTCTCGGCCCCCGAGGTGCGGTCGGCGAACGGCACGAACAGGCTCGTGTCCGCCGGGTCGTCGGGCCGCATCTTGAACGCGGTGAGCACGCACGGCGTCCCGGCCAGGTCGAAGCGTAGGCGGGCCCAGCGGAAGTACCTCTTCTCGAGGTTGCGGCTCGTCGCCAGCGTCACGGGCTCGGGCGGCGTCACCTTCTCGACCTTCGCCTGCACGACGAACGCCCGGTTGGGCGCAAAGTAGAGCAGGCGCTCGAACGCGCGCACCGCCGCGCGCTCGGGGTCGAACTCGATCACCACGAGCTGTTCCGGGGCGGCGTAGGTGGCGAGCGTGAAGCGACCGACGCGGAACAGCGCGCCGTCCGGGAGCGCGCCGGGCTGGATCGTCGTGCCGCCGGCCTCGAGCCACGCCCGCGCCGGCGCGCCCCGCCAGCGCCAACCGGAGGCGAACGCGAAGGAGAGCGCGCTTCCGGCCGGGGCCTCCGGCGTGACGGCGAGGCCGTCGGCGCTTGCCGCGACCCAACCGCCCCCCGGCGCCTTGACCACGGTGCGGACGATGCCCGCCATCGGCGAGGTCGGCGACTTCTTGAACTCGCGGTCCTTCTCTGCGCGCTCGGCGACGAGCTTCGCCTCCCACGACGACGCCGCGCCGGGCGCGACCGCTCCGCCGCCGCGCCCGCACCCGGCGACCAGAAGGAGGGTTGCGGCCGCCGCCGTCGCCCCGAACCAGACTGCCACGCCCACGCCACGCCGCGAATCGGGTCGCCTCGTCATGGCGCCATCCTCCCATGTCCGGCCCGGAGTGGGAAGCGGCGCTCACGGATGTCGCATCGGTGTCAAGTATCGCCGTCTCAACCTGCTGGGGCACGACGGGCCCATCTGAACTGAGGGTAGGGGGTACGCGATGCCACGGCGGCCGCGGGTGTGCGCGGCGGGGGCGACGCACCACATGCACCCTCGGACCGCCCGCGGTGAGGCCGCCCTGGCGAGCGCGGGGTCCTGCGTAGATCGCGAGGCCCGGGCCGGTCGTGGCAAGGGCGCGACGCTGACTCGGGCGCGGGGGCTGGTGACGCTGGTGGGGGTGGAGTTCTACCGGCAACGGGTGAGCGACCTGGCGGCGGCGATGGAGATGAACGCGGAGAGCGTGAGCCGGGCGCCGGTGCGCGGCGTGTGGGCGTCGATGCGGCGTGACCCGCGCAAGAGTGTGAGATGGTGGTACAGGGACCGATGCGTCCCGCTTCGTGACGTCGCGCAGTAGGCTTCAGAATCGGTCGGCCTCATCCTCGAGCGTGAGCGACGCTTCGCACCGCCCCGCCCGGTTGTGGACGAGGTGGATGAGCCCCTCGACGAACGCTCTCGGCCGCCGCGGCATAGTGATCCTATGCCCGCCACGCCGCCACGCTTCGGCTGCTTGCGTAGCTGACGCCTGTTCCCCGAGGTCACGGTCGTGAGCAACCGAGCGGCGTGCGGTCGCCTCTGCAGAACAGGCCGGGTCTGGTGTCGTTTCCATAATGCCGATAAGCGTGGACGTGGTACCGATCCGATAAGCGTGGACGTGGTACCGATCCTCTCACGACACCCCACAACCCTGCAGAATTCCTTCCTTAACAACCCCTTTTCAGCAGCCTGCTAGAACCGGTGGGCGGCACCTATTTGAAGGAACCAGGGAACGAAATCCTGACCCAGATGCAGCCCCTGAGACCTCTCGAAAAGGCTGTCGATCTGGCGCTGGTGGACACGTACCGGGAACGTGATGTTCAGCATGTTCGGGCCTGAGGTCCATGTAAGAGCCGGCGCCACGAACACCTCGTAACCCGCCCTCCTGAAGTAGAGATCGCCGCCGCCGATGACATCCCTGACGGTGGTGCCGTTGATCAGGCCTCCGAGGCTGAACGCGATCGCCTGGCCCGTACCCTTGAGAACCGGCAGCAGGTACGCCGCGCCGAGACGCGCCGAGTAGGTATCGGGGACACCCACGAAGGTCCCAAACTCGACGAGGTCGGTGTGCTTGGCGAAGCTCATCCCGTAATAGCCGGACGCGTAGGCAAAAAAGGGGCCGCTGATCCGGGCTGTGCCCTGCGCCTTCAGCAAGACATACCAGCCGCCGGTGCCGGGCTGCCACCCATCGTCGATGGGACGCTGCTGATCTCCCATCCCCTCCACATAGGTACGCCCCTTCACACTGTTCGATCCGGCAGGGGCCTGGATTCCGATCCCGACGGATCCCTGAACGCGCGAGGGGATCGCCGGATTGGACAGCCAGTATTCGCCCTCGATCGCCACGTCTCCGATTCCGCTTGCGTGATACTCGTAGAGGTGGTGAGAATCGGGAGTACCCTCCTGAATCGCCCCAAAGCTGGATACGAACGGCACCGTCACGTCGAGGCTGACGCGATTGCTCACGCCGTAGGCGAGATCGAGATTGGCGATATTGAGGCGCCGTTGAGGCGGTTGACCGAGAGGCCCCGCCGCATCATTACGCTGGTCGCCGACAAACATTTGGTTGGTGGAGCCGTACTGATACGAGATCTGCACCTGCCACGTTTTGGCCCCCAGGAACGGCTCGTTGCGGACGCCCAAACTGGGCTCCGTGAACCTAATGGGCATTCAACCCTGGCCGGATGCCGGCCGCGCCAGAAATACGGCGCTGGCGATCGCCAGTACCGGTGCCCAGCGCAAAGCGCTGACACAACGCCGCCTCATGTCCACGACCCACCTCCTCAGGTATTGGTGTGATGCACGACAGCTGAAACGCACGCGGGAGTCGGGGCTATTCCGGGCGGGACCGATTCAGACTGCGCCGTGGCGTCCTACGCCGGGTGCCCGGGAGAGCATCCAGCTTTAAGGGTCATGGCAGCGTCGCGGCCGGCAAGCAAGAGGCGCCCGGTACGCACCTGGCCGAACTATGGCCGGCGGCGGCGTGACGATTGCGTCAGATGCCTACCCGGCACCTCTCACCACGACGAGCGCGCTGCCGTGTGCGCCGCCAGCAATAGGTCAGCGGAATGTCCGTCGTACCTGTGGCCTATTCGGGGCCACTGGCCTTCCCTCACGCCAGCAGCCCATCCAGGAGGACGATGTCGGCGTCGGTCTCCGCGACCGCCGCGTACACGTGCTTGCTGTCGGGGGACCAGGACACGGAGCGCGCGATGGTGACCGGGCGATCGCGGAAGTCGGTCACCGGCCGCATGGGCCCCCCGCCCGTCGGGATGAGCCAGATGTTCACGGTCGTGCCGTCGAGCAACGGGCCGGCCAACCAGCAACCGTCCGGCGAGATGTTGAAATGCACCTGCAGTCTGGGACCGAGCGGCCGCCTGTCGCCGGACACCCGCGCCAGCACTTCGCCCGGGCCGTCCTCCGGTACCGCGCGGCAGATCTCGCTGTCGCCGCCGACGCCAAGGGGCAACTGAGGCAGGCGCACATAGAAGAGCACGCCCCCCTCACGGGGTGCGGCCGAGCCCAGGGCGCGATCACTCCGCACGGGCGCGACCGCACCCGTTGCGAGATCCACCCGGTCGATCCGCCCACCTGCTCGGCTGCAGTACGCGGACCGGCCGTCTCCCGACCAGCCCGGCGCGAAGGCGTCGGTCAGGATCGTGCTGAGCCCGGTGCCGTCCGATTTGATGAGGCAGACGTCGAGGTGCGCGTCGTGGGCCCGCACGAAGAGGATCCGGTCGCCCGCGGGTGCCCATGTCGGCACGGCCACCGTGACGAGGGGGTCGCGCTCGAAGGTGAGCTGGCGAACGGACCGGCCGTCCGCAGCGGTCAGCCAGAGGTTGCTGTGGCCGCCGTTGTCGGAGACGTAGGCGATCTCCCGCCCGTCGGGGCTCACCGAGGGGACCTGGATCTGGCCCGTCTGCGAGGTGATCCGCACCCCGCTGCGAACGTTGTCAGCCGGCGTCCCGCCGACGGGGATTCGCCACACGTCCGACCGGCTGTGCGTGCGGTTTGCAAGGAGGCGGCCCGAGGCGTGTACGTCGGGCTCGCAGTACGTGACGTCCCCGAAAGTGAGCTGGCGATCGACCGAGCCGTCGAGGAGCGCGACCCGCAGGTTGTAGGTCGGCGGGTAGGCCATCGTGCTGCCGGTCGAGCTGCTATAGACGAGGCCGGATCCGTCCGGCAGCCACGAGTGTCCCCGGATCCAGCCCGCGCGCACCGCCGTCCGAAGCTCTCCGCCTGCGAGTTCGACGAACTCGAGGTTCGTGTCGACGAAGATCACGCCGGCGCGCTGGAACGCCACGAAACGATCGTCCGGGGACCAGCGCGGGCGGTCGCACCAGAACTCCGGCGAGGCGGTCAGGGCCGTCTCGCTCGCCGAGCCGTCAAGCGCGCGGATCACGAGCGCGACAGCACCACCGGTGCGCTCGAAGAACGCCAGGCGGTGACCGTCGTGGCTGACGTCACCGCCACCCAAAGACTCGACCAGCCGCCGGGGGGCGCCGCCCAGGGCGGAGACCTGCCAGAGGCAGCCCGCCTCGCGGTCGGGGACCGGCGTGAAGTAGAGGAGAGCGCTCGAGTCCGGCATCCACCGCGGCTCATCGTGGTCGGCGTCGTCGTGCGTCACCTGGAGCGGGGCCCCACCGAGGAGCATTCGAATCCAGATCTGACGGCGTCCTCCGGCCACGGCCACGAAGGCCACCATTTTGCCGTCCGGGGAGACCGCCGGCGAGCCCACCGTTGCGACCGAGTCGGTGAGACGCGCCAGACGTACTTCCGCTACCGCTCGGATGGGCGGAGTTGCCACCAGGCACTCGTTGCCGGCAACGACCCCTTCCTCAGGCTCGGATTGCGATTCCACGAGTGCGGCAATGAAGCGGTAGCCGCGGGTGTGCACCGTCTCGATGTAGCGGGCCCCGGCGGCTCCTTCTCCAAGTTCGCGCCGCAGATGGGCAACCACACGCGTGAGGGCGTTGTCGCTCACCCCCACGTCGCGCCACAGCCTCTCGATGATCTCGTCCTTCTCCACGACCCGACCCCGGTTTGCCGCGAGGAGGAGCAAGACGTCGAACGCCCTCGGCTCGAGTGGCAGCGGTGCGCCGGCGCGCACCACCCGCACCGCGGGCACGTCGACCTCGATGTCCCCAAAGCGAAAACGCTCGGGGAGCACCCGCAGGTCACGGGGTGGCGCCGGGAGAAACACTGAGCCTCAGCCTGTCCAATCTCTGCTTATTGTACGACATGCCGTGTCCCCGTATTTCAGCCACCAACCCAAGACCGGGCCGTAATGCCCGGTTGTGCGCGGGCCCACGCGCCTCGAGGCTTACGACGACCACGATGCCGGAACCTGCCAGAAGGCCGCCGACCCCAGATACAACTCCCACCGCTCCCGGCAGGTCAATTGCCTCCCGCTCGGCCGTTTGCCTCCCGTAGTCCTTACATATGCACTGCGCGGCCTTTCTGGGCAGCTCCACGCTCCGCCGGCGGGTTGGGCAACGCGATGTATTTCAATTACGTACGTGAATCCGAAACAGTGATGGCGCGCTCGTAGCTCCGCGCTCGCAAGGACTCGCCGAGCGCCAGGCGCGTTCAGGGGCGCGGCACCGTCCCTTTCCCCCGTCACCCTGGTTCCCGCCGCGCACAATCGCAAGGGAAGACCTTCCCCGCACAAGCCTTGGGTCGAAACCGAGGCCCCGCGGGGAAGAAGATCACCGAAACATCACGAAAAGCGTGGAGAAGGGTCACGACGGGAGTTGAGGGCGCGACTGAGTATTGGTCTCAGAGACCGACACGTCACCGAAGCTCGTTCAGTCGTGCGCTGTGCGAGCAGGGGTGCACACGGATCGGCCTGAAAGGAGACGACGATGGTACGGAAAACGTGTTTTGCGATAGGGATGCTGTTCTTGGCCCAGGTGGCCGGGGCGCAGTTCACCCAACAGGGCAACAAGCTGGTCGGTAGCAGCGCCGTCGGTGCCGCCTATCAGGGCGGTTCGGTGGCGATCTCGGCGGACGGGAGCACTGCCATTCTCGGCGGTTTTGGGGACGATTCCGGCGTTGGGGCGGTCTGGGTGTTCACGCGCTCGAGCGGGGTGTGGTCGCAACAGGGCAGCAAACTGGTCGGCACGGGCGCAATCGGGACTGCCGGCCAGGGGAAGTCCGCGGCGATCTCGGCGGACGGCAACACCGCCATCGTCGGGGGCTGGGGTGATAGCTCCACCGAGGGCGCCGCGTGGGTGTTCACCCGCTCGGGCGGGGTGTGGTCGCAGCAGGGTGCCAAGCTCGTTGGAACGGGCTTGGGGTTTGTCGGGGGCACTGACCAAGGCACCTCTGTGGCGATCTCGGCGGATGGCAACACCGCGGTCGTCGGCGGGCCAGACCTCGACCTCGCCGATCAGGGTGCCACGTGGGTGTTCACACGCTCCGGCGGGGTCTGGTCGCAGCAAGGCGTGCTGGTCGGCAACGGTGCCGCCTCGCTCAATTCACAGGGCATCTCGGTGGCGATCTCCTCGGATGGCAACACGGTCATCGTCGGCGGACAGCACGACGACGATTTGACCGGAGCGGCGTGGGTGTTCACGCGCTCGGGCGGGGTGTGGTCGCAGCAGGGCCCCAAGCTCGTGGGCACGGGCGCCGACGGCGCCGCGTGGCAGGGCACCTCGGTGGCGATCTCGGCGGACGGGAACACCGCCCTAGTCGGCGGGCCCGGCTACCAGGACCTCGGCGCCGTCTGGGTGTTCACGCGCTCGGGCGGGGTGTGGTCGCAGCAGGGCCCCAGGCTCGTGGGCACGGGCGCCGACGGCGCCGCGAGGCAGGGCACCTCCGTGGCGATCTCGGGAGACGGGAACACCGCCTTCGTCGGTGGGTCTGGGGATAACTCCGGAGCCGGCGCCACGTGGGTGTTCACGCGCTCAGGCGGGGTGTGGTCTCAGAAGGGTGACAAGCTGGTGGCCGCGGGCGCCGTTGGAGACGCGGCTCAGGGCGCCTCGGTGGCGCTCTCGGCGGATGGCACCACCGCCCTCGTCGGCGGACCGGGGGACCCGTCGGGCATTGGGGCCGCGTGGGTCTTCACGGCCTCCATGTTCGCCAGTTGGGTCCCGGCGGCAGCCCACACCGACGGGCTGAACGGCAGCCGGTGGCGCAGCGACCTCGGCCTGCTCAACCCGGGCGGGTCGGCCGCCAACGTCCAGCTCCAGTTCTTCGGCAGCGACGGCGTCACCGGCAACACCGTGCAGGTGCCGGCCGGGACGCAGTCGATCCTGACCGACGTCGTCGGGCAACTCGGCGCCGGCGGCCAGGGCGCCCTTGAGGTTCTCGCTGACCAGCCGTTGAAGCTGACGGCTCGCACCTACACCCAGGCCGCGCCCGACGCCGGATGTTTTCCCGGCGGCACGCACGGGCAGGAGTACCCGGTGCTCGCCGCCGGCGAGGGGCTGAGTGCGGGACAGAGCGCGTACCTTCCCGGACTGGTCGAGAACGCCGCGTACCGCTGCAACATCGGCGTCGTGAGCACGGACCCCGAAGGCGCGACGGTGCTGATCGAGCTCTACGACGGTGCCGGGACGAAGCTCGCCGAGTACACGGTGGGGTTGGCCCACGGGCAGTGGGCGCAGGAGAACCGGCCGTTCGAGAAGAAGGCGGGGCAGACGGCGATGGACCGCGGGTACGCCAAGGTCACGGTGCAGTCGGGATCAGGCGTCTCCGCTTTCGCCTCGGTGATCGACAACGTCACGAACGACCCAAACAACGTCACGATGCAGCGGTAGCCGACACCCGGGGTATGGCAGTCATGCGCTGGGAAACACGCCCCATGTCTCGTGCAGCACGTTGCCGGTGCTGTCGTGCGCGCGACGCGCGCGGACCCCCGGACGGCTCGACACGAGCGCAAGGAGTCATGGACGTGAAGACACGACAACGCAACACCCGAGAACAGAGCGGTTCGAATGAAAGGAGCTCCAAATGAGAACTCAAAACAGGTCCAGGTTTTCCACTCCAACGTATGCGACATTCCTCACGGTGGCCGTCCTGGCGGCGTTGCTGTCAGCCGGTCTCGCGACGGCCGGCGGACCGCACCACACCAAAGTTACCGTCTCCACCTTCGCCACGGGACTCAACAACCCGCGCGGGCTGAAGTTCGGCCCGGACGGAAACCTCTACGTCGCCGAGGGCGGCACCGGTGGGGTGAACTCGACCGACGGCCAGTGCGCCCAGGTCATTCCGCCGGTCGGCCCCTACACGGGCAGCCAAGACGGTTCACGGATCTCGATGATCGACAGGCACGGCGTGCGCACCACCGTCGTGGACGGTCTGCCCTCGAGCGAGACCAGCCCGGCCCAGGGGAGTCTGATCAGCGGGGTGGCGGACGTGGCGTTCATAGGGCATACCCTCTACGCGATCATGGCCGGGGCAGGGTGTTCCCACGGAGTGCAGAACTTCCCCAACAGCGTCATCCGGGTGCATCACGACGGAACGTGGACGATCGTTGCGGACCTCAGCGCATTTCAGATGTCCCACCCCGTCAAGAATGCCGAGCCGGACGACTTCGAGCCCGACGGCACCTGGTACGGCATGGTCGAGGTTCGGGGAGACCTGTACGCCGTGGAGCCCAACCACGGCGAGCTGGACAAGATCACGCCCGAGGGGCACATCAGCCGCGTGGCCGACATCTCGGCGAGCCAGGGGCACATCGTTCCGACCGCCGTCGCCTACCACGGCAACTTCTTCGTCGGTAACCTGAACACGTTCCCCATCGTCGAGGGGTCCTCGAAGATCCTCAAGATCACCCCCAGCGGGCAGGTCAAGGTCGTCGTCGAGGGGCTGACCACCGTGTTAGGCGTGGCGTTCGACCGTTGGGGCCGCATGTACGTGCTGGAGAACACCACCGGCAACCCCTTCCCGACGCCGGGCACGGGGCGCGTCGTTCGCGTGGGTGAGGGTGGCGAGCTGGACGTTGTTGCGTCAGGGTTGTTCTTACCAACCGCCATGACGTTCGGGCCGGACGGCAACCTGTACGTCTCCAACGTCGGTTTCGGTCCCCCGCCGATCGGAATGGGCGAGATCCTGAGGATCCGGTTTGGCGATTGACGGCGCGTACGACCGCACATCGGTCCGTATTCGGAGCAGAAACAACCGGGATCCCATGCTGCGTCGGGATCCCGGGGTCTTTAACGAGAGTGACGCTCGTGGACGGAGTACGCGGAAGCCAACGTGCCCTCATGGAGGTGCGGCCTCGTTGACAAGCTGGGCACGCTGCCGGACCTCGCGTGGGCTGACGGCGGTGCGGCCTATGAGCCGCCCGCGATGGTCGCTGACGGGGACCATAAGGCGCCGACCCACGCGCCGACCATCGGCCCCAATGGGGTGCAGAGCGGGTCTTGACGGCTGCCTCGGTGAAACGGATGTGACGCACCGCCCGCATCCTTGGCACGCCCCTTAGCACCCCCGCGATCGAACCCTCATCGGTACCGCGTATCACGATCTCACTATCTCCTAGGCTGCCCATGAGGGTGCTGGTCGTTTCTGCGATCACGTCGTCAGCTTCCGGTAGGTGATCCGGTGTGTCCTTGTGGCGGCTTCGCCAAGGTGCTGCTTGCGCCACTCATTGTACTCGGAGAAGTTGCGGGCGCACCGTGGTCGGGAGGTTTGCCATCTCCCACGTATTTTGGGGTCAGGCTTGCGTTGTTGCGTTCTGGGGTTCGGGGCGCCTAGTCAGAGCCTCGAGTTGGCCCCCGAAGTCCGATCTGTCTGGTGTCCTATCGGTACCAGGTATCACCCGTCTCCCATTCTCACCTCGTCAGCTTCCGATACGTGATCCGGTGCGGCCTGGTCGCCGCGTCGCCGAGGGTCTGCTTGCGCCAGTCCTCGTACTCGGAGAAGTTCCCGTCGAAGAACGTGACTTTGGACTCGCCCTCGAACGCCAGGATGTGGGTGGCGATGCGGTCGAGGAACCAGCGGTCGTGGGAGATGACGACGACGCAGCCGGCGAACTGCTCGAGCGCGTCCTCGAGGGCGCGCAGGGTGTTGACGTCGAGGTCGTTCGTCGGCTCGTCGAGGAGGAGGACGTTGGCGCCTTCCTTGAGCATGCGCGCCAGGTGGACGCGGTTGCGCTCGCCGCCGGAGAGCTGGCTGACCTTCTTCTGCTGGTCGGCGCCGGAGAGGTTGAAGCGCGAGCAGTAGGCGCGCGCGTTCATCTTCACCTTGCCGAGCTGCACCTCGTCGAGCCCTTCGGAGATCACCTCGAAGACGGTCTTCTCGGGGTCGAGGACGCGCGATTGTTCCGCGTAGGCGAGCTGCACGGTGTCGCCGACCCGCAGCGTGCCCGCGTCCGGTTTCTCCTGGCCGACGATCATCTTGAACAGCGTGGTCTTGCCGGCGCCGTTGGGGCCGATCACGCCGACGATCGCGGCCGGCGGCAGCACGAACTCCACGCCCTCCATGAGCAGCTTGTCGCCGAACCCCTTGGCGACGCCTTTCGCTTCGATCACGACGTCGCCGAGGCGCTCGCCCGGCGGGATGTAGATCTCGAGGTCGCGCGCGACGTCCTCCTGCCGGGCGGTGAGCAGCTGCTGGTAGGCGTTGATGCGCGCCTTGCCCTTGGCGCGGCGCGCCTTCGGCGCCATGTGGATCCACTCCAGCTCGCGCTGCAGCGTCTTCTGGCGCTCCGACTCCTGCTTCTGCTCCTGCCGCAGCTTCTCCTGCTTCTGCTGCAGCCACGAGGAGTAGTTCCCCTTCCACGGGATCCCGGCGCCGCGGTCGAGCTCGAGGATCCAGCCGGCGACGTTGTCGAGGAAGTAGCGGTCGTGGGTGACGGCGATGACGGTGCCCTCGTACTTCTGCAGGTGCTGCTCCAGCCACGCCACGGTCTCGGCGTCGAGGTGGTTCGTGGGCTCGTCGAGGAGCAGGATGTCGGGCTTCTGCAGGAGCAGGCGGCAGAGCGCGACGCGGCGCAGCTCGCCGCCGGAAAGCACCTTGACCGGGGTGTCGCCGGGGGGGCAGCGCAGCGCGTCCATCGCCAGCTCGAGGCGCGAGTCGAGATCCCACGCGTCACTGGCGTCGAGCTTCTCCTGCACCTCGCCCTGGCGCGCCAGGAGCTTGTCCATCTCGTCGGGCTCCATCGGCTCGGCGAACTTGTCGGAGATCGCCTCGAACTCGGCGAGCAGGGCGACGGTCTCGGCCGCTCCCTCCTTCACGACCTCGAGGACGGTCTTGGCGGGATCGAGCTGCGGCTCCTGCTCGAGGTAACCGACCGAGTAGCCGGGGGAAACCGCGACCTCGCCGATGAACGAGGTTTCGACGCCGGCCATGATGCGCAGCAGCGTGCTCTTGCCTGAGCCGTTGAGGCCGATGACGCCGATCTTGGCGCCGTAGAAGTAGCCGAGGTAGATGTCCTTGAGCACCTGCTTCGTGCCGTGGACCTTCCCCACGCCCACCATCGAGTAGATCACCTTGTTGGGTTCGTCCTGCTTCGCCATGGCGTGAGTCTGCCGTGAATCCGGCGTTCTGTCCAGGAAGGGGCGGACCGGGCCGGCGACCTCGGGTCGAGGGCCTGCTCAAGCCGCGGCCGGCCGAGTGGGGGTCGAGCGACGTGCGGCGGTCGGCGCCCTTTGACCTTTCACCTTTGACAGCAGCCGCGCGCCCAGCGGTCGCGCCCCACATCGGCGCAAGGTCCGGTCTTGCCTATGTGGGGCGGCCCGCCGCGCCGGCGGTCTCGTGTCCTCCGAGGACAGCGGCCACGCCCGCGCGCCCGACAGTCACACGCTTCAACTTCATTTTCCGATGGGTGGGCGCAGGATGTCTGCTGGAGCGCGTGGCTCGTGGTTTCGCCCCTAGGGGCCAACCGGCGCGGACGATGCCGTCGCCTCTTGGGCAGGTCCCGGGATGTTCGAGGAGAGCGGTGCCGCTCAATTCATCGCAAGGCAGTGCAAACCCCCCTCGCCGGTCGGGAAGATGGCGACGGGGATGACCTTGATGCCGTGCGAGGAGTACACCTTTGCCTGCTCGTCGAAGATCGGGTTGGGGCTCTCCGCGGCCTTGTCCATTGCGGTCCAGGCGCCCCGGAACGCTCCCTCGACGGCGCTCCAGTTCGCCTGGGTGGGGGCGTGATCCCACGCTCCGACGGCGTCGTCCAGGCGGTCGAACGCGTCCTGCAGCTCGAACTGCGCGATCGGCCCGCCCGGGACAAGGGGAAAGTGGTACGGGTACTTGCCGAGCAGCACGCACTGGCGGCCCGTATTGGGATCCACGAACCGCCCGACGTTGACCGGGTTGCGCACCGGGTGGTCGGAGAACGGCAGGCGGACGACCTCATAGCCGCGGCGGGCAAGTTGGCCCGCGACGAGGTCGTACTCGTACTGGACCCGGCGCCGTACCTCTTCGGCGAGCGCGACGTGGGTGATGGAGTCGACCGCGGGATCCTGATACGACGGCACGAACGCCAGGGTCTTCCCTTGGGCCCTCAGGATGTTGACGATCATGTCGGTGTGGAACAACTCCTCGCTGACGAGGCTCGGTCGGAGCAGCCCCTCCTCCCCGACGATGATCGTCTCGACGCCGAAGAACGCGCGCCGGAACGCGTCTCGCGCTTCCTCGATATCGTCCCTCAGGACGGGTGTGCTGGGGGCGGCCAAGCGGTGCCGACCTTCGAGGTAACGCAACACGCGGTGGCGGCCGATGAGCAGCCCGACAGTCCCTTCGGGGAGCCATGTCAGGGAGATATCCCCGCCCTCGATGTCGACGACGCCCTTTCCCTCGGTGGCGCCGACGGTCCGGATCACGAAGTCGTCGGGGAAGAACCTCGCCAGACTCAGGACCGGCTCGCGATAGACGTCCGGAATATCACCCCCGATGGCGAGAACGAGCCTGCCGCGGCCGTCGGTTCCAAGCGGCTCGGCGAGGTCCTGAGGAAACGGGATCTCGCCGGGGACGGCAAAGAAGCGGACGCGCTTCGCGATCTCGTCCTCGGACCAGCCGGCTCGGCGCCGAAGGTATTCGCGGAAGACTTCCTCTTCGTTGCCGAGCGAGCCCGGCACGGTCCTGGGGTCGGGCACGGCGACGAAGACGCGCGTGTAGGCCGGGATCGCCCTCAAGATCCGTCCGTGGAGGAGCTCGAAATTGAGCCAGTACGACTGCCGCCGGATGAACCGGACGTGCGGATCCTGGCTCTTGGGGTCAAACGGCTCGGTGGACGGCAGCATGAAGTAGCGAGTCTGGTTGGCCGAAAGGCCGATCACCATGCGGCGGAACGGGCGTTCCGACTCGGGGAGCACCACCAGGCTCTGGCCCGGTGGGCGGAGGGGGCGGAGGAGGGTGTCACGCGGCCTTCCCTCCGCCGAGCGCCAACTCATGAGGAACACGGCCGCCCCAAGTCCGGCGGCAACCGCCAGCGAGAGGGCGCGGCGCCAGAAGAACCGGCTGCGACGGAGGGTTGCACGCACGTGGCAAACCACGCCCGATGGTACACCAGGGCCGGCGATCCAAGGGCGGCAAGAGGATGCGAAGCCCGCGCGCTCTGCGGTCGCGCCCCGCATCTGCGTTCCTGCTGCGATGTGGGGCGCGCCGCGCGAGCCGGGCTATCCGGCCGGTTGCTGCGTCACGCCGATGATCTTGTAGGGCTTGGTGCCGTAGCCCACCATCTCGACCTTGCCGTCGCGGGTGAACATCGCCCGCCCGGCGGGGACGAGCGTGCCGGAGCCGCTGCCGTTGAGGTCGAGCTTCAGCTCGACCATGCCGAACGGGTAGTCGGGGGACCTGGTGCCCTGGATCTGCTCCCAGAGCGGGAACGGGCGGTCGAGCACCGCATAGATCCGCTGGCCCTTGGGAGTGGCGAACTCGCGGATGATCGGCACCTCGAACCCGAGGAGGCCGCCGACCCGGATCCAGCCCCGCGGCTTCATCTCGGCAAGGTCCGCGGCGACCGCGCGCTGACCCTTGTCGCCGAGGATGCGGGCGACCGAACCCACGTCGCCGGCGGTCGCGAAGTTGTCCACGTGGAGCGTGATCGGGACGGTGGCCTTCCCGGAGAGGTCGAGCAGGACGCCGGTGAACTCGGCTGGAACCTTTGTGTTCCCCGAGGTCGCGACGGCCCACGCCGGCGCTGCGGCGAGGACGAGCGAGATCAGGGTGGTGATGGAGAGGAACCGTACTTTTCGCATGACTGCCTCCACGGGTCGCGGCTCACCACATGGACGCACGCTCCAACCTCTCAGGAGAACGCGGGGGCGGCAGGCTCTCTTCCCGGGCCTGCCCGTGGTGCCCGACGACGAGGGTCATTGCGAGGTCCCAGAGCGGTGCGAGGGGACCGCGGCAATCTCGAAGTCGGGAAGGTCGGCCGGTCCACGCGGTGGGCGCGGGATTGCCGCGTCCTCCCGCCTCCGGCGGAACTCCCCGCAATGACCGCACGTGGGAACGACGGCAGGCCCCTCGCAATGACCGCGGGTACTGGGGACGGCGGGACTCCCCGCAAAGAGCCTGGTTGCTGACTCTGCAGCGGCGATTTCTCGCAAACGCCGGCCTTCTTCCGGGAGGCCCGGTCGATCGGCCGATGCAGGCATCGGCCGCGATACAGGCCGCGCCGATCCGGGGGGCGGTCACGGGGGCACGTGGTTGCAAATTGTCTCCATAGGGGCAGGCCTTGCGGCCGCCCGCGTGGGAGGGTGGGGGACAAGATGCAGACTGCGGCGGGCGGGGACGAGGCCCGCCCCTACATGCTGCGCCGGTACTGCCCGCCGACCTCGTAGAGGGCGTGGGTGATCTGGCCGAGGGAGCAGGAGCAGACGGTGTCGAGCAGCGCGGCGAAGAGGTTGCCGCCGGAGCGCGCGGTCTGCTGCAAGCGAACGAGAGCCTCGGAGGACGGGCGCTGCCAGGGAGCGGCATCGTCGGCGGTCGGGCCCGGAGGGCGTTCCGGTAGGGTCGAGATCGCCACGCCCTCGCCTGCGGCTCGGGCTCGCGATGACAGCGAGCTGGAGGCGTCGGTGCCGGAGCGGGCGGGGGCGAGCCCCGCCCCTACATCAACGCCCTCGGAGGTGGGGGCAGGCTTTGCCTCAACAGGCTCCTCACCGGACCCCGAGCCCCGACCCCCGAGCCCCGAATGCCGTGCCTGGAAGTCGCGCACGTGCGCGAGGCGGGCGTCCTTCTCGTCCTTGGTGGCGCGCGTCAGCGCCGACGCCTCGAGAACATTGGCGTCGCGGTTCGGGTCGAGGAAGGTGTTGACGCCGACGATCGGGAACTCCCCGGAGTGCTTGAGGCGCTCGTAGTGCAGCGATTCCTCCTGGATGCGCGAGCGCTGGTAGCCGGTCTCCATGGCGCCGAGCACGCCGCCGCGCTCGGAGATGCGCTCGAACTCCTCGAGCACCGCCGCCTCGACCCTGTCGGTGAGCCACTCGAGGAACGCGGAGCCCTGCCACGGGTTCTCGTTGGCGAGCAGGCCGAACTCCTTGGCGTTGATCATCTGGATCGCCAGGGCGCGCCGCACCGACTCCTCGGTCGGCGTCGTGATCGCCTCGTCGTAGGCGTTCGTGTGCAGCGAGTTGCAGTTGTCCGCCATGGCAAGGAGCGCCTGCAGCGTGGTGCGGATGTCGTTGAACGCGATCTCCTGCGCGTGAAGGGACCGGCCCGAGGTCTGGATGTGGTACTTGAGCTTCTGCGAACGCTCGTTGCCGTGATAGCGCTCGCGCATCGCGGCCGCCCAGATGCGGCGGGCGACGCGGCCGATCACGGCGTACTCCGGGTCCATCCCGTTCGAGAAGAAGAACGAGAGGTTGGGGGCGAACTCGTCGATCGCCATCCCGCGCGCCAGGTAGACCTCGACGTAGGTGAAGCCGTTGGCGAGCGTGAAGGCAAGCTGGCTGATCGGGTTGGCGCCAGCCTCGGCGATGTGGTAGCCGGAGATCGACACCGAGTAGAAGTTGCGGACGTCGTGGGCGCCGAACCACTGCTGGATGTCGCCCATCATGCGCAGCGCGAACTCGGTGGAGAAGATGCAGGTGTTCTGGGCCTGGTCCTCCTTGAGGATGTCGGCCTGCACGGTGCCGCGGGCCTGCGCGACGGCGCAGGCGAGAGCCGCGTCCCACTCGCCGGGCGCGAGCAGGTCGGCGATCCCATCCCAAGGCTTCCCGTCCACCACCGACTGCAGCGCGTCCTCGAGTTTGGCTAGCAGGCGGCCGTCCGCGATTAGGCGGCGCTTGGCTTCCTGCCGTCCGGCGACGTTGAAGAACATCGCCAGGATCATCGGGGCCGGCCCGTTGATCGTCATCGAGACGCTGGTGTTGGGGTTGCACAGGTCGAAGCCGGCGTACAGGCGCTCCATGTCCTCGACCGTGCAGATCGAAACCCCCGACTCGCCGACCTTGCCGTAGATGTCGGGGCGCTCGGCCGGGTCCTCGCCGTACAGCGTCACGGAGTCGAACGCGGTGGACAGCCGCGCGTACGACTGGCCGCGCGAGACGTAGTGGAAGCGGGCGTTGGTGCGCTCCGGCCCGCCCTCGCCCGCGAACATGCGGGTGGGGAGCTCCTCGGTGCGCTTGAACGGGAAGACGCCGGCGGTGTACGGGTAGGCGCCGGGGACGTTCTCGAGCGCGAGGAAGCGCACGATGTCACCCCAGTCCTCGAGGTCCGGCAGCGCGACCTTCGGGACGTGGGTGCCGGAGAGTGAGACGGCGGTGAGCGGGACCGTGATGTCGCGGCCGCGCACGGTGTACGTGAACGTGTCGCCGGCGTAGTCGGCGCGCAGTTTCGGCCAGGTCGCGAGTCGCTCGCGGGTGCCGTTTTCGAGGTCGAGCGCGAGCCGGCGGATCTCGGCATCGAGGGTTTCCATCGTCGAGTGTAGTGGCGGCCCTTGCGGCCGCCCGCCCGCGACAGCCTGCTGCCCGCGGGCGGGTGCAAGCCCCGCCCCTGCATTTGCGGCCTTGCTTGTTTCGATCTCTTCGAACAACTGCCAAAGGTCGGCGTGATCGCCGGCGCCATGGCGAGGGGACACGCACGCTCGCGCGCCGACGAGCTGGTAGAGCGTGCGAGCGAGGCGCGCCTGCGCCTCGGCGCTCGAGCGCGCGGACCGGCACGCGGCGGCGATCTCGCGCAGATAGCCGACCCGTTCGCCGGGGATGAGCGGGTGGCGCTCGGGGGTCCCGGCCGGCTGCGCGTGGGTTGCGTCGAGGTGCCAGGCGCCGCCGGACTCGCGCTCGAGGTGCGAGACCAGAGCGAGGTAGAGTGCGTTGACGCCGCGATCGTGGAACTGGTGGGCGCAGGTCGGGAACGCCGGCAGCCCCTCGTCGGGCATGGTGAACTCGTTGTGGTTGCGGCGCAGCTGCTTGCGCACGTCGCGCAGGGCGTCGAGCGCGCCCGGTCGGTCGAACTTGTTGATCGCGACCAGGTCGGCGAAGTCGAGCATGTCGATCTTCTCGAGCTGCATCGACGCGCCGTACTCCGGGGTCATGACGTACACCGATTGGTCGGCGAGGTCGGCAATCTCGCTGTCCGCCTGTCCGGCGCCGGCCGACTCCACCAGCACCAGGCCGAAGCCGGAGGCGACGCACACGTCGATCGCCGCCCGGGTGGCCGCCGACAGCGTGTGATGCGCCTGCCGCGTCGCGAGGGAGCGCATGTAGACCCGCTCCGAGCCGAGCGAGTTCATCCGGATCCGGTCGCCGAGAAGCGCGCCGCCGGTGCGCCGCTTGGTCGGGTCGATTGCGAGGACCGCGATCGTGAGGTCGGGGAAGTCAGCGAGGAACCGGCGTACCAGCTCGTCCGTGAGCGAGGACTTCCCGGCGCCGCCGGTTCCCGTGATGCCAACCACCGGGGTCCGTGGTCCGTGGTCCGTGGTCAGCAGAGACGAAGACGCCGGTTCCCCGCGTTCCGCCGCTGTGATCAGGCGCGCTACGACCCCGAAATCCGCCCCGCCGCCGCCGGGACGGCGCGAGTTCCTGTCTTCGCGGACCTCGGGCCCCGGACCCCGGACCACGGCTTCCTCCGCGCAGGCGTCGAGCATCGCCTGGATCATGCCGTCCAGGCCGAGGGTGCGGCCGTCGTCGGGGGAGAAGATCCTCGTGACGCCGTACGCCTGCAGCTCGGCGATCTCCTCGGGGACGATCACCCCGCCGCCGCCGCCGAACACCTTGACGTGGCCCGCGCCGCGCTGGCGCAGCAGGTCGAGCATGTAGGTGAAGAACTCCATGTGGCCGCCCTGGTAGGAAGAAACCGCGATCCCCTGCGCATCCTCCTGGATCGCCGCGTCCACGATCTCCGCCACCGAACGGTTGTGCCCGAGGTGGATCACCTCCGCGCCATGCGACTGCAGCAGGCGGCGGATGATGTTGATGGCGGCGTCGTGGCCGTCGAACAGCGCGGCCGCGGTCACGAAGCGGATCTTGTGCTGCGACGTGGTCGTTCCCCCCATGGGCAAGCCTTCCTCGCGGCTCATTCTAGCGCGTGTGCCGGAGCGCTCTCATCGGGCCGGCCGGCTTGGTCCCGCCCGCTCAGGCGAGCTGACCGCGCGTCGGCGGCGGGAGTTCGTCGGCGGCGCGCAGGACGGCGTTCGGTTCCCCCTGCAGCCAGTACACGGTGGGTCCGCTTGTCCACAGTACGTTGTGACCGCCGGGGCCGACCGTCAACCAGCGGCCGGGCGGCCCCTGGAGCTGCTGCGGCGTGGCGAACGGCGAGCGCCCGCTGCGCATCCCCTCGACCATCCGCGCGAGCACTTCCATGGCGTGAACCTCGTCCGGATAGCGCGATATCCAGATCCGCAGCTGACCGGGGGCCCCGTAGTCCGCGACTGTCGAGTCGCGGGGCGCGACCTCGGCGCCGTGCAGCTCGGCCACCATGCGGGCCGCGCGGGCGCCGGTCCAGACGTGGACGCGGTGCAACCCGGCCAGGCGAACCGGTACGGCCGTTCGCCCGCACGCGGCAAGCACGACGGCGGCGGCGAATGCGGCGGCAAGACTACGGCGCACCGGCGAGCCCCAGGTCGGCGGCGATCGACGCCATCGCGGTGCGCACGAACTCGATGTGCGCCGGCAACTCCATGCCGATCTCCTCGGCGCCGCGGCGGATGTCGTCGCGGTTGACGGAACGCGCGAACGCCTTGTCCTTCATCTTCTTCAGCACGGATTCCACGGGCACGTTGGCGATCGCCTTGTCGGGACGCACCAAGGCGGCGGCGGTGAGGAAGCCGGTCAGCTCGTCCACCGCAAACAGACAGCGAGCCATCTCCGTGTCGCGCGGCACGCCGGTGTAGTTGGCGTGCCCTTCGATCGCGCGCACCCAGCTCTCCGGCCACTCCTGCCCGCGCAGCACCTTTGCGCCGGCGTAGACGTGCGTCTCGGCGGTGGGGTTTTTCTCGTAGTCGAAGTCGTGCAGCAGGCCGACGGTCCCGAACGCCTCCTCATCGGCGCCGAGCCGCCGCGCGTGCGCGCGCATCGCGGCCTCGACGGCGAGGGCGTGCTTGCGCAGGTTGGCGTTGGCAGTCCACTCGCAGAGCAGTTCCCAGGCAGCATCGCGGTCGTACGTCATGCCGATAGCCTAGCGGACGGGGGCCGCGATGGAAAGGGCTGCCATGCGGGCACGGTCGGGCGAAAGTAAGGATAGGGAAGACGGGAGAGGGAAGAAGGAAGACGGAAGACGGAAGAGTGACGGACGCCAGGCTACTGTCCGTCGCCCCTCTCCCTTCTACCCTCTGCTGCCGCGCCACGTCCCGCCGTCAGGTCTCGGAGCCGTGGCGCACCGGGGCTCCGACCACGTAGTGGCAGCCGACCGAGTTGGGGTTGCGCTGGGCGGCGGCCGCGATCAAGCCGGCGGCGGTGCAGCCGTGCACGAGGTCCACGAGAGCTGCCGAGATCGGCGTCGAGCGGTAGAACTCCGTCAACCTGCCCTGCTGATGGCGGAGGTCGGCGACGGCGCGGGCCAGGCGCTCGGGGGTTCGCACGATGCCGACGTAGTTCCACATCGTGTGGCGCAGCGAGGACCAGTCCTGGGCGATCAGAGCCGGGTCTTCGTTGGACGGGCCGGGAACCGGCTCCCAGTCGGGGATCACGGAGGCAAGGTTCTCGGGGAGTTGGGCGCGGTGCGCGCGGCTGGCGGCGTGCTCCCCGGCCGCGAGGCCGAACGTGAGGCCTTCGAGCAGGGACGTGGAGGCCAGGCGGTTGGCGCCGTGCACCCCCGTGCACGCGGCCTCGCCCGCGACGTACAGGCCGGGGATCGTGGTGCAGCCCGAGAGGTCGGAGACGATGCCGCCGCAGGTGTAGTGCGCCGCCGGCACCACCGGGATGCGCTCGCGCCGGATGTCGATGCCGTACTCGAGGCAGTTTTCGCTGACGTTGGGGAAGTGCGCGGCGAGCTTGTCGCCGTTCTCGCCGAGGTCGAGGAAGACGCACTCGGAGTCGGTGCGGTGCAGCTCGTCCACGATCCCGCGCGCCACCACGTCGCGCGGCGCCAGCTCGCCGAGCGGGTGGTGCTTCACCATGAAGCGCTCGCCCTCGCGGTTGACGAGGCGGGCGCCGGCGCCGCGCAGGGCCTCGGTGATCAGGAAGCGCGGCGCGCCGGGCACGTACAAGCAGGTCGGGTGGAACTGGATGAACTCGAGGTTGAGGAGGCGCGCGCCGGCACGCGAGGCCATCGCGAAGCCGGAACCGATCGAGCCCGGATGGTTGGAGGTGTGGATGTACAGTGCACCGGCGCCGCCGGTGGCGAGCACGGTGGCCGAGGCGAGGACGGTGCAGACCCGGCTGGTGGCGGCCTCGATGACGTACGCACCCAGGCAGCGGTTGTCGAGCGCGTAGCGGTCCTCGGCGCGGCGCGACTGGTGGTGCGTCGTCAGCAAGTCCACGGCCTGGACGCCCGCCACGATGCGGATCCCCCGAGTCCGGCGAACCTCTGCGAGGAGCGCCTGCTCGATCACGGCGCCGGTCTTGTCGGCCGCGTGCAGGATGCGCGGCACCGAGTGCGCGCCCTCGAGGGCGAGGTCGAGGCGCCCTTCGGGAGTGCGGTCGAACGGCACGGCCAGGCGCTCGATCAGCCACTCCTGCACGCAGCGCGGGCCCTCCTCGGCGAGGAAGCGCGCGGCCTCGGCGAGGCCGTAGTCGGCGCCGGCGACGAGGATGTCCTTGGCGAGGAGTTCCGGCGAGTCGTCCTCGCCGCGGAAGATGATGCCTCCCTGGGCCCGCCAGGTGTTGGTCGCCGCCGGGTCGGAGGGCCGACAGAGCAGCAGCACGTCGGCGCCGGCCCTGGCGGCCGTGAGCGCAGCCGCGAGCCCGGCCACGCCGGTCCCCAGGATCAGGACGTCGCAGCGGTCGCGGTCGGCGATCGTCACGGGCGCACCTTCAGGGAGAGGTCGAGCGCCGGCGCGGAGTGGGTGAGGGCGCCGACGGAGACGAAGTCGGCCCCGGTTTCGGCGAAGGCGCGCACGGTCGCGAGCGTGACGCCGCCCGAGACCTCGAGCCGCGCCCGCCCGGCGGTCAGTGCGACGGCGCCGCGCACCCCTGCGATGTCCATGTTGTCGAGCATGATGTGTCCCACCTTGCAGGCCAGCGCCTCCTCGACCATCGCGAGGTCGGCGCACTCCACGACCAGCGTCACGGCGTCGCCCCAGCGCTCGCGCACCAGCGCCACCGCGGCGGTGATCGAGCCGGCGGCGGCGAGGTGCGTGTCCTTGAGCATGGCCGCGTCGTACAGGCCCATGCGGTGGTTCGTGCCGCCGCCGCAGCGCACGGCATGCTTCTCGAGCGCGCGCCAGCCCGGGGTCGTCTTGCGGGTGTCGAGGACCTTGCACGGCGTCCCGGCGACCGCATCGACGAAGCGGCGGGTGAGGGTCGCGACGCCCGAGAGCCGGGTGGCAAAGTTGAGGGCGGTGCGCTCGGCGGCCAGGACCGCGCGCGCCGGGCCGTGGACGCGCGCGGCCTCGTCGCCTGCGGCGGCGGCGTCGCCGTCGCCGCGCAGCGCGTCCACCTGGCAGCGCCCGTCCAGGAACTCGAACGCCGCGGCGAACGCGGGCATCCCGGAGAGCACACCCGGTTGCTTGACGACGAGGGCCGCCGTGGTTGTTTCGTCGGGACCGAACAGCGCGGTCCCGGTCAGGTCCGGGAGGTCCTCGGCCAGGGCGGCCGCGAGCAGCGGCGGCAGATGGCTCGCGTACGGCTCGTGAAGTTCGCGCACCCCGGCATTCTAGCGCCGCTCGCCGTCGAGCCGGGACGCGATCGCCGCGATGTGATCGGGGCTCGTGCCGCAGCAGCCGCCGACGAGCCTGGCCCCGGCCGCGACCCACGTCGCGGCGGTGTGCGCGAACCCTTCGGGCGGGACCGGCTCGGCCGCCAGCCACGCCGAGTCCGCGGCGTGCCAGGCGTTGTTGGCGTAGGCGACGAGGGGAAGCGATGTCGAGGCCGCAACCCGGATCAGGGCAGGCAACACGTCCTCGACGGCGGTGCAGTTGACCCCGACCGCCACGACGCCGGGGATGCATACCGCGGCAGCCGCGTCGCCGGGTTCCTCGCCCGACAGCAGCATGCCGCGGCGGCAGACGAAGCTCACGATCACCGGCAGGCCGGTCGCCGTGGCGGCCTCGGCGGCGATGCGGGCCTCGCGCGCCGTGTTGAACGTCTCGAGCAGGAGCGCGTCGGGCCGCGCTCTTGCCAGGATGTTCGCCGTCGCCCCATGCTCGCGGACGAGCGTAACGTCGTCCGGGACGGGGTCGGGGCGGTAGCAGTCCTCCAGCGTCGTCTGCGATGCGAACACCAGCGCGGCGCGGCCGACCTCGGCGGCGGCCTCGCGCGCGAGACGCACCGCCAGGAGGGCGAGTTCGCCCGCACGGTCCTCGAGGCCGGCGCCACGCAGCGCGTACGGCGTCACGCGGAACGTGGCGGCGGTAAGCGCCTCGGCGCCGGCCGCCGCGTAGTCGCGGTGCAACGCCGTGACCGCGCAGGGGTCCTCCAGCAGCGCGCCAACCCCCCAAAGCCGTCCCGCCGCCGCGACGCCCCGGCGCAGCAGCTCGGAGCCGGTCGCGCCGTCGAGCACACGTGTCCGTTCGTTGAGCCACGCCGTTGCCTCAGCTGCCGTCATGCGTCCTCCAGTGGCGACCTGTAACACTCAACTCCCGTCCCGGCCTCCGGCGTGCGGACGGTCGAACGGGGCGTCGTTGACCGTGCCCCCACATCCCCGTAGGATACGGCGAATGGCAAGGAACGGATCACGGCGCGCCCCACGGCAGGGAGCGGGGAGCGGCCACGGCCGGGACCGCGGGGCGGAGCAGCCGGCGCCGGCCGCGGCGCGCACGCCGGTTCCCGTGCGGGGGCCCGAACGGGCCGTGTTGGTCGGGGTCGCCACGGGCCGGGCGCCGCGTACGGTGGTCGAGTCCCACCTCGACGAGCTCGCCCAGCTCGTGGACACGGCCGGTGGGGTCGTCGTCGCCCGCATGGTGCAGGAGCGCAAATCCCCCGACCCCTCGACGTTCATCGGGAAGGGGAAGGTCGCGGAGCTCGCGCGCCTCGCCGAGGAGCACGGCGCCAAGATGGTCGTCTTCGACGACGATCTCTCGTCCTCGCAGGCTCGTCACCTCGACGAAGCGTTGCCGGCGGACGTCAAGGTCCTCGACCGGGCCGGCGTCATCCTCGACATCTTCGCGCTGCGGGCGCGCACCCGGGAGGCGCAGATCCAGGTCGAGCTGGCGCAGCTCACCTACCAGATGTCGCGGTTGACCAGGCGCTGGGCGCACCTCTCGCGCCAGGCCGGCGGGATCGGCACCCGCGGGGTGGGCGAGACCCAGCTCGAGAGCGACCGCCGCGTGATTCGGCGGCGCATCGGGTTGCTGAGCGAGCGTCTCGACGAGGTGGAGCGCGAGCGGGAGGTGCAGCGCAAGCGGCGCGCGCTGCTCCCGGCCGTGGCCCTGGTCGGCTACACGAACGCCGGTAAGAGCACGCTGTTCGAAAAGCTGACCGGCGGTTCGACGCTGGTCGAGGACCGGCTGTTCGCGACCCTCGACCCGCGCACCCGGCGCGCCGAACTGGGCGACGGTCTCGCCGTTGCGGTCGCGGACACCGTCGGGTTCATCCGCAAGCTGCCCCACCACCTGGTGGCGTCGTTCCGCGCGACCCTCGCCGAGGCGGCGCTCGCGCAGGTCGTCGTGCACCTGGTGGACGGCTCGCACCCCGATTGGCCCGAGCAACTCGCGGTCGGCGAGGAGGTCCTCGACTCGCTCGGCGTCGACCCGAAGGGCTGCATCGTCGCACTCAACAAGATCGACCGGCTGGACGGCACGTTGCCGCCGGCCCCGGTCGGCCGCACGGTCGTCGCGATCTCGGCACTCACCGGGCAGGGCCTCGACGCGCTGCGCTCCGCGATGGCGGCCGCCGTGCTGGCGCAGCCCGGCCTCGAGGTCCTGCGCTTCCCCGTCGAGGGTGGGGAGGCGCTCCAGCGGGCGCTGCGCGACGAGATCGTGGTCGCCCGCCGGTTCTCGGAAGCCGGGATCGAGCTGGTCGTCCGCCGGCGCTAGCCTGGCGGGAACCGTCAGGGCACCATCGCCACGGTCGTCGGGTCGCCGGTGGCGTTGTCGATCACGGAGGCGGTGGCGATGACCCCTGCGCCGGCGGTCACCGTGACCTTGGCGTAGCCCGCGTCCATCGAGGTTTGGCCGGCGCGCGCGAAGAACGGCCGGTCGTCCTGGGCCCACGCCCCGGGGGCGAGCGCGACGTCATAACTTCCCAGCGGGCTGCCGGCCCCGTCGAACAGCGCCACCGTGACGGCGGCCGCGGCGGACCCGGTGTTGGTGAGCGAGATGTTGGTCCGATAGTCCGCGTTCTCGGCCAGCTGCGGCAGCCACGCCGACATCCCGGCGCCGAGCCCCGAAGCGGTGCCGTACGAGGCGTACCCTCCGCCGACCGTCCCGGTCGCCAGCTGGTCGTAGGTCCGCGAGGTCACGACCACCGGCTGGTCGGAGAGGAGCTCCAGCGCCCCGGAGCCGCTCGACCCGAGCCTGGCGACGACGTCCGCGACGACCAGCTGATCGCCCGCCGGGACCACCACCGTCCCCGTCACCACGCCCGATGGGCCGTGGAACCGTTCCTGGACGTTCGCCGCGATGTTGCCCGGGTTCAGCAGTCCCACGTCGGATCGCCACGCAGCGCCGCCGATGCCGGACGTGTGGCTCACGACGGGGACCCAGTCGCTCCCGCCGCCGGCGCCGCTCGAGGCCGGCACCATCTCGACGGTCGTCGGGTCGCCGGTGACGTTGTCGATCACGGAGGCGGTGGCGATGACCCCTGCGCCGGCGGTCACCGTGACCTTGGCGTAGCCCGCGTCCATCGAGGTTTGGCCGGCGCGCGCGAAGAACGGCCGGTCGTCCTGGGCCCACGCCCCGGGGGCGAGCGCGACGTCATAGCTCCCCAGCGGGTTGCCGGCCCCGTCGAACAGCGCCACCGTGACGGCGGCCGCGGCGGGCCCGGTGTTGGTGAGCGAGATGTTGGTCCGGTAGTCCGCGTTCTCGGCCAGCTGCGGCAGCCACGCCGACATCCCGGCGCCGAGCCCCGAAGCGGTGCCGTACGAGGCGTACCCTCCGCCGACCGTCCCGCTCGCCAGCTGGTCGTAGGTCCGCGAGGTCACGACCACCGGCTGGTCGGAGAGGATCTCCAGCGCCCCGGAGCCGGCCGACCCGAGCCTGGCGACGACGTCCCCGACGACCAGCTGATCGCCCGCCGGGACCACCACCGTCCCCGTCACCAGACCCGCCGGGCCGGTGAACAACCCCTGGACGGTGGCGTCGGCGCCGCCGGGGTTCAGCAGTCCCACGTCCGAGCGCCACGCTGAGCCCCCGACGCCGGACACGTGGGTCACCACGGGGACCCAGACCTCCGACCCGGAGGCGACGACGACCTGGCGGGACACGCTGCTCTGGCCGCCCGCGTTGGCGACTGTCAGGTCGACCGTGTACGTCCCGGCGGCGGCGTAGGTGTGGGTCGGGCTCTGCGCGAGGCTGCCGGTCCCGTCGCCGAACGCCCACGACCAGGAGGCCGGCGTACCCGCGGAGGTGTCCGAAAACCGCAGCAACTCGCCGGCGACGGCCGGCCCCGGCGCGACCGAGAACCCTGCCTCGAGAGGTGCGGCGTACGCCGCCTGGCTGACGGTGAACGCTGCGCTCCCGATGGTGATCGTGCCGCTGCGCGCCGCGCCGGCGTTGGCGTCGACCGTGAAGGCAACCTGCCCCTGCCCCTGACCGGTGTCGCTCGTCAGGTGCAGCCAGCTCGCCGTTGTCGCGGCGGCCCAGGGACACTCCGCCGGCGTGCCGACGCCGAACGATCCGGCGCCGCCGCTCTCAGGGAAGTCCGCGCCGCCTGGGGTCAGCGTGTACGAGCACTCGGTCCCGGCCTCGTCGACCTCGAACGTCTGCCCTCCGACGGTGAGCGTGCCGATGCGGGTCGCGCCGGCGTTGCTGCTCACGCCGTAGGTCACCCGGCCGTCGCCGGTACCGCCCTCGCCGCTGGCCACCGTGATCCACGGATCGTTGCTGAACGCGACCCAGGAGCAGCCGGTCCCGGAGGCGACCTCAACGGCGATCGTGCCCGTCCCCCCCATGGGTGGGAGGCGCTGCAGGGAGGGCGCGAGCGCGAACGTGCAGGCGGCGCCCGCCCCGCCGGCGACGAACACCCAGGCCGCGCCGGCGCCGGCGTTGTCGCCGGGCCCGCCGACGACGGCGGTGGAACCGTCCGCCGAGAGCGCCGCTGCCGACCCCTGCTCCGCCCGGCCGGCGGCGCCGGCGCCGACCAACTTGGTGCCCTGCTGTGTCCAGACTCCGCCCGAACGGGTAAAGACCCAGGCCGCGCCGGTGCCGTCGTCGTCCCCCGGTTCGCTGGCCAGGATGGTGTTGCCGTCGCCGGAGATCGCCACCGACCACGCCTGCTGCGCCAGGGACGCCTCACCCGCCCAGGCGAGCGGGTTGCCCTGCTGGACCCACGCCCCGCCGGCCCGCGCGAAGACCCAGACCGTCGAGGTGCCGCCGGTGACGTACCCGGCGACGACCGCGGTGTTTCCGTCTGTGGAAATCGCAACGGACGTACCCTGCCTGGCGCCAATTGCCAGGCCAGTGGGGTCGTCGAACACGCCCCCGGTCCCGCTCCACCCCGCAAACGTCCACCCCGGTGCCGGGTTCGCAGTGAGCGGGATCAGCGTTCCCGGCGCGAACCCAAGGCTGCAGTTGGGCGCGGTGCCGCTGGTGACGCTGCCGGCGCCGCTGGGGTTCGCGCTCACCGCGAGCGAGGCGCAGCCGACCGACGACTGGGTGAAATTCGCGGTCACGGTCGTGCTGCTGGCGATCATGAAGGTCGTCGCCGGCGACGACGTGGTCGAGAACGAGCCCCCGCTGCTGCTCCACCCCGCGAACCTCCACCCGAACGCGGGGCTGGCCGTGATGACGGCCTGCGAGCCCTGCATGTACCCGCCGGTGCAGTTCTGCGGCGTTTCCGTCGTCACGCTTCCGGCGCCGGGCGGGCTGACATCGAGCGTCAGCGTATCGCACGTGCTGGTTTGCTCCAGAAGGTTTGCAGTGACGGTGGCGGCGGCAGCAACCGTGAACGTCGTGTCGTAGGCGGCAACGTTCGAGAACGACCCGCCGCTGCCGCTCCAACCTGCCAACGTCCACCCGCTCGTTGGCGTCAAGGAAAGGGAGACCCGCGTGCCGGGCAGGTACCCGCCGGGACAGGTCGGCGGCGTGTTCACGACGATCGTGCCATCGGCCGCGACGGGCGCCACGGCGGTGGCAATGGCGACGCAGGGCTGCGGCTGTTGGGTGAAGTTCGCAGTCACCTCCGCGTTGCCCTGAATCGAGAAGGCCGAGGTCGGCGTCGAGCCGGCCAGCTTGTTGCCCTGTTGCGTCCATTTGCCGGCCGACTGGGTGAAGACCCACACCCCGCCGCTGCCGTCGTTGTCCTGGGGGCCCCCCGCGATGAGCGTGCTCGCGTCCCCCGAAAGGGCCACCGACGAGCCCTGCCCCGGAAGTCCGACCGCGCCCGTCCCGACGAGCTTGACGCCTTGCTGCTTCCAGGCGCCCGCCGCGCGTGTGAACACCCAGACCGCACCGACGCCGTTGTTGTCGCCGGGACCGCCGACGGCGGCCGTGTTGCCATCCGAGGACAGCGCCACCGCCCAGCCCTGGTTGGCCTTGGCAACGACCCCCGTGCCGACCAACTTGGCGCCCGTCTGCGTCCACTGGGCGCCCGAGCGGGTGAACACCCAGGCGGCGCCGGCGCCGCTGTTGTCGCCGGGCCCGCCGATGATCGCGGTGTTGCCGTCCGCGGAGAGAGCCACCGACCAGCCCTGGCCGGCGTCCCCGACCGCACCGCTGCCGACCAGCTTCGGCCCCTGTTGCGTCCACGCCCCGGCCGAGCGGGTGAACACCCAGGCCGCTCCGGCGTCGCCGTTGTCGAGGTACCCACCGACGATGGCCGTGTTGCCGTCCGCCGAGACGGCGACGGCCGATGCCTGCCAGGCCGCGCCCGTCGCGTCGTTGCCGGTGAGCTTGTTGCCCTGCTGAGAAAACTGCGCCTCGGCGCCCGCGGCCCAGACGACCGAGGCGACCGCGACCGTCACGCCGATTCGCGTCAACATGGTCATGGTCTCGAACTCCCGCTCCTGCAGCGGCCAAGCGCCACCATCCCGGCCTCCCCCCACGCGGCACGCCCAGGGCTCGACCTCGACCGAGTGGTCCCTGCACAGATGCTAGACGCGGGACTCGGGGGGTGGGTTACACGGGCGCGCGAGGAACAGGTCAGTCCGGTTCCTGAGAGGTGGCCGGCGGGTGGTGATGTCCGCGGTTCGTCGCGGGAGCTTGCATGTTTCCTTCACAAGGTCCATCTTGAGAGAAACGGAGGTGCACGGTGCCCATCGTCACCATCGCACGAGGCTCGATGTCCGGCGGCCGGGCGGTCGCGGAGGCGGTGGCCGGCTCCCTGGGCTATCCGTGCATCGGACGTGAGATCCTCACCGACGCCGCCGTGAACCTCGGGGTGTCGCCGGAACTCCTCGGAACGACGCTCGACCGGGTCCCGGGCATTTGGGATCGCGTGACGGCCGTGCGCCGCGGCTACCTGGTCGCCCTGCAGGCCGCGCTGTCGGAGCACGTGGCGAAAGGCGACCTCGTCTACCACAGCTACGCCGGCCACCTGCTCTTGCGGGGCGTCCCCGCCGTGCTCAGGGTGAGGATCATCGCCCCGCTCGAGGCCCGCATCCGCGAGGCGATGGAGGAAGAAGGGCTCGATTCCGACGCAGCCGAGGCGCGGGTTCGGAGAAACGACGAAGCCCGCACCCGCTGGACCCGGATCATGTACGGCGTGGACTGGGCCGATCCCGCGCTCTACGACATGGTCCTCAACCTCGAGCAGCTGAGCGTCGGCGATGTGTGCGCCAGCATCCTCGATGTGGTCCGCCAGCCGAAGTTCGCCGCCACGCCCCAGACGCGGGAGCAGCACCAGGACTTTGCCCTGGCCTGCAGGGTGAAGCTGGCGCTGGAGCACAACCCGGCGAGCCGCGGCCTGCCGCTCGAGGTGAGCGCGAAGCGCGGCGTCGTCACCGTCGCGGGGGTCGCGCCGGAGGCGGTCATGCCGGCCGGGATGAGGGACCTGTTCCGGGGGGAGCTGGCTTCCGTCGTAGCAGCCGTGGAAGGCGTGCGGGCGGTCCAGCTCAACCTCCGGACCGTGGCGGTTGCGTCCCTGACCTGAGAGCCGGCCCCGTACCCAGCCCGCCATGTCGCCGGGTCGAGCCGGCGGACGCGGTAGTATGCCCACCCGTCGGGACGTTCCCCCCCGATGGAGGTCAACGGTGCGATACAGGAGCTTTCCCAAGATCCCCGGCTTGCCGATCTCGATCCTCGGCTTCGGCTGCATGCGCCTGCCCGTCCAGGACGGCGACCCCGCCCGCATCGACGAGGCGCGGGCCACCCGGCTCCTGCGCGCGGCGATCGACGCAGGCGTCAACTACCTGGATACGGCGTATCCGTACCACGGCGGACAGAGCGAGCCGTTCGTCGGTCGCGCCCTCGGGGACGGCTATCGCCGGCTCGTGCAAGTCGCCACCAAGTGCCCGACGTTCCTCGTCCAGGCCGAGGGCGACTGGGAGCGTTTCCTGGACGAGCAGCTCCGCCGCCTCGGCACGGACAAGGTGGACTTCTACCTCCTCCATGCGCTCAACGGCGAACGCTGGGAAACCGTGAAGCGCCTTGGGGGCCTTCTCGCCCTCGACCGCGCCAGGAGCGATGGGCGCATCACCCACGCGGGGTTTTCGTTCCACGGTTCGCCCGACACGTTCGCCGAGGTGCTCGAGGGGTACGACTGGGAGTGCTGCCAGATCCAGTTCAACCTGCTCGACGTGGACTTCCAGGCGGGGATCGCCGGGTTGCGGCTCGCCGCCTCCAGGGGCGTCGGGGTGATCGCGATGGAGCCGCTGCGCGGGGGCCTCCTGGCCGCGAACCCGCCGGAGGAGGTCCGGGGCGTCTGGGCCCGGGGCGGGAGGCCGTGGTCGCCCGCCGAGTGGGCGTGGCGATGGGTGTGGAACCACGCGGAGGTCGTGACGGCCCTCTCGGGGATGAACACTGAGGAACAGCTCGCCGAGAACCTGACCGTGGCGGACCTCGCATCGCCCGGGGCCCTGAGCGAGGAGGAGCTGGCCCTCGCCGCCGAGGTCCGCCGCCACTACCTGGGACGCATCAAGGTCCCGTGCACCACGTGCGGCTACTGCTTGCCGTGCCCGAACGGCGTGCTCATCCCGGACGTGTTCTCGATGGTCAACACGGCCGCGATGTTCGACTCGCGCACGACCACGTCGCAGCTGTACAAGGCGATCCTGGTCTCCCGGGGACAGGCCGCCGACGCCTGCATCGAGTGCGGCGACTGCGAGCCCAAGTGCCCGCAGTCCATCCCCATCCGCGACGTCCTCCGCGACGCCCACGAACTGCTCGGCTGACCGGAATTCCTCCCCTGCGCGAGAGGCGTTGCCACATTTGCTAGCCTGGGACGGGAGGCGGACGTGGGAGCCGGACGGTGGCTGCAGCGCGGGTTGGTCGCGGGAGCGGTTGCGCTCGTCTCCTCTCTCGCGGCCGCGACGCCCGATACGCGGGGCGGCGGAGCGCTGGCATTGCAGGTCGAGGCGCCGCCCGCGCTGGCGCGCCAGGCGTCCGCGGTGCGCGCGCTCGAGGCGGGGGACTGGGATCCGGTGCTGAAGCTCGTGGGGCTGCACAGGCCGGGCCCGCCGATCCGCGTCGTGCTCGCGCCCGAGGGCTCGCGGCTCGCCGCGAACGTGGCATCGTGGGTGGGCGGCTACGCGGTCCCGGAGCTCGGCACCGTCGTGCTCTTTCCCAACCGCGTCCCCTCGTACCCCGACGGAAACCTCGAGGCGCTCCTCCACCACGAGGTCGCCCACATGCTTCTCGCGCGTGCCGCGGGCGGCGGGGCCGTCCCGCGCTGGTTCAACGAGGGCACGGCGACGGTGGCGGCCCGCGAGTGGGGGATCGAGGACGGCGCGCGCGTCGTCCTGGCCACGATCGGGCGCGGACCGCGCTCCATTGCGGACCTGAACGCGGGGTTCTCCAGCGACGCGGCGGCCGTTGCCCGCTCGTACGCGGTTTCGGCCGCACTCGTGCGGTACCTGCTGAGGCAGCACGGCGACGACGTGGTGGGGAGGATCCTCGCCGGAGTTTCGCGCGGCGCCGGTTTCGACGACGCCTTCGAGGCCGCCACCGGGGAGAGCGTTGGCGGGTTCGCACGGACCTACTTCCGCAGGGAGACGTTCTGGACGACGTGGGTGCCGGTCGTAACCAGCTCGACGGTGCTGTGGATGGCGATCACGATGCTCGCTCTGCTCGCGATCAAACGCAGGAGGGAACGCGACGCGTTGCTGCGCGAAGGGTGGGCGCTGGAGGAACGAGCGCGCATCGCGGGCGACGTTTCGCGACCGCCCAAGGACGGCCCGACGCAGTGGAACTGACGGCCCCAACTCGAGGCCTGCGCATCGCCACGGCTGCGGATTTGCGCCTGCCGGCGCGCCGAGCGGCCTGAACCGTTCAGGCGGAAGCCGTCTTGCCCAGACGAGCGGCGCGGCGCCTGGACCACCAGATCAAGCCGATGCCCAACGCGATGAGCGGCAGCGACAGCAACTGCCCCATGCTCAGGCCGAACCAGAGATAGCCGAGAAAGGCATCGGGCTGGCGGGAGAATTCGACGATGAAACGCGCCAGGCCATAGCCCAGGGAGAAGCACCCGGCGATGAAGCCGCGCGAGCGCTCCCTGCGCGACAGCCACCACAGCACCGTGAACAGCACGATGCCTTCCAGGAACATTTCGTACAGCTCCGACGGAAACCGCGGGACCATGCTTCCCGACTCTGGATAGATCATCGCGCCCGGCCACCATGCGGGCGCCTGCCGGCCCCACAACTCGCCGTTGATGAAGTTGCCGATGCGCCCGAACGCGAGGCCAGGCGGCACCAGGGGAGCGACGAAATCCATCACGTCCAGCCACGACACCCTGCGCGTCCGGGCGAACCCCCAGAACGCAGCCATCACGCCGAGGAGGCCGCCATGGAACGACATGCCGCCGTCCCATATCGCGACGATCTCCGCCGGGTGGGCGACGTAGTAGCCGGGCTGGTAGAACAGCACGTAGCCCGTACGCCCGCCGAGGATGACGCCCAGGACGCCGGCGAACAACAGGTTTTCGATGTCGCGCGAAGTCCAACCATCGCGGGCGTACGGCTGATCTTTCAGGCGCTTCTTGGCCAGCAGCCAGAACGTCACGAAACCCAGCAGGTACATGATGCCGTACCAGTGGACCGCAATGGGTCCGAGCTGCAGGGCGATGGGGTTGAAATCGGGGCGGACCAGCATGAAGGCAACGTGACGGACGGAGTGTCCTTTGTCAACCACGCCTGACCGGATACCCGGACTGAAACCAAGGCCCAGGTCACCCGGTCCGGATGGCGGCGTCGCCGGCCCGGCAGCGATCGGCGTCAGGGCCGCACGAGGAGAGGCAGCTCGACGAAGCTCGCCTCGCCGGGCGCGTGGTAGATCCGCTGGACCGCCTTCCGGTAGGCCTCCGGCTTGGCCCAGAAGATGTTGGGCACGAACGTCTGCGGGTTGCGGTCGTAGAGCGGGAACCAGGTCGACTGGACCTGGACCATGATCCGGTGGCCGGGCAGGAAGACGTGGTTCGCCGTTGGCAGGGCGAAGCGGTAGAGCAACGGCTCGCCCGCGGCGAGCGGCGCCGCCTTCTCGAGGCTCTCGCGGTAGCGGCCGCGGAAGATGTCGGCCGAGATCATGAGCTCGTAGCCGCCCATCGCCGGCTGGTCCGCGACCTCGTCGGGGTAGACGTCGATCACCTTGACCACCCAGTCGGAATCGGTGCCGCTGGTCGAGGCCACGAGGTTGGCCACCGGCTGGCCGGTGATCTGCACCGGCCCGCGCAGGACATCGGTGGTGAATGTGAGCACGTCGGTCCGGCCCGATGCCTCCCGCTGGTCCGTCACCAACCAATCAGCCCACGTGCTGCCGCTCGCCCGCACCGGCCGCGGGATGAACGGCACGGGCTTGGCGGGGTCGGAGACGTACTCGTCGAACGGCGCCTCGCCCGGCTTGGGCGGGGCGAAGCCGAGCGCGCCTCCGGCGGCGAGGTAGAGCGGCGTCGGCTTGATCGAGCAACCGCCGGAACAGCCGGCCGGCCACGCCGGTAACCGCCGCCACACGTTGGTCCCCGTCTCGAACGCCTCGACCGGCGCCACGTCCGCCGCCGGCGCGCCGTCCTTGAGGTATCGGTCGAGGAACGGCCGCAGGATGTGCTGCCTGAAGTAGAGCCCGGTGTCGCTCCCGAACCGCAACGGGCCCAGCGCGCTGCCGTCGCGGATCTCCTGCCCGTGGTGCCACGGGCCGAGGACGAGGAAGACCTTGTCGTGGGTGGTGTCCTTCGCCGCGATCGCCCGGTAGACGGCGACCGCGCCGTAGATGTCCTCCTGGTCCCACAAGCTGCCCACCAGCATCACCGGGACCTGGAGCGGCTGCGCCGCCAGGATGCGGTCCATTGCCTGGTCGCGCCAGAAAGCGTCGTAGCTCGGGTGTGCGAGCAGCTTGCGCCAGAAGCCGACCTGCTCGAGCCCGCGGAGGCGGCCGAGCTCGCCCGCCGACCCCGCCCGCATGAAGGTGTCGTAGTCGTCGTAGCAGCCCGTCCACCACTCGACCTTCGAGTCGCGGGTCGCCTCCTGGTCGTAGATGTAGGGCAGGTTCTGCTGGCGGAACGCGCCGTTGTGGAACCAGTCGTCGCCCATCCAGCCGTCCACCATCGGGTTCATCGGCACCGCCACCTTGAGCGCGGGGTGCGGGCCGACGAGCGCGGTCAGGGCGAGGTAGCCGTCGTAGGAGATGCCCAGGATGCCGACGCGGCCGTTGCTCTCCGGGACGTTCTTGACCAGCCAGTCGATGGTGTCGTAGGTGTCGGTGGCCTCGTCGACCGGCGTCGGGTTCAGCGGGCCGCGCAGCGGCCGGTTCATGACGTAGTCGCCCTCGGAGCCGTGCTTGCCCCTGATGTCCTGGACGACGCGGATGTAGCCGCCGTCGACGATCACATCGGTGGCGTTGTCGTAGCCCTCGAGCGTCGGGCCGAGGTGTGAGCTGTGCGCGCGGCTGGTCATCGCCGTGGCGTCGTACGGCGTGCGCGTGAGGAGCATCGGGGCGCGCCTGGCGCCCTTCGGCACCAGGATGACGGTGTGCAGCCGCACCCCGTCGCGCATCGGGATCATCACGTCGCGCCGGACGAAGTCGAACGTGTCCGTCACCGGCGTGAAGCTGCCGGGGATCTCGCTCGGCAGCGCCGGGTAGGTCACCGGAGGGGGCGTTGCTGTCTGGGCCGCCGCCACCCCCGCGAACGGCATCACACCGAGCACGA
This sequence comes from uncultured Acidobacteriota bacterium, assembly GCA_963727205.1. GTDB lineage: Bacteria > Acidobacteriota > Thermoanaerobaculia > Thermoanaerobaculales > Thermoanaerobaculaceae > RBG-13-68-16. The sequence continues at coordinate 80,055 of CAVSFQ010000049.1, read as the reverse complement.
ACCCGAGCAGCATCATCCGGCCAGCGCGTTCGATCCGTCTCATCCGATCCCCCCGCGTGCGAGAGGGGCTCGACAGTCCCCCTCAGCGCGGCCGATGATAGCGCCGGCCGCGCGCAACGCCTCCGAGCCGGGGGTTGCGGGTCAAGGCGCCGCGTCGGGACTGCTGCGACTGACGTGCAGGGCGCGGAGAAGGCCGTCGCGAATGCAGAAGATCCAGCCGTGCAGCGCGAGCGGCTGTCCGGTGCGCCACGCGTCGCGGACGACGTCGGCGCGAGCGATGCTCTCGATCTGGGCCACGACGTTCAACTCGGCCAGGCGGTCCGCCCTCGCGTCCTCGGGCAGGGCGTCCAGCTCGCCGGCGTGCGCCCGCGCCAGGTCGTGCACGGGCTTGAGCCACTCGGCCACCGGGCCGCGGTCTTCGCCGCGCAGGACGGCCTTCATGCCGCCGCAGCCGGTGTGCCCGCAGACGATGACGTGCGGGACCTTCAGGGCGTCCACGGCGAAGTGCAACGCCGCGTGGCTGTTGGCGTCTTGCCCCCCGATCAGGTTGGCGACGTTGCGGTGGACGAAGACCCGGCCCGGCTTGAGGCCAAGAACCCGGTCGGGGGTCACGCGGCTGTCGCTGCAGCCGACCCAGAAGAAGCCCGGCGTCTGGCCGCTGGCGAGGCGGTCGAAGAAGACCGGGTCCTCCGTGCGCGTCCACTGCGCCCAGGCACGGTTTCTCTCGAAGAGGTCGTCGAGCTCGTCCATCTCCTGCTCCCCGACTGCAGCTCTCACCCCGGAGTCCGGGCCGAGGACGTCACTACTCTCGTCAACGTGCTGCGAGTGTAGGACCGAACGGGTTGAAGTCAACGCACCGGGACGCCCGTGGCGGGGTCGGGCCGGTCTCCATTGCACGCATCCCCGGGGGAAGGCAGCGAGGCGGTTGCCGACGTGGACGAGACGCTGTACGTTCGCTGGCGCCGGGGTGGCGACGCCGAGTGAGGCCAGCGCGCCCGCGGGAGAGGGAGGCGACCGGTGAAGACCGTCATCGAGCCGTACCGCAGCCGGGTCGTAGAGCCGATGCGCATGACGACGCGGGAGGAGCGCGAGAGGTTCATCCGCGAGGCGGGCTACAATCCGTTCCTGCTGCGGGCCGAGCAGGTTCTCATCGACCTCGTCACCGACTCGGGCGTGTCGGCGCTGTCGACGAGGCAGTGGTCGGCGATGCACGGATCGGACGAGTCGTTCACCGGCTCGCGGAGCTTCTACCGGTTCCGGGAAGCGGTGCAAAGGCTGTTCGGGCACGCGTTCGTGATCCCGTGCCACCAGGGGCGGGCGGGGGAGCACCTCCTGGCGCGGGCCGTGGTCCGGCCCGGCGACGTGATCTTTGCCAACACGCACTTCGCGACAACGCGCGAGAACTTCGAGGACGCGGGGGCCGACGTCCGGGACCTCCCGATCAAGCAGGCGCTCGACCGCACGAGCCCCCACGCGTTCAAGGGGAACATCGACCTCGAGGGCCTCGAGGCGGGCCTCGCGGAGGTCGGCGCCCGGGCGCGCATGGTGATCCTCACCGTCACTGACAACTCCCGCGGCGGCCAACCGGTGAGCATGGCCAACGCCCGCGCTGCGCACGACATCTGCCGCCGCCACGGCGTGCCTCTCTGGCTCGACGCCGCGCGCTTCGCCGAGAACTGCTTCCTCGTGAAGCTGCGCGAGGAGGGGTACGCCGAGCGCAGTCCGCGGGAGATCGCACGCGAGCTGTTCAGCCTCACCGACGGCGTCTTCATGAGCCTCAAGAAGGACGCCCTCGGCAACACGGGGGGGTTGATCACGGTCGAGGACGAGGCGTGGGCCGAGGCGATCCGTGTCCGGCTGCTCGCGAGCGAGGGGATCCCCACCGCCGGCGGCCTCGCCGGGCGCGACCTCGAGGCGCTCGCCGTGGCGCTCGACGAGATGCTCGAGGAGGACTACCTCGCCTACCGTATCGCCTCGACGCGCCGTCTCGGCGAGCAGCTCCAGGCGGCGGGCATTCCGGTCGTCACGCCGTTCGGCGCCCACGCCATCTACGTCGACGGGCGCTCGTTCTGCCCGCACCTTCGGGACGAGCAGCTGCCGGCGTGGTCGCTCTCCGTCGCGCTCTACCTGCACTCCGGCGTGCGCGCCTGGGAGACCGGGAACGTGATGCAGGGACGCCAGGATCCCGCCTCGGGGGCGTGGCGTTGGCCCGACCTCGACCTCATGCGACTTGCGATCCCGCGTCGCGTCTACAGCCAGAGCCACCTCGACTACGCAGCGGAAGCGGTCGTGGAGGTGTATGAACAACGCTCGTCGATCCGGGGCCTGCGCTTCGTTTACCGCCCGCAGGCGCTGGCGCAGTTCGTGGCGACGTTCGAGCCGGTCTGACGCGCGCTCCGGGAGGGTGAAAGGGAAAAGGGCAAAGGGCCAAGGGAAAAGGGAAGGCAGGATCCCGCCGGCCGTTGACTTCCCTTCGCCCTCTTCCTTCTCCCCTTCGACCGTTTAACGTTCTGGGGCACCGTCGCCCGGGCTCTCGGTGAGTGCGTTGTGGCGGCGCAGGATCTCGAGGACCCGGTCCACGGGCAGCGCCTCGGCGACGTGGCCCGCGAACCCGCGCGTGGTGGTGGCGGCGAAGAGCGAGTTCACGACCGCCTCTTCGGTCGCCTCGACCGTCGCGAGGAAGAGCGGGGAGAGGTCGTCGTCCGCCAGCGCCGGGACGCTCCGCGCTCCGCGCGCTCCGTTCGGGACGCGACAGCTCGGGTTGGCGGTGAAGGCGACCGCGTAGTCGCCGCTGCCGTTGGCGGCGAAGCCGCCGACGCGCGCCAGCCCCATCGGCATGCGCGCCGCGATCCGCCTGAGCTGCCGGGCGTCGACGGGCGCGTCGGTGGCGATCACGACCATGCACGAACCCCTCTCGGGGGCTTCGACCTCGTCCTTGAACGAGTAACGGCCGAGCTCGACGCCCACCGGGACGCCCGCTACGGTAAGGACGCCGCCGAAGTTGGACTGGACGAGAACGCCGACGGTCCAGCCGCCGAGTGCGGACGGCAGCTTGCGGGAAGCGGTGCCGATGCCGCCCTTCCAGCCCAGGCACCGCGTCCCGGTGCCGGCGCCGACGCTTCCCTCGGCCACAGGGCCGGGTGCGGCGGCGGCGATGGCGGCAAGCAGCTGCTCGCGTCCGACCTGGCGCTTGCGGATGTCGGAGAGGTAGCCGTCGTTGCACTCGCCGACCACAGGGTTGACCGACTGCAGATCGCCGTTGCCCGGCTGTGCGAGCACCCACTCGGCCAGAGCGTCGGCGACCTTCCAGGTGCTGAGGGTCCCGGTCAGGGCGATCGGCGTCTCGAGGTTGCCGAGCTCCTCGACCTGGGTTACACCGGTGAGCTTCCCGAACCCGTTCCCCACGAACACCGCGGCCGGAACCTTTTCCTGAAAGACATTGCCGGGGTGGGGGAGGATCACCGTGACGCCGGTGCGGAGGTCGTCCCCGGCAACCACGGTGGCTTGGCCGACGAGAACCCCGCCGACGTCCGTGATCGCGTCGAGCGCTCCGGTCGGCAGGACCCCGGTCACGACGCCCAGCTGTCGGGCCCGCCGGTGCGGGAGCGGTGCGGACGAGAGGGTTGAGGCCAGCGCCCCGATTGCGGCAACGGTCAATACAAGCGATGGACTCATGCGTCCTCCTCTTGATCCCCCAGCAGAAGCTCTCGGCCCCGGGGCCGGGGCAGCGACGGCACGTTCGCAAACGTGCCGCGAGTGTAGAGCCGCCCGGAGTGGTGTCAAACCGGCCGCGCGTCGGGGACGCGTCCGCGATCGGTCCGCGGGCGGACACGCCGGGGCGGGGAGGGTGTGCCTCCCCGCCCGGCAAAACACGTGTTCGTCGATTAACGCCCGCTACGCTGGCCGCCGACCGGGAGGCCGGTGGCGGGGTCCCGGAGGACGATTACGAGGGCGCTGGCGTCGTCGGTCATGGTGATCGCGAGCCAGACCTCCTGACTGTCAATCGTGACCGGAGCCGCTGTGATGACGAGGGCGTCTCCGACCGCCGGGTCGAACCCCGCACGGATGAGGACGGAGACGGGCGAGAGCAGGAACGAGACGTCGCCGGCGCTGGTCGCGAGGACGAGCGTCCCGGCCCCGGCACCGGCCACGATCGAGGTGGACACGACCGTGCCCGCAAACGTCGTCATCCGGTCGAGGTCGGGCACGAGGTGGTCGCCGGTGCCGGAGCCGCCGCTGCTGCGGATGACGGGCCGAACGCTGCCGGTCTTACCGCTGCTCTGGCCCTGGTTCCCGTTGCCGCCGCTGCCGGCGGTGGGCTGCGCGGCCTGCAGGTGCGGCCAGATCGGCAGGCCGCTCCGCATCGCGGAGTGTGAGTGTGACGCCGGCGGTCACGTTGACGACCGAAACCACGGCGAACCCCGTGTCGCACAGGGCGCACGGGTAGGCGGTCACGATCACGGCGTCGCCGGGCTGCGCGGTGAACCCCTGCTCCGTCAGGTACCAGAACGGTCCGAGGATGAAGGTGTGGAGCACACCGGCGGAGTCCTCGACCTGCAACTCGGGCATCCCCGAACCGGGACCGGCCAGGAACTGCACCACGACGCCCTCGACCGTCACCGTCTCCGCGGTGGCGATGAGCGGCCCGGAGCCGTCGCGAGCGCCCCGCTGGCCATTCCCGGCGAAGCCTGACCCTGCGACCGCGAGGGACAGGAGAACCAGACCTGCGATCTTGAGATTGTTCATGAAACCCCCCTTTCGTTGTGCCGCCCCTCGTGGGCAGCCGACGAGGAGGACTTCAAGTTCCGTGCCGGGTCTTCGAATCTCTCTTATATTGTTGTTAATAAATATCTTAGGTTTTGCCAGTCGGTTCGGCACTGATTTTCCGCCGGGGCCGGACGACCCGGGTGTGGGTCGGCAGGTCCCAATGTCCGGGTCAGTACGACCCGTCAGCCGTGACCGCCGCCCGGGCGCCCGCCCGCGCCCCCGGGCCGCGGCGCCGGCGCCCTCGACCCCGGTGGCGGCTCCCCGACGCGAGACCCCGGTCCGCTGCCGGGCTCGCCGAGGCCGCCGCGCCAGCTCTCCTCGCCGACGCCGCGTGGAAGCGGTGCCCGCCGTGGCGGCGTCCGCGGACCGAAGCGGCAGAACTCGCCGGCCCCGACGGCGGTCACCGGAAAGCCGGGCGTCGTCGGCCGCACCTCGACGGTGCCCTCGAAGACGGCCACGGTCGCGCTTCCGTCGGCGGCCACCTCGACGCCGTACCGCGTCCCCCGCACCGCTAGAAGCGCGCCGGGGGTCGCGACGAGACGGTCGTGCGAGCCGGTGAGAGCGTTGAAGATCGCCTTGAGGCGGCCGCGCTCGAGCACCAGAAGCACCCCGGGCTGCGGCCCGCCGAGTCGGGCGCGGGTCGACGGCAGGATCTCGAAGCGGGCCGCCTGCGCCGCAACCTCGACGACGGCGCGGCCCCGCCACCCCGTGCGCACCTCGTCGCCCGCGACACCAGACTCGCCGGCCGCGACGCGCCTCTCGGCGCCGTCGTGGCGCAGCTGCACCGCGCTCTTGACCTCGGTGAAACGATAATCGAGCGGGGCTTCTAGCGGCACCACCGCGAGTGCCGCGGTCACGATCGCAGCGATGGCTTTCATGTGTCGGTACCTCTCCCTGGGTCCAGATCAAGTTCGATGCCAAGGCGCCGGAGCTTCCGCGTCAGGGTCTTGCGCTCGATGCCGAGGATGCGGGCGGCCGCGCTCTTGTTCCCGCCGCTCGCCGCCAGAACGGCGACGAGGTGCCGCCGCTCGGCCTCTTCCAGACTCGCGAGTGGCCCGGGCGAGGCGGCGGAGGCGCCGTGGCCGGACGCGGTCGGGACGGATGGAGCGCTGCTCGCGAGCGCCTGGCGCACGGCTCCGGCGTCGGCCAGGCTGCGGGCGTCGATCAGCATGCGGCGCACGAACTGCTCGAGCTCGCGCACGTTGCCGGGCCAGGCGTGCTCCGCGAGCGCCGCGAGCGCCTCCGCCGTCGCGGTCGGCACGGGCGCGAGGCCGAGCTCCCGCTCGGCCCGGCGCTGGAAGTGGGCGACCAAGGCCGGCAGGTCGGCGAGCCGCTCGCGCAGCGGGGGCAAACGGATCTCGTAGGCGGCGAGCCGGAAGTAGAGGTCCTGGCGGAAGCCGCCGGCCGCGACGAGAGCCGCGAGGTCGCGGTGCGTCGCCGCCAGCACACGCACGTCCACGCGCTCGCCGGCGTCCGCGCCCAGAGGGGTGACCACGCCGTCCTGGAGGAAGCGCAGCAGCTTCACCTGGAACGCGGCCGAGACGTCGCCGATCTCGTCGAGGAACACGGTGCCGCCCGCGGCCTGCGCCAGCGCGCCGCGCCGGTCGCGGTGCGCGTCGGTGAAGGCGCCCTTGCGGTGCCCGAACAGCTCGCTCTCGAGCAGGGTGTCCGGGATCGCGCCGGAGTTGACGGGCACGAACGGGCTCGACGGGTTGGCGCCGAACTGATGCAGGGCCCTGGCGACCAGCTCCTTGCCGGTCCCGGTCTCCCCGAGGATCAGGACGGGCACGTGCAGTCGGGCCACGCGGACGATCGCCTTGTACACCTCGACGATGGCGGGGTGCGAGCCGACGATCATCGTCTCGGGGCCGGGCTCGGACTCGGCCACGGCGGCCGGCGGCGGCGACAGCGCCGCGGCGACACGCTCGAGAAGGACCTTGATGTCGAACGGTTTGGCGAGGTAGTCGAAGGCGCCGAAGCGGTTCGCCAGCGCGGCCGTCTCGACCGAGCCGCGCGCGGTGATGAGGATCAGCCGCGGCGGCGAGGCCTGGCGCTGCAGCTCGGCGAGCAGGTCGAGCCCGGTCCCACCGGGCATGTAGATGTCGCAGACGACGAGGTCCACCGCGTCGCGGCCCATGGCCTGCCGCGCGGCGGCGACGTCCCCGGCGAGGTTCACGGCGTGGCCGGAGTTCTCCAGCGCCAGCGCCACCATCTCGCGGATGCCGCGGTCGTCATCGACGACGAGGATCTTCGCCAACGCCGGCGCCCTCCCATCCGGTCGGCATCGCGAGCCGGAACACGCTGCCTTGTCCCTCCGAACTCTCGACCTCCACCCGGCCCCCATGCCACGTTAGCACCTCGCGGACGAGGGCGAGGCCGAGTCCGAGCCCCTCGCGTCCCTGCGCCGCCGCCCCGCGCGCGAAGCGGCGGAAGATCATCTCCCGCTCCTCGGGTGCGACGCCGCAGCCGTGATCGTGGACCTCGACCACGACCTCGTCCCCGGCGGCGAACGCCCGCACCTCCACGGGCGTGTCCGCCGGCGAGAACTTGAACGCGTTGCCGAGCAGGTTATCGAGCACGCGCTCGAGGAGGGCGGCCTCGCCCCGCACGTGCAGGTCGGGCGCGACCTCGCTGCGGACGGTCCGGCCGTGGCCGCGGCCGAGGACCTCGGCACGATCGCGAACGAGCGCGGACAGGTCAACGGCGGTCGCCACGGCGTCAAACGGGCGGCGCGACAGCCGCTCGAGCTCGGTGAGATGCTCGATCATCGCCTGCAGGCGGTCGGTTTCGGCGACGAGGAGTTCGCTGGCGCGCCGGTGCTCGTCGGGCGAGAGGTCGAGGTCGCGCAGCATCTGGCCGAGCCCGCGCACCGAGGTCAGCGGCGTCTTCAGCTCGTGCGCCATCACCCGCCGCGCTTCCTCGTCCGCAACGCGGCGGCGGGCCGCTGCCGTGGCGAGTTTCTCGACGATGCCGAGGCGGCCCTCCAACGAGCCGCGGCCGGAGGGGACGTCTCCGCCGCCGGCGGCTGCGAGCACGGCGCCCGTGGCGCCGGCGCTGCGCCAGGCCACGAGACCGTTCCTGACCTCCATGCCGATGACGACCAGCAAGGCGAGGAGCGCCAGCGTCGCGGTCGGCACAACGACGTCCGCCAGGCGGAGGAGGAGGAAACCGGCCGCGAGCGGTGCGGCAAGGAGAAGGGCATCGCCGGCCAGCCGCCGCCCGCCGCCGAGGCGCGAGACCGCGCCGGCCGCCAGCACGAGCGCCAGCGCCGCGCCGCCCGCGATCAGGGGCGAGATCGGGTGGAGGAGGTCGCCCGAGACGATCGCCTCGGCAACCGCCGCCTGGACGAGGACACCGGGGTCGGGGACCGGACCGCGCGTCACCGGCGTGACCACGCGGTCGCCGAGGCCGGCGGCGGTCAGGCCCACGAACACGATGCGGCCCCGCAGGACGGGATCCCGTTCGCCTCCCAGCACGCGCGCGGCGCTCACGGCCGGCACCGACTGCGGGGCGGCGCGGAACCCGGGCTGGAGGACCCGCGCGACCGGGATCGCCAGCGCCGGCGATGCCAGCGCCGCCGCCGCGACGGCCACCGCCGGGAGGGCGACATCGGCCGCCTGCTTGGTCGAGACGAGGCGGCGGAGGACGCCGTCGTGGTCGAGCTCGAACATCCCGTGCGCGAGCCGTGCGGCGTCGGAGAGCGGCGGCAACGGAGCGAGCCAGCGTTCGGCGCGGTTGTCGAGCGCGGCCACGAGCACCGTGGGGAGCGACCCCATCGCCCCGGCAAGGGAGGCGTCGCCGGCGCGGGCGTCGAGGAGGAGGACGTCCATCACGACGCCGCGGGCGCCGGCGTCGCGCACCGCGCGGACCAGGGCGGCGAGGAGCGGTCTCGGCCACGGCCACGGGCCCTCGGCCGCCAGCGAGGCGTCGTCCACGACCACGGCTGCGACCAGCGCCGGCGCACGGCGCGGCAGGGTGCGCACCATCGCGTCGCGCAGCGGCAGGTCGATGCCGCGTAGCGCGTCGGTCGCCGTGGTCGCGACGACCAGGAGCGCAGCCGTGGCGGCCGCGGCGGCCCAGCCTGTCCTCATGCCTGTCATCGTCTCAGTTTAGTGGCTCATGCCGCGATCTGGTTCGGCCCGATGGAGTGGCGGCGACATGGTCTCAGGTTTCAGTCCAAGACGACAGGTCACGAGTGAAGCGCGGCTCCAGTGCAGCGGGGGCATGGCAGGAGGCGGTCAAAAGAAGAAGAGCTCCCGCCTGACCTCCCGGGGCCGAACCCCGAGCGCCTCCCGGAGGGCCGCCAGGACGGCCTTCTGCATGGGGCTCGGGCCGCACAGGTAGTAGTAGTCGCCGGCGATCGCGCGACGTGCTTCGCCAGGATCTCGACCCCGATCCTTCCCCGCTCGTAGATGACCGTCTCGCCGCTTTCGGGCAGCCCTTCCGGCTCCTGGCTGAGGACGTGGACGACCTTGAGGAAGGGAGGCCGGGCCAGGGCGTGGAGCTCGTCCCTGGCGATGATGTCGGCATGGGTCTTGTTGGCCCAGATGAGTGCGAAACCGACGTCGGGCGCGGCCCGGGCGGCGTGGCGCAGGAAGCTCAAGAAGGGGGTAACCCCCACTCCGCCGGCGATCATGACGATGCGCTTCTCACGGTCGAAATCCGGGCAGAAGGCGCCGTAGGGTCCCTCGCACAGAAAGGGCGTGCCTGGAGCCAGCGCGTGGACGCTCGAGGAAAAGGCGCCGACGGCCTTGATCGTGAAGCGGAGCGCCTCCGACGCCGGCTCACACGAAATCGTGAAAGGGTGGGGCTCGGTCCACCCCCGGCCGCTCCTCGCGCGGATGACCGAGAACTGTCCGGCCAGCCTGGACCGGAACGGCCCCGGGTCGCCGTGCCGGGCCAGAACGAGAGACGTGGTGTCGTGGGTTTCCCCAACCACGCGTTCCAGCCTCCACGTGAAGCGGCGGTCCCGCACCATGTGGTAGGCCGCCCGGGAGCCGAAGAGCGCCAGCACCGAGGCGGCCAGCACGAAGTACACGGCGTCGTTCGGGAAGAGCCGCAAGTCGTCCCAGCCCTTCACGGCCGCGTGGACGAAGCCCATCAGCACGGCCGGGTAGATCAGCAGATGGCCGGGCTTCCAGACCCGGAACGGCAGCCGCCGTTTCCCCCGCAGCAGGGCCAGGGCCGCGGCGATCAGCACGAGGTAAAAGGCCAGGTGCCCGACAAGGAGCCCCGGGTCCCCGGTGCCGAAATAGAACAGGTACGACCATGTCCACGACCTGCCGCGCCCCAGGGAAAAATGGACCGTCCTCAGGACGCCATGGAGGATGAACAGCCCCACCACCCAGGGCGCCAGCCGTCGGTGGAGACGGAACATTCGGTCGAGCCCGAAGATATGCTCGACCCAGGGCAGCCTGGTGCCCAGCGTGACCAGGACGACGAACCCGGTCAAGCCAAGGAGCGCCGCCAGGTCCGCGACGGCTCCGACGACGTGCTCGGTCCCTCCGGATAGGTCGTTCCGGCGAAGGACGAGCCAGGCGGCCACGACGACCGCCGGGGGCAGGAGCGCTAGGGTGAGAACGCCTGCCCTGCGGATGGGCGTTCCTCTCAATCGGCCCCCTTCGGTCGTTGGCTTGCGGAGCGGGCCCTGGGAAGGGAAGAGGCCAGGCCGGGAATGAGGATGAGGGCCATGAAAACTCGGTATCGATTTCCGTTCCCGTCCGGGCCGATGTCACCCCGGAGAATGGATATCACTTCGGGCCCGCCTGGTTCGCCGACGCGAGCGGCCAGGCCTGCACCTGCTGCCACGCTTGTTGCACCGCCGGCGGTAGTTTGTCCATGTGCTTCAGGAACAGCGCGAGCGTCCAGATCTGCCGGTCGCTGAGGGAGTATCTGAACGAAGGCATGCCCGTCAGGCGGATGCCGTGCTCGATCTTCCAGAATGAATAGCCTTCCGGGTCGTCCTCGACCCCATCGGTCGCCAACTGGGGCGGCTTCTGGTAGAAGCCCTTGGCGATCGGCGACGGTGATGCGGCCCCGTTGGCGTCGCCGTGGCAGATCGCGCAGTACTGCGCGAACAGGTGCACGCCTTCGAGAAGACTCTGGTCGCTCAGCGCCACCGGGTTCGGGCTCTTCGGGGCTTCGCGCTTCAGCGTCGCGCGCAGGGAAGTGCGCGCCATCCAGGTTTCCAGCCGACTGGGTCTGGCATCGGCATTGGCCGGGATGTAGCCGCTTTGCACCAGAACGTAAGCGCCGATCAGGCCAAGGACGAGCGTCAGAGCGATTCCGAGAACCACCGATTTGAACATGATGCCTCCTCATTCCGGGGCACGGACTTCCTGGGACGCGACAAGGGATAGGAACTTCCTTTCCGATCTGGGTCGATGTTACTTCGGTGGGGGACGTTGTCAAGGTTTCGGGAGAGCGCGCGGCGGGCCGCGGCGATCGGTCGCCACTGTGACCGAGGCGTGTACCGGGAATCCGCTGTACCGCCAAAGCCCTGTCCGTGAACGTCCGCCGGGAGCCGTGCCGTCTGTGGCGCTGCCGCTCCCAGCCGTCGCGCACATGGATTCGGCGGTGCCGCCGGAAAGGCCGGAGCCCGGCCGGGGCTCGGATAACCGGGCCCGGTGGACGCGATCAGTCAACGCAGCCGGCGCACGATGACGCGGTCGCGCAGCCCGGCGGGGAGGAGCGCGGCGAGGAGCGAGTACGCGCGCGCATCGCGCCCGACCAGGTAGGTCCTCCTCGCCCGGCGGTCGGTGAGGGCGCGCGCGATGGCGCGCGCAGCCGCGTCGGGGGACATGCCCGACCTGCCTCGGATCATGAAGAAGTCGAGCGCACGGCGCTGGCGCGCGCCGTAGGCCGCCTCGAGCTCGGGTGACAGGTCGCCGGTCGCTTCTTCGGTGAGGCGCACGACCTTGTTCCAGATCTCGGTCTGAACGCCGCCCACGATCATGACCGAGACTTGGACGCCGAGCGGCGCGAGTTCCAATCGCAGGGCGGTCGAGAGGGCGTTGAGCGTGGCCTTCGAGGCAGAGTAGGGGCCGTGGAAGGGCGTCACGAGGATCGAGGCGATGGAGCTGACGTTGACGACGCGGCCCCGGCATCGGCGCAGCAGCGGCAGGAACGCCTGCGTCACGGCGAGGGTGCCGAAGACGTTGACGTCGAACATGGCGCGCAGCCGAGCCATCGCAACTGTCTCGAGCGGGGCCCGGAACGACATGCCGGCGTTGTTGACGAGCCCCCGCAGACCGGCGTCGCCGAGCGCCCGGCCGATCTCTTCCCGGGCGCGGGCGAGGCTGGCCGGGTCGGTGACGTCGAGGAGCACGGGGCTCAGGCGCGCCGCCGGCTGCTCGCGCCACGCCGCCGCATCGCGCTCGCTGCGCACCGCCGCGAAGACGCGAAAGCCCAACCGGTCGAGGTGCAGCGCCAGCGCGCGACCGATACCGCTCGAGGTGCCGGTCACGAGAACCGCGCCCTTGTCCTCCTCGGTGGTCATCGTCGAGCCGCGCCGTTCGGATGGATCGCGATCCTCTTCCTCATTTTGGTCGATGCTACCGCGGTGAGGGGAGGTGTCAAGGTCTCGGGAGGGCACGCGGCGGGCCGGTCGGTGAACCGCTTTGCCGACCACTGGCCGCTGACCGGGTTTCTTCTGTGTCCTGATCCGCTATCCCCGCGAACGCGGGATCCAGGCTGTGGCCATCGTGGGTCCGTGACTGGATTCCTGCGTGCGCGGGAAGGACGGCAAAGAAGTGCGCTGCGGCCCGTCCCCGGTCGTTCCGTGCCCTGCTTGGCGGGTATGGCCGCAGGTGCGTGGCTCGCTCTTGGGCGTTTGCGTCAATAGCCGTAAACGCGGTACCCGCCGAGCTCTCGTTGCGGGCACTCAGAGTGCCTACGCGGGCGTGAACCCCTCGACCAGGCCGCTCATCCGTTCGTCGGGCCGCAGAAGGCGAACGGCCGTGAAGCCCGCGGAGGTTAGGCCGTCGCGGATCTCCTCGAAGGAGTACGTGCCGCCGCCCTGCGTGCCGACCAGCATGTTGACCGCGAAGATCGCCCCCCTGGCCGGCCGCGTGTGATCCGGGTTCATCACGTGGTCCCGGATGACCAGGCGCCCGCCCGGTTCCAGCGCCCGGCGGATCTTGCGGAAGAGCTCGAGGTTCTGCTCGGCGCTGTTCTGGTGGATGATCGCGGAGAGCAGGGCGAGGTCGTGACCGCGGGGCAGCTCGTCCCGGTCAAAGTCGCCGGCAACGAAGGTGATCCGGTCGAGCACACCAGTCGAGCCCAGCCGCCGGCGCGCGATTTCGACGACGGGTGGCAGGTCGAACAGCGTCGCCCGCATGGTGGGGCAGGCCTCGAGAAACGCTTGCGTGTAGGTGCCCGAGGCACCGCCGACGTCGAGAAGGTTGGCGGCGTCGCCCGGCTCGATCGCAGCCACCACCTCGGAAGCCATCCTCGCGCCGACGGTGTGCATCGCGCCGATGAACGCCTCCCTGTCCTTCTCCCGCTGCTCCGGCTCGGGAGGCTGCGCCGGCTTGCCGTGTCGGACCACGTCGGTGAGCGCGGACCAGCGTCGCCACAGGGCGACGGAATGCATCAGCATCGGCACTACCGAGCCCGGCGACTCGCGCGACAGCAGCTCGGCGGCACCGGGAGGGCAGTGAAACAAGCCGTGCTCCTTTTCGAGCAGGCCGATACCGACGAGCGCATCGAGCAGGGTCGTCGTTGCGCGCAGGTCGTTCCCGAGCGCGCTCGCAGCGTCCCGGGCGGTCATCGGCCGGTCCGCCAGCGGGGTGAAGACGTCGAGCTCCACCGCCGTGAGGAGCACCCGCGACGCCATGAATGCCCTGGCAAGACCGAGGATCGCGTCTGGAGTCATCGCCGGCATGTCCGCTCACCTCCACAGGGGTCATCCAACCCGCTCCGAGATTCTATTCCTCCGACGGCGGGGCCGACACACGAAGACCGGAGGCCATCGACGGCGCCTCCGGTCTGTTCGTGGTGTGGTTGGAGGTCAGACCGTAAAGGGGATCACGACCTCGTCGTTGGGGAGGTGGATCAACAGCTCGTACTGGCCCTTCTGGACGCCGTTGGGGAGATCGAAGTAGAGACGCCCGTAGGAATTGTGGAACTGGTCCAGCCACGCCGAATCCCAGGCGATCCCGATGCCGCGCGGTGCGAAGAGGCGCAGGGGGCGGTAGCGCGCGGGTATCAGGTATCCGAGCGGCTCGCTGGCCACGCGGGCCCGCATGAGGGTCGAAGCCAGCTGTGGGTAGTGCATTTCGAACTCCGCCTGAGTGGCCAGAGGAACGACGGTGCCGTCCGGCGTACGCACGGCGATTGCACCCCTCGGAATCTCGACCGGGTCGCTGGTGGCGGTCATCGCGGTGTCGAGGAGCAGCCACTTTCCCTCGGGGTTGTACCTGGCGAACCGGTCGGAGACCACGACGTTGATCTGCGGTCCCTTGTAGACGATCGCCGTTGCGCCGACCTGCGTGAGCTGCGATGCTGGGGCAGGGTCGGCGATGGCGGCCGTACCGAACAGCGCGCCGAACGCCGCGACCGCCACGCCCGTGCGAAGCAAAGGGTTCGTTCTCATGGATTCCTCCCGTCGGTTCGGCTGCGGAGCCGGCCCGGCTGCGAACGGTTTCGGAAACACCGCTCCTCAAGAGTACTCGCATAAATCATGCCACTGTGACTCAGTCTTGAGGGCCGGCGCGCACCGCATCCCGGGACCTTCAACAGGTTCCGACCGCGGCGGCGATTGTCGTGTTCATCCACAGCCCCTCTGAGGGATCAGGGGCTCAAGCCCTCACATCCGGAGGTGACTCCCTGTGTCCTCCCTGCAGGACGGATTCGGCCAGGAGGATGCAACTCGGGGGCGGCGCGGTGCGGGGACGGGGGCAGGTCGCTCCTGGCGCCGGGGCGCGCGAACGACACGACCGGAGGGCCGCCCGCCGGCGCCTCCGGTCACGTCGCGGCACAGCATGAGGTCAAACGGTGAAGGGGATGACGACCTCGTTCTTGGGCAGGCGGATCAGCAGCTCGTACCGGCCCTTCTGGACGCCGTTCGGAAGATTGAAGAAGAGACGACCGTAGCTATTGTGGAACGGATCCAGCACCGCCGACGGCCAGACCCACCCGACGCCATGCAGGCGGAACAGGTCCAGTTTGCTTGGGTGCTCCGGGAGGAAGTACCCGAGATGCTCCTTGAAGAAGTTCGCCTGCCGGATCGGCGAAACGAGCTCCGGGTAGCCCCTCTCGAACTCCTGCTGGGTCGCGAGAGGGATGACCTCTCCGCCGGGCGTCCGAACCGCGAACGCGCTCCTGGGAATGCTGATCGGTCCCCCGGTGGCGCTCATCTCGGTATCGAGCAGGAGCCACTTCCCCTCGGGGAAGTACCTGGCGTACCGGTCGGAGACCGCGACCTGAATCCGAGGCCCCTGGTAGACGGCTATTGTCGTGCCGGCGCTCGTGACTTGTGAGGCGCGGGTTTCCGCCCAAGCGGCGGTTCCGAACAGCGCGCCGAGCGCCGCAACGGCCACTCCCGTGCCGCGGAGAAGGTTCGTTCCCATGTTTGCCTCCCGCCGGGTCGGCCGAGAGAGTCCGCCCGGCTCCGGGCGGCCTCGGAAGCGCCGCCCTCTCGAATCGCACGCATAAATGATGCCAATGGGACTCAGTCTTGACTCTCGCCGCCTGCCGACCCCCCGTACCTCCGGCAGGGTCCTGCCGCGACGCCGCAGGGCGGAAGGCGCGGAACGCTCGGATCATCCGGGAAGGGCTGCCGGGGGTCGCCACGGCGTGGCCGCTCTCGATTGCTAGAATCAATGGATGCCTTCGAGTCGACGCACGCGGGTCGCTCTTCTCCTCTATGCCTTTTGTTCGCTGTACCTGCTCCCCGTTTTCCCCCACTTTCTCTCGGCCAACGAACTCACCCGCTGGGCCGCCGTGGCCGGGCTCGTCGAGCGAGGCAGCCTCGACGTCGCCTGGGCCACACCGCTGATCGGACCGCCGATGGACGTGGCCCGGCACGGCGCACATCTCTACCCGAACAAGGCGCCCGGCCTCACGTTCCTCTCGCTCCCCGCGTATCTGGTCGCCCGTCCGTTCCTCGGTCCCCCGAGCACGGGGAACCTGCGATGGTCGTTGACGGCGATGCGCATCGCGACCGTGACCTTGCCGGGCATCCTGCTCGGTCTGCTGCTGGCCCGGTCCACCGGCGATGACAGCTTTGCGGTCGTGTCCCTCCTCTTTGCCACTCCGGTCTTCGTCTTCGGGACGCTGTACTTCTCCCACGTCACGGCGGCGGCGTTGCTCTACGGCGCCTATCTCCTCGCGCTGCGAGGCCCCGCCGGACCCCACGCGCTCGGGCGCACCGCCATGGCAGGGTTCCTGGCCGGCCTTGCGGTGGTCACCGAGTACCCCGCCGCACTGGGGTTGGTGATCCTTGGCGGCCTGCTGCTCTCCTTTCCCGACCGGGTGAAACGGCTCGGCGCCTACGTAGCTGGTGGAGTGCCTTGGGCGGTGGCCCTGGCGCTCTACAATCGCGCCCTGTTCGGCTCCTACCTCTCGCTCTCCACGGCCAACGAGGCGGCGGCGGACCTCGCCGCACAGAACGCTCACGGGATCCTCAGGGTGGCTTGGCCAACGTGGCTCGGCCTGTCGACGATTCTGACGTCGCCGTCGCGGGGTCTCCTGTTCTTCTCGCCGGTCCTGGTCCTCGGCATCGTCGCCCTTGTCCCGCGGTCAAGGCGTGCGCCCGACGCCTGGTTTCGCTTCCTGTTCGTGCTCCTGCTGGTCGTGGCGATGGCCGGTTACCCGATGCCCTCCGGAGGCTGGGGCGTGAGCGCCCGCTACCTCATCCTCACCCTCCCCTTCATCGTCGAAGCCGCCCACGACCGGGGCGTCGTGCCGGGCTTCCTGAGCACGCTCCTGCTCGCCTTCTCGGTCGTGTTGTGCGTCGTGCCAGCGCTCACCTTTCCTCTCGCGCCGGATTTCTTCCGTTTCGTCCACGCAGGGTTCTCGCGGCCGCTGCTGGCGGCGGGGTTTGCCACCCCGAACCTGGGGTCGTTCGTGACGCCGGGGCTCGCGTCGCTGCTGCCCGTGGTGCTCGCTGCGGCTGTGGCGCTCGCGATCGGCGGCGCGGGGTCGCCACGCCGCACGATCGCTGCGGCTCTGGTCGGGGTCGCGCTCGCTGCCGGCGTGGTCCTCGCCCCGGTCCAGGACACCCCGATGGAGCGGGCGACCCGGGCCTTGTTCCTCGATTCCTACTTCAGGCCCGAGGATCGCCTCGGAGCACTCGCCCGCGCCACGCCCGACCCGGCCGAGAAAGCCCAACTCGAGGAGTTGCGGACACTCGTCCCGGCCACGCGCCGCGTCGGCCCTGACGACTGGCCCTACGGCGCGGCGGCCACGCCTGCAGCTCGGCCCTCGAAAAGTGGCCCAGACGGGCGCCGGAGAGACCCAGGCCCATCGCCGTGAGGAGCGTGACGGCCATCGTCGCGACAACCGGTCGAGTGCCACGTCGACGCGTATTCACGCTGGCGGCGGCGGCCCAGGATCGAAGGCGAAGGGGACTGTCGTTTGGGCTATGGGTTTGGCCCTCCATCCCGGGATCAAGGCCGCCCGCCGCTTCTCGGAGGCCGGGACCGGCCTGACAACAGATAGCGGGCGGGACGCTCGAGGCCGTCGCGGTCGTCGGCCGTCCGGCCTCGAGGCGATTCAGTCGGTGAGCTTCCAGAGCGTCGCGCGACCGCGCCGCCCGACCTCGCGGAACGCACTCCCGAAGCGCTGCTGGAAGCGGGGAAGCTCGAACTCGAAGAGCAGTGCGAATACGGGCGTTCGGTGTTTCGCGACCTCCTGCGCCAGGCGCCTCGCGCTCGCGGGGTCGAAGCCGAGGATGTCGACGCGAATCACGGGAAAGTGGCTGTAGGTGTAGACCGCCCCACTCACCTGCATGCAGACGACGGCGGCGTTCGCCGGAATCCGCTCCTGCATCCACGCCACGTCCCGAGGGTATTCCACGTCGCCGCGCATGAGATGGATCACGTCGAAGAAGCGCGCCCAATGCAGCGAGGCCGCGCCGGCCCATGCCGCCGCGCCCAGCAGCACGCCGGCCAGCAACGGACGAACCGCGCGCGAGAAACCCCAGCGCCTGACGGCCGCTTGCTTCATGTCGAAGGCGGCCATGAGCGCACCCAGGAGCAGGCCGGGGATCCCGGGGAGGAGGAACCGGAGGTACCACCAGTCGTGGTCGGAATAAGAATAGAACGAGTAGAACGCGACGAAGGGGAGGAACCACGCGATGACGAGCAGGTACCTGCGCTCTCGCTTGATCGCGAAGCAGACGGCCCCGAGAAAGAGCAGAAGGGCGAGCGGCGTCCAGAAGCGCGACAGCCAGAGCGCGAAGTACTCGAGTCGCGGCCAGAAGTACGAAATCCCGAACTCCGCCGGCAGGTTCCCGTAGCCGGTGGCGATCAGATGCCCATAGGTGTGGAAGTTGTAGCCCATGAAGGCGATCGCCACGGGCAGTCCGCCTGCGACGAAGCCCAGGAGCGTCCGCCGGCGCCAATCCAGCGCTACCGCGACCGCCAGCACGAGCAGCGCGTCGGTAGGCCTGACGGTCACGGCGATCCCGAAACCAAACCCGGCGACGGCGGCGAGGACGGCGGATCGCCGGGAGGCGAGCGCAAGGGCGACTACCGCCGCACACCACGCGGTGGCCAGTGCCTCGCTGAACAGGCCCGTGTAGAACATCGGGGTGAGAGGGAGGAGGGCGAAGAGAACGACCGCCGCGACTCCCCACCAGGGCGGCAGCCCGAGGCGCCGCGCCAGGTGATAGATCAGGAGGAGGGTCGCGATCCCGGCCAGCACGTTGACGAGAACGCAGGCGTTGTCCCAGCCGACGAACGGCGCGGCGAGCGCGAGGTGGAGGGGCAAGCCCGGTTCGTACACCGGAACCAGTTCCCCCGGCCGCTTGCCAGGGGAAAACCCGAGCGGCGTGAAGATGGAGGGGCTGAAGGCGCCCATCGTCACGCCGGGGACGGGCCGGAGCGTCCAGGTCGAACGGCCGCTGGCCAGCAGGCGAGCGAGGTTGTAGTACCCCGAGCCGTCCGCGCCCGATGAGACGCCCGAGCCGTGGCGCACGACCACGAGGGCGCAGGCCACCGCGATGATTGCTAACGCCGCAATCGCCGATCGCTCGCCGATGCGCCCGACCTTGGCTCTCTTTCGCGTGGCGAGTCCCCCCGGTGGCGTGTCAGGCCGACCCGCACGCTCCGTGCCGCCTGGCGAGGGGCTGCCCGCTGCCGAAGCAACCGCGCCTGGCCGATCCGGGCCGAGTCCGCTCAACAGGCGGACATGAATGGAAGTTCCGTTCTTCATCGAGCGGATGCTAACCGGGCGAGGGGCGGTGTCAAGCTCTCGGGATGACGCGTGGACGATAGGACGCACGCCGGTTCTCGCGCGGTGGACGAAATTCTGCCATCCTAGATAAACGTTCGACGATTGGCGGTGAGGCGCTTGGCTGAGTGATGGGAGGGACGCGATGGGCAACACCCTGGAGCTCCGTTCGACCACACAGAGGTATCCAGACCTCTTTACGCCGGCGGTGCTGGGGGCCATGGAGGCGCTGGCGTGGCTCAACGCGGAACGGCGTTCGGTCATGGCGGCGCGCGTCGCGAGGCGCTCGGACCGCATCCGCCGCCACGCGCGCATCGAGTTCCTGCCGCCCGACTCCCTGATCCCCCGCACCTCCATCCGGGTTCAGGACGCCCGGGATGGCAACTTCGAGGGCAGCGAGGTTCCCCACGACTTGCGGCGCCAGTGGGTCCAAGGCACGGGGCCGGCCACCAAGCCCCGCGCCACCGCCGCCGGCGGCTTGCGCAACGCGGCCTACGCCCTCCTCTCGGGGGCCGACGGGTGGATGTTCGACGGCGAGGACGCCCTGGGCCAGGTGGAGACGATGGCGCTCGACAACCAGCGGAACCTCAAGCTCTCGATCGCCAACGACCCTCTGTTCCTCGAGGTCGCGGAAGAGGTGGCCGACGAGATGAACCGCTGGGCCCAGGGATTCTTCGGCCGCCTCATCGTCCCCGACTGGCGGACCCAGCTCGATTTCACCGCCAGAATCTTCCGGTGCCGCGGGCTCCACCTGGATGACCGCCACGTGCGGGAGAGCGACGGCACGGGTTTCTCCGCTTCGATCGTGGACCTGGCGCTGTACGTGGTGAACAACCACGAGCGACTGCGCGCGGCGGGCTGGTCCGTGGTCCTTTACCTCCCCAAGATCCAGACCGCGGAGGAGGCGGCCCTCTGGAACGACATGCTCACGGCCCTCGAGCGACACCTCGGGCTTGCGGTAGGCACCATCAAAGTTTACGTGCTCGTCGAGCAGATCGAGGCCTGCTTCCAGCTCATGGAGATCCGCGCGGCGCTGTCGCCGCACTTCGTGGGGTTCAACACGGGTCGCTGGGACTACATCAACAGCGTCTCCGACGCGCTCTCCTGGGACCTGCACTTCGTGAACCCCAACATCGACGCCATCGTCATGACGTACGGCTACATGCGCAACTACGAGGACCGCGTGCGCCGGGCGGTCAACACGCCCGACCGGAACGGCCGCTTCGCCCTCTGGCAGGGCGGCATGGAGACCAACATCCCGGTGGGCACGGACGAGGGCGTGACGGCGGGCATGAAGCGCGCCGTGGCGGGCGCCGAGCGCGAGCAGCGCGAGGGAGCCAGCGGCAAGTGGGTGGCGCACTGGAAGATGGTGCACATCGTGCGGCGCGTGTGGGAAAAGGTGGGTGAGGAGAACCAGCTCGGCAGGGCGTTCCCGCGCCTCACCTATACGGAGCAGGACGCCGCCGGCCTCATCCTCCTCGAGCCTGCGCCCCGCACGGTGCGCGGCGCGAGGGACCTCCTGAGCGTGGCCCTCCAGTACGGCAACGCGTTCGGACAGGGCTTCCAGGCAGCGGCCCTCAAGCCCGCGGACTTCTTCGGCGACGACAGCATCCTCTACCTCATGGAGGATATGGCCACCGGCGAAATCAGGCTCAGCATTCTGTGGGAGTGGCTCCACAAGGGTGCCAAGCTCACCCAGGCCGATGCCGGCACAGGTTCC
Source organism: uncultured Acidobacteriota bacterium (assembly GCA_963727205.1). Classification (GTDB taxonomy): domain Bacteria; phylum Acidobacteriota; class Thermoanaerobaculia; order Thermoanaerobaculales; family Thermoanaerobaculaceae; genus RBG-13-68-16. Next base: position 59,171 of record CAVSFQ010000049.1, on the reverse strand, counting down.
GCCGCGGGCGATACGATCGGGCTGAAGCTCGTCGAGCGCCTGCTCGATGAGGAGTTCGGGAAGCTGCAGCGCGCCAGCAATCGCGACGTCCACGACGACTCGAAGACCACCACGCTCCCCATCGCCCGTGCGATCGTTCAGGCCTACATCACGGATCCGGTCAAGACGCCCTGGTACGTGGACCTGTTGAACATCAACCTGGACAACTACGACCTGGCGACGGCCGAGGAGCGGATCGCGCGTTACCTCGAGGCTTTCCGGCGCGACGGGACGCGCATCACCGAGAACCTGGATTTCGAGCGGTAGCACGCGGGGAGGCCGGCGATGAGCGAATTCGAAAAGGACGTGGCGGCGACCCAGGAGTGGTTCGATAGCGACCGCTTCAAGGGCATCACTCGCCTCTACTCGGCGCGCCAGGTCGTGGAGCAGCGCGGAACCATCCGGAGCGAGTACACCGTGGCCCGGGAGGCCGCCATCGCCTTCTACGATCGCCTGCGGCAGCTCTTCAGCGAGGGCAAGAGCATCACCACGTTCGGGCCCTACTCGCCCGGCCAGGCGGTGACCATCAAGCGCATGGGGATCGAGGGCATCTACCTGGGCGGCTGGGCGACCTCGGCCAAGGGCTCCGTCACCGAGGACCCGGGCTCGGACCTGGCGAGCTACCCCTTGAGCCAGGTCCCCGACGAGGCCGCCGGGATCGTGCGCGCCCTGCTTACCGCGGACCGCAACCAGGAGTTCCTGCGCTCCCACATGACCGAAACGCAGCGTTCCGAGACGCCCGCCGTGGACTACAGGCCTTTCATCATCGCCGACGCGGACACCGGCCACGGCGGCGACCCGCACGTACGCAATCTGATCAGGCGGTTCGCCGAGGCCGGCGTTCCCGGGTACCACATCGAGGACCAGCGCCCCGGCACCAAGAAGTGCGGCCACCAGGGCGGCAAGGTGCTGGTGCCCTCGGATGAGCAGATCAAACGGCTGAACGCCGCGCGCTTCCAGCTCGACATCATGCGCGTGCCGGGGATCATCGTCGCCCGCACGGACGCGGAGGCGGCCAACCTTCTCGACAGCCGCGGCGACGAGCGCGACCAGCCTTTCATCCTGGGTGTCAAGAATGTGGGTCTACCCACGTACAAGGCGGGGTTCCTGGCCCTGATGCGGCGCTTCTGGGGCCTGGGGGTCAAGGAGCTCAACGGCCACCTCCTCTACGCCCTCGTCGAGGACGAGATGACGGCCGCCGACGCCTGGCTCGACCGCACAGGCCTCTCGGCGCAGGTCGTGGAGAGCGTGGCGGCCCACGAGAAGAAGCCCGAGGCCTCCGTGGACGCGCTCTTCGACAAGGTGGCTTCGCGCTTCCTGGAGGTCTGGGAAGCCGAGGCGGACCTCCACGTGTACGGCGACGCCGTGGCCGAGGTGCTCGAGTTTCGCGCCAGCGAGGGCGAGGCCCTCGAGACGAGCATCGAGGAGTGGCGGCGCTTCGCGAGCGGAGCGTCGTTCTACGAGGCCAGGAGCAGGGCGAGGTCGCTCGGCATCGACATCGTCTGGGACTGCGAGCACGCCAAGACGCCGGAGGGGTACTACCAGGTGCGGGGCGGCATCGAGTACGCCGTCGCCAAGTCCCTCGCCGCGGCGCCGTTCGCCGACGTCCTCTGGATGGAGACGGCCACCGCAGACCTGGGCGAGGCACGCCGCTTCGCCGAGGCCGTCCACGCCAAGTTCCCGGACAAGATGCTGGCCTACAACCTCTCGCCCTCCTTCAATTGGGACTCCACGGGTATGAGCGACGATGAGCTGCGCCGGTTCCCCGAGGAGTTGGGCAAGATGGGCTTCGTCTTCAACTTCATCACGTACGGCGGCCACCAGATCGACGGCCTCGCCGCGGAGGAGTTCGCGCTGGCCCTCAGGCAGGACGGCATGCTCGCCCTCGCCCGCGTGCAGCGAAAGCTCCGCCTGGTGGAGTCGCCCTACCGCACGCCCCAGACGCTCGTGGGCGGGCCGCGCCTGGACGCCGCGCTCGCAGCCTCCTCGGGCCGCACCGCCACGACGAAAGCCATGGGCAAGGGATCGACCCAGCACCAGCACCTCATGCAGACGGAAGTGCCGAAGAAACTCCTCGAGGAGTGGCTGGCCTTGTGGAGCGATCACTATCGCCTGCCGGGCCCCCTTCGCGTCGAGCTTCGGCCCTACCACTCCGGCTCCGAACTTCTGGAGCTGGCGCTCGTGCGCCCGAGCAAGGAGAAGGTGGCGAACGTCGTCTTCGCGCCCATTCACGACCGGCACGGCCGGAGCATCCTCTCCGTGCGCGACCAGAACACCTTTGACGAGATGCTGCGCAAGAAGCGGCTCATGACGCTCGTCCATCTCTTTCTCGTGCACCGGTTCAAGGCCGACTCCGTGCATTACGTCACGCCCACCGAGGACAACCAGTACCAGGCCGCGAAGATGAAGGGGCAAGGCCTCTTCTCCGATGTCAAGACGGACGTGGGCCAGATCATCGTGGCCGACGTGAACCACGCACGAATCAGCGAGCTTCTCGCGCCCGACCGCGTGGAGTTGGGGAAGCTCATCCGGAAGCAAGCGTAGGGCGAAGGCCTTTGTCCGCGGATCTGCGATTGCAGGACGAAGAGCGAGGCGGGCGGGAGCAAGGCGTCAGGAGCGCCGGTGGGTCTAGCTAACCTTCGGCCGGGTTGGATCCGTGCCGTTCGCCGCGCAGCAGGCTGAACAGCACCGGCAGCAGGAGGAGCACCGCGGGCAACGTCAGGACGAGACCGGCGATGATCGCGATCGCGAGCGGCTGCAGCATCGCCGCGCCCTGGCCGATGCCGAGGGCCAGCGGCAGCAGCGCGAGGATCGCCGCCAGGGCGGTCATCACGATCGGCCGGAAGCGCAACCGCCCCGCCTCGACGAGCGCCTCGGCGAACGGCACCCTCGCGAGCGAGTCCTTCCACTGCGTCATGAAGAACACCGCGGCTTCCGACGAGATGCCGAGGATCATCGTCAGGCCCATCAGCGAGGAGATGTTCAGCTCGGTGCCGGTCCACCACAGGCCGGAGAACACGGCGGTGGCGGCGAACAGGTCCATGACGAGGATCGCGACCGGGGCGGCGAACGACTCGTACTGGTAGAGCAGCACGAGGAACACGAGCAGCGCCGCGGCGACGAGGACCGTCAGCAGGCCGCGGAACGACGACTGCTGCTCCCGGTAGAGCCCGCCGTACTCGACGTAGACACCTGCGGGCAGCGCGACGCCGGCGACGGCGCGGCGCACGTCGCGCATCACCGAGCCGAGGTCGCGCCCGAAGATGCGGCCGGTGACGGCGACCATACTCTTGAGGTCCTCGCGCGTGAGCTGCGGCTGGCCCACCTCGGTCTCCAACGTCGCGACCTGGCCGAGGCGCACCAGCGTCCCGCCCGGCGTGAACAGGCGCAGGTCGCCGATGCGGTCGAAGCGCGACCGCACGTCCGGCGCGGTCCACACGCGGATGCCGACGGTCTTCTCGCCGCGCTGCACCGTCGTCGTCACGTCGCCTTCCAGGGCGATCCGCCCCAGCCGCGTGACGGTGTCGGGATCGAGGCCGAGCATTTCGGCCTTGAGCCGGTCGACGCGGATGCGCACGGCGTCGCCCGCGAGGACGACGCCGCTCTTCACGTCCACGACGCCCGGAAGCGGGGCGATGGCCGCCGCGACGCGGACCGCCTGCTCGCGCAGGACCCCGGCGTCGGGACCGAAGAGCTTGACCTCGATCGGCTGCGGGACCGCGGTGAGGTCGCCGATGAGGTCCTCCATGAGCTGCGCGAACTCGATCTCGAGGCCGGGGACCTCGCGATCCACGCGCTGCCGCACCGAGTTCATCACTTCTTCGATCGGCGCGCGCGGCTGCGGCCGCAGGCGAATGAAGTAGTCGCCCTCGTTGGCCTCGGTGATGCCGCCGCCGAGCTGCAGGCCGGTGCGGCGGGAGTAGGACGCCACCTCCGGCGTGCGCGCCAGGATCCCCTCGACCAGACGCAGGCGCCGGTCGGTCTCCGCGAGGGAGGTGCCGGCGGGGGCGCGGTAGTCGAGCACGAAGCCGCCCTCGTCCATCGCCGGCATGAACCCGGTGCCGACGTGGCGGTAGGCGAACCAGCCCAGGATCAGCAACGGGATGACTCCCGCTAGGACCCAAACCGGCCGGCCGAGGATGCGCCGCAGCACCCACTCGTAGCCGGCGAGCACCCTGGCCAACCACGGCCGCACGTCCTCGCCCTCGGCGTCGCGCCGGCGCAGCAACAGGTGGGCGAAGACCGGCACGCCGAGGAACGCCACCACGTAGGAGACGATCAGCGCAATCGCCATGGTGAGGGAGAGGGCTCGGAAGAACGCGCCGGTGACGCCGCTCAGATAGGCGAGCGGCGCGAAGATCACGATCGTGACCAGGGACGACCCGGTCAGCGGCGACGCCATTTCGCGCCCGGCGCGCAGAAGCATCGTCTCGTGCTGGTCGGGATGCTCGCGCAGTCGCCTGATGCCATGCTCGACCATGACGATGGCGTCGTCGATGATGAGGCCGACGGCGGCCGCCATGCCGCCGAGCGTCATGATGTTGAGGCTCTTGCCGAGCGCCTGGAGGACGAGCAGCGTGATGGCGAGAACGACCGGCACGGTGAGCGCGGCGACCAGCGTCACGCGGAAGTTGCGCAGGAACAGGAAGAGCACGAGCACCGCGAGGCCGATGCCGATCAGGATCGAGTCGCGCACCGACTTGGCGGAGGCGAGGATGAGGTCGCCCTGGTCGTACCAGGTGCGGATGTCGAGGTCGGAGCCGGCGCGGGTGCGGAACTCGGCCAGTCGCGCCTTGAGGTCGGACGCGATTTGCACCGTGTTGCTGTCGGGCTGCTGGTAGACGTTGACCACGACGGCGTCCTGCCCATCGGCGACCACCCGGTTCCAGCGCGGCTCGACGCCGTCCTGGATGTCGGCGACGTCGCTCAAGAGCACGACCCCTTCCGGGCTCCGGCGCACCACCACGCGCCCGAGCTCGCCGAGGGTGCGGAACTGGGTGTCGGAGAGGATCAGGTAGAGCTTCTCGTTCTCCTGCAGCCGCCCGACCGCCTGCACGACGTTGGCCGCGGACACCGCCCGCACGACGTCGTCCACCGTCAGGCCGACGGCCGCCAGGCGGGTGGGATCGAGAAGCACCTGGTATTCCTCGGTGTCGCCGCCGAGGACTGCAATCCTCGCCACGCCCGTGACGGTCGAGAGGAGCGGCTGCAGGTCGTACAGTGCCAGGTCGCGGATGGCGACGGAGGATCGGGTCCGCGACGTGATGGAAAGCCCGATGACCGGGAAGACGGTCGGGTCCATCCGCCGCACCTTGTACGACACCCCCGCCGGGAGCGTCGGCAGGATCTGGACGATCGCGGATTCCACCTGCAGCGTCGCGGCGATCATGTCCGTGCCCCAGGCGAAGTTGACCGAGATGTCGGCGCTCCCGCGGCTGGTGTTGGATCGAATGCTGCGCACGGCCGGAACGCTGCGGACGGCGCCCTCGAGCGGGCGCGTCACCTCGATCACCATGCGGTCGGCCGGGCGGTCGCCGGCGTCCACGTTGACGACGATGCGGGGGAACGAGACGTGCGGGAACAGCCCGACCGGCAGGCGGCTGACCGAAGCGGCGCCGCCGACGGCGAGGACGAAGAGCAGGAAGAGGACCGAGCGCCGGTGCTCCTGCAGCCAGGCGACCAGGCTCATGGGCGGGCGGGCTCCGCGGTGGGCTCGGGCCGCACGGCCATCCCGTCCGAGAGGCTCGACCGGCCGGTCGTCGCGACCGTCTCACCAGGGGCAACGCCCTGGGCGGCCTCGACGACGTCGCGGCCGGCGATGCCGAGCACGACCGGCTTCCAGCTCGCGTGTCCCTGCGTGATCACGAAGACGCCGGGTTGACCGTCGTGCTCGAGCAGCGCATCCCGCGGGATGAGCACCGCAGCCGGCGCCGCGCGCACGACCACGCGGACGCGGACCTTCATTCCCGCCGCCATCCAGACCGGCGGTGAGGAAAGCTGGATGAGGCCCTCGACCAGTTGCGTGCTGGGGTCCACCATCCGGTGCAAGCGCGAGAGCACGGCGCGCACCGGCGCCTCGCCTGCCCCCGCATACACCGGGTCGATGAGCACCGGGAGCCCGACCGCGAGGCGTGGGGCGTCGGCGACCTCGAAACCGACCCGCACCACGACCGCGTTCTCGGCGGCGAGCTGCACGGCCTCGTGGCCGGCGGCGAGCACCTGCCCGCGGTTGACGAGCACCTGCGCCACGACGCCATCCTGCGGGGCCGTCACGACGGCGGGAGCCGGCCCGCGGCCGCCCCCGAGACTCGCCAGGACCGCGCGGTCGGTGTCGAGCTGCTTCTCTGCGCTCTGCACGTCCTGGTTCGTCGCGAGCTTCTCGGCGAGGAGGCGGCGCGTGCGCTCGACCTCGCGCGCGGCAAAATCGACGTCGATGCGCGCCCGCTGCACCTCGAGCGAGTCTTGCGGCACCGGGCCAAGGGTGAGGAGCGGCTGGCCGCGCCGCACGACCTCGCCGGCTACGACCGGGACGTCCACGACCTGGCCCGCCTTGAGCAGCGTCACGGTGCGCAGCTTGGCCGGGTCGAACTCGACGGTGCCGAACGCCTCGAGGGTCGCCTCCACCGGGCCGCGCGTCACCTCGGCCGTACCAACCGCCGCGCTCGGCTCCGCCTTGGTCGCCTCGGAGGGCTGCGGGCCGGAGCATGCCGGCACGAGGACGAAAGACACCGCCGCGGCGAGCCATGCGAGCCGCCGGGTTCTCCTTACCCAGTTCGAAATCGTGATCACTGCGCTGGACCTCCCTTGGTCGCTGCCGCCTCATCGGCTCCCGGGCATGCGGCGGCGAGCGCAACATGGGCTTCGGCGAGCGCCTGCGACAGCGCCGCGTCCTGCAGCCGCTGGTCGAGCAGCGACGAGCGGACGGTTTGGTAGGCAAGCCTGTCGACGTCGCCGCGCGCCGCGGCCGCGCGCTCCCGCTCCTCGATCGAGGCGAGCGGCGCGAGCGAGGCGCGGACGGTGGGGATTTGACGCTCGAGGAGGGCGATCACCGCCCCGGTCCCCGCGATCTCATCCCGCGCCGCCGCCGCGCGCGAGTCGAACTCGTGCCGCAGGCGGGTGCGGGTGGCGTCGGCGAGCGCGACACCCGCCCGGCCGCTGTCGAAGATCGGCAGGGCGAGCGAGACGAAGCCTCCGAGGAAGCGGATCGAGCTCTCGTTGCGCTGCCGCGAGATGCCGATGGTGAGGGCGGGGAACTGCTCGAGCACGGCCAACCGCACCCGCGCCTCCTGCGCCTCGTAGCCGCGGCGCAGGGCGTCGAGGTCGAGCCGGTGGTCAATGCATGCCGCCACGTCGGGCGCGGCCGCATGGGCGACGGGCGCGTCGGCGGCGGCGGCCGGTACAGGGGCGACATCGAGGCGCAACCCGGCGGGACGGCCGAGCACGCCGAGCAGGGTGTTCCCGCTCTCCGATTGCGCCCGCTCGAGACCGTTGGCCTCGCGGCGGACGGCTTCGAGCGACGCGCGCTGGACGCCGAGCTGCGGCAGCGTCGCGTCCCCGGCCGCCACCGCTCGCTCCAGGAACTTCTCCGTCTCCTCCTGAAAGGCAAGCTCCGTGCGGACGATGTCGAGGCGGCGCTGGAGCCAGGCGAGACGCACCGTGAGCAGGCGAGCGTCCTGCGCAACCACCCACTCGTGCCAGGCGATGCCGAGGTCCACCTGCGCGAGTTCCGCCTGCGCCGCCGCGCGCTTGGCGCCGCGCGTGCGCAGCGACTGCAGGTCGAAGGCAAGGCTGGCGGCGAGCGTGTTGACGAGCGGCACCGGGTCTCCGCTCGCCGGGTGCGTGGCCTCGAAGCTGAAGTCGGGGTTGCGGAGGAGGCCGGCGACGACGAGTTGGGCCTCGGCCTCGCCGTGGGCCTCGCGCTCGGCGCGCAGCTGGGGGTTGAGCAGCACCGCCAGCACCGCGGCCTGGTCGGGGTCGAGGCCGTGCGTGAGGTCGAGGGTGATCGGCGCGAGGAGGGGATGGTGCAGCTCTGCGGCCGCGACCCGCAGGCGCGGGAGATCGAGCGCTGCCGGGCTGGCGAGCGCGTCTCGTCCCGGCAGCGGCGCGGCGTGATACGTCGCGCACGCTGCCAGCACGAGCCCTCCGATCGGGGCGCAGAGAAGGGGAACCATTCGCACGATCGTGATGGTAACTCGGACGCCGGCAGCGGATGAGCGGCGACGGATCCACCGCAGTGGACCCGCAGCTCTGCGGCCGTGGTCAGTGCTTCGGCGTTCCGGTTTTTGCCTGGTCGTTCTTCTTCTCGGCGGCTTCTTTGGCCGGGCTCTCGTGGGTTGACGACAGGACCTTGCCGTTACCGGCGTCGATCTGCACCTCGTGGACGCCCTCGCTGCCCTTCACCTTGAGGTCGAACGACCAGATCAGGCAGCCGTGCTCGGCCTCCAGCTCGGAATCGGCGACATCGACGTCAGATGAGCCCTTGAAAACCGCCTTGGCGGTGCGCTCCGCGTCGGCCTGGCTCACCTTGGCGAGCTTGGCGAGCTCCTCTTGCGTTGCGTTCTTGGGCGGGTGCACCGAGCACGGCATCGTGGCCCCCAGCGCCGCGCCAGTCGCGGCCAACATGACGATGGGAAGTATCCGAGTCAAGCGGTTCATGTGTCCTCCAGTGCGCCTTGCCCGGCGCACATCTGTTCAACTTTTATAGCAAGTGGAGATGAAGCGAACGTGGATCGTGGATGACGAAGCTGTCATCAGGTAGGGTCCGGGCGGATGGCACACGGGGTCCGCGCCTCCGTGGTGCGGGCCAGGGCGCCGGGCGGTCAGAAGGTGGCTGCGGGGTGCCAAGTCGACGAAGATGCCGATCCCGGGGATCCCAACGGCCGTGTGCTTGGCATTTTCACCTCACCAGAACTCCGCGGGTTCTCCACCGATGGCATTCTGGGTGCCATCAATGACGCGCGAATGTCGTGGGGATGACAATGCTGTCAGGCGATTGCTCGTCCTGAGGCTGGCGTACCCTGTCCATGGGCAGCGCGTCTGAGGCCGCCGCCGGGCAAAGCCGAAAGGTGCAGCAGGTGGTCGAGATAGCTTTGGCCGAAGGTCGAGAGAGCGTAGCGGGATGCTGCTGTACGCGCCGCGGCGCCCATCCGGCGGCGCAGGCCGACGTCCTCGCACATCCGGCGGAGCGCCTCCCCCCAGGCCTCGGGCGTGCTCGCCCACACGCCGGTGTCGCCGTCGAGGACAACCTCGCGCTGGGCCCCGACCGGGGACGCCACGGTTGGCAGCCCGGCCGCCGCGTACTGGATGCAGCGGTAGCCGGCCTTTCCCCTGGTCCACGGGTCGTCGGGGAGCGGCGCGAGACCGACGTCACAGTCGGCAAGAGCCTCCCCCTCCATGGCCTCCGACCACGGGATCAGGGTGCAGGGTAGCCCGCGAAGGTCAGGCAAGAGATCCGAAATCACGCGGACCTCGAACCTCATGCCGTCGGTTCTCAGTCGCTCGAGGACGGGGATCAACTCCCGCAGGTAGCGGAGGTTGCTCGCAAGCCCGATCCACGCGAAGCGGACGTGGTTCCTCTCCGGCAGCCGCGCTACCGGGTACGTGTCGAGATTCACAGGGGTGGGGAGCACCACGAGGCTCCCGGCTGCATCGCCAATGATCCCCGCCAGCGATTGCGAGCCGGCGACCACCAGGCGGCACCGTCCGGCCATGCTGCGAAAACGCTGCTGGCGCCACATCGCCGTTGCGGCATCCTCGCCGGTCCTCCGCGGCCGGCGGAACATGATGGCGTCGTCGACGTCGAGTACCCACCGGTTACAGAGCCGCTCGACGTACGCCCGCTCGCCGGCGAGCAACTTGACCTGTTGGAACACCAACACGTCGCTCGCGCGCCATGCGCCAGTGCGGCGCAGGACGCGGAACCACTCGCGCCCCCGGCCGATGGCGACGACGCGGGTGTCGAACCCGTTCGCCTCCAGCAGGGGCCGCAGCGCCGCCATCCTAAGGCGGAACGACGGCACCGCGGCGTCGTGCCCCACCAGGCTCACGACCTGGCGCCGCCGCCAGGAGGCCGCCGCACGACCTGGGGGTGTCCGCGACAGCGACCGGACCGGGTCCATCGGGGTTTCCAGCGCAGACATTCAGGGCCGCCCCATGGATGTCAAGACGAAGCCGGCGAGGAATGGGTTACACATTACTATTGATTATCGGCGAACCGGTGTGAACGGCGCGTGTCAGGCAGGTGACGATGCTGTCAGGTGGATGCGGAACCCTCCGGCGCGGTAACGGGGATCTCGACCTCGATGACGCTGCCGCCGCCGGAAGGCTGGATGAGACGGACGCGACCCCCGTGCACCACCGCGGCGGCCCGCACCAGCGCCAGCCCAAGGCCACTGCCCGCGGACCTACGTCCATGCACGAGCCGGTCGAATGCCTGCTCCCGGATCTCGGGCGGGAAGCCGGGACCGTCGTCCGCCACCGCGACCACCGCGCACCCGGCCTCGCCGCGAAGCGAGACCTCCACGCTGCATCCTGCAGGAAGGTGGGCGAGGGCGTTGTCGAGGAGGTTGGTGAGAGCGCGGCGGAGCAGCGCCTCGTCGGCCTCGCACCTCGACCGGCGCGGGCGCCCGCAGCGTCAGGGCGAGCCCGCGTTCCTGCGCCGCGGGCAGGTAGAGCTCGACGAGGCTGTCGGCGAGCGCGCGAAGATCCACGGGTTTGCGACGGAGCCGCAGCGCGCCGGCCTCCACCTCGGTAGCGTCGAGCGTCGCGTCGAGCATCGCCGAGAGCTGGTCGAGGCCCTCGAGAGCGGACGCGACGCGGTCGCGGAGCTGACCGTCGTCGGGCGTGGTGAGGGCGATCTCGAGCGAGCCGCGGATCGCTGTCACAGGGCTGCGGAGATCGTGGGCAACCGAGTCGCCGATCGCCCGCATCTGGGTGATCGATGCCTCGATCCGGTCGAGCATGACGTTGAACGTCGCGACGAGGCGGGCGATCTCGTCGCCGTGTCTTTCCTCCGGCAGCCGCCGCCCGAGTTGGTCCGGCTGGATGGCCGCCGCCACCTCGGTGATCGCGTTGACGCGGGTGAGGACGCGATGGATGCTGAACCACGAGACGGCGAAACCGCAGACCGTCACCCCGGCCCACATCCACGCGAGGCTCTCGGAGGTTTCGTCGAGCAGTTGCTGGTCACCACGCAGCGACTCGCCGACGAGCAGGGCGTCGCCACCTTTGAGGGCGCGGGAGGCGACGCGCATCGGGTACTCCCAGCCGGGGACCGACACCGACCGCGGCGGTCCAGGGCGGGTGTGCGGCGTGTGGAGCGCCGGCAGGATCTCGCGCCATGTGGGCGGGGCGTGCACGAGCAGGGGTGTTCCGCGGCGGTCGAGAAGGGCGAAGAAGACCACACTCTCCTTGGCGTCCTCCGGCTCCGAGGGGGCCGACAGGCGGTGGTTGGTCAGCTCGCGAGCCTCACGAGCGAACTCCTGTCGGAGCGCCTCCCGCGGCGCGGTGGCGGCCATGTCCGCCAGCGACGCGGTTTCGGCGTCGAGCCACCTGTCGCCGCGCTGCTGGATACTGGCGGCGAGCATCAGGTACGCCGCCGCGAACACGGCGGCGGTCCCGAGGGCGAACACAGCGGTGGCCACGGCCGAGAGCCGCCATGCCGCCGTGTGGCGGACCCGGGCTCTAAGCCTTGAGAACATACCCAACGCCGCGGATCGTGTGAATGAGCTTGTGGTCGGCCTCGCGGTCGACCTTCTCGCGCAGCCGGTGGATGTGGACGTCGACGACGTTCGTGGCGGGGTCGAAGCGCATCTGCCAGACGTGGTCGAGGATCATCGTGCGTGTGACCACGCGCCCCGCGTTGCGGCACAGGTACTCGAGCAGGGTGAACTCACGCTGCGACAACGCCAGCAGGCGCGCCCCACGCCGCGCCTCGTGGCGGAGCAGGTCGATCGAGAGGTCGCCAAGCCCCAAGCGGTTCGGCTCGGAGCTTTGCGGCGCCGCGCGGCGGAGCAGCGCTTCGAGCCGGGCGAGCAGCTCGGCAAAGGCGAACGGCTTGGTGAGGTAGTCGTCGCCGCCGCGCTGCAAGCCGCGCACGCGGTCGTCCACGGTACGGCGGGCCGAGAGGATGAGCACCGGTGCGCTCACGCCGCGCCCGCGGCACTGCTCGATGAACTCGAGCCCGTCCATACCCGGCAGGACGACGTCGACGATCAGCGCGTCGTGAATGCCTTCGGAGACGAGTTCCAACGCGCCCTCGGCGGAGGGTGCGTGGTCGACGGCGTAGCCATGCTCGAGCAGCGCACGGCTCAGGAACTCGGCGATCCGGGCATCGTCCTCGACCAGCAGCAGCCGCATCGGTTTCCGCCCGCGGCCGCCGTCAGGCGAGCCGCAGCAGCGCCTCCTCGACGGCGCCGCGCAGCAGCTCGACCTTGTAGGCGTTCTGGGCGAGCGGCTCGGCGCCCTTGACCGCGGCCGCCGCGGCGTTGCTGGCGGCCTGCGGCGTGAGGCGCCGGCCCGTGACGGCGCGCTCCGCCTCCGGTACGCGCCAGGGGACCGGCGCCGCGCCCGAGAGCACGATGCGGGCCCGGGTCACGCGGCCGCCGGCGACCGTCGCGACGACCGCGGCGCCGGCGAGGGCGAAGTCCCACGCGCCGCGCGCGCGGACCTTGCGGTACGTACTCCGGGTTCCCGGCGGTTGCGGCGGCAGGACGATCTCGGTGACCAGCTCGCTGGGAGCGAGCACCGTCTCGCGCGTGTAATCGGTCTCGGGGCCGACGAAGAACTTCTCCGCCGGGATGGAGCGGCTGCCGTCCTTTCCCGTCACGCGCACCGTGGCGCCGAGCGCCACCAGCGCCGGGGCGGCGTCGGAGGGGTGGACGTAGAAGCACACGTTGCCGCCGAAGACGCAGTGGAACTGATTCTCCCCCTCGACCGCGTAGCACTTGTCGCCGCCCTTGCGGGCGCAGTGGAAGTCGCCGCGGTAGTACCAGCAGCGCGGGCGCTGGCAGAGGTTGCCGCCGAGCGTCCCCTGGTTGCGGAGCTGCGGGCTGGCCGCCGAGAGCGCGCCCTCGGCCAGCGCCGCGTAGCCTGCCGCGACGGCCGGGTCGGCCGCAACCTCGGCGAGCGTGGTCATCGCCCCGATGAGCAGGCCGCCGTCGAGGTTCTTCCGGACGCCCCGCAGGTCCGGAATGCCCGCGAGGCTGACGACCGTGTCGGCCGCGAATACGCCGTCGCGGAGGCAGCCCAACAGATCCGTCCCCCCGGCGTGGGCGTGCGTCCCCGGAGAGGCGAGCTTCGCGCAGGCCTCGGCGAGGCTCGCGGGCCTAACGTAGTTGAAGGCCGGGATCATCGCTCACCCCCCCGCCGGGCCGCCGCCAGCAGCGGCGCCAGGCGCATCGGGCTGATCGGCGCGTCGGTGACCCGCACGCCGGTGGCGTCATACACCGCGTTGGCGATCGCCGCGGCCGTCGGGATCGTGACCGGCTCGCCGAGCCCCTTGGCGCCGGCCGTGTTGGCCTCGTCGTCGGGGACATCGATCGGGAGTGAGACGATCTCCGCCGGGACGTCCATGGCGGTCGGGATCTTGTAGTCGTGCCAGTTGGCGTTCAGCATCGTGCCGGTCTGACGGTCGAAGACGCGCTGCTCCGTCAGCCCGAGGCCGATCCCCATCGTGATCCCGCCGATCACCTGGCCTTCGTAGGTAAGGCGATCCATCACCCGGCCGCTGTCGTTGGCCGAAAGGAACCTCGTCACGCGGACTTCGCCGGTTCGCGTGTCCACCTCGACCTCGCAGAACTGCGCGACGAACGGGTTGATGACCTTGCCCTCGGGGTTGGGGCCCCGAGTCCCGATGCCGATGAGCAGGCCGCGCCGCTGCACTCCTTCCAGCTCCGCGATCTTGCGCCGCACCTTCGGGTCGCTCGCCGAGACGACCTCGTCCCCTGCGATGCTGAGGTCGCCGGGTCCGACCTTGAGTTCGGCGCCCGCGATCTCGAAGAGCTGGAGTTTGACGGCGAGCGCCGCGGCGCGCACGGCGGGCGCCTCGGTGGGCACCGTCTTGCTCCCGCCGGAGGCGGTCGCGTACTGGGTGGTGCCGGTATCGGCGTTCTCGATCTGGATCTTCTCGAGCGGCACGCCCAGCTCCTCGGACACCACCATCGCCATCACGGTCTTGGTGCCGGTGCCGAGGTCGGACGCGCCCATGTTGAGGTTCGCGCTGCCGTCGGCGAAGAGCTTGACCACGATCGTGGAGGGTGGGCCGCCGCCGCCCGCGATCCAAAGGCCCGCCGCCATCCCGACGCCGCGCTTGACGGCCCCGTCCCCCTTCGGTTGCCGGCGCGCCTCCCGCCACCCGAACGCGGCGGCGCCTTCGGCCAGGCAGCGGTCGAGGCCGGTCGTCGTGTATGGCTGGTTGCCGCGCGCCTGAGAAACCTCGGGGATGTTCTTGCGGCGCAACTCGACCGGGTCCATCCCGATCGCCGCGGCGAGGGCGTCCATCATCTGCTCGAGCGCCCACGCGCCCTGCGGGTGCCCGGGGGCCCGGAACGCGCGCGACGGGCCGCCGTTGATGAAGACGTCGGTCATCTCGGTGCGGACGTTGGGGCAGAGGTAGAGGTCGCGAACGAGCCAGTCCACGAGCGACGTCCCGCCCGCCGGGTAGGCGCCGCCGGTGCCGAGAACGGTCATCTCGAACGCCGTGAGCGTGCCGTCCTTCTTGACCCCCGCTTTCAAACGCATCGTCGATGGAGGTCGGTTGCCGACGCACACGAACGTCTCCTCGCGCGTGAGGAAGAGCTTGACGGGGCGGGCGGCGAGCTTGGCGAGCACGGCCGCGGCGAGGTCGTACTTGTCGGCCTGGAGCTTGGACCCGAAGCCGCCGCCCATGTAGCGGCCGATCACCCGCACGTTGGCGAGCGGCATTCCGAGCAGCATCGCCACCCGTTGCTGCACCGGGTAGACGCCCTGGGTGGACTCCCAGATCGTGAGGCGGGGGCCGTCCCAGCTCGCGACGCAGCCGTGCAGCTCCATCGGCGTATGGATCTCGGCGGAGGTGGAGTAGGTCGCCTCGAGCACGGTGTCGGCCTCGGCGAACCCGCGGGCGACGTCGCCGCGGCTGTACGTCTCGGGCTCGCCGACGCGGTTGCCGTCGCCCTGCACCGCGGCGGCCCCGGGTGCCAGCGCCTTGTGCTCGTCCACCACGAAGGGGAGCACCTCGTACTCGACGGCGATGGCGCGCGCCGCGTCCCACGCCTGCTGCGGCGTCTCGGCGGCGACCGCGGCGACCGCCTCGCCCGCGAAGCGGCAGAGGGGGTCGAACAGCTTGGTGAACACGGTGCGGCTGTAGTACCAGCGCAGGTCGGCCGCGGGGGTGGCGCCGGTGATCACGGCGCGTACGCCGGGCATCTTCGCCGCGGCGCCGGCGTCCACCCTGGTGACTTTCGCGTGGGCGTGCGGGCAGCGCAGGATCGCCCCGTAGAGCATGTCCGGGAGGACGAGGTCGGAGGGGTAGACGGCCGCGCCGCTCAGGCGCTCATAGGCGTCGATCCGCGCCAGGGGCTTACCGACGACGCGGGTTTTGCCCCATGGCCCTGGCTGCCGATCGGGAGCCGGCGTCTCGGGTACGGCGCCGTCAACGAAGTAGAGCTCGGGTGTCTTCACGGCTCACCTCCCCGCGGCTTTCTTCAGCTCGGCGGCCTTCTCCACCGCTTTGAAGATGTGCGCGTAGGCGCCGCAACGGCAGAGGTTGCCGCTCATGCCGAGGCGGATCTGGTCGAGGGTCGGCGCGGGGTTGGCGCGAAGCAGCCCCTCTGCCGCCATCACCTGGCCCGGCGTGCAGTAGCCGCACTGCAGGCCGTCCTCGACGAGGAACGCCTGCTGGACCGGCCCCAGCTCCTCGCCGCGCATGAGCCCCTCCAGGGTCGTGATCTCGTGGCCGACGGCCTCGAGCGCGAGCGTCATGCACGCGTACCGCGGGGTGCCGTCGATGAGGACCGTGCAGGCGCCGCACTCGCCGAGCTCGCACCCCACCTTCGTCCCGGTCAGGCCGAGCTTCTCGCGCAGGACGAACAGCAGCGTCCAGCGCGGCTCGACCAGCAGGCGGCGCCGCCGGCCGTTGACCAGGAGCGTGACCTTGGTTGGATCGTCGCTCGGGGCGGCGGGCGTGGCCCCGCCGGGCTGCGCCTTCGCGAGCGTCGCCGCCCCGATGGCGCCTGCCCCCACGGCGGTGAAGAACCCTCGCCGGCTGACACCCTTGGGGTCTTCGGTGTCGCTGTCGTCGTGATCGTGGGCCATCGCGACCTCCCGGCGCCCGCAGGATCGAGGCAACGTTGCAGCGGCGGTGCGCGCTCCGTCGATTCTACTTGAGAACGCCCGTCGCGGCCCGCCGCCGCCGGGGATGGAAGTTCAAATGTCCAGGCCAGCCTATCTCTCTTTGAAGATTTCTCTTCACTGCGTGGAGTCTTGCTTGCCGGTCCCGCGGGTGGCCGGATGCGGGCCCGGGCGCCCCCGCGCCCGAGCCCGCATGCTCCTGTGCCCGCGACCGGACAGGGCGATCCGCGCCGGGGCCCCTCGCTGTTCTCCTCCCTCGCATGAGACCCTCGGTCGGAGCCATCGACACCCCGGCGCGGCTCGCCCGTCCGGGACCCGCGGGCGCAGGAGCAAGATGGCCACCCGCGGCACCGGCGGACTGCCGACCCCCCCCGCCCACTACTCGGAGGTCCTGCTGCAGGCCGAGAGTCGTGACGAAGCCGAATGTAATCAGCAGAGCGTCCCAGAAGGGGAGGGTGGGGGCCAAGACCGCCCAGCGGGCGGAGGCCGATTTCGCCGGAGCGTGCGGGTCCCGAGCGGCCAGAGCGGCGGGTGGATACGCCGGCCCCGACCGAGCGCTTCATGCGAGGGAGGGGAACGGCGAGGCTCCGGCCGCCGCTCTGGCCTGCTCGGTCGCACGCGCAGGCGCGTCCGAGGGCGGCGCTCGATGCGCCGCCCGAGCGACACGGCCGCAGCCCGCGGGGCAAAAGAGGAGGCCTCACGCCAGTGAAAGGAAACCGCAACGCCACCCGCGGGACCGGCAAGAGAGAGTTCAGGCAGTAAAGGAAGAATCATCCGCCAGAGGGAGCTGGCCGTTGACGACGCCGGGAGCGGCGGATTGAGCTATCGTGAAGCACCGGAGGTGTGGCATGCGAGCGAGGGCGAGGGTGGTGGCGTGCGGGGCGCTGGCGTTGCTCCTGATGACGACGTTCGTGGGGGCTGCGGACGGGCCCGAGGCGAAGGCGGTCGCGGCCGCGAAGTCGTGGCTGGCGCTGGTCGATGCGGGCCAGTACGGCCCGAGTTGGGACGCTGCGGCCACAATGTTCAGGAACTCGGTCACCAAGGCGGATTGGGGGCGCATGGCCGCAAGCGCCCGGGGCCCGTTCGGGGAGCTGGTGTCCCGCGAACTCGCGGCCGCCAAGGCGGTGTCGAGCCTGCCGGGTGCACCCGACGGCCAGTACGTCGTGATTCAGTTCAAGACGGCGTTCGAGCACAAGGCGCAGGCGGTGGAGACCGTCACGGCGGTGCTCGAGGGCAACGGCGCCTGGCGGGTGACGGGGTATTTCATCAAGTAGCTCGCGCGGGTCGGACCGCTGCACGGTGCTGGGCCAGGGCGATCGGTAGGCTTGGACGCGGCCCGTCCGAGCCCGGTCGGCCGCCGTGAAAACCAAGTTAGTGGTCTTGACATATCTGCGACAAATCCTTACCCTCCCGTTGCAGTTTGGGGGGGTATGTCGGGGATTTCTGCATCCAACTGGCTTCTGCGTATGGCGTCGTTGCGCCTGGCGCGAGCGCCGCGTATCCGTTTTGCGGGGGCGTGCCTGCTGGCGGGGCTGGCGCTGGCCGCCGCCCCCGGACGGGCGACCGCACAGGAGAACAGCGACTGTCTCACCTGCCACGAGGACAAGGACCTCAGCAAGAAGCGCGATGGCAGGACCGTCTCGCTGTTCGTGGACGAGAAGAAGTTCGCCGGCGCGGTGCACGGCAAGGTGGCCTGCATCGGCTGCCACGCCGACCTCAAGGGGTCGGACTTCCCGCACGCCGAGACCCTGAAGCCGCCCACGTGCACCCCGTGTCACGAGAAAGAGGTCGCGGACAACGCCGCGAGCATGCACGGCCGCGCCGAGGCGCGGGGTAAGGCGGTCGCCCCCAAGTGCCCGGACTGCCATGGCATTCCCCACTACATCGTGCCGGTGCGCGACCCGCGCTCGCCGGTGGCCCCGATCAGGATCCCGTTCCTGTGTGGCAAGTGCCACCACGAGGGCTCGCCCGTCAGCCTCGAGTTCAACATTCCCGAGTCCAACATCTTCGAGAACTACTCCGAATCGATCCACGGGCAGGCGCTGCTCAAGAAGGGCCTGACGGTCGCGCCGAGCTGCGTGTCGTGCCACACCTCGCACCTGGTCCTGCCGCACACCGACCCGCGCTCCTCGATCGCGCGCAAGAACATCGCCGCGACCTGCGCGAAGTGCCACAGCGCGATCGAGCAGGTGCACCGCAAGATCATCCGCGGGGAACTGTGGGAGAAGGCGCCGAACACCCTCCCGGCCTGCCCCGATTGCCACCAGCCGCACAAGATCCGTAAGGTATTCTACGAGCAGGGGATGGCGGACAAGGACTGCCTCTCCTGCCACGAGCGGCCGGGGATCAAGGCGTCCTCCGACGGGCGCTCGCTGTACGTCGACGCCACCGAACTCGCGCAGTCGATCCACGCGAGCCGGGCGTGCAGCCAGTGCCACAGCGAAGTGCGGCCGTCCCTCACCCGGCCGTGCGCCTCGATCACCCACAAGGTGGACTGCGCCGCGTGCCACGCCGAGACCGTCACGCAGTACGGCAAGAGCATCCACGGTCAGCTCCACGCCAAGGGCGACTCCAACGCCCCCGCCTGCCGCGACTGCCACGGAACGCACGGCATCAAGGGACACAAGGACCCGGTTTCGCCGACCTTCTCCCGCAACGTGCCGGACCTGTGCGGCGGGTGCCACCGGGAGGGCGAGAAGGCTGCCGTGCGTTACAAGGGCACCGAGCACAACATCCCGGGGCACTACTCCGAGAGCATCCACGGCCAGGGCCTGGTGCAGAGCGGGTTGCTGGTGACCGCGATGTGCACCAGCTGCCACACGGCCCACTCGATCCTGCCGGCCGCCGACCCGGCCTCGACCGTGAACCCCCGCAACCTGCCGACGACGTGCGGCCACTGCCACTACGGTGTCGAGCGCCAGTTCGAGCAGAGCATCCATTCGGTCAAGGTCTCGCACTCGACCAAGCCGCTGCCGGTGTGCAACAGCTGCCACACGGCCCACTCGATCCGCAGGACGGACACGCTCGGGTTCGAACTGGGGATCATCAACACCTGCGGCAAGTGCCACGCAGAGGTGACGAAGTCGTACTTCGCGACCTACCACGGCAAGGTCTCGCAGCTCGGCTACGGCAAGACCGCCAAGTGCTACGACTGCCACGGCGCCCACGACATCCTGCCGCCGTCCGACCCGCGCTCGCACCTGTCGCGCGAGCACGTGGTAGCCACCTGCCAGAAGTGCCACCCGGGGGCGACGAGGCGGTTCGCGGGGTACCTCACCCACGCCACGCACCACGACCCCGCCAAGTACCCGTTGCTGTTCTGGACGTTCTGGGGGATGACCGGCCTGCTGATCGGCACCTTCGTCATCGGGGGCCTGCACACGTTGCTCTGGTTGCCGCGGGCGGTGCAGATGCGCCGCCAGCACCGGCGCGACGCGGTGGCGGAAGACCCCAAGGCGATGCAGTACGTCCGCTTCTCGCGGCTCAACCGGGCGCTGCACATCGCGATGATCGTGAGCTTCCTGACGCTCGCGACCACGGGGCTGACGCTGAAGTTCTCGTACACGGCGTGGGCCTCGACCCTGTCGCACATCCTGGGCGGGTTCGAGACGACGGGGTACATCCACCGCGCCGCGGCGATCCTGATGGTCGGCATCTTCGTGACGCACCTGACCGACCTGACACGTCGGAAAAAGCGTGAGGGCCTGTCGTGGAAGCGGATGCTGACCGGTCCCGACACCATGCTGCCGACGCTCAAGGACGGCAGGGACGCATGGCGGTCGATCAAGTGGTTCCTCGGTTTTGGGCCGCGCCCCGATTACGGGCGCTGGACGTACTGGGAGAAGTTCGACTACTTCGCGGTGTTCTGGGGCGTCTTCGTGATCGGCTCGACCGGCCTCATGCTCTGGTTCCCCGAGCTGTTCACGCGGCTCCTCCCTGGGTGGCTGATCAACATCGCCACGATCATCCACAGCGACGAGGCGCTGCTCGCGGTGGGGTTTATCTTCACGGTGCACTTCTTCAACACCCACCTGCGCCCGGAGAAGTTCCCGATGGACATCGTCGTGTTCACCGGCCGCATGCCCGTGGACGAGCTCAAGCGCGACAAGCCGGCGGAGTACGAGAAGCTCGTCGCGTCCGGCACGCTCGAGGAGCACCTGGGGGAGCCGTACCAGCCGGTCGTGATCAGGGCGGTGCGGTTGTTCGGGTGGGCGGCGCTGATTACGGGGTTCTCGATCGTGCTGTGGATCATCTACGCGATGCTCTTCGCCTACCGGTAGGTGCGCTGCCGATAGCGGACCATCCGCGGCGTTGCCCTTCGGCGGCTCGCGTGCTCACGTAGCCTCCGGCTACGCTCCGCCGCGTCCGCCTCGGGCGCCTTGCGGCTGGCCCACTCTCGGCGGCGCGGCTACACGCCCCAAGCTTGGAGGCACTGCCTGTCGGCGTCGTTGGTTCTAATGTGGGGCGCGCCCGCCGGGCGCGCTTCTTTGTCTTCGAGGGAGGGGCTCGAGGCCGCACGGCCGGCTCGGACCATGGACCGCTGTGCACGAACCACCTCTTTCCGCCGCCCGGCCTCAGTTTTTTGCCGGCCCCCGGACCCCGGAGCCCTGCCTCGCCGCTTGTGAAGGTCGAGTACAATGCTCGCGATCGCACCCGGCGGCCTGCCGGGTGTTCGCGCCGCGGGGCCGGGGAGGCGGGAGCGGCGGCGCCCGGAGGGCAGCGACATGTTCAAGGATTTCGAGTCGGCGCAGGCGTTCGTCCGCGAGCGCGGGATCGAGATGGTGGACCTGAAGTTCTGCGACCTGTGGGGGCGCTGGCACCACGTCACGATCCCGGCGGCGCGTTTCAGCCCGGGCACGATGGACAAGGGGGTCGGGTTCGACGGCTCGAGCGTCGGGTTCAAGACGGTGAGCGCGGGCGACATGGTGATGGTCCCGGACCTCGCCACCGGCTTCCTCGACCCGTTCTGGGAGGTGCCGACCATTTCGTTCGTCTGCACGACGCTCGAAGCGGACACCCGCCAGCTCTTCCCCTACGACCCGCGCAACATCGCCCGGAACGCCGAGCAACATCTGCGGGCGAGCGGCATCGCCGACTGGAGCCGGTGGGGGCCCGAGTTCGAGTTCTACCTGTTCGACGGCGTCGCGTACGAGAACGGCATGAACGTGGCTTCCTACCGCGTCGAGTCGGCGGAAGCGGACTGGTGTTCCCCGAAGCTCGGCAGCGGCTACAACATCCCGCGCCACGGCGGCTACCACGCGATCCCCCCGCAGGACCACCTGCACAACGCCCGCACCCGCATCACCATGAACCTCCAGGGTATGGGGGTGGAGGTCAAGTACCACCACCACGAGGTCGGCGGCCCGGGCCAGTGCGAGATCGAGACCCGCTTCATGCCGGCGTTGGTCGCCGCGGACACGACGATGCTGGTGAAGTACGTCACGCGCATGACCGCGGCGGCGATGGGGATGACCGCGACGTTCATGCCGAAGCCGCTGTACGGCGAGGCGGGGTCGGGGCTGCACTTCCACCAGCAACTGTGGAAGGGCGGAGTCAACCTGTTCTACGACGCCGACGGCTACGGCACGCTCTCCGCCGCAGGCCGCTCGTTCGTCGCGGGCGTGCTGCTCCACGGCGGCGCGGTGATGGCGTTCACGAACCCCTCGACCAACTCGTACCGCCGTCTGATCCCGGGCTACGAGGCGCCGGTCTCGGCGGTGTTCTCGCTCGGGAACCGCTCGGCCGCGATCCGCATCCCGAAGTACGCGAACCGCCCCGAGAGCGCGCGCTTCGAATTCCGGCCTCCTGACGCCACCTGTAACCCGTACCTCGCGATCGCCGCCCAGCTCATGGCCGGGATCGACGGGATCCGGCGGGACCTCGACCCGACGGCGCTCGGCTTCGGCCCGGTGGACGAGGACATCTTCGCCTTGCCGGCCGAGCGGCGCGCCGGCATCAAGGCGCTGCCCACCTCGCTCGACGAAGCGATGAACGCCCTCGAGAGCGACCAGGCGTTCCTACTCGAGGGGGGCGTCTTCTCCGCCGACTTGATCGAGCGCTGGATCGCCCGCAAGCGGTGGGAGGACCGCGAGGTCCGCAACCGCCCACACCCGTACGAGATCGAGCTGTACTACGGGATGTAGCGGCCCGGACGCTTGGCAATCGGCCGCTGGTGGCTTACTCTTTCCGGCGCGGCTCCGGTAACTGAGACGGCACCTTGAGGGGGAATCATGCCCATGGCGCGTTCGATCAATAGAAATGGGATGTTCATGGCGATCGCGGTCGTCGTGCTGGCGGCGGCTGCGGCGGTGGCTGCACCGCTGCGCAACGTGCCACAGACGCTGACCCAGCCTGATGGCACCGTGGTGCACCTGTTCGCGACCGGCGACGAGTACTACAACCGCCTGCACGACGCCAACGGCTTTACCGTGGTGCGCGACCCCGACACCGGGTATCTCGTCTACGCGATGAAGATCGACGGACGGCTGCAGCCGACCGGGTTCGTCGCCGGCAAGGACGACCCCGCCGCCGCCGGCCTGACGCCGGGCCTGATGCCCGACCCGCGCACGCTGCCCTCGCCGGACGAGTTGTTCCCGATCGCGCGGCGCCACGCCCAGGTGCGCACGATGGGCGTGTCGAACGCTCCGGCGTTCTCCACGGTTAACAACCTCGTCGTGTTCATCAGCTTCGCCGACGAGACGGCGCCGTCGTTCTGGCCCGCCGACACCTACCAGGCGTGGTTCAACTCGGGTCCCTCGTCGATGGAGAATTACTTCCTCGAGACGTCGTACAGCCAACTTACGGTTTCGAGCACGTTCTACCCGGCGCCTTCCGGGACCACGGTGGCGGCGTTCCGGGATGCGCACAACCGCTCGTACTACAAGCCCTACAACGCGACGACCAACCCGGACGGTTACCAGGACAACGAGCGCAACGGCCGCGAGTGGACGCTGTTGCAGGCGGCGGTCGCCTCGATCGCCTCGCAGGTGCCGGCGGCGCTCGACTTGGACACCAACCGCGACGGCTACATCGACAGCGTCGTGTTCGTCGTGAGCGGGGCGGCGAGCAGCGGCGACTGGAGCAACCTGCTCTGGCCGCACCGCTGGGCGATCGACGACACGCACTACCCGGCGCGGGTCAACGGCAAGCAGCTCGGCGACTACAACCTGCAGCTCAACGGCAACGTCGAGGTGGGCGTGCTCTGTCACGAGATGACGCACACCCTCGGCGCGCCCGACCTCTATCATTATTCCAACTGCACCAACCCCAACACCCTCGTGCCCGTTGGCCGCTGGGACCTCATGGCCGAGGACAAGGACCCGCCCCAGCACACGACCGCCTATCTGAAGTGGCGCTACCTCGGTTTCATCGCCACGATCCCGGCGATCACCCAGACGGGCGACTACACGCTCAACCCCCTCACCTCGGCGACCGACAACTGCTACAAGATCGCCTCGCCGAACTCCACGAGCCAATACTTCGTCATCGAGTACCGCAAGCCCAAGGTGTTCGACACCACGGTGCCGGGCTCGGGGCTGCTCGTCTACCGGATCGACACGGCGGCCGACGGGTTAGGGGACCGGTGCGGCCCGCCGGACGAGGTCTACGTCTACCGCCCCGGCGGAACGTTGACGGACGACGGCGACATTAACCACGCCAACTTCTCCGCCAACCCCATGGTCAACCGGACGGCGATCGACGACTCCACCGACCCGCCGCCCTTCCTCACCAGCGGACTCCCGGGCGGCCTCTCGATCTCGAACATCGGAACGGCAGGAGACACCATCTCCTTCCACGTCGCGATGCAACAGGGTTGCATCCCCGCGGCGTTCAGCCTCGCGTCCCCCGCCAACGGCGCCAACCTCGGCGGGACGACCTCGGTGGCCCTGAGCTGGGACCCTGCCGCCGGAGCGACGTCCTACGACGTGTACTTCGGAACGGACGCCGGCAACCCTCCGCTGCTCGGCAACCAGACGGCCACGAGCCTCCAGGTCACCGTGACCGCCAACGCCTCGTACTTCTGGCGGGTGGCGGCGAGGAACGCCTGCGGTCAGATCCTCGCGCCCGCGTCGGGGACCTGGGCGTTCAGCGTCGGGGCCGCGAACGCCGGGATCACGATCTTCTCCGACGACTTCGAGGGCGACCTGTCGAAGTGGAAGCTCGGCAACGCGACGGGCGCCAGCGCAACCGCTTGGGGGACAGTGAGCTGCAAGGCGAAGGACGGCAACGGCGCCGCCTGGTGCGCGGGGGGCGGCTCGGCGCCGCAGCCGGCGTGCACGCTGTACGCGGCCGGCGAGGGGACGTTCCTGGTCTCCGGCCCGTTCGACCTCACGGGCGCGACTGACGGCACCTGGGATTTCGACCTGTGGACCGACATCGACGACGGTGGCACCCCGGACGACCCACCTGATACGGTGGATTGGATGTGGTCGCTCGACGGCCAGCACTACTACGGCTACCGCACGTCCGGCGCGACCTCGGGATGGGAACACGTCACGGTCAAGATGTCGGACATGACCATGAGCGATGGCACGCCGGTCCTCGGCCAGCCGAAGGTGTACTTCGCGTTCGTGTTCCTGTCCGACGCCACGACGCAGAAGGAAGGCGCCTACGTCGACAACGTGGTGATCAAGAAGATCATCACCCAGCCGGTTGGGGCCACGCATCGGGTGCGGCGCCATCTCTCCGGGCGATAGGCCCGCCGGCTGCGGCCGGCACGCGTTCGTCCTACAGCTCGATCTGTGTCCCCAGTTCCAGTACCCGGTTCGGCGGGATGCCGAAGAACGCCGTCGCCGAGCGGGCGTTGCGCGAGAGGAACGAGAACAGCGCCTTGCGCCACCGCCACATGCGCGCCGGCCCGGTCGTCAGGAGCGTCTCGCGGCCGAGGAAGAAGCTGGCGCCGGCCGGGTTGACCTGGAGGCCGGCCGACCCCGCCTGGCGCAACAGGTTCGGGACGTTCGGCGTCTCCATGAACCCGAAGCGTCCGAGGAGTTGGTAGAAGCCGGATCCGACGTCGCGGATCTCCAGGCGCTGCGCGGCGGGGACGAACGGCACGGCCTCGGTCCGCACCGAGAGCAGGATGACCTTCTCGTGCAGCACCTTGTTGTGTTTGTAGCTGTGCAAGAGAACCATCGGGGCGACGCCTGCGTTCGAGGTCATGAACACGGCCGTGCCATAGACGCGGTGCGGGCTGTGCTCCTCCAGATCCTTCAGGAAGAGGTCGAGCGGCAGCGACTCGGCGGCGAGCTTGGCCGCCAGCTCCGCCCGGCCTCGCTTCCACGTCGTCATCACGGTGAAAATGATGGCGCCGACAGCCAGCGGGAACCAACCCCCGGACCGGATCTTCGTGATGTTGGCCGAAAGGAACGTCAGATCGACGAGGAGGAAAAGGCCGATCACGAGGCCGGCGGGCAAGCGGCCCCACCCCCAGCGCTCGCGGGCGACGGCGTAGAGGAGCACCGAGGTCGTGGCCATCGTGCCCACGACCGCGATCCCGTACGCGGCCGCCAGGTTGGTGGACTGCTGGAACGCGAGGACGAGGCCGCAGCACGCGACCATCAGCCCGGCGTTGACCTCCGGCACGTAGATCTGCCCGCGCGCCTTGTCGGACGTATGGACGATGGTGAGGCGCGGCGAATAGCCGAGCTGGACGGCCTGCTGGGCGAGCGAGAAGGCGCCCGAGATCAGCGCCTGCGACGCGATGATCGCCGCCGCCGTGGCGAGCAGGACCAGCGGATAGACCAGCACGGACGGTGCGAGCAGGTAGAACGGGTTGGCGTCCGCCGCCGGTCCTTCCCGCAGCAGCAGCGCCCCCTGCCCGAAGTAGTTGAGCAGGAGGGCCGGGAAGACCGCCACGTACCAGGCGGTCCGGATCGGTCGAACCCCGAAGTGGCCCATGTCGGCGTAGAGCGCCTCGACCCCCGTGATGCACAGGACGACCGCCCCCAGGATCAGGACTCCGTGCCAGTGGTACTGGCTCATGAACCGCACCGCCCAAACCGGGTTCACCGCCTCGAGCACCCGCGGCTCGCGCATGATCCAGGGGACGCCCAGCGCGCCGATCACCACGAACCAGATCAGCATGACCGGGCCGAACATCGCGCCGATCCGCGCCGTGCCGCGCTTTTGGACGACGAAAAGTCCGACCAGGATGACGAGCGCGATCGGGACCACGAACGGCCGGAAGATCGGCGTGGCGACCTCGAGGCCCTCGATCGCCCCGAGCACCGTGATGGCGGGCGTGATCATGCCGTCGGCCCAGAGCAGGGCCGCGCCGACCAACCCCAGCAGGATCAGGGCGAGCCGCCCGCGCCGTGCCCGACCGCCGTTCTGTTTCGGCATCACCAGCGCCAGGAGCGCCAGGATGCCGCCGTCGCCGTGGTTGTCGGCCCGCATCACGAACGTCAGGTACTTGACCACGACGACCAGGGTGAGCGCCCAGAACACGAGGGACAGGATGCCGAGAGTGTTCGCGAGGTTGGACTCGATGCCGTGGACCGGGTTGAAGCACTCGCGAATCGCGTACAGCGGCGACGTCCCGATGTCGCCGTACACGACGCCCAAGGCCCCCAACGCGAGCCGCGCCAGGTCCCGGCGGGAGGTGATCTTGGGGGCGTCGCCGTGGTCGGAGGCGGAGGTGGCGTCCGGGGTGCTCATCGCTGGCGACGAGACTACCACCCATGCGCTCGAGCCCCGAGCCTTTGTGCCGTTCCGATCCCGTTGAGGATTCCTTGATCTCGCCGGCCCTTCGGCTTATGCGGTCTTGACGCGCGAGGTGGCCAAATCGCCTCGGCTGTCAAGGGGGATGCGATGCCGATCAGGGAAGAAATGAGCAAGAGAGGTCGGGGCGTCACAGAGGGAAGAACGCGCGGGATTGCGGTGCTGCTGACCGGCGTCGTGCTGAGCGGCTGCGCGTTCATCGCTCCTGCCGCCGCCCAGCAGACGCTCTTCAACGTGCCTTCCGCAGATGTGTTGCCGGCCGGCAAGCTCTACCTCGAGGAGGACAACCTCTGGCGTCCGGGCCGGGGAGAGGACACGTTCTTCGCGCTCCGGGCCGTGGCCGGACTCGGAAGCGCGGTCGAGGCGGGCGTCAACCTCGGCGGCCTGGCGGCGGAGGGCCGGTCAGCCCCGAACGCAACGTTGGCCCTCAAGTGGCAACCTCTCCACACCCGGCAATGGTCTTTGACCGCGGGGATCAACGGGCTGTTCTTCCTGCGGGGCAGTGTGGACGGCTCGCCTTCAGGGCACGTCTATACCCACGCCGCATGGACACCGGTCGACGGCACGAGGATCACGGCCGGCGTCTGGTATGCGACATCCGGATACGCCGGCATCGGGGTCGCGAAGGGCGTTCTGGCCGGCTTCGAGCAACACCTCAGCACGACGCTCGTCTTTCAGGCCGACTGGTACTCCGGGCGAAACGGGCTCGGTTACTTCACCCCGGGCTTCGCCTGGACGATCGGACCGTGGGTCATCTACGGGGGCTACTCGGTCAAGAACGGCGACTCCCACGAGAACGCCGCGCTGATCGAGGTCGGCAAGTACCTTTGAGGCCTTCGACCGGCGTTTTGGTCTTGACCTTTCCTTGATATGAGCCCGGTCCACGCTTATGCGCTCTTGATTTCGCCGGTGCTCGAATGCGGGCGTTGGAGGTGCGACGTGGACATCGCGATCGTTGGTTCTGGTGATCGTGCTGTTTGGCGTAACGCTTTGGATGGTGAAGGCGGTGGGCCGCCTCGGCGGCGGGAGGACGTCATGAACTGGCTCTACGTCATCGCCGGGCTGATCGCGGTGGGGCTCGTGCTCTACCTGCTGGTCGCCCTGCTGAAACCGGAGGAACTCGGATGACCGCGCGCAGGCGCAGTTCAGCTCGTGCTCTTCGTGGGGGTGCTCCTGGCGTTGGCCAAGCCGCTTGGGATCTACATGGCCCGGGTCTACGAGGGTCGGCCCATGCTGCTCGGCCGCGCGCTCGGGCCCGTCGAGCGCTTCCTGTACCGCATCGCGGGGGTGAAAGCCGACGACGAGATGGATTGGAAGCGGTACGCCGTCGCCATGCTGCTGTTCAACTTCGTGGGCTTCCTCCTTCTTTACACGCTGCAGCGGTCGCAGGGCGTGCTCCCCGCGGACCCCGCCCACCTTCCGGGGGTCGCCCCCGACCTCTCGTTCAACACGGCGATCTCGTTCGTGACCAACACCAACTGGCAGAGCTACTCGGGCGAGCAGACGATGAGCTACCTCACCCAGATGTTCGGCCTCGCGGTGCAGAACTTCCTCTCCGCGGCGTCGGGGATGGCGGTGCTGATGGCCCTGATCCGCGGGTTCGCGCGGCGAACCACCTCCACGGTCGGCAACTTCTGGGTGGACACCGTCCGCGGCACGCTCTACATCCTGCTGCCGCTCTCGCTCGTCCTCGCGCTCGCGCTGGTGTCGCAAGGCGTGGTGCAGACCCTGGCGCCGTACAAGAAGGTGGCGCTTATCCAGCCGGTGGTGGTGAACGAGCCGAAGCTCGACGCCTCGGGCGCCCAGGTCAAGGACGCACAGGACAATCCGGTCACCGAGAACGTCACCGTGGCCGAGCAGACGTTGGCGCTCGGTCCGGCCGCGTCGCAGATCGCGATCAAGCAGCTCGGCACGAACGGAGGCGGGTTCTTCAACGTCAACTCGGCGCATCCGTTCGAGAACCCGACGCCGCTTTCGAACTTCCTCGAGGTCGTCGCCATCCTTCTCATCTCGGGGGCGCTTGTGCCTGACGTTCGGCGAGATGGTGCGCGACCGCCGCCAGGGGTGGGCGATCCTCGCCGCGATGGTCGTGATCCTTGTCGGCTTCGCGGTTTTCGACATCTCCAGCGAACAGAGGGGCAACCCGCTGCTGGCCAAGCTCGGCGTGGACCAGCACGCGTCCGCCTCGCAGGCCGGCGGCAACATGGAAGGCAAGGAGGTGCGCTTCGGGCCGGTCGCCTCGGCGCTCTGGGCGACCGCTACGACGGCGGCGTCGAACGGCTCGGTGAACGCGATGCACGACTCGTTCACGCCGCTCGGCGGGCTCGTCCCGATGGCGCTCATGCAGATCGGCGAGGTCGTCTTCGGCGGCGTCGGCTCCGGGCTGTACGGGATGCTGGCGTTCGTCATCGTGGCGGTGTTCATCGCCGGCCTGATGGTGGGACGGACGCCCGAGTACCTCGGCAAGAAGATCGGCTCGTTCGAGATGAAGATGGCCTCGCTCGTCATCCTCGTGCCGCCGGCCGTCGTCCTGCTGGGCACGGCGCTCGCCGTCGCCACGGCGGCCGGCCGCGCAGGGACGCTCAACCCGGGGGCCCACGGTTTCTCCGAGATCCTCTACGCGTTCTCCTCGGCCTCCAACAACAACGGCTCGGCGTTCGCGGGACTCTCCGCGAACACGCCGTTCTACAACTTTACCCTCGGTCTGGCGATGTTCTTCGGCCGCTTCTGGACCAAGATCCCGATCCTGGCGATCGCCGGCTCGCTGGCCGCCAAGAAGCTCACGCCGGCCGGCGCGGGCACGCTGGCCACGCACACGCCGCTGTTCGTCGTGCTGCTCGTCGGAACGGTGCTCCTCGTCGCCGCCCTGACGTTCCTCCCGGCGCTCGCCCTTGGACCCATCGTCGAGCACCTGCAGATGCTCGCGATGGCGCGATAAGGAGGCCCACGATGCCAAGCCGAGTCCAAGCCCTGAAGCTCGTCGAGCCCGCCATCGTGCGGCGGGCGATCGCGGAATCCTTCAAGAAGCTCGACCCCCGCCATATGGTGCGCAACCCGGTGATGTTCGTCACGGAGGTCGTCAGCGTCCTCACGACTGGTCTCTGGGTGCAGGCGCTGCGCGGTCACGGCGAAGCGCCCGCCGGTTTCACCTTCGCGGTCTCCGTGTGGCTCTGGTTCACCGTGCTGTTCGCGAACTTCGCGGAAGCGATGGCCGAGGGGCGCGGTAAGGCCCAGGCCGACGCCCTGCGCCGCTCGCGCCAGGAGTTGGTCGCGAAGTTCCTTTCCGAGCCGCGCCACGGGGCCGGATGGGCGCCGGTACCGTCGAGGATGCTCCATGCCGGCGACGCGGTGCTGGTCGAGGCCGGGGACGTCATCCCTGGCGACGGCGAGATCATCGAGGGGATCGCCTCGGTGGACGAAAGCGTCATCACCGGCGAGAGCGCACCCGTGATCCGGGAATCCGGCGGCGACCGCAGCGCGGTCACCGGCGGCACGCGGTTACTCTCCGATTGGCTGGTCGTGCGCATAAGCGCCGAGCCGGGCGAGACGTTCCTCGACCGGATGATCGCCATGGTCGAGGGGGCGAAGCGCCAGCGGACGCCCAACGAGATCGCGCTCTCCATCCTGCTCGCCGCGCTCACGATCGTCTTCCTGCTCGCGGTCGCGACGCTGCTGCCGTTCTCGCTCTACTCCGTCAAGGCCGCCGGTCAGGGCCAGCCTGTCACGGTGACGGTGCTGGCAGCGCTGCTCGTTTGCCTCATTCCGACGACGATCGGCGGATTGCTGTCGGCGATCGGGATCGCCGGCATGGACCGCATGGTCCAGGCCAACGTGATCGCGACCTCCGGACGGGCGGTCGAGGCGGCCGGCGACGTCGACGTCCTGCTGCTCGACAAGACCGGCACGATCACCCTTGGCAACCGGCAGGCGACCGCGTTCATCCCCGCCCGCGGGGTGCGCGAGGAGGAGCTCGCCGACGCCGCCCAGCTCGCATCGCTCGCCGACGAGACTCCGGAGGGCCGCAGCATCGTGGTGCTCGCGAAGGAGAAGTACAGCCTGCGCGGGCGCGAGGTCCACGGCCTCGGGGCGACGTTCGTGCCGTTCTCCGCTCAGACCCGGATGAGCGGCGTCAGCCTCGACGGGCGCCAGGTCCGCAAAGGGGCGGCCGACGCGGTCGCCGAGTTCGTCCGCGAGCGCGGCGGGAGCATCGGCGAGGACGTCCGCGCTGCGGTCGACAGTGTGGCCAAGGCCGGAGGCACGCCTCTGGTCGTAGCCGACGGGCCTCGGGTCTTGGGCGTGATCCAGCTCAAGGACATCGTCAAGGGCGGCATCCGCGAGCGCTTCGCGGAGCTGCGCAAGATGGGGATCAAGACCGTGATGATCACCGGCGACAACCCCCTGACCGCGGCGGCGATCGCGGCCGAAGCGGGGGTCGACGACTTCCTGGCGGAGGCCACGCCTGAGGCGAAGCTGCGGCTGATCCGCGAGCTGCAGACCGGAGGGCGCCTGGTCGCCATGACCGGCGACGGCACCAACGACGCCCCGGCGCTGGCCCAGGCGGACGTCGCCGTCGCCATGAACAGCGGCACCCAGGCGGCCAAGGAAGCCGGCAACATGGTGGACCTCGACTCCAACCCCACCAAGCTGCTGGAGGTCGTCGAGATCGGCAAGCAGCTCCTGATGACGCGCGGGTCGCTGACGACGTTCTCGATCGCCAACGACGTCGCCAAGTACTTCGCGATCATCCCGGCGATGTTCGTCGCCACCTACCCGCAGCTCGGGGCGCTCAACGTCATGCGCCTGGCGACCCCGGCCTCCGCCGTGATGTCGGCGGTGATCTTCAACGCGCTCGTCATCATCGCGCTGATCCCCCTGGCGCTGCGCGGGGTCGCGTACCGGCCGGTCGGGGCGGCGGCGCTCCTGCGCCGCAACCTGCTGGTCTACGGGCTCGGCGGGCTGGTGGCGCCGTTCGTGGGGATCAAGGCGATCGACCTGCTGCTGTCCGCGCTCCACCTGGTGTGAGGAGGAAAGTCATGGGCTCCCAGCTCCGTCCCGCCCTGGTCCTGCTCGTCGCGCTGCACGTGCTGACGGGCCTGGTCTACCCGCTCGTCGTCACCGGCATCGCCCAGGTCGTCTGGCCCGGTAAGGCCGACGGCTCGCTCGTCGTCGTGGACGGCCAAACCCGCGGCTCGCGCCTGATCGGCCAGCCGTTCTCCGCCCCCGGGTACTTCTGGGGCCGGCCTTCCGCCACGTCTCCAGTGCCGTACGACGCCTCGGCGTCCTCCGGCTCGAACCTCGGCCCGACGAACCCGGCGTTGCTGGACCTCGTCCGCGACCGGATCGCGGCACTTCGGGCGGCGGACCCGGGTCTGACCGGACCGATCCCAGCCGACCTGGTGACCGCCTCCGCGAGCGGCCTCGATCCCGACATCAGCGTCGCCGCCGCGCTCGCGCAGGTCCCGAGGGTCGCGAAGGCGCGTGGCCTGGCCGAGGAGGCGGTCCGCGAGCTCGTCCTGGGTCACGCGGCCGGACGCACCCTGGGTTTCCTCGGCGAGCCGCGGGTCAACGTGCTGCTCCTCAACCTCGCCCTCGATGCGGCCGCCCACGCCGATGGCGGCGGGGTTCGACCCCCGAGCGTCTAGAATTGGGGGACGGCCAACGAGATGAGCGAGCCACGGCGACCCGATCCCGACGAGCTGCTCGCCCGCGTGCAGGACGAGGAGGCGCGCAAGAAGCAGGGCAGGCTCAAGGTCTTCTTCGGCGCCGCCCCGGGCGTCGGCAAGACCTACACGATGCTGGAGGCGGCCCGGGCGTTGCGCGCCGACGGCGTCGACGTGGCGGTCGGCTGGGTCGAGACCCACGGGCGGCGCGAGACCGAGGCGCTGCTCGAGGGCCTCGAGATCCTGCCCCGGCGGCAGCTCTCCTACCGGGGCACGCGCCTCGAGGAGTTCGACATCGACCTGGCGCTGGAGCGGCGGCCGACCCTCATCGTGGTCGACGAGCTCGCCCACACCAACGCTCCCGGTTCCCGGCACGCCAAGCGATTCCGCGACGTCGAGGAGTTGCTGCGCGCCGGCATCGACGTCTACACGACGCTCAACGTGCAGCACCTCGAGAGCCTCAACGACGTCGTCGCCCAGATCACCGGCGTGACGGTGAGGGAGACGGTGCCGGACGCGATTTTGGACCGGGCCGCCGAGATCGAGCTGGTGGACCTGCCCGCCGAGGAGCTGCGCAAGCGCCTCGCCGAGGGCAAGGTCTACGTCCCGGAGATCGCCGGGCGCGCGGCCGAGAGCTTCTTCCGCGAAGGCAACCTGATCGCCCTCCGCGAGCTGGCGCTGCGCCGCACCGCGGAGCGCGTGGACGCCCAGATGCAGCGCTACCGACACGAGCACGCGGTCCGGGAGACGTGGCCGACCGCGGAGCGGGTGCTCGTCTGCGTCGGCCCGAGCCCGTACGCGGTCCGGCTGGTCCGCGCCGCCCGGCGCATGGCGGCGCGCCTCCAGGCCGAGTGGGTGGCCGTGTACGTCGAGACCCCGTCCCATCTCCACCTCGCCGACGCCGACCGCGAACAGCTCGAGCGGACGATGCGGCTGGCGGATCAGCTCGGCGCCGAGACCGCCACGCTGACCGGCGGGGACGACGTCGAGGAGATCCTCGCCTACGCGCGCCGCCGGAACGTCACGAAGCTGGTGGTCGGGAAGCCGGCGGAGCCGCGCTGGCGGACGCTCCTGCACGGGTCGTTCGTGGAGCGCCTGGTGCGGGGGAGCGGCGACATCGACGTCTTCGTCATCAGCGGCAAGCCCGAGGAGGACGTCGCGCGCGAGCCGGTCGCGGTCCACACCCGCAGCCGGTGGCCGGCGTACGGCTCCGCCGCGTTGACGGTCGCGCTCTGCACGCTCCTCGCGGCGCTCCTCGCCGAGCGGCTCGCGCTCGCCAACATCATCATGGTCTACCTGCTGGGCGTGCTGGTCGTGGCGCTGCGGGCCGGGCGAGGGCCCGCGGCTCTGTCGTCGGTCCTGAGCGTCGCGGCGTTCGACTTCTTCTTCGTCCCCCCGCGCTACACGTTCGCGGTCGGGGACACCCAGTACGTCCTGACGTTCGTCGTGATGCTCGTTGTGGCGCTCGTGATCGCGAGTCTCGCGGCCCGCGTGCGGGACCAGGCCGAGGCCGCGCGGGCGCAGGAGAGGAGGACGGCGGCGCTGTACGCGGTCAGCCGCGCCTGCGCCAGCGCGGGGGAGACCTACGAGGTCGTGCGGGTCGCGGGCCGCCACCTCGCCGAGGTCTTCGAGGCGCAGGTCGCGATCTTCCTCCCGCACCGGGACGGGAGGTTGAAGGCCGCGTTTTCCGGGGAAGCGGCGTTCGCCCTCGACCCGAAAGAGCTCTCGGTCGCGCAGTGGTGCCTGGACCACGCCGAGCGAGCGGGTCTCGGTACCGCGACCCTCCCCGGCAGCGTCGCGCTCTTCGTCCCGCTCCTGGTCGCCCGCGGCGCCGTCGGCGTGATCGGCATCAGTCCGGGCCGAGGGCCGCTCGACTCCGAACGCCTGCACCTCCTGGAGGCCTTCGCGAGCCAGATTGGACTGGCGGTCGAGCGGACGAACCTGGCCGCCGAGGCCCAGGTGGCCCTGCTACTGGCGGAAACGGAACGGACCCGGAGCGCGCTGCTGGCCTCCGTGTCGCACGACCTGCGGACGCCGTTGGCGGCGATTGCCGGGGCCTCGAGCACGCTGCTTCGGAGTTCCGGGTCCCTTCCCGCCGAAACGCGGCGGGAGCTCGTGCAGTCGATCAACGACCAGGCCGAGCGCTTGAACCGCTTCATCGGGAACCTGCTCGACATGACGCGGCTGGAGGCAGGGGTCATCAACATCCGCAAGGAGTGGCAGCCGGTGGAGGAGGTCGTGGGAGCCGCGCTCGGACAGCTCGAAGGGCGCTTGGCCGGACGCGAGGTCCGGACCCAACTCCCGGACTCGCTGCCGCTCGTCCCGCTCGACACGACGCTGATCGGCCAGGCCCTGGTCAACGTGCTCGAAAACGCCCTCAAGTACACGCCGCCCGCCACGCCGATCGAGGTCTCGGCACGGGTCGAGGGGGACTGGCTGATTATCGAGATCGGCGATCGGGGCCCCGGGCTCCCGGCCGGCGAGGAGCTCCGCGTCTTCGAGAAGTTCTACCGGCGCGCCTCGGAGAACGGCCAGCCCGGGGCCGGTCTCGGCCTCGCCATCGCCAAGGCGGTCGCGGCGGCGCACGGGGGCAAGATCTCCGCCGCCAACCGTCCCGGCGGGGGTGCGGTCTTCTCGCTCGCGCTGCCGCTCGGCGGGCCGCCGCCCGAGCTGCCCGCCGAGGCCCGGCGCGATGCTACGATCACCTAGGCCCGCGTCGTAGGAAGGTCGCGCACATGGTCTCAGCCGAACCGCTCGTCCTGATCGTCGATGACGAGGCGCCGATCCGGCGCTTCCTCCGGGTGAGCCTCGCCGGGGAGGGATGCCGCGTTGCCGAGGCGGCAACGGCCGCGGAGGCGCTCGAGAAGGTCGCGGCCCTCCGCCCCGACGTCGTCATCCTCGATCTCGGCCTGCCCGACCGCGACGGCGTTGCGGTGATCCGCGAGGTGCGCGAGTGGTCGCCGGTGCCGATCGTCGTGCTCTCGGTGCGCGACCGGGAGAACGACAAGGTGGCGGCTCTTGAAGCCGGCGCCGACGATTACCTCACCAAACCGTTCGGGGTGGGGGAGTTGATGGCTCGGCTGCGGGTCGCGCTGCGGCATGCGTCGGCCGGCGGGGCTGGCGCGGAGGAGCCGGTCTTTGCGAGCGGCGATCTCCGCGTGGACCTCGCCCGCCGGCAGGTGTTCGTGGGGGCGCAGGAGCTGCGGCTCACGCCGATCGAGTACAAGCTCCTGGTAGTCCTGGTGAAGAACGCGGGCAAGGTCCTCACCCACCGCCAACTCCTGCACCAGGTCTGGGGCCCCGAGTACGGCGACGAGAACCACTACGTGCGCGTCTACGTCGCCCAGCTCAGGCACAAGATCGAGGAGGACCCGGCGCGCCCGCGCTACCTGCGCACCGAGCCCGGCGTCGGCTACCGCCTCGTTTCGGAGTGACCCGAGGCCGTCGGGGCGGCCCTCGCGGTGAACAGTCGTCGTCCCTTTCGGACCACGGACCACGGACCACTGACCACGGACCACGCCTTTCTGCGCCCTGCGCCGCGGGTTCGGACCACGGACCACTGACCACGGACCACGTCTTTCTGCGCCCGGTCCCGTGCCTGTCGGCGGTGCGCTCGATTTCTCAGGTGTCATCCCCGCGAACGCGGGGATCCAGGCGGCCCTTGTGAGGTGGCGGCTGCGTTCCCGCTTGCGCCGGAACGACGACGACTGGAGGCTCCGCGCCCTGCGGCCGGCGCCGCGGGTTCGGACCACGGACCACTGACCACGGACCACGTCTCTCCCCTGCGCTTCTCTGACCCGTGAGACAATCGCACGCACGGAGGCGAGCATGGCGTTTCGCGACCTGCGCGACTACCTGAAGGCGCTCGAGAGCGACGGCGAGCTGCGGCGCATCGCCGAGGAGGTTTCGCCGTTCCTCGAGATCACCGAGATCGCCGATCGCGTGGTGAAGAAGCAAGGCCCCGCCCTGCTCTTCGAGCGCGTGCAGGACGCCGCAATGCCGGTCGCGATCAACCTGTTCGGCTCGGTCCCACGGGTGATGCGGGCGCTGGAAGTTTCCTCGTGGCAGGCGTGGGCCGAGCGCCTCGACTTCTTCCTCGAGCCCAAGGCGCCGACCTCCCTGCTCGACAAGGTGAGGACGCTGCCGAAGCTCGCCGAGGTCGCGGGGATCTTCCCCAGGGTGGTGAAGGACGGGCCGGTACACGAGGTCGTGAAGACCGGCGAGCAAGTCGATTTGAACGAATTTCCCGCGCTGCAGTGCTGGCCCGAAGACGGCGGCCGCTTCTTCACGCTGACGAACGTGATCACGAAGGATCCGGCGAGCGGCGGGCGCAACTGCGGGATGTACCGGTTGCAGCTGTTCGACCGCAACACCACCGGCATGCACTGGCACCTGCACCACGACTCGGCGCGCATCTTCCGCGACACGTCGATGAGCGGCCGGCGCACCGAGGTCGCGGTCGCGTTTGGGGGCGACCCGGCGACGATGTTCGCGCCGGCGGTGCCGCTGCCGCCGGGGATCGACGAGATGCTGTTCGCGGGGTTCGTGCGCCGCGAGGCGGTCGAGATGGTGCGCTGCGTCTCAGTGAACCTCGAAGTGCCGGCGCGCGCCGAGCTTGTGCTCGAGGGGTGGGTGAACCCGGCCGAGCGCCGCCGCGAAGGCCCGTTCGGCGACCACACCGGGTTCTACTCGCTCGCCGACGACTACCCGGTCTTCCACGTCACCGCGGTCACCCACCGCGCCGACGCGATCTACCCAACGACGATCGTCGGCCGGCCGCCGATGGAGGACTGCTACATGGGGTACGCGATCGAGCGGATGTTCCTGCCGCTGATGCGCAAGATGCTCCCCGAGTTGGTGGACTACCACATGCCGTTCGAGGGGGTGTTCCACAACCTGATGATCGTGGCGATCGACAAGCGCTATCCGCAGCACGCCCGCAAGGTGATGCACGGGATCTGGGGCCTCGGGCAGGCGGCGTTCACCAAGGTGATCGTGGTCGTGGACGCCGACGTCGACGTCCAGGACCCCGCCGAGGTGGCGTGGCGCGCCCTTGGTAACATCGATCCGCAGCGCGACCTGGAGTTCGTGACGGGTCCGGCGGAGACGCTCGACCACGCCTCGGCGATGCCGTGGTGGGGGAGCAAGGTCGGGATCGACGCGACGCGCAAGTGGCCGACCGAAGGGTTCAACCGGCCGTGGCCCGGCGACATCGTCATGAGCCCCGAGGTCAAGGCGAAGGTCGACGCGCTCTGGAGCCGGCTCGGGATCGAGACGTGACACTCCGCACAGTTGCTTCGTAGATTCGCTATGATCATGGACATCTGTGGGGCCCAGCGAGCCCGGTGTGACCATGAACTGTGGAGGTGCCCATGGCGTCACGGTCGTTCGTCGCGGGGACATGGCTCGTTCTGTGCGTGGGCGTCGCCGGGTTTGCGAGCGCCGACTGCCCTGACCCGGTTGGACGGTGGCCCGTGCCCGTGCAGGCGGTGACGGCGGTGGGCACGAAGGCGTACCTCAGGGCGTACCTCGGCAGCGGCTCGACGTTCGTGGTGCTCGACGTCTCGAACCCCGCGGCGCCATCCGCCCTTGGCAGCACGGTCGTGCCGTCCGCGATCAGCAAGATCGCGGTTTCGGGGAGTGTCGCCTACGTCGCGGCCGGCGCCGCGGGCCTGCGGATCCTGGACGTGTCGGATCCTGCGCATCCGGTCGAGGTGGGGCATGTAGATGGGCTGGCCTACGACGTAGCCGTGTCCGGCACACACGCGTACCTTGCCGGCGCGCCGCCCGGCGGGGGCGCAGGCGGCCTGAGCATCTACGACGTCACCAACCCGGCAAGCCCGGTCCAGGTGGGTTCGTGGACCGGAGGCTCCACATCCATGAGGGTGGTCGTGGCAGGCGAGTTCGCGTACGTCGCGAGTTGGAGTACATACGAAGGATTTGTGACCATCGTTCGCGTCTCCGATCCCACCGATCCGATCGCCGTGGCCAATTTCTCAACGGCGTCCGGCCGAAACACACCGCAGCCAAACGACCTGGCGCTGGCCGGCAACCTCCTGTTCGTGTGCGAGAACGGGATGTCTATCGTCGACGTGTCGAACCCCGCGTCGCCGATCATCCTCGGAGGGTTTGACGCTGCGGGAGCCGTCGCGGCGAGCGGGCCGTTCGTGTTCGTGACGACTTCCAACCAGCTCGGAGTGCTCGACATCGCAGATCCCCGCAACCCGGTGCTGACGAGCTCGCAGCCGCTGACCGCCGGAGTGGCGCCGGCGGCGGTCGCGCTTGCCGGCCCCCTCGTCCTCGTGGCCGACCGGGAAGGCGGGCTCTACCTGTTCGACGATTCGGCGTGCGCGGCGAGCGGTTGCACGGTCGCGTTCACGCCCGTGGTGCCGGCGACCGGCGTGACCGGCGCTGCCGTCTCGTTCCAGGGGACCTACGTGTCCAGCGGCTGCACCGACACCCCGACGTTCGACTGGGACTTCGGCGACGGCTCGCCGCACTCGAGCGAGCCCAGCCCGAGCCACACCTACGCGTTCGGCGGCACGTTCTCGTGGTCCGTGACCATGTCGCTGCCCGGCAAGACCGTCACGACCGGCCGGACGATCACGATCGTTTCGACGTTGCCGCCGATCACGTCGCCTGGCGCCTACGCCTACGTCGTGCCGACCTCGGCGCATACGGGCGGGCTCAACGGCACCCAGTGGGTCACCGACGTCGTGCTCACCAACCCCGGCCTTTCCGACGCCGTGGCCCGCCTCTACTTCATGAAGGCGTCGCAGGACAACTCGGCGGCCCTCGCCCACCCGGTGGTCGTTTCCCTGCGCCAGGCGCTCAAGCTGACGGACGTGGTGTCGACGACGTTCCTCGTGCCCTCGGGCTCGGGAGCGATCCTGGTGGGGTCCGACGTCCCGCTGATCGTGACGTCGAAGACGTACAACCAGACGTTGGCGGGGACGTACGGCGAGGCGTT
This sequence comes from uncultured Acidobacteriota bacterium, assembly GCA_963727205.1. Taxonomy (GTDB): domain Bacteria; phylum Acidobacteriota; class Thermoanaerobaculia; order Thermoanaerobaculales; family Thermoanaerobaculaceae; genus RBG-13-68-16. The sequence continues at coordinate 19,454 of CAVSFQ010000049.1, read as the reverse complement.
CGCGGGCGTTCCGCTCGGGCAGGCGTTTGGGCCTGGGCAGAGCGCGTGGCTGACCGGGCTTTCCCAGTCGGTGAGCGACACGACTGGGTTTCGCACCAACATCGGGGTGGTCAACGCCGGCCCGCACTGGGCCCAGGTCGCGATCGCGCTGTACGAGAGCGACGGCACCTGGCTCGGGACCAGGACCATGAACCTCTACGCGTACCAGTTCCAGCAGATGGACAGGATCTTCGTCGGGCTCGCCGCGAGCGGCGTGGACGGCGGGTATGCGCTGGTGTCCTCGGACACGCCGGGCGCCGTGCTGTTCGCGTACGCCTCGGTGATCGACAACGGGACCGGCGACCCGATCGGGGTCAGCGCGGCCGTGCCGCCGACCCTGCCGTAGACGCCGCGGCGCGGGCCGCGGGCCGGAGAGCAGAGCTGGCGACATCGTCATGTCGCCAGCGGTCAAGGCGAGAGTCGACGCGCTCCGGAGCCGGCTCGGGGTCGAGTGGGGCGGGGACTCGCCAGGGGCGGCGTCTCCGGGCTGTATACTTTTTCCCGATGGAAGCGGTGCGCGGGACGACGTCGGCCCTTCTCGACGCGGTGTCGGCGAAAGGGTGGCGGCTGTCGCGGCTGGCCGATTCGGCGGCCGCGCTGCCGCCGTGCGAGCTCGACAGCGCGCTGCGCCTGGCGCTCGACCTGGCGGGCGAGCCGTGCGGCGAGGGCGACGCGCTCAGATGGCACGAGCCGCTCATCACCGAGGCCAAGCGCAAGCTCTACCCGGAGACGTTCCCGACCCCCACGAGCGAGGTCGAGGCGGTATCGGGGTACTTCGTCCCGCTCGCGAAGGCGGTGCTCGCCGAGCAGTCCCGCCGCGGCCAAGGCATCGTCGCGCGCCTCCCGTTCGAGCCCCTCGGCGACGAGGAGATCGCGCGCTGGCCGTCGGGCGAGGAGTACCGCCGGATGCTGCGCCACATCGAGGTCGACGGCGTCCTCCTCTGCCTCGCGATGGTGGAGTCGTGGCAGGGGTTCTCCACCTACCAGCACATCCTCGGCGTCGCCGGACTCGCGCTCTGGATCGGCCGCCAGCTGGCGAAGGTGGTGCCGGTGGACCTGCCGCTGGTGCACGGCGCCGCGGTCGGCCACGACATCGGCAAGTTCGGCTGCGTCGGCGACGAGGTGCGGCGCATCCCGCGCCTGCACTACTACTACACCCACACCTGGTACCAGGACCGCGGCCTGCTCAGCATCGGCCACATCGCGACCACGCACTCGGTGTGGGACCTCGAGCTGGTGCGGCTGCCGGTCGAGACGCTGCTGCTGATCTACGCCGACTTCCGCGTCAAGGAGTCGGCGGGCCCGGGCGAGGGGATGGGGATCATCTCGCTCGCCGAGTCGTTCGCGACGATCCGCGACAAGCTCGAGAACCTGGACAAGGAGAAGATCCGGCGCTACCGCGGCGTCTACCGCAAGCTGCGCGACCTCGAGGAGTACCTGCAGTTCCTCGGGGTCGAGCTCAACCCGCCCGGCTTCGACTGCCCGACGCCGCCGCGGCCGTCGTGCCCGAAGGAGCTCGACATCGTGGCGGTGCTGGCGGGCCGGGAGCGACCCGACGCCGTGGCGCTCGCCACCGGCCGCAACCTGGCGACGCTGCGGCGGTTGCTCGTGACCGCCCACAACCTGGGGGTGATGGAGCGCCTGCGCGACCTCCCTGCGCTGCGCGCCCTGCTCGAGGAAGCGCGCTCGTTCGAGAGCTGGCGCGACCTGCGCACCTACCTCACGATCCTGAGCGAGTACGCCCCCGCGCTGTCGCGCGAGCAGAAGGCGCTCGCCCTCGACTTCTTCATCGAGCTGCTCGGACACCGCGATGACGACGTGCGCTACCACGCCGCGAACGGGATCGGCGACCTGATCGCGGGCCGCGAGGACTTCTGGCGCAAGGACCTCCCCGACGGTATCGTGCTGCGCCCCGAGCGCGTGATGCTCGACGAGCTCGGCCGGGTCCTCGAGCTGCTCGACCGCGCGAAGCCGGTGCCCGAAGAGGACATGGCGGCGACCGAGCGCGTACTGTACGCGGTGCCGATCGTGCTGCGCCGCCTCCTCCGCGGCGCCGAGCCCGACCTCCGCCGTCAGGCATGGGAGAAGATCAAGGTCAACTTCGAGAGCCGACTCGGCGACCGTCGCCCCCTCGTCGGTTTGTACGTCTGCGAGGCGCTGGAGGTGACCGTGGAGCTGGTCCCGCCCGAGGACCGGCCCGGACTCGCGGCGTTCGCCGAGGCGTGGTGCGAACACCCGGTCCCCGCCACTCGCCTGATGGCCTGGCGCCTGCTGCTCGCACTTGCCCGCGACGCCCAGGGGCGCCCGGCGGCGCTCGCGCAGCTCTCGCCCCGCGTGGAGGCCCTGGCCGAAAGGGTCGGCGGCAACTACTCGGTGGCCGAGCTCTTCCTGCTCCAGGGGCTGGCCGAAGCGTGCGCGCTGCCGCGGATCGGGGAGCTGAGCCGGAAGCTGCGGCTCGATGGGCGCGACCCGGTCCGCGAGGTGTTCCTGCGCAACCTCAAGAGCCGGGTGGACTGGGTGGAGAAGAAGGTCAACTGCGACTACCTCCTCGCATCCGCAGCCGCGCGGCGCGCGGAGGACCGCGACCCGGGCTCCTACTTCGCGAACGAGGTGGCCTCCCACTTCGCGAACCTGCTGAAGGTGAGTAGAGTCGAGGGGACGCGATTCCACGCCGGCCGTTGCCTTCTGGAGCTGTTGCCGCTGCTGCGAGTGCCGCAGCGCAACGACCTCATGGTCGAGCTGCTCCGCTCGCTCGAGCTCGATCTCGAAGCGGTCACGCGCTACATCCCGCGGTTCTTGGCATCGGTGCTCGCGAGCCTCCCCGATCAGGAGTTCTTCGAGGGGCTCGACGACATCGGGGTCAACGTGCGGCGCGGGAACGAGCCGTTGCAGCGTCTCCTGCTCCAGACGGTCGGGTGGTTGCTGCTGTCGCTCGAGGCCGGCCGTCTCAAGGGCCAGGTACTCCGCCGTCTGGCCGGGATGTTGCTCGGTTCGCTCGCCGAGTCGCGCTCTTCGACGGCGGTCGAAGGGTTCGCCCAGATCGCAATGGTGCTCGAGCGACTCGGGCAGCGGCGCGACGACGGGCGGCTGCGGGCGTTTCTCCTCCTGGCCAGCAAGAAGTTCTTCGCTCTCATCACGCATCGGCCCGGGGACCGGGTCCGCTTCTTCCTCGTCGGATCGGCGCTCAACCACCTCGACCGGGCGATCGCGAGCCTTCATCCGACGCCGCACTTCCCCGAGCACCAGACGGTGGCGTTCATCCCCGGCACCTTCGACCCGTTCACCAGCGCGCACCAGGCCGTCGTCGTCAAAGCGCTCGAAAGCGCGTCTGAGGCGGTCGTGCAGATGGACGACTACTCGTGGCGCAAGCACGCCTTGCCGCGTCAGCTCAGGGAGGAGTTGGCCTGGATGGCGCTCGCCGCGATGCCCGACGCGTACCTGGCGCCGTTCCGGCCGCCCGTCAACCTGGCCCGCCCTTCCGGGGTGCGCCAGCTCCGCCACGCGTTCGGCGGACGCAAGCTGCTGCTCGTCGTCGGCTCCGACGTGCTCGCCGGCGCCAGCGCGTACGCCGACGGCGCCAGCGAGATCTGGGACATCCCGCATGTCGTGGTGATGCGCGGCGATGCTCAGCCCGAGGGGTTGTTGGATCGGATCGGCGGCTTCCGCGGCGGGGTGGCGGTCGTGCCGGTGGCGGAGCAGGTGGGCGGGGTGTCGTCCACGGCGCTCCGTTCCGCGCTCGACCGGCGCGGCGACCTGGAGGCGCTCTGCCATCCACTGGTGGCGCGCACGCTCCTCGACCGGCGGCTGTACGTCAACTACCCGGCGTACAAGCAGCAGGTGCCGCCGCCGGACGACCGGGTGGCGTGCAGCACAGGAGATGCCGCCGAAAACGCCGAACTGCGCCGAGCGGTGAGGACTGGAGCCGGGCATCTGGCGGCGACACCATGCGAGGGCGCGACCGTCTGCACGCTCGAGGACGCGGGTGGCGAACGGAGGCCGATCGCCTCGGTCAGATGGCGAAACGTGTCGGCGGCCGCGCTGCCGGTCGTCCTGGGAGACGAAAAGCTCGCGCTCGCCGGGGGCGGCCGGCTGCTCGGCCAGGGGGCACTCGTCGAGAACGTGGCGCTCTCCGACGCGGCCGGGGACGGCGCGGCGCTGCAGCGGCTGCTCTCGGAGGGGCTCGCCCGCTGGCTCGATGCCGGATTGCTCTTCGGTCTGGTGCCGCTCGGCGGCGACGGCGGCAAGCTTGCGGACGCCTTGCGGCGGCTGGGCGCGGCCATCCCGGCCGGCGGAGGGTCGCCGACGGCGGATGAGCTCGCCGTCCTGCGCCTCGAGAACCCGCTCGTGCTGGTGTGGGACGTCGAGAGCGTGCTGCAGCCGCCGTACGCGGCCGCCCCGGCGGTGCGGCGGGCGCTCGCGGGCGGCCGCATTGCGATCGCCGAGTTCTTCGCGGCGATGACCCCGGGCAATGCGCTGCTCCACCTGCACGAGGAGCAGCTCAAGCGGCGGGTCGTGGAGTGGGCGGTGGAGACCCTGGGGGACCAGCCCGCCGGACGGCGCTGGGTGACGCTCGGCCTCGGGCGCCAGTTCTCCCGCGACATCGTCGGGAACTGCCCGACGCTCGCCGTCGACCTCGAGCGCTTCCTGACCTGGCAAGGGTACGAGGGAGGGACCTTCCCTCTCGTCGGCAGCCCGTCGCTGGAGCTGCAGCTGGCGGTCGCACGGGAGCTGGCCCGCAACGCCATCGTGCTCGCCCCGTTCCTCGACAGCGCCGACGCGGTGGTGCAGGTGAACGAGGCGGCGCACGCCGTCGGACTCCCGGTGCGGGAGGTGCTGATTGGCGTGACCAGCGCCTCGGTGCGCGCGACGCTCGAACTGCGCGGCATCCCGCACCGCTGCGGCGCCGTCGTGCCCGGCTGGCAGGGGGTGCTGCGCGAGAGCGCGATGGCTCCGTACGTCGGGGGTTGGAGCATCGTGGGGCGCGACCCGCTGGAGACCGGCTCGCTGCTGCCCTCGCTCAACGACTGTTTGCCGTACCATCACCCGCACCACCTCGGGCTCGCGGGTTCCGACGCGCTCGATTTCTCGCGCCTCGCGCTCCACCAGGCCCGCGCCCTCCTCCTGGCTCTCGAGGAGACGTTCCGGGGGAACGAGGGGCGCCTCCTGGCGGTGCAGGACCTGAGCGCCGTCGTGCGCACGCCGAGGTGCCCGCCGTTGCCGCAGGGGTTCCTTCCGCCGCGGGACCGCTTCCCGAGCGACCTCGTCGGAGAGGACATCGAGGCGCTGGCGCGGTTGCACCCGGAGACGCACGCCGCGCACCGCGAGCGCTGGAGGGACCGGTGAAGCTGTATCGGCCAGGGGAGGGCCGCCTTGGCGGATGACGCCGCCACCGCGGAGCGGCTCGGCTGGGGTGTGCGCCGGCGCTCGCGAGCCAACCCCGACCTGATTCTGGCGCCGCGGGAGGGGGACCCGCGCCGGGAACCGTGGATCGCGCCGCCGTGGTACCGGCCGGGGCTCGGCCTCGACCTCCTGCGGCGCCGGCCGGCGCGCCGGCCGCACTGGACCTATCTGCCCGAGGCTCCGGGTGTGGTGCGTGGCCTTGCCGAACTCGCCAAGCCGGTCGAGACCCGGGGGTGGTCGGTCGGACTCGCCGGGCTCGGCAGGGTCGGGGGCGTCGCGGCGACCATCCTGGCGGCGGCGCCGAGCCGCCTGTCGGGGATCCGGGAGTTGGTGATCCACGACGTCGATGCCGCGAACCAGCAGCGCTGGCTGCTCGAGCTCGGCTCGATCGCACGCTGGCGGGGGCGGGGTGAGCTGCCCCTCGTGCGGGCAGCCGGGCCCCGCGAGATCTTCGAGCGGTGCGACGCGTTCCTGTTCGCGGCGACCGACGGCGTGCCGCCTCTCGGCACCCGGGGCGAGGTGCGCCTGGTCCAACTGGCGCCAAACCGGGCGATCCTGCGCGGCTTCCTCGCGGAGGCGCGGCGCGCGGCGTTCGCCGGGCTGTTCTTGATCGTCTCGGACCCGGTGGAGTGGCTCGCCCAGTCGGTGTTCTTCGACAGCAACTCGGACCGCGAGGGGCGCTTCGCGGGCGAGGGGATCGCGCCAGAGCGGATCGCGGGGCTGGGCCTCGGCGTGATGTGGGCGCGGGCGCTCGCGGCCGCCCGCCGCTCGGGTTGGAGCGATGCGGTGGCAAGGGCCGGGGCGGCGTACGGGCCGCACAGCAAAGAGGTGGTCGCCTTCGACAACGTCGCAAGGCCCGACCGCGCGCGCTCGGAGCGGCTCAGCCAGGCGGCGCGGGAGTGCAACTTCAAGGTGCGCGACCTCGGACACCTGCCCTACGTCGGGCCGGGGGCGTCATCGGTCGGGCTGATGCTGCCGCCGCTGCTCGCCGGGCGCGAGGTGCTCGCGAGCGTGTTCCTGGACGGGATCTACTTTGGCGCGCCGGCGCGGCTGGCGTGGGGGCTGCATCCCACGGCCCGCCGGATGGCGGACGAGGCCTGGACCGTCCTTGGCGGTCTCCACGCGCAATTGCGGGCGCAAGCCCGGGCGCTGGACCTGCTGTGGGAATAGCGTCCGCCGGCCGAAACCCGGCGGTCCGCGCATCCCGTCACGACCAGACTCCGCTCGATGCCGGGGGCTGCGTCAGAAGGGTTCGACCCGTGACCGCGGCACCCGAGGAGGCTTGATGAAACCGGACCGCATTCAGTTCCACCGTCGGCCATGGCACCTTGCCGGACATATGGTTTCCGGGGCGTTCACGCTCCTGCCGCTGGCCGTCGGAACACTCGGGCTCGGCATGGCGATCTATCACTGGGTCGAGGGCCTGGCGTGGTCGGACTCGTTCCTCAACGCGGCTATGCTGCTCGGTGGGATGGGCCCGGTGGACCCATTGCACACGACGGCCGGGAAGTGGCTGGCGGGCCTGTACGCCCTGTTCGCCGGCGTCGTCTTCCTCGTGCTCGCTGGCGTCATGCTCGCTCCCGTCTTTCACCACGTCCTGCAGCGCTTCCACATGGATTCAACGCCGGACGACGCGACCGGCCACTGACGCTCTCCGCGTGGAAGCTCGAGGCGGGGACAACGTCGGGCGCCCGCTGAGACGCACTGTCAATGAAACGAACCGGGGAATTTCTCCCCGCCCAACCAGGTGCGCTGGGGGGGTCGCCCTGCCGGGTCAAGTCCGCAGTGCGATGCAAGGGAATGATATCCAAATAGTTGCGGTGAAGCCGCTGCGGCTGGTACTTGTGAATGCGTTCGCATGCTTGCAAAACGGTGAGAAATGCGAGGAAAATGTCCCCATGTCAGAGCGCTCTCCCAAAGGCCCGGACAAAAGGAGGAAGGCATGAGTGTGAACCAGTACGTGGCTGGGTTCATGGACCGCGTCATCGCCAAGAACCCCGCCGAACCCGAGTTCCACCAGGCCGTGAAGGAAGTGGTGGACTCCCTCGTCCCCTGCATCGAGAAGCACCCCGAGTACGTCGAGCACAAGATCCTCGAGCGCATGACCGAACCGGACCGGATCTTCATCTTCCGGGTGCCATGGCTCGACGACACGGGGCGGATCCAGGTGAACCGCGGTTTCCGAGTCGAGTTCTCCAACGCCATCGGCCCGTACAAGGGCGGCCTCCGCTTCCACCCCACCGTCAACCTCGGGATCCTGAAGTTCCTCGGCTTCGAGCAGATCCTCAAGAACAGCCTGACCACGCTGCCGATGGGCGGCGGCAAGGGTGGCAGCGACTTCGACCCGAAGGGGAAATCGGACTGGGAAGTCATGCGCTTCTGTCAGAGCTTCATGAACGAGCTGTACCGGCACATCGGCGCCAACATCGACGTCCCCGCGGGCGACATCGGCGTTGGCGGCCGTGAGATCGGCTACCTGTTCGGCCAGTACAAGAAGCTCACCCACGCCTTCGAGGGTGTGCTCACCGGAAAGGGCCTCAACTGGGGCGGCTCCCTCATCCGTCCTGAGGCGACCGGCTACGGCTGCGTCTACTTCGCCGAGGATATGCTCAAAACCAAGGGCAAGTCGTTCGAGGGGTTGACGGTGGCGGTCTCGGGCTCCGGCAACGTCGCGCAGTACGCCATCGAGAAAGTCAATCAGCTCGGGGGCAAGGTCGTCACCGTGTCCGACTCGAACGGTACGGTCGTCGACAAGCAGGGGATCAAGGGCGAGAAGTGGGAGTTCCTGATGGAACTCAAGAACGTCAAGCGCGGCCGCATCAAGGAATACGCCGACAAGTTCCACGGCGAGTACTTCGAAGGCAAGCGGCCGTGGTTCGTGAAGTGCGATGTGGCGCTGCCGTGCGCAACGCAGAACGAGGTGAGCGGCGAGGACGCCAAGACGCTCGTGGCCAACGGCTGCACCTGCGTGTCCGAGGGCGCCAACATGCCGACCACCCTTGAGGGCGTCGAGGTGTTCCTCAAGAAGAAGATCCTCTACGGCCCCGGCAAAGCGGCCAACGCCGGCGGCGTTGCCACCTCGGGCCTCGAGATGTCGCAGAACAGCTTGCGCCTGTCCTGGACGAGGGAGGAGGTCGACGAGCGGCTGCACGGGATCATGACGAGCATCCACAAGGCGTCGCTCGAGACCAGCGTCGAGTACGGCGATCCCGGGAACTACGTGCTCGGCGCCAACATCGCCGGGTTCATCAAGGTCGCGGACTCGATGATCGACCAGGGTGTGGTGTAGCCGCAAGGCGAAAGACAGGAGGCGAGAAGGGCGGGGGCAGGTGGACCCCCGCCCTTCTCTTTCAAGTTTGAACTGGACGACCGGAGGGGGCGGTGTCCACGACGCCGACACGCACGCCTGACCGGCTGGGACAACGCCCGTCTCGCTCGCGTCGCTCCACCCAACGGAGAAGCACGATTCGGGCCGGCGTGCGTCAGTCTTTGTTCGCGTCGGAAGCTTTGAGCCTCTCCCGGAGGGTCTTGCGGTCGACCCCGAGCAGCGCGGCGGCACGGGTCTTGTTGCCGCCCGCGACCGCCAGGACGCGCCGGATGTGGTCGGCCTCTACGGTGGCCAGCGAGTATGAGCCGCCGCCGCGGGCGGGGGCAAGTCGCATGAGCGAAGGGAGGTCGGATACGTCGATGACCTCCGCGTCGGACATGACCATCGTCCGGTGCACGACGTCTTCGAGCTCGCGCACGTTCCCCGGCCAGTCGTAACCGCGCAGCGCCCGCTGGGCTTCGGCGGAAAGCCCTGGGGCCGCCCGGCCGAAATCGGCGGCGAACTTCCCGAGGTAGTGGTGGGCCAGGAGCAGTACGTCCTCGCCCCGTTCCCGCAACGGAGGAAGCTCGATCGCGATCACGTTGAGGCGCTCGTAGAGGTCGTCGCGGAACGCGCCTTTGCGGACGAGGGCGAGCAGTTCCCTGTTGCTGGCGGCGATCACGCGAACGTCGACGGTGCGGCTGCGGGTGGTCCCCACCATACAGACCTCCTTGTCCTGGAGGACCCGCAGCAGCTTGAGCTGTAACGCCACAGAGGTTTCGCCGATCTCGTCGAGGAGAATCGTGCCCCCGTCCGCCGACTGGAAGAAGCCGGTGCGCGACTCGTGCGCGCCGGTGAAGTCGCCTTTGACGTGCCCGAACAGCTCGCTCTCCAGCAACGCCCCCGGGATCGCACCGCAGTTCACCGGGACGAACGGCGCGGATGCGCGTGCACTTCCGTAGTGGATGGCCCTCGCCACCGACTCCTTGCCGGTGCCGCTCTCGCCTGAGATGAGCACGGTCGCGGGCGTCAGCGCCGCCTTGGCGATTGCGGCGAACACCGGCTGCATCGCACCGGACTCGCCGAGCAGCCCCATCGGAGCGCGCGGCGTCGCCGGGCCGCGGGCCCCGGCGGCGCGGCGCACGGCGAGCTTGCCGAGCACGCGCCGGACCGCGTCCGCCAGTTCGTCGTCGGTGAACGGCTTGGCCAGGTACTCCTCGGCGCCCGATTTGACTGCGTCCACCGCGCCCTGCACCGACGCGTACCCGGTAATCATCATCACCTCGGTGTCGGGGAGGTTCTCGCGCACGTGCCGGACGAGCTCGATCCCCGAGGTGCGCGGCATCTTGAAGTCGGTGATCACGAGGTCGGCCGGGGCGGCGTCGAGGATGCCGAGCGCGTCGGCAACGCTGGCGGCGGTCGTCACCCGGTAGCCTTGGGCGCGCAGGTTCCGCGCCAGCACCTCGAGGGTCGCCGGCGAGTCGTCGACGACGAGGATGCGCTCTTTCTCACCAGAAGACGGCATCGGGGTCTGCCTCCTTGAACGTCGCGAGGCCCGCGAGCGGCAGCAGGATCTCGAAGCGGGCGCCGCGGCCGGGCTCGCTCGCGACCATGATCGTGCCTCCGTGCGCCGAGACGATGCCGTGGACCACCGAGAGGCCGAGGCCCGTGCCCTGGTTGACGTCCTTCGTGGTGAAGAACGGGATGAAGATCTGGCGCCGGACCTCCTCGGTCAACCCGCAGCCGGTGTCCTCGACGACGAGCACGACGTGGCCGTCCGAGCGCCCGGTCCGGATCGTGAGGGTGCCGCCTCCCGGCATCGCCTGAACCGCGTTGACCACGAGGTTGACCAGCACTTGATGGAGCTGGAAGGAGTCCGCGATGATGTCCGGTAGGTCCGGCTCGAGGCGTCGAACGAGCTCGACGCCCTCCTTCGCGCACCGCGCCTCGACAAGGTACAGCCCCTCGGAGATGACGGTGTTGAGGTTGACCCTCGTTTTCGTGGGCGGCGTCTGGCGAGCGAACAGCATCAGCTTCCTGACGATCTCGCGGGCGTGCAGCGCGGCGGCGACGATCTTGTCGAGGTCGCCAGCAACGGCAGGTCCGCCCTTCTTGGCGAGCTGGGCGAAACCAAGGACGTTGCCGAGCGGCTCATTGAGTTCGTGGGCGACGCCGGCCGCAAGCTGGCCGATCGTGGCGAGGCGATCGGCGTGACGTAGCAGCTCCTGGAGCCGGGCGCTCTCGGCCGCGGCCTCGCGACGCTCGACGACCGCCGCGAGCTGTCTCGCCACGGCATCGATCAGGCTACGCTCCTCCTTGAGGAACGGCCCCTCGTCGGCTTCCGGGCGCCGCCGCGTGTACGACACCTCGACGAAACCGCGACTGACGCCGCCGACGACGATCTCGGCGGACTGCCGCTGCGCCCCGCGCCTAAACGAGGGCGTGGTGAACGGTTTCTCGTCGAGGACGACCCGGGCGACGGCGGCCTCCGGGTACTGCCATGCCGGCGGGAGGAGCCGCACGATCCCGCCGACGACCTGCTCGAGCCGCATCTCCGGGCGTTGGGTGAGCTGTGTGATCCCGTAGAGGCAGGTGAGCTCCTTGACCCGCTCCTGCACTGCGGCCTGCGCCCGCTGACTGACCAGCGCGCAGCCGAGGATCGGCGCAAGCCGCTCGTACGCCTCGACCGCCGCAGCGGCGAACGCCCCCTTGCGCGCGCCGCGCAGCTCCATGATCCCGACCAGCTCACCGCCGACGTGAATCTGGACGAGGGCAAGCGCCCGGCAGCCGTCTGGCCCGGTTCCGAGCAGCCCGGGGTCGTCGGTGACTAGGCTGCCGCCGGGGGTGAGGCCCCCAAGCGCCTCCCCGTCGGGGTGAAGGAGGAGCATGCGGGCGAGCCGCTCCGGCCCGGCGCTGGTGCCGGCGAGCCCTTCCGCCTGCTGGCCACCGTCTCCGATTACGACGCGGAGGGAGGAGGGCCGGGCGGTGGTGGCGGAAAAACGCACGAACTTCGGCCCCTCACGAAGCCAGAGGGACGCCGCGCTCGCTCCGGAGAACTCGAGGATCGTGGCCAGCGCGCGAGCCACGTAGTCGCTCCTCGGCAGGCCGTTGTCGGCGTCGTGGAGGAGGCGATAGGAGAGGGCGCTCACATGTTCCGGGCCGAGATCGGCGGGACTCCCGCGCACCGCCTTCCGGGGGCGCCTGACCGCCGTGGCGCGCGGTGTGTCCGACTTGCTCGCCATCTGTTCAGGATAGCAGCCGGCCGGACCGGCTGTCCCCGGTGATTTCTTGACACCGCGATGCAGGCGGGGACACACTCATTCTACCTCAAGGAGGGTCAAAGCCCGTGACCGGCTCATCATTCAACCCGTTCGCCATGGCACAGTCGCAGTACGACCGGGTCGTCGAGCTGCTCGAGCTCGATGCCGCGACGGCGCGTTTCCTCCGCGAGCCGATGCGCGAGATCGTGTTCTCGATTCCGGTGCGGATGGACGACGGCGGCGTGCGGGTGTTCAAGGGGTTCCGTATCCAGCACAACGATGCGCGCGGCCCGGGCAAAGGCGGGCTGCGCTTTCACCCGGCAAGCACTCTCGACGTCGTCCGTGCCCTTGCGATGTGGATGACCTGGAAGACCGCGGTCGTGGACATCCCGCTCGGCGGCAGCGGCGGCGGGGTCGCCGTGGACCCCCACGACCTGAGTTCGGCCGAGCTCGAGCGCCTGTGCCGCGGGTTCATGCGCTTCGCCGCGCGCGACCTCGGGGCCGAGGTGGACGTGCCCGAACCGGACCTCGCGGCGACCCCGCAGCAGATGCTCTGGATGCTCGACGAGTACGAGGTGATCGCGCGGCGGCACGTCCCCGGCGCCCTCACCGGCAAGCCGGTCGGCCTGGGAGGCTCGCTCGGGCGCAAGGAGGCCACCGGGTTCGGCGCCGTGATCTGCGTCCGCGAGGCGCTCAAGGAGATCGGGTTGAAGCCGGCGAACGCGCTCGCGAGCGTGCAGGGGTTCGGCAACGTCGGCCAACACGCCGTGAGGCTCTTCGCAGAACTCGGGGTCAAGGTCATCGCGGTGGCGGCGCTCGACCGCCGGGAGCGCCTGCCGGTCACGGTGCGCAAGGAGGACGGCGTCAGCGTGGACGAGCTCCTCGCGGTCACCGACGGCTTCGGGGGGATCGACCGCGAGGAGGCGGCCCGCGCCGGCTACGAGATCCTCCCCGGCGGGGCGTGGCTCGAGCAGGACGTCGACGTCCTCGTGCCCGCGGCGCTCGAGAACCAGATCACGGCCGAGAACGTGGGGTCGGTGCGACCGCGGGTGCGGATCGTGGCCGAGGGAGCCAACGGCCCGACCAGGCCCGAGGCCGAGCAGGCGCTGGCGGGCCGGGGCGTGCTCGTGATCCCGGACCTGCTCGCCGGCGCCGGAGGCGTCACCTGTTCGTACTTCGAACAGGTGCAGTCCAACATGAACTACTTCTGGGAGCGGGACGAGGTCCTCGGCAAGCTGGATGTCAGGATGACCAATGCGTACGTCGCGGTGAGCGACGTCGCCCGCAGTCGCAAGCTGTCGATGCGCGACGCAGCGTACGTCATCGCCGTCACCAGGGTCGCGGGCGCGTGCAACGCGAGAGGGTGGCTGTGAAGACAGTGGTCCGTGTTCAGGGGTCCGTGGTCCGAGTCGCGCAGGAACGGCAGGGAGGGCGGGGAGAGGCATGAAGGCGGCGCCGGGCACTGTCGCGCGGTTCGATCGCAACTTCTTCGACGCCTCGGCCCCGTTTACCGCGATCGGCGGCGGCGAGCTGGGCGGAAAGGCGCACGGACTGGCGTTCATCCAACGCACTCTGGCCGAGCGCTTCCCGGGCGGGGGTGAGATCGTCGTCGCGATCCCGCAGCTCACGGTGATTACCACCGAGCACTTCGAGGCGTTCGTGAAGCTCAACGACCTCGAGGAGGACGCGTCGTCCGACATGCCGGACGACCGTCTGGCTCTCCGTTTCCTGCACGGCGATATGCCCACCCAGCTCGTCGGCGACCTGCGGGCCCTGGTCGCGGCGGTCCAGCGCCCCCTCGCCGTGCGCTCGTCGAGCGTACTCGAGGACGCAATCGGGCGCCCGTTCGCCGGCGTCTACACGACCAAGATGATCCCGAACAACCAGCTCGACGCCGACGCCCGCTTCCGCCACCTCGTCGAGGCGGTCAAACTGGTGTGGGCCTCGACGTTCTTCCGGGAGGCGAAGGGATACCTGAAGACCGTGAGCAGGTCGGTCGGCGACGAGAGGATGGCGGTCATCGTCCAGGAGGTCGTCGGTCTTCGGCACGGGGCGCGTTTCTATCCCGACGTCTCGGGCATGGCGCGGTCGTACAACTACTACCCGACCGGCAACGCCAAGCCCGCGGAAGGAGTGGCGAGCCTCGCGCTCGGACTCGGCAAGACCGTGGTCGACGGCGAGCCCTGCTGGAGCTACTCGCCCGCGCACCCCAAGGCGCCGCCGCCGTACAACTCGATCGGCGAGCTGCTCGACGCGACGCAGCGTGAGTTTTGGGCTGTGAGCATGAGTACGGCCCCTTACGACCCCGGGCGGGAAGCCGAGCACCTCGTGCGCTGCTCGCTGGCCGACGCCGAAGTCGACGGAACGCTGCGACTGGCGGCCTCGACCTTCGACCCGAACGCGCAGCGGATCGTCCCCGGCATCGGGGCAAGCGGGCCGCGCCTCGTCAACTTCGCGCCGCTCCTGTCCTACAACCACTTTCCTCTCAACGACACGGTGCGGCAGCTCCTCGCGGTGTGCGAGGACGCGGCCGGCGAGCCGGTGGAGATCGAGTTCGCCCTCACCGCCGAGTCCGGCGGCGCCGCGCGGTTCGGGTTCCTGCAGGTGAGACCGTTGCTGGTGGTGCGCGAGACGGTCGTCGTCGATGACGCCGACCTCGAGGGACCGAGCATCCTGGCCGCCTCACGGCGCGCCCTCGGCAACGGCGCGGACGCCTCGATCCGGGACGTCGTCTACCTCAAGGCGGCGCCGTTCGACCTGGCGGCGACGCCCGCGATCGCCAAGGAGGTCGAGGCCGTCAACGACTCTCTGATGGGCGATGCGCGGCCCTACCTGCTCGCCGGTTTCGGCCGCTGGGGCACCTCCGACAAGTGGGGGGGCGTGCCGGTGCAGTGGGCGCAGATTTGCGGCGCCCGGGCGATTCTCGAGGCGTCGACCGCGCGGCTGCACGCGGACCTCTCGCAGGGCTCGCACTTCTTCCACAACCTGACGAGCTTTTCGGTGCTGTACTTCTCGCTCGACGGCGACGAGAGCCGGAGGGTCGACTGGGGCTGGCTCGACGCCCAGCCGGCCGTCGCCGAGACCCGGTACCTGCGTCACGTGCGGCTCGACGCGCCCCTCTCCATCAGGGTCGACGGCCGGTCCGGAAGGGGGGTGATCAAGCGCCATGACTGATCCAACCAAGAGCAACGAGAGGCTGTTGTGGGCGTTGCAGGAACGCGCCAAGGAGCTCGCCTGCCTCTACGAGGTCGAGGAACTGCTCGGCGACGCCGAGAAAGTGCTCGAAGAGGTGTTCTCCGGCATCATCGAGGCCATTCCCCCCGGTTGGCAGTACCCGGACATTTGCGTGGCGACCATCGAGTTTCAGGGCCGCACGTTCGGGCCTCCCGGGCTGGTCGCCACACAGTGGGCGCAGAGCGCCGACATCGTCGTGCAGGAGAAGAGGGTCGGCACGATCCGCGTCTTCTACACGGAGGGGATGCCGGACGCCGACGAAGGGCCGTTCCTCAAGGAGGAGGGGAAGCTCATCCGCACCATCGCGGACCGCGTCGGGCACTTCATCCTGCACCGGCAGTTGCGTGGCGTGGTCCAGGAGTGGCGGAACGCCCGGGCCTCGCTCGCGGAGAAACGGCCCGAGGAGTGGCGCGTCGTCCTCAACCTGCTCCGTCGCACCGACCAGGACCTCTTCGTGCGCATCTCGCGGAAGATGGCCACGCACCTGGCCTGGAGCGGCATCGGGGAGGCGCACGCTCTGCTGCAGGGGTTCGGCCAGGACCGGGGCGGTGAAGACGGCGGCGTTGGGGAGAGCAACGAGCCGAGCCATCGCCTGCCGCTCGGCAACCCGCTGCAGCTCGCGGATGAGGTCGTCGCGCTTGCGCAGGCACGCCTGTCGGGCGGCGAGTTGCTCGAGCGGATCGAGCGCTGGATCCACGAGGACCGCTCGGCGTTCCTGGTCCAGACGGTGGCGAACGTGCAGGCGTCGCCGGAGGAGGTCGCGAACGCCATCCGCCGCTACCTGCACCTGGTTCCCGAGGGCGCCGGCCTCGCGGCTCCGACCTTGAGCATCGCACGGGTCTCGCTGCTCCGCCGCTTCCTCTCGAGTGAACCTGCGTACCTGCGGGTCGCGAAGCAGTTCGTCGACCTCGAGGACATCCTCCTCCTGCTCGATCACCTGGTCTGCCTGCCCGGCAGCCGCGGGATGCTGGGCGGGAAGCTGGCCGGAGTGTTCCTGGCGGAGCAGGCCCTTCGCAGGATGGGCAGGAGTCACCCGGAGATCGGCGAGGTGCGGGTGCCGCGCGCCTGGTACGTCGCGTCGGACGCCGTCCGCGGCTTCGTCCGCCACAACAACCTCGAGGAGGTCTACGAGCAGAAGTACAAGCCGATCGACCAGGTTCGCCTCGAGTACCCCCAGCTCGTGCAGGTCTTCAAGAACTCGGAGTTCCCCCCGGAACTGGTCAAGGGGCTGTCGCTGGTGCTCGACGACCTGCACGACACGCCGATCATCGTGCGCTCGTCAAGCCTGCTCGAGGACCGCTTCGGGGCGGTGTTCTCGGGGAAGTACAAGAGCCTGTTCCTCGCCAACCAGGGCAACAAGCGCGAGCGCCTCAACGCGCTGATGGACGCTATCGCCGAGGTGTACGCCTCGATCCACGGCCCCGACCCCATCCAGTACCGGGCGGAGCGCGGACTGCTCGACTTCCAGGAGGAGATGGGGATCATGATCCAGGAGGTCGTCGGGGCGAGGGTGTGCCGCTACTTCTTCCCCGCCTATGCCGGCGTCGCCCTCTCGCGCAACGAGTTCCGCTGGTCGCAGCGGATCCGCCGCGAGGACGGCTTGATCCGCATGGTGCCGGGTCTCGGCACGCGCGCCGTGGACCGCGTCCGCGAGGACTATCCCGTGCTCGTCGCCCCGGGACAGCCGGGGTTGCGCGTCAACGTCACGCCGGACGAGGTGGCGCGGTACTCCCCCCAGCAGATCGAGGTCGTGGACCTCGAGGCGCGCAGCCTGAAGACGATGCCGATCCGGACGTTGCTCGCCCAGTGCGGCCGGGAATACCCGGAGCTCCACCGCATCGTCTCGCTGCTGCAGGAAGGGAGGATCGTCAAGCCGCTCGGCACGTTCGTGGACCTCGAACACGGCGAGGCGGTGGTGACGTTCGACGGGTTGATCTCGGACACGAGCCTCGTCAGCCGGGTGGGAGCGATGCTGGCACTGCTCGAGGGAGCGCTTGGTCACCCGGTGGACATGGAGTTCGCGTCGGACGGGTCCGACTTCTACCTGCTCCAGTGCCGGCCGCAGAGCTCCAACCGTGAGAACGTCGCGGCCGCCATCCCGCGCGACGTTCCCGAGGGGAGCGTTCTGTTCTCGGCCAACCGCTATGTGTCCAACGGCAGGATCCCCGACATCACCCACATCGTCTACGTCGACCCCGACCGTTACAACGAGCTCGCGGACCACGCCGACCTGCAAGCGGTGGGGTGCGCCGTCAGCCGGCTCAACGCCTTGCTGCCAAAGCGACAGTTCGTCCTGGTCGGGCCGGGCCGGTGGGGGAGCCGCGGCGACATCAGGCTCGGCGTGAACGTGACGTACTCGGACATCAACAACACGGCCATGCTCGCGGAGATCGCCCGCAAGCGCGGGAACTACGTGCCCGATCTCTCGTTCGGGACGCACTTCTTCCAGGACCTCGTCGAGGCCGGGATCCGCTACCTCCCGCTCTACCCCGACGACCCGGGCGTAGTCTTCAACGAACGCTTCCTGCGGGAGTCGGAGAACGAGCTGGCGAGCCTCGCGCCGGAGTTCGCGCACCTCGGCGATGTCGTGCGCGTCATCGACGTGCCCAAAGCGTGCCCCGGCATGGTCCTACGGGTGCTCATGAACGCCGACGAGGACCGCGCCGTGGGCATCCTGGTGCCGGCCGGCCGGCCGCCCGATATGCCATCCGAGGAGGCATGGCCCGGTGAGGCCCCGCGGGAAGGGCATTGGCGGTGGCGCTTGCGGATGGCCGAGCGGATCGCCGGCCAGGTGGACGCCGCGAGGTTCGGCGTTGTCGCGATGTACGTGTTCGGCAGCGCCAAGAACGCGTCAGCGGGGCCGGGGAGCGACATCGACCTCCTCGTCCACGTCCGCGGGACGGAGGCGCAGCGCGCGGCGCTCACCACGTGGCTCGAGGGGTGGAGCCTGTGCCTGGACGAGATGAACTTCCTCCGCACCGGCATTCGCAGCGGCGGCTTGCTGGACTTGCACCTGGTCACCGACGAGGACATCGCAGCGCGGTCGAGCTATGCGGTGAAGATCGGGAACGTCACGGACGCCGCTTGGGAGTTGCCGTTGCACCGCTGAAGGCGACGCCGATAGCGGACCATCTGCGGCGTCAGGCTGCGGCCGTTCGCATCCTCACGTAGCCTACGGCTACGCTCCGGTGCGACGGCCTCGCCTTCCTTGCATCTGGCCCACTCTCGGCGTCGCGGCTACACGCCGTTCTCCGCGGCCCTGCCCATTGGGAATGCGGCCTGGGGGACTTGACTCGCCGCTTTCGAACCACGAACCACGAACCACGACCACGAACCACGAACCACGAACCACGAACCACGAACCACGAACCACGAACCACGAACCACGAACCACGAACCGCAGTCCCTCAGAGCAGCTCGCGGGTAGCGGAGGCGGGATCCTCAAGGGCGAACCTCACCAGAGCGAGCTCCGGGCCGTCGTGGGCGGCGGAGAAGCACCAGGTGCGGCCGATCCGCTCGCGCCAGGACCCGGTGATGCGCGCCGACTCGTGAACGTGGCCGTGCAGGGTGACGAGGGGCTGGCGGTCCTCGATGAACCGGCGGATGGCGATGCTGCCGATGTGCACGTCAAGCGGCACGTGTTCGAAGGTGCGCTCGTCGAGGGCGGCGCGGTCGAGGTCCGTCCGGTAGGGCGGGGCGTGGAACAGCATCACCGCGCGGGCAAGGTCCTCCTCGCCGGTGAGCGCGGCCAGGTCGCGGACGATCGTGCCGTACCGCACTTCGGAGAGGTCCGCCGCGACGGTCCTGAGCCCCTCCTCCAGCGTCACGCACCCTGGTTCGAGGTGGCGCGAGACGTCCCACCGCTCCCAGTCCTTGAGGGCGAACGGCGTCGGGGGCACGAATGCGTAGCCGAAGACCTCGGCAGCCCCGATGTGGACGCGACGCATGTGCACGTGTTCGAGAAGGCCGTCGCGGGCCAGCGCCTCAAGTCCCGCCGCCTGCGCCCTGGGGTCGTCGTTGCCGAGAATCGCGAGGACGGACGGGTATTCGTCGCCGAGCGCGTCGCGGAGGGTCGCGAGGCGTGGGCCCAGAAACTCCGCGAAGAAGTCGCCGGGGGCGTCGTAGGCGAACGGGTGGGGGAGGAGATCGCCGCCGAGGAAGAGCACGGTCGGTCGCTCCTGCCCCACCGCCGCGAACAGCTTCTCGTAACGGTC
>CAVSFQ010000048.1:0-12166 GCA_963727205.1 uncultured Acidobacteriota bacterium | reverse complement strand
AATCACTGCGAGGAGTCCCGCCGCAGGCGGGCCGAAGTGGTCTCATCCCGCCGCCTGTCATTGCGAGCCCGCCGACGGCGCGAGACCACCTCATCCGCCAACCTGCCAACGCGAGCCCCGCCGGCGGCGCGAGACGACCTCATCCCATAACCTGTCATTGCGAGCCCCGCCGCAGGCGGGGCGAAGCAATCTCGAGGTCCCGGCGAGGATGACGGGTCACACGGTGGGGACGGGATTGCTTCCCCCACGTCGTCGCTTCGCTCCTCCTCGGGGCAGGCTCTGCCGCTGCGCGGCTCCTCGCAATGACAGGGATTCGGGGCCGGCTCGGGGCAGGCTCGGTCCTACTGCAGGCGGGAACGCCGGCGGCGCGAGACCACCTCATCCGACAACCTGTCATTGCGAGCCCCGCCATCGGCGGGGCGAAGCAATCCCGAGGTCTCGGCGAGGACGGCGGGTCGCACGGTGGGGGACGGGATTGCTTCCCCCACGTCGTCGCTTCGCTCCTCCTCGGGGCAGGCTCTGCCGCTGCGCGGCTCCTCGCAATGACAGGGATTCGAGGACGGCTCGGGCCAGGCTCTGTCCCGCCGCAGGCGGGACTCCTCAGGTTCGACCCACCATCGCGGTGTAGGGGCGGGGCTTGCCCCCGCCCGTCTCATGGCTCACCGGGGCGACCGGTGCGGCGCGGCGAGCAGGCAGGTGAAGTAGCCGTCGCGGCGGCGGAGGTCCTCGAGGGGGACGGTGGCGCCCAGCGAGTGGCGGCGCAGCCCGTGGTAAAGCTTGCCGAGGTCGCCGCGGCGCTGGAACAGCCAGGCTTCGAACGGCTCGCCGTCCTTCAGGCCCACCGGCGCAAGCTTGACGCGGAAGGCGTTCGCCAGCGCCGCCACCTCGTCCTCGAACCGGCCGATGTACCAGGTGCGGGTCGCCTCGTCCTCGAGGACGCTGACGACGCACAGGCGGGGGTCCACCTCGGCCTGCACTGCGGCCTCGGCGCCCTCGGCCTCGCCGCCCGGGCCGCGCAGCCTCTGCAGCGTTTCCTGCAGCGGCGAGCCCGGCGGCACCGGCAGGCTGCCCGGCGGCGTCTGCTCGAACACCACGGTCTCGATCAGCGACATCGGCTCGAGGCCCTTCAGGCGCGCGGTGCCGAGGATGCGCAGCCCGACCCACGGCGCCGCCTCGCCCGCCGGCGCGGTCGCGAGCAGGAGCCAGCGCGCCCCGAACGCCTCGGCTTCGGCGAGCCCGAGGTCCCCCCACTCGCCTTCGAGGTCGCGCAGAAAGCTCTCGGTCACGATGCCGCCCAGGTTCACCAGCTCGCCGTTCTCGGCGATGAACGCGGCGTAGGGGCGGTCCTTGGTGATGGCGGCGAAGCGGCTGGCGTGCCGGACCGGTTCGAGGAACTCGAGCACCCGCTGGAAGTCGTAGCCGTTGGCGATCAGGAAATCCGCGATGTCCTCGACCTCGTGCGTGGTCTTGCCGGTCGTGAGGCGGACGAGCTCGACGAGGCCGTGGCCGAAGAACTCGAGGTGGGGGCGGTCGACCGCCGCCGAGACCATCGGCAGCAGGTGGTAGGTGCCGACGTTGACGGCGAGGCGCAGGCCCCGGTCGAACGGGAACCCCTCCCGCCGCATCGCTTCGTACACGGCGCGGAGCTGGGCGGCCGCGAGGAAGACGGCGCGGGCGCTGCGCGCCGAATAGAACGCCCCGTCGCCGAGGAACTTCTCGAACTTCAGGCGGTGGCGCGCGCGGATCTCCTCGACGTGCCCGAGGAAGCGCACCATCTGGCGCATCGCCTGCTCCTCGGTGGCGCGCCCGCGACGGCGATGCTCCTCGATGAGCTGCGTGAACTCGACGAGGTCGTAGAGAAGGCCATAGCGGCGCACGACCGAGGAGAGGACGCCCGGAGACGTGAAGTCGAACGGCCGCGTGGTGTCCGAGAGCTGCACCGTGCGCCCCTGGAGCTGGGTCAGGACGTGCGGCCCGCGATCGGCGATGCCGACGACGCGTTCCCGCAGCGCGCTGAGGACCTCGAAGCGCTTGAAGCGCCGCGCGACGTCGGCGAGGAGGCGGTGGAGGTCCGCCGACAGGCGTGGCGTCGCGGGGTGCGGCCAGATATCGAGCAGGTCGAGCACGGCGGCGCTGAAGAGCAGGCGGTCGGCCGGGAGCGCGGGCGCCTCGGGGTCGATCGCCGCGAGCACCCGGTCGAAAGCGGGATCGAGCGCGCGGAGGGCCTGGATCTGGTCCGTGTTGGTGCGGAAGATCGTGCGGAAGCGCCCGGCGTCGATGCGCAGGTGCCCCTGCAGGTACGCCGTGACCTCGGGGAGCCCGGTGCCGAGGTGGAGCTCGGCGAACGGGACGATGTCGTCGCGGACGAGCTCGGCGAACGCCCGCGAAGCGGCCGTCGGCTCCAGCGCCTCCGCCTGACGCAGGCGGTCGAGCGCGTGCGTGCGGGCGCGGTGGGCCACGTCGCCAACCCTCTGGGCCGTCGCGTACCGGATCTCGTCGATGGCGCGGGCCCCCAACTCCGGCGCCGCGGCGGTGAGGGCGCGCGTGGCCGCGCGCAGGCGCTCCGCGACCTCGCGGGTGAGGACGAGGAGGAAGACCTCGGGCAGGCGCTGGCCGTAGTCGTGCAGGTAGGCGTTCTCGAGCGTCTCCGCGATGCGGCCGACCATGAGCCGGCGCAGCTCGACCAGCGCCGCCTTGCTCACCTCCGCCTGCTGCGCCATGGCGCGCCGGTAGGCGATCTCCGCGTCGATCAGGCGCCCGAGGTCCCGCCCGAACTCCTCCCACCCCGGCGAGAGCTGCAGCGGAAAGCCGAGGACGAGCGGACTCTGGTCGGCGCCCGAGTAGAGCCAGTACGGCTGCGGCACCCTGGCCGCCGCGGCGCCGAACGCCTCGCGCCACCGGCCGGCGCGCTCGGCCGGCGTGAGGAAGACGAGCTGCGGCGCCGCCTGCGCCAGCGCCTGCTCGACCAGCCCCGCGGTCTCCTCCGGCATCGCTCCATTCTACGTTCTCTTCCCGGCGCCGGCGCGCCGCCGCTACCCCGCCGCGACGCGGTCCAGCGTGCGGTAGGCGATCGCCTCCGCCACGTGGCGGGCCGCCAGGGTCTCGGCGGCGTCGAGGTCGGCGATCGTGCGCGCGACCCGGAGGATGCGGTGGAGCGCGCGCGCCGACAGCGCGAGCTTGTTCATCGCCAGCTCCAACAACCGCTCCCCCTCGGCGTCGGGCGCGCACCAGCGCCTGACCTCGGGGGGCGTCAGCTCGGCGTTGGCGTGCCTCCCGCTGCCTGCCAGCCGGCGCCCCTGGCGGGCGCGCGCGGCGAGCACGCGGGCGCGCACCGCGGCGGAGCGCTCCCCGGCCCCGCCGCGCGCGAGGTCGCGGTAGGGGACCGCCGGCACCTCGAGCTGGAGGTCGATGCGGTCGAGGAGCGGCCCCGAGAGCCGGGCGCGGTAGCGGCGCACCTCCGGCGGCGTGCACCGGCACTCGCGGCGCGGGTCGCCGAGGTGGCCGCAGGGGCACGGGTTGGCGGCCGCGGCGAGCTGGAAGCTGGCGGGGAAGGCGAGCGATCCCGCGGCGCGCGCGATCACGACCCGGCCCGACTCCATCGGCTGGCGCAGCACCTCCAGCACGTCGCGCCGGAACTCCGTGATCTCGTCCAGGAACAGCACGCCGTTGTGGGCGAGGGAGACTTCGCCGGGCCGCGGCACCGTCCCGCCGCCGACCAGGCCGGCGGCGGAGATGGTGTGGTGCGGGGCGCGGAACGGCCGCCGGGTGATGAGCCCCTGCGGGCGCGGCACGCCGGGCGCCACCGAGTAGACCTTGGTGGTGGCGAGCGCCTCGGCCTCGTCGAGCGGCGGCAGGATCCCCGGCAGGCGTTGCGCCAGCATCGTCTTGCCGGCGCCGGGCGGCCCGAGGAAGAGCAGGTGGTGGCCGCCTGCGGCCGCGATCTCGAGCGCGCGCTTGGCGTGCTCCTGGCCGGCGACGTCGGCGAGGTCGAGACCGCCGCCCTCGTCGGCGGCGAAGGCGCGCCCGCCGCCTCCGGCGGTCTCGGGGAGCGGCCGCTCGCCGCGCAGGTGTGCGACGGCGTCGGCGAGGGTTGCGGCGGGGTACAGGCGCGCGCCGCGGACCACGGCCGCCTCGGCGAGGTTGTCGGCCGGGAGGATCACCGGGGCGCCGCAACGCGTCGCGGCCTCGACGATCGGCAGCACCCCGCGCACCGGGCGCAGCGCGCCGTCGAGCGAGAGCTCGCCGATCAGCCACGCCTGCAGCGGGCCTGGGGGCACCAGGCCGGCGGCCATCAACACCCCGACTGCGATCGCCAGGTCGAGGAGCGCGCCCTCCTTGCGCTCCTCGGCGGGGGAGAGGTTGACGACGATGCTCTTCGTCTCGGTCTGACACCCGAGGTGGCGGATCGCCGCCAGGACCCGCTCGCGGGCCTCGCGCACCGCCGGGTCGGGTAGGCCGACGACGGTCAGGTTGGGGAGCCCGGAGCGGGCGTACACCTCGACCTGGACGCGCAACGCCTCGACGCCGCGCGGGACAGCGGACCACACCTTGGCAACCACGGTTCACCTCCGCTCGGGAGGTGGCAGGACGGTTGCGGATAGTCTGGGGCCGGAGGCGGCCGCCGTCAAGGTATCCTTGGCCGGTGGACGAGCACAGGGACGAGATCGCCGGTCTGAAGCGCCTCCTGGAGACCGAACTGGAGCGCCAGACGAAGCCTCACTGGGGGTGCTGGCCGCTGCTCGTCGGGGCGCTCGGCGTGCTGCTCGGGCTCGCCTTGCTCGCCGAGAGGCTCTGAACCGCGAGGAACCCCTGTCCGGTGGCGGCGAGGCGGGCCGCCCACGGCGACGACGGGGGATGCCCGCCGAGCGCCGCGAGGCCGAGCAGCAGGGCGAGGACGAGCGCCGCTCCGCCCGCTCCCACCACCAGGCCGGCGAGCCTGTCCACCCACCCCAGGTGGAGCGCCTTGATCCCCCGGCGCAGCCCGTTCCCCGCGAGAAAGACCAGGAGCGCGGCGAGCACGGCCACGGCCGCGATCACCAGCATGCGGCCGCCGCCGCTCGCGGCCGCGCCGCCGATGAGCTGCGCCGCCGGGGGACCTGCCCAGCGGCCGGCCGCGACCGCGGCGACGACCGCGGCGACGAGCGCCGCGAGGCGCACCGCCCCCGCGATCAACCCGAGGACGGCGCAACCGCACACCACGAGGAGGATGACGAGGTCCATTGCGGGAATCTTATCGCAGGTCGAGCGGTACACTCGAAAGGTCATCGACGGGAGGGACCATGGGCTTCCTGCCAGATCCGTTGCACCCGGCGCTCGTGCATTTCCCGATCGCGCTGAGCATCGTTGGCGTGCTGCTCGAGCTGCTCGCCCACCACCGGCGGCTGCGCTCGCTCTCCCTCGCGGCGGGCCTCGTGATGGCGCTCGCCGCAGCCGGGAGCGTGGCGGCGGTGCTCTCGGGCGAGGCGGCCCACGACGAGGCGGTGATCCCCGCGGCGGCCGCCGCGCTGGTGGCGCGCCACGAGGACGTCGGCGAACTCGCGATGTGGCTGCTGCTGGCGGTGGTCGCCCTGCGGCTGCTGCTGGTATGGCGCGGCTGGTTCGTGCGCTGGGGCTCGTGGCTCTACCTGGCGGCCGCGGTAGCGGCGGCCGCCACCGTCGGCTACAACGGCTTCCTCGGCGGCAAGATGGTCTTCGACCACGGCGTCGGGACCGCGCCCGTGCAGCGCAGCGCCGCGGCGGTGGCGGCGCCGCCGGCCGCGCCTTGAGGCGGTTCCCGGCCGCGTGCTACCGTCGCCGCGATGGACGAGCGCCTCGCCCGTGACCCCGCGGCCATCCGCGCCATGTTCGCCGAGGTGGCGCCGCGCTACGACCTCCTCAACCACCTGCTCTCGCTGCGCCAGGACGTGCGCTGGCGCCGGCTGCTCGTGGCGGCGCTCGAGCAGGCGCCGGCCGGCCGCGTCCTCGACCTGGCCACGGGGACGGGGGACGTGGCGCTGGCGATCCCGGGGCGGAGCGTGACCGGCGCCGACTTCTGCCTCGACATGCTGGCGCTGGCGCGGCGCAAGGAGGCTCGGCCCGAGCGCGGCGTGACCTGGGCGGCGGCCGACGCGCTGGCGCTCCCGTTCCCGGCGCGCTGCTTCGCGGGGGTGGTGATCGCGTTCGGGGTGCGCAACTTCGCCGACCTTGACGCCGGTTTCGCCGAGATCGGGCGGGTGCTGGCCGCGGGCGGCATCCTCGGGGTGCTCGAGCTGCACCGCCCCGAGCGCCGGGCCGTGGCCGCGGTGAGCCGGCTCTGGAACCGCCTGGTGGTGACCCCGGTCGGCCGCCTCGTCTCGCACGACGGCAGCGCCTACGCCTACCTCCCGGCCTCGGTGGACACCTTCCCCGGCCGGACGCGCATGGCGGAGCTGCTGCGGGCGCAGGGGTACGAGGTGGTCGCGAGCCGCGATCTTTCGGGCGGCATCGCCGCCCTCACGGTGGCGCGATGGGAGGGAGCATGAACGCCAGGGTCCTCGACGGGGCGGCGGCGGCCGCCGCGATCCGGGAGCGTGTCGCCGGCCAGGTCCGGGAGCTTGCCGCGCGCGGCGTCAGCCCGCGGCTGGAGGTCATCCTCGTCGGCGACGACCCGGCCTCGCGGGTGTACGTCGGCTCGAAGGGGAAGGCGTGCGAGCAGGTGGGGATCCGGTCGGGCACGCACCATCTCCCCGCCGGCGTCGGCGCGGAGGAACTCGCCGCGCTGATCGCCGCCCTCAACGCCGACCCCGACGTGGACGGCATCCTGCTCCAGATGCCGCTGCCGAAGCCGCTCGACGGGCGCGCCTTCCTCGACCTCATCGACCCGGGCAAGGACGTGGACGGCTTCCACCCCACCAACGTCGGCCTGCTCCACCAGGGCCGCCCGGCGTTCGTGCCGTGCACGCCGGCCGGGATCATCGAGCTGCTCGACCGTTCCGGCGTGGCCCTCGCCGGGTTGCGGGCCGTGGTCCTCGGCCGCTCGGAGATCGTCGGCAAGCCGATGGCCGCGCTGCTGCTCGCCCGCCACGCGACCGTGACGATGTGCCACTCGCGCACGGCCGACCTCGCGGCCGTGTGCCGGGAAGGCGACGTGCTCGTGGCGGCCGCCGGCAAGCCGGCGCTGGTGACCGCGGCGCACGTCAAGCCCGGCGCGGTCGTGATCGACGTCGGCGTCAACCGCGTCGAGGACCCGGCGCTGGTGGCCCGCCTGTACCCGGGCAACGCCGAGCGCCAGGGACAGCTCGCCAAGCGCGGGTACACCCTCGTCGGCGACGTGGACTTCACCGCGGTGGCCGGGGTGGCCGGGGCGATCACGCCGGTGCCCGGCGGCGTCGGGCCGCTCACGATCGCGGGCCTGCTGCAGAACACCGCCACCGCCGCGCGCCGGCGCCGGGGGCTGTAGCCGTGCTGCGCGCCGGGCTCGCGGGCGGCGTGGCGAGCGGCAAGAGCGCTCTGGCCGCGCTGCTGGCTCGGCTCGGCGCCGCGGTCTGCGACGCGGACGAGATCGTCGGCGAGCTCTACCGGCCGGGCGGTGCGGGCGCGAGCGCGGTCGAGCGCCTGTTCGGCCGCGCCGTCCTCGCTCCGGGCGGCGGCGTGGACCGCGAACGGCTGGCGGCCGTGGCGCTCCCCGACCCCCAGGCACGGCGCCGGCTCGAGGCGGCGGTCCACCCGCTGGTGCGGGCGGGTGTCGCGGAGTGGTTGCAAGGACTCGCGCGAGCCGGGCCGCCGCCGCAGGTCGCCGTGGTGGAGGCGGCGCTGCTGGTCGAGACCGGGACGTTTGCCGACTACGACAGGCTCGTGGTCGTCGCCGCTCCGGAAGCGACGCGGCTGGCGCGGGCGCTCGCCAAAGGTTGGCCCGAGGCGAGGTTCAGGCGGGTCGCGGCGGCGCAGGCCGCGGACGAGGCTCGCGAGGCGGTCGCGGACTACATCGTGCGCAACGACGCCGGCATGCCGGCGCTCGCGGCCGCCGCCGAGCGGCTGTGGGCGCTCCTCGTCGAGGATGCCCGCCGCCTCGAGGAAGGCGCCCCGCTCCCGCCCCGCCGCCTCACCGTCTGATCACAAATCGTCATCTGCCGTAGAGGAATGGCGGTCACTGCGAGGCCCCGAAGGGGCCGCGGCAGTCCCGTGGTTCAGTGACGGCGGTGCGGGAAGCGATCTCGTCGAAATCCACGGGACTGCTTCGCCCCGCCACTGGCGGGGCTCGCAGTGACAGTGATTCCTCTACGACGGACGGCAAATCGGTATGACGCGGCCCGCTTGTCGCGGCGCGCCCCACACGCCCGTAGCGGCCGCCCGCTGGGCGGCCGGCACCTCCCGCCGGACTCAGCGGTCGGTCAGCGCGCGGTGGAGGGCGGCGAGCGCGAGGGAGCGGTGGGAGCGCGCGTTCTTCTCGCCGGGGAGCCATCTCCGCGTAGCTTCGCCCGCCGCCCCACTCCGGGAGGAACACGACGTCCCAGCCGAAGCCGCTGGCGCCGGCCGGCTCGCGCGCGATCGTCCCGGCGACCTCCCCGACCCCGAGCCACTCGCGCGCGCCGTCCCACGCCACGGCGGCGCAGCGCGCCCGCGCGCCGCGGTCGGCGAAGCCGTCGAGCATGCGGGCGATCGCGGCCGGTCCCGCGGCCTCGAGCAGCCAGCGGATCAGCGGCCCGGGGAACCCGCCGAGCGCCGCGAGCTCGAGCGAGGTGTCCTCGACGAGGACCGGGCGCCCGAGCAGTTCGAAGGCGGCGCGGGCCTTCTCCCGCGCCACCGCCACGACGTCGAGGCCCTGGGGTTCGGCGAGGTCGAGGGCGACGCGCTCGAGCGTCAGCCCGAGGATCGCCTCGGCCTCGCGGTGCTTGTGCGGGCTCGAGGTGACGAACGCGAGCGAGGAGAGCGGCGCTCATTCGCCGACGCCGGTGATCTCCTCGGTCATGAGGCGGAACACCGGGAGCTTGCCCTGGAGGCCGCGCAGCTGCACGTTGCCGAGGTGCTCGGTGGGGAAGAGGTGGGCGACCCCGCGCTGGGTCGCGGCGCCGAGCACGATCTGGCCGGCTTGCGCGACGATCTCCTCGAGGCGCGCCGCCACGTTGACCGTGTTGCCGAGCACGGTGTAGTCCACGCGGGTCGCGGAGCCGATCTCGCCGACCACGACGAGGCCGGAGTTGATCGCCATGCGCACCTCGACCACGTCGAGGCCGGCGAGCACGCGCTCGCGGTTCCAGGTCTTCAGGCGGCGGCGCAAGGCGAGAGCGGCCAGCACCGCGCGCTCGGCGTGGTCGGCCTGCTCGAGCGGGGCGCCGAAGAACGCCATCGCGGCGTCGCCGATGAACTTGTCGAGCGTGCCGCCGAACTCGAACACGGAGTCCGAGGCCAGGGTGAAGAACTCGCCCAGGAAGCGCGCGACGTCCGGGGGGTCCATCCCCTCGCAGCGGGCGGTGAACCCCACCATGTCCGCGAACAGCACGGAGACATCGCGAGTCTCGTGCCGCTCGGCGTCGGCGGCGCCGCGGTGGCGCCCGACGATCGCCTCGACCACCGCCGGGGAGTGGTAGCGCTCGAGCCGCTCGCGCGCCCGCCGCTCCTCGCGGATGTGGTCGTTGAGGCGGGCGCGGTCGATGGCGACCGCGGCGTAGTTGGCCAGGGCGGTGAGCAGGTCCAGGTTCTCGGCGGTGAAGCTCCCGGTCGCGAGCGGCGTGTCCACGAAGAGCACGCCGATCACGTTGTCGCGGTGCCACAGCGGCGCGCACATCGCCGAGCGGATCTGGTGCATGCGGACGGAGAGCCCGGCCGCGAAGCGCTCGTCGGACTGCGCGTCCGAGGTCAGAACGGCGACCTTCTGGCGGCTCACGAGGTCGAGGATCGTCTGCGACACCGGCGCCTCCGGCAGCGCGGCGCCGCCGCGGGAGCGGGCGATGCGCAGCTCGGCGTGGCCCTCGGGGTTGAAGAGCAGGATGTAGGCGCGCTCGGCCGGCAACTGGGCGAAGACGGCCTCCATGACCTTGACGAGCACCGGCTCGAGCTCCTCCACCTCGAGCAGGGTGCGCGCGACCTGAGCGAGCGCCTCGAGCACGCGCTCGCGCGGGGTGGCGCCGGCGCCTTTCTTGGCCTGCTCCGGCTCGAGCGCGAAGTCCTCGCGGAACTCCTCCAGGGTGCGCAGGAACGTCGAGGAGCTGGCCGAGAGGCCCGCCCCGGAGTCGCCGCGGTGGAACGAGAGCGCGAAGTTGCCGACCTGGACCTGGTCGCCCTCGGTCAGCATGGCGTCGGTGGCATAGTGGTCGTTGACCTTGACCCCGTTGGTGGAGCCGAGGTCCACGATCCACCAGGTGTCGCCCCGCTGCTCCACCCGGGCGTGGTGGCGCGAGACCGAGAAGTCCTTGAGGACCAACTGGTTGTCGGAGGCGCGGCCGATCCCGGAAGGCGAGGTCACAAGACGCAGCCGCCGCGGCACGTCGCCTTCGGTCCATCTCAGCTCGGGCATGGGCGTATTGTAGCGCGAAGCGGCCGGCGCCGCGCGCCGCGGGAACGAACCGGAGCGCCCCCCACGTTGTCGCCTCCGAAGCGCCGGCGTAGAATCCGCGGCGCCCGAATGCGCGGCGCGGGCCAGGGGGGGACGTGGTGGAAACTCAACGGGAACGAGTACTCAGACCAGGGGATCGGCGGCGGGCCGACGGAGCGCTCGACGGCGGCAGGTGCCGCGCGGCGGCGGTTCCTGCGCCGGTGCGCGTGGCCGCCGCGGTGCTGCTCGGCCTCCTCGTGGTCTCTTGCGGGCGGGCCCAGGGGGGCGTCCCGACGTCCCCGAAGGCGCCCGTCATCCTGATCTCGATCGACACGCTGCGCGCCGACCACCTGCCGGCGTACGGCTACACGAAGATCCGCACGCCGTTCATCGACGCCTTCGTCAAAGACTCGTGGCTGTTCGAGAACGCCTACACGCCGTGCCCGATGACGCTCCCCGCGCACACCACCATGCTCACGGGCGAGCTGCCTCCCGAGCACGGGGTGCGCAACAACCTCGGGTTCGTCTTCGACGGCGATCACCACTTCAACCTCCCCTTCTACCTGAAGAAGCAGGGGTACGCCACGGGCGCCGCCGTCTCTTCGTACGTGCTGCGCTACGAGACCGGGCCTGGGGCACATCTTCGACTACTACGAGGATTCCATCGGGTCCCACTCCCGGC
Organism: uncultured Acidobacteriota bacterium; assembly: GCA_963727205.1. Taxonomy (GTDB): domain Bacteria; phylum Acidobacteriota; class Thermoanaerobaculia; order Thermoanaerobaculales; family Thermoanaerobaculaceae; genus RBG-13-68-16. Next base: position 995 of record CAVSFQ010000048.1, on the reverse strand, counting down.
GTGGACTCGGTGCGCTACCGGCGCCCCGGCGGTAAGACCGAGATCTTCGCCCGGGACTGGATCGCGAAGCACGCGTCCGAGCCGTTCTTCTTCTTCTTCCACATCTACGAGCCGCACCGCCCCTGGGACCCCCCGGAGCCGTTCAAGAGCCTGTACGGCGCCACCTACGACGGCGGGGTCGCCTCGGCCGACCCGATCATCGGCACGTTCATCGCGGACCTGAAGAAGCTCGGCGTCTACGACCGCGCGATCGTGATCCTGGTCGGCGACCACGGCGAGGGCCTCGGCGACCACGGCGAGGAGCAGCACTCGATCCTCCTCTACCGCGACGTCCTCCACGTGCCGATGATCGTCAAGTTCCCGAAGGAGTTCGGCGCGGGTCGCCGGATCAGCGTGCCGGCGCAGCTCTCCGACATCGTCCCGACCGTCGACGCGGTGCTCGGACTGCCCACGCCGAAAGAAGTGAGCGGGACCTCGCTCCTCGACATCGACGGGAAGGGGAGGGCCGTGCGCGTCATCTTCGGGGAGACGCTCTTCCCCAGGCTCCAGCTCGGCTGGAGCGATCTCCGCTCGGTCATCGAGAACCGCTACCAGTACATCTACGGGCCTCGCCCCGAGCTCTACGACATGGTGGCCGACCCCGCCGAGAAGCACGACCTGATCGGCTCTCAGGCGGCCGTCGCCGCCCGCCTTGCCGAGGCGTTGAAGAGCTATCCGACCGGCAACGAGAAGCCGTCGCCGGTCGACGAGGAGACGTTGCGCAAGCTGGCGGCGCTCGGCTACATCGGGGGCCTGCGCGACAACAGCGCGGCGACGAACCTCCCCAATCCGGTCGACAACCTCAAGTACCTGCAGCGCATGCAGGACGCGTGGACGTTCGCGGACGACAGGAAGTACCCGCAGGCGATCGAGTCCCTGCGGTCGATCGTGAAGGACGACCCGGGGATGATCGACGCCTGGATCAAGCTCGGCGAGGTCCTCTCCGACGCCGGGCT
>CAVSFQ010000047.1:0-20724 GCA_963727205.1 uncultured Acidobacteriota bacterium | reverse complement strand
CATAACGCTTGACGATCATACCGTAGCGCGTTACCATTGGCTGGGATGATCCGGAGCTTTCGCGATCGGGAGACGGAGGCGGTCTTCGCGCGGCGCGGGTCGCGGCGGTTGCCCCCTGATCTCCAGAGGGCTGCCCTGCGCAAGTTGGTCATGCTCGACGCTGCGGAGACCCTCTCGGACCTGAGGGTGCCGCCGGCCAACCGCCTCGAGAAGCTGTCGGGTGATCGCGAGGGCCGGCACAGCATCCGGATCAACGAGCGGTGGAGGGTTTGTTTCGTTTGGAAAGAAGGTGATGCCCATGACGTCGAGATCGTCGACTATCACTAGGAACCGCCGGTCACATGGGGCTGCGAAGCTGCCGCCGGTGCACCCCGGCGAGGTCTTGCTCGAGGAGTTCCTCAAGCCCTTGGCCCTCTCGCAGTACCGCGTGGCGAAGGACACGAGTGTGCCGCCGCGCAGGATCAACGAGATCGTCCACGGAAAGCGGGCGGTCACGGCCGACACGGCCCTGCGTCTCGCACGGTACTTCGGCACCTCGGAGCGGTTCTGGCTCAACCTCCAGTCCCGTCACGACCTCGAGCTCGAGAAGGAGCGCCTCGGCGAGCGCCTCGCCAGGGAGGTCGTGGTGCTCGCCAAGGCGGGCTGACCCCGTCAGCCGTCAGGGGCAAGCTCTATCCCGCCTGCCGCGGGACTCCTCGCGACGAGGCGGATTCCCCCACGAACGACGGCGGATTCGTGTGAGCCGCCCACGCGGCGTGTATCGCCGCCGCCGAGCAGGCGTACGAGGAGGGCGGCGTCCGCGGCCTCTGCGCCGAGCGCCGCTGAAAGCTCGCGATCGACGCGATGCGTGCCCTCGACCTCCAGGCGCTCCCCGCGCTCTGAAGCGGGAGAAGCGCAGGCCCGGCGGCGCACCCCGAGAGCCTCGCTGATCACGCCCCGCCGCCTGGTGGAGCTCGGCGTGTCAACGTCGCCGGACCTATTCCGGTACTTGTTCCGATCACCAGGCCCCGGTCCTTGGCGAGCCCGGCGGAGGCCGTCATACTTGCAGGAGCGGAGCGTCAAGCCTGCGGTGGTTCGAGCACGCTGAGGAGAGTGAGGGCCATGGCGACCATCGGGTTCGAGCGGGACGGAGAGTGCGGGATCATCCGCATGGACGACGGCAAGGCCAACGCCATGGACGCGGCGTTCTTCGCGGGACTCGACCGGGCCATGGACGAGGCCGAGGCCTCGCGGTGCCGGGGGTTGGTCTTCGCCGGCCGCCCGGGGTTCTTCTCCGGAGGGCTCAACGTGAAGACCCTCCCGACGCTGGATCCCGGGCAGCTCAAACAGCTCCACCGCTCCTTCGCGCACACCATGGCGCGCGCCGCCCTGCTGCCCGTCCCCACCGTGGCCGCGTGCGCGGGCCACGCCGTTGCGGGGGGCTTTATCCTCGCCCTCGCCTGCGACCTCAGGCTCGTCGAGGAGGGGCCGTTCCGCCTCCAGATGAACGAGGTCCTCATCGGCATCGCGCTGCCCTCGTGGGTGCTGGCCATCGCCCAGGCCGTGGTCCCGCCGCAGCGGCACGCGGAGGTCCTCCTCCACGGCAAGGCCTACGCCCCCAGGGAGGCCGTCGCCGCCGGGTTCTTCGACGAGCTGGCCATGCCCGGGAGCGACCTCGTGGCGCTCGCCAAGGAACGGCTCGCGCCCCTCGCCTCCCTCAACCCCCAGGCCTATGCCCTCTCCAAGCGGCGGATGCGCGGGCCCGCCATCGAGCGCGCGCTGGCGCTGCTGCCGCAGGAGCGCCTGCCCGGCGAGGCGGAGTAGGGAACGAGGGTCGGAGCGGGCCCGAGAACAGAGCACCGGCAGCGGGTATCACCACTAGGTACCAATTGTCATTGGATGCGGTACGTCACATTCAGCACCGGGCTGGGCGCCGACGCGGCGCTCTTCTCGACGACCTGAAGCGGCACCGTGAGCCGCGCCTGCTTGATCATGCACACGCTCGCCTGCTGTTCCCGGCAGTACACGAGCGCCAGGTCGAGGGTCACCTCCGCGGTCCCGGCCTTGAAGACCGCCGGGAACGTCATCGGAAAGTGCGGCCCGGCGCCGGTGAACGTCGTCGCTCCGGTGAGCGAGACCGCATCGCCTCGACTCACCGAGACGGACACCTCGGAGGGAGCCTGCGGGTTGGGGGCGAAGCCCTCCGGCAGCTCCACGGCGAACCGCACCGAGCCGGAGCCTGCGCCGACCGTCTGCGGCGGGAGACGAACCGCCGCTTCGCCGTAGACGTGGTCGGACGCGAGCATCGATGCGCCCTTCAAGACGAGCGTGGAGGCCGCACCGGTCGCGATGTCGACCGTCCTGATCGAGTTGTTGTTGGTGTCGGCGACGTACAGGACACCGTTCGCGGCGTCGATGCCGCCGGGCTCGTAGAAGAGAGGGTCCCTCCCGTCGCGCCAGCCGGGCGCGCCGCCGGCCAGCGTACGCACCGCGCCGGTGCGCGGGTCGACGACTCGGATCCTGTTGTCGTACGTGTCGGCGACGTACAGCGAGCCCTTGTAGGCGACGACGCCGAGGGGGTGCTGGAAGAGGGCGTGGCGTCCCCTGCCGTCGCGGTCGCCGAAGTTGAACAGGCTGTTCCCGGCGCCGGCGAGCGTCGCGACCACCCCTCGCCGCGGGTCAATGGAGCGGATGCTGCTTCCTTCAGCGTCGGCAAAGTAGATACGCCCGTCGTCCCCGATCGTCAGGCCGCTCGGCTGGGCGAGCGTCGCCTCGTCGAGCGGCCCGTCGGTGTAGCCCTCTGCGCCCGTTCCCGCGAACGGCCCGATGCTTTTGGTGGCCAGGTCCATCTTCCAGATCTGGTGACACCCGGCCATGGCGATGTAGAGGTCGTTGCCGTCGCTCACCAGGTCCCAGGGGGAACTGAGCGCCACACCGGGCGCCGTGCCGGCGCGGGGCGGGTAAGCGGAGGCCTGGGCGCCCGTCCCGTCGAGCGTGGTCACCGTTCTCCCGCCGAGGTCCGCGGCGCGCAACGCGTGGTTGTTCGTGTCGGCGATGTACAACGTGTCCCCGGCCGCGGAGAGCGCCACGCCTTGCGGGTGGTTGAACTCCGCGGTGGCGAAGCCGCCGTCCCGGAACCCCTGTTTCCCGCTGCCGATGATCGCGAGCACCTTCCCGGAATCGAGGGCTGCAACCACGATTCGGTTGTGGTCGGTGTCGGCGATGAAGAGGCGTCCACCCTTCGCGTCGACCCGCACCTTGCCGGGAAACGCAAGCACCGTTTGCGGCAGCCCCTGCTTCTCGAGCTTCAGCTTCAAAGGCCGGCGGTCGAGCAGCCCTTCAGCCCCGAACTTCCGGACCAGGGAAGAGATGATCTCCTTGAACTCCGGGTAGAACCCCTCGCCGGCCCGTTCGGTCACGACGTTGCCCGCGGGATCGACGATCGCCAGCGTCGGCCACGCGTTGACGCCCCACTCCTTCCAAACCTGGAAGTGGCTGTCGTTGACCACCGGGTAGTCGATCCCGTAGCGCAGGATGATCTCCCGGATGTTCCGCGTGTTGCCTTCCTCGGTGAACTTCGCGGAGTGCACGCCGATGACGACCAACGTGTCGGGGAAGTCCGTCTCGAGACGCTCGATCCAGGGGAAGTCGTGCATGCAATTGATGCAACCGTAGGTCCAGAAGTCGAGGACCACGACCTTGCCCCGGAGCGCCTTCAAGGTGAGGGGCGTCGCCGTGTTGAGCCAGGTGAGCCCGGGGGGAAACTCCGGGGCGGGCCTCGACCCGGCGAGCGATCCGCCGTCCGCGGACTCCGCGGCCCGCGTCCAGCCGACGAGCGCGAGCGAGGCGGTGCCCGCGATGAGCGTAACGGCGACGAGTGGCGCGAGTGCTGGTCGGAACATGACGGGTACGAAGCCCTTCTCCGATAGCGTGATCGGCCGCATGCACATTCCTGGTGCCACGGTCCGCGGGTGCCGGGGGCCCTCCCCTTCGACCTGCCGCGACGTCCCCGCGCGCCTGCCGTGTCTTGAAGTGCTCGGCCGCTGCGCCCTCACCAGGATGATCTCGGTATGCGGCTCCGAGAGGAAGCGGCGCCGCAGCCTGGAGCGCACCGTTCGGCAGCTCCGCGGGACCTCGAGCCTATCGGGCAGGTGTCTTGAGGGTGCTACCCCAGGAAGGTGAGATGGTCATACCCCATGCTTCTCGAAACAATGTCAATAAGCGTGGACGTGGTACCTATGGTACCTATGTACCTATGCTATGCGTTCTTGCGCAGGAACACATGGGCGGCACGGTCACCGGCCAGGTGCTTCGTGCAGGCGTAGCCCAACGCCCGCAGGTCGAGACCGGCGAAGAGCGCCTCGCCCTGTCCGAGCACGACCGGAGAGACGGCGAGGTGGATCTCGTCGATCAGGCGCGCGCGGAGGTACTGCCGGATCGTGGCAGCACCGCCGCCGAGCCGTACATCCTTCTCCCCTGCGGCCTCCTTTGCCTGCACGAGGGCGGCTTCGATTCCTTGGGTGACGAAGCGAAACTCCGTTCTGCCCTTCATCGGAATCGGCGCCCGCGAATGGTGAGTGAGCACGAAGACCGGGGTGTGGTACGGCGGCTCCTCGCCCCACCAGCCGCGCCAGCTCTCGTCGGGCCAAGTTCCGCGCACCGGGCCGAACATGTTGCGGCCGAGGATCCAGGCTCCGACGTTCTCGAAGCCCTGCGCGGCGAGCTGATCGTCCACGCCGGTGTCACCCTCGCCGGTTCCATACATCCTTTGAAAGGTCTCTGTGTGGAAGAACCAATCGAAGTGCTCGGGGCCGCCCACGCCGAGCGGATGCTGCAGGTCCTGGTTCGGGCCTGCGCCGAAGCCGTCGATCGAAACCGAAAAGCAGTGAACGCGAAGTCGCGCCAAAGCGCACCCCCTCGCGCGTTGGGATGCGTAAAACGCGCGTTCGAAACCAACAAGCGGGGAGGGACGAGAATTTCCACTCTCACGCTGGAACATGGTCGCGCCGTCGGAGCCTCAGTCGGCGGCCGGACGGATAGGCGCAGGGTCCGCCGAAGTTGACACTTTGAAGATCGGTGATTGCGAGGCGTGGTGCGAGGATCGGCCCGCTCGGGCGCGGCCATCTCGAACGGTTGCCGGAGCGGCTCGTCGAGAACGATCGTGAGCCGACGAAGGCGGCCGAGGCCGCACGAGCCGGCTCGACTCCAAACTCTGGTCACAGCAGAGGTTCGAGTTGACCGCCGCGTCAAGGCGGTGTTAGCTTCGTCGCCGTGCAAGCGATCGTATATCGCACGTACGGCTCGCCCGACGTGCTGCGCTGCGAGGAGATCGAACGGCCGATCCCTGCCGGCGACGAGGTCCTGATCAACGTTCACGCGGCTTCCGTGAACCCCTTCGACTGGCATTTCATGCGCGGCGAGCCGTACCTGTTTCGCCTGATGACCGGGCTCGGCAAACCCAAGAACCCGCGACTCGGTGCGGATGTCGCCGGTACGGTCGCAGCGGTCGGCAGGGACGTCACGCAGTTTAGAGCAGGCGACGAGGTGTTCGGCGCCTGCCGGGGTTCGTTCGCCGAGTATGCGTGCGCCCCTGTGTCGCGGTTGGCCATCAAGCCGGAGCACGTGACCTTCGAGCAGGCGGCATCGGTGCCGATCGCGGCGCTGACCGCGTTGCAGGCGCTTCGCGACAAGGGACACGTCAGGTCCGGACACGACGTTCTGGTCAACGGCGCGGCCGGAGGCGTGGGCACGTTCGGGGTGCAGATCGCGAAGTCGTTCGGCGCGCGCGTGACGGGCGTGTGCAGCGCGAGGAACCTCGGGCTCGTCCGAGGGATCGGCGCGGACGATGTCATCGACTACGCTCGAGAGGATCTCACCACACGCGCCGACCGGTACGACATCGTCCTCGATCTCGTAGGGAACCATTCGTTGCGCGCCTGGCGGCGCGTCCTGAACCCGAGCGGGATCTACGTCGGAGCTGGAGGGACGACCGACCCCTGGATGATCGCTCCCCTGGTTCGGATGATGGCCGCGCCGGTGCTCTCCTTGTTCGGCTCGCGGAAGCTCGTCTCGGTGCTGGCGAGAATCGATACCAAGGATTTGGCACTGGTGGGTGACCTCGTGGCGTCCGGGAAGGTGACGCCCGTGATCGCCCGTCGCTACGCCTTGCGTGAGGTGCCGGAGGCGATCCGGTATCTGGAAGAAGGACACGCGAGGGGGAAAGTGATCATCGTTCGCGGATAGCGTCACGCCACTTGGAGAGGGAGCTTGTCACTACAGGTGCCTTCTGCGGCCGGCGGACACGGCGAGTCGATGGCTGAGCCCTGGTTCGGCCGTCAGGCGGACGCGCTCGAAGTGGAGCTGAGGCGGGATTGACTCATGAGCTGTACGAGCCCGAACTTGTCAACGACGCCGGACCTGACACCTATCGCCAGACCTCTCGGCGGCCACCTCCCGCCGCCGCCTCGCGACCCCTCGTTCGAGAGGCCTCCACACTTCAGCTACTTGCGTACTGGGCACCAATTGCGTGTACGCGTGCTGGAGGAACCGGATCGAGCGCCACAGCGGTACGCTTCCGGTGCGGACGGCCAGGTGTTAGTGGTTCGGCATGATGCACCACGCCAGCACGGCAAGGCCGTCCCGCTTCTTGACCTCCTGCAGGAGGCTCCAAAATCGCCCGGCCTCGTCCTCGAGCTTGAACGGCGCTTCGCCACGCCCCGCCCGGTTGTGGACGTGGTAGACGAGCCCCTCGACGAACACTCTCAGCCGCCGCGGCATTGTGATCTCTTTCCAGCGACGCTACCACGCTTCAGCTGCTTGCGTACCTGACACCTTTCCTACCCCTTTGACGCCCTGACCAGGAACCAGCCCGCGACGGCCAGTGCCACGACGAACAGGAGCAGGCCGCCGCGGCCGCCGGCCGGAATCGCCGGGGACACGACGAGACCGGCCGCGTCGCCTGGGGCGTCCATCGCGAGGACCGTCGCGGTCGAGCTTCCGCAGGGACCGTCGAGCAGGAGAAGGTCGTAGGAGCCGGCCGCGGGCGCGACGAGGGCAACGTTGGAGAACGTCGTGCCCGTCGGGGTGATCTCGGCGGACGCGACGCACGAGATCCCGGTGGCGAGGGTGCCGGCACGCTTGCTGGACGGCGACTGCCAGACCTGCCGTCGCGGAGGAACAGGCGCGGCCGTGGCCGCGAGCGGGGCGGCGGCGGGCGCAGCGACGGGCGTATTGGTCGGCGTCGGCGTCGGGGTGGGGCAGGTGGCGGAGGAGGTGACCGGGGAGGGGATGCCGCCGCCGCTGGCCGTCAACTCGAGGACGCCGAAGAGGCCCGACGTATTCACCGAGGTGCTCGCGCCGGCGGCGAGCTGGAAGGCTTGGGTCGCGATCGGGCTGGCGTCGAGGGTCAGCGTCCAACTGCCCGCGGTGAGCATGGCCCCCCCGTTGTTCGTGATCGTGAACAAGCCGACCGCGCCGAGCGTGCACGACGCGCTGATCGCGATGTCCGGGGGGACAGGGGTCGGGGTCGGCGTCGGCGTCGGGCAGGTGGCGGAGGAGGTGACCGGGGAGGGGATGCCGCCGCCGCTGGCCGTCAACTCGAGGACGCCGAAGAGGCCCGAGGTGCTGACCGAGGTGCTCGCGCCGGCGGCGAGTTGGAAGGCTTGGGTCGCGATCGGGGTGGTGTCGAGGGTCAGCGTCCAACTGCCCGCGGTGAGCATGGCCCCCCCGTTGTTCGTGATCGTGAACAACCCGACCGCGCCGAGCGTGCACGACGAGCTGATCGCGATGTCCGGGGGGATCGGCGTCGGGGTCGGCGTCGGGGTGGGGCAGGTGGCCGAGGCGGAGACGGGCGAGGGGATGCCGCCGCCGCTGACCGTCAACTCGAGGGCGCCGTAGAGTCCCGACGTATTCACCGAGGTGCTCGCGCCGGCGGCGAGTTGGAAGGTGTTAGTCGCGATCGGGGTGGTGTCGAGGGTCAGCGTCCAACTGCCCGTGGTGAGCATCGCCTCCCCGTTGTTCGTGATCGTGAACAACCCGACCGCGCCGAGCGTGCACGACGCGGTCACCGTCACGTCGGGTCCTCCCGGAACGAGGGTTTGGGTCGGGGTGGGCGTCACGGTGGCGGTAAGCGTGGGCGTAGCCGTCGGCGCGGGGGTATCGGTCGGCGTCGATGTGGGCGTCGGTGTGTCGGGAAGCGCGAAGGTGCCGTTGGGAACCAGGCAGAGGCAGTACGACTGGCCGGGGAACGGCACCGTGCCCGAGGCGAGGAGCGCCGCGCCGGGTTGAGCGAGATGGGGCGCGAGCGACACGGAGGCCGGCGGCGGGGCCGCGAGCGGCACGACTTGCGGCCCAACAGAGGCGGCCGTGATGGTTTCGGCGGCGCCGGAAGCCCCGGCGGTCCCCAAAGGAGCGACAGGGAGTACCGCGCCGGAGACGAAGATCGCCATAGCGCAGGCCCCACCGACGAACACGGTCCGCATCCGCATCCTTCACCCCCAACCGAGTGCAGCCGACTTCGAGTACGACGAAACGCGTGGACGACACAACGGAAGCCTCCGCCCGGGTATTCCAGACGCTCGGCGCCGTCCCTGCCGAGCGGCCCGACCCGGCGCCGACGGACGCGCGTCGCAGCCGCCCGCAGCGTGATTCGGTACCAGGTACCACCATCTCAGGTATCACCATCTCACCTTGTTAGTTCGCCTCGCCCCTTGTTCTCCAGCACGCCCAGGCCCCTTCAACGTCGGTCCGCCAGGGCTGAGCCTCGTTGCTCGTCGGTACCACGTCCACGCTTATCGGCAGCATTTTGGCCGGTCATGTTCCCATGCCGGCCGCAGGTGTCGATCTACTCGACAGCAGCCGCACCAGCGCGCCCGCGGAGTCGGTTGACGTCCTTCGCGGGCAGAGCTCCGAAATACCGGCCGTACTCGCGGCTGAACTGGGAGGCGCTGGCGTATCCCACGTTCCGGCTCGCGATACTTGCGTTCATCATCTTCGACAGCATCAGGCGCCGGGCCTCCTGGAGGCGCAGGGTTTTCTGATAGGTGCAAGGTCCGATCGGTACCAGGTATCCCATTCGGCCTGTTGCGTGGCACGTCCTCCATGAACGCGAGTCGGAGCGGGAACGGGGGATCGGCGCACCGGCGGGTCTCCGTCGCGGCCGGGACGTGCCAGCTGCACTGTCGAAGCACGCGTGGCAGGGGCCTGAACAGGGCGCGTCTGACGTCCCGCGCGCCAAACCGGCGTTTGCAGCGGTCGCGGAGAGGATCCGTTAGGCGCTGCTGAGGAGCCAAACGAGTTCGTCCAAGGGACAATAGACGAAATGGGATACCTGGTACCTATCCTCCTTTCCGGGGAGGGAGTCGCGGCTCGAAACGACGAGTCTGGTCCGCGTGCTCGTGGCACAATCTGTGGTTCCGGCAGCCGCTCGGGTCAGACTGGTACGCGGGCTCTCAGCACCAAGGTACGTCGACCTCTCTCCATCCCCACCCCCATTTTCATCCACCGTGGCGACGATAGATCGTCATGAACGACTGGTACTTATCCTGGTACTTATCCGAAGAGCCGGATGCGGAAGATCTGCACGTCCGGATCTTTGGGGGGCCGGGGAGGGCAACCTCCCCTGCCTACCCGACACCCATTAGCTCCATTCGGGACACTATCAAGGAGCTACGATATAGAGTCGCACGCACAAAGACCCGCAGGCCTCTTGACACCATACAGCTAAAGAGAAATACTGGCCAAAGATATAACGGAATCCGCAGCTGAGGAGAAGCTCATCGGAGGAGCTATGAAGCGTCTCCCGCTTCGCACCGTGGCCATTGCACTTTCGGCGACCACTGTCGCGGCTGTGACCGCGGTCGTTGCGGCGGCAGGTCAGCCACTCGCCACGGTTGACCTCACTCCGGGGTCGCTCACCGCGAGCGACGGCCTCGGTGAGATTGCGGTGCTGGCCACTGGGAGCGACCGGCTCTGCTGGTGGACGCCGGCAGGAACTCCGCGGGGGTGCGTTCGCCTCCCGGGGTGCCGCCGAGGTGACTCCCCGACGGCTCTCCGTGGAACCGAAGGTCGCTTCCTAGCGTGCTTTGGCCGCACCGGGCCACCTCAGCGGTGCTTTGTCGTGAGTACTGCGACGGCCACGATCGTGGGCCAGTTCGAAATTGCCGATTGGCCAGCCAAGCTCTTCGCCACACCCCGCGGATGGCTGGTGGTGCCGTTGGTGCCCGAGCAGGGGCCCGGTGTTTTGCGGGAAATTGATGACTCCGGGCGAACTCGGCGCGAGATGACGCTGCCCGAGAGTTGGCAGGCCGAGATGCGGGCCGCGGGCGTGAACTCGCTGGCGTGGCTTCCGCGTGTGTTCGCGGCCGCAGGAGGGGTCTGGGCGAGTCCAGTCGGGCACTATGGGTTCTGGCACCTCGACGATCCCTCCGCGGCGGAGGCGAAGGTCCCGGTCCCAATGTTCGTTTCGTCCCACACCGTCTCCAGATCCGCAAGCGGGCGGGTAATACGTGGGGCTGAGTTGGCGGTGCACTTGGGTGACGTCCGTGACGTAGCGACCACCGGAAATCTCGCAGCAGTCCTCATCGCTGTCGACCCCGAGGCATTAGATGGCGCCTGCCGCCTCGATCTCTGGGACTTCCCATCCGCGCGCCTACGCGGCTCTACACCCCTGCCGGGCCCATGCCCCCAGAACGTCTTCTTCGGGACACCAGGGTTTTGGCTCCGGACTAGCGGTCGGTTCACCCAACTGATCCTGCCATCTATGACCACCTCTGGAGTGGGGAGATGACGGGCTACCAAGGTTCTGGTCTGCTCGCCGGACGGACCCAATGCTGGCCGGCTTCCGGGCTCAATCGAGCGGAGGAACCCAGGACGACAGCTCGTAACCCGTCGCGCCTCGATCGATGACCACGCGGGCCACCTGCCGGGTCGACACCACGTTCGCAACGAAAGGCAAGGCTCTCAAGAGAATCATCGCCATAGTGGCTCGCGAGGTTGTGAGGCCAAGGAGGGAGTTCCCATGATGCGCAAGACCATAAGCATTGTTTTCCTCGTGGCGGCCGTCCTGACCGTGCTCGCCTGGCCGTCCGGCACTGCCCAGGCCTGCAAGGTATACGACACGGGCTGCGAGTACTGTGACACACCCTACTACCAGATAGGCGACGAGATCTGCATCACTCGTTCGTGGGTTTGCTGGGGTGGAGGCGGCTCCGACACTTGGTGCTGGTAGCGGTCGAGCACCACGACGGGGCCTCGACCTCGCTTTGGCCGGTTTCCTCTCACCTGGCCCTTGATGACTTGGGAGTAAGACGGATGCGGCCGATCAGGTTGCACCGTGTAGGCACGTTCGAAGAAGACTGGGATCGGAGGGGCGGTGGGCTCGCGGCCCTTGCGGCCCACCGTCCCGGAGTTGGAGATGTACACTTGTTTCAAGAACGAATGTGGGCGGGTCGAGCCGACGCGTGATGTCGACCCGGAAGTGGGGGATCCATGATGCACCGGGCGAGGCTGGACTTCTCGTGGTGGATCGGTGTCGCCGGGTTGAGCATCGCAACTGTGGCAGCGGCCGCCGATCGGCCGATGCTGGACGGGGCGCGAATTTCGCACCTCTTCCAGGTCAGTCGCGAGGGCTCCGGACGGGTAGCGACCTGGGATTGGGCCACGCACACAGTGAGGATATGGAAGGAGGATGGGACTCTGACCTCGCAGTGCACATTCAACGACCAGAGGCTGGGACACGAACCCGCCGGGTTCGCGATCCGGGGCGACCGGGCGCTCCTGACGTTCAACGACCCACCGGCCGGCGACGACAAGAGACAGCGCGGGATCCTTGTGGACCTCGGCCGATGCGAGGTCGTCAAGGAGATTAGGATGAACGGGGTCGTAGTCTCCGTCGAACCCTCCAACTCCGGATGGCTGCAGGTAATCAGCAAAGACCTTCTCCGCTCGGACCGCTACCAGCTTCTCGAAATCGACGACGATGGTAAGGAGGTCAGGGATTTCTCGTACGAGGAGCCACTGCGCCGGCTCGTTCGCGAGAGGAAGCTCGACGACCTTACCGGCCCGATGCTGGGCCGCCTCATCGCCGTGGGGAAGGACGCCTGGTTTCTGCCGCATGCGGCGTACGAGCTTTGGCGGCTGCCGCAGCATGGTTTGCCGCTGCGGAGGGTCAGCGTGCCCGACTGCCTTGCAGCCGATGGGCGGCGGATCAGCGGCGAGGAGAACGCGCGGCTTTACGACGAGATGCTGAAGAAGGAGTCCACGGAGGACCTCGAGGTGTGGCGCAAGGGAACGCCGAGCGACTCGTTCAAGTTCGCCACGACCTCGGCGGCCTCGTTCGACCGAATCCTGGCAGTCTCGGTGCGCGATCCGGCGCTTGGGGATTTCGAGCGCCTCGATCTCTGGGACATGGCAACGGAATCGCTGGTGGCGATGGTCCCCCTCCCCAAGGGGACCTGGCTCGCGGCGCTAGGTAGCGACCACGCGTGGCTCATTCGGGGCGGGCGGGCCTTCGAACGGCTGCCTTTGCCAGATCTCACGACACCGATCGACAATGTTTGCAAGGCGCATGCTGCGCTCGTCGACGCGGCACACGCACGGCCCGAGGCCAGTGCGCCCGCGACCGCGCCCGATGAACGGTGAGACCCGGATAAGTACCAGGTCCGCCTTAGTTGACAAGTAGGTGGAGAGGTAAGAGCGCGAGGCTCGGTTTGTCAACTGTGCCGGACCTGGTGCCTATCGGTACCTATCCTGCGAACCCGGACGGATACGGCGGGAACCTCCTCACCCCTCCGCTCGCCCCCGCCAGCCGGTCCGCGTACCTTCGCTCGCGGCCGCGGTGGGCCGGCCGTTCCCGATCCTTGACTGGGCCCCGCGCACGGCTACCATCAGTAAGCCTCCGGCTACCCCAAGGGTATGTTTTGACTGAATGGCTGAGAATCTGCGTTGGATCCGATCAGGTGACGTCTTCGGGAAGCGTCGGTAAGTCCTCGCCCTACCCCAAGCGTGTGTCTTGACTGAATGGCTGAGGATCTGCGTCGGATCTAATCAGGTGACGTTTTGGGGGAGCGTCGCGGTCCCGGGCGAGGCGATCGCGCGGCGGGTGGCCTCGAGCACGTAGCGGTGCGGGTCGATGCCGGCGAGTTTCGCGCTCTCGAACAGCGTGTACATCACGGCCGCCACCTCGGCGCCGCGCTTGGAGTGCGAGCCGTAGTGGTTCTTGCGCCCGACCACCACCCCACGCAATGCGCGCTCCGCGGCATTGTTGTCCAGCGGCACCCGGGGATCAGCATGCAAGAGCGTCAGCCCCGGCCACAGCGAGAGCATGTAGCCGATCGCCTTGCCCAGCGAGCTCTGCGGTAGCGTGGCTGGCTTGGTTTCGTACGCCCAGCCCCGCAGCGCGTCGATGATCGGGCGCGAGCGCTCCTCGCGCAGTCTCGCTCGCAGCGCCAGCGCCTCGGTACGAGCCTTCTCCGGCGCACCGCGCGGGCAGCGTTGGCACACCCCGCTCCACCTCGTACAGCTCGCCGATCCAGTCAATCGCTTTGCGGCTACTCCTCGGGGAACGAGCTCTCCGCCTCGATGAACTTTCGTCGCACATGCGCCCAGCAGTGCACCGGCCTGATCCTCGGCGCGCCGCGGGCGAGCGCCTCGTACACCGCGTAGCCGTCCGACATCAGGATGCCCTCGAATGTACCGAGGACGTGCTCGGCGGCTTCTCGTGATCGCTGCCCACGAATCCAGTACGCGGCCGCATCGTCGCTCACCACACACCACGTCCACCAGCGGTGACTGCCGTCGCCGTCCATCAACCGCCAGTGCGTCTCGTCCATGAAGACGACGTCCGAGCCGAGCACCTTCCCGCACAGCGCCTCGTAGGTGGGGGTCAAGTGCTTGGCCAGGGCCATGAGCTGGTCCCACAGCGTCTGGGCGTCGGTGTCCAGGCCCACTCGCCCCATCGCCCGCGCCTGCCGCTCCAGCGGCAGGTGGTCGAGGTACTTGGCTTCCGCGACGTGGACGGCGAACTCCGGCGAGTAGCGGCCACCAGGTGTGAGTTTGAGAGGACCCGGCGCGGTGACCACGGAGGCGTTACACGAGCAGCGGTACTTGGCCCGCTTGTGGGTGACGACCTGGTAGGACGTCTCGATGACGGTGATCTCCTCAGAGTCCTCGCTCTGCTCACCCATCGGCTCGAGGAAGCCCTGGCACACCGGACAGGTGCGCTCGTCCTCAGGCAGGGTGTGGGGGAGGGTCGAGACCGGCAGGAGGGGCTGCGCCTTGGGGCCGTGGCCGCGGCGGGGCTCGCGTGCTGACGGCGCGCTTGGTCCCCCGTCCTGCGGGCGCTTCTCCGAGGACGGGGCGAAGACCTTCTTCCTGAGCGCCTCGAGCTGCTCTTTCAACAGATCGAGCTCGAGCTGAGCGGGGACACCTTCGCCGCGCAACTCGGCGATCTCGACCTTCAGCTTCGCGATGGTCTGCTGCTGGGAAATGACGGTCTTCTCGAGGCGATGGCGGCCTGCTGCAGCGTTCTCCCGCGTATTCGGTACCAGGTATCACCATCTCACCTTGTTAGTTCGCCTCGCCCGTTGTTCTTCAGCACGGCCACCCTCCCTCAACGTCGGTCCGCCTGGGCTGAGCCTCGTTGCTCGGGAGCCGAGGCTACGGCGGGGTACGGGCCGCAAGATGCCGTCGGAGTGGGCCAGGATCGTCGGCACCACGGATCACCATGTGACCCCGTTGCGGTACGATGAGTTCACCTGAATTGAGGGCGGGAGGTGGGCGATGCCGCGGCGGGCGAGGGTGTTCGTGGCGGGGGCAACCTACCACGTGTACTGCCGGACCGCGCGCGGGGAAGCTGCCTTTGCGGAGCCGGCTGAGGCCGGGGCCCTCGTCGAGGTGATCCGCGAGGTCAAGCGCGAGCACGGGCTGTCGGTGCTCGCCTGGTGCGTGATGGCGACGCACTACCACCTTGCGGTCCGCACCGACCGGCAGCCGCTGTGGCGGTCGATGCGGCTCGTGCAGGGTCGGTTCGCCCGCCGGCACAACCGCCGGCAGAGGACGTTCGGGCCATTCTGGCAGGGGCGGTACAAGGCGATCGTGGTGGCGGACGAGCGCTACCTACGGCAACTCCTCGCCTACATCCACCTGAACCCGGTGGTGGCGGGTGCGGTGAGCGACCCGGCGCGGTACCGGTGGAGCGGGCACCGCGAGCTGCTCGGGCGCGTCGGCCAGCCGCTTGTGGACGCGGAGGAAGCTCTCGTGCTGTTCGGCGCGCGGCGCGAGGCGGCGCGGAGCGCGTACGTGCGGGCGCTCGTGGGGAGCGGCGGGAGGTGTGGATCGGGGAGCACCCGGGAGCACTGCCGTGGTGGCGGAGCCGCGAAGCGGACGCCGAGATCACGCTGCCGGAGGGCCGGGCGCGGCTCGACGCGCTGGGCGCGAGCAGCCAGCGGGAGACGGCGCGGTGGCCGGTCGAGAGGTACCTGATGCTCGCGAGCGCGGCGTGTGGCGTGGATCGGGAAGCGCTGGCCGGGCGTGGGAAGGACGAGGCGCTGACGCGGGCGCGGGAGCTGGTGACGCTGGTGGGAGTGGAGGTGTACCGGCAACGAGTGAGCGACCTGGCGGCGGCGATGGGGATGAACGCCGGAAGCGTGAGCCGGACGCTGACGCGCGCCATCGCGAGGCAGCGGGAGGAGAAGGCGTTCCACCAACGCCGGTTGGCCCTCGAGGAGCGCCTGGCCGAGGTCGAGGCGAGCGAGTCACCCAAGAAGGTGAGATGGTGATACCTGGTACCGCTCCGCTTGAGCCCATCGGGCCGGAGCGCGCCGGCCGGCGTGGAGCGATGTCGCACCGCTCACGATCGCGCCCATACCGGGGAGCACCTGTAGTGACCGCCTCACGTCAAGCCACCGTGAGTTCTTGTCGGGCGCGGCACTCGGCCGGGTTGGCCCTTGAGGAGCACTTGGCCGAGGTCGAGGCGAGCGAGTCACCCAAGAAGGTGAGATGGTGATGCCAGGTACCGATTGAGGCTGTTCGATTCGACTGGCGAGCCCTACGCAACGCCACAAATCGGGAGATCGACCTACTCATACAATCAGGTACCGGTTCACGCTTGTCCGTGCGAATCGCGGTACAATCTCAACAAGGAGACTTGACCCGTGCAACCCGGCACGCGGCTCGGCCCGTACGAGATCATCGCCCCCCTTGGGACGGGTGGAGTGGGCGAGGTGTACAAGGCGAAGGACATGCGGTTAGGCCGGTTGGTAGCGATCAAGGTGTTGCTTGGCCGGCACGCCGAGGACCGGGCCATGCGGGAGCGCTTCGAGCGCGAGGCGCGGGCGATCTCGGCGCTCTCCCACCCCTCGATCTGCACGCTCTACGACATCGGTGAGCACGAGGGGATGCACTTCCTGGTCATGGAGTACCTGGAAGGCGAGACGCTCGCCGCCCGGCTTGCCCGTGGGCCTCTACCGCTTGATCAAGCGCTCCGGATCGGGACGGAGATCGCCGAGGCGCTGGCCGCGGCGCATGACCGCGGGATCGTGCACCGCGATCTCAAGCCGGGCAACGTCATGCTCACCAAGGGTGGGCCGAAGCTCCTCGACTTCGGCCTTGCGAAACTGCACGCGGCGAGCCACGGGATCCTGGACCTGGCCACGCAGGAGACGGCCTCGGGGTCAGTGACAGAGCAGGGGGCGATCCTCGGGACGTTGCACTACATGGCGCCGGAGCAACTTGAGGGGCGGGAGGCGGACGCGCGCAGTGACATCTTCGCGTTCGGCTGCCTGTTGTACGAGATGATCTTGGGGCGGCCTGCGTTTGTGGGCGAGACCCAGGCCAACGCGATCGCGGCGATTCTGAAGGATGAGCCGGCGGAGCTCTCGGCCTCGGGCAGGAGCATCCCGCCGGCGGTCGATCACATCGTCAAGCGCTGCCTGGAGAAGGACCGGGACGAGCGGTTCCAGACGGCGAACGATATCGTGCTTGCGCTCTCGCAGGCGTCCGCACCGGCCCCAACGAGCCGCCCACCGGGCGTCGCCGCGCCACCCGCCTCGAAGCGCGGGTGGAACAGACACCGTTTGCAGATTGCGGGTGGCGTTGCGCTCGTCGGTATCGCCGCTGTGTCCCTTCTCGTGTGGCGCTTCAGGGGTCCGCAAGGTCCAGCCACGGCGGCGCAGACGGCGCAAGGCCGAAAACCAGTGCGGATCGTCGTGCTTCCTTTCGACAACCTTGGAGCTCCTGAAGACGCCTACTTCGCCGCCGGCATGACTGACGAGATCACCAGTCGACTCGCGAGCGTGCAGGGGCTGGCCGTGATCTCGCGCACCTCGGCTCTGCGCGACATACGCGGTGGGAAGACGGTCAAGGAAATCGGGACCCAACTGGGCGTGGACTATGTGCTCGTGGGCAGCGTGAGTTGGGAGCGCAGCCAGGGCCACGAGAGCCGGGTGCGCATCACTCCGGAGCTGATCCGGGTCGCGGACGACACTGAGGTCTGGTCCGACAGGTACGACCGGGTGATGGCCGACATCTTCGCGATCCAGTCGGAGGTGGCGGAGGACGTCGTCAAGGCGATGGGCGTCACGCTCCTGCCGCATGAGCAGACCGCGTTGAAGGAAGTTTCGACGAGCGATCTGGAAGCCTATGACCTGTACCTCCGTGGTCAGGCACTACTCAGCGGCGGCGAGGACAGAGAACATGTTGAGGACGCCCTGAAAAAGTTCCAGGCGGCAGTTGATCGGGACCCCCGCTTCGCACAGGCCCTTGCGGGGCTCGCCACAAGCCACCTCTCGATGTACTGGTATTACTTCGACCGGAGTCCGGAGCAGCTCGCCAAGGCGAAGGAGGCGGCGGAAAGGGCCGTCGAGCTCCGACCCGACCTCGCGGAGACTCACACCGCACTCGCTTTCTTGTTCTATCAGGGCTTGCTCGATTACCCGCGAGCCCTGAAGGAATTTGACGCTGCCCTCAAGATCCAGCCTAACAGCGGTGAGGCACTCCTGGGGGTCGGCGCTGTCCTGCGCCGGCAGGGGCGGTGGGAAAAGGCGGCCGACGTAATGAGCAAGGCGGTCGAGTTGGACCCGAGGAACGCCGACTTGTTGGTTAACTTTGCCGAAACCTGCGCGCTCGCTCGCCGATACGCCGACGCGGACCGCGCCTACGGGCTCGCAATCGCCCTGCTCCCAAGGTGGGCCGGGCTCTACTCAGAGGAAGCATGGCTCAAGGTGGAGTGGCACGGCGACGTGCAAGCGGCTCAGGCGGTCCTGGATGAAGCTGGACAGGTTGCCGGCCTTACGGACGCTACGGGGGTTCGTATCTTTGTCGGCGATGGAACTCGCCCTGTTTCGCCGTGACTTCCAAGGGGCTCTGAGGCTACTCGAGTCGGGGACGCGCCACGCCTACAACGACCAATTTGAGTACTGGCCAATTCCTTTGCTTCGTGGACAAGTTCAAATGCTGGCGGGCGAGCACGATCTTGCGCGTCGGTCCTTCGAGGCCGCACGCCTCGAGCTCGAGCAGAAAGTCGCACAGGATCCCGCTGATGCCCGCTTCATAGTTCCCTCGGGATCGCCTATGCGGGCATCGGTCGCCGCGTGGAAGCCGTGCGGGAAGCGAAGCTAGGCTGCAACCTCATGCCGATGTCGAAAGACGCCTGGAAAGCGCTCAAGCGTGTCGAGGATCTCGCCCTGGTCTACACGATGGTCGGGCAACCCGGCGAGGCGATAGCCCAGCTGGAACGCCTGCTGTCGGGAAGCGGAGAGTTCACGCCCGACCTGCTCCGCCTTGACCCCAAGTGGGATCCGCTGCGGTCGGCCCCGGAATTCCAGGCGCTGCTCACGAAGTACAAGGTCAGGCCCTAACCCGCTCGCGGCTGGATAGGTACCTCCAGGTCCGGCAAAGTTGAGAATTTGGAGAACGGTGGGTAGGTTGGGGTCACGAAACCGCCATGCCGCGCAGGCCCCGTGTTTTCGTCGACGGTGCCATCTACCACGTCTACTGTCGGTTCGCCCACGGTGCGCGGGTGTTTGCCGCGCCTGAGTGTAGTGACCCCCTCACGTCAAGCCACCGCGGGTTCTTGTTTGGCGCGGTACTCGGCCGGGTTGGCCCTCGAGGAGCGCCTGGCCGAGGCCGAGGCGAGGGAGTCACCCAAGAAGGTGATATGGTGATACCTGGTACTGATTGATTGTTCTGTGCACGCTTCCTCGGGGTCGTCGGTGATCTTGGCCGGAGCCTGTTGACGCTTGACCGCCGCGCGGCGCCGTGGGGTTGGAGGCCAGACAGGATCGGCCGTTCGGGGCGCAACGGAAGGTTCGGGCCAGACGGTTGGAACTCGATAGCGCAACAACGCAAGCCTGACCCCGCTACCAAGCCTCATTGGATGCGGTACGTCACATTCAGCACCGGGCTGGGCGCCGACGCGGCGCTCTTCTCGACGACCTGAAGCGGCACCGTGAGCCGCGCCTGCTTGATCATGCACACGCTCGCTTGCTGTTCCTTGCAGTACACGAGCGCCAGGTCGAGGGTCACCTCCGCGGTCCCGGCCTTGAAGACTGCCGGGAACGTCATCGGAAAGTGCGGCCCGGCGCCGGTGAACGTCGTCGCTCCGGTGAACGAGACCGCATCGCCTCGACTCACCGAGACGGACACCTCGGAGGGAGCCTGCGGGTTGGGGGCAAAGCCCTCCGGCAGCTCCACGGCGAACCGCACCGAGCCGGAACCCGCGCCGACCGTCTGAGCCGGGAGCCGAACCGTCGCTTCGCCGTAGACGTGGTCGGACGCGAGCATCGATGCGCCCTTCAAGACGAGCGTGGAGGCCGCACGGTCGCGATGTCGACCGTCCTGATCGAGTTGTTGTTGGTGTCGGCGACGTACAGGACACCGTTCGCGGCGTCGATGCCGCCGGGCTCGTAGAACAGAGGATCCCTCCCGTCGCGCCAGCCGGGCGCGCCGCCGGCCAACGTACGCACCGCGCCGGTGCGCGGGTCGACGACTCGGATCTTGTTGTTGTACGTGTCTGCGACGTACAGCGAGCCCTTGGAGGCGACGACGCCGAGGGGATGCTGGAAGAGCGCGCGGCGTCCCTTGGCGTCGCGGTCGCCGAAGTTGAACAGGCTGTTCCCGGCGCCGGCGAGCGTCGCGACCACCCCTCGCCGCGGGTCGACGACGCGGATGCTGCTTCCCTCCGCGTCGGCAACGTAGATGCGCCCGTCGTTGCCGATCGTCAGGCCGCTCGGCTGGGCGAGCGTCGCCTCGTCGAGCGGCCCGTCGGTGTAGCCCTCTGCGCCCGTTCCCGCGAACGGCCCGATACGTTTGGTGGCCAGGTCCATCTTCCAGATCTGGTGACACCCGGCCATGGCGATGTAGAGGTCGTTGCCGTCGCTCACCAGATCCCAGGGGGAACTGAGCGCCACACCGGGCGCCGTGCCGGCGCGGGGCGGGTAGGCGGAGGCCTGGGCGCCCGTCCCGTCGAGCGTGGTCACCGTTCTCCCGGCGAGGTCCGCAGCGCGCAGCGCGTGGTTGTTCGTGTCGGCGATGTACAACGTGTCCCCGGCCGCGGAGAGCGCCACGCCTTGCGGATTCGGTACCAGGTATCACCATCTCACCTTGTTAGTTCGCCTCGCCCACTATTCTTCAGCACGCCCAGGCCCCTTCAACGTCGGTCCGCTTTGGCTGAGCCTCGTTGCTCGTAGGTACCACGTCCACGCTTATCGGCAGCATTTTGGCCGGTCATGTTCCCATGCCGGCCGCAGG
>CAVSFQ010000046.1:0-103109 GCA_963727205.1 uncultured Acidobacteriota bacterium | reverse complement strand
CAACTCCGTCAGCGGATGGCCAGATAGATCCGGCCGGCCCTGAAGGAATCGGTCCAGTCGAAGCAGACGCTCCGCCTGCGTGTTGTAGCGGTAACCCATGGCATGCATAAGGCTCACGTGCTCGCGCATCACAGGGCCGAGAAAACTGCCAAAGTGGGGAAGCGGGCGCAGTGCTTCGAGTGCCGCTTCAGGGTTGGGATTCAACAGTGCCCGCACAACTGGTGTGGTCGTGCGTTGTCCGTACTCCGCTCTCAAGTCGGCGAATGGATTGTTTGCGAGTGTTCGGTTGCTTACCCTCCAGTTCAGAAAACGGTCGACAAGACGCGCACGATCCGTGACTATGTGGAACGGCCACGCCAGGGTTCGATCCTTGAGCCACTGCCGTATCGTTGTTTGCGATACCGATTTGTCCTCCGCCTGCTCGGCGACGAAGCGTTGGAATCCGTTCAGGATGCTCAGGTAAACCTGAGATGACACCGGACTGCGCAAGCGCAGCTCGTGGACGTAATTCTGGGCGTTGACCCCTTAGACATGGATATCATTTGGGTGTGGCTACTTTGGAACGACGGACAACCATACATAAATTCAGTAGTTTAGAGCCGTTTGGCCAGTTTGCGACTATGACTTAGACCGGGGATATCGGAATAACCCCGGCTTTTGTTTCAATCTTGCCGCTTGGATTCTGCCAGTTTGGCCTGATGACGCAGGATGGTTTTGGAGAGTTTGTCGAGGCGGTTGAGCAGGGTTTTCAACTTGCGATATTGCTGGGCGGCGGCCTGATAGAGAGGCGCCGCTTCCGGTGACAGCCTGACGTTGACGGTCTTTCCATCGGCCTTGTAGGTGAGTTCGAAGTAGGGCCCGTGCCGCTTGGTGGGATCGGAGGCACAAGCGCAGTGGGCTTTGCCGCACTTCATCATCCGCTTCAGAACCGTTCCTTTGCAGAAATACTCGATCTGTTCGAGGCCCCGTCTGAGTTCCTGGAAACGTTGCGCCTGCCGTTCCAGAGAGGCATTCCGGTCGACAGGGCGGATTCCTCTCTTGGAAAAGAAACGCGTGACATGGTTCTTACGGCAATATTACCGTCATCATATGGACACCTGCAACCGCTTTCCCCTTCCGACCCTTCCCCGGCTTCTGATCGAGTTCTCTCTGCTTCAGTCCTGGTTGGCCTCCTCCAGCGCCCTTCGGCTCCCCCTCCACCAGATCGAGTCGCAACACAGGCCAAAGGCCGGGAAGTCCAACGCCTGCTGCTTCAAACTCACTTGCAAGCAGCGCGGCAACGGAGATGTGGGACCGGCCTTGCAGGTCCAACAGCCGGCGGCGAGGTGCTCTACTCTCATCGCCGGCTGGGCACCCGCTCCCTCACGACCGTCTTTGGAGCTGTGGAACTGATTCGCATGGGCTACTCCCGCCCCGGGTGCCCGAGCCTCTTCCCTCTCGACAAGGCTCTGGCCTTGCCCGCCCGCTCGTTCTCCTACGAACTCCAGCGGCGCCTGGTCAAGGCCGCCGTGCAGAACCCCTTCCTGGAATCCGTTCAAACCATCGCCGAGTTGACCGGCGTTTCCGTCTCCAAACGCAGCCTGGAGGAGATCCTGCCCGACGCCGCTCAGGATTTTGACGCCTTCTACCATCAGCGCCCTTCCCACTCCGCGCCGGCTCTATCCTGGTCGCCGCAGTCGACGGCAAAGGCATTCCCATGGTCAAGCCGGTCGCCGCACAACCCAGGCGCGGCGCACCAAAGGGCAGAAGGCCAATAAGAAACGCATGGCCACCGTCGCCACCGTGTTCACCCGAGCGCCTTGGGTGCGCACCCCACAACAAGTCTTGGAAAACCTTTTCCCCACCTCCCGCCCGGCATCCAGTGACGTTCCGCCCCCCCACGTCCGGAGAACAAGCGCGTGTGGGCCAGTCTGCTCAAAGGGAAGACCACCGTGATCCAGGAGGTGGCCGAAGAGATGGACCGCCGCGATCCGTCGCGATCCCTGACGCGCCTGGCCTTGACCGACGGCGAACGCGCCCTCCAGATCCG
Source organism: uncultured Acidobacteriota bacterium (assembly GCA_963727205.1). Lineage (GTDB taxonomy): Bacteria > Acidobacteriota > Thermoanaerobaculia > Thermoanaerobaculales > Thermoanaerobaculaceae > RBG-13-68-16. The sequence continues at coordinate 101,080 of CAVSFQ010000046.1, read as the reverse complement.
AGTCAAGCAAAAACTCAACGTCACCTTGATTCTGGATCTGATGCACGTGCTGGAGAAGCTCTGGAAAGCCGCCTATGTCTTCCATGCCGAGGGCAGTCTGGAGGCCGATCTTTGGGTCCTGGACCGGACCCTGCGGATTCTGTTCGGCGAGGTGGGTCAAGTGGTCAAGGGCATCCGGCAGAGTATCACCAAACGCGGCCTGTCCGGCCCCAAACGCAAAACGCTGGACGCCGTCGCCGACTACCTCTACCGGAACCGCACCCGCATGCGCTATGACGAATACCTTGCCAACGGCTGGCCCATTGCCAGTGGCCCGGTCGAAGGCGCCTGCAAGAACCTGATCAAAGACCGCATGGAACGCTCCGGCATGCGCTGGACCGAGCCGATGGCTGAAGCTATCGTCAAACTCAGAGCCATCTACCTCTCAGGAGACTTTGATCGCTACTGGCAATTCCACATCGAACAGGATCAGCGCCGGCTATACCCGGTTGCCTGGACCGTCGTTCCAAAGTAGCCACACCCAATTCAATTGCGCGCTTTCGAAAGGTGTCGGCATAACGTCCTCATTTTACTCTGCGGGCCGCCGGCAGATTTCGTTCAGCGGAGGGTCGTCCGCAGTGCGGGCGCGGCACTCTTCTACCGCGCGCGCCCGAAGGTGTGATGGCGGTTCCCTATACCATCTCGGGCGACCAGTTCGGCACTGGCGAACCGCGCCTCGGGACCAATCAGTGTCAGGTGTCCGGTGCTGGCCTCACCTGGGACGTGGCGCCGGATGGCCAGCACCTTCTCATGTTATTAAGCGTTGACCGCGACCAACATGCAGCCATCATGCTGGGGCAGAATCCAGAGCGCGATCGCGATATCGACCAACCTTTTGGCGGATTGGAGAAGTTATCCGGCGTTTTCGGACCACTTTCGGTACCATAACCTGACAGGAGATTATGGATGCCAAAGAAATTCATGCTGTCGTGTCTGGCTACCGCCGCGATAGCGTGCGCACAATATACGCCGCCGCCGCCGTCCTACACCCTGGTCCAACAGAATTCGTTGTTCGGTCCGGCCACCACGACGAGCGTCTACCGCAATGGCTCGAAAGCCGTCATCGATATAGTTCAGCCTGGCACGCATGTCCGGACGGTCTATGATCTCCAGTCCCACACTAATATCAGTTGGGATGTCAGCCAAGCCGCGGCGGAATGCGGCAACGGCACGTTTACCGGCGATTGGGGTGATCCTTTTGTGGGATCGGCCGGCATCCTGGACGAACTCAACAAACAGCATCCCACGCCCATCGGCACAGAGACCGTAAATGGCGTCTCCGCAGGGTCTCGGAGTTCGTCATGGACGGCGCCCCGGGCAAATCCAAGGTTTGGATCGACCCGAAATACGGCATGATCATGCGGATCCTGATGGCGCAGCCCGGTGGCGCGCCTAAGGTCGCCTTCGAGACTAGACAGATGACTTTCGGCGCCCCTCCAGCCGCGATGTTCGTTCCCGCCTGCAAGGCCGGTGCGCCCGTCTCTACAGACGACGATAAGATCGCTGCCATCACGGGCGGACCTGGTTCCGACTACGCCTTCGCCAACAAAGAGGAGCTATCGGATGGCGGCCTGCATGATCTTGTTCCACGTAGTCCGCGCCGGCTCCATGACCCCGGCGACCAGTGGCTTTCAGGTTTTCGTGGACGGCAAGCAAGTCGCGGTGCTAACGAATGGCCTTACCCGCCTCGTCAACATGCCGAAACAGTTCAACCTCGACGTTCGCGTTCCGAGCGGCGGCGCCAATGGCCCCATTTTCCGCCAATGCAATAAGCCGCAGACCACGCTTCTGCTTGTGGCCAAAAACTGGGACAAGCTGGGCGAGGGAGCGGACTGGCTATGGGTGAAGAGCGGCAAGTTCGCAGGCCAGTAGAATAGTTTGCGACGCTCGGCGAGGTCAACGAGATCAAAGTGCTCCGGTCGGACCGTCGGCTATTCGGAAGTTGAGCAGACTGCGCCATTCTGGCCGATATATCGCGTCGATATCGGAAGATGCACCTACACGGGTCCGTCCTTGTGGGAAATTGGCGACGCGCGACGCCTTCGGGATTACGGTTTATTCCGAAAGTTGGCGTCCGGAATCTTCCCACACGCCAGGGTTCGCCGGCGTCCGTCCGCTCGGCGTGAGTGCGCTCTCTTTTCCATGGGGCTGCCTGAAACCAGGAATGCCACTCTGTTATGATTTGAGCCGGAATGCAGAGACGAACGTTCCTCCAACTGGCAAGCGCGGTTCCCGTGATGGCGGGCGCTGCTCCGAACGTGGGCACCGAAGTATTCATCCGCGGCGAACAGTTTCTCATCAACGGCAAGCCCACCTACGCGGGAAGGTCATACCAGGGAATGAAGGTCGAAGGTTTGCTGATGAACGTTCGAGCCGTACAGGCGATCTTCGACGATCTGAACCCGGCGACCCGGGGGCGATGGGCTTATCCGGACACCGGCCATTGGGCCCGGAACGGAATGTCCGCGAGTTTCTGGAAGCACTGCCCGAATGGAGGAAGCACGGAGTGCTGGCGTTCACGGTCAATTTGCAGGGAGGCAGCCCGGAAGGCTACTCCAAGAGCCAGCCATGGGAAAACACGCCATCGACTCCGAAGGCAATCTTCGTCCGGCATATATGGACCGCCTTGCGCGCGTACTGGATCGCGCCGATCGGCTGGGTATGATTATCATCGTCGGCTACTTCTATTTCGGCCAGGACCAGCGCGTAAAGGATGAAGCCGCCGTCCGCCGCGCCGTGAACGGCGCTACCGATTGGCTGCTCGACACCGGACGCCGCAATATCCTGGTGGAGATCAATAATGAGTGCAACGTGTCGTATCATCACGACATTCTGAAACCGGACCGGGTACACGAAATGATCGAACTGGCCAAGGGCATCGCCAGGTCGGGGAGGCGCCTCCTGGTTGGAACGAGTTACGGCGGGGGCACTCCAGCCCAAGCCAACGTGGTGAGGTCATCGGACTTTCTGCTACTGCACGGCAACGGGCCCGATGACCCGTCGCGCGTCCGCAAGATGATTCGAACTTCGCGCAACGCGGTTACCTGGCGCCCAATGCCGGTGCTGATCAATGAAGACGACCATTTCCGCTTCGAGGATGCGGACAGCCATTTGATGACAGCGCTGTCCGAGTACACCTCCTGGGGATACTTCGAACCCGGCAAGAGCGATTACGCCGAGGGCTACCAGTGCCCTCCGGTCAACTGGGGCATCAACACGCCGCGCAAACGGCAGTTCTTCGACAAGCTGAAACAAATCACCGGAGAGTGACGCAGCGTCCGGAATCATCATAACCGCGAGTTACTCCCGCAGGCCGAACACAAACATCCCGTGCCCCGCCGCCACCGCTACGTACTGCTTCCCGTCCACCGAGTAGCTCACCGGACCGGCCGCAATGTAGCCGCCAAGCGAGACCTTCCAGAGCAGCTTGCCATCGCGCGCGTCGAAGGCATGGAAGTAGCCTTCGCGGTTTCCGGTGAACACCACGTCTCCAGCCGTACTGAGGACGCCGCCTTCGGTCAGATCGGCGAACTTTACCTGCCACACCGTCTCGCCGGTCTTCGGATTGAGCGCCTTCAGCGCGCCGTAACCCTGCTCTTCGTTCGGGAAGCAGCGTCGTGTTCCGGTTGAACGCGCAGCGGCTGGCGTATGTCCCCTCCGTTGAATCGCCGCCCCGCAACGTAATCGGCCGCGCCTTCCTGATACACCGAGTAGTAGTCCGCCCAGACCGATAGGTAGAACAGCCCCGTCCGCGGGCTATACGAGGGTGCATACCAGTTCGTGCCGCCTTGTACGCCTGGATAGACGAGTGTCCCTTCCGCAGTCGGCAACGATTTCGGCTGTACCTTCGGACGCCCGTTCTCGTCGAAGCCCGCCAGCCAGGTCACCTTCACGAACGGCTTGCCCGACAGGAACTTGCCGTTGGTCCGGTCCAGCACGTAGAAGACGCCATTGCGATGGGCCCAATACAGCAGTTTGCGCGGCTGCCCCTGCCACTCCGCGTCTACCATGACCGGAGTCTGCATCGCGTCCCAATCCCAGGGGTCGTTCGGAATGAACTGATAGTGCCACTTCAGCTTGCCGGTGTCGGCATCCAGCGCGATCACCGAACTGGTGTACAGATTGTCGCCCGGCCGAACCGTGCGTTCCAGTCCGGACCCGGATTGCCGACGCCCTGGATGATCAGGTTCAACTCCGGGTCATAGGAGCCGGTGAGCCAGATGGAGCCGCCGCCGCGCTGCCATGCATCGCCTGCCCAAGTCTCGTGCCCCGCTTCGCCAGGTCCTGGAACCGTGTTGAACCGCCACACCTCTTTCCCGGTACGCGCATCGAAGGCGGCCAGAAAACCGCGGATGCCGTACTCGCCTCCCGCCGGTCCGATGATTACTTTGTCTTTCACCACCAGCGGCGCCATGGTCAGGCTGTAGCCCGGGCTGGGATCCACCACGCGCGTCTTCCAGATCTCCTTGCCGGTCTTGGCGTCCAGCGCCACCAGGTTGCCGTCCAACGCCGCCAGGAAGAGCGTATCCCCGAGAATCGCGAGCCCGCGATTGTCACGGCCGCAGCAAACGCCCACGTTGCCGGAAAGCGAATACCGGTAGGTCCAGAACGCGCGCCCGGTTTTCGCGTCCACCGCGATCACGTCGCTCGGCGGTTGCGAGAAGTACATCACGCCGTCCACCACCAGCGGGGTCGCTTCGAACTTGTCGATGGAATCGAGCTGGTATACCCATTTCAATTCGAGGTTCTTCGCGTTCCCAGCACCGATCTGGTCGAGCGAGCTGTAGCGCCAACTCTTGTAGCTGCCCGCATACGTCAGCCAGTTCTGCGGTTCCCGGTCGGCGTGCAGCAGCCGCTCGTAACTCACCTGCGCGCCCAGCGGCAACCAACAGTTCAGGCACACTACCACGGCAAAAGCTTTTCTCATCGAGTCCCCTTCAATGACGCCAGGTAAGCAACCAGATCACCCAGTTGCTCAGCGGTCAACTCTGCCTTCATAACTCGGCATGGGAGACTTCTTGATCAGCTCGTACTCCTGCAGATCTCCCTTCACCAACGAAACCAGCTTGTCCCGGCCATCAATGAGTTGCACGCTGTATGTGTCTTCATTCAGCCTCCTGCCCGTAAAAGTCCGACCGTCGCGCGTCACCAGCCCGCACATACCAGTGCGCCGGGAGCACGCGTTCGTCGGGACGCAGCAGCGATGCCAGCAGATCGGCCGGCGAAGTGCGCGCGCCGACGTCGCTCAGCTCCGGCCCGATCCGCGAGCCCGTCCCGTTCACTCTGTGGCAGTTCGTGCATTCGCCGCTGCGCGGCAAACATCGCACGCCCCCTTGCGGCATCGCCCGGCGGAGGAGGCGGCATGGCCGCTCTTCCCATCGCCCGCACATAGGCCAGAAGCTGCATCGACTCCACTCCGCCCAACGGAAATCCCGGCATCTCGGTCCCCGGAATCCCGTTTCGCATGGCCCGATACAAGTCGTCGTCGGTGCCGCCGTGCCGGAATTTGCCGCTAGTGAGGTCCGGCCCGCGGCCTCCCTTCCCCTCAGCGCCGTGACACACCGCGCAGTTGGCCGACCACAGTTTACGGCCTTGCTCGGGATCAACCCGGGCATTGAACAGCCTCTCGGTCGGAGCCTGTGCCCAGGCACACGACCCAAGCAGTATGGCTAAACCCAAACTTCGCATGATTTATCCTTCCGCAGAATGTCCAGACCGACGCCAGCCTGGCACCTAGCGATTATACGTCCAGCAGCCAGCACTGAAGCGTGTGTCCCCGGCGATCCGGTTCGACTGGTGGTTCATCAAGAATTAGGCTTGGAAGCAGGCCGCGGGCAGTGAGATCCGCCATCAACTTGGTTGGGACGGGCGCGGCAGTAAAACGGATGATGCCGACCGCGACCGGGGCGCCCGTAAAGCGCGTTGTCAGCCCGGCCGCCCGCAGACGAATGGCTGCCGGTCAACGGAAGCGGTGGGCGGCGGTCAACGCTGCCAAACAGTCCGCTCCGAAGAAGCGTAGGATGAGCGCCGCCGGTCGGAAACGCATCGCCGAAGCAACCAGAAAACGGTGGGCTGAGTTCCGGGCGAAGAAGGCGGCGGCGAAATAGACCGACAAGCGGATCTGGCGAGATCGGCGGTAGCAGGCTGATACCGTTCTTCCGGCCGAACGAAGCCTCCGGAGATGGTGGTTGCCCGGTAGGCTACATCGAGGCGTTGGGATCGGTGGCAGTCGAAGGAATACCCATCGTCTGCTCAGAAATGGGCATCGGTGTGCAATCCCGACCGGAACTCCGCTTCGCCCCCGCCGGCACCCCACGCACCAAATACAGTCCGGAAAGCGGTAATGACAGGCAGACACTTGTCCGCACGCTTGGCCAAGATAATATCAAGATTGCCGGTTGCCACGGGGATCTGCGGGGATCTGGATCGGCACCTAAGTGGGCCCCTTTGGGAGGTTCCACCCATGCCCGCGGGCGGAGTGGAGGGAATCCACATCCTTCCCCTGCGACCCGACCAGTATCATGTCCCTGGCGTCGCTTTCAATCCCAGCCCCTCCCTCAACCTCCAAGCCGCCGACATGCCAACCAGAGCCCAAAAGTGCCGCACAATTCGATGCGGAGGGGGGCGGTCAACCTGGCGGCATTGGGACCGCTAACCGGGCTGAAGCTGACTTCTCGGAAGTAACCCGGCGTCCGTGCCCGCTCAGTGCTGGAAGATCACACTAGAGAGTTATTCTGGGACTGCATGGCCAAACATCAATGGCAGCACTACCTGCCTCAGGTATACCTAGCTGGATTTGGAACTCCGACGGGCGAAGTGTGGCGTTACGACCGTCTCACCGCATCCCTGAAAGCGCTTGGAACTCCTGTCATTGGAGCTGAAAGGGATCTCTACTCCCTCATCACAGGCGAACAGCTGTCGCATGAAATCGAGGCGCGATGGTTCAATCCGCTCGACGGCCGCTTCGGGCCCATCCGGAGGAAAATTGAAAACCGCGCTCGAATTTCGTCGTCCGAACTGCAGGACCTGGCCGACTTCGTCGCTTACCTAGGTGTCAGAACTCCGTCGAAAATCCGCGAGACGGAAACGAGCTTTCGGCAACTCGACTTATTCTTGGGATCACAGCGCAACGGTATCACGTACCATTCCGGGCCTGCAGATCCTGTCTCTGACACTTACATCATGTCGGACGAACGATCTGAAAGCGTCTCCACCAGCCGCGCTGATGAGGAGCGCAGGAACGAAGCATTAAGGACCCTTGTCGATACAGGCATGTACCTTGCTCGACTCTTCTCGAACTCGAATGGTCGATCCTCGTCGGTCCCCTGGGCCGGACTTTCGTGATCGGTGATAATCCATTTGTGATCGTGCCGCCTGAGTCCCACGACGTGACTGTAGAGGGCGTCGGGCCAATGACGCCAGGAGCTGCAGTGTTCGTTCCTCTAAGTTCTCGGATTTGCTTGAGACTGACAAACCTACGGGCACCCGCGCTCGCGTGCCGATGGCCTAATCTGGTACGCTGTCCTCTGAGGAGACGGCTGAAACCGCAAGAGCGACATCCGTACTACAGGACAAGATCATGTTCACGGAACTCCACGGAACCTCAATTGTGATGCTTGGCGTTGATGGCGGCGTTCTTGTAGGTGCCGACAGAAGGGCCGGCGACACGCTATCGAGCGCTGTCTCCGACGACACATCGAAGCTGTTGCCGATTCACCCCTACGGCCTCGTTACCGGTTGGGGAATGGTTGCACTGCGAGATCGTAAAACCGGTAAGGTCTGCGTTGACATCATGAAGATGATGAAGCGGCTGTGCCGGTATCCGCGGTTCCAATTTCGGTCGGATGACTACAAAACTCTAGCTACTTTCCCACTTAAAATTCCGCACGTTAACTCTTTATTTTCATAGTGGCGTTGTGCAGCTATCTGCTGGGCCGAACGTTTCGTGCCGCCCCGAGGACCATCCCCCCGTACCGAGCGCAACCGGTTTTGTCGCCAGAACATTGTTTCATAAAATGTATTGACTTTATCCTTAAATAATGTATCATCGTTATTGATGACACGAGAGCAAGCCATCCGCAAACGCGATAAACTCGCAGCCAAGCTCTCCCCCGCTAACGGCGTCCTTCGCGGCTCGTTGCTCCAGCGAACCATCCATCACTCCTCGGGATGTCTGAAATGCGCCCGCGGTGAGGGCCATCCGCTCTGGGTCCTTACGGTCGGTTATCCCGGCGGGAAAAACCGCCAGGTGAGCTTGCGTCCCGACGAGATCCCGCAGGTTCGTAAGGCGCTCGAACAGTATCGCGATTTCAAACGGAGTCTGGAAGCCATCAGCGAGCTGAATCAATTCCTGTTACGCCTGGACCGCGAGGAATCCAAACAACAGGAGCGCCAGCCATGATTGCCGCTCGCCGCCTACAGCGACATTTCGCCGATGGCTTCATCGCCGAGGCGGTGGAGGATCTCTGGGAACCCTGGATGCGGCACGCGGATCGAGTGGTGGAAGATGATGCCCTGCTGCTCATCGTTCAGCAAGAGTTGGCCAAGCGCTACAAAAAGAGCAAGACTCGTGGCCGCAAGGCGACGCCGGCCGAAGTTGTGCTCAGAATGCTGCTGTTGAAGCATGTGCGCGACTGGAGTTACGAAGTGCTGACGCGAGAAGTGCGCGCCAATCTGGTCTATCGCGAGTTCACCCGGATCGGCGGCGAAAAGGTTCCGGATGACCGGACCATGGGGAACCTGGCGCGTCAACTGGGGCCGGAGGTGATCGAAAAACTGCATCAGCGGGTGGTGGAGGTCGCACAGGAAAACAAGATCGCAACGGGTGGCAAGATGCGGGTCGATACGACTGTGGTGGAGACCGACATCCATTATCCGACCGACAGCACTTTACTGGGCGACGGAGTGCGCGTTCTGACGCGCAATATGAAGAAAGTCACCGCCGTGGTGGGCAAGGCTGGCACGCAGATGCGCGACCGCAGTCGGTCCGCGAAGTTGAAGGTTTTAGCGATTGCGCGTGCCAGTCGTAACAAGACGGAGCAAGGCCGGCAGAAGATGAAGAACGCCTACGTCAAACTGGTGGACATCACCAGCCGTGTTGTCGGTCAAGCCAAGAAGTTTTCGAGCGAAATCGCCGCAGGCGTCAAGCAAGGCAATCTGGCGGTACTGCACCAAGCCAAGAAACAACTCGATGAGATGATTCCCCAGTTCAACAGGTGCTGCGCCAGACGCGCGAGCGGGTGCTCCGCGGCAACACCCAGGCCGAGGGAAAACTGCTCAGCGTATTTGAGACGCACACCGAGGTGATCCGCAAGGGCAAGGCGAATAAGCCCAATGAGTTCGGCAAACTGGTCCTGATCCAAGAGGCGGAAAACCAGATCGTTACGCATTACCAAGTGTGCGTACAGGCCTCGCCCACCGACCTTCAACCTCAGGATTCGGTACCAGGTATCACCATCTCACCTTGTTAGTTCGCCTCGCCCACTATTCTTCAGCACGCCCAGGCCCCTTCAACGTCGGTCCGCTTTGGCTGAGCCTCGTTGCTCGTAGGTACCACGTCCACGCTTATCGGCAGCATTTTGGCCGGTCATGTTCCCGTGCCGGCCGCAGGTATCGATCTACTCGACAGCAGCTCCGCCGACGTGCCCGCGGAGTCGGTTGACGTCCTTCGCGGGCGGGGCGCCGAAATGCCGGCCGTACTCCCGGCTGAACTGGGAGGCGCTGGCGTAACCCACGTTTCGGCTCGCGATGCCCGCGTCCATCATCTTCGACAGCATCAGGCGCCGGGCCTCCTGGAGACGCAGGGTCTTCTGGTACTGCAGCGGGCTCATGAGCGAGCGACCGCGATGACAAGGAGGATGGCGAGCGTGCTCAACACGGCGAAATAGCCGACGGCCTTGGGGCCGAGCTTCAGCGCGCGCCCTCCCCTCCACACCAGAACGGACAGCGCCGTGAGCACGACGATCGCCGCCATGAAGCGATTCACGTGCAGCAGCGCCGAGATGCGCGCCTCGTCCTGCAGGGAGTAGCCGCCCAGGAGGATCGAGAAGAACCGGCAGAATGCGGCGAAATAGAGAAACGAATAGGCGACCATGGACCTCGTCGTTTCGACGAGGATCCAGGCGACGAGCGCCTGAAGCAACGTGAACAGCGGTCCGCCGATGCTGATGTACAGGGCATCGGTCCCGCCCACGAACGCCCCGCTGCGGGCATTGGCGCTGTTCAGGCCGAGCACCATGTCGTTGCCGAGCAGTTCCCCCACCGTCCAGTGCCCGAGCTCATGAAAGAGGTAGGTGAGAAAGGCAACCGGCACCATCAACAGCGCGAGCTGCCAGCCGATCCTGCTCTCACGCAGGTCGCTGCCGATTCTACGGACGAGGAACCCGCTCATTTCGATCGTCGATGCCTTCAAGAAGAGGAGGGAGGCGTCGCCGGCCCCAGGGTACACGAGAAGGGATAGGAATTTCCTTTCGCCCCCGGAGAGCTGCCGAACATCGTCTTGTGCTCCTGAAGGCTCCTGGCTCATGTCGCCCCCTTCCGGCCTACCGGCCGGTCAGCTGCTCGAGCTTCTCGGGGTAGCGGGCCCCTTGCACCTCGATCTGCGACGCGGCGCGATCGATCTCGCGCAGGTCGTCGGGTGTCAGCTCCAGGGCGGCCGCACCCAGGTTCTCCTCCAGGCGGTGCAGCTTGGTGGTGCCCGGGATCGGGACGATCCACGGCTTCTGCGCGAGCACCCAGGCGAGGGCCATCTGGGCGGGCGTCGCCTTCTTCCGCTTGCCCAGCTCGGCCGAGCAGGTCCACCAGCGCCTGGTTCGCCTTGCGCGCCTCCGGCGTGAAGCGCGGGAGGGTGGTGCGGAAGTCGGAGCTGTCGAAGGTCGTGGTCTGGCTGATCTTGCCCGTGAGGAAGCCCTTGCCCAGCGGGCTGTAGGCGACCAGTCCGATGCCGAGCTCCTCCAGGGTGGGGAGCACCTCCTTCTCGGGGGTCCGCGTCCACAGCGAGTACTCGTTCTGGAGGGCCGTGACCGGCTGGACGGCGTGGGCGCGGCGGATGGTCTGCACCCCCGCTTCGGACAGGCCGAAGTGCTTGACCTTCCCTTCCCGGATCAGCTCCTTGACCGTTCCCGCGACGTCCTCGATCGGCACGTCCGGGTCCACGCGGTGCTGGTAGAAGAGGTCGATCACGTCCGTCCTGAGGCGCTTGAGCGACGCATCGGCGACCTGCCTGATGCGCTCCGGCCGGCTGTTCAGGCCCACCCAACCGGGCGACCCGTCGGGGTTCAGGTTGAAGCCGAACTTGGTGGCGATGACGACGCGGTCGCGGACGGGGGCCAGGGCCTCGCCCACCAGCTCTTCGTTCGTGAACGGGCCGTAGACCTCGGCGGTGTCGAAGAAGGTGACGCCGCGATCGACGGCCGCCCGGATCAGGGCGACCATCTCCTTCGTGTCCGCCGGCGGGCCGTAGGAGAAGCTCATGCCCATGCAGCCGAGGCCGAGCGCCGAGACCTCGAGGTTGCTGCGTCCAAGTGTGCGAGTCTTCATGGTCAGCTCCTTATCTCCGAAGGATGGCCGCTCATCGGCCGTACCTTTCGAACCGGTACGCCAGCCCGGGACCAGCCTTGGCCCCGTATGCGAGTTCGCCGATGAGGAGCGCAAACGGCTCGGTGAAGCGGGCGACCCACAGCGGGCCCGCATCGACCGGGTCGAAGCCCACGTCGCGGATCAGCCCGGCGGCCACCTTCTTCGCGCCCGTATCGTCGCCGCAGTAGACGAGGCTGGGCCTGGGTTTCCGGCTGCGGGCCTCGTAGACGCCGGAGAGGACCTCGCTCGGCACGGTGTTGAAGGCGGAGACGACCTCGGCCCCGGGGATCTTCATGGCGAGCGTCTCGGCGCCGGAGTTCGTGTGGGCGATTGCGAGGGCGGAGTTGTCGGCGTTCATCGGGAGCGAGCAGGTGAGGACAACCTTGCCCGAAAAGTCGCCCGCCTGATCCAGCACCTCCTCGATGCGGGACCAGTGCACCGCGAGGAGGATGGCACCGGCGCCTTCCGTCGCTTCCCTGGGCGTGCCGGCGCGCCCTCGCCCCTCGGCCTCGCGCGCGAGCTTCTCCAGCTTTCCGAGGCGCCGGGAGTAGCTGAAGACGACCTCGTGCCCGGCGCGCGCGAAGAGGACACCGAGCTTGCCTCCCATCTGCCCAGATCCGAGTACGCCGATTCGCATCCGCTCCCTCCCGTGACTGCGCCAACCCCCAACGTGACCGGCCGCTTCCCCGGCCGCCCGTGGCCCGCGGGCAGTGGCGCCGACCGTTCCGACACACAGGTGAAATTTAGGCGCCGGCACGAGGGGCGTGTTGCCCGATCCTACGGCTCTCTAGCCCGATTCGCTCGGCCTTGGTGAATGGTGCCGGAGGATGACCGGCGCCGGGGCCGTTCACCGTGAAGGCGACGTTGACTGACGACCCTATACGGCGGTCCTGTCGGCGGTCATCACCAGCTCGGCCGAGGTCGCACAGGTACCCACAGGTAGCCAATGGTGAGAGAGTGATGCCTGGTGCCTATCCGCCGGCTTGGATGCGGCGCGGCCAATGGGAGTACGCGGCGGCCTGGCTCGGTTCTGGTGTGGGACGGAGGACGCCGATGACGAAGCAACAACGCGCGAAGCTGGTGAAGCAGTACGCGGCGGGGTACGACGAGGTGGTGCGCGCGCTCGAGGGGTTTCCGGCGGGAAAGCTCACGGCGCGACCCTTTCGGGGCAAGTGGACCGCCGCCGAGCTCGTCCACCACCTCGCGGACGCCGAGATGACGGCGGCGATCCGGCTGCGGCGTCTGCTGGTCGAAGAGCGGCCCGTGATCTACGGCTACGATCAGGAAGCGTTTGCCACCCGCCTGCGGTACAACGAGCGGGACATCGCGCCTGCGCTCGAGGCGTTCCGCGCGGCGCGCGCGACCACGGTTCAGATCCTCGAAGGGATGACCGCCGACGACTGGACACGCCAGGGGTGGCACACCGAGCGCGGCGTGTTCGGCACCGAGCGGTTGGTCGAGTCGACGGCGGCGCACGCCCGCAACCACGCCGCGCAGATCGCGCGGTTGCGTGCCGCGGTGACGGCGAAATCCGGCGCCGCGAAGCGGCAGCGCAGCTCCGCCCGGTGACGCACTCGTGAAGCCGAAGGCGCATCGCATCGGTGCCTGATTGAATGAGCAGGTGGGCCCCCCGGTGGCAGCGAAACTAGAGCTCACCGGTCGAATCGAACGTTCTCGAGGCCCACGACGAAGGGCGACCGATCGTGGGGAGTTGTGGCATTGACCTACATCTGAAGTCGAGCGGGGTCTACGTGGTAACCGAGGCTCGTGAGGCAGGGACGTAGGAACCGTTAATCACGATTTATCCATGATGCGGTGAAATCGTGGAACAGATCGACAGGGGAGGTGTTGAGGTACCGAGGGCGCCGTTGCCGGCGTTCCCGAGCCGACCCCCTGGACCTGCGGCGGCGGAATGGATGCCGCGCGACACAACCCCACCACTTCCGTGCCTGACACCTGTTTCAATCCTTTCTTCATTTCTGACGTGCCGAAATACCGGCCGCGCCGGATCGAGGCGCGTGTCAGCTCGAGTTCGGCGTTCGGGGCCCCGGAATTTCGAACGGTTCCGACGGTTGTGAAGTCTCGAGAGTGGGAAGAGTTGGAGATCGGGAACGTGTGGATCGCCCGCTGTGAGTCCGCACGGCGTCCGGGGCGTTGGCCGAGGAGCTGGCTCGGTTCATAAAGCCTTCTCCCTTCGCCCAGTGTGGGGGCTTGAGGGGCGATGTTCCCAGGCAAGAGGCCCCGGATGGAGGCGTAGGCGAAGCCGAAGATGACACTGCACGCCGGTGAGCGGCTGGGGCCATACGAGATCGTGGCGCCTCTCGGTGCCGGGGGGATGGGGGAGGTCTACAGGGCCCGCGACACGCGCCTCGAGCGCGAGGTCGCCGTCAAGGTCCTGCCGGAGCACCTGTCCGCAAGCCCGGAACTGCGCCAGCGGTTCGAGCGGGAGGCCAAGGCCGTCGCCGCGCTCTCTCATCCGAACATCCTCGCGATTCACGATGTCGGAGCGCACGAAGGGATCGCCTATGCCGTAACGGAGCTTCTCGAGGGCGATACGCTGCGGGACAAGCTCGCCGCCGGACCGATCCCTCCGAAACAGGCCGTGGACTACGCCCTCCAGGTCGCCAGAGGCCTTACCGCCGCACACGAGAGAGGAGTCGTCCACCGGGACTTGAAGCCGGAAAACCTGTTCGTCCAGAGGGACGGCCACGTCAAAATCCTCGACTTCGGCCTGGCCAAACGCGTTGAGCCGGCCGGCGCCGGCGAAGAGACGAGACGCTCGGCGGTCCCGGATCGTACGGAGCCGGGAACCGTCATGGGCACCGTGGGATACATGTCGCCCGAGCAGGTGCGGGGGCTCCCCGTCGATCATCGCAGCGACCTCTTCTCGCTCGGGGCGATCCTCTACGAGATGCTGTCGGGCAAGAAGGCGTTCAAGAGGGATACCGAGAGCGACACGATGGCGGCAATCCTCCGTGACGAACCACCGGAGCTTTCGGAGTCGGGGCGGGGCATCTCGCCCGCTCTCGACAACGTCATCCGGCATTGTCTGGAGAAGGACCGGGAGAACCGTTTCCAATCGGCAAAAGACCTCGTGTTCGCGCTCTCCGAGCAGTCCTCGCCGACCGTGACGAGCGGCGAGCGGTCGGCGGCGCCGCGGGCTGCAAAAAGGAAGGCCCTCATCGCCGGTGCGGCCCTCGTCGCTCTGGCTGTCGCGGGCATCGTCCTCCTGCGTTCGCCTCACAAGGCATCGGGCAATGGCGGCGGCGTCAAGCGCCTGGCCGTGCTGCCGTTCGAGAACCTGGGTCGCCCCGAAGACGACTACTTTGCCGACGGCATGGCCGACACCGTACGCGGCAAGCTCACCTCGTTGCCGGGGATCGAGGTGATCGCGAGAGGCAGCTCAACCCCATATAAGAAGACGAAGAAGACGCCTGACCAGATCGCACACGAGCTGGGAGCAAGATACCTGCTGACGGCCACGGTTCGATGGGAGAAGACCGGAGGCGCCAGCCGCGTCCAAGTCAGCCCCGAGTTGGTCGAGGTGAAGGAGTCCGGCGCCGCCACCTCGAGGTGGCAGCAGTCGTTCGACGCGGCGCTGACGGACGTTTTCCAGGTGCAGTCGGATATCGCGACGCGGGTGGCGCAGGCTCTCGATCTAGCGCTCGGAGCGAACGACGAGAAGTGGCTCGCGGAGAAGCCGACGGAGAACCTCGCTGCCTACGACTCCTTCTTGAAGGGCGAGGAGGCATCGAGGAGCCTGGCGATCAACGATCCGGTCAGCCTGCGCCGAGCGCTCGGGTTCTACGAGCAGGCCGTGGCGCTCGATCCCGGCTTTGCGCGCGCCTGGGCGCAGATCTCCAAGGCCGACTCGATCCTGTACGGCAACAGCGTGCCGACGCCGGAGCTGGCCGAACGCGCGCGCCAGGCAGCGGAGAAGGCGGTCACCCTCGCGCCAGACCAGCCCGACGGATACCTGGCCCTCGGCACCTACATGCGCGTGGTCGTCGCGGACCTCAACCGCGCGCAGGAGGAGTATTCGAAGGGGCGGCATGTTGCGCCTGGCAACGCAGATCTCATCAGGGCTACCGCGTTGACCGAGCAGAACCTCGGCCACTGGGATGCGGCGGTCGAGCACTTCAAGCAGGCCGAACGCCTCGATCCCCGCTCGATCAACAACAAGTGGACGCTCGGCATCGCGCTGCGTAGTATGAGGCGATATCCCGAAGCTCGCGCGGCGTTCGATCGAGGCCTGGCTCTGGCGCCCACCAACCTCACGCTGATCGAGCAGAAGGCGATGACGTTCCTCGGGGAGGGCGATCTCACGGGCGCCCGGGCCGTGCTTAGGGCCGCGCCCAAGGAGGTGGAGCCCACCGCGATCGTCTCCTACCTGGCGACCTACTTCGATCTCGTCTGGGTCCTCGACGAGGAGCAGCGTGAGCTTCTCCTGCGCCTGACGCCGGTCGCGTTCGACAACAACAAGGGGTTCTGGAGCCTCTGCCTCGTCCAGGCCTACGCGCTCGATGGCGATGCGGCCAACGTCCGCTACCACGCCGAGGAGGCGAGGAAGGCCTTCGAGCAGCAGCTGCGGGCGGCGCCCAAGGACGCTCAGCTTCACGCCCAACTCGGCCTCGCGCTGGCCTACCTCGGCCGAAGGGACGAGGCGATCCGCGAGGGGGAACGCAGCGTTGCGCTCCTGCCCGTGACCAAAGATGCCTACAACGGCCCCTACCTCGAGCACCAGCTCGCGCGGATCGAGATCCTCGTCGGCGAGCCGGAGAAGGCGCTCGACCACTTGGAACGGCTCGTCAAGATCCCCTACCTGCTCTCGCCCGGCTGGCTCAAGATCGATCCGAACTTCGACCCGCTGCGGAGGAACCCCAGGTTCGAAAGACTAGTGGATGGATCCGACGTCCATGGGCATTGACATTGTTCGTCTTCAGCCGAGTGGCGGCGGAGGTTTCGCGCGACTCCTGTCGCAGCGGATGGCAGGTGTGCACTCGGCTGCGTTGCAGGTGGGTTCTGCGCACGCGATCGGGCCCACCCTCGTTTCGAGCCGCGAGCTGCAAGATGCCTTCTTCCACGAGCGGCGGCTCACGCTCATAGGTACGTCTATCAGAAGTCAAGGTGAAGTCGAACGACGTTAGTTGCGGGCAGGCGCTAGGCCGCTCGTGTGCCGTTGTTCGTGTTTTGGCGCTCGCGGTCGAGGTGACTGGCGATGAGGATCTCTTGTCGTAGGCCGTGTCCGTGGTCATCAGCTTGTAGACGACCTTGAAGCGCTGCCGGGCCAGAGCCAAAAGCGCGACGACGTGCGGCTTGGGGTGTCCTTCGTGTCAGGCGTGTTGCTTGCGGTAGTAGGCCGCATCGAGCGCGCTGTCCCGTACCGCGGCCAGCGCGGAAAGGTAATTGGCGCGAAGAGCGTGTTTGTTGACCCCGCAAGCCGAACGCGGACGGCCTTCGATCCTTCCGCTGCTCCGCGACAGAGGTGTCAGTCCCGCGTAGGTCGCAGCCTTGCCCTCGCGCGACGTGACGACCGCGCCGGCGGCGGCATCGGCCCTGGGCGCGCTCACCTCACCGGGGCGGGGCGGCGCTTGGTCCCGGCGAGTTCGCTGTCCATCTGGGCGATGTTCGGCGTGATGAAGTGGTCGTAGAACCCCCAGTGCGCGAAGCGGGGGGCGAGCCGGCCGCGAACCTCGGAGACCAGCGCATCGCCGCTCAGGCCGGCCTGCCGGGCGGAGGCGACGGCGCCGCGCAGCGCCTCGAGGTAGCCGCGGAACGCGGCCACGTCGGCGGCCTTGCCGACCTCGCCGTGGCCGGGGACGAAGGTCGCCTTCGGGTGGTCCGCGAGCAGCCGTTCGTCCGACGTCACCCAGGCGGCAGTGTCGGCGTCCGTCGTGTTGGGAAGGGTGGCGTTCCAGAAGAGGTCGCCGGTGAAGACGACGTCGGCGTCGGGAACGAACACCACCGAGTCGCTGCCGGTGTGCCCGGGCAGCGCCCGCACCTCGAGGAGGCGGTTGCCGAGGTAGAGGTCGACCCCGTCGTCGTAGACCAGGGTCGGCAGGACGAACGACTCGACCCAGGCCCGCTTGTCGGGAGGCACGTTCGGCGCCCACCACTTGAGGTTCTCCGTCCGCTCCCACGCCCGCACGTTGCGTTGCGCGACGATCGTCGCGCCGGCGTCGCGGAAGACGCCGTTCCCGGCCACGTGGTCGAGGTGATAGTGAGTATCGACGACGAAGCGGATCGGCAGCTTGGTTCGCTCGCGGATGGCCGCGAGCAGCTGCTGCGCGGCGGCGCTCGACTGGAAGGTGTCGACGACCGCGACGCCGTCGTCGCCGATGACGAAGCCGGCGTTGCTCCCCGCCGCACTCCCGGGGACGCAGATCGCGGCAAAGACGCCGGGGCCGACCTCGTGAAGGGTGAAGTAAGGCTTGGCCTCGGAGGCGGCAAGGGCGCTCGCCAGCGTCAGGCAGGACACGAGAAAGGCGACGAGCGGCGGCAGGCTTGGGGCTCGCATGACGCGATCATAGAGGCGCGAGGCGGTTTCGTCACGCCCGACGACAGGCGCCTGATTGCGTGCGCAGGCCGCTTTCCCCGCGTGCGGCGAAGCGGGGCGTTCGCTCGCGCTCCCTACGTTACTGCCCAAGTCCTCCGTCCAGCCGCTCTCTCGCCACGGGACGGGGTGACGCCTCGGAGGTCCGGAACGCTCCGCGGGTGCCGGTGCCTCGCTCGCGCCCGACCGCGGGAGATGGGGAGCGAAGTCGACCACAAGAAGGTGAGATGCTGACACCGGTAGCGACAAGGTACCGATCGCCGCGACAGTACGGCCCGTCAACGCCGTGGCAGGTCGATGAGGACGATGTCGGCGTTGTCGCGGTACCGGTCGAAGAGGATTTCCTTGCCGTCCGGCGAGACGTCGAAGCCGCGCGTCTCGGATCCCGGCTTGAATTCGGTCAGTTGGGCCATCCTGCCCGTCGCCAGGTCGAGGCGCCAGAAGTTCTGGTCGCGGTGCTCGCCCCTCATGACGACGAGCGTCTTGCCGTCCGGCGTGAAGCGAAAAAGGATCTCGTTCCGGCTCACTGCCAGGGCGGGCACGGCGAACGGGTGGCGGTCAGGCGTCACGGCCTTGAGCTGCAGCATCCGCCCCTGATGCCCCTCGGCGTAAAGGATGAAGCGGCCGTCGGGCGACCAAGCCGGACTGTAGGCGACTCCCTGCACGAGTCGCTCCGGCGGCCCGCCGTCCACCGGTACGCGGAACAGCGGCTGGCCCTCCCCGCCCTCGCCGGCAACGACGGCAATCCACTTTCCGTCGGGAGACCAGGACGGCGCGCCGCGAATGTCGAGCTTGTCCGCGAGCTGCCGGGGGTTTGTTCCGTCCGAGCCGATGACATAGAGATGCGCCCGACCTCCGACACTGGCCACGAACGCGACGAGACCGCCATCGGGCGACACGGCCGCCGTGTCGCTCACCGCCCCGTCGGAGCCGCTCCACAGCTCTGTCTCCACGCTATCCTTGAGCTTCCAAAGGCCGTTCGGTCCGCCCCGTGAGGAGAGATACACGATGAAGTTCGGCCCGAAACGTGGAGCGGTGGCGCGAACCGACGGGGTTCGGAATCGCTGCGCCGCACCTTCGCCCACGGCCTGGTCGGAAATCGGCGCCGTCCAGAGGTTCCGGTCCGGCCGCGCAGCGGTCGCGACCAGCCGCCGCCCGTCGCCGCTCGCGTCGATCGAGAGGTACTCCTCGAGGCCGAAGCTCATGGGATGAGGGACTCTTCGGCCGACGTCCATCGCGTAGAGGACCGACGGCTCGCTGTCGGACCGCTTCGCCGCGAACAGCAGCGTCTTGGCGTCCAGGAACGCCGGATAGCTCACCAGCGAGTGCAGGTCGGTGAGGCGCTCGGCCGTGCCGCCCGTCGAGGGGATCCGCCAGACGTCCATGTCGAACGCCGCCGGGATGCCGCGAACGAAGTACACGTACTTTCCGTCGGGAGACCATCGCGGGTAATGCTCGTGAACTCCTGGTTTCTCGCCGCAGATCTCGTGCGGGTTGAACCCGCTGTGGTCAGCCACGAAGAACGGATCTCCGGGCGCAGCCGGATGGTAGGCCGTGCGCGTCCGGTCGGGAGACCAATCGACCTCCGCCACGTTCGGCACGGGGAAAGGGCGTGGACTGCCGCCCAGGGCGGGGACGAGCAGCATGGCCACCTCGCTGGGATGAGCCGGGGTGCCCGCGGCAGTGCGCGCCCAGAGGTGGGAGTCGTCGACGAAGCCGATGGTGCGAAGCTCTTCGATGTAGAGGGGCTTGAAGTGACCGCGCGAGACGTTCAGGAACTCGCCGCTGCCGACCTGTGTCACAAAGACGTCGAGGGGACCGTCGCGGTCCGACAGGAACGCCACGAACTTTCCGTCGCGCGAGATCGTGGCGTCGATCTCCGAGCCTTCCCAGTCCGTCAGGCGCGTGAAGCGCGCGCCCGCGAGGGGGTTCTCCCAAGTCGAGTCGTTCCGCATCAGTCGCCATCCGGTGAGGCCGATGGCGAGGAGGACAACCGCCCCGGCAGCCGTCAGGACCCGGCTTCGCCGCCGCGATCGGGCGACAGACGCGCCCACGACGGCGGGTGCACTCGCGGTTTCGCTCAGGCGGTCCCGCACGGTCGCCAGGTCGCGCGCGAGATCCTCGGTCGACGCATACCGACGCCGGGGCTCCTTCGTCAAGCAGCGCTCAACGATCCAGCGGAACGGCAGGGGGACCCGCGCGTTGATGGCCCCGATCGGTTCGGGCTCGTCCTGGAGGATGGCGGTGAGGGTCTCAGGTGCCGAGGCGCGTTGGAAAGCCTCCCGCCCCGTCGCCATCTCGTAGAGGATGGCGCCCAAGGCGAACTGGTCGGACCGGAAGTCCACCGGCTGTCCCAACACCTGCTCGGGTGACATGTAGCCGAGGGTTCCCATCATGAGGCCCGGCTCCGTGGCCCGCGAGAGTGTTGGGCCGGGAGTTGCCGCGGGGTCGGCGCCCTGCGGCTCCGTCACTTTGGCGATGCCGAAGTCGAGGATCTTCACCTGACCTTCGGTGGTCACCATGACATTTCCGGGCTTGAGGTCCCGGTGGACGATGCCCAGCGCGTGAACGGCCGAGAGCCCTTCGGCGATCTGTGTACCGATCACCAGAACTTCCCGGATCGCCATGGGGCCGTTGGCCAGTCGCGCGCTCAACGCCTCGCCCTTTACCAGCTCCATCGCGATGTACGAGACCGAACCCTTGGCGCCGATGTCATAAATGGTGACGATGTTGGGGTGGTTCAGCGACGAGGCCGAACGTGCCTCGCTCTGGAAGCGGCTGAGGCGCTCCGGGTCGGACGAGAAGGCTTCCGGCAGGACCTTGATCGCCACCTCGCGCCCGAGCCGAGTGTCCCGCGCGCGGTACACCTCCCCCATGCCGCCGGCTCCGAGCGGAGCCAGCACCTCGTACGGGCCGAGGCGGGTGCCAGGAGCGACTCTCAACGGCGTGTTCCTTCCGTGACTCGTGGTCGACAACAATCTGCGCCAGTCGGCAATTTCCACCGGCTCCCATGGGTACCAAACTGGTACCAAACCGCCTGCCTGGCTCAACCGCCACCAGGGGGTCAATAATTCTGTCGCTGGACACCAAAGTCGATTGAATGGGGTACCTGGTACCAAACAAGAAGATGGATCTGGGATGCGGGCGAACGCTCGCCAAGGGTCGCAGAGGTTCCGTATCATGCCGGCCCAGAGAGTCGGCAGACGACGCGTGGACGAGAAACCGACGGACGAGGCCCCTCGCGGGAGGCGCACCAGCTGGAGACGGGCCGGGCGATGGCTGCTCATCGTCGCGTTTGTGACGCTCGCGCTGCTGGCTGCCGAGCGCCTCACCGCAGGGTTTCACGTGCTCCTGGTGGCCAACGACCCGCACGCCGCCATGGATCTCCTCTCCCGGCGGGCCGAGGTGCGCGCCTGGTTCAGCGGCGAGCCGGTGTATGGCCACATCGGACCGGCTCGATACCCGCCGGCCACCTACGCCATGCTCTGGCCGCTCCTGGCGTGGACCACTCCCGTGGCGGCGCGGTACCTGTGGGCCGTCGTCGTGGTCGCGAGCTTGGCGGCGCTCATCGCGTTGCTGATCCGCGCGGCGGCCGCACGCAGCGTCGAGACGCGGATGCTCGTGGTCCTGACGGTCGCTTCGTCCCAGGCCGTCAGCTACTCCGTCGCCGTCGCCCAGCTCACGGTCCCGACCGTGGCCCTCGCCCTTGCCGGTGTCGTGCTCGCCTGCCGGCGGCCGTCGAGCGTGGTGCGGCAGGCCGGAGCCGCCCTCCTGCTCCTGTCGGCGCTGGTCAAGCCTACCCTCACGGCGCCGCTGTTCTGGGTGCCACTGCTGGCGGCCGCGAACCCGGCCGCGAGCCTGGCCGCCGGTGGCGGCTACGTAGTGCTCACGGTCGTCGCCGCCCGCTTCCAGGGTCTCCCGCTCCCCGCCCTGATCGCAGCGTGGCTGGCCGCCAATCGAACAGCCGTGATCAGCCGAGGGTACGGGAATCTGGAAAGTTGGCTGCGAGGATCGGGCGTGGACAGTTGGATTCCTGCCCTGTCGTTGCTCCTGCTGCTTGCATTGGGTGGATGGGTGTGGCGCCACCGCGGCCAAGACCCCTGGTGGCTGATGGCGGTGTGCGCCGTGGTCGCTCGGGTGTGGACCTACCACCAGCTCTACGACGACATGCTCGCGCTTGTACCGATGGCATATCTGCTGCGCGTCGCCGGTGACGAGGGACACTCACGCCGGAGGCGGGTCGTGGCAGGAGCGACGCTGCTGTTTGCCTGGGTGCTGTTCATCGCGCCCGCCCGCTTCCTGCTGCTCCCGATCACCGCCGAGGGTGTCCTCGACGGCGTCCGGGCCGCGAGCTGGCTGCTGATGCTCGGGGTCGTGCTGGCGATGGGGAAGCTCTCGCGGCAACCCGATGAGATCGAAATCGGCGAGTGAGCCGGAATCCGAGGCGAACCCGATCGGCTGAGGTCGCATGGGTGCCGATCGACCGATCCGTACCGATCTGGGCCGAAGGGTCAGCTCGACGAGCCTGTTCCCGGGAGACCTCAACGGGCTCGCTGAGCGAGCAGGACAAGCCGAACGAGTTCCGCCTGGCGGCTGGTCCCGGTCTTGGAGAACGCGTGCGCCAGGTGCGAGCGGGCCGTGTTGATGGAAACCCCCATGCGATCGGCGACCTCGTGAAGCTCGAGCCCCTCGGCAAGGAGGGCTGCCAACTTGGCTTCGTTCGGCGTCAAATGGTAGGCCGACCCGAGCTCGGCAACCGAGGTCGTGCCGGTCGCCTCCGGATCGCTCACGAACACCACGGCGGCCGCCTGCGGCTCGCTGAAGCACGAGCCGCCCAAGCGCAGCGGGATCGCCGTGACCTGGTACGCGCGGCGGCCGGACGGACGCATCACCAGAGCGCTGCCGGTCTCGGGCGGACACTGGCCGCAAGCCTCGCCGAGCGCCGCACGCAGGGTCCTGCAAAGGACCGCAGCACTCACCGCCGCGGTCGCGTGGAGCCGTCCGAACGCCACCTCGAGCCCGTCGCGAGCCTCGAGCAACCGGGAGGCCGCGCGGTTCACGGCCTTGACCTCACCCCCGCGGCCGAGAAGGATCGCCCCGGTTTGAACCCGTTCCAGCAAGTCGAGGCCGATCTGGTCGGAGACGCGAGCCGACGCAATTCGTTCGTGCAGGCGGAAGGCGTTCTGGATATGCGGACCCAGCGCCTGAAGACGGCGCTGCTCTTCCTCCGTGTAGTTTCCGAGTCGGCGAGGGCGCAGGAAGGTGACGGTCTTGGTGACGCGGCCCGCAACCTGAACCACGCATCCCATGGAGTGAAACAGCCCCCGGGGTCGGAGGAAGTCGTTGTACCATTCGCTCCGGGCCAGCACGGCATCGGGGCACAGCAGGTGGCTGACCGTGACCGAGCCGGGCCGCACCACCCCGCGGCCCCGGAGCATCCAGACGTTCACGGCGGAGTAGTGTTCGGCGTACGCGGCGCAGGTGTCTCCGCCGAAGCCCAGAATTGGGACGAGGACGCTCCCCAACGGCCGGTCGAAGTCGTAGCGGTGCACCGCGATCATCTCGGCGCCGACACCGCTGCCGAACAGGATGCACGCCTCCTTGAGCGCTTCGTCGTCGCCGACGGCTTCATACAGGCTTTCAACGACCCCCATGACGGATTGCAGCACCGCCGCCGGCGGCGACCTCAGGAACGATGGCAGCGGCAACGGTGCACGGGGCATGGGGCTACGAACCCTAACGCTGGCGACCGAGCCAACCGCTGACCACCTGGGCAAACCGTTCCGTCTCCTCGACGAACGGAAAGTGCCCGCTGGCCTCGAAGACCACGAGCTCGGCCTGCGGGAGACCTTCGGCCAGGCGCTCGGCCCCGTCGGAAACCGGCGCGATGACGTCGTCCCGCCCCCCGATGACGAGGGCCGGGACGTCGATCCCCGGCAACCACGGCCGGCTGTCGAATTCGGCGAACAGCTTGACCCGGCCGTGCAGGAAGGCCTGTGCGCTGAACCTGACGCTCCGGCCGACGTGCTCCCCGTACTCAGGGCGGTCGCGATGGAAGTACAGCGGCAGCACCGCCAGGTAATGGGCCTTGAAGGTCTCGTCGTCGAGCTCCGCTGCGGTGAACAGGGCGGTTAGGCTGGCAAGCTGCGCCGCGGTTCCCCTGGCCGTTGCCAGCGCGAAGATTTTCTCCCCGTAGTCGATCACCGGCGCGCCGGCGCACAGAACCAGCCCCGCCACGCGCTGCGGGTAGCGCCGCGCGTACTCGAGCGCGAGGAACACCGCGCACGAGTGCCCGAGCACGACGATCCTGTCGGCGCCAACCGAGGCCCGCACGGCGTCCGCGTCCTCGGCCCACTGCTCCAGGCCAAACACCTCCCAATCGGCGGGGTCGTCCGACCGCCCGTTCCCCCGATGGTCGTAATACACCAACGTTGCAGCCCGGCCGAGGGTGTCGAGCCATGGGCGAAAATAGCGATGATCCATCCCCATGCCGCCGTGCATGACGAGCACCGGCGGCCCGCTCCCCGCGGTTTCGGTCAGGAGTCCGCGCACGACACCCATCGGCACCCCTTGTTTGGGACAGATCTATGTCGATAATGCTAGGCAATCACTGTACAGGAGTCAACTCAGGACGTGAGACAGCCCCCCATTACCTGCGCACAGGATGACATCGACACGCCGCGCGGCACTGGCTGCACATTGAGACGTCGTCTCCAAAACCATCATGCAAATGGATGAAGATATCCTCCCGCGCGCGCCGAACAATGAGGTTGAGACATCAGGTTCGTTTTCTTGAATGGGCCAAGGAGGCTTGACAACGTTCCTCCTTTTCACGGCTACGTCCTTGACGATGGTAGGGCGAAATGGGATGGAGGGTACGGAGATGACGGACGAGCCCACGGAGACCCGCATCTTTCTGGAGCAGAAGGTGGCGGCGCAGCAGTGCGGGGGGTGGGACGCGGATGGCTGGCCGACATGCCCGCCGTGCGGGCCGCCCCGCTGCCCGCGCTGCGGGCGGGAGATGACGCTTGGGAGCGACCCATACATACCGTACTGCACGCAGGGGCGGTTGCCACGCCATAAGTGGGAGACGATGGGCGAGGCTCCAGCAGGAGGCTGACCACTCCGGGCGCCCCAGGTAGCGCGCGCGGCGGCATCACATACGCGCGGATAGGTACGAAGGTGTCAGGTACGCGCTTGGCGAGTCCGTAGGTCGGGCTCGTCATCCGTGGAAGCCAACTGCGAGACGGCGGTCAAGCCCGTTCAGTCGGCCGGTGCATTCGAGATCCTCGTCCTCAGGTTCGTTGCGCCCCCTTGACCATAGGGCAGCCAGGTGCGTACCCGACACCCCGTCTTTCCTCGGGTGATGCGACCGTTGCCGACACGTTGTCCGCGTGTTGCCTGTCCGTCAGGCCAATCCCGGCTCGGGGCACGATCGTGGACGGCAGGGTGGCTGAACTGGGAACGGCGAACCGCCACCGCGGAAGGAGAAGCCGCATGCTCGGGTATCGCGACAGGGGTGGCCGGTGGAGGCAGGGCGTGGGCGTGGGGATCGAGCCGACGAACAAGCGGGAGCACCCCGTCGCCACCTGTCTCTTGCGTCGCACCAGGGAAGAGCCGCCGAGGCGTCCGCCGGGAGGCTGCGAGAGCGATTGTCCGAGCGGTTGCCCTGACGGCCTGCCTGATGACGCTCACGGCCACGGTCGGGCACGCTGGCGAGCCCTCCGCGCCCGGAGGTTCGGGCCTGCAGGTTGGGTTCGGGGTCCTGGCGGCCACCGGGCTGGGGTCGATGTCCTTCGACCTCAACCGCCATCCCGGCTTCGGGTTCGCCGTCCAAGGGTACCTCCCGGTCGCGAGCCGGCTGGAGCTCCGGCCGGCCTTCGAGTGGACCGGGTACCGAGTCGACGAGTACAACCTGGCGGCGCGTGCCCTCGTCGAGTTGGTGGGGGGCTCCTACGAGGACACCAGGGTGGTGTTCCGCACGTACAGGCTGGGCCTCGACGGCATCGCCTACTTCCGGGAGCAGTACATGGGACCGTTCCTGAGCGGAGGCGTCGGGGTCCAGCTCAGTCAGACCTACATCGAGGACGTCGCCCACTACAGCGACGGGGGGCAGGAGGTCACCCCCCTGCGCGCGTCCTCCGCGACAACTGGCCTGTGGCTCGGCGGCGGCGTGGGCTACGCGTGGCCGGGGGCCAACATGGAGCTGCGCCTGTCCCGAGCCCCCTACGGTTTTGCGGAGCAACGGTCTGCCAGCGGCCGCGGCAACGCCCTGCCGTTCCAAGCCCGGCCCGGTTGGGCCCTGCACCTGATTTTCGCCGTCAGGTCCCGCGCGAAGGAACCCACGCCGGTACCGACGACCGAATAGGGGCTGGCCGGGCCCTGGGCGCGCTTCCCGGCCCCCTACGGTTGCGGGCCGTCTGCCAGCGGCCGCGGCCGCCCTGCCGTTCCGCCCGGCCCGGTTGGCCCTGCCCTGTCGCCGTCGGTCCCGCGCGGCCCACGCCGGTACCGACGACCGAATAGGGGCGGACGCCCGCGCAGGGAAATTCGCTGGAACCATCCGGCGACCCCTCGTCATTTCCGGCGCGAGCGGATCGATGGGCACGCGGCCCGCGGCCCGCAACCCGCGGCCCGGAGGGACGTACCGTTTAGGGCCGCTGCGCCGGGCGCGCGGCGCGTGGAGGCGGGAATGGACCGGAAGACTTTCCTCAAGGCCTCGCTCGGGGTTGTGGCGACGTCCATTGGCGGGGCTTCCTTGACAGCTGCCGCCGACGAGGGCGCGTGCGCTAAGGACCTCGAGAGGGCCAACCAGGACAACGCGTTCGTCAACGCGTGGCTCACCGACCTGTTCGAGGCGGTCGACGCCGAGGTGGACCCTCCGGCGCGGGTCCGCCTGTTGGAGGCGTGCGGCCGCGGCTGCTACCGCCGCCACGCGTTCAAGCGGGAGATCGCGAGGAAGGGCCACGGCAGCCTCGCGAACCTGCAGCGAGCGTACAACGAGAGCTTCGAGGCGTGGATCGAGGACGGCGCGCTACACATCCGCTACGGTAAGGTCTCGAAGGGCTGCTCCTGCCCGACCGCGCGCAACCGCCCCGTGCGCCCCCACGACCTGCACTGCGAGTGCACGAAGGCGACGCACCAAACGGTGTGCGAGACCGCGCTCGGACGCCCGTGCCGCGTCGAGATCCTCGAGACCGTGCGCCGCGGCGGCACGACCTGCCATTTCGCGGTCCGTCCGACCTGAGTTCGACGAGACCGCGCGCCGGCAATTATGTCAATGCGCGTGGACGTGACACCGCAACGGTTCTGCCGCGCGGCCCACGAGTTGGCCCGCGGGATGACCGCTGTGGGGCCACCCGGCGGCGGGCTGATCGTGCCCGGCATGGTCGCCGGAGTCCGGACCTCCCTCGGGTTCACGTGTGTTCGGGCGGTGGGGGCGCCTCCCCTGACTTGTTGTGAGCCCAGCGCAGGTAGAGCGCGGGGATCAGGTTGGTGCTGAGCAGGGAACTCCAGAGGGTTCCGCCGAGAATCACGAGCGCAAGCCCCTGTTCGGGCTCTGCGCCCAGGCCCCAGCCCAGGGCCGTGGGCAGCACGCCCAGCGCGGCGGTAAGCGTGGTGAGGAGGATGGGGCGGAAGCGCACCCTCACGGCCTCCCGCACCGCCGCCTCGGGCTCCATGCCCTGGGCCTCGTTGCGGCGCGCCCGGTGCAGGAGGACGATGTCGTGGTTCAGGCTCATGCCCACGAGCGTCAGGAGCCCCACGAGCCCCATGGCGTTCAGCCCCTTCCCGCTGACCGCCAGCGCGAGTGCCCCCCCCGTGAAGGCCAGGGGCATCTCCAGGAGCAGGATGGCCGGCAGGAGAAAGCCTTCGAACTGGAGCAGGAGGATTCCGAAGAGCAGCAACAGGGCGCCGAGGAGCGCGATCCCGAGCCCGACGGCGGCATCCTCGAGTTGCAGCAGAAGGCCGCCGAAATCCACCCGGTAGCCGGGGGGAATGGCCAGACCCTTCAGAGCACGCTTGGCCTCGGAGATGGTGTTTCCGAGGGAACCCGTGGGCGTGGCCAGGATCTGCACGGCGCGTGCCCCGTCGATGTGGCGGATGGCATTGGGTCCTTGCATCAGCTTCACGGAGGCGAGCTGGCCCAAGGGCGTCCAGCCGTTTTCGGTGCGCAGCAAGAGCTGTTGCAGGCCTTCCATCCCCAGTCCGGGGGCGTCCGCGAGCCGCAGGTAGAGATCGAGGTGGTAGTTGCCCTGGGGAATGCGGGCCACCACCGTGCCCCCGAGGAGGGGCTGGATCTGTGCGTAGAGCCCCGCGGGCGTGATGCCGTAGACGGCGAGGGCCGCGGGATCGGGTTGGATCTGGATCTGGCTGACGGGGTACGCGTCGTTGTTGAAGAGGTCGGTGAGGGCCGGGATCCGGCGCAGCCTGGCGGTGACCTCCTGCGAGAGGTCCCGGAGCGTGGCCAGGTCTTCGCCGTAGACCGTCACCGCGAAGGGCTGAGGGAGCCCCGATAGGCTTTCGCCGAGGCGCTCGATGGTGGGGGTGTCGATGCTCTGCTGAACCCCGTCGATCCGGGCCTCGTGCAGAAGGCGGGCGGCCAGGCGGTCCAGGCTCTGCACCTTCACGCCCGGCTTGAGCTTGATCTGAATCTCCCCCGCGAAGTTGGGTTCCGTGTAGCTCGTCTCCGCGGACGAGCCGATGCGCGCCAAGACGTGTTCGACGTCCCGGTCGGCCAGGAACTTGGCCGTGATGCGCGACACGGCCTCCTTCGTCTCGTCCAGCCCCGTTCCCGGAGGCAGGGTGAAGCTGTCGAGCAGGACGCCCTCGTTGGGCAGGGGCAGGAAGTTGACCTGCACGAAGAGGAGGGCCGCGATGCTCACCAGCAGGAGCGCCACCGCCGTAGCCAGGCTCCAGCCCGGACGCCGCAAGGTCAGGTTCAAGAGGCGCTCGTTGTGCCGCTCCAGCCACGCGATGAAGCCCGCGCCCGGGGCCGGCTTGCCGCTGCGGCGGCCGCGAAGGAGGCCCAGGAGCAACGGGATGAGTGTGAGCGAGATGAGCAGGGAAGCCAGGAGCGAAAGGCTCATGGCCAGTGCGAAGGGGATGAAGAAGAGGCCGGCGATGCCGCCCACGAAAAGCAGGGGCAAGAAGACGGAAACCGCGCTCAGCGTGCCGGTGGTGTCGGGCGCGGCGATGTCGCACAGGCCCAGCCACACGCCCTCCCGCCCCTCCTGCCCCGTCTCCCAGCGGTGGGAGATGCTCTCGAGGACGATGATGCCGTCGTCGGCCAGGAGGCCCACGGCCACCGAGAGCGCCCCGAGCGTCAGGAGGTTCAAGCTCTGGCCGGTGGCGTGGAGGCCCGCGATCCCCATCAAAAGGGCCGTGGGGATGCTCAGGGCCAGGATCCACACGCCCCGGTGGAGCCCCAGGAGCCAGAAGAGCACCAGGACGGCCAGGAGACCGCCGATGACCAGGTTCCGGCCCAGATCGTGACCGATGAGGCCCACCAGGTGGCCCTGGCTGTAGACGCTCACCCACCGCGTTCCCGGCGGGAGCTGCTCCTTGAGCGACTCCAGGGTGCGCTCCACGGCGCGCGTGACGGGCACGGTGGAAGCGCCCGGGTGTTTGAAGATCAACATGGCCACGGTCTGGCGCCCGTCCAGCTCCTCGGCGTTTTGCATCGGCTCGGCGGCGGTGACGATGTTGGCCAGCGCCCGCAGCGGCACCGGACCGGAGCGCGAGGGGACGGTGACGGTGTCCAGGCTGGCGACGGCGGCCGGCAGGTCCCTGGCCTGGACGAGGACGTCCTCGTGACCCATGCGCAGGTAACCCGCCGGCCCGAGCAGGACCTTGCTCTTCAGCGCCGCTTCCAGCGCCGCAGGGGCGACGCCGTACTGGCGCAGGGCCTTCAGGTCCGGCTGGACCCAGAGGGCCTCGGTGCCTCCGCCGAAGACGACGACCCGCTCCACGCCCGCAATGGCCCGCACTGCGGGTTCGATGCGGGTGATGACCGCCCGCTGCGCCAGCACGGGCGATACGCCCGGCGGGATCTCGAGGGCGTAATCGGCCACCTCGTTGATGGCCGCGCCCATGATCTGGGCGTAGGGTTGAACGTCCGGAGGAAGGCTGGCCCGGGCGCGGTCGATGGCGCCGTAGGCGCTCTGGAGGTCCATTTGGGCGTCGCCGCCACTGCGAAAGCGGGCGTCGATCTCCAGGGTGTTCTGGCCCATCACCGAACGCAGGGAGGAGAGGTCGGGCAGGGAGAGAAGCTGGCCTTCCAGTGGACGGGCCACGAGGTTTTCCATGTCCTCGGCGGTGGCGCCCGGGTAGTGGACGGTAATGGAGATCTCGGGGTAGTTGAAGCGCGGGAGCACCTCCGCCGGGATTCGGATCAAAGCCACGACGCCGTAGGCGAGAAGGGCGCCGTAGATGAGGAACCAGAGGACGGGGCGCTCCAGCGTCTGCCGGATGACCGATTTCGCGTCCATGGCGGCCTCAGTCCGGCGGGGTGAAGGTCTTGGACACGTCGCGGTGGAACAGGAGGTAGGCGTCTTTCACGACCACCTGCTCGCCCGGCTTCACCCCCCGGAGGATCGCCCGCCACCCGCCGGCTTCCGGGCCGGGCTCGACCTTCCGGCGCTCGTCTCCGGCCTGGCCGCGAACGAGCACGTACCACCACTCGCCCTTCAGGATGAGGGCAGATTCCGGAACGGCGGGCCACGAGACGGGTGGGACCTCCAGCTTCAGCGTGCCGGACTGGCCGCTGAACCAGGCCGGCGGGCTCACGGGCAGGCAACCCACGGCGCGGCCGCCGTCGGGCCGCATGGGGGCGATGACGCCGCCGACGCGGACCGGCACGGCCTCGCCGCCTCCAAGCGGGGCGAAGAGCCCGTGCAGGCCGGGCGTCAAGGGCAGCACATCACGGCCGTAGAAGACGGCGTGAAGCCAGAGCCGGCTGGAGTCCTCCATGCGGGCCAGGACGGTTCCGGCGGCGACGCTCTGGCCGTCGGCGGCGTAGACGCCCGTCAGCACGCCGGTCACCGGGGCGCGGATCTCGCCCTCGCCGCGAACAAACGCCCAGCGAGCTTTGGCGGCCTTCAGCGCGCTCTCGGCCTGGGCCACCGCTGCCTGGGCCTCGTTGAGCTTCCGCACATCGGTGATCACGGGGTAGGTCTCGCGAGCCGCGGCCTCGTTCTTTCTCGCCAGGTCGAAGGCGCTGCGCGCCTCCTCCAGGGCGGAACGGGCTTCGACCATCTCCTTGGCACGCTCGGGGCCGGCCAGCCGCCCCAGCACATCCCCCCGCCGGACGGCCATGCCGGGCAGCGCCTTCCATTGCACCAGCGAGCCGTCCACCAGGGCCGGCACCGAGATGGCCGCCACAGGCTCGACCACGGCATAGGCCGAAGGCGCGACGGAGAAGAGGCGCTCCTCCACGATGACGCAGCCCTGGGCCGTCTGCGGCGAGCCGGCCCACGCGGCCCGAGCGAGGAGGAGAGGGAGGAAACCGAATCGCGCGACGCTCTTTCGGGTTGCCCACATGATGTCTCCTCGGAAAGACCTCACTCGCCGCAGCGAGGATAACACCCGTCATCTTGAACCTGTGCAATGATAAACAACGGAGTGTCTGTCGTTCGGTGAGGAGATCTCTTCATGCCACGACAACTGCCTCGGACCGTCCCAGGCTTGGCCCTGATGGCCATCCTGGGCTGTGCCACCTACCACCCCTTGCCCCTGAACCAGCAGGCAGAGCGGCGGATTCTGGCGCCGCCGGACATGGGTGCCGTCACGGTGGAGGCGGCGCGGATCCGGCACCCCCTCCTGCAGCCCGTTCACCTCGACCTGGCGCGGGGCCTGACGCCTGACCAGGCCGCCGTGGTGGCGGTCCTGACCAACCCGCAACTCCGGGCCGCGAGGGACCAGCGCGGCCTGGCGCGGGCCCAAGTCATCCAGGCCGGGCTCCTGCCCAACCCCGTGGCCTCCTACAGCCAGGACATCCCCACGGGCGGCAGCGACCGGGGCAAAGTGACCGGCTACGACACCCAGCTCGGCTTCGACCTGACCTCCCTGCTGACCTACTCCCTCCGCCGCGAGGCCGCCGGGGCGCAGGCGCAGGCCGTGGACCTGGACATCGCCTGGCAGGAGTGGCAGGTGGCGCAGGCGGCGCGCATGGCCGCTTTCCATATTCTGGCCCTGCGCGAGGAATTGCCTCTGGCCCGCTCGGCGGAACGGGAGGCGGGGCGGACAGTGGCAGCCATGGCCAGCGCGGTCCGAACGGGCGCGGTGAGCGGCGTGGAGGAAGCCGCCGCCAACTCGAGCTGGCAACAGGCCCGCGACGGCCTCCTCCTGCTCGAGCAAGAAGAGGGGCGGCAAGGCCGGACCCTCAAAGCGCTCCTGGGACTACCCCCCGGGGAACCCCTTGTCCTGCGGGCGGACGCGAGCCTCCCGGACTGGCCCAACCTGCCGTCCCAGGAGGTGCTGATCGAAAACCTGGGCGAGCGGCGGCTCGACCTCCTCGCGCTCAAGAAGGGCTACGAGAGCCAGGACGACCGGTTACGGATCGCCATCCGCTCGCAGTTCCCGGACATCGGCATCGATCTCAGCCACGCCCGCGACACGGACAACGTCGTAACCACGGGATACGGCGTGGCCATCCAGCTCCCGCTGTTCGACCGCGGCCAGGGACGAGTGGCTTACGCCTCGGCGACCCGCCAGCAGCTCTATGACGATTTCGCGGCGCGGCTCTTCGCTGCGCGAGCGGACGTGGCCCAGATCATGGCGGACCTGGCCACCGTCAGGGAGCGGCTGAAGACCGCACACGCGGCGCTGCCCTCCCTGAAGGCGGTGGCCGAGGCCTACGAGAAAGCAACGGCATCCGGTGCCGCGGACCTGGTCGTGGCGCAGGCGGCCCGCGCGGCGTACCTCTCCCAGGCCATGGCCGTGGTGCGCCTCCGGGCCGAGCAGGCCGATCTCGGGCTTGCCCTTGAAGTCGCGTCGGGATGCTACCTGCCGGGAGACGCGATGAGTCCTGCTGCGGTTTCCGAAAGGAAGGCGCCGTGAAGTGGCGGCGATCCCCGATTACCCTCCCGACCGGTGATGCTGCTCTCATCTGAACGGTAGCGTCTTCGTTCATCGCGAGGAGTCCCGCCGCAGGTGGGGAAGAGCCTGCCCCGAGGAGGCGCGCAGCGACCCAGCCTGCCGCGAGCGGGCGCACCGCGCCCGCATTGCCGTGGGGAGAGCGATCTCGCTCCCAACCAGATGCCCACCGCCCTCCCTGAGCCACGAGGCTGCGTCGCTGGGCTCCTCACAGTGACAGGCAACCCTCTACGACAGGTGGGGAATTGGCATCGAACCGGTCTGCCAACGCTGCTGGATCTGAGGGTCCTAACTGGTGCGTGTGCCGCGCTTCGGACGGCGTCGGAGTGGAGCCGGTGGTAGGGCCGCTCCAGGCTGGCTGAGCTTGACGAGGAAGTCGACCGCCGCCGCCGCGCTGTCGGTAAACAGCACGCGCGTTGCGTCCTCGGCCTTGTCCTTCAGGATCGCTTCGACCAGAGGTTCTACCGGCAACGTCTTCGACCAGAAGTCAGTTTTCGCGGCACTGAGGAACGCCATCGGACAGAAATCGCCGAAGCAGTTTTTGGCGACGTCCTGGAAGATCTCCTGCACCGTCCCGGCGGAACCTTCCGCGTACACGATGCCGCTGCGAGCCATCGTGACCAGACCGTCCTCGCGGACACTGTTTTGGAAGTACTTCGCGATGTGCGATGCGAACGGCGTCGTCGGCTCATAGCCGTAGAGCCACGTCGGCACCGCGAGACTCGGCTCCGGGGCTGTCGCACTGTCCGCGAAGATCGAGGTCGCCAGACGGAACGCCGGAGCAAACCACCGGTACAACTCGACGGCAACGGTGGTGTCGATCCGACCGTCTTTCCCGACGAGCTTGCCGGCGTCCCTGGGCAGCGTCGCTGCACTGCGGAGCGCTTTGATCGCGTCGTCGAGGTCTTCAGGAGGGTGTGTCGAGAGCAGGGCGCCGAGGTGCGTCGCCTCCATCGCGCCGGGACCGCCGCCGCTCGCCACGAGAAACCCCGCGCGCGCGAGGTCGTACGCGACGTGTGCGATGGCGACGAAGGCGGGCGTGCCGCGCGCCATGCTGTGCCCGCCCATGATGCCCACGACTCGCTTCTGCATCCCCAGGAGGCGCTGCACGGCTGAGGATATGGAGTTGTCGTGCAGGGCCTCGAGCGTGCTCGCCCCGCTGTGACGGGACGGGTTCTTGCCGTTGGTCACGAAGTAACGCAGGATCTTGACGTCCCGGCACGCGGCGTAGCTCGCAACGTCGCCGTCGGAGAACCCGGCGAACAGGTCGTGCACCGAATAGAGCGTCTTGCGTAAGGGGTTGAAAGGCAGGCTCGTCGGGTCAGGCATGACGCTCACACACCCTTCTCGTTTCTTGGCGCCGGGTCCCGAGGACGGTCAAGAGTGAACGACATCGCCGGAACCGACGCCCTGCCAGGTTGCACTCGGTCCGAACTGTACCAGAAGGCCAAAGGTGCCCGGCGCGCATCCGGCTGATCTGTCTTTGGGGCCCGTCATGTGCCCAGCGCGGCGGCGATCCGTGTGGTCGCAACCCCGAATCGGTGCCACGGCCATGCCGATTGACGGTGACGATGGATGGCGGAAGGGCCGCAGTCTGCGACGGTGGCCAAGGGGGCACGCGGATGGGGCGGTCTCCGGCGCCGAAGTGCGCACATCGCGACCTCGAAAGTGGCACACCACGGGCTCGAGCGTGTTGCGTGCCGTGAGGCGGGCGGCGGCACCGCCGGGCCGGGCTTGACCGGGAGCGGACGACGCCGCACACTCGGGGCATGAAGCCGCTGGTGCTGATCGTCGACGACGAGCCGGGGATCCTGACCGAGCTGGCGCATGTCCTCGAGGACGAGGGGTTCCGCACGGTCACCACCGGCAGCGGCGCGGAGGCGCTGGAGCTGTACCGCACCCGCCGCCCGGGCGTGGTCTTCCTCGACATCTGGCTCCCCGACCGCGACGGCCTGGAGACGCTCGAGGCGCTGCGCCGGTCTCGACCCCGCCGCGGCGGTGATCATGATCTCCGGCCACGGCACGGCGCCCACCGCGGTCAAGGCGATCAAGATGGGGGCGTACGACTACCTCGAGAAGCCGCTCTCCTACAACCGCGTCCTCGAGGCGCTGACCGGGGCGCTGGCGGCCAAGGGCGCCGGCGGCGCGGCGTTGGAGATCGGGGCGGGGCCGGAGCACGAGCGCACGTTCCTGCCGCCGCCCGAGCTGCCGCTGCTGCGCGAGAGCGCGATCCAGCAGCGCACGGTCGGCGCGAGCACGGTGATCTACGGCATCGGGCTGCACTCCGGCGGGCGCACCGGGATGACGATCCAACCGCTGCCGCCGAACAGCGGCATCCACTTCCTCACGCTGCCGAAGGGGACGCAGATCCCGGCGCACCTGGGCTCGGTGGCCGAGACCGAGTACGCCACCACGCTCTCCCGCGACGGCGAGAGCATCCGCACGGTCGAGCACCTGCTGTCGACGCTGCACGCCAGCGGGATCACCAACCTGCTCGTCAAGGTGCACGGCGAGATCCCCGTGCTCGACGGCTCCGCGCTCGAGTTCTGCGAGCGGCTGGAGGAGATCGGGATCGCGGACCAGGGCGTCCCCCGCAAGGAGCTCGTCATCGACCGGCGCTACGAGGTCGGCGGAGCGGGCAAGAGCCTGGTGATCGAGCCGGCCGAGACGTTCTCGGTCTCCTACCGGCTGCGCTACCCGCCGCCGATCGGCGAGGAGTTCTACGACTTCACGATGACGGACTTCGCCTCGTTCAAGGCCGAGATCGCGCCGGCGCGCACCTTCGGCTTCATGCGCGACCTGCCGATGATGGCCGAGCTCGGCCTCGGCACCGGCGGGCGGCTGGACAACTTCATCCTCGTCGGGGAGGACAACGTCATCAACACCGAGCTGCGCTTCCCGGACGAGTTCGTGCGCCACAAGGTCCTCGACATCATCGGCGACCTCTACCTGCTCGGCTACCCGGTGCGCGGCCGCGTGACCGCCGCCTACTCGGGCCACCGCGACAACATCGCGCTGCAGCGCGCGATCCTCGGCGCGTCGGCGTAAGCGCCCGCGCGCCGGCGGCGATGCGGCGGGACAAGGCGGCCGCAACCGGATGCTATGATCGCCGGGCCTGGCGCGCGCCCTGCGCGCTCGCACCCGGAGGCGCGGCGTGTCCCAATCCATCGACTACGCCCAGGTCGGCCTGATCGCCGGCCTCGAGGTCCACCAGCAGCTGCTCACCGAACGCAAGATGTTCTGCCGTTGCCCGGCGCGGCGCTACACCACGACGCACGACGGCGAGGTGCTGCGGCACATGCGGCCGACGCTGTCGGAGCTGGGCGAGTACGACGGCACGGCGCTGATGGAGTTCAAGACCAAGAAGAACATCATCTACCTGCTGCACGAGGACAACGTCTGCACCTACGAGATGGACGACACCCCGCCGTTCCTGGTCAACCAGCAGGCGGTGGACGTGGCGATCGAGCAGTGCCTGATGCTCGGGTGCGACATCGTGGACGAGGTCCACATCGCGCGCAAGCAGTACCTGGACGGCTCGATCCCGACCGGGTTCCAGCGCACCGCGATCGTCGGGGTCAACGGGCGGCTGCCGTTCGCCGGGCGCGAGATCACGATCACGCAGGTGAGCGTCGAGGAGGACTCCTGCCGCGAGGTCTCCGACCACGGCCACCTGATCGTCTGGCGCACCGACCGCCTCGGCATGCCGCTCATCGAGACCGTGACCGGCCCCGACCTGCGCACGCCGGAGGAGGTCGAGGCGGCGATCCTGCTGATCGGGCGGGTGTGCCGCTCCACCGGCCACGTGCGCGTCGGGATCGGCGCCAGCCGCCAGGACGTCAACGTCTCGGTGCGCGGCGGGCGCCGCGTCGAGATCAAGGGCGTGCCGCAGGCGAGGTGGGCGCGCACGCTCGTGCACGGCGAGGCGGTGCGGCAGGTGAACCTGCTCGCCCTGCGCGACGAGCTGCACCGGCGCGGCTTCGCCACCCCCGACTCGATCGCGGTCGAGAGCGCCGACGTGACCGAGGTGTTCGCCAGCTCGGAGCTCGGTTTCCTGCGGCGGGAGAAGTGGGAGCGCTGGGTGGAGCAGGAGCAGCGCCGTCCCGGGTTCGAGCTCGGCAACGGCCCGTTCTCGGTCCGCGCCGTGCGCCTTCCGCGCCTGGCCGGAACGCTGTCGTGGCCGTCGCAGCCCGATCTCACGTTCGCCCACGAGCTGGCGGGCCGCGTCCGCGTGATCGCCGACCTCGACCAGCGCCCGATCCTGATCCACTCGGAGAAGTGGCCCGACTACCTCGGCGCGCTGCAGGAGCTGCGCCGGGTGCGCGCGCGGCTGCGCTGCGAGGCGGACGACGCGGTGGTGGTGGTCTGGGGGCCCGACGACGACACGGTCACGGCGGTCAACGAGATCGCTCTGCGCTACCGGGACGCCGTGGACGGAGTCCCGAACGAGACCCGGCAGCCGTTCGCCGACGGCTCGACCGACTTCGAGCGCATCCTCCCCGGGCCCGACCGGATGTACCCCGACACCGACTCGCCGCCGACCCGCGTGACGCGGGAGCGGGTCGCTACGCTGCGGGCGGGGCTCGCGCCGCGGCCGTGGGAACGCGAGGCGCGCTACGCGGCGGCCGGCGTCCCCACGCCGACGATCCACTACCTCATCAGGCGGGGCGGTGCGCGGCTGGTGGACCTGGTCGTGGCCGAGGCCGGCGCCGACCTGCGCCGCGCGTGCCTGCTGTTCGGCGAGCGACTGGTGGGGTTGCGCCGCGCCGGCGTGGACGTCGGCGCCATCCCCGCCGCGCGCTGGGTCGAGCTGCTGCGGGCGTTCGCCGCGACGCCGGTCCTCTGGGAAGCGTGGGAGCCGGTCGTGCGCGCGCTCGCCGCCGCGCCCGAGCGGCCGGTCGCCGAGATGCTGGCCTCGAGTCAGGCTCGGCGCGGCGCCGCCAGCGTGGCGGGAGACGGCCGCCGGGGCGGTGGCGGAGGCGGTCGGCGATGCTCGGGACGCGGCGACGGGCGAGCGCGTGCTGCGGCTGGCGATGGGTCTCGCGATGCCGTCGCTGCGCGGCCGGGTGCCCGGGCGCCGAGGTCGCCGCCGCCATGCGCGGCGAGATCGGAGGCCGGCCGTGACCGCCGCGCGCGACGAGCTCAAGGGCTACAAGGGACAGGCGCGGGCCAAGCTCGCCGGTTTCGGCGTCCGGGTGTGGAGCGAGGTGCGGCCTCGTCAACGATGCGGGGAGCGTCTTCGAAGGCGTGATCCTGCCGCGCAGCGAGACGTTCGACGACCTGCACATCGTGATCAAGATGAAGAACGGCTACAACATCGGCATCCACGTCGACCGCGTCGTCGAGATCACCGAGCTTGGGTACAAGGAAGCGTTCTACAAGATCCCGGAGAAGGAGTTCCCGTCCCGCCCGCAGCTCCCCAAGGTGACGCTGCTGGGGACCGGGGGGACGATCGCGTCGCGGCTCGACTACCGCACCGGCGCGGTGATCCCGGCGTTCACCCCGGGCGAGCTGTACGGCGCGGTCCCCGAGCTTGCCGACATCTGCAACCTGACGACCAAGAAGCTGTTCGGGGTGTTCTCCGAGAACATGGCCAAGGAGCAGTACGTCGCCCTCGCCGTCGCGATCGGCGAGGAGATCGAGGCCGGCGCCGACGGCATCGTGATCGGGCACGGCACCGACACGATGGGCCACACCGCCGCCATCCTCTCGTTCATGGTGCAGGACTCGCCGGTGCCGATCGTCCTCGTCGGGAGCCAGCGCTCGTCCGACCGGCCGTCCTCGGACGCCGCCCTCAACCTGATCCACTCCGTGCGCGCGGCCGCCTGGGGCGACATCGCCGAGGTGATGATCTGCATGTTCGGGCCGACCTCCGACCGCTACGGCCTGCTGCACCGCGGCACGCGCTGCCGCAAGATGCACTCCTCCTACCGCAGCACGTTCCGCACCATCGGCGACATCCCGCTCGGCACGGTGAGCCGGGACCGCTTCACCTACCTGAACAAGGAGTACAACCGGCGCGACGCCGGCCGCAGGGTCAAGATCGACCCGGTGTACGACGACCGCACGACGATCCTGTACTACTACCCCGGGATGCACCCCGACCTCGTGGACGCGCTGGTCGAGAAGGGGTACCACGGCATCGTCATCGCGGGCACCGGCCTCGGCCACGTCAACAAGCCGCTCTACCCCGCGCTCGAGCGCGCGATCGCGGCGGGGGTGCACGTGGTGATGGCGGTGCAGACGCTGTGGGGCTACGCCCAGATGTACGTCTACGACACCGGCCGCGACCTCCTCGACCTCGGCATCGTGCCGCTCGAGAACATGCTGCCGGAGACGGCGCTGATGAAGCTCTCGTGGGTGCTCGGGCACACGCGCGACCGTGCCGAGGTCACGCGCCTGATGCGCACCCCGGTGTCGCACGAGATCACGGACCGGGAGCCGCACAACGGCTACCTCATCATGCAGGGCGGCCTGCCGGAGACGGAAGAATGGATCAAGAGCCACTGGAAGTGATCACGGCACCGACGCACCGTCGGCGCGCGGCCGCCGCCCGGCCGCGGCGGCGTCTGGGCAGCGTCTGGCTGCCGCCGCGCTCCTGGCGGCGGCGTGCGCCGGCCCGCTCGGCGCCCGCCGCGCCGCCTCCGCACCCGACGCCGCCGCCCGCGGGCTACGTGGCCGCCCCGCCGCAGCTCCAGCCGGTCGAGGTGCGGTCGCCGACGGCATGGTGGTGTGCGGCTCGCCGGAGGCGGCGAAGGCGGGCGCGGCGATGCTGGCGGCCGGCGGCAACGCGGTGGACGCCGCCGTCGTCACCGCCCTGGCGCTCGGCTCCGCGGAGCCGGTGACTTCGGGGATCGGCGGCCAGGCGTTCATCCTCATCTACCTCAAGGACGGGCGCTCGGTGGCGATCGACGGCTCGTGCGTCGTGCCGGCGTTGGCGAACCCCGCCGAGCTGCAGGCGATCCGCAACGTCGGCGACGTGCGCGGCTACAAGTCGGTCGCGGTCCCGGGAACGCTGGCGGCGCTCGCGTACGCGCTCGAACGCTACGGCACGATGAGCCTGGCCGACGCCCTGGCGCCGGCGATCGACATCGCCGAGTTCGGCTTCCACATGAACACCACCGAGCTCGCCAACGTCGAGACGTACAGCGCCAAGATCCGGCGCGGGGGGTACCTGGCCGACACGTTCCTCAAGGACTTCACCGGCTACTGGCCGCCCGAGCACGTCTTCTGCTCGGGGGACCTCGCCGCGACGCTGCGCCGGATCGCCCGCGGCTGGGCCCCGGCGAGTTCTACCGCGGCGCGCATCGCGGACGAGATCGAGGCCGACATGGTCGCGCCAACGGCGGCTACGTCCGCAAGGCCGACCTCGTCCAGGTGCGGGCGGTCGAGAGCCCGCCGCTGCGCGGCAGCTACCGCGGCCTCGACATCGTCACGTTCCCGTACCCCGGGGGCGGCGGCAGCCTGCTCGAGATGCTCAACATCCTCGAGTCGTTCCCCCCCGAGCTGCTGCGCGGGGAATCGCTCGACCGGCTGCACCTCCTGCTCGAGGCGGGGCGCATCACGTTGCACGACTCTTCTGCGCCGACGCGTGCCGCTGCCGGTGCTCGACCGGGAGCTCGCCGGAAGAGCCACGGCGCCGAGCGGGCGAGGCTGATCCGCTTCGATCGGGCGCTTGCGCGACCGCGAGATCGGCGCCGCCGACGCCGGATGCCGTACTTCGTCATCGGGACGACGCAGGTGTCGGTGGCGGACCGCGACGGCAACGTCGTGGCGCTGACGCAGACGGTCGGCGCTTCGCTCGGCTCCGGCGTCGCCACGCCGGGGTCTCGGCTTCGCCTACAACTCAACCTCGACGCGTTCAACTACACGAGCCCGCGCAGCCCGTTCTTCCTCGCCCCGGGGAAGGTGCCGATGACGACGCTGACGCCGACGATCGTGCTCAAGAACGGCAAGCCGTTCCTCGTCCTGGGCAGCGCGGGGAGCGAGCGGATCGTCGCCCTCGCTCGCCGTCGTCCTCTCCGCCGTCGCGGACCGCGGCGCTCAGCCTGCGCGCAGGCCGTGGCGGCGCCGCGGATCGTCTGGGGTTTCGCCGGCGTCACCGGCACCAGCGAGCAGGGCTACCTGGAGCTGGCCGGCGAGATCACGCCGGAACGGGCCGCGGCGCTCGAGAAGCGGGGGTTCACCGGGATGTACAAGCAGGGGTTCCCGGCGCGCTGGATCGACCTGATGGTGTTCGGAGGCACGAACGCGCTCCTCATCGATCCGCGCCACCCACACCTTCGTGGGCGTGCCGGACCCGCGCCGGCAGGGCGTCGCCGCGGCGCCCGGGCCGTCCGAGTAGGCTTTGGCATCGCCGGGAACCGGCCGGGGTCGCCGTGCCGGCGGCGCCGGCCGCGGCGGCGGGGTGTCAACCCGGGCCGGCCGCGCTCGTCCGTTACCTGGTGGGGGGCGGTACGATGAGCCGGGAGGGGCAGACGATGACAGGCCAGGTGACGCGCAGGGCAACGGTCGCGGCGGTGCTGCTGCTCGCGACGGTGGCGATGGCCGCGTGCACGACGGTTGGCGTGTCGTCCACCCGTTACCTCGGTGTGCCGCAGTTCGCGCCCACCGACCCGAACTCGGTGGAGATCCTGCGACACGAGCCGCGGCGTGACGTGGTCCGGCTCGGCGAGGTGTTCCTCGAACCCTCGGGGCGCCCCTCCGTGGCCATGATGGAGCAAGCGCTCCGCGTCGAGGCCGCCAAGCTCGGCGCCAACGCCGCGGTGCTCGTGTACGACAAGTTCCGGCGGGTCGGGACGGTGGTGCAGGGGCCGTGGTGGTCGCGCAGCGCCTACCCGGTGTACGGCCGCAGGATCGTCGCGGTCGCGATCCGGTACAAGTGAGTCGCCCGTCGCGGCTCGTTGCCGCCGCCAGGGATCGAGACCGCCATTTCCGTGGTTGTAGCCGCATCCTTGTAGGCGCGGGCTTCAGCCCGCG
The DNA here is from genome assembly GCA_963727205.1 of uncultured Acidobacteriota bacterium. Taxonomy (GTDB): domain Bacteria; phylum Acidobacteriota; class Thermoanaerobaculia; order Thermoanaerobaculales; family Thermoanaerobaculaceae; genus RBG-13-68-16. The sequence goes on along the minus strand of CAVSFQ010000046.1, from coordinate 58,842 downwards.
GGGCGGGCGGGTGGCGGAAAGAACGACCGCAGGCTGAAGCCTGCGCCTACAAAGACGGGATCGGGTGGGGGACGTGTCCAGCACTGCAGCTGGAGGGCTTTGCTTCACCCGAGAGGCGGATGGACGACCCCTTCCCCTAGCGGCGGCGCCGCACCATCGGAAATGAGGATCGGTATCTCAGAGCCGCCTGGTCGCTGCCGAGGCGGCGGGTCACTCCTTGAGCAGGGAGCCGGCGAGGCGCACGGTGTAGTTGCGGCCGTCCGCGTCGGCGCGGTAGACCTCGTAGCGGCAGTCGCCGCCGCCGGCCGTGATCCGCAGGAACGTGCTCGGCGCGCCGGAGTCGCCCTTCCCGCGGGCGTGGCCGCAGTCGAGCTGCCACACGCCGTCGATCCTCTTGGCGGAGGCGTCATGGGTGTGGCCGCAGAGGTACGCGGTGACCTTCCGTTCCCGCAACAGCTTCCAGAAGCGGTCGCGGTCGACCGTGTGCCGGTTGAGCGAGGTCTTCTCGTGGCGCATCCGCCCGGTCGTCATGTCGGGCAGCGGGTACGCCGGCTCGTGGCCGACGACGAACACGTACGGCTTGGTGGTGGCGGCGAGGTCCGCGGCCAGCCAGGCGTACGTCGCCGCGCCCACGTCGCCGTCGCTGCCGGTGTCGGAGACGCCGTCGTAGTACTCGTTGATGACCGCGACGTGCACGGGGCCGATCTCGAAGGCGTACATCGTCTCCACCGCGCCCGTCGGGCCCTTGCGGACGACGTGGAGGAGGGAGGTCCCGCCGGTGTTGAGCCCGCGCAGGTACGCCATGTACTCCTTGCCGCCGGTGTCGTGGTTGCCGACCGCGGGGTAGAACGGGAAGCCGGCGCCGAACACGGTCCGGATGACCTCGGCGACCGGCTCCGGCGGCTCGAGGTCGCCGGGGATCACGAGGAACGCCGCCGGTCCGGTCGCGCGCATCGCCTCGGCGGCGCCGAGGAAGTAATCGGGCCCCGAGTACTTGCTCCCGGCGTACTGGCGCATGTCGGCGGCGACGAGGAACGACAGTCGGTTCGGTCGGCGGCGGAGCGGCGCCCAGCGCAACCGCGGCGATCGCCTGGGCTGCGAGCGTCGCGAGGAGCCATCGGAACGCGTGCCTTGGCATCGGTGAACCTCCAAGGCAGACATCCTACCAGCGCACCGGGTATCCTTCGGCGGCGGAAGATCGAGACGAGGAACGGGTGCGTTCCGGGGGAGGCCGTGGAGACGGGCGAGACGTTGACGCTGCGCCGGATCGCGCGGTTCTGGGCGCCGCTCGCGGCCACCTGGCTGATGATGTCGGTCGAGGGGCCTTTTTTGGCCGCGGTGATCGCGCGGCTGGGCGAGGCCACGTTCAACCTCGCCGCGTTCGGGGTGGCGTTCTCGTTCGCCATGCTCATGGAGTCGCCGATCATCATGATGATGAGCGCCGCCGTGGCGCTGGTCGGCGACCGGCACTCGTTCCTCCTGCTGCGGCGCTTCGCGTACGCCCTCAACGCGGCGATCACGCTGGTGATGGTCGTGCTGCTGCTGCCGCCGGTGTTCCGCTTCGTGGCCGAGGGGTTGATCGGCCTCCCGCACGAGGTCGCGCAGCTCACGCACGTCGCGACCGCGATCCTGCTGCCGTGGCCGGCGGCGATCGGCTACCGGCGCCTCTTCCAGGGGGTCCTGATCAGGAGCCACCTGACCAGGCGGGTGGCCTACGGCACCGTCGTGCGCGTCCTCACCATGGCGCTTGTCGGCCTCGGCCTGTACCTGCTCACCGCGCTGCCGGGGGCGTTCGTCGGCGCCGCCGCGCTTTCGGCCGGAGTGACCGCCGAGGCGGTCGCGAGCCGGTTCATGGCCCGAGGCGCCGTCCGCATGCTGCTGCGCGCCGACGCCCCGAGCCTGCCCGGTCCGCCGCTGACCACGCGGGCGATCGCGCGCTTCTACGCTCCGCTGGCCCTCACCTCGATCCTGACGCTCGGCGTCAACCCGATGGTGACCTTCATGCTCGGCCGCAGCCGGGCGCCCCTCGACTCGCTCGCGGTGTGGCCGGTGGTGACCGCCCTGGTGTTCGCCTTCCGCAGCCCCGGTTTTGCCTATCAGGAGGTCGGGATCGCGTTGCTTGGCGACGACCGCCGCCACGTCGGCGCACTCGGCCGGTTCGCCGGGATCCTCGGGGTGGCCACGGCCGGAGGGCTCGCCGTCGTGGCGTTCTCGCCGCTCGCGCGGGTCTGGTTCGGTACGGTTTCGGGGCTGCCGCCCGAGTTGGTGCGGTTCGGCCTCGTGCCGTTGCGCATCCTCTGCCTGATGCCGGCGCTCGAGGTGCTGCTCTCGTTCCAGCGCGCGCTGCTCGTCCACGCCCGCAGGACCGCGCTGATCACCTGGGCCACCGCGGTCGAGGTCACGGGGATCGTCGCGGTCATGGCGCTCGGGGTCGGAGCGTTCGACCTGGCCGGAGCGGTGGCCGGCGCCGCCGGCGTGCTCGCCGGTCGCGTCGCGGCCAACGCCTTCCTGGCGCGACCAACGACGTTCCGCCGCGGCGGCGATTCCGCCTAAACCGGCTCCGGGCGCGCCTTGAGGCGGAGCGAGAGTTCGAGGCGCGCCCCGGCGCGCGCGGCGACGCCGAACGTGCCATCGTAGCTCGCGAACACGAGGCGCCGGTCGGAGGCGGCGAGGGGCCGGATCTCGGGGTCGAGATGATCGGCGAGGTGGCGGAACGCGGTGGCCGCCTCGGCCTCGCTCGGGTACACGACCACGACGAGCGTCCGGTCCCCTGCGGCGCCGCCCGTGTACCGGGCCGCGGCCGCGGTGAGCGTGCCGCCGAGGCTCAGGATGTCGCCCTCGCCGAGCGTCGCGATCTCCTGCAGGCCGACGCTGCCGCGGATCAGGCGCAGCGATCCGGGGACGATCCCCTCGCGAGGCAGCACGTCGAACGCCCGCACGTGGCCCCCGGGCGGGAAGCGTCCGGCGATCGCCCGGGCGAACTCGACCAGGGAGGGCGCCACCGCCGGCGTCCCGGGAGGGTTGTTGACGATGACGAAGAAGCGGCCGCGCATGAAAAGCAACTGGTAGCGGCCGGCGGTGTGGCGCTCGGCGAAAGCGGGCGACGGGGTCTCGGCGCCGCACTTGTCGAGGTAGATCGCGAGCGCGGCTTCCACGTCGCGCATCCGGTAGCACTCGACCACGACCTCGTCCCCGGCGCGCGTGTAACGCTGCACGGTGGCCTCCTCGAAACCGAGTTCGAGGAAGATCTCGGCGCCGCCGTCGATGTGGTTGTACAGAGAATCGGCGGGGAAAACCTTCGCCTGGCCGTCCCTCGTCCAACCGCCGGCGAAGCCGGACGGCGGCAGCAGGCCGTCGTCGCCCGCCGCGGCGACGGACGCGGCGACGAGGAGGGCGAGGACGGCCGGGACGATGGCTCTCACGCCCGCACCAGCGTGATCTTCTCCGGCGTCGCGACCCCGAGGCCGAGCTTCTCGCCGTAGAAGAGGTACTCGGTGTACTTCGGGTGCTCGTTGACCGCGATCCCCATCGCCTTGCGCTTGGCGACGAGTTCGCGGTGGCAGACCATGTCGAGGGCGAACGGGTCGGTTGCGAGGTAGAGCGCGTGGTTCGGATAGACGAACTTCTCGTTCTTGTCCGGACCGCCGTCGTACTGGCCGCGCAGCCCGTCGGTGATGTTCAGCACGAGCTTGTCGCGCACCCACGGCGCCGCCAGGACCTCGGTGTTGACGCGGAAGAACAGGGGCGCGTGCAGGCGGCCGGTGTTGCAGATCGACCCGAACCCGAGGTTCTTCGTCGCCATCGAGATGCCGTTCCCGGTGTTCTTGTAGGCGGCGAGGTTCACGATCTTGGTGAGCTTCCGGGTCACGAGCTTGCCGAAGTACGAGTACTCGCCGGCGAAGACGTGCTGGTTGAGGTAGAACTCATCGTCCTTGTAGCCGCGCACGCCCTTGCCCAGGACCCCCTTGGCGAAGTAGTACGCCTCGGTGTCGAAGTTGGCGGCCGAGACGTGGCGCCCGCCGGCGTCGCGCCAGGCGCTGCCCTGCTCGTCCATGGTCTGCAGCCCCTCGACGCGCACGCCGGGGAAGCGGGCGGCCGTGAACCCCCCGTCCTTGAGCATGAAGTCGAAGCGGTCCCAGATCACGATGTTGCCCTTGGGCAGGCCGCCGTCGACGAGCCAACCGATCACGGCGTCGACGAGCTCCGGCTTGGTGCAGATGAGCGGCGCCCCGACCGGGTTCACCTTGAGGCCGACGACGTCGTCGGAGGTGAAGAGCCGGGCGAAGCTCTTCTTCATGCTGACACCCGTGAGTTTGCGGACGCCGCGCTCGAGCATGGCGCGGACCACCTTCGCGTCGACGGCGTCGCCGGCCAACGACCGGGGGTCCGTCACCTTGACCACCCGCCCCGGGAACGGACCGGGGAGCGAGTGCGCCGTCCGCGGCACCTTCATGAAATCGAGGATGTTCGTCTCGACCTCGGCGGGCTTCTCCTGCTGCTCGCCGAACGCCGGCACGCCGAGGACGAGGCCGGAGGCGACCGCGGAGACGCCTCCGACGGCCCTGACGAACTCCCGCCGGCTCATGTCGGAAGAGCTGGACATCGACCTGTACACCCGGCTCATCGCCGCCTCCCCTCACCCCCGGACCGCACCGTGGCGGCCGCACGACGCTCCGGTCCTTGGCCGCGTCGGCTCCGGGCGCACCAGACCTGGTACGTCGTGCGGCGGCCGGGGTTTCCTGCGCCGGTCACGGCTCGCGCCGGCGCTGACGGACCACCTCGTACAGCGCGACGGCCACGGCGGTGGATACGTTGAGCGAGCGCATCTTGGTGTCCGCCATCGGGATGCAGACCATCCGGCCGGCGTGGCGCGCGCGCACGTCGTCGGGGAGGCCGCCGCTCTCGCGCCCGAACACCAGCACCACCTGCGGCGGGAACGACACGTCCCACAGCTCTCGCGGCGCCTCCGCCGAGAAGAAGAACGGCTCGCCGAGCCCAGGGAGCGCGGCTTCGAACGCCGGCAGGTCGTCCCAGACCACCGGGTCGACCCTCGGCCAGTAGTCCACGCCCGCCCGGCGCACCTCGCGCTCGTCGAGGGAGAACCCGAGCGGGCGCACGAGGTGGAGCTGCGCGCCGGCCGCCAGGCAGGTGCGGCCCGCGTTGCCGGTGTTCCAGGCGATCTCGGGCGTGACGAGCGCCACGTGGATGCTGGGGCCCGGCGTCGTGCCGGCGCCGGCGGGGTCGGGTCCAACGGTCCGTGTCATATTCGCTCACGGCCAGCTTACCAGCCGGGCGGCCCCTGCCGGGTTGCGCCGGCCCGATTCCGGTCCCAGATTGGAGGAGAGACCCGAGGATGTGGTCGATGCCGACGTTTGTCCTGATGACCCGCCTGCGCCCCGAGAGCGTGCACGACGCCCGCGGCCGGCGCGAAACCGGCAAGGGGTGGCTCAAGAAAGTCCAGGTGCTGTGCCCACAGGTGAAGTGGCTGGCGCACTACGCGATCCTCGGCCCCTACGACTTCATGGACCTCTACGAAGCCCCCGACGTCGAGACCGCGCAGAAGGTCTCCCTCATCTCGCGCAGCGAGGGAGCGGTCAGCGCCGAGAGCTGGCAGGCGCTGCCGTACGAGCGCTTCCTGCAGCTGCTCGAGGAGGTCCAGCCGTAAGCGGCGCTCACCGGTCGAGGTGCGCCCGCACCCGGGCGAGCAGGCGCCGCACCCCCTCGGAGAACGCGGCCGGTTCCGGCAGGAGGCTGAGCACGAGCGTGCCGGCGCTGGGGAAGTCGAAGAAGTAGCCGGGGTGGACCGCGACGCCGTCCTTCTCCAGCAGCTCGAGCGCCAGCTCTTCCTCGCCGACCACGGCTGGGACCCGCACCGCGGCGCTCCAACCGCCGCCGGGGAGCAACACGCTCACCTCGGGAGCGGCGGCCGCCGCCCGTTGCAGCTCGGCGAGGTTGGCGCGGCAGCGCTCCAGGATCGCGGCGCGCACCGGCGTCCCCTCGCGGAGCAGAACCGGGAGCGCGAGCTGCACCGGCGTGCCCACCGAGAGGAAGGTGTCGGCGATGAACTCGAGGCGCGAGAGCGCCGCCTCGACCAGCAGCTGGGGCCCGCCGGTCGCGATCCAGGCGAGCTTGAGCTGCGGCAGGCCGACGCTCTTGGAGAGGCCGCCGAGGGCGAACGTGAGCGCCGGCTCCGCGCCGGCGAAGCTCCGCCCGCTGCCATCCCCCCCGGCGAGCGGGTAGTCGAGGAAGACCTCGTCCGCGATCACCGCCCAGCCGCGGGCGGCGGCCAGGCGCTCGAGCGCCGCCGCGTCGCCGGGGTGCACGAACGAGCCGGTCGGGTTGTTGGGGTGGACGACGACGACGGCGCGCACCGCCGTCGGGGCGGCGGCGAGGGCGTCGAGGTCGGGGCGCCAGCCGAGCTCGGGGTTGAGGTGGTACGGCAGCGCCTCCACGCCCTCCACCCGGGCGAGGTGTTCGAACAGCGGGTACGACGGCGAGGGGACGAGCACGGCGTCGCCCGGCTCGGCGAGGAGCTTGAAGAGGAACGCGTACGCCTCGCTGGTCGAGGCGGTGAGCACGAGGCGCTCCGGGGCCACCTCGACGCCGAACCGCCGGTACTCCGCGGCGGCCGCGCGGCGCGCCGGCTCCAGGCCGCGGGGGTCCGGCCGGTACGCCAGGCCGGCGGCATCGGCGAGGGTGTCGAGCAGACCGTCCGGGTAGGGGATGCCGCACGCCGTGGGGTTCGAGACCGTGAGGTCGAACGGGGGCGCCGCCGCCGCCCGCGCGGCGGCGATGCGGTTGGGGGCGAGGTCTGGCGGGACGCGGCGGGAGAACACGGTGGCTCCGGTCGGATTCTCGCACGCCCCGGCGGCCGGCGCACGCCCGGCCCGGTGTAAAATCCGTCCGGCACGAGGGGGAAACCATGAAAGAGCTGCTTGGCGCGAAGACCCAGGAGTACCAGGCGAAGGCCCGCGAAGTCACGGAGAAGTACGTGCGGCCGGTGGCCGCCGAGCTCGACCGCACCGGCGAGTACCCGTGGAGCGTGATCGCGGCGCTGAAGGAGTACGACCTGATGGGGATCTGGGTCCCCAAGGAGTACGGCGGGCACGGCGCCGGCGTGCTCGACATGTGCGTCGTGGTGGAGCAGCTCTCGCGCGGGTGCGGCGGCGTGGGCGTCGCCTATGCGGTCAACGCCCTCGGCAGCTTCCCGATCGTTCTCGGCGGGACCGAGGAGCAGAAGCGCCGCTACCTGCCCGCCATCACGACGGGCGAGAAGCTGATCGCGTTCGGGCTGTCGGAGAAGGCGTCGGGCTCCGACGCGGGCTCGCTGCGCGCCCGTGCGGTCAAGGACGGCGACGGCTACGTCATCGACGGCGACAAGAAGTGGACCACCAACGCCAACGCCGCCACGATCTACACCGTGTACGCCTCCACCAACCCGGACCGCGGCACGCGCGGCGCCTCGGCGTTCATCGTGGAGAAGGACACGCCCGGCTTCGAGATCGGCAAGCGCGAGCAACTCATGGGGATCCGCTGCGTGCCGGTGCACGAGCTGCACTTCGAGAACTGCCGCGTCCCCGAGGGCGCGCTGCTCGGCGGCAAGGAGGGGGCGGGCTTCGCCAACGCGATGATGACGCTCGACCGCGCCCGCCCCGGGGTCGCCGCGCAGGCCGTCGGCCTCGCCCAGGGCGCCCTCGAGTGGGCGATCCGCTACACCTCGGAGCGCCAACAGTTCGGGCAGAGCGTGATGTCGTTCCAGGCGGTCCAGTTCATGCTCGCCGACATGGCGATCCAGATCGAGGCGGCGCGCCAGCTCGTCTACACCGCGGCCCGCGCCATCGACGCCGGGCTGCCCAACGTCTCCCGCCTCGCGGCGATGAGCAAGGTCTTTGCGACCGACACCGCGATGCGGGTCACGACCGACGCCGTGCAGCTGTTCGGCGGCTACGGGTACTGCCAGGACTACCCGATCGAGAAGTACATGCGCGACGCCAAGATCACCCAGATCTACGAGGGGACGAACCAGATCCAGCGGGTGGTGATCGGGAGGTCGCTGACGCGGGAGGCGGGGGCGATGGCGGGGCACCTGAACGTCAACGTCGAGCACTTCCCCAAGCCCTGAGGGCGCCGCCGACGGGCGCCGCCGATAGCGGACCGTCTGCGTCGTTGCGCTCGCCGGCTCGAATCCTCATGTAGCCTCCGGCTACACTCCGGTTCGGCCGGCTCGCGCGCCTAGCATCCGGCCCACTCTCGGCGACGCGGCTACACGCCCCAAGCTGCGACGTCCTGCGGTGGGCGTGGTTGGCTCTAATGTGGGGCGCGACCGCCGGGCGCGCTTCTTCGTCTTCGAGGGAGGCGCCAGAGGCGGCGCGGCCTGCGGCCGGTGCGGCAGCATCGGACCACTAACCACGTTTTTCCGGTGCCCGGTGCCCGGCAAGCCCCCGAAAAGGGGGAAAGGAGCGCGGAGCGGGATTCGCTCCCGCGGAGCGCTGGGGGGCACGGGGGGTCCAGAGTCCCGCCGCAGGCGGGATGGGACCCCCCGAAACGGAGCGAAGAGCGGCTTGGCCGCGACTCGCTGGGGGGCACGGGGGGTCTAGAGTCCCGCCGCAGGCGGGATGGGACCCCCCGAAACGGACGGATAGACAGATGGTGGAGGCGGGGGGAATCGAACCCCCGTCCGGAGGACTTGGGCCGCAGGTGTCTCCGTGCGCATCCTACTGTTGATTCTCGTCGCGGTGGCTGGGTGTAGGCTCCCGTCCGTCGCGACCAGCCCGAAAGATCTCGACCGCCGCTGCCGGGCGAAGCGGCGTTCCAGCCTGCTTTTGCGTCGCCGTGATCAGGTTCGCAGGCGGGAGCCGGCGATCACGACGTGACTGCGTTTAAGCAGCCAGTGCTAGCTCAGTGTTGGCAGCTATGAGTTTCCGCCCTTGTTACGTGGCGGCGGACCACGGCACGCTGCCGGCGACCCAACATGTCCCCCGTCGAACCCGGTACGCCCCCAGGTCACGGATCCCGATCAGTGTACGCTCATCGGCTTCGCTTGACGAGCGGCAGGGCGGGGGCTACCGTGAGCGCCATGGTGGAACTGGAACCGATCAGCGTCATCGTCACATCGGTCGGGACCGAGCAACAAGCCGTCGAGATCTCCGAGGAACTCGTGGCGAAGCGCCTCGCGACCTGCATCAATATCGTTCCCTGCCTGCGCTCGATCTACCGCTGGAAGGGCAAGGTGTGCGAGGACACCGAGTACCTGCTCATGATCAAGACGCGGCGCTCGCTCTTCCCCGCAGTGAGCGAGGCGATCCGGGAGATCCACTCGTACGAACTGCCCGAGGTCCTCGAGTTCCCGGTCGGCAACGCCGAGCCGCACTTCCACCAGTGGGTGGTCGAGATGGCCACCGGCGTGCCCGAGGCCGAGCCGGAGGCGGAACCCGAACCCTCGTTCGACTGAGGGTTTTCGCCTCGCCTCACGGAGGCCGGTCGGCGCGCTCCTGTCTCACAATGGGTCCGACATTCGAGTTGCCTCCGGGCAACCCGGAGCGTACACTTTCGCGGGTAGGGGCTGTCGCCCCGACCCGGAGGGCCACACCATGAAAGCCACACGTTTTCTCGCCGGTGCGTTGCTGCTCGTCCCGACGTTTCTCTTCGCGCAGGCGCAGGGAAGGATCAAGGGCGTGGTGACGGACGTCAAGGGAACCCCGATCCAGGGCGCCAAGATCATCATCACCTGCCCCGACATCGCCAACTTCCACCGCGAGCTGGCCACCGACGAGAAGGGTGTTTTTGCGACGCTGATCGTCGACGCGACGCGGCCGTACCTCTTCCGCGTCGAGGCGCCGGGCTTCCAGCCGCAGGAGTCGATGCAGAAGCCGAAGATCGGCGGCCAGACGCTCGATCTCTCGTTCGCTTTGGTGAGCGTGCAGGAACTCCAGGCCCAGGCGCAGCAGAAGGCGCTCGAGCAGCCCGGGCTCAAGGAAGCCCGCGAGGGCCAGGAACTGCTGGACGAAGGCAAGACCGTCGAGGCGCGCGCCAAGTTCGCCGCCGCCGTCGCGGCCAAGCCCGACCTCTACATCGCGTGGTTGGCGATGGGCGACATCGACCAGAAGGCCGGGAAGAACGACGACGCCATCATGGCCGCCGAGAAGTGCCTCTCCTACAAGCCCGAGTTCCCACAGTGCCTGGCGCTGGGGATGAACGCGACGCTGGCCAAGGGCGACAAGGCGGCCTACGAGAAGTACACCAAGCGCTACCAGGCGGTAAACCCCTCGGACCCGACGCTGTACTACAACGACGCCGTGGCCTACCTCAACAAGGGCGACGACGCCAAGGCCAGGCCGCTGCTCGAGAAGGCGCTGGCGGCCGACCCGAAGTACGCGGATGCGATGTTCCAGCTCGGCATGGTGTGCTTCCGCAGCGGCGAGACGGCCAAGGCCAAGGAGCTGCTCGAGAAGTTCATCGCGATCGCGCCGAACCACAAGGAAGCGCCGTCGGCCAAAGAGATGCTCAAGTACATGTAGACGGCGGCCACGGCGCAGGACACAGCGCAAAGGCCAAATGGTAGGCGGTAAAGGGTCGAGAAAGGAACAAGCCCTTCTTGGCTCTGTGTCTTCCTTCTACCCTCTTCCCTTTCACCCTTCTTCCTTCCTCTCACTCCGGCAGGTCGAACGGCGACTGGACCCGCACCTCGGCGACCCGGTTGTCTCTGTCCACCAGCACGACGCGAGCGCGGTGGTGCGGGATGTCCTCGCGATCGAGCTCGCAGTAGGCCGCGACGATTACGAGATCGCCGACCGCGGCCTTGTGCGCCGCGGCGCCGTTGATCCCGACCTCGCCGCCCCCTTGCGGGCCGGCGATGCAGTAGGTCGTAAAGCGCGTGCCGCGGGTGAGGTTGTAGACGTCGACCTGCTCCAGGGGAAGGATGTCGGCGGCGGCGAGGAGGTCGCTGGTCGATCGTGATCGAGCCGAGGTAGTCCGGGTCGCAGCGGGTGACGCGGGCGCGGTGGATTTTGGCGCGCAGGAACGGGCGGAGCATCAAGGCACCTCCACGATCACGTTGTCGATCAAACGCGTGCCCCCGACGTGGGCGGCGAGCGCCAACAGCACGCGGCCGCCGGCGCTTCGGAGCGGTTCGAGGGTGTCGGGGTCCACCGCGGCGGCGTACTCGAGGCGGGCCATCGGCTCCCCTCCCACCTCGTCCGCGAGCAACGCCTCCAACGCCGCGCCGCTTCGCTCCCCGGCCGCCACCGCCGCGGCCGCGCGCCGCAGCGCCCGGTGCAGGACGGCGGCCGCTTGCCGTTCCTCGGGCGCGAGGTAGGCGTTGCGCGAGGAACGGGCAAGGCCGTCCTCCTCCCGCACCGTGGCGTGCACCTCGATCCGCACCGGGAAGTCGAGGTCCGCGGCCATCCGGCGGATCACCGCCGCCTGCTGCCAGTCCTTGGCGCCGAACACCGCGACGTGCGGCTGCACGATGTTGAAGAGCTTGGCGACGACGAGGGCGACGCCGCGGAAATGACCCGGCCGCTGCGCGCCGCACAACCCCGCGGTCAATGCGGGCAGATCGACGACCGTGGCCGGCGGCCGCGGGAAGATCTCCTTCGTCGCCGGGGCGAACAGCACGCTGGCGCCGGCCGCGGCGAGCTTGGTCGTGGTCGCGCTCGATCTCGCGCGGGTAGCGCTCGAAATCCTCGCCGGGCGCGAACTGGGCCGGGTTGACGAACACGCTCGCCCACACCTCGTCGGCGAGCTCGCGGCCGCGGCGAACGAGCGCGAGGTGCCCGTCGTGGAGCGCGCCCATCGTCGGCACGAGCGCGACTCGAAGTCCGGTGCGGCCCGCCTCCTCGCGCCGCGCGCGCACGCCGGCAATCGTGGTGATCGTCAGCATTTCAATCGTCCCCCAGGTGCTTCTCGAGCGCCGCGGCCAGGCCGGGCGGGCTCGGGTAGGTCTCGGCCGGCGCGGGATAACGGCCCGCCCGCACGTCGCCGGCGAACGCCGCGATCGCTTCGCGGATCACCCGCCCGAGGTCGGCGTAGCGCCGGACGAAGCGCGGCGCCGGCGCATCCGACAACCCGAGCAGGTCGGCCAGTACCAGCACCTGGCCGTCGCACGCCGGCCCGGCGCCGATCCCGACCGTCGGGATCCCCACGCGGCGGGTGATCGCCGCCGCGAGCGGCGCCGGGATCGCTTCGAGCACGAGCAGGAACGCCCCGGCGCGCTCGAGCGCGCTGCGCCTGCTCGACGAGGCGGAGCGCCTCCTCGACCCCGCGTCCCTGTACGCGGTAGCCGCCCAGGCGGTGCACCGCCTGCGGCGTGAGGCCGAGGTGGCCCACGACCGGGATGCCGGCGGCGGTGATCGCGGCCGTCTCGTCGCAGCGCGGGCCTTCCAGCTTGACCGCGCGGGCGGATCCCTGGGCGACCAGCCGGCACGCGCTGCGCACCGCGTCCGCCACGCTCGCCTGGTAGCTGCCGAACGGCATGTCCGCGACCAGCAGGGCGCGCTTGGCGCCGGCGGCGGCCGCGCGCGTGTGGTGGATCATCTCGTCGAGCGTGACCGAGAGCGTGTCGGGGCGGCCGAGGGCGGCCATGCCGAGCGAGTCGCCGACGAGGACGATGTCCACGCCCGCCAGGTCGGCCAGGCGCGCCGACGGCTCGTCGACGGCGGTGACCATGACGAGGCGGCGCGTTCCCTTGGCGGCGCGGATTCGGGCGCCGTCACGGCCTCCGCAGCGGCTTCGGATTGTGAGCGCTCGGGTTTGCCGATCCCGGTGCCCTGTGCCCGGTGCCCTGTCTTCTTCTCCATCGGTCCCTCCCGGGCCGACGGATCCGGATGGGCGCGGTCGCCGTCCCGCCTCCTGCGGGATCGGCGCCTGCCCCGTCTGCGTGGCGGGCTAGGCTTCCGCGTGGCCCGTCTCGGTCCTCGTGCTCTAGCCGGATCCGAGCGGTACGTACACCTGCGTCCCCTGTCGGGTGCGCGCGATCTGTTCGACGAGGTTCTCGAAGTCCTCCGTCTTGTTGACGAAGTCGATCTCGTCGGTGTTGACGACCAGGAGCGGCGTCTCGGAGTAGCGGAAGAAGAACGCGTTGTACGCTTCCTTGAGCCGCACGATGTAATCGGGGTCCATGTTGCGCTCGAACTCCCGGCCGCGCATGCGGATCCTGCGCAGGCACGTCTCCACGCCCGCCTCCAGGTAGATGACCAGGTCGGGCTTCGGCAGGCGAGCGGTGAGCAGGCGGTAGAGCCGGTCGTAGAGCCGGAACTCCTCGTCGTCGAGGTTCATGCGCGCGAAGATCCGGTCCTTCGGCATGGTGTAGTCCGCCACCACCAGGCGGGTGAACAGGTCCATCTGCGCGACCTCGAGGTGCTGCTGGTGGCGGGAGAGGAGGAAGAACAGCTGCACCTGGAACGCCGCCCCCTCCTTGCCGCGGTAGAACGGTTCGAGGAACGGGTTGGCGACGTCCTCGAGGATCTTGACGCCCTCGAAGCGCGACGCCAGCAGATCGACGAGCGAGGTCTTCCCCACGCCGATCGGGCCCTCGACGGCGATGTGGCGGGCGGCGAGTGTCGTGACGCTCATGCGCGGACCATCATATCAAGGAGGTAGAGCGCGAACATCAGCAGCGCGAGCACGCCGTTGGCGGTGAAGAACGCGGTGTCGAGGCGCTCCAGCCGGCCCGGGCCGACCAGGGTGTGCTGCCACGCCAGCAGGGCGGCCGCGGCCGCCGTCCCGGCCCACAGCCCCCACCCGCCCATGCACCAGGCGAACGCCGCGAACCCTCCGGCGGCGATGACGTGCAGCACGCGCGCCACGGCGATCGCGCGCGCCGCCCCGAGGCGGGCGGGGAGCGAGTGCAGGCCGGCGGCCCGGTCGAACGGCTCGTCCGGCAGCGAGTAGAGCACGTCGAACCCCGCGACCCAGGCCGTCACGGCGACCGCGAGCACGAGCGGCGGCGCGGCGAACGAGCCGCGCACGGCGAGCCACGCCCCGACCGGCGCGATCCCGAGCCCGAGGCCGAGCCAGAGGTGCGACAGCCTCGTGAACCGCTTGCTGTAGGAGTAGGCGAGCACCCAGGCGAGCGCGACGGGGGCGAGCGCGAGGCAGAGGGGGTTGAGCCGCCACGCCGCGAGACCCCAGCGCGGCCGCGCCCAGCGCCACCAGCGCCCAGGCGAACGGGCGCCCGACGCGCCCGGCCGGGAGGGCGCGCTGCGCGGTGCGCGGGTTGGCGGCGTCGAGGCGCTGGTCGGCGAGGCGGTTGAACGCCATCGCCGCGGTGCGCGCCCCCGCCATCGCGAGCAGGATCCACCCCAGCACCGGCCAGGGCGGGAGGCCGTTCGCCGCGGCGACCGCGGCGATCAGCGCGAACGGCAGCGCGAAGGCGGTGTGGGGGAACTTGACGAGCTCCGCGGCCTCCCGCACGGCGGCGAGAGGCCTCACGGCGCGCCCCGCCAGCGCAGGTCGGGGCGGTCGGTCGGCAAGCCGAGGAGGTCGAGGAGGCGCATGCAGTAGTGGCCGACGAAGCGCTCCATCTCGTCGCCGCCCAGGTAGAACGCGGGGATCGGCGGCACCACGATCGCGCCGGCGCGGGTGAGCGTGAGCAGCGCCTCGAGGTGGATCGCCGAGATCGGGCTCTCGCGGAAGCCGAGGAGGAGCGGCCAGCGCTGCTTGAGCGCGATGTCGCCGAGGCGCTGGCCGAGGCCGCGCGAGACGCCCGCGGCGAGCGAGCAGGCGGTGGCGGCCGAGCACGGCAGCACGACGACGCCGCGCAGCAGGTGCGAGCCGGACGCGACCGGCGCCGCCATGTCGGCCTCCGCCCAGGTCCTCACCTTCTCCCGGGCCGCGGGGCTCAACGCCAGACCGTCGGCGAAGCCGTGCGGGGTCGCGCGTTCCTTGCCCAGCTCCTGGGCGAGGACGAGCCTGGCCCCGTCGGAGAGGACGATGTGGAGCGCGCCGACGTCGGGGTGCTCGGCGGCCTGCTCGGCGAACGCCGCCGCGAGGCGCGAACCGCTGGCGCCGGTGACCACGAGTCCAAGCTCACACCCCACGCGCACCTCCGAGGCGGCGGAGCATCTCCTGCCGCCAGCGACCGTCTTCCCAGAAACGCCGCGAGACGGCGAAACCCTCCCGCCGGTACAGCTCGACCGCGCCGCGGTTCGCGCTGTCCACCTCGAGCGCGAGCCATCGTGCCGATGCCGCGCGTGCGCGGGCCGACCGCCTGGCGCAGCAGCGCCCGCCCGAGTCCCCGCCGGCGCCAGTCGGGAGCGACGGCGATCGACGCGAGGGAGGCCCGTGGCACCTCGGGGATCAGCACGCTGGCGGCGACGATCGCCCCGTCGCGCTCGATGACGGTGGTGAGCCACTCCGGCGCCGTCACCGCCTCCCGCCACGCCCGCGCCGACCACGCCCGGCGCCCGAAGCAGGCCCGGTCGAGCTCGACCAGCGCCGCCAGGTCCGAGGGCCGGGCGCGGCGCCCGCCCGCGTCCGTCCGGGCGCCGGGGTTATCGACAGGTGTGAGGAAGTTCTGACATGCCACGGTGCAGCGCTCCACTGAGGTTCCGCTCCGACTGACAGCAAAGCTTACCATCCGGGTTTTCCATCCGACCCTTCTCCTGACTGTACAAATCATTACATTTTAACATCTTACATATCAACAACGAACCTGGCACGGGGTTCGCGTCGGGCGCGGCCGGAGGTGACCGATGAGCCACGGACCTTAGCGGACGGCCGGCAACGCAACGGCGAGCACGCACGAGAAATGGCGAACGACCAACAACCGGCAGCACGAACGAGAAGGGAGATCGACGATGACGTCCAGGACCCTGATGTGCATGACGCTGGCGGCCGCACTGGCCACCGGCGTGCTGGCGGCGACCCCGGCTGCGGGGCCGCAGGTGAACATCAACACGGCCACGGTGCAGGAGCTCCAACTCCTCCCGCGGGTAGGGCCGGCGCTGGCGCACCGGATCGTGGAGTTCCGCACCGCCAACGGCCCGTTCAAGGCCCCGGAGGAACTCGCCCGCGTGAAGGGGATCGGCGAGAAGAGCTTCGCCCGCCTGCAGCCGTACGTCACCACCACCGGCGCCACGACGCTCACCGAGAAGGTGCGCTCGCCGCGGGCCGACGAAGCCGGCGGCCAAGGCGCAGAGCTGAAGCGGGGACACGAGGTGAAGACCAACTGATACGCACGAACAGAGATGGCGTGGACGGTCGGGGGCGGCCGCGAGCCGCCCCCGGTTCATGGAGGGGCGATGACGACACGGCGGGGGTTCTCGCTGGTCGAGGCGCTGGTGGCGCTCGCGCTGGTGGCGCTGGTGGCCGCGCTGGTGTTGCCGGACTTCACCGAGGTTCGCCGCAGCACCGATCTGGTGCGCCTGGCGCGGCAGATCGCGGCCGACGCCCTGCGCTGCCGCATCGAGGCGCTCACGAGCGGGCGCAACGTAGGCCTCGTGTTCTGCGAGCTCGACGGGCTGGCGTACTACGTGATGGTCGCGGATGGCGACAACGACGGCGTCTCGCGCGCGGACTTCGTGCGCGGTGTCGACAAGCCGCTCGGGCCGAAGGTGTGGGTGCACTTCATGAGCGGCGGCACGCACCTGGGGGTGCCGTCCCGTTGGGGGGTGCCCGACCCCAGCGGCGGCGGCACGCTCGACGAGCGCGGCGTGCGGGTCGGCGCCAGCAACATCATGAGCTTCGCGCACACCGGCGGCGCCACGCCGTCGAGCGTGTACTTCAACGACGGCCGCGACCGCGTCCTCGCGGTGCGCGTGCACGGCGGGCTCGGCCGCGTGCGCGCGCTGGTGTGGCGCCAAGGCGGGAGCGAGTGGCGGGAGATCCCGCTCTGACGGGACGCCGGCGCCGTCACAGCAGCGGGACGCGCGCGTCCGCCAGCGCGAGGGTGTCGGCGATCGCCTCCCCGGCGACCGTCACCGCTCCGGCGAGCACGCACCCGCGCAAGGTGCAGCCCGGCCCTGCGACCGCCCCGGCGGTGAGCACGCAACCGGCAACGTGCGCCCCGGCATCGACCCGGCACCCGGCGCCGATCGCGCTGCGCTCGATCCGGCTTCCGTCCGCGACCGCGGCGCCCGGGTGCACCCAGGGGCGCTCGCCGAGCAGCCCGAGGACCAGGTCGCGATAGGCGGCAGGAGAGCCGGCCTCGCGCCAGGTCCCGGTCACGACGGCGCCGCGCAAACGCCCGCCGCGCCGGAGCGGTTCCCAGACCGCCGCCATCTCGGCGGGCGGCCCCGGCAGCGAGGCGAGCACGCGCTCGCCGAGGCGCTGGAAGCCGGTGAACAGGAACCGCTCGCCGCGACCGGAAGCGCCGGCCGGGACGAACGCGGCGACGGTCCCGCTGTGCTCGAGCACGACCGAGGCCCAGCGCGCCGGATCGGGGTGAGGGACGAGGGCGAGCACCACCGTGGCTTCGTCGGATGCGGCCACGAGCGGCGCGAGGTCGAGGTCGCCCCAGGTGTCGGCGTTGCCCACGAGGAGCGGCCCAGGGCCGAGCAGCGGCCGGGCGGCGGCGACGCCGCCGGCGCCGCCGAGCAGCTCCGGCTCCCACGAGAACAGGACCTCCCCCGCGCCGGCCCCGCGCGCCGCCGCCGCCACCCGCTCCGGATGGCGGTGGAGGTTGACCACGGTCCGAGCGCACCCCGCCCGGCTGAGGTTGGCAAGGCCGCTCGCCAGCAGCGGGCGCCCCAGGACCTCGAGCGCGGGCTTCGGGATCGTGCCGCTCAGGGGCTCCATCCGGCGGGCCCGACCGGCCGCGAGGAGCATGCCGTTCATGGCCGCCATCATACCGGCTGGGCGAACGGCTAGCCCTCGAAGACCATGTCCTCGGGGGCCCCGGGGTGAGCGGCGCGGAACGCGGCCCACAGGTCCAGGTAGGTGCCGCGCACGGCCGCGCGCGGGTCGAGGCCAAGCTCGACCGCGGCGGGCTCGAGGAGCGGGCTCTCGCCTTCCAGCTCCACGAACGCCCCCATCGGGGTCTCGTCGAGAGCGACCGTCACCCCGCGCAGCGCCCAGCTCTCGCGCCGCTTCTGATAGCGGCGGACGGGCCCGAAGCCGAGCGCGGCGAGGATCGCGAGCGTCCGCCCGGCGCTCGCCACCGCGGTCTCGAGCTCGACCCTGCTCTTGATCCCGCCGGCGAACACGCCCGGTTCCTTGACGGTGAGCGCGGCTCCGTCGCCCGCCTGCCGCACCCGCAGCAGCCGTCCGGCGGCGGCGAGCGTGCGCGCGCGGTCGTCCAGGACCCAGTTGTCCTCGCGGACCTCGGGGTGGACACGTTGGCCGCCGACTTCGGCAAGGCGTTGGCGGACCGGCGCCAACGAGGCAACCGGGATCTTCATTTCCTGCTCGAGCACGCCCACCTCCGCCCGGGTAGTATAGGGGCGTGCGCGCCGTCGCCTTCGGCACCGCGGGTCACATCGACCACGGCAAGACTTCGCTGGTCAAAGCCCTGACCGGGGTCGACTGCGACCGCCTGCCGGAGGAGAAGCGTCGAGGGATCACGCTCGTCCTCGGGTTCGCGCCGCTCGCGGACCCCACGGGGGAGGTCGAGCTCTCGTTCATCGACGTCCCCGGGCACGAGCGGCTCGTGCACACCATGATCGCCGGCGCGGCGGGGATCGACCGCGCCCTGCTGGTCGTCGCCGCCGACGAGGGGGTGATGCCGCAGACGCGCGAGCACCTGAGCGTGCTCGAGGTGCTCGGGGTGCGGGGCGGGGTGGTCGCCCTCACGAAGTCCGACCTCGTGGAGCCGGAGCTGGTCGAGGCGCGCCGGCGGGAGGTCGAGCGGTACCTCGACGGGGGGCCGCTCGCGGGCGCCCCGGTCATCCCGTGCTCGGCGCTTTCCGGGCGCGGGGTCGAGGCCGTGCGCGACGCGGTGCTGGCGTGCGCCCGCGGCGTCGAGCGGACGGAGGACCCGCACCGCCCGTTCCGGGTCGCGGTGGACCGGGTGTTCACGATCCCGGGAGCCGGGACCGTCGCGACGGGCACGGCGCACTGGGGGCAGGTGCGCGCCGGGGACGAGCTGATGGCGCTCCCGAGCCGGGCGGCCGTCCGGGTGCGGGGGGTGCAGGTGCACGGCCAGGCGCGCGACGGCGCCGGCGCCGGCGAGCGGGTGGCGCTCAGCCTGGCGGGCGTGCGCGTGGACGAGTTGCCGCGGGGGGAGCAGCTGCTCGCCGGGGCGCAGTGGTCCGCGAGCCGGCGGCTGGCCGTCGAGGTGCGGCTGTTGGGCGAGGGCGGCCTCGCCGAAGGCGACCGCGTCTGGGTCCACATCCTCGCGGCGCGGGCGCTCGCCCGCGTCGAGCGGACGCACCCTGCGACGCTCGGGTCGGGGGAGTCCGGCCGTGTCGTCGTGCACCTCGCCCGTCCGGTGTTCGCGGCGCCCGGCGACCGGATCGTGATCCGGCGCGTCTCCCCGACGGTCACGCTGGGCGGCGGCGAGGTCCTGGACTCCCAGCCGGTGCGCCTGCGGCGGCGGCAGGCGGGGCAGCTCGCTCTGCTCCCCCGCCCGTGGCGGGACCTTTCCGCGACGCTCGACGGTTGGATCCGGCTCGCGGGGGCCCGCGGAGCCACCGCCGGCGAGCTCGCGGCCCGGCTCGGCCTCCGCGAGGCCGGCCTCGAGTCGGCGCTGGGACGGCTCGTGGCGTCGGGTTCGGCCGTGGTGGCGCGGACCCGCCCGCCGCTGCTCGTGCACGCCGGCGCGGTGGCCGCGGCGCGCGAGCGGGCGGCCGAGGTCCTTGGCGCGGGCGGCGGCACCGGGGTGCCGCTGGCGGAGTTCGCGGCGCGGGCGCTCCCCGACGCCGGCGAGCGGTTGCGCGACTTCTTCCTCGCCGACTTCAGGCGCGCGGGCGTGGTGCGGGAGGTGGCCGGAAGGGTTTTCGCGGCGGGCGCGGCCCCGCTCGAGGACGCCCTGGCCGCCCAAGTGGCGGAGTCCTACCGCCGGGCCGGACTGGCGGCGCCGTCGCCGGGTGAGACGGCGGCGGCGCTCGGCGCCGACCCGAAGGTCGTCGAGGGGGTCGTGCGGTTTCTGGTGGACGGCAGGCGGCTCGCCCGGGTGGGCGGCAAGTGGGTCGTGCACCGCGAGGTCCTCGACGAAATCGTCGCCTCGCTGCGCGGGTGGGGGGTCGAGAGCTTCGACGTCGCGGCGTTCAAGGAGCGTTTCGGCCTGACGCGCAAGCTCGCGATCCCGATCCTGGAGTGGCTGGACTCCGAGCGCGTCACGCGCCGGGAGGGGGACCGGCGGCGGTTGGCGCGGCCGCGCCCGGGGCCCACCCCTGGCGCATGACCTTCAGGGCGTCCGACGCCAGGTCGCCCATCTCGACCTCGATCTCGCCGTCGAGTTGCGCCCAGGCGGCGACGGGTCCGCCCGCGCCGGCGGCCGGGCGGAACGTCCACGAAGCCATCGAGGCGAGCACCCACCCGCGCAGCCCGTCCGGGCACGAGAGGAAGACGACGCGGCGGCAGTGGCCGTCGGGCCCGACCTCGGCGAGCAGGCGGAACGGCTGCCGCCAGGAGCGGCCGTCGATCCGCACCCGGAACCGCTTCGGGCTCGGGAGCTGCTCGACGCGGTCCACCGGTGAGGCCGGCAGCTCGGCGTCGCGCGCGTCCGTCTCGGGGCCCGGCTCCGGCTCCACGGCTGGAGGCGCGGCAGGCTCCGGCGCGCTCCCCTGCACGCGCGCAACCCGTCCCTCGTCGATCCGCCCCTTGAGGTCGATGCCGAGCGGCAGCCAGACCGGGACCGGGGCGCCGGAGGCGCGGGCGGGCGTGAAGCTGGTCGCGGTGATGATCGGGCGCAGGGCGTCGGCCAGACCAGGCCACGGGAGCCGCGTGAACACCACCCGGCGGCACGCGCCCTGAGCGTCGATGTAGGCCGAGGCGAGCACGCCGAAGGTGCCGGGGAACTTCGCCAGGAGCGGTGTCGCTACCGGCACGGGAGCGCTCACGACCGGG
Organism: uncultured Acidobacteriota bacterium; assembly: GCA_963727205.1. GTDB lineage: Bacteria > Acidobacteriota > Thermoanaerobaculia > Thermoanaerobaculales > Thermoanaerobaculaceae > RBG-13-68-16. The sequence goes on along the minus strand of CAVSFQ010000046.1, from coordinate 37,896 downwards.
GCCGCGAACGGGTTGGTGGGCGGCACGGCGGGGAGTTCGACCGGCACGGGCACCGGGAGGTCCACCCGCAGCTCCCACGGTTTCTGGGCGAGCGCGCTCGCGCTCGCCAGCACCATCACCACCGGCAGGAGGCGGCGCATCACGTCATCTTACCCTTTTGCCGCGGCCCACGAAGGCCCGATTCCGACGTCCGCTTTGAGCGGCACCACGAGCGTCGCGACGCCCTCCATCACCTCGCGAGCGAGCGCCGCGACGCTTTGCGCCGAGCTCTCGGCCGCCTCGAGGATGAGCTCGTCGTGCACCTGCAGGAGGAGGCGGCCCGCCGCCCCGCGCTCGCGGAGCGCCGCGTGCACCCGGATCATCGAGAGCTTCATCAGGTCCGCCGCGGTCCCCTGCACCGGCGCGTTGATCGCCTGGCGTTCCGCGTTCCCCCTGATCTGGGCGTTCTTCGAGTCGAGACCCGCAATCCAGCGGACGCGCCCGAACATGGTGCTCACCTTGCCGGTGCTCCGGGCCTGCTCCTTGGTGGCGTCGAGGTAGGCGCGCACCCGCGGCAGGCGCGCGAAGTAGGCGTCGATGAAGCGCTGCGCCTCGGCGTTCCCCACCCCGAGCTCGCGCGCCAGGGCATAGGCTCCCATGCCGTAGATGAGGCCGAAGTTGATCGTCTTCGCGGCGCGCCGCTGCTCCGGGATCACGAGCTCGGGGGCCACGCCGAAGACGAGGGCGGCGGTCGCGCGGTGGATGTCCTCGCCGCGGGCGAACGCGTCCGCCAACGCGGGGTCCCCCGAGAGGTGCGCGAGGATGCGCAGCTCGATCTGGGAGTAGTCCACCGCGATCAGGAGCTGCCCGGGCTCGGCGACGAACGCCCGCCGCACCTCCCGGCCGATCTCGGTGCGGGCCGGGATGTTCTGCAGGTTCGGGTCGGAGGAGGAGAGGCGGCCGGTGGCCGCGACGGCCTGGTTGAAGCGGGTGTGGATGCGGCCGTCCGGTCCGACCTGCTTCGGGAGCGCGTCGACATAGGTGGACTTCAGCTTGGCCTGCTCTCGGTACTCGAGCAGCAGCGCCGGCAGGCGGTGGCCTCGCGCGGCGAGCTCGGTGAGGACGTCGGCGTCGGTCGAGGGCACTCTCGTCTTCGCGGTGCGCCGCAGCACCGGCAGGCCGCGCCTCCCGAACAGCACCTCGGCGAGCTGCTGCGGCGAGTTGACGTTGAACGGCCCGCCCGCGTCGGCGTGGATCTCGCGCTCGAGCTCGGCGAGCGACGCCCCGAGGCGTTGGGAGAGCTCGACGAGGGCGTCCGGGTCCAGGCGGATGCCGTGCCTCTCCATCGCCTCGAGCACCGGCACGAGCGGCAGCTCGAGGGTGGTGAAGACGCGTTCGAGCTGCTCCTCGCGCAGCCGGCGCTCGAGGACGGGCGCGAGCCTGGCCAGCGCGCGCGCCTCCTCTTCCGGGCCGGCGAGCGCGGGCGGCTCGACGCCGAGCCGGCGGCAGATGCCGGGAAGGTCGGTGCTCTCCCCGGGGGCGAGCAGGTACGCCGCGAGCATCGCGTCGCGCGGCACCGGCGGCTCGGCGACGCCGGCGTCGCGCAGCGCCGCGAGCAACGCCTTGGCGTCGTGACACCACGCCTGGGCCAGCCCCGGCGCCGCCGCCGCGGCGAGCTCCCTCTCCTCCGCCTCGACCACGGCCGTCTCGGTGGCCGTCGCCACCGCGAGCCGCCCGTCGGCGAGCGCGAGCGCCGCTCCCGGCTGGGCGAGCAGTGCCGCGAGCTCGTCGAGGCCGGCGGCGCGGGCCGCCACCGGCGCCGCGGCCGGCGCTGCGGGTGGCGCTTCGGTTTCGGCGAGCAGCGAGGTGAAGCCGAGGCGGCGGTACAGCTCGGCCAGGTGCGGCACGTCGGCCGGCCGTCGCTCGAGGGCCGCGAGGTCCGAGCCGAGCACGAGGTCGGTGCGGATGCGAACCAGCTCGCGCGACAGGTCGACCTCGCCGCGGTGCTCGGCGAGCGCCTTGCGCGCCCGCGGCGGCGTCACCTCGTCGAGGTGGGCGTAGACGGCGTCGACGGACCCCCAGGCGGCGATCAGCTCCTTCGCCGTCTTCTCGCCGATACCCTTGCACCCAGGGATGTTGTCCGAGGCGTCGCCCATCAGGGCGAGGACCTCGCCCACCCGTGCCGGCGGCACGCCGAAGACCTCTTCGACGCCGCGCTCGTCGAGGAGCCGCTCCAGGCGCGTATGCCACATCTTGACCAGCGGGTCGGCCACGAGCTGCATCAGGTCCTTGTCGCTCGACGCGATCACCACCTCGAAGCCGGAACGGGCTGCCAGTGCGGCCAGCGTGCCGATCACGTCGTCGGCCTCGACGTCGGGTTGGGCCAGCACGGCGAGGCCCAGCAACGCGACGGCTTCCTGCGTGATCGGCACCTGGACCCGGAGGTCGTCGGGCATCGGCGGCCGGTGCGCCTTGTAGCGCTCGTCGAGCCGCGTCCGGAACGTCTCGCCGCCGGTGTCGAACGCCACCGCGACGTGGCTGGGCTCGAGCTCCCGCAGCATCTTGTGCTGCATCCGGAGGAAGCCGTACGCCGCGTTGGTGGGCGTGCCGTCGGGCGCGGCGAGGCCGGCGCGGATGGCGAAGAAGGCGCGGTACAGGTTGGAGTGTCCGTCCACCAGGAGCAGGCGATGCATGGCAAAACGGTACCACGGCGGCAGCCGCCGCGGCGCCGCCGGCCGCCGGCCGCGAGCCGATTGCATTACCCTGGCCGGGTGGTGCGCAACGCCGAGCTCGCCGAGGCCCTCTTCCAGCTCGCCGAGAGCCATCCCGCAGGCGAGCTTCGCCTGGGGTTCCTGCGGGCGGCGTACGCGGTGTTCGACCACCCGCGGGAGCTCGACGGCGCGCGCAGGCTGCCCGACGCCGTGCCGCTCGAGGCGCTCCCGACCGTTTCAATGCTGCGCTCCTGCCGGGCCTCGGACGCCCTCGCCGCCGCCGCGCAGCGTCTCGCCGGCCCCCACCGGCTGCGCGAGAGCCCGGCCCGGGAAGGTTTCCTGAGCGCGGCCGAGGTCGAGGCCGGCCTCGCGTCCGCCGGCGCCCCCGACGTCGGGCGGTTGCGGGGGGCCGTGCACTGGCACACGCGCGCCTCCGACGGCGCGGCGGGGCTCGAGGCGATGGCGCGGGCGTGCCAGCACCGCGGCGCCGCCTGGGCGGTGGTCGCCGACCACACGCGCGGCCTCGCCTGCGTGAACGGCCTCGACGCCGAAGGGATCGAGCTGCAGCGCCGCGCCGTGGCCGCCTGGAACCGCCGCCACGGCGACGAACTCCGGGTCGTGCAGGGGCTGGAGGCCGAGATCCTCGACGACGGGCGCCTCGACGTCCCGCGCTCCGCCCGGGACGGTGTGCTGCTGCTCGCGGCGGTGCACACGGGGCTCGCCGAGCGCCGCGACCAGACCGGCCGGCTCGTGCGCGCGATCGAGGAGCCCGGCGTCTGGGCGCTCGCCCACCCGCAGGCGCGTCTGTTCGCGCGGCGCCCGGGGATCCGCGCCAACTGGGAGGTCGTGTTCGCGGCGGCAGCCGCCGCGGGGGTGCTCGTCGAGATCAACGGCTTTCCCCGCCGGCAGGACCTCGACCCGACGCTGGTGGGCCTCGCGCGCGCCGCCGGGTGCCGGTTCGTGCTGGCCTCGGACGCGCACCACCCGCGCCATCTCGCGTTCGACGCCACCGCGCTGGCGCTCGCCGCCCGCGGCGGTGCGGCCGAGGCGGCGATCGTCAACTTCGAGCCGCTCGACCACCTCGCCGCGGGGCGGCCCGACCTCGGCCTGGCGTGAGCCGGTCCGCGCGCGGGACGGTTCAGTCGAGGCCGGCGAACAGCTCGGTCGAGATGTAGCGCTCGGAGGTCGAGGGTACGACGAACACAACGAGCTTGCCGGCGTTCTCCGGCCGGCGCGCCACCTCGAGCGCGGCGTAGGCGGCGGCGCCGGACGAGATGCCGGCGAGGATCCCCTCCTCGCGCGCGAGCCGGCGCGCCATCGCGAACGACTCGTCGTTGCCGACCTTTACGACTTCGTCGATGACACGCGTGTCGAGGTTGGCCGGGATGAAGCCGGCACCGAGCCCCTGGATCTTGTGCGAGCCCGGGGCCCCGCCGGAGATGACCGGGGAACCGGCCGGCTCGACGGCCACGATCCGGACGGCGGGCTTGCGCGCCTTCCAGACCCTCCCGACGCCGGTGATGGTGCCGCCGGTCCCGACCCCGGCCACGAAGATGTCCATCGCGCCGTCGGTGTCGCGCCACAGCTCCTCGGCGGTGGTGGTGGCGTGGATCTCGGGGTTGGCGGGGTTTTCGAACTGCTGCGGCATCGCCGCGCCGGGGATCTCCTCCAGCAGCTCGAGCGCCTTGCGGATGGCGCCCTTCATCCCCTCCGACGCCGGCGTGAGGATTAGCTCGGCGCCGAGCAGCTTGAGCACCTTCCGGCGTTCGAGCGAGACGCTCTCCGGCATCGCGATGACGCACCGGTACCCCCTGGCGGCGGCGACCATCGCGAGCGCGATCCCGGTGTTGCCCGAAGTCGGCTCGACGATGACCGAGGTGCCGGGCACCAGCGTGCCGGCCCGCTCCATCGCCTCGACCATCGCGATGCCGATCCGGTCCTTGACCGAGTGGGCGGGGTTGAAGAACTCGAGCTTCGCCGCCACCGTGGCGACGCACCCCGAGGTGACGCGGTTGAGCCGCACGAGCGGCGTGTTGCCGATGAGCTTGGTGATGTCCGACGCGATTCTCATGGTCCCCCCATTTCTAGATGGCGAAGTCGGCGGTGGCGTTGGCCTCGTCCTCGACGCGCAGCAGCTCGGCCAGGCTGAGCCCCGCGAGCGCGCGCACCTGCGCCTCGCCTATGCGCCGGAAGAGCCAGCGCACCGCGGGTCCCCCCGCTTCAGGTTGAAGTTGGCCGCGCAGGAGCCGGGCCAAAGGCACGTCGCCGGGCGCCGCCGCGAGGCGGACCCCGCCGCGCGCCCCCCTGGCCGTCACCACCAGCTCCTCCCGCGCGAGCTCGCCGAGCAGGCGGGCGAGGAACTTGGCCGGGACGTTGCGGCGACGGGCGATCTCGGCGGCGGTCAACGACCCCGGCCACGCCCGGCCCAACTCCACGAGCGCTTCCAGCCGGTACGCTTCGGTTTCATTCACGATATTAATGATGGTGTATGTCGTAATACTTGTCAAGGGCCCGAGAGACAACTTGGGCTCCCGATGCCGGGAGCCCAAAACGGCGACGCGGAACGAGTGGCCGGCGGTCTAGTTGTGCCAGCGCAGGAAGACGCCGTAGATCTTGGCGTCGAAGTTGTCGATCGGCAGCGCGATCTCGCGGTACAGCTGCTTGTCGAAGCGCAACGACGCAGCGAGCGTCGGGGTGAGGTCGAAGTCGCAGCCGACCATGGTGCGGTCGAGCTTGAGGGCGAGGTCGCCGCTGTTCTCGAACTGCGAGTACCCGGCGTCGAAGCTGAAGCGCCCGGCCTTGTAGGTCACCGACGCGTCCTTGGAGGTGCCGTCCTCCGTGTAGAGCGAAGGCTCGAGGCTGAAGTCCTGGGGGACGCGGATCGTGATCGCGCTGTCCACCTTGTAGACGCCGTAGCCGAGCCGGAGGGAGAGTGGGGTCACAGGGGTGAGGACGAGGTCGCCCTCCCAGTGCTTGGTGGTGGCGGCCTGGTCGATCCCCGGCGTCGGGTTTTCCGCCTTGATGCGCTCGGCGGTGCCGACGAGCTGGAGGAACTTGCCCGCGGTCCAGGTGGCGCGCCCGCGCCAGCGCTCGAGGTTCAGGTAGTCGGTGCGGATGACGGCGTTGTCGGCGTCGTCCTTCTTCCAGTCCACCGCGAGCTTGACGTCCGCGAGCGCGAGCGTCGCGCCGGCCGAGGTGCGCTTGACGACGCGGTCGAACCGGCCGCTCTGCCCGCCGGGCACCACGATCTCGGCAGCCGCGGGCGAGACGTCCAGGTTCTGGTCGGCCCTGGCCCACCCTGCCCACAGGTTCAGCGGCCCCAGGTTGCTCGACGAGACACGTGCCTCGACGACCTTCTCGTCGCGCTGGATGGCGTCCTGAGCGTTGATCAACGTGGAGACGGTCTTGGGATCGGCGCCGCTGAAGTTGACGGTGTTGGCGTACAGGTCGGCGATCGTCGCGAGCCCGTCGAGGTCCTGGTGCCGCTGGGTGTAGCCGACGGTGACGTCGAGACCATCCAGGACGGTCGCCTCGACGCGGGCGTTGCCCTGCCAGTTGAGGCTCTCGGCGTGCGCCTGGACCGCCTCGGACAGGCCGGAGTAGAAGCGGGAGAGCTTGAACGACGCCAAAGTGCCCCACGCGGCCTCGTTGTCGCTCGTATCGGTCGAGAAATCCGCGCGGGTGAACGAGGCCACGAGACGAACGCCGTCCGCCAGGCGGCCGGTCAGGTAGCCGGTGGTGACGGGCGTCGTCCCAGTGGTATGGGTGCGGTCCAAATAGCTCGCGAGCGTGATCGGCTGGCCGAGCACGGGCTGAGGGTAGTTACCGGCGCCGGCGCCGGGGAGGAGTTGGTCGGCCTGGGTGGAGTTGAAGTACCTCCAGCCCTGGAGGATCCGGCCGGAGAAACCGCCGACCGAGAAGCCGATCCCACCGCGTACCTCCTGGGTGGTCTCGCCGAGGTTGGAGAGGAGCTGGAACTCGTTCTGGCCGACAGCCGCAGTGGAGCGAGCCGAACCCGAATACCGCACCCACTCGTAGCCGAACAGGGGCGTCACGGCGCTGCCGGGGAGCACGGTCACGTCGAGGTTGACGGTGTCGAGCGCGCGGTTGATCGTCTGCTCCCCCGGGGCAAACCCCGACGCGAGGAGCGGGTTGGCGAAGCCGGGCAGGGCGTTGAAGAACTCGGAGTGCCGGTACGAGAAGCGCAGGTCGTACACATGCGCGAGCCCGGCCGAGAGGCGGAAGCTCGCCTGCGGGTCGGCGCCGATCCCGGCCGCGTCGATGCGCAACCGGTCGAAGAGCTTGGGGCCGTCGGAGTTGTCCACGGTCGTCAAGGAGAACGAGCGCAGCAAGAACCCCTGGCCCTCGTTGACCTGGCTCCGGTAGACGTCGTTGTTGCCGCTCACGTCCGTCCACTGGTGGCCGAGGTCGAGGGAGAACTGGGTCGATTGCGCACGTGCGGTGGCGCCCCAGGAGGCGACCACGAGCAGACCCACGAAGTACGCGAAACGCTTGGCCATCGCTCGTCTCCTATTTCAAGAGCATCGGGGAGCTGTTGGATCCGTGGACCGCGACGTGGCAGACGGTGCAGTTCTGGTAGCGCGGGCTGCGGAGGTCGTGGAACGACGGCGGCTGCGAGCCGAGCATCCCCGCCGGAAGGGTCGTGTGGCACTCGAGGCAGAGCTGGTCCACGCGGGCGCGGATGAGCATCTTGGGGTTGTTGGAGCCGTGGGGCTCGTGGCAGGTGAGGCAGTTGCCCTCGAATCCGGACACGTGCGAGAAGACGAACGGACCCTGCTTCTCGGTGTGGCAGGACAGGCAGGGGAGCTCGCCCGCGGACGTGGTCTTGAGGCTGTGTTCGCCGCGGCCGCCGTGCGGGTTGTGGCAGGAGACGCACTCCATGCCGCCGCGCCCGAGGTGATGGGCGTACGGCTTGCCGAACAGGTTCTGCTGGGCCGGGTGGCAGCTCTCGCACAGCTGCGTCGATGGGGTGGTCCGCAGCAACGCCGGCGCGGTGGCCGGGCTGTGGTGGACCGAGTGGCAGTCGGTGCAGTTGACCGAGGCCGACGCGTGGAAGCCCTTGGCGGCGCGGTCGAACTCCGGCGACTTCTGGTGGCAGCTGAGGCAGGTCTTGGCGCCCGCGGCGCCCGCCGGCACCTTGATCAGCGACTTGTCCCCCTCCTCCGAATGCTTGGTGGCGTCGCCGTGGCAGCCCTCGCACACGGCCTTGCCCCTGGCGGCTTCGCGGACGTGGGGGTTCGAGGCGAACGGCGTGGTGATCTCCTCATGGCAAGTGCTGCACGGCGCGAACGCATCGTCGGAGCCCTTCGCCGGGGCCGTGGCCGCCAGGGCGGCGCCGGCCAGCAGCGAGGGCACGCTCACGGCGCAGAAAACGCGAAACCAGGTGCTCATCCCGTCCACCTTTCGTGCTGCGCTGCGGGCCGCCGGCGACAAACCGGCGGCCCGCAGCATTTCCTCTCGCTAGCGAGCGTGAACCTTGGCAACGGCGAAGTCGGCGTCGCTGGCGTGACAGACCTCGCACGCCTCGCCGAACGAGGCCGTCATCGTGACCGCATGCGCGGCCGCCGGCTGGGAGTCGTGGCACGACAGGCACGCCGCGGCGGTGGGTTGCATCAGCTGGATGTACGGGTTGCGCAGCGTCGGAGTCGGCAGCACGCCGTCGGGCAGCGGGACCTCGAACGTCTGCTGCTGGCCGGCCGGCACGTCGGCGTGGCACTTCAGGCAGTCGCGCCGGTCGCCGGGGAAAAGGATGTCGTTGAAGCTGTTGACGCTGCCGCCGTAGCCGTAGATCGTGTAGGGAAGCGTCATATCGGCGCCGGTGTGGATGCGGTGGATCAGGTACTTGAAGTGGATCGTCTCGTTGGGCGCCTGGGCCGCGGGCCGGAAGGCGCTGTCGGTGTTGTTCGGGTTGTGGCAGATCACGCACTCCTGCACCTTGAAGCGCTGGCCGCCGTGGAGGGCGAGCTGGTTGTGGCAGACGTTGCACTTGGCGAGGTCGACCACGGTGCGGCGCGCCATCGGCTGGGCGTCGGTGATGGCGACGTTGTAGATCGGGTTCTGCCCCGCTTCGCGCACCGTCGCCTCGCTCGCGGTCTCGGGCGCCGGGTTGAGCGTGATCGTGCGGTAGAAGTCGGCCGAAAGCGTCCAGGTGCCGGTGGCGGTGGCCGGGATCGCGTCCGGGAAGGTGTAGGTCGAGGTGGTGCCGCTCGAGACGGCGTTCTTGCCGACCCGCTCGGTCATGTAACCGGCGTAATCCGTCGTCGGCCCGCCGAAGATGAAGCTGAAGCTGCCGAGCGTGGAGGGGTTGACGAACGACCCGTCGTTGTTGGTCACCGCGAACGTGACGACCGGCTTGGTGCCCGGCGCCGCGTTCGTCACGTTGAAGATCTGGATGTTGAGGCCCTTGAGCTGGGCCGACTCGGTCGGGATGACGTGCGCGGTGACGATGCCGGCGTCGAACTCGTTCACGCCCTGCGGTTGGTGGCAGGAGGCGCACGCCGAGTCGTCGGCCTGGGGGCCGCCCTTGTGGTTGGCGCCGGTGGCCCAGTTGATCGCGTCGTGGCAGGAGCCGCACGCGGCCTGCGACGGGTAGCTGTACCAGACGAACCCCTGCGGCGAGCTGGCCTGGTGGCAAGTCGTGCAGTTGCGGATGTCCTGCGGGAAGACGATGGTCGAGAAGTCGACGACCGACCCGCCGTGGCCGATGATCTGGTAGGGGTGGCCGGCCTGGACGGAGGGGAGGCTGCTCCCCATGTGGAGCTTGTGGAACAGCACCTTGGCGTCCACGCTGTTGCCGGTGTCGGGGTCGATTGTCTGGGGGTTGTGGCAGAGCACGCAGAGCTTGATGTCCTGGCGGCCGGTCGAGCCATGGGCCGAGAGCGGGTCGTGGCACTGGTTGCACGTCGCGTCGGTCATCTTGTTCCAGGTGTTGGTGACCGCCTGGCCGTCGGGGCGGAAGTCGTACTCGACGTTGGCCACGTACGTCTTGCTGATCACGATCGGGTCGGTGAGGTTGATGACCCGCGTGGCGTAGATGCCGAGCGTGTGCGTCTTCGTCACGTCGTACCCGGTCGGCAGCGCCTTGGTGAAGTGGAAGCGGCCGTGGCCGACGCCGAGGTCCTCCCAGGTGCCGGACGCGGTCGCCGCCTGCTGCACCGTGAGGTGCGTGACCGTGCTCGACGCCGTCGACGTGTAGTAGTCGGTGTAGTAGCGCCCCGCCGGGTCGTACCAGGCGAGGATGAACGACAGCGAGAGCGGCCCCGGGGTCAGGACCCCGGCGCGGTCGAGGGGCTGGCCGCCGTCGTCGGTGAAGGTGACGTCCACGATCGGCTTGTTGTCGGCGCCGATCGTCACGCTCCCGACGGCGATGTTCAGGCCGGGCCGGATGTAGGCGATCTGTTGCGCGGTCAGGTAGTGCTCGGCCTGCGCCGAGGTGTAGACCGCCGCGGTCGCCGGCGTGTGCACTCGCCGTGTCACGTTGCCGGTGGTGATGTGTGACGGCACAACCACGTTGTTGGCCGCCAGCAGCGCCATGCCGAGATGAAGTAGCATCATTAGCCTCGTCCCCCTTCCGCTTGCGGCGCGGCGATTTGCCGCCTGACCGCTACGGTGACGGAGGTCAAGTTAAAGTGATTCACACGACTTGTCAAGAGGTTGTAAAAGTCAGCTATTTGTCATGGAAGATCTCAATAACTCCGCGATAAGCTGAGATAGCGATGGATTCGCCTGCGTGCTCGCGAACCTGGAGCAAGACGGGCGCCCCTCCAGGTACCACCGCCCAGGCACGACCGCCGCGCGACCCCGAAATGGCCGGCCCCGGGCTCCTGCGGCGTCCCGGCGCCGGTGGAAAGCGCAGGCGCGCGAGCGCTCGTGAAAGACGGCTACAATGGCCGCGGAGGTCGGCATGGGCTTTCTCGAGGAACTGCCGGGGCGCGCCCGCGCGGTAGGCGGGCATGTCGTGCTGGTCGAGGGGGATGATCCCCGCATCGTCGAGGCCGCTGGCGAGCTGTGCCGCGAGCGCATCGCGCGGGTCACGGTTCTGTGTCCGTCGGCGGCGCAAGGGGCGGGGCAGGAGCGCCTGCGCGCCCAAGGAGCGACGGTCACGGACCCGGCGACCGACCCGAGGCGGCAGGCGCTGTTCGACCGCCTGCACGCCAGGCGGGCGCCGAAGGGGTGGACGCGGGAGCAGACCGACGCGGCGCTCGCGGACCCGCTCTACTTCGCCTCTCTGCTGGTGGCGGCCGGCGAGTGCGACGCCTCGGTGGGCGGCGCGGTCCGCACGACGGCGGACACGGTGCGCGCGGCGCTGCACGCGATCGGCGCCGCGCCCGGGATCAAGACCGTCTCCTCGGCGTTCGTGATGGCGCACCCGGACGCGCGCTGGGGGAGCGACGGCCTGATGGTGTTCGCCGACTGCGCGGTGCTCCCCGACCCCGACCCCGAGCAGCTCGCCGACATCGCCGTGGGCGCCGCCGGCACCTTCAGGGCGATCGTCGGCGGCGAGCCGCGCGTGGCGCTGCTGTCGTTCTCGACCAAGGGCTCGGCCGAGCACCCGCTGGTGGACAAGGTGCGCGCCGCCGGGGCCGCGCTCGCGGCCCGCGGCGTGGATTTCGAGTTCGACTTCGAGCTGCAGCTCGACGCGGCCCTGCTGGCGTCGGTCGGGGCCCGCAAGGCCCCGGGCTCCCGCGTCGCCGGCCGCGCCAACGTGCTCGTCTTCCCCGATCTCAACGCCGGGAACATCGGCTACAAGCTCACCGAGCGCCTGGGCGGCGCCCGGGCGGTCGGTCCGCTGCTGCAGGGCCTCGCCCGCCCGGCGAACGACCTCTCCCGCGGCTGTTCGGCACGCGACGTGGTCGAGACCGCCTGCCTGTCGCTGCTGCAGGCTTCGCTCGTGGCCGGGAGCCGGCGTTGAGGGCGTTGGTCGTCGGCGGCGGCGCCCGCGAGCACGCGCTCGCGTGGAAGCTCTCCCAAGCGTCCGGGATCGACGAGATCTACGCCGCCCCCGGGAACCCGGGGATGGCCGGCATCGCCACCTGCGTCCCGATCGGAGCGGACGCCACGGTCGAGCTGGCTGAATTCGCGTCCTCGCTCAAGATCGACCTCACCGTCGTCGGGCCGGAACTGCCGCTCGTCCTCGGCATCGCCGACGAGTTCGCCCGCCGCGGCCTGTTGCTCGTCGGACCGTCGCGCGCCGCGGCGGAACTCGAGGGCAGCAAGGTGTTCACCAAGGAGTTCTGCCTGCGGCATGGGATCCCGACGCCGCGCGCGCGCACCGCCTCCGACCGCGACCAGGCGGCGGCGGCGGTGAAGGAGATCGGCATCCCCGTCGTGTTCAAGGCCGACGGGCTGGCGGCCGGCAAGGGCGTCCAGGTCTGCCGCAACCGCGACGAGGTCGAGGCCGCGATGGTCCGCTGCTTCGAGGAGCGCGCGTTCGGCGCCGCCGGGGAGCGCGTCCTCGTCGAGGAGTGTCTGGAGGGCGAGGAGGTCTCCTTCATGGTGCTCGCCGACGGCGCGAGCGTGCTGCCGCTCGCCTCGGCACGCGACTACAAGCGCGTCGGGGACGGCGACGAAGGGCCGAACACCGGCGGGATGGGCGCGGTCTCGCCCGTCCCACTCGAGCCCGCCCTCGCGACCGCGATCCTGCGCGAGATCGTCTACCGCACCGTGACCGGGATGGCCTCGGAGGGCCGGCCCTACCGGGGGGTGCTGTACGCGGGCGTGATGGTGTCGCCGGCCGGCCCGCAGTTGCTCGAGTTCAACTGCCGGCTGGGCGACCCCGAGACCCAGGCCGTGATCCCCCGGCTCGAGGACGACCTGGCGCAGCTGCTGCGGGCCGCGGCGATGGGGGAGCTCGGCTCGCAGAGGGCGGGGTGGAAGCGGGAAGCGGCGGCGTGCGTGGTGCTGGCGGCGGCCGGGTACCCGGGGCCGTCCCGCCGCGGCGACCCGATAAGCGGGCTGGGCGATACCCTGGCGCAGCCCGGCGTGCTGGTTTTCAACGGCGGCACGGCGCTCGAGGACGGGCGCCTCGTCACCACAGGAGGCCGGGTACTCTCGGTCGTGGGCCGCGGTGCGACCATGGCCGAGGCCGTGGCCGCCGCCTACGAGGGCGCCGCCAAGGTGCGGTTCGAAGGCGTGCACTACCGCCGTGACATCGGCAGGGGGCTCGCGTGACCGAACCTGTAATGATCCTGATGGGGTCGAAGAACGACTGGGAGGTGCTGCGCGAGACCGGGGCCGAGCTCGACCGCCTGAGCGTGCGCTGGCGCGCACACGTGGCGTCGGCCCACCGCTCCCTCGCCCGGACGCTCGAGCTGGTGAGTCGCGGCGAGGCGGACGGGGTGCGGGTCTTCATCTGCGGCGCCGGCATGGCGGCCCACCTCGCGGGGGTGGCCGCGGGCGTCACGGTGCGCCCGGTGATCGGCGTGCCGCTGCCAGGCGGGGTCGCTGGCGGGCTCGACGCGCTGCTTGCCACCGTCCAGATGCCGGGTGGGGTCCCGGTCGCCACCGTGGCGGTGGGGAAGGCGGGCGCCCGCAACGCCGCGGTGCTCGCCGCCCAGATTCTGGCGCTGTCCGACCCGGAACTCGAGGCTCGCGTGCGTCGGGCCAGGGCCGCCCAGGCGGCCGCGGTCGCCACGGCCGACGCGGAACTGGCCGGCGGGGGGAGTCAACCATGAGCTGCTCGGAGCGCTGCGGCGACGTCCGTCCGCGGCGGGAGTTCGTCCGCATCACCTTTTCGCCCGACCTTCCGGGTCAGGCGTGCACGTTGAGGGAAGGCGTCGAGCTGGAGCTCGGCGCGTCATATGTCATCGCGAGCGCCGACGGCGAGCGGGTGGGCCGCTTCGTCGCGCATGAGATCCCGGTTCTGCGCGCGTGCGGCGAGCGGACCGCGGGCAGTATCGTCCGCAAGGCCGCCCCGGGGGAGGTCGCGCGCGGCGAGGAGCTCGCGCTGGTGGCGCGCGACGCGCTCCGCTTCTGCCGCGAACGGGCGCGCGAGCTGAACCTGCCGATGCGGCCGGTGGCCGCGCTGGTGCCGCTCGACCGCGACACCGTAGTGATCACGTTCGCCGCCGAGGAGCGGGTGGACTTCCGGGAGTTGCTGCGCGATCTCGGCCGCCGCACCCGGCGGCGCGTCGAGCTGCGGCAGATCGGCGTCCGCGACCAGGCCAAGTCGAGCGGCGGGTGGGGGCCGTGCGGGCGCACGCTGTGCTGCACGACGTTCATGGCCCGCTTCAACTCGGTGACGATCCGGATGGCCAAGGCGCAGAGGCTGTCGCTCAACCCCAGCCGGATCTCGGGGATGTGCGGGCGCCTGATGTGCTGCCTCGCCCACGAGGCGGGCGAGAGCGGGCCGGGGAAGCGGCCCGGACCCGCCTCCTAAACCTTCCGAACCGGCGGTCCGTATCCTTTCCAGCAGGCTCACGGAGTGCTATACTGCGTATCAGTCGGAACGACGGGGATGAAATGAAGGAATTCGAGCGCACGGGGGACGAGGCCCTGACTAGCCGTCGGCTCATTCGGCCATCCATTTCGGAGGTGGGTGATCGTACGCCGATGCGGGGCATGGTCCACCGCAAGCAAGCGCCGCCGGATCAGACCAACGCCGAGAACTACTACTTCATCAAGCAGATGCAGAACAAGACGGCGATGGTCGTGATGCTGGACGACGGCACCGAGCTGCACGGCTGGGTGGAGTGGTACGACCGCAACTGCATCAAGCTCAACCGGACCGAGGGGCCCAACCTGATGATCTACAAGCACGCGATCCGGTACATGTTCAAGGAAGAGGAGCTCCGCCAGCGCCGCCGCCGGCCGCGCGAGTGACCGGCCCCGTCAGAACGGTTCACGCTGGCTGCAGAAGGGCTTCCACCCGGGAGCAGACGACGTCGAGGGCGACCGAGTTGAAGCCGCCCTCCGGGATGATCAGATCGGCCCAGCGCTTGGAGGCCTCGACGAACTCGAGGTGCATCGGGCGGACGGTCTCGAGGTACTGGGCGATCACCATCTCCACCGTGCGCCCGCGCTCGATCAGGTCCCGGCGCAACCGGCGGATGAAGCGCAAGTCCGCGTCGGTGTCGACGAAGATCTTGACGTCGAACAGCTTGCGAAGCACCGGTTCGGTGAAGATCAGGATCCCCTCGACCAGCACCACGCCGCGCGGCTCCACCGTGCGGGTCTCGCCCGTGCGCACGTGGCGGGTGAAGTCGTAAATCGGCACCGCCACGGGGCGGTGGTCCTTGAGCAGGCGAACGTGCTCGGCGAGGAGTTCGGTCTCGAGCGCGTCGGGGTGGTCGAAGTTGTGGTGGAGGAGCACCGCGCGGTCGGCGCCGGAGAGGTCTCGGTAGTAGCTGTCGTGCTGGAGGTAGGCGATACGGTTCGCGCCGATGCGGGCGACGATCGCCTCCGCCACCGTGGTCTTGCCCGAGCCCGTACCGCCGGCCACGCCGATCACCACCACGTCGCTCATGTCACCACCCCGCTCCGCACGCCGGCGCCGCGCTGGAACCCCGCCAACCGGGCGTCATCATACCCCGGCGCGGGGCGTCGCCGAAACGGATGGATCCGGGCCTCCCGGCGCCGCGAGCTCGTTCAGCGGGCCGCGCTTGGGTTCGCGGGCCGGACCGCGGTCTTCGTGGTCGTGGCGTACCGGCTGCTGCCGAGGTAGAGCAGAGGGCTCGTCGCCTCGACGCGGAGCACACCGTCGGCGTCGAACGCGCCGGCGGCGACGTGCAGGCGCTGGACCTCGCCGACGACGAGCGTCTGGTCGCCGAGGTGGTGGCGCTCGACGAGCAGGCACTCCGCGGCAACGTAGGCGATCGCCAGGCTCGGTGTTGCGATGGCTTCGCCCGCCTCGATCTCGAGCGCGAGCGCCTTGACCTTGTCCGTCTCGCGCCCCGACAGCTTGCCGAGGGTCTCGGCGAGCCCGGCATGCTCCTCGGTGAGGAAGTTGATCGTGAACTCGCCGGACTTGAGGACGAGCTGATGGCTGTAGGTGGCCGGGGACAGGCAGATCCCGAACAGCGGCGGATCCGAGGAAAGGGGCGTGGCCCAAGTGACCGGCGCGAAGTTGGTGGTTCCCTTCGCGTCGTCGCGGATGCCGACGACGCAGACCAGCCGCGGGTAGTAGAAGTAGCAAGAACCCGGATCCGAGGACACGCGCACCATGGCTTCCTCCCGGCGTCCGGCCAATCATACCCTGGACCCGCCGGGAGATCGGCCGGGCGGGTCTTCGCCGCGCCATGACACGGCCTTGACACCTGGCGGGAGCTTCGCGTAGCGTGCTTCGGCCCTAGCAGGGGCGGAGACCTCTCGTGGCGCGTCTTGCAGAGTTCCAGGGAAAACAGGTGTTGCGGGGTGCGGGGATCGCGGTTCCCCGCGGCGAACTCGCGAGGAGCGCGGCCGAGGCCGCCGCCGCGGCCGGTCGCCTCGGCGCCGGCGTGGTGGTGAAGGCGCAGGCCTGGACCACCAGCCGCAAGGCCCAGGGCCTCGTCCGGTTCGCGGACTCCGCTGCGGCCGCCGGCGACGCAGCCGCGGCGATCCTCGCGGCTCGTGCCGGCGGGTTCGCGGTGACCGAGGTGCTGGTCGAGGAGCGCGTGGCGGTCGCTTCGGAGCGCTACGCCGGGATCATCCTCGACGACCGCCGGCGGCGGCCGGTGCTGCTGGTCTCCGCCCGGGGAGGTTCCGGGATCGAGGAAACCGCACGCGAGCACCCGGAGTCCGTCGCCGAGCTCCCGCTCGACGCCGTCGAGGGTCTCCCCGCGCACGCCGCCCGCGAGCTGTGGCGGCGTGTGGGCGTGCACGGGGAGGAGCAGCGTCACCTCGCCGAGGCGTGCGTGCGCCTGGCGGCGGTGGCGCGGGCGGTGGAGGCGCGGGCCGCAGAGGTCAACCCCCTCGTGTTCACCCTCGACGGGCGCGCCGTCGCCCTCGACTGCAGGATCACGGTGGACGACGCCGCGGTGTTCCGCCACCCGGAACTCGGGATCGACGTCGCGCGCGAGCTCGGGCACCCGCCAACGCCGCTCGAGCGCATCGCGTGGGAGGTGGAGAAGGACGACTACCGCGGGACGTTCTACTTCCTCCAGATGCGCGAGGCCTGCGAGCGCGGGGAGCGGGTGGTCGCGTTTCACGGAGCCGGCGGCGGCGGTTCGATGATGGGGATGGACGCGCTCGCCCGCCACGGCTTCGCCGTCGCCAACTTCTGCGACACCTCGGGGAACCCGCCGGCCTCGAAGGTCTACCGGGCGGCGCGCATCCTGCTCTCACAGCCCGGCGTGGACGGCTACTTCG
Source organism: uncultured Acidobacteriota bacterium (assembly GCA_963727205.1). Classification (GTDB taxonomy): domain Bacteria; phylum Acidobacteriota; class Thermoanaerobaculia; order Thermoanaerobaculales; family Thermoanaerobaculaceae; genus RBG-13-68-16. Next base: position 20,902 of record CAVSFQ010000046.1, on the reverse strand, counting down.
GCACCGGCTCCGGGGTCGCTTCGCAGGAGCAGTTCCACTCCGCGCGCGGCCTGGTCAAGGCGTTCCTCGAGGAGCCGCTGGCGGTGCCCGCGGTCGTGCGCCTGGGCGGCAACGGCGAGGAGAGGGCGATCGAGATCCTGACCGGCTACACGAGAGGCCTCGGGGTGCCGGTGGAGTGTTTCGGCAAGGACACGCCGGTCGACGCGTGCGCCGCCCGGCTGGCCGCGCTCGTCGCGGCGTTCACGCCGCCGCCGCGGCAGGCCCCGCGGCGCGGCTCTCGCCCCGTCGAGCGGCCGTACACCTTCGCGACCCCCACCGGCTCGATCACGTACGACCATGCGGTGTGCGCCCGCTGCCAGAGCAAAGCGTGCGTCGCGGCGTGCGTGCCGCAGATCCTCGCGCTCTCCGGGGAGGGCGTCCCGGTCCTCAAGGTGACGCGCGAGGAGGCCGCGCGCGGCCGCTGCACCGAGTGCCTCGCCTGCGAGGTGGACTGCCTTGCGTTGGGGGCCGGGGGCGGGCACGTCGCCCTCGCGATCGCCGGGCTCGACGAGTACCGCCGGGCGCGGGGGCTGGAGTAAGCGATGGCAATCCTCGTGGACGAACGCACGCGGGTCCTGGTGCAGGGGATCACCGGGCGGGAGGGCCGAGCGCGCGCCAGGCTGATGCGCGAGTACGGCACCCGGGTCGTCGCCGGATGCACCCCGGGGCGCGGCGGCGAGAGCGTTGACGGGACGCCGGTCTTCGACACGGTCCTCGAGGCGGTCGAGGCGAGCGGCGGGATCGACGCGAGCGTGGTCTTCGTGCCGGCGCCCCTGGTCAGGGACGCGGCGCTGGAGTCGATCGCGGCCGGCATCGCGCTCACCGTGCTGGTCGGCGACCGGGTGCCGGTCTGGGACGTCCTCGAGATCGCGCGCGCGGCCGAGCGTTCCGGCGTCAACTACCTCGGCCCCAACACGCTGGGCGTGCTGTCGGTCGGCCGCGGTGTGCTGGGCATGATCGGCGGCCGCGCCGAGTCGGCCCGCGCCTGGTTCAAGCCTGGAGGGGTGGGCGTCGCCTCGCGCTCCGGCGGGATGACCTCCTCGACCGGCTACTACCTGAGTCGCTCCGGGATCGGCCTCTCCACCTTGGTGCACGTAGGCGGCGACGGGATCGTGGGCCTGCCGCTGCCGGCGGTCGTGCGCCTCTTCGAGGCCGACCCGGACACCCGTTGCATCGCGATCTTCGGCGAGATCGGGGGCTCGCAGGAGGAGCGCATCGCCGAGATGATGGCGAGCGGCGAGGTGACGAAGCCCGTGGTGGCGTTCATCGGCGGCCGCGCCGCGACCCAGGGCGTGCGCTTCTCGCACGCCGGCGCGATCGTCGAGGGCGGCCGCGGCACCCACGCGGGGAAGGTCGCGGCGCTGCGGGAGGCCGGAGCGACGGTCGTGGACGCGTTCGACGACCTGCCGGGCGCGGTGGCGAAGGTCCTGGAGGGATGAGCATGGCTGACACCACGTGGGCGACGGCAGTCACCTCGATCCGGCCGAACGAGATCCGGGTGCGGGGCTACCGCCTCGACGAGCTCATGGGCCGCATCTCGTTCGGGGAGGCGGTCTACCTGGTGCTGCGCGGCGAGCTACCGGGCGCCTCGGTGGGGCGGCTCGTAGAGGCGATGCTGGTGGCTTCGATCGACCACGGCGTGACGCCGCCCTCGACGCTGGCGGTGCGCAACGCCGCGACCACCGGCGCGCCTCTCAACGCCTGCATCGCGTCGGGAGCTCTGGCCGTCAACAAGCACCACGGGGGGGCGGTCGAGGACTGCATGCACCTGCTCGCGCGCGGCGCCCGGATGGCGCAGGCGGGGGAGAGCACGGTGGCGGCGGCGCGGGCCCTGATCGCCGAGGAAAGGCGGCCGGCCGGCGGTTGCCGGGGTTCGGGCACCGCGTTCACACCGACGACCCCCGTTCCCACCGGCTGCTGCAGCTGGCCGGCGAGGCCGACGCGGCTGGGCCGCACGTCGCGATCGCCGAAGCCATCGTGCGGGAACTCGCGTCCGGCGGCAAGGCGCTGCCGCTCAACGTCGACGGCGCCATCGCCGCGCTGCTCGCCGACCTCGGCTTTTCCCCCGACCTCGCCAACGGCTTCTTCATCCTGGCGCGGACCGCGGGGTGGATGGCGCAGGTGCTGGAGGAGCGCCAGCGCGAAAAGCCGATGCGCCGGATCGATCAGGGCGCGGCCGCCTACGACGGGGCCGCCCCGAGAGAGCTGCCGAAGAGTCGGTGAGGAAGGCCGCGGAGTGAGGCGGCGCCCCGTCCGGGCGGCCGCCGCGCACGCGACGACCCTGGAGGAGGTTCGAGGATGGCCACGTACCGCATCGCCTGGTTGCCCGGAGACGGGATCGGCAACGACGTCATGGAGGCGGCGCGCCTGGTGCTCGACGCCGCGGCACTCGACGCCGAGTACGTCCACGGAGACATCGGTTGGGAGTTCTGGTGCGCCGAGGGCGACGCGTTCCCGCAGCGTACGGTCGACCTGCTCGGTCGCGTGGACGCGGCCCTGTTCGGCGCCATCACCTCGAAGCCGGTGAAGGCCGCCGAGGCCGAGCTGGCCCCCGCGCTCCGGGGGACCGGCCTCGTCTACCGCTCGCCGATCGTGCGCATGCGCCAGATGTTCGACCTGTACACCTGCCTACGCCCGTGCAAGGCGTACGCCGGCAACCCGCTCAACTTCAAGGAGACGATCGACCTCGTGATGTTCCGCGAGAACACCGAGGGCCTCTACTCCGGAGTCGAGTTCGCGCCGGTGCCCGCCGCGCTCCGCGACGTGCTGGCGCAGCTCTCGAAGCCGTTCGCCCACTTCGCCGCGGTCGCACCGGAGGAGTACGCCATCACCTGCAAGATCAACACGAGGAAGGGCTCCGAGCGCATCATCAGGGCCGCGTTCGAGTACGCGAAGGCAGCACGGCTACCCGAAGGTCACGGTGATCCACAAGGCCAACGTGGTGCGGGCCACGGAAGGGTTGTTCCTCGAGACCGCCAAGGAGGTCGCCAAGGAGTTCCCCGGCGTGGCGATGGACGACGCGAACGTGGACGCCATCTGCATGTGGCTGCTCAAGGACCCCGAGAAGTACGGCGTGCTGGTCGCGACCAACCTGTTCGGCGACATCATCTCCGACCTCTGCGCCCAGATGGTGGGCGGCCTCGGCTTCGGCTGCTCCGGCAACATCGGCGAGAAGCTGGCGGTGTTCGAGCCGACGCACGGCTCCGCCCCGAAGTACGCGGGCCAGTACAAGGTTAACCCGATCGCCACGATCCTCGCGGCGAAGATGATGTTGGAGTGGCTGGGGGAGACGGCGATGGCCGCCAGGATCGAGGGCGCCGTCGCGGGGGTGATCGCCGAGGGGAAGGTCCGCACCTACGACATGGGCGGCGCCTCCTCGACGCTCGACATGGCGAGGGCGGTCGCCGCGAAGCTGTAGAGGCAGGGCGCCGGCGACGGAAGAGCGTGGTCCGTGGTACGAGCAGCCGTTCGTCGCGTCCGAAGCGGGACAGATCGCCTCACAGACACAACCCGGATGCCCGCGTTCGCCGACGAGTGCGGACGGTTCCCCCGCTGGTCCGTGGTCCGAAGGGGCGGGGCGCAGGCCGCAGTGGAGTGCGGCCGCTCGGCCGCGGCGCCCGCCGGCGTAAGATCCCGCGGTGAAGTCAGACTCCAGTCCGCCGCCCGGTCGCTGGTTCGGAGTCGTCGCGGCGATGCTCGCCGTCTACGTCCTCTGGGGCTCGACGTACCTCGCCATCCGCATCGCTCTCGAGGGCCTCCCCCCCTTTCTCATGGCCGGCGCGCGCTTCCTGGCGGCGGGGGGCGTCCTGTTCGTCGCGCTCTGGGTGCGCGGCGCCCCGGCGCCGAGCGCGCGGCAGTGGAGGAACGCCGCGCTGGTGGGAGGGCTGCTGCTCCTGGGCGGGAACGGCGGCGTGGTCGTCGCCGAGCAATGGGTCGCTTCGGGCCTTGCAGCGCTCGGCGTGGCCACTGTGGCGCTGTGGTCCGCGCTCTTCGCCGGGTTGTGGGGGCAGTGGCCGCGGCGGATGGAGTGGGTCGGGCTCGCGGTCGGGTTCGGCGGGGTGGCGCTGCTCAGCCTCGAGGGCGGCCTGCGGGCCAGCCCCGCCGGCGCGGCCGCGCTGCTCGTCGGCACGATGAGTTGGGCGCTCGGCTCGATGTGGAGCCGGCGCCTGGACCTTCCGAGCGGGCTGATGGCGGCGGCCGCCGAGATGCTGGCCGGAGGCGCCATGCTGGCGGCTGTCGGCGCCGCCCTCCGCGAGAAGGTCCCATCCGCCCTGGCCCCACGCCCGCTGTTCGCGCTCGCCTACCTGATCGTCTTCGGCTCGTGGATCGGCTTCTCTGCGTACCTGTTCCTGTTGCGGCGGGTGCGCCCGGCGGCGGCCACCAGTTACGCGTACGTGAACCCGGTGATCGCGATGTTCCTCGGAGTCGCGCTGGGCGGCGAGACGATCACCGCAGTCGAGTGGGCGGCGACGCCGGTGATCCTGGCGGGAGTCGCCATTGTCCTGGTCGCCCACAGCCGGGCGGCCCCTGGCGGCGCAGCCGGACGTCACGGCAGCGTCAGGTCTTGACCGCGGTCAAGGCGGGCCGCGGGCGGGCGGCCTAACTTCGACGGTGGGAGCGATGGTGCGCCGACGCAAGACCTCCGGGGTGATCCAAGCCCGCCGCCTGAGCCAGGTGGCGTGGCTGGTGTTGGTGGCGGTGATCGGCGTCCAGTTCGCGCTCTGGGCGCTCCCCCAGACCGCCGGGCGGACGCCGGACGCGACCCGCCCGCCGGGGGTCGAGGGCTTCCTGCCGATCTCGGCGCTGATGTCGCTGCGGCTCTGGCTCGCCGGGGAAGGGGTGCATCCGGTCCACCCGGCCGGCCTGGCGATCCTCGTGGGCGTGCTGGCGATGAGCGCGCTCGTGGCGAAGTCGTTCTGCTCCCACATCTGTCCGGTCGGCACGGCATCGGAGGCGCTCGGGCGGGTGGGCGCGAGGCTCCTCGGCCGCACCTGGGCGCCGCCGCGCTGGCTCGACGTCCCCCTGCGGTCGCTCAAGTACGTCCTGCTGGCCCTGTTCCTCTGGGTGACCTGGGTGGCGCTCGACCTGCCCGGCGTGCGCGCTTTCCTCGACAGCCCCTATAACCGCGTGGCGGACACCAAGATGCTGCTCTTCTTCGCGCGCCCTTCGCGCGTCACGGTGGCGGTCCTGGGGGTGCTGGCGGTCGGTTCCGTCTTCGTGCGCGACCTGTGGTGCCGCTACCTGTGCCCGTACGGCGCGCTGCTCGGCATCATCGGCCGGTTCGCACCGTTCAAGGTGACCCGCGACCCGGCCACGTGCACCGACTGCGGCAAGTGCACGAAGGTCTGCCCCGCGCGCCTGCGCGTGCACGCCTTGACGCGCGTCGCCTCGGTCGAGTGCACGTCGTGCCAGGACTGCGTCGCGGCGTGCCCGGTCAAGGGGTGCCTCGCCGTGTGCCCGCCGCGCGTCGAGCCGGGGCGCTGGCGGCTGCGGCCGGCGCTCGCGGTCGCCCTGGCCGTGGTCGTGTATCTCGGGATCGTGGCGGCGTTCCGGGTCGACCGGGCACTGGCGCGGCGGCGTGAGCGGCGCGGAGTACGCGCGCCGCCTGCCCGAGATCGACTCGCCCCTGTACACCCACGTCGGAGGCATGGCCGCGGCGGACGCCGGCCCCCGCCGGGCGCCGCTGGCGGCGTCCCATGACGCCAGGTGACGCCGGCTGAGCGCCGCCTACCGCTCCATGCTCCTGATCTTGAAGATCAGGGTGACCATCGCGACGGCGATGACGACGAGCGAGACGAACAGGCCGGTGCGGCGGAAGCGGATCTCCGCCTCGGCGGCGGCGGCGTCCTGGTCGGCGACGGCGGTGTCGGCGAGCACCCCTTGCGTCTGCTTCTCCACCCGGGCGACGGTGACGGTGTGGATCTCCACCTCGGCCATGACGTACGACTGGTGCGCCTCCTCGAGCTTGATGTCGGCCGCGTCCATCAGCATCCCCGCGCGCTTGACCCGCCCGACGCGTTCACGGACGGAAGCCTCGGACGCAGCGGCCTTGGAGAGCGCGCCGGAGATCGTGGCCGCCGCGACGGCGCCGGCGTCGCCCGCACTGTGGCAGGCGCCACACACCTGCTTGTCGGCGACGCCGATCCAGGAGTCCTGCGGGTGCCCGATCGCGTGGTTGCTGTGGCAGGCCTCGCAGGCGGGTTGCTCCATGGCGGCGAAGGCGTCCTTGTGCGGCGACTGGTCGAAGCGTTCGAGCTGGGAGACGTGGCAGGTGCCGCAGACGTTGGCCACCGAGTCAACCCCTGGCGGTGTGGCGCCGTGCGCCCCGTGGCACGACTTGCAAGTCGGCGCGGAGAGGTCGTTCTTCTCCATCAGCGCCGCGTAGTGAACGGACTTCTTGTACTCCTCGACCTCGTTGCCCTTGATGCCGTACCGGTTCATGAGCGCGACGTCCGCGTGACACCGCGCGCACGTCTCTACGACCCGCGTCGGGTAGACGGGCGAACGCGCGTCGGACGGCGGTCGCACACCGTGGGCGCCGTGGCACGAGGAGCAGACGGCGACGTCGGTGGCGCCCTTGGCGAGCGCGAGGCCGTGCTTGGATGTGCGGTACTGCGAAAGCTGGTCGGTCGGGATGTTGGGCGCGTAACGCAGCATGTATGCGGCGTTCGAGTGGCAGGAGCCGCACATCTCGGGGATCGCCTTCGGGGCGAACTTGCCGACGAACCCCTTGCGCGGGTCCATCGCGACAGCGGGGTCGCCCGAGGTCGGGTCGCCGCCGTGGCAGCCCGCGCAGGAGATCCCCTGCGCGTGGTGGATGTCGGCGGCCGCCAACTCGGCCGGCGTGCGCAGGCGCGCATCGTCGAGCTTGGCGTGACAGCCGATGCACGAGTCCTCGGCGTGCTTGCCGGGCGCGCCGGCGGGGGCCGGCGGCGCCGCGGCCCGCGCGCCGGCCGCGAGCAGGATCGCAAGGGTGGCGTTGGCGAGCTGGCGTGTCATTTGAACACCCCCGCGAACGAGGCGAACGTGAAGCCGACGATATAGGCGAGGACGACCCAGCCGAGGGCAAGGAACGCGCGGCTGCGGCGACCGACCCGGCTGGCGCGGTCGAGGACGGGGACGAGAAACCAGACCAGGCCGCCGAACGCGAACGCGCCAAGCCCCAGCAGCTCGCCCTCGATCCCGAGCATGTGCGCCGGGAGGAGCTTGAGCGTCTCGAACATGAACAGGAAGTACCACTCCGGTTTGATGCCGGCCGGCGCGCTCGAGAACGGGTCGGCCTTGGTGCCGAGCTCCCACGGGAAGAACGCGGCGAGAGCGGCGAGCGCCGCCAGGCCCAGAAGCCATACGACGCCCTCCCGCAGCATGAAGTTGGGCACGAACCGGATCGGCTTGCGCTTCTTCGCCTCCTCTTCGAGGGAAGCGGGGACGTGCATCCCCTGGCGCTGGATGAACGCGAGGTGGCCGGCGAGCACGAGGGCGGTGATCATCGGCAGCACCGCGACGTGGAAGCCGAAGAAGCGCGTGAGCGTCGCGCCGGTCACCTCGGTGCCCCCGCGCAGGAACTTGAGCAGCCACGCCCCGGCGAACGGGACCTTGCTCACCATGTCGGTCCCCACCTGGGTGGCGAAGAACGACAGCTGGTTCCAGGGGAGCAGGTAGCCGGAGAACCCGAACCCCATGGCGAGGCCGAGCAGCGCGAACCCGCTCCACCACGTCAGCTCCCGCGGCTTGGCGTACGAGCCCATGAAGTAGACCGAGAACATGTGGGCGAACGCGGACAGGATCATGAGGTTCGCAGACCACGAATGGACGGAGCGCACGAGCCAGCCGAACGGGACCCGCGTCACGATGAACTGGACGCTCTCGAACGCCGCCTCGGCGGTCGGGCGGTAGTAGAGCAAGAGCAGGATCCCGGTCGCGATCTGGATGAAGAAGAAGAACATCGTGAGCCCGCCGAAGTAGTAGGCCCAGGAGTGACGGTGGCGCGGCACCACCTTGTGCGCCACGAACTCGACGATCGGGTCGAGCTCGAGGCGCTCGTCGAGGGCTTGCCAGAGCTTGTCGAGCGCGCGCATCGCTCACGCTCCCTTGGTGACGTACACGTCGTCCCCGGCGATGTCCACCTTGTAGGCCTCCAGCGGACGCGGCGGGGGCCCGGCGATGTTCTTCCCCTGCAGGTCGTACTGGCCGTTGTGGCAGGCGCACCAGATGTGCTGGAGGTCGGGGCGGTACTGCACGGTGCAGTTCAGGTGGGTGCACACCGCCGAGAAGGCGCGCACCTCGCCGGTCGGCGTCCGGATGAGGATCCCGGGCTTCGACCCGAAGCGGAAGATCTTCCCGGAATTGTCGGGCAGATCGGAGAGCTTGCCGGCGAGCACGCGGTTGACCGGCGCCTCGGCGACACGGGGCGGGATCACGAACCGGAAGACCGGGTACAGCGCGGCGACGAGAGTCGCGCCCAGCGAGGTCCCGAGCAACCAGTTCAAAGCGGTCCGGCGGGAAACCGCCGGTGTTTCGTCGGCAACTCGCATTGCACCCCCCCTGCGTGAACGCGCGCGCCATTGTCAAAGGTCGGAGGGCGCGCGTCAAGAGCGGTATCTGGCAAAATGGCGATCGTGGCGACCGACCTCCCGGCGGGGTTGCGGCGGATCCCGATGTTTGCGGCGCTGCCGCCGGCGCTGCTCGAGGACGTGGCGCGCCTGTGCGGCGTGCGCCGGGTGGCCAGCGGCGAGCTGCTGTTCTCCGAGGGCGATCCGGCGGAGTTCCTGCCGTTGCTCCTCTCGGGGCGGGTGAAGCTGATCCGCAGCGGTCCCGACGGCCGCGAGCAGGTGCTCCACCTGGTGCGCGCCCCCGCCTCGTTCGCGGAGGCGGCCGTGTTCGGCCCCGGCGTCTTCCCCGCCACCGGGGTGGTGATCGACGCCGGGGAACTCGGCGTGGTGGCGCGTCCAGCCCTGCTCGACTTGCTCAACCGCCGGCCCGACGTGGCGCTCGCGCTGCTCGCCTCGATGTCGGTGTGGCTGCGGCGCCTCGCGGACCTGGTCGAGGGGCTCGCGCTCCACACCGTCGAGGAACGGGTGGCGGCGTACCTCCTGTCGGCGTTCTTGCGTTCCGGCCGCGCGCTCGCCCGTGGCGCCCAGATCCGCCTCGGTGAGCCCAAGCGGTTGATCGCCGCGCTGTGCGGGACCGGACCCGAGGTGCTCTCGCGCACCTTCCGGCGGCTCGCCGAGGACGGGGTCGTCAAGGTCGCCGGCCCGGTCGCGACCCTGCTCGACCCCGCGGCGCTGGCCGCGCTCGTGCCCGAGGGACAGGCCGCCCGCAGCCCGGGGGGCTGACGGGCGCCGGACCGGGGAATGGACGCGCCGCGTGTATGCTTGCCCCGGCGTGGGCCCCGGGGGTTCGAAGATGATGCGCATCCTGTTCGTCGGTGATGTCGTTGGCAAGGTGGGGCGCCGGCTGGTGACGGAGAGGCTGCGCCGTCTTCAGGCGGAGTTCGAGGTCGATTTCACGGTCGTCAACGTCGAGAACGCCGCCGGCGGGTTCGGGCTCACGGGGTCGGTGTGGGACGAGCTCAGGCGCCTCCCGGTCGATGTGTTCACGTCGGGGAACCACATCTGGGACAAGAAGGAAACGGCGGCGCTCCTCGACGCCGAGCCGCGCCTGTTGCGGCCGGCGAACTACCCGGCGGGGAACCCCGGCCGGGGCTGGTGCACGGTCGCCTCGCGCGGCGGCGTTCCGGTCGCGGTGCTCAACCTGCAGGGGCTCACCTTCATGACGCCGATGGAGAGCCCTTTCAGGACCGCGGACCGCATCCTCGAGGAGGTCGGCGGCCAGACGGTGGTGAGGATCGTGGATTTCCACGCCGAGGCGACCTCCGAGAAGCAGGCTCTGGCCTGGCACCTTGACGGCAGGGTGAGCGCGGTGCTGGGGACCCACACCCACGTGCCGACCGCCGACGAGCGCATCCTGCCGCACGGAACCGCGGCCCTCACCGACGTCGGGATGACCGGCCCGTACGAGGGGGTCATCGGGTTCAAGCCCCAGGCCGTGCTGGAGAGGTTCCTGCTCGCGACCCCGCGCGCCCTCGAGCCGGCCACCCGGGGCGGAGCCCTGTGCGGCGCCGTGGTCGAGGTGGACGAGGCCACCGGCAAGGCGCTCGCGGTCCGCAGGGTGCGCGTCGAGGAGGGCGAGCGGCCGTGACGTGCCCCGGTCTCGGTGCTCGTGACGGCCCGGGACGAAGAGGACCAACTCCCGGGTGCGCTCGCCAGCGTCGCCGGGTGGGCCGCGGAGGTCGTCGTCGTCGTGGACCCGCGGACCGGCGACCGCACCCGCGAGGTCGCGGTCGAGGCCGGCTCGGCCGTGCTCGAGCACGCCTTTTCGTCGAGCGCCGCTCAGTGCAACTGGGGGGCCGAGCGCTGCCGCAACGATTGGGTGCTCGTGCTCGACGCCGACGAGCGCGTGAGCCCCGCGCTGCGGGACGCGATCGGCCGGGCGCTCGCGTCGCCGGCCCATGCGGCGTACTCGGTCAAGCGCACCAACCTGGCGTTCGGCCGCCCGCTGCGGTTCGGCGACTGGGGAGGCGACCGGATCGTGCGGCTGTTCGACCGGCGCCGGGCCCGCTTCGCGGAGCGGGCGGTGCACGGCGCCGTCACGGCGGCGTCCGTCGGACGCTTGGCCGGGGCCCTCGAGCACCACACCCTCAGGTCGCTTCCCGCAGTACCTGCCGAAGCTCCACGACTACGCGCTGCGCGGGGCGGCGGAGCTGGTCGCGAACCGCCGCCGCGCGACCGTGGTGGGCGCGGCCGCGCGTGCCGAGTGGCGCTTCGTGCGGTCGTTCGTCGTCCGTTTCGGCTTCCTCGACGGCGGCGCCGGCTTCGTCGTCGCGGTGCTCATGGCGTACGGGACGTTTCTCAAGTGGGCCGCCGTTTGGGAAGCCACGACGCGCCGCCGCGCGCTTCCGTAAACCAGCCATGAGCGCTCTCCCCGCCCGCATGCTCGTCGACCTGCCCAACTGGCTCGGCGATTTCGTGCACGCGTTGCCGGCGCTGGCCGCGCTGCGCGCCGCCAACCGCGGGGGGGAGACGGCGGCGCTGCTGCCGGCCGCGCACGCGCCGCTCGCACGCCTGCTCGGCGTGAACGCGATCGCCCGCCCGACGGGCGTGGGTTTCTGCGTGGGCGCGGCGGCGGCTGCGGCACCGCTTCGACGTGGCGCTCACGGCCCGTCACAGCACCCGCGCCAAGCTGCTGCTGGCCGGGGCGGCGGCGCCCGTGCGCCTGGCGAGCCGCGGGCGCGGCGCCGCGGCGCTGGGCCTGGCGACGTTCGAGGTCGTGCGCTCCCGGCACCAGCGCCACGACCTCGACCAGGCGCTGGCGCGGCTCGGCCTGCCGGGCGCGGCGGCGGTCCCGTTCCGCCTCCCACTCCCCGACCACCTGCGGCGCCAGGGGTTGCGGCAGAGGGCGCTGCTCGGCCGACCTGCCCGGCATGGTCGCCTTGCTGCCTGCGACCTGTGGCCTGGAGGCCAAGCGTTACCCGATCGGCCACTTCGTCGCCGTCGCCCGGGCGCTGGAAGCGGCAGGCGTCACTCCCGTGGTTGTCGTGGGACCGGGCGAGGAAGCGCGTGGCCGCGCCGCTGGTGGCGGATGCGCGCGCCCGCATCGCGCCGACCGCGTGGGCGCTCGACGAGATCGCGGCGCTGCTCGCCGCCTGCGATGCGGCGGTCGGCAACGACTCGGGGCTCACCCACCTCGCGGCCGCCAGTCGGCTGCCCGACGGTGGCGCTGTTCGGTCCGACCGCACCGGCGCGGACGGCGCCGGTCGGGGGGGCGCTGGTGCTGTGCGCGCCCGGGCCGGAGGACGCGGCAGGCGCCGGCCTCGACGGCCTCGACCCGGCCGCGGTGCTGGCGGCTGTGCGCGCGGTTCTCGTGCCGCGGACCGGCCCGCCGCGACCGGCAGCCGCGCCCGGGGGTTGCGCCGGAGCCCGAGCGACGATATGATGTTTGGAGCGGGTGGGCCGCTAGCTCAACTGGCAGAGCAAGGGACTCTTAATCCCTAGGTTGTAGGTTCGACTCCTACGCGGCTCACCAATTCCCGTCCCGCGAAAGTGGCGGAACCGGTAGACGCGCGAGACTTAGGATCTCGTGGGCGCTGCCCATGGGGGTTCGAGTCCCCCCTTTCGCACCATCAGGAGCAAGCATGAGCTATGAGATCGAACGCGCCACCCCGTGCCGGGTCGTCGTGACGGCCACCATCGGCCCGGAGGAGGTGCGCTCCGAGCGCGAACACGTCCTCGGCGACTGGCTGCGCGGCGCGCGCATCGACGGCTTCCGCAAGGGCAAGGCGCCCCGCGCGCTGGTGGAGCGGCGCTACGCCAAGGAGATCCGCGACGACCTCGAGGAGCACCTGACGCGGCGCGACGTGGGACCAGGTCAGGACGCGAGGAGAAGCTTCGCCCCGCCTCGCCGCTCGGCATCAAGGAGTCGGGCTGGCTCGAATCCGGCGAGTACAGGTTCAAGGGGGAGTTCGACGTCTACCCCGCGGTGACGCTGCCGTCCCTGGACGGCTTCAAGCCGCCGCCGTTCGGACGTCGAGCCCGGCGACGACGAGCTCGCCGGGCGCGATCGAGCAGCTGCGCGAGCGCCAGGCGGCCTGGGAGCCGGTGGCGGGCGAACCGGCGGCCGAGGGGATGCTGGTCGAGGCGGAGGTCGACGGGGAGTTCCCCGACGGCGACGGCGAGGCGTTCCACGAGGACCGCTCGCTGTTCCAGCTCGGGCGCTCCGAGGTCTACCCCGAGATCGAGGCCGCGGTGGCGGGCAAGGCCGTCGGCGACACCGTCACCGCCGAGCGCACGGCCGGCGAGGAGGGGGGCGAGGGCCCGATCCCGCAAAGCGCGTGGCCTACAAGGTGCGGATCAAGAGCCTGCGGCGCAAGCGCCTGCCCGAGGTGGACGAGGCGTTCGCCACGTCGCTGGGGATCACGGGCGGGATCGAGGTCCTGCGCGAACGGGTCCGCGAGCGCCTGCGCATCAGCATGGCGGAGCGCCGCCGCGACGTCTGGCGGGAGGCGCTGGTGACCCACCTGGCCGGCGGCCACACGCTCGACCTGCCGGAAGGCGTGGTGCGCGACGACACCCGCAAGGAGCTGGTCGAGTTCGCCCAGGCGCTGGCGCAGCGCGGGATCGACCCCGACCAGGCCAAGGTGGACTGGGAGAAGCTCGAGGGCGAGATGCGCGGCCGCGTGGAGCAGCGGCTGCGCGCCGAGATCCTGCTCGACGCGCTCGCCGAATCGCTCGGGATCACCGTTTCCCCCGCCGACGTCGACCACGAGGTGGAGCACCAGGCGCAGCGCCTCGGCGTGCCGTTCGCGGAGCTGCGCGGCAACCTCGCCAAGGGCGGCGGGCTCGAGCGCGTGGGCGCGCTCCTGCGGCGCGAGCGGGCGGTGGACTCCGTGCTGGGGAAGTGTCCCGGCCGCCGGAGCGTGAGACCATGGCGTCCGGCGGCGGCGACGCGGGGGCTGGGCCCAGGGGGGGTGACGGCATGTTGATACCGATGGTCGTCGAGCAGACCAGCCGGGGCGAGCGGGCCTACGACATCTTCTCCCGCCTGCTCAAGGACAACGTGATTTTCCTCGGCGAACCGATCGACGACCACGAGGCCTCGGTCGTGATCGCGCAGATGCTCTTCCTCGAGGCGGAGAACCCGGAGAAGGACATCTACCTGTACGTCAACTCGCCGGGGGGGTCGGTGACCGCCGGGCTCGCGATCTACGACACGATGCAGTACGTCAAGCCCGACGTCGCGACCATCTGCATGGGGCAGGCGGCCTCGATGGCTGCGGTCCTGCTCGCGGGCGGCGCCAAAGGGAAGCGCTTCGCGCTCCCGCACGCCCGGATGCTGCTGCATCAACCGCTGCTCTTCGGGCTGGGCGGCCAGGCGACGGACATCGACATCCACGCCAAGGACATCCTCCGGCTTCGCCAGCGCCTCAACGAGATCCTGCAGCTGCACACCGGCCAGCCGCTCGAGCGGATCTTCGCCGACACCGAGCGCGACTTCATCCTCGAGGCGGCCGACGCGAGGAACTACGGCCTGGTCGACAAGGTCATCGAACACAGGGAATAGGAGTTGCGCGGGCGGGTTACCGTGGCAGGGTGTAGAATGGCCCGTGGAGCCTAGGGTATGGTGACTCGCGAAACCTCGTCCGAGCTGCTGCGCTGCAGCTTCTGCAACAAGTCGCAGCGCGAGGTGCGCAAGCTGATCGCCGGCCCCAACGTGTACATCTGCGACGAGTGCGTCGACATCTGCCTCGACATCATCGCGGAGGACCGCGCCCGCGAGGCGCGCGAGTCCCGCCGCTCGCTGGCCAAGCCGGAAGAGGTCAAGACGTTCCTCGACTCCTACGTGATCGGCCAGGAGCCCGCCAAGAAGAAGCTGGCGGTCGCGGTGTACAACCACTACCGCCGCATCGACTACCTGTCGCACTCCACGCGCCCCGACGTCGAGCTTTCGAAGTCGAACATCCTGCTCATCGGACCGACTGGAACGGGCAAGACGCTGCTCGCGCAGACGCTCGCCCGGATGCTCGAGGTCCCGTTCACGATCGTCGACGCCACCACCCTGACGGAAGCCGGCTACGTCGGCGAGGACGTCGAGAACATCCTCCTGCGCCTGTACCAGGCGGCCGACGGGGACCGGGAGCGGACCGAGCGCGGCATCGTGTACATCGACGAGATCGACAAGATCGCCCGCAAGCAGGACTCGCCCTCGATCACCCGCGACGTCTCCGGCGAAGGGGTGCAGCAGGCGCTGCTCAAGATCCTCGAGGGAACGGTGGCCAACGTGCCCCCGCAGGGCGGGCGCAAGCACCCGCACCAGGAGTTCATCCAGATCGACACCAGCAACATCCTGTTCATCTGCGGCGGCGCGTTCGTCGGGCTCGAGGACATCGTGGCCCGCCGCCTCAACCAGAAGTCGATGGGTTTCCAGGCCCACATCCTCACGCCGGCGGAACGCTCCGCCAGCGAACTGATGTCCCTCGTCCACCCCGAGGACCTGATCAAGTTCGGGATGATCCCCGAGTTCGTGGGCCGCGTCCCGGTGGTCGCGAACCTGCACGAGCTCGACCGGGACGCCCTGGTCCGCATCCTCACCGAGCCGAAGAACTCCCTGGTGCGACAGTACGAGACGATGCTCTCCTTCGAGGGGGTCGAGCTGCGCTTCACCGACGACGCGCTCACCGCGATCGCCGACGACGCGATCTCGCGCAAGGTCGGCGCGCGAGGCTTGAAGATCATCCTCGAAGAGCTGATGCTCGATGTCATGTACCAGGTCCCGTCCCGCTCCGATGTCACCGAGATCGTCGTCACGCGCGAGGTAGTCGAACGGCGTGTGGCACCGCTCGCCTCGATGCGCAAGGCGGGTTGAAGCCGCCTCGGGCAGCGCCCCGCGCCGTTTTCCGTCCTTCTTCCCAGGATTCTTGAGAGGTCGTCATGAGCGAGTCGAACATGCAAACGCTTCCGGTCGTGCCGTTGCGCGACATGGTCGTTTTCCCGCGGATGAAGTCCGCCTTCGTGGTCGGGCGCCCGGCCTCGGTTGCCGCCCTGCAACGCGCCCTCGAGGAAGTCGACAAACGGATCTTCCTGGTGGCCCAGCGCGACCCGCAGCAGGACGAGCCCGGTGAAGGCGACATCTTCGCGGTCGGCGTCGTCGCCACGATCCTGCAGCACGTGACGTTCCCCAACGGGACGATCAAGGTCGGGGTCGAGGGGGTGATGAGGGGAAGGTGGAAGGAAATCCACCAGCGCCCCGGGGCCGGGTACGAGGCCGAAGTCGAGCTGCTCCCGTCGCAGCCGGTCGCGGACCCCAAGGTGAGCCGGTACCTCGCAAACCTGACCAACCTCTTCCAGCAGTACGCGCGCCTGTCGCAGCAGATCGGGGTCGAGGGCGTGCTCGCCGAGCTGCGCACCGAGGACCCCGACCTGTTCGCCGACACGCTGGCCGCGGCGCTGCCGGTCGCGACGCCGGAGAAGCAGAAGCTGCTCGAGGTGACGAACCCGCTCGAGCGCCTGCAGCAGCTCAACGACCTCCTCGACATGGAAGTCGAGAAGCTGAACATCGACCGGCGCCTCAACGCGAAGGTCAAGAAGCAGATGGAGAAGGCGCAGCGCGAGTACTACCTCTCCGAGAAGATCAAGGCGATCAACGACGAGTTGGGGCGCACCGACACCAAGGAAGAGTTCGAGGAGCTCGCCAAGAAGATCGAGGCCGCCGGCATGCCGAAGGAAGTCGAGGAGAAAGCGGTCGCCGAGCTCAAGCGTCTCGAGGGGATGGCGGCGATGTCGGCCGAGGCCACGGTCTCGCGCAACTACATCGACTGGCTGCTCGGCGTGCCGTGGAAGAAGGCGACGCGCGAGATCCGCAACATCAAGCGCGCCGAGGAGGTGCTCGAGGCGGACCACCACGGGCTCGAGAAGGTCAAGGAGCGCATCCTCGAGTTCCTGGCCGTGCGGCAGCTCGTCACCAAGACGAAAGGCACGATCCTCTGCTTCGTCGGTCCTCCCGGCGTCGGCAAGACCTCGCTCGCCAAGTCCATCGCCCGCGCCACCGGCCGCAAGTTCGTGCGCCTCTCGCTCGGCGGCGTGCGCGACGAGGCCGAGATGCGCGGGCACCGGCGCACCTACATCGGCGCGTTCCCCGGCCAGATCATCCAGATGATGAAGAAGGCGGGGACGGTCAACCCCGTGTTCCTGCTCGACGAGGTGGACAAGCTGGGGGCGGACTTCCGCGGCGATCCGGCGGCGGCGCTGTTGGAGGTGCTCGATCCCGAACAGAACCACGCGTTCGTGGACCACTACCTCGACGTGGAGTACGACCTCTCGCGGGTGTTCTTCATCGCCACCGCCAACATCACCCACACGATCCCGCCCGCGCTGCAGGACCGCATGGAGACGATCCACCTCTCGGGGTACACGCACGTCGAGAAGCTCCAGATCGCCCAACGCTTCCTGGTGAAGAAGCAGATCGAGCAGCAGGGCCTCTCCAGGTTCAAGGTGAGCTTCGAGGACGCCGCCGTCGCGCTCCTGGTCGAGCGCTACACCCGCGAGGCCGGGGTGCGCAACCTGGAGCGCGAGATCGCCTCGGTGTGCCGCAAGCTGGCGCGCGAGGTGCTCAAGAAGAAGACGCCCGCGGGCGCGGTGATCGTCGTGACGCCGGAACGCATCGGCGAGCTGCTCGGCAAGCCGCGCTTCCGGATCACGAAGGCGGGGGAGCGCAGCGAGGTCGGCGTGGCGACCGGCCTGGCCTGGACCGAAGTTGGCGGCGAGATCCTCGGCACCGAGGTGAGCCTGATGCGCGGGAAGGGGGCTCTGACCCTCACGGGCCAGCTCGGCGACGTGATGCAGGAGTCGGCCCGCGCGGCGCTCTCGTACGTGCGCGCCCGTGCGGTGCAGCTCCCGCTCCCGGCGGACTTCTTCGAGACCCGGGACATCCACGTGCACGTGCCCGAGGGCGCGATCCCCAAGGACGGCCCCTCGGCCGGCATCACGATGGCGATGGCGCTGCTGTCGGCGGTCGCGGGCGTCCCGGTGCGCCAGGACCTGGCGATGACCGGCGAGATCACGTTGCGCGGCAAGGTATTGCCGGTGGGGGGGATCAAGGACAAGGTCCTGGCCGCCTTCCGGTCGGGGATCCGCGAGGTGATCCTGCCGGAGGAGAACGAGAAGGACCTCGAGGAGATCCCCGAGGAGGTTCGCAACGCCATCCAGTTCCACCTGGTCAAGGACATGGACGAGGTGATCCCCGTCGCTCTCGACGGCGCGCTGCCGGCGGTCGTCCAGGGCGAGACGGAGAGGGACGGCGCGCCGGCGCCCGAGGCCGTGCCGCACCAGTGAGCCCCGTGCGGATCGAGAACGTCACGCTGCGCGCCACGGTCGCCGAGCACGGGAAGGGTCCGAAGGACGCCCTCCCGCAGGTGGCGTTTGCCGGCAGGTCCAACGTCGGCAAGTCGAGCCTGCTCAACAGCGTGTTCGGGCAGCGGCTGGCGGCGGTTTCCAAGACGCCGGGGAAGACCCGGACGATCAACTACTACCTGGTCAACAACCAGTGCTACTTCGTCGACCTGCCCGGCTACGGCTTCGCGCGCACCGGACGCGAGCAACGCCAGACCTGGGGCAGGAACGTCAGCGCGTACCTGCTCGAGGAGGAGCGCCTGCGGCTCGTGGTCGGGCTCGTGGACCCGCGCGTCCCGACCTCTCCGCTCGACGTCGACCTCGTCGGCTTCGTCCGGCAGGCGGGCGCTTCGCTCCTGCTGGTGATGACGAAGGCCGACCGGATGAGCCGCGGCGCGCTCGCGCAGGCGGCGGCGCGCATCGCGCGCGAACTGGGGGACGGGGTGCCGCCGCTCGCGTTCTCGGCCCGCACCGGCGCGGGTCACAAGGATATCCTCACCGCCATCGCAGGCGCGCTGGCGTAGAGAGTTCGGGTCAGACAAGGGAGTTCCGTCATGGCAGAAACCAAGGTTCAGCGCGGTCGTGGCAAGGAGCGGCGCCGCAGCGCCGCGGCCAATCCGGAGGGGCTGCCCGTGGTGCTCGAGGAGGAGGCCCTGGAGGCCGAGGCCGCCGAGACCGAGGGCAAGCAGCGCCTCGACATCCGGACCCTCAAGGACATGTCGATCTCGGAGCTGACCCACGTTGCCCGCGAGCTCGAGGTCGAGAACCCCGCCGGGATGCGGAAGCAGGACCTCATCTTCAAGATCCTGCAGGTGCAGACCGAGCGCGAGGGGCTCATCTTCGGCGAGGGGGTGCTCGAGATCCTCCCCGACGGGTACGGCTTCCTGCGCGCCCCGGAGTACAACTACCTCCCCGGGCCCGACGACATCTACGTCTCGCCGTCGCAGATCCGCCGCTTCAACCTGCGCACCGGCGATACCGTTTCGGGGCAGATCCGGCCGCCGCGGGAGGGTGAGCGCTACTTCGCCCTCATCAAGGTGGAGGCGGTCAACTTCGAGCCGCCCGACCAGATGGCGGAGAAGATCCTGTTCGACAACCTGACGCCGCTCTACCCGATGGAGCGCATCAACCTCGAGGTCGAGGGGAACATGACCTCCCGGGTGATGAACCTCCTCACCCCCATCGGCAAGGGGCAGCGCGGCCTGATCGTGGCGCCGCCGCGCACCGGCAAGACCATGATGCTGCAGGCGATCGCCAACTCGATCACGGCCAACCACCCGGAGATCATCCTCATCGTCCTGCTCATCGACGAGCGGCCGGAAGAGGTCACCGACATGCAGCGCTCGGTCAAGGGCGAGGTGATCTCCTCGACGTTCGACGAGCCGGCGTACCGCCACGTCCAGGTCGCCGAGATGGTGCTCGAGAAGGCCAAGCGCCTCGTCGAGCACCGCCGCGACGTGGTGATCCTCCTCGATTCGATCACCCGCCTCGCCCGCGCCTACAACACCGTCGTGCCGCCGTCGGGCAAGGTGCTCTCGGGCGGCGTCGACTCGAATGCGCTGCAAAAGCCGAAGCGCTTCTTCGGCGCGGCGCGCAACATCGAGGAGGGCGGCTCGCTCACCGTCATGGGGACGGCGCTGATCGACACCGGATCCCGCATGGACGACGTGATCTTCGAGGAGTTCAAGGGCACCGGCAACATGGAGGTCCACCTCGACCGCAAGCTCACCGAGAAGCGCGTCTTCCCCTCGATCGACATCAACAAGTCGGGGACCCGGAAGGAGGAGTTGCTGCTCGACGAGTGGGAGCTCAAGCGCGTGTGGGTGTTGCGCAAGGTGCTGAACCCGCTCTCGACCGTGGAGTCGATGGAGCTGCTCCAGGGTCAGCTCGAGAAGACACGCACGAACAAGGACTTCCTGGACTCGATGAGCCAGGCATGAAGGCCGTGGTCCGTGGACCGTTGACCGTGGACCGCACCCGAACCGGGTCCGGCCGTGGGTCTTGTCTCTCGGACCACGGACCACGGACCACGTACCACGTTGTTTCGTTGTGCGCTCGCGCATGACCTCCGGGCCGGCCACGCCTCCGGTGGGGATCGTGGGGGTGCAGTTCCTCAACGCCCGCCCGCTGCTCGCCGGGCTCGAAGCCGGCATCACCGCCCCGTTTCCCTACCGTTTCGCGACCGCCGAGCCGTCGGTGTGCGCCGACCGGCTCGCGGCCGGCGAGGCGGCGGCCGGTCTGGTGCCGGTGGCGGCGCTGGCGGGCATGCCTGGGTTGCGCGCCCTCCGCGGGTTGGGGGTGGCGGCGCGGCAGGAGGTCCGGTCGGTGCTCCTGGTCTCCAAAGTGCCGCTCGCCCAGGTGGAAGTCCTCGCGGCGCACACGGCCTCGCGCACCTCGGTCGCCCTCGCCCGGCTGCTCCTCGCCCAGCGGTGGGGGGTCCGGCCCCGGATCGTCCCGTCCCGCCCGCCGCTCGAGGCGATGCTCGCGGCAGCCGACGCGGCGGTGATCATCGGCGACCCGGCGCTCGCGGTCTGCGGCCGCACCGGGCTCGTCGAGGTCGACCTGGCGGGCGCGTGGGTGGAATGGACGGGCCTGCCGTTCGTCTTTGCCGTATGGGGGGTGAGCGCAACGGCACCGGCAGGGCTCGCCCCGGTGCTCGAGCGCTCGTTCGCGTTCGCCCGCGAGCACTGGGAGGAGTTCGCTGCCGCGGTGGGCGTGGGAGCACGGCGTGGGGCTGGGCGACACCAGGGAGTATCTGGAGGACACGTTGACGTACCGACTCGGGGACGACGAGCGCGCGGGGGCGCAGGAGTTCCTGCGCCGCACCGCCGCTGCCGGGCTGCTCCCCTTCCGCGACGAGGTCTGGCTTGACGACTGACACGACCGGGGATCGGGGTTCGGGGTTCGGGGTCCAGGACGCC
>CAVSFQ010000045.1:0-63317 GCA_963727205.1 uncultured Acidobacteriota bacterium | reverse complement strand
ATCTGCACGCTCCACGACGTCGGCGAGCACGAGGGGATGCACTTACCTGGTCATGGAGTACCTGGAGGGCGAAACCCTCGCCGCGCGGCTCGCCCGCGGCCCTCTGGCGCTCGAGGAGGCCCTCGAACTGGGGAGGGAGATCGCCGTGGCGCTCGCCGCGGCGCATGACCACGGGGTCGTTCACCGCGACCTCAAGCCCGGCAACGTCATGCTCACCAAGGGCGGGCCGAAGCTCCTCGACTTCGGCCTGGCGAAGCTGCACGCGGCGAGCCACGGCATCGTGGACCCGGCCGCGCGGGAGACGGTTGCCGGGCCGCTGACCGAGCGGGGCGAGATCCTCGGGACGCTGCAGTACATGGCGCCGGAGCAGCTCGAGGGGCGGGAGGCGGACGCGCGCAGCGACATCTTCGCGTTCGGCTGCCTGCTGTACGAGATGATCTCGGGGCGGCGGCCGTTTGCCGGCCTGAGCCAGGCCGGCGTGATCGCCGCGACCCTCAAGGAGGAGCCGGCGGAGCTGTCGGAGGCCCGGCCGGGGCATCCCGCCGGCAATCGATCAGATCGTCCGGCACTGTCTGGAGAAGGACCCGGCACAGCGTTTCCAGTCGATGCGCGACCTCGTCTTCGACCTCGCGACCTTTTCGGGGGCTTCGTCCCCGTCCCGCAAGGACGACGCCGTCGAGGCGTCCGGCAAGCGCGTGATGCTCGTCGTTCTCCCGTTCGAGAACCTCAGCCAAGACCCCGAGCAGGAGTACTTCAGCGCCGGACTTACCGAGGAGACGATCGCGGACCTCGGGGGGCTGGCCTCGGACCGGCTCGGCGTCATCGCCCGGACCTCGGCCATGAGCTACAAGGGCACCCGGAAGAGCATCGCCGAGATCGGCCGGGAGCTGGGCGTCGACTTTGCGGTCGAGGGGAGCGTCCGGCGCCACGCCGACCGCGTGCGCATCAGCGTCCAGCTCATCCGCACGAGCGACCAGACGCACGTCTGGGCGCAGCAGTACGACCGCGAGCTGAGCGACGTCCTCGCCGTCCAGGACGACATCGGGCGGGCCATCGCCGAACAGATTCAGGTCAAGCTCACGCCGGCGCGCGCCGCGCATCGAGCGAGTTCGCGGCCTGGTGAACCAGGCCGCCTATGATGCCTACCTCCAGGGCCGCTTCCACCTGTGGAGGGTCACCCGACCGGACCTCGAGCGCGCCCTCGAGTACTTTCGCCAGGCGACCGAGATCGATCCGACCATGGCCGTTGCGTACGCCGGGCTCGCCCAGACGTACGTGGTCTTGCCGATCGCCGGCGGCGCCGAGCCACGGCAGGCGTTCCCCCGAGCCGAAGAGGCGGCGAAGCAGGCGTTGGAACTCGACCCCGACTCCGCCGAGGCCCAGACCGCGATGACCGGTCTGCGTCACTGGTACAACTGGGATTGGGCCGGCGCCGAGGCGTACGCCAGGAAAGCGATCGCTCGCAATCCGAGCTACGCGAGAGCGCACCAGGTGCTCGGCCGGCTGTTGACGAACATCGGCCGCCACGACGAAGCCATCGCGGAGATCGACATCGCGCGGCGGCTCGATCCGCTCGCCCCGTTGATCATCGCCCTTTCCGCCGACTTCCGGTTGGAGGCGCGGCGCTACGATGAGGTGGAGCCGTTGATCCGCAAGGCGCACGAGCTCGACCCGAACTTCTGGGTCGCCCACGTGTCCGCCGCCAGGCTGTACCTGCACCAAGGCCTCTACGCGGAGGCCCTTGCTGCTGCCGAGAGCGCACGGACCTTCTCGGGCGGACACAGCGAGACCCTCGCCCTGATCGGCTTCTGCCACGGCGCCATGGGCCGCCGCGACGAGGCCGGAAAGGTCCTTTCGGAGCTCGAGCGCCGCGGCGCCGCCGGCTACGTCCCGGCGACGCATCTCGCCACGGTTCACCTCGGCCTCGGCGACACCGGTCAGGCGATGCGATGGTTGGAGCGGGCGTTCGAGGATCGCGACGTCTGGCTGACGGAAGCGGCGGTCGAACCGAGGTGGGACGTCCTCCGTGTTCACCCCGGGTTTCAAAATCTGATCCGCCGGATCGGTTTCCCCGCCGCGGCAGCGGGTAGCCGACGCGGGACTGACACCGGCGTTCCTGCGTTGGCCTGAAAGCAAACGCTGAACCGTGGCCGGCCTCCGGCGGACCTCCTTTCGAGGCCCGCGTGTCCCCTTGCGACTGGAAGGGGGGTAGGATTCAAGCCATGAGCGAAACGTACGCCGCCCTCGCCGGCGAGGAGGGGCGCCTCCTCTCCGAGTACCTGCGCAAGATCGAGCAGTGCGCCGGCTTGCTCGCCCCCGCCGAGATCTGGTGGCGGCCGAACGCGCGCTGCAACAGCGTCGGCAACCTCCTCCTCCACCTCTGCGGCAACCTCTCGCAGTGGGTGCTCGCCGGTCTCGGCGGCGCCGCCTTCGAGCGCCATCGCCGCGAAGAGTTCGCCGCCGTGGAAGGCGGGGACGGCGCGGCGCTCGTCGCCCGCTTGCGCGACGTCGTCACCGCGTGCCAGGCGGTGGCCGCCCGCCTCTCCGACGACGACCTCGCCCGGGTCCACACCATTCAGGGCATGACACGCACCGGCGCCGGCGTCCTGCTCCACGCCGTCGAGCACATGGCGTACCACACCGGGCAGATCGTGTTCATCGCCAAGCAGCTCGCCGGCGAGCGCGCCCAGATCGAGTTCTACCCCCACCTGCGGTGACGGCCGCGTCGGCAGCGCTCTTTGCGGCGCGCTCCGTCAGTGTGCGGCCGGGGACCCGGGCGGTGCGGCGTAGGCCGTGGCTCCCAGTTCGGGTGCCGGCTGGGCGACAGGGATCGCCTGGGCGCGGACGATGAACCGCTTCGGCGCGGAGCCCTCGTAGTCGAACGGATAGCACGTGACCAGCGTGAGGATCTTGTCGGTCGAAGCGTCGAGCACCGACACGTCCGCGGGGTCCACCACCCACGTGCGCTCGACCGTGTAGCGGAACGCGCCCTTCGGCGTGGTGAGGGTGATCGTGTCGCCGATGCGGATGTGGCGCAGGCCGTAAAACAGGGTCGTGCGATGCGCCGCGAGCGCCACGTTGCCGGCATCGGGCGGCAGCGGGGTCTCGGGGAAATGCCCCACGGCCCGCCGGATCGTGCGGTCGTCCACGCCCTCCAGGATCGGCGCCGAAACGCCCACGCGCGGGATCTCGATGCGGCCCAGCGCGTGGTCGGCCGGCGAAACCGGTTTGAACGAACCCGGGTCTTGCTCCCGGAGCGTATCGGCGGCCCGCGACACCGCGGACGCGGCTGCACGTGCGGGCCCGGCCCCGGCGACCAGCGCGACGCCGGTGAGTACCACCGCACGCGTCCAGACGACTGTGATCCTCATGACGTCCATGAAGTGACCCCCGTCGGACTCGGTGTGATGCTCGTGCCCTGGGGGGTAAACACGTGGCACACCCAAGCCGGCGGGATCTTAACATCGCCGTCAAGGCGGCGACAAACCCAATCTGATAAGAGAATTATTTGAGACAGCGACCGACGTTCCAAATCTGCAGCCTCGTTCACGCTCCGGACCAGACCGTCCGAGGGACCGTTCCTCTCTAGTGAGCGCGGCGGTAGGGCGTGAACTCGCCGAGGCTGCAGCTGCCGTATTCGATGCCGCCGACCGGGTCGAATACGGTGACGATGTCGCCGCGGCAAAGTTGCGCCGTCGTGTTCCGGGTCTTGAGCGCCCGCCCGGCGTCGAGTTCGGGACAGCCGGTCGCCGGCCGGTTCACATAGACCACATCGTTGGTGCGGTCGCCGAACAGGATGACGCCCCTGCCGTAGGATTTGTTGCCGCCGAGAGCGGCCTGGTTGACGCAATCCTGCGGCGAGCCGGCGACCCTGCCGCTCAGCGCCGCAGCGAGGGCCGCTTCGTTCTCGGCGGCGCTCGCCTGGGCGCGCGCGCTCGCTTTGGGGCCGCCGCTACTGGTGCAGCCGACCGCGAGGATCGCTGCGGAAAGCACGATGACGGTCTTCATGACATCCTCCCGCGGGTGGCCTGTACTGGTTGCGATACCACTCCTCATGTTAGTCCTCCCATGGCGATCCAAGATGGAGAAACCGGTCCAGGTGGGTGAGTGACCCAGAGATCAAGCCGCATCCGGTCGGGCCCGGTCTTCAGGGCGCGCGAGGAAACCGGGCGAAGCCATGGCACGGCGGACGGCCCCGAGCACGCCGGCGTGGGGACCGACACCGGTGCACCTCCCGTCGTCGAAGAATCACTGTCATTGCGACGAGCGCAGCTGAGCCTGCCCCAAGCGGGCGCGCAGCGCCCGCGTGGGGGAAGCAACCCCGTTCACAACCGTGCGGTCCACCGCCCTCTCCTTGCACTTCGAGATCGCCACGGTCCCCTCGCTGCGCTCGGGGGCCTCGCGATGACCGCAAGAGCTCCAGCTCTGAACCCAAAGTCATTTGACATGAAAGACGATACAAGATGAACCGCGCGAGGTTCGCTTCACCAACCCTGCCGAACCTGGTACCTCTTTCCCCCGCGCCACCCCTGCTGATCGCCCGCCGCCCGCCTCAAGAAGGCCTTGACTTTACCCTGGCCACGCGTATCATTGAAAAAGAATGTGTCTCAACCTCAACAGAAGAAAGGGAGTCTCCACTCTCTGAACTCCGGGAAATTCCGGGCGGCGTAGATCGTCTGAAGGAGGTGCGCTATCCGGCTTTGGCTTCTCGACTGGCTCATCCGACCATTAGGACAACGACTGAGTTGCCAACCATCTCAACCCAGAAAAGGGGGACTCGCGTGAGAACTCACAACGTTCTATCCGCTTTCGCAGCGGCTCTGATGATCGGCCTCGTTGCGACGCCCGGCGGCGCAGCCGGTGCAGGCTCCTCCGCGTCGCCATTCCTCAAGGTCGGCCCGCAAGCCATACCGGCCGCCGCCACCGGCCCGAACTACGGCCTCTTCACCTGCCAGATCGTCGGCCTCAGCCCAGGCGTCACCTGTTACGACCCTTATCAGATGCGGCATGCCTACAACATCGACACGCTCATCAGCGCCGGCCTCGACGGCAGCGGAAAGACGATCGTCATCGTCGACGCCTTCCAGGACCCGTACCTTGTGGGGGATCTGAATGACTTCAACAGCTTCTACAGTCTACCCAGCTTGAACGGGCTCGGCGGCCCGCCCGACTCCAGCCTCGGCACGTTCACGCAGGTCGCGCCCGACGGCCTGGGTCCGTTCGACATCGGGTGGGCGGAGGAGATCACGCTGGACGTCGAGTGGGCGCATGCGATCGCGCCCGGAGCCAACATCACGCTTGTCCTCGCAAAATCGAACTCCGACGCCGACATCCTGAGCGCCACGAAGTACGCGGTGGACAACGATCTCGGCGACGTCATCTCCCAGAGCTTCGGCGAGAACGAGAGCTGCATGGATCCGGCCCTCCTCGCCGAGCAACATCAGGTGTTCGCGGACGCCACGATGAAGGGCATCACGATCTTCGCCTCATCGGGCGACAGCGGCGCGGCGCAATCGAATTGCGACGGCACAGCGGCCGTGCAGGCCGTCTCCTCGCCTGCGAGTGACCCGCTGGTCACCGCCGTGGGCGGCACCGAGTTGGACGCGGCACGCTATTGCCTGACATCCCTGGGATGCGATCCGGCAACAAGTCCGGTTCCCGGGACCCATCTGGGCGAGGTTGCATGGAACGAGTTCGCTCTCGGGATTGGCGCCACCGGAGGCGGATTCAGCGTCGTGTTCGACGAACCCTCGTATCAGAAGGGAACGATCCACGGTGGCAAGCAACGGGGCGTGCCCGACGTGTCGTACAACGCCGCCGTCGAGCATGGTGTGCTCGTTCGCCTCTTCGGGAGCTGGTATCTCTTCGGCGGCACCAGCGCCGGCACGCCCCAGTGGGCGGCCATCCTGGGGATTGCCGACCAGAAAGCCGGATATAACCTCGGCTTCATCAACAAGGCGCTCTACCACATCGGCCAGGCCAAGAGCCACTACTCGGCCTCCTTTTTCGACGTGACGAGCGGGAACAACTCCGCCCCTGGCGTGCAGGGCTTCAATGCCGGGCCGGGCTGGGATCCCACGACGGGTCTCGGATCCCCGTCCACCGATCAACTCGTCGATTACCTGATCCAGTTCACGTCGGCGGGCGACGGCGTCGCCGCGATCGCAGGGTCGAAGCCGCATGCGCACGGCAAGCCGTCCGCGCCTGGACACATGAAGCCGCATTGACCGATTCTGGCTGGGGACAGAGCGGTCTGACGGTATGGCCAGCCTCGGCAACTCGGCAATGTGCACGCTGGGCTTGGGGCTGTAACCGTCACGGCCGGCAATGCGTGGAACCGGGACAGGGGGCGGCGACGCGATCGTCGCCGCTCCCCTCCCACACCACCGGGCATGCGGGTCCGCATCCGGCGGTTCGGAAGGTCGAGGTCACGTCTGCATCGTGCCCGAGCGATAGGTGTCAAGTCCGATTCAGTGGACAAGAGATGGACCGCGCGAGACTCCGTTCAGCAACTGTGCCGGAGCTGGGGCTCGTCGCCGTTCGCCCTTTGACACGAAGCTGGGGGTGCCGGATACTGAGGCTCGCTCCGCCGTACCGTGTCGCGCGAACGCGGTGGAAGGAGTTCGGTTGTCCGCCCCGACGCCCCAGGACGCCCGCCATGAGCTGCTCGAACCGTACTTGCAACGGTTGCGCGCGTTTCTCCGCGCGCGCGGCGACGAGAACCGGCCGCTCACGATCCCGTCGGAGCCGATCCCGCTGGCGCTCTCCTCGGACGAGCGCAAGGCGGCGTGGTCGGTGCTCTGCGATGAGACCGGCGCCTGGTCCGACCCCGGCGCCTGGATCCCGCTCGGCGCCGGACTGCACCTGGCCGTCGCGGCAGCGCTCGAGAGCGCATCTTGCGTCGACCCCCGCGCCGCGTCGGGGCAGCTGGGCGCGGTGCGCGCCGTCGCCGCGGGCTATACCGAGGCGCTGCGGGAGGCCATTGCCGCCATGGTCACCAGCGGCCAGACCGACGAGGCGAAGCGGCTCTCGAGTTTCCGCAACAAGCTCCTCGCCACCCTCGCATCGCTGCGCGCGGCAGGAGCCGGCAGCGCTGCGCCTGTGACGGAGGCCGAACCCGACGGTCCGCCCTCCGACCCATCGCCGGGCGAAGGCCGCGATGCCATCGCGACCATCGACGCATCGACACCACCCGACCCGGCGCTCGTCCCATACCTCCAGCGCGCGGCCGCGTTTCTTCGTGCCCGCGGATACGAGGAACGTCCGCTCACGATTTCGTTCGGCCGAAGAACGTTGTCGTTGAGCGCCTGGGAGCGTCGGGTGTTATGGCGGTCGTTGTGCGAAGGCAGGGAGCCCGCCAGCGACTGGCACCGCCTGATCCCGGAGTGTGTCGCGGTGCAGCTCGCCTTGCTGCCAGCGCTGGACGAACTGGAGCGAGCGGGCCCGGGCGCGGGACCTGCGGCCCGATCGAGCTTGCAGGCAGTCGTGACACTCGCAGCCGGCGTCGTCGACGGGTTCCGCGCCCAGGCCGAACGGGCGATTGGCGCCGGCGCCCTGGAAGACGCGAAGCACCTCTCGACGCTCAGCAATGCGTTCGCGACGACGCTGATCCAGGCGAGGCGGGCTCTGGCGGAGCAACCGGCAGGCGCCGCAATTGCGGACGGCGGTTCCGGTCAGAGCGCGGCAACGACCTCGTCGAACCCGCCTCTCGGCTGGTGCCGGCACCGCACCAGCCGGGCCGCCCGACACGCTCAAGCCGTTCCTCGACCGCGCGGCGCACCTGCTCGAGCTCCGGGGACACGAGGACCTTCCCCTCTCGATGCCGGTCGGCGCCAGGTCGTGGAACCTCGACAAGTGGGAGCGTCAGGTGCTCTGGAAGGTGTGGTGCGAGGAGGGCCCGCGGCCTCCCGAGTGGTCCATCCTGCTCGGATACGGCGCGGCGGCCCAACTGGCGGCGCTTCTCGCGCTCGAACAGCTCAAGAGGTCGGACACCGCACCCGAGTCGCGCACCGCTGCCGAGGCGGAAAGAGACGGCGCGATCGAGCTTGCATCGGAGGTTGCCGAACGGCTGCACGCAACCGCCGAGACTCTCGCGGCTGACGGCCAGGTGAAGCTGGCGCAGCGCCTCTCGGAGTTTCGCGCCAAGCTGACCGGGACGGTCCAACTCCTGAAACAGTCCCGCCCACAGCCGTCGGCCTGAGAGCGACCTCGCCCGCAGTGGCCCTCGCAGACCGTTTGACAGGACGCCGCCGCCCAGCCACGGTCATCGCGGAAAGTCCTGCCGCGCTCGGGACAGAGCCTGCCCCGAGCGGGCGCACGGCGCACGCGTGGGGGAACAATCCCGTCCCTAACCCGATGTCCGTCGCCCTCCTGAGGCCTCGAGATTGCTTCGCCCCGCCCGCGGCGTGGCTCGCAAAGACAGAGAGAGGGACGGTCATCGCGAGGAGGCGCGCGCAGTGACACGTGAGGCGACGGCGCTGCCTCGTCGCTTCACTCCTCGCAGTGACCCCCGTTCCTCTAGGACCGACAGCACGTTGGTATGAGGCGGCATTTTCCAGCCGGCCGCCGCGTTGGCGTCTTCCGGTATGGAGAACGGAGCGATGCCGAAACCGAGACAGCTCGCCGGCGCCAGCCTGGAACGGGGCGTGGCGATGGGACGGCGCACACGGGGGGACTGCGGTCGCCGCCTCGCGGCGTGCCTGATCGTGCTCGCGGTGGGGGTATCCGGGGTCTCCTCCGCCGCATCTCCTGCCGGCGCAGCGCCGGCCGCCGCGACGTCGCGGCGGCCTGTCGCCCAACCGGCCGTAGTCCGCGTCACCGCCTCGGACCTGCGCCATATGATCCGGGGGGCCGCCGGCCGGGTCGTCCTGGTCAACGTGTGGGCGACCTGGTGCGAGCCGTGCCGGCAGGAGTTCCCCGACCTGCTCAGGTTGCGTCGCGCGCTTGCCGCCCGGGGGCTCGATCTCATCCTCGTCTCGGCGGACTTCGACAAGGAGCTCCCGCAGGTGCGCTCGTTCCTCGCCCGGCAGGGCGTCGACTTCACGACGTACCTCAAGAACGAGAGCGACATGCCGTTCATCAACGGGTTGGACCCCGCCTGGTCGGGCTCGCTTCCGGCGACCTTCGTCTACGACCGGAGTGGAACGCTGCGCGACTTCTGGGAAGGGCCGGCGACCTACGACAAGCTCCTCGAAAGAGTGAACAAGCTGCTGGGGTCGTGAGCGATCGACTCCGGCAAAGGAAAGGGTGACGTCCAATGGCAAGCAGGTTCAACGTTGTCACGGTCGCGGCTCTGGTGCTGGCGGCCACGGTCCAGGTCGCGGGTGCGCTCCAGCTCGGCGACACGATGCCGATGACCACCGTCAAAATGAAGTCGGTCAGCGGCAAGGAGGTCACCTTGGGCGGGGTGGCCGGGCCCAAGGGCACGCTCGTGATCTTCTCGTGCAACCACTGCCCCTGGGTCCAGGCCTGGGAGACGCGCATCGCCGCCCTCGGCAACGAGCTGCCGGGGAAGGGTATCGGCGTGGTCGCGATCAACTCCAACGACCCGGCGGCGTACCCCGGCGACGACTACGCGGACATGGTGAAGCGCGCCAAGGCGCGCGGCTTCACGTTCCCCTACGTCGTCGACTCGACCTCCGACGTGGCGCGGGCGTTCGGCGCCACCCACACGCCCGAGGCGTTCCTCTTCGACGGCGCCGGCAAGCTCGTGTACCACGGCACGATCGACGACAACGCCCAGAACGCGGCGAAAGTGGAGCATCACTACCTGGCCGACGCCGCGGACGCGCTGCTGGCCGGCAAGCCGATCGTCGCGGCGGAGACCAAGTCGATCGGCTGCTCCCTCAAGCTCCGCCCCCGGGGCTGAGAGACTCGCGAAGGGGCGGAAGAACACTTTCCTCGCGAGGAGCCGCGCAGCGGTGGAGCCCCGCGAGCGGGCGCACCGCGCCGGCGCGGCGGTGGGGGAAGCGATCTTGCCGAAATCCACGAGACGGCTAATGCCTTGACTGCGCGCGGACGTGCAACTCGACGCGCGTAGATGCCCGCTCGGAGGCCACGGCGACGATGACCTGCGCGGGCGCGATCGACGGCGCCGCGGCCAGCGCGCGGTAGCTCGCCGGCGGCACGCCCCGGAACGTCGCCGTCCCGCCGGCATCGGTCCTCGCCGTCCGCGTCTCGATCGCTCCATGGCCGAGGCGCTCCAGCGTCACCGTGACGCCCTCGCACGGCCGCTCGGCCTCGTCGAGGATCACCACCGTCACCGCGTTCTCCTCCTTCCCGACGCCGTCCTGCGCCTGGACACGACTCGGGCGGCTCATCGCTGCGGCGGCCTGCGCCGGGGTGGAGGCGACCGGCGCAGCACCCCCCACGGTGACCTCCTCGCCCATCTTGGCCTTGGGCATCGTGACGCCGACCTCGGAGGTGGCGCCGGCGGCGACCTTGCCCCCTTTCTCGGCCGGCTCGAACCCCTGCGCTTCCGAACGGACGCGGTACGCGCCGGGGGGAAGACCCCGCAGCGACGCATGGCCTGCGGCGTCCGAGACGGCGGCGCGTGCGCCTTGCTCCGGGGCGCCGGCGCGGGTTGCGGTGATCGTCGTGCCGGGAAGTGCCTCCCCCCCGTCGCTCACTCGGAGGTCCATCGCTCCGGTCGGCGGGGCCGCGACCATCGCGACGGCTTCGGGCTGGGCCACGGCGGGGACCTTCTCGGCGTCCTTGGCCACGAGACCCAGCTCGTCCGCGCCCTCGGCGTTGCGGGAAGCGGAGGCGACCTTCTGCCGCGCGGGGACGGGGATCCGGAACCCCTTGGACGCGCGCGGCTGCGCCATCGCGACCGCGATCCCCTGGGGCTCCGCCGGGGCCGGGGCCGTGACCACGATGTCGTCGATGTGCACGACGCCGGAGAGCGCCATCCACTTCCACACGTCGTCGGGCTGCGACGGGATGCGGGCCGCCATCATCCCCATCCCGGCCACCAGCAACACGGACGCGGCGACCAGCCAGCTCGGGTGCAGTCCCTCGATCAGCCGAGGCATCAGCCACCGGCGTCCCGGCTGGTACGTCCGCCGGTCGAGCCGAATCGAGCCCGGGATCTCGGCCTTGATACGTTCGGCAAGGCCGGCCGGCGGCTCCGGTGTCGCGCGCGTCGCGAGCAACCGCGCGATCTCCCTTTGGGTGGGCTTCGTCATGACGCAACCTCCTGGAGCTTGGCGGCGAGCAGCCGGAACGCGTGCTTGAGCCGCTTTCGTACGGCCACCTCGCTGATCCCGTCCGCCTTCGCGATCTCGGCGACCGGCGCGTCGGCCCAGAACCTTGCGGCCACCGTAAAGCGGAGCTCCTCCGGCAGCGAGAGCACCGCCTTGCGCAGCCGGTCCTGCATCTGGGCCTCGATCACCTCGTCGTCCTGGCGCTGGGCGCCGTCGGGCAGCGTCGCGCCCAGCTCCTCGTCGAGCGGCACCACCGCGTGCGGGCGGCGGACGTGATTCAGGAACGCGTTGGTGGCGATGCGGTACAGCCACGTGGCGAACCGCGACCGCCCATCGAACGACCCGATCGCCGCCCACGCCCGGCGGTACGTCTCCTGCGTGAGGTCGGCGGCGAGGTCGGGGTCATGGGCTAGCCGGCACAGCAGGGCGTAGACGCTCCGGTAGGTGCGGTCGACCAGCGCCTCGGCCGCCGACCGGTCGCCCTCGGCAAGGGCCGCGAGCAGCGCTGGTTCGTCCGCCGCCTCCACCCTTCGCGCCTCCTGCCCGCCCGTTCGTACCGATGGCAGTGCTTGCACGGTACCCATGTCATTTAGACACAGAACGGCGGGAAAAGAAAACCACAAGGCGGGAAAGGGGGAAGGTCGGATCGGACGAGCGGCGATGGAAGCCGCTTCCCATCGCCGCCGTCGTGCCCGGTTTCGGTTTCACTCCCGCGCGTGTCCAAAGACCAGGACCAGGGAACATTACCGAAGGGAGGCCGTCATGTTCGACACCACGCTGATCGCATCGAACCCGGGGCGGGAGGGGAAGCGGAAGCTCGCGGCGCTCCCGGCGGCCCTGGCCGTCCACGCGGTGGCGCTCGGCTCCGTCATGGTCGGCCAGCTCTGGGCCGTGCAGCCGGTGGAGCAGCCCGACGTCGTGGTGGCGTTCGTGGACTTCACCCCGCCATCGCCGCCGCCCGCTCCGCCGAAACCTCCGGGGTCCAACGGTGCAACCACGAAGCCGACCGACCCGGCGCCTCCGACCGAGCCGACTCAACCGCAGGCGATCCCCGCGCAGCTGCCAAGGGCAGTACCGCCCGGACCGACTGGCGATCCCAACGGCGTCGAAGGTAGCGAAGGTGACGGAACCAAGGACGGCATCGTCGGCGGCGTCAACCCTGACCGAGAGAAGGAACCGCCGGCGCCCATCGCCGACGACAAGCCGGTCCGTCCGGGCGAAGGCATCGTGCTTCCCGTGAACATCTACCGGCGCGATCCCGTCTATCC
The DNA here is from genome assembly GCA_963727205.1 of uncultured Acidobacteriota bacterium. Lineage (GTDB taxonomy): Bacteria > Acidobacteriota > Thermoanaerobaculia > Thermoanaerobaculales > Thermoanaerobaculaceae > RBG-13-68-16. The sequence continues at coordinate 50,845 of CAVSFQ010000045.1, read as the reverse complement.
CGAGTTGGCCAGGAGAGCCCGCCTCCAGGGTGTCGTCATCGTCGAGGCGACCATCGATCGTCAAGGCAACGTCGTCGACACCAACCTGCTCAAAGAACCCGGCCTCGGCTGCGGCGCAGCCGTCGTTGAAGCGCTGCGGAGCTGGAAGTACCGGCCGGCGACATTCAACGACAGGCCGGTCAGCATCATCATGACCGTGACCGTGACCTTTCGACTCGCGGGAAACGAGTAGCGTGCTGGGCACCAGGTCCGCCTGAGTTGACGAGTGATCGAGAACGAACCGCGCGAGATTCGGTTGGTCAACCGTGGCGGACCCGGTACCTGTCAAAGGAAGGAACCCACAACATGAGAACGCCGACGATGATCGCCGCGCTGGCCCTCGTGGCCCTGACCGCCAACGCACAGCAAAGCTCCAAGTGGCCATTCTCCGCCCCGTGGCCGCCGCGTCCGCCCATGGCGCCGCGCATGATCGTTCCGCAGCGACCGCAGGAGCCGGGCAAGCCGATGGAGCTTCGCGAGATGGACGTGCGCGCCCGCATCGTCGGCCTCCAGGTCGAGACCACGACCACGATGACGTTCTTCAACCCGAACGTCCGCCAGCTCGAGGGAGAGCTCCAGTTCCCGTTGCCCGACGGCGCGACCGTCACCGGCTACGCGCTCGACATCAACGGCCAGATGGTGGACGGCGTCGTCGTCGAGAAGGAAAAGGCGCGCGTCGCGTTCGAAACCGAAGTCCGGCGCGGCGTCGACCCCGGCATCGTTGAGCACGTCGCCGGCAACGTCTACCGCACCCGCATCTATCCGCTCCCCGCCCAAGGCGTGCGCAAGGTCCGCCTCAGATACGTCGCCGAGCTCTCCTCCGACAAGACCGGGGACGCCGCTTGCTTCCTGCCCATGCCGATCGGCGAAAGCGTCGCCAGGCTGACCATCCGCATCGAGGCTTCGCCGGGCGGCGTCAAACCCGAGATCGGCGGCTTCGGCAACCTCCGTTTCCGGTCGTTCGACAACCTCTGGGTCGCCGAGACCGAGGTGCGCGACGCCCAGCCCGGTGAAGACATCTGGGTCGCGCTCCCGAGGCTCCCGGCGCAAATCGCCACGGTCGAACGCACCGACGACGGCGACGTCTACTTCGCCGCCAGCGACCTGTACGTTGCCGCCACGACGTCCGCCAAGGCGCCCCGCAAACTCGGCATCGCCTGGGACGCCTCCGGCAGCCGCGCCGGCCGGCACCTTCAGGAAGAGATCGCCGCGCTGAGGAAGCTTCGGCCTGAACTCCTCCGTCCTCATCTTCCGCGACCGGCCGCAGGACATCCGCCCGCTTGGCGATCCCGACGCGCTGAAAGACATCGCCTACGACGGCGGCACCGACCTGGCGGCCGCGGCCGCCAAGGTCCGCCAGAGCGACATTCACGATTGGCTCCTGTTCACCGACGGCTTCGACACGCTCGGCGAGAGGCTTCCAGACTTCGGCGACAAGAACGTCACCGCCATCGTCAGCCAGACGGTCGCGGATCGCGAGCTGCTCCGACAGGTTTGCGCGCAGGTCATCGACCTCCAGCGGTTCGACGCCTCCGCCATCTTCCAGCCCCCGGTGCGCCTCGTTCGGGTCCACGGCACCGGCATCGCCGAAGTGCAGGGCATCGGCGGCGCCGCACAGGGCCGCGTCGGCGTTCACGGAAAGCTCACCGCCGAGGAGGCGGAGTTGCGGTTCGAGTACTCCGACGGCCGCAGGTCGCCGGTCTTCACGCTCACCAGGAAGGCGGCGACCGGCGGCGAACTGCTTGCCAGCGTCTGGGCCGCTCAGCGCGTCAACCAGCTCGCCGTCCGCGCCGAGGCGAACGAGGACGAGCTGTTGGCGCTGGGCCGTCGTTTCGGCATCGTCAGCCCGGCCACCTCGTTGATCGTGCTGGAACGCCTCGACCAGTACGTCCGCCACGACATCGAGCCGCCGGCCTCGTTGCCGGATCTGCGCCGGCAATGGCGGGACCGCGTGGCATCCCTCGCGAAGAACGAACGGCAGCAACGTGCCGGCAGGATCGACCGTGTTCTCGCGATGTGGAGCGAGCGGGTCGCGTGGTGGGAGACCAACCACCGGGTGCCGGTCCATTTCGGTCGCCCGGAGGAAATGACCTCCGCCGACCGCACCCGTTCCGCGCGGGAAGATCAGGGAGGAGTTGAGGGAGGAGCCGTTGAAGAAGCTCCGCGGGTCATTCCGAGGGGAGTTTCGGGAGGCGTTCCTGGAGGAGTCGTGGCGGGGGTTCCGGGAGGGGTGGTCGGGCAGCCCGTGGCCACTCTCGACGGCGCGTCCGGTGATCTGCAAGCCCGCAAGAGTGCGGAGCATCGCAGCCTTTCCCCCGGCGCAGCCACGCAGGCAGCGCTACAACCGGTCGCCGAGAAGTTCAAAGACGCAACCCCCGGAGGAGCGACCATCACCGTCCAGGCGTGGGACCCGGCGATGCCATACTTGAGGGCGCTCAAGGCCGCCGCGAAGGCCGACCGGTATAAGGTCTACCTCGAACAGCGATCCCGCTACGCCGCCAGCCCGGCGTTCTTCGTGGACTGCGCGGAGCTCTTCCTGCGCGAAGGCGACAACGCCGTCGGCGTTCGCGTCTTGACCAACCTCGCCGAGTTGAAGCTGGAGGAACCGGCGCTGCTGCGCGTGCTCGCGTGGCGACTGCAGCAGGCGCGCGACCTCGACCGCGCCATCGTCATCCTCCGCAAGGTCGCAAGGCTCCGCCCCGAGGAGCCGCAGAGCTACCGCGACCTCGCGCTCGCGCTGGCCGAGCACGGCGAGACGGCGGAAGCGACGACGCTCCTGGCCAGGGTGGTCATGGGCGAGTGGGACAACCGTTTCCCCGGGATCGAAGTCGTCGCCTTGGAGGAACTCAACGCCCTCATCGCTCGGACCCATCCACCCGGACCGCCCCCCGTTGACCCGCGCCTGATCAAGAACCTCGACGTCGACGTCCGCATCGTGATGTCCTGGGATGCCGACGCCACCGACGTCGACCTCCACGTCGTCGAGCCGTCGGGCGAGGAAGCGGCCTACAACCACAACCGCACCACCATCGGCGGCCTCGTCTCGCACGATCTCACCCAAGGCTACGGGCCGGAGGAATACATGGTACGCCGCGGGATGCCCGGACCGTTCAAGATCTTCGCGCGCTACTACGGCTCGCGCCAGCAGACCCTCGTCGGCCCGTGCACGATCACCGCAACCGTGTTCACCGATTTCGGCCGGCCGACGCAGAAGAAACAGGTGCTCACGCTCCGCCTCGACCAGCCACAACAAGAGGCCGGCATCGGAGAGGTCTGGATCGGCGGCCCCGGCAAATCGTTTTCCCCCAAAAGGGTTGGCACGGGCGACGACACCCCGCCGGCGTTGGGCCGGGAGGCGTTCCGCGCCATCCGAGTCGACCAGCGTGCCGAGGACGTCAAGCGCCTCCTTGGCGAACCGCAGCAGAAGCGGCACGGCGAGTGGATCTATCGGGTCGGCGACCGCAGATACCGGCTGCAATTCTCCGACGCCGAGCACGTTCAGTCCGTGACCGAGCTGCTGCCCGGCGGCGCCGAGATGATCCTGGTGCAGTGAGATTTCGTGTCGGGCCGGCCGATGCCGATTTGCTGTTTGTCTTGAAGGAATCACTGCGAGCCCCGCCGGTGGCGGGGCGAAGCACTCTCGCCCGTTCACCTGTCACTGCGAGGAGCCAAGCGACGAAGCAGTCGCGTGGATTTCGGCGAGATCGCCTCTTGGCATGGTGATCACTAGGCTGTGGCTCCTCTACACAGCTACAAACGTGCCTTGCAGTTCGGCACATAGAGGGTGGTGCTTCGCGAGGTACGCCCGCATGGCGTCGATCGCTCGTTCAGGACGGTTCTCACGGTGTCGCCCATACTTGCGAGCCACGCCTTGCTCGGTCACAAAGGCCGTGGCGTACGAGCGCCCCGGTCGCACCTCTTCATCGCCCACGAGCACTCTCTGGATGCGATGGCCCGGCGGGTTTTCGAGCTTGAAGTAGACGTTGAGACCGAGCCCTCGCTTGACGTACCCGCCCATCTGGTCGTACGGATCGCGCGCGAACGTCCGCTCGAGGTTCTCCTCCAACATTGCGACGAGCTCCTCGCCCCTCAGTTCCACCGTCGAGACCGGCGGGTTCATCGGGATCATGTTGTAGCAATCGTTCAGGGTGACCTTCCCCGGAATGACCGGCGCGCCGAAGCGCCAACCGTTCGAAAACGCCAGTTGTGCGCCCGTGCTCTCCAGCAACGCCTGCAACAAGAAATTGTCCATCGTCGCTTCCAGCATGGTGGCTCGGTTGAGCGCGGTCGCCGTTTCACCGACAACCGTTGAGAGCTCATCTTGATACGGCGCGAGCGCCTGGCGGACGAGTTCATCGACCGCGGGATCGGGTTCTACGCTGGCCTCAACCTCGATCAGTTGGTGCCGGTAGTCGACGACTTGTCCGCCCTCGATCTCCAAATCCAAGCGGCCCAGGAAGGAACCGTGGCAGCCCGATTGGATCACCAGCGTCTTCCCCTGGAGAACCGGCGCACGAAGGCGGTTGTGGGTGTGGCCGCTCAGGCAGACGATCGATGCCCTGCACCTCCGACAAGAGCTTCATGTCCTGCGGAAACCCCAGGTGGGAGATGAGAACGATCAGGTCCACCTTCTCTTGGGTGCGCAGAATATCGATGATCGGAGGCAGTTCCTCTCGGCCAAGTGTGAATTCCAGCCCTTCGCTGTAGGAGGCCGGCATGGTTTTGCCGACAATATTGGAGGCGATGCCCACGAGACCGATCCGGAGCCCGGCGATCTCCTTCACGCTGTAAGGTGGAAAGACCGTTCCTTGGTCGCTTGGTCATAGACGTTGATCGCAAGCATCGGATAGTGGAGTTCTGCTGCGCGTTGTTGAAGGTGGCGCCACCGTACGCGAACTCCCAGTGGGCCGTCATCGCGTCGAGACCCAACGAATTCAAATGGGGACCAACGCCCGTCCCTCGTCTTCAAGGCGGGATACGTGCCATGATTCAGCCCGAATTGCTTCATCGAGCGCGCAATGCGACATACCCTCCCGCAGGACAGCCTCCGTTCCGGTATTCGACCCGTCCGTGCCGTGCCAGCCAAGTCGCCGGCCAGACCACCGAAGACAAACAGTGCAACGCATCCTTAGGTCAACGGTCCGAGGATCAAAGAGCGAATGACATGGCTAATGTCTAAGGCCGAATATACGCCCATCCCTCGGCCTGCTTCTTGACCAGTTCCGCTACGCCGGCTGAAACGACATCCACCGACTCGAGAAGCGACTCCTTGGCGATTCCCAACATGCTCAAGGAATGGGCGCAGGCAGCGAAGCGAACTCCCTTGGCCGCAAGTTGTTCGACTTGTTCTGCGTGCGAGTCAGGGCCTTTGACGAGCGCATTGACGCCGCCACCATTGGCGACCAACTCGACTTCTACGCTGTTCTCACCCAGGTCGGCCAGCAGGTTTTCAATGTTCTTCAACACCTGGTCGGCACGGCCCTTGCTGGGTTCGTCAAGATGAAAGACGACACGGTACGTCTTCATGGCTACGTCCCTTCGTTCGATTCCCCAAGCCACCAGCCGAGCTCCGAGCTTGGGCAATGCCATCGCGTGCCTTCGCTTCGTTCAAGAGCGAGGGCGCGGCGGGCTCGGGCTGGACGCCGAGCGCGCGGTCGAGCGCGGGGACGCTGTAGACGACGCCGCCCTTGACGACGGTCTCGACCCGGCGCAGGGCGCGGATGTCAGCGACCGGGTCGCCGTCGACGACGATCAGGTCGGCGAGCTTCCCCGGCGCCACGGAGCCGAGCTCGCGGTCGAGCTTCATCACCCGCGCGCCTCCCAGGGTCGCGGTCTGGAGCACCCTCGCGCTGGGGATGCCGGCCTCGACCCAGAGCTCGAGCTCGCGGGCGAGGGTGAAGCCGGCCATCTCGTCGGTGCCGGCGACCATCGGGATGCCCGCGTCGTACTGCGCCTTGAGCATCGCGAGCATGGCGCGGAACGACGTCGCGGTAGAGGGCGTCCTTGCCCTCGGGGACGGGCAGGCCGCCGGCCAGAAAGCCGCGCCGGACTTGCGCCGGCAGCCGCTTCGCGACGTCGGCCCACCCCGGAAGGACGGCGCCGCGCCGGGCGACGAACATCGTCTCGAAGACGTTGATGGTGGGGTCGAGGACCGTGTGGTGCTCGAGGAACAGCTTGAACAGCGCCTGCACGCGCGGCTGCGCGGGGTCGATCTCGGCGCCGTGCTCGGCCACGGCGGTGAACCGTGCCGGTCCGCGCGTGTCCTTGACGGTGTCGAACAGGAAGTTCAGGAAGACGAAGTTCTCGTGCTGGATCTCGTCCGCGCCGTCGCGGACGAACTGCTCCGCGGTCATGAACCCCGGGACGTGCCCCGAGACGCGCATGCCGTGCTCGTGCGCGAGGCGGGCGAGCAACGGCACCAGCTCCGGCTTGATCGAGCTGTAGATCTTGAGCTGCACGTAGCCGTGCCGGGCGTACGTTTCCACCGCGGTCTTCGCCTGGGCCGGGGTGTCGGTCTTGTCCTTGATCGGCGAGGTGTACGGGCCGCTGCCGTCGACGAGACCGGCCAGGACCACGCGCGGCCCGATCGCCGTGCCGTCGTCGAAGCTCTTCTTCATGGCCAGCAGCGCGTCCATGTCGTTGCCCATGTCGCGGACGCTGGTGACGCCGTTGGCGATGTCGAGCAGGCCGTCGATGCCGCCGAGGTGCACGTGCATGTCCCACAGCCCGGGCAGCAGCGTCTTGCCGTTGAGCGCGACGACCTCGGCGCCGTCCGGCACTTTGACCTTGCCGTCGGGGCCCACCGCGGCGATGCGGTCGCCCTCGATCACGACGGTCTGGCCGGGCCTCAGCACGGCCTCGTCCGAAACGAAGAGCGTCGCCCCGGTGAACGCCAGCGCCCTCGCCGGCTTGTGGGCAAGGCTCTTGACCAGGGCCGCGGAGCGGGCGGCTTCGGCCGCGTCCTGGGCCGCGAGCAGAGCGGGGACCGCGTCCTCCCATCCCTTGGGCACCACCGTCAGCCAGTGGCTGGCCGAGGCGAAGAAGCTCCCCTCCTCGTCGAGCCACACCCGGACCGGGGTGAAGTCGAGGCCGGCGATCGCGACCTGCACGACCTTGCGGCGCTCCTTGCCGGCCGTAAGCTCGAGCTCGCCGACCTTCTCGAGCGTCGCCTCGCCCTCGGGCAGCAGCGCGATCGTCCCGCCCGGCGCGCGCAGCAGCGCGCGGGCAAGCAAGCCCGTGTCGAACGGCGTGCCGTCGAACGGGAGGTAGAAGGCGCGGCCCGGACACGCCGCGGCTGCCTGTTCCGCCGCCACCGGACCAGGTGGCGCGCGTGAGCAGTGCGCTCGAAGCGCTCGGCGACCTGGCCCTTCATGTAGTCGTTGCCGTCCGTCTCGACGAGGACGGGAGTCGAGGCCGGGTCGAGCCGGATCGTCGAGTCGAGCCGGGGTCCGCGCCCGCGGTCGTTGTACTCGAAGTGGACGCGGTACGCGGCGGGCCCCGTCGCCTGCACCGTCATGGTGCCGGCCTGCGCACCGCCGAGGATGACCGCGAAGGCCGTCACGGGCACGGGAGCGGGCGGCTCGGGCGCCGCACCGGCGATCGTCGCCATCAAGGTGAGCGCAGCCGCGGCGATCGTCAGCGCCCGCCGGCCGGCTCCGGTCCAGGGCGGCGTGCGGCGGACGGTCCGCGCCGCGGGGCTCACGCCGTCCCCCAGATCTCGCCCAGGACGCGGTGGAAGTTGCCGCCGAGGACCTTCTCGATCGCGGCGGCCTTGTAGCCCCTGGCCGATAGCGCCGTGGCGATCTTCTCCATCCGGTCGGCGGTGTTGAGCTCCGGGATGAACGGCGGCCGGTCCACGCTCTCGCCCGGCGCGCTGACGCCCGCCTTCTTGCGCGCCTCGATCTCCTCGCGCAGCTTCGGCGGTACTCGGGCGTGTCGTCGATCGGCACGATGCCCTGGTCGCTGCCGATGCCGACGTGGTCCTCGCCGCAGACGCCGACGGCGTGGTCGACGTGGCGCAGCAGGTCGTCCACGGTGATCGGGCCCGGTCCTGCGGAAAGGTACGGCATGAGGTAGATGCCGGCGACGCCGCCCTTGCCGCGAGCGCCCGCAGCGCCGCGTCGTCCTTGTTGCGGGGGTTGTCGAAGACCGCCCGGCACCCGGTGTGCGAGATCAGGATCGGCTTCGCCGAGGCCTCGATCGCCTCCGCCGTGGTGCGCTGGCCGCAATGGCTGGCGTCCACCGCGATGCCGAGCGCGTTCATGCGCGCCACCGCCTCGCGGCCCAGGTTCGACAGGCCGGCGTTGGCCGGCTCCAGGCAGCCGTCGCCGTACAGGCTGCGCTCGTTGTAGGTGAGCTGCACGATGCGCACCCCGAGGCCGCGGAAGAGGTCGAGCCTGGCCAGCTCCTCGCCCAGCATCTCGGTGGTCTGGAAGCCGACGATCAGCCCCAGGGCGCCGCTCGTCTTGGCGCGCTGGATGTCGGCGTGGCGGCGGACGATCGAGGTAGCGGTCCGGGTTCGCCTCGGCGACCCTCTGGACGATGGCGATCGCAGCCGACCGTCTCCTCGAAGCCGGCGCCCGGGCCGACCACGGTGAAGTTGATCGCCGTGACGCCGGAGGCGGCGGCCGCCGCGATTGCCTTGGGCTCGACCGGGAAGCCGTCCGGGTTGGTGTCGAACGCCTCCGAGCAGCCGTCGATCACGACGGCCCGGCGGTAGAGCTCCGGGATCGCGGACGCGTCTTTCGGATCCGCCGCCGCGAACAGGGCGCGAGGCCGGGCCACGGCAAGGCCTCCCGCCGCCGCGAGCGTGACTGTGAACTGCCGCCTCGTGATCATCGGTCGCCCCCTGGTCGTGATTCTACGACGCCCCCGCTCATCCCGCGCTCGCGTGCCGAATCGGCGCGGCCTGAGTCGTGGCCGATGCTCGACCCCGCTCTCGCAGCGATGACGACAACCGCGGCGACACTCACGGTGCGGAACGAACGCCCTCGAAACACCTGTGGGGCGGGCGCCTCGCCCGCCCTGCGGTCGCGCCCGACGCGATCGGCACGCGGGGGCGGGGCCCGCCCCGCCCGCGTTGCAGGCGCGAGCGCCTTCCTCACCTCCAAGCGGCCGCAAGGGCCGTCCCCGCATTGGCGACGGACGAGCGCTCCCCCAGGTCCCACTCCGCGCGGGACGAGGGCTCGGAACCCGCATACCTGGGCCGGCTCAGCTCTCGGGAGTCGGCTGCGGTTGCAGGCTTGCGCGCCGGTCGGAGACGAGCTTGGCGCTGCCGGTCCCCATGGCCACGAGGTTGCCGTCGGCGTCGAACACCTCGGCGCCGGCGACGCGCAGGGAGCGGCCCGACCGGGTGACGGTGCCGCGCCCGATCATGTCCCGCCCGTCGGCGAGGACCGGCCGGAAGAAGTAGACGTGCAAGTTGAGGCTGGCGAGGATCTGGCCGCGGTCCATCGTCATCCAGATGGCGCCCGCAATCGCGCTGTCGGCCAGGATGGCGAGTGCGCCGCCGTAGATGACGCCGAAGGCGTTGTTGAGCCACTCGGTCGCCGGGAGCGCCCAGGTCATGGTGCCGGGAGCATGCTCGACCGGCCGCAGCCCGAAGAAGTTGCACAGCGGCGGCGCCGGCAGCTCGTTCCGCTGCCACGCGTCGAACATCTCCTTGTACCCACGCTCGCCGAACATCTCCTCGACCGGCTCGCCGACCGCCGGGCGCCGGTACGGGTCCGGGACGCCGTCGGGCCGCGGTTTCGGCGGCGGGAAGCGCATTCGGGCGGGGGTCGGCAGGAACACGCACCGCGAGCTTCCGTGGGCCAGCAGCCGGCCGCGGCCGTCCTCGATGAAGACGTCGGAGAGGCCGAGGGTGCGGGAGGCGTGCACCAGCCTCCCGCGGGCGATCAGCGCGCCGGCGGAGGCGGTCGCAGGCCGCAGGTAGCTGAGCGAGAGCTCGGAGGTGGTGAGAATCTGCCCCGGCTCGAGGAGCGTCACGAGCGCTCCGCCGAGCGCCGCGTCGGCCGGCAACGCCAGCACGCCGCCGGAGAAGCCGCCAGTGGCCGCCAGGAACCAGCGTGAGGCCGGCATCGCGCAGGTCGTGAGCCCGGCCCCGACCTCAACGTAGGACAGGCCGGTCAGGTGCGAGATCGGCGGCTGAAGCGAGTCGGGTCGGGCGAGCAGGCGCATGCGCTCGAGCCCAGGTCGTTCGAGGTCCTCGCGGGACGCGTAGGCGCCCCACGCCGGCTCTTCCCAGATGTGGGGTTCGGGCAAGTACATTGGGAACTCCTTTCCTGTGAAAACACCTCGCCGGGTATGTGTTATTCCACCCCACCCGCCAACCGAGGCCACCCGACCGGCGACGGCAACGCGACCACGCACGCGTGGCCCCCATCCCACGCCGCGATCGACCGGGCCCAGCAGGCATCGCGGGCCGGCGGGCGGCGCAGGAGATGTCTCACCCCTGATCCGGAAGGACCGCCGGTCGGACGGGCCCCTCGCGACCCGCCCGGGCGATTGGGCGGTCCTGCGCGGCTCAATGCCTTCCCTCGCGCTTCTGCCTGGAAGGACCTCGGGCACGGGATCGACCCCGCCTCATTCTTGGCTCTTGACTGTAACGATCGTTTCATGTAACGTATGTTTCATGTCGGAGCGACGCCAAGAGCTGGTCGGGAAGGCGCTTGCGTACATGCTGTCGCACGGGGTAGCCGGCCTGACGCTGCGTCCGCTCGCCGGAGCGATCGGCACCAGCGCCAGGCTCCTCGTCTACCACTTCGGCTCCAAGGACGGCCTCATCACCGCCGTCATGGACGAGGTCCGGGCCAGGACCCAGAGGTCGTTCGCCGAGGCCGTCGCTAGGCCCGGCAAGGGGGCCGGCATGGGCGCGATGCGAACGTTCTGGGCCTGGGCCGTCCACCCGGCGAACGTCGGCTACATGCGCCTGCTCTTCGAGGTGCAGGTGCTGGCGATCCGCGACCCCGCAACCTACGGACCCTACCTCAGGGGAACGTCCGGCAGCTGGCTGGAGCTGATCGAGACGGCGCTGCCGCCTGCGAAGGGTAACCGCGCGGTCGCGACCCTGTGCACCGCGGTGATCGACGGGCTGCTGCTGGAGTACCTGAGCACCGGCGACGGCTCGCGGACCACACGGGCGCTCGAGCACTTCGGCCGCCTGATGACCCACGCGGCGCGGGACGGCGGATCTTCGGGGCGAAAGCGTGCCACGGGACGAGTTGGGACGTCGGGCCGGGCCGGCCGCCGGGCACAGGGGAGGGCGTGATGGACGCCGGGACGATCATCGAGCCGCACGAGCACGCGCCGGTGGCCAGCTACTGGCACTCGCTCGTCTTCCTCGTGATCGTGGCCGCGGTGGTCGGGATGGGGTACCTCGCCCAGCATCGCGCCGGGGGGGCCCCGGGGCTCGTCGAATCGCACGCCCACGTCGTCCCGATCTACCTGTCCGCCGCGATCCTCGACTGGCTGCTCGTGCTGTTCGTCTGGAGGGGCGTCAGGCGGCGCGGCGGGACGTTGAGCGCGATCGTTGGAGGGCGCTGGACGAGCGCTCGCGAGGTAGTTCGCGACCTTTGGATCGCGGCCCTCTTCTGGGGCGCCACGATGGGTCTGGGGTGGGCCATGGACAGGCTTCCGGCACAAGGGGCCGGAACGAGCTTGGCCATCCTGTTCCCGAAGACGCCCCTCGAAGTCGGCGTCTGGCTCTTCACGGCGGTGTCGGCGGGGTTCTGTGAGGAGCTCGTCTTCCGGGGGTACGTCCTGCGGCAACTCCTCGCCGCGAGCGACAATACCGCGGTGGCCGTGCTCGCCCAGGGGGCCGTCTTCGGCCTGATGCACGTGTATCAGGGATGGATGCCCGTCCTCCACATCACGGTCCTGGGCATCCTCTTCGGCGTCCTGGCGGTGCGGCGCAGGACCCTGAGAGTCGGGATGATCGCCCACGGGTGGTACGACGTCTGGGCGGGTTGGCTGGCCAACGTCCTCCTTCGCTGAGACCCCGGCCGCCATCCTGTGGACGCACGGCAGGAGACGCGGCGGGTCCCCGTGGGGAAACGCGGTCCAGGCGCGCACGCGCCTCGTCGCAGGTGATCGCCGGGAGGCGCCTCGCCGTTCCGGCGCGGCGCCTCCCGGCGTGCGAAGGAACCGGGTCCGTCGGTCCCGACCTACCACCCGCCGGAGGGCTCCGGGCAGTAGCCGCCCGAGAAACCCCGCGCCCGCTCCCGGCGCGTCAGCGGGTCCGGGGCGGCCGACAGCACGCCCAGCCGGACGAGCTGCTCGCGGAACTCGTACCGGATGCGCACCACGGCCGCAGGCCGGTCCTCGAGGTCGAGGTCCACCCACTCCACCCGGTGGTTCGTGCGCTCGCCGATCCCCGTCGCGGCGTACTCCTCGCTCACCTTCCGCTCCACCGGTGGCGCGTTGAGAGCTTCGACCCGCTCGGAGGAGCGTTCACCGGTCGGGACGCCGCCCGCGACGCCTCCTTCCACTCCGCCGCCCCGAGCGGGAGGCGCCTCCGCCGGCGGCGGTGCGACCGGCCGGCCGGCCGAACGCGCACTGGAGTCCCGGGCTCCACCCTGGACGCGCCGTTCGACCGGTTGCGGCGCGACCCTGATCGGCCGGGCCTTCTCCCGGTAGAACACCGCCTCGATGACGCCGAGGTTCTCGGTCTTGCCGAGCCAGGCCCCGTACGACGACCGCTCGCCGGTGAAGAAGAACCGGCGCGCGTCGAGGCCGTTCACCTGCCAGCCGGGGACCTCGAGCGACCCGTACGGCGGCAGCACCCACTTCGCGGCGCTCCTTGCGTCGCCGTGTCGCGCGTCGATGGTGTTGAGGCCGTCGACGGCCAGCGCCACGCCCACCCGGCACGGCAGCGGGTTGGTGATCCGCAGGACGTACGGCCGGTCCCGCACCGCCTCGACGTAGACCGCGCCGCGCGCCCTATACTCGGCCCGGACCCCGCCGTCGAGCAGGACCTTGCAGCGAGAATCCGCGCGTCGCCGCGCAGTCCCCCGTCGCCGCGAACGCCACTGCCACCGCCGCGGCCAGGGTTGCCACCTTTCGAGTGTTCATGACGACCTCCCTTCTCGCCCCTTAGACACCGCTCGCGCGGGAAACCCCACCTGCGGACGCTTCCGGCGCGGGCGGCGGCGGCCGCGACGGCCGCCGGCGGTTGCACCCGTGCGATCCGGCATCGGGCACCAGGTGAGGCCGAATCGACAGGGGTCGAAGGCTGAACCACCCCGCCCGGCCCGATCGGGGTGTTTGGCGCACGACCCGGCCGACGTACCATGGCGCCCGCCGAGGCGCCAACGTCCGCCGAGATGGAGACGAAGAAGGTCGGATCGCGAGGCCTGGTAGCTCTTGGAGGGGGCACCCACCGAGGTGGGTACCCGTTGGGGCGCTGGGAATTGAACGGCGTTCCGGCACGCGAACGGCGACTGGGACGGACGCAGGGGCTGGCGCGACCGGAGCGGGGGTGACGATTGAACGATTTCCTGTTGACCGTGCTGCTGGGTCTCATCGAGGGCCTGACGGAATTCCTTCCGGTCAGCTCGACCGCCCACCTCCGCATCTTCGAGGCGCTCGCCGGCGTCTCGCTCTCCGACGGCTACTGGAAGATGTTCTCCATCGTCATCCAGTTGGGCGCGATCCTCTGCCTGCCGATCTACTTCCGGAAAGAGATCGTGCGCTTCGTGGCCTCCTTCCCGCGGGGCGGCCGCGACGATCGGGGCTGGGCGACGCACCCTCTCACGCTGACGGCGCTTGCCTTCGTGTGCACCGCGGTGCCCTCGCTGCTGCTCGTCAAGCTCATCGGCAAGCACCTCGAGAGCCTCGTGGTGATGGGCGTCTCCCTGATCGTCGGCGGCATCGTGATGTGGGTGGTGGATGCGCTCTACGAGCGCGGGACCCTGCGCACCCACACCGATCGGATGGAGGCGATGGGCCCCGCGCAGGCGGTGTGGATCGGGCTTTGCCAGACCTTCTCCGCCGTGTTTCCCGGCACCTCGCGTTCGATGGCCACCATCGCCGCCGGGCAGCTCGCCGGCATGACGCGCACTTCCGCGCTGGAGTTCTCGTTCTTCCTCTCCATGCCGACGATGGTGGCCGCCACCGGATACGACTTGTTCAAGTCACTCCACCACGCACAGACGAACCCGCTCGGCGCGGTCCGGATGACGCTGCATGGCTGGGTACTGCTGGGCATCGGCTTTTCGGTGTCGTTCATCGTGGCGTACGGGGTTGTGGCGTGGTTCATGAATTGGGTGCGGCGCCGCGGCTTCGTGCCGTTCGCCGTCTACCGGATCGCAATCGGAACGGCCGTGCTCTGGTGGATGGCCCGGGGCGCTCACTGAGCCCGGGGCATGCCGCCAACGCGGCGCGGCCCGATCTCCCTGTGGCTCATACCAATTCCCCGCCCCGTCTAAAGGATTCACGGTCATCGCAAAACGTCCCGCCCGAGGCGGGGCAGAGCCTGCCGCGAGCGGGCGCGCCGCGCCCGCGCGGCGGCGGCGATCTCGCCGAAATCCACGAGACTGCTTCGTCGCTTCGCTCATCGCAGTGACAGGGTGGGGGACGAGATCGCTTCGCTGCGCCGCCGGTCCCGCCTGCGGCCCAGCTCGCAGTCACAATGATTCCTTCACGCCCGACGGCAGATCGGTATCAGTTGACGGAAAGATGGAGGATGCGCCACGTGATATCCAGCTTATGAACTGTGCCGGACCTGGAGCTGCCGTTCGTTGTCGACAATGCCAACATGCGTGGGCGCGGCACCTCTCTGATACCGACTGGTACCTATCTGGTACGTGTGCGGAACGCGACGTAGGCCAGGATGATGGCGAGGATCACCAGAAGGAATCGCGCCATTCCCATCATGCTGGTGTGGGCCACCGGCCTGGTCCCTTTGGCTTTGATGCCCGTCACCGCCGCGACGACGGCGATGATGGCTGCGAGGCTGAGCAAGACGAGCCAGTTCATGACCTCACTCTAGCAGACGGGATGCGGGCCTCACGCGAGGTAGGTGCCGGGTCCGCCTGAGCTGACGAGTGATGGAGAACGACCCGCGCGAGGCTCGGTTCGTCGACGGTGCCGGACCGGGACCTGTCCCGCCCCGGGTACCTGGCGCGTTCTCCGGAAGTCGCGGGCCAGCGGTCGAGCGGTGCCGGCTCAGCGGTCGCGGCGTTCGAGCTTGATCTTCACGCCGCCGGCCTTCTCGGCCTCCACTTCGACCTCGGCGACGGTCGTGCCTTTGCTCAACCGCCACTTGTTCTCCGTGGGCTTCTGCTCGCTCGACACCACCGTCCAGCCGTTGGCGGAGAAGGCGTCCTCGTAGTACTTCTTCACCGCCTCGATCGGGTCGCCGGTGTGATACCGGGCCTCGATGGAACGCGAGAACCCCGCCTTGGCTTCCCCGGTCTCGAGGCGGGTGCGCGTCGCCCCCGGGTAGTCCGGCAGGCCCTCGATGGTCGCCGCCGCAGCGGCCGGACTCGGAGCGACAGACGCCGGCGCCGCCGGTTGTCGCGAGCACCCCGGCACAGAGAGAACGGCGACCACGATCGCGGCCAGACCTAACGCTCTCATGCTCCACCCCTCCTTCGGGCCGGCCGCGACGGTGGAACCAACATCGCCTCGTCCCCGGGGCGCGCCTGACGTCGCGACGACCGCGTCCTCACAGAGTTCGATCCTCGAGCTGCTGGATAATCGTAGCACCTGTTGCGCGGGGTCAAGATCGGGTCCGGTCCTCGTGTTCCTGTTGCCCCGGCAAGACTCGTCGTCTTCGCCACTACAGAGCAGCGGACCCGGACGATGGAAACCGAAGCGTGAGTAGGGGCCGAGAAGCCAGCCCCCGCCGGCGCACCGGCGCGCATACTTGGGTGGTAGGGATTGCGCCGCTGTGGCGCGAGACGGGGTGAGCGATGGCAGGGCGTGCAGGTGCGATCCTCGGGGTGCTGTTCCTTGCGCACGCAGCGGCGGCGCAGTTCGTCCAGCAAGGGGGCAAGCTCGTCGGCTCGGGCGCGGTCGGGCCCGCCCACCAGGGCTACTCGGTGGCGGTCTCCGCGGACGGCAATACGGCCATCGTCGGCGGGTACGGCGACAACGTCTTTGCCGGCGCCGCGTGGGTGTTCACGCGCAGCGCAGGGGTATGGTCGCAGCAGGGGCGCAAGCTGGTCGGCACGGGCGCCGTCGGAGTCGCGAGGTTCGGCAAGTCGGTGGCGATCTCGGGGAACGGCAACACGGCCCTCGTCGGCGCTCCGTACGACAACTTCAATGCCGGCGCCGCGTGGCTGTACACGTGCAGCGGCGGGGTGTGGTCGCAACTGGGAAGCAAGCTCGTCGGCACGGGCGCGGTCGGGGATGCCGAGCAGGGCTGGTCGGCGGCGATCTCGGCGGACGGCAACACCGCCATCGTCGGGGGGCCGTTCGACGACTCCAGCACCGGCGCCGCATGGGTGTACACGCTGGTCGGAGGCGTGTGGTCGCAGCAGGGCGGCAAGCTGGTCGGCACGGGCGCCGCCGGGGGTGCCGCCCAGGGCTACTCGGTGGCGATCTCGGCGGACGGCAACACCGCCATCCTCGGCGGGGTCGCCGACAACTCCTTCGCGGGCGCCGCGTGGGTGTTCACGCGCAGCGGGGGCGTGTGGTCGCAGCAGGGGCAGCAAGCTGGTCGGCGCGGACGCGATCGGAGGCGCCTTCCAGGGCTACTCGGTGGCGGTCTCCGCGGACGGCGACACCGCCATCGTCGGCGGGTACGGCGACGACTCCACCGCCGGCGCCGCGTGGGTGTTCACCCGCAGCGCGGGCGTGTGGTCGCAGCAGGGCAGCAAGCTGGTCGGTACCGGCGCCGCCGGCGCCGCCGCCCAGGGCTGGTCGGTGGCGATCTCGGCGGACGGCAACGCCGCCGCCGCCGGCGGGCCCAGCGACGACTTCAACGCCGGCGCCGCGTGGGTGTTCACGCGCAGCGCCGGGGTGTGGTCGCAAGCGGGCGGCAAGCTTGCCGGGACCGGTGCCGTCGGCGCCGCCAACCAGGGTGCGGTGGCGATCTCGGCGGATGGGACCACCGTGATCGCCGGGGGCTCCTACGACGACTCCAAGGCCGGCGCCGCGTGGGTCTTCGTCGCCCCCGGCTGCACGCCACCTGCGATCACCGCGCAGCCGCAAGGCCAGACCATCCAAAGCGGGCAAACCGCCACGCTCTCGGTGACCGCGACCGGCGCGACCGAGGTGACCTACCAGTGGTACCAGGGAGACGGCCGGCGACACCTCGGCGCCGGTCGGCGCTGGCGCGAGCACGTTCACCACGCCGCCCCTGATCGCAAACACCAGCTTCTGGGTCAGGGTCGGCAACGCCTGCGGCGCCGCCGACTCGGCCGCCGCAACGATCACGGTCGGCCGACGCGCGCGGAGGCGCCTCCACAGGGCAACGTAGGCGACGGTGTCCCCGGTTCGACCTCTCCCTGCGAAGCCCCAGGAGCCCCGGTCGCGCCCAGCGGAGGCATGGAGCAGCGGCCCCTCCTGCACCTCCGCACAGGCAGACCGGCAGCGGTGCGCGGGGCCCGGCTGGCTGCATCGGGTAGGTCCGGTTGAGTTGACCGAGGTTAGAGGACGAATCGCACCAGGCTTGGCTCGACAACTGTGCCGGACCTGGAGGCTCCCATTCTTCAGGAAGGTGAGGTGGTGATACCCGGTACCGATTCCGATTGTCCCGATTCCGGTACCGATTACGGCACCGATTAGTCTCATCCCCCTCCTCCAGGCTTCACCTGGCGCACACCTGGTACCTGCTGCATGCATGTGGGGACCCTACCCGGTGGGAGCTCTCGCGGCTACGCTCATCGCCCTTCGAGACGTTCATCGAGCGCGCCGCGAATCGCGTTGGCCAGCGTCGGCATGTTGAAGGGCTTTTGCAGGAACCGGACGTGACCGGTTTCGATCCCGCGACGCAGCGCTTCGTCCTCGGCGTACCCGGACATGAATACGACCGCGAGTTCCGGCCAGCGAGCCTGCAGACTGCCGGCCAGGTCGTGCCCTGCGACATCGGGGAGCATCAGGTCGGTGAGGAGCAGCGCAAACCGGGGCTCGGCCGCGAGAAGCCCGGCCTCGGTGCCGGAGCCGACCGCCACAGTTTCGTATCCGAGCGAGCTCAGAATCTCCTTGAGCCCCTCGCGCGCACCTTCCTCGTCTTCGACCACCAGCACTCGCTCACCGTGGCCGACCGCCAACTCCCTCGGTGCCGCCGTAGAAGCTTCCACACGTACAGACTTGCTCGGCCCGGAACGAGGCAGAATGACGCGAAACTTCGATCCCTTGGCCTCCCGCGTTTCCAGCTCCACTCGACCACCGTTCCGGGTAACGATTCCATGCACGACGGACAGCCCAAGCCCGGTTCCCCTGCCCGGTCCCTTGGTCGTGAAGAACGGCTCGAAGATGTGCTCGCGGATCGATTCCGGGATGCCGTGGCCGGTGTCCTCGACCTCGAGCCAGGAAGACGTGGGAAGGTCGCAGCCAGTGCGAATGGTCAGGCGACCGCCGCTCGGCATCGCGTCGGAGGCGTTGACAACGAGGTTCATCAGCACCTGCTCGAGCTGGCCCCGATCCGCCTCCACCATCACCGGTGCATCTGCAAGTTCAAGGTCGAAAGCGACGTTTTCCCGCACCAGCCGACGGAGCATTGTTGCGGCCGCCTGTGTGACGTCGTTCAGGTCGAGATGTTCGGGCTTCGCGGCTTCGCGCCTCGAGAAGAGCAGGAGCTGGCGGGTCAACCCCGCGCCACGGAGGCCGTCTTGCTCGAGCTCGGCCGCCTCCGTGCGGACACGCTCCGGGTCGTCCGCATGCGTCCGCAGCATCTGGGCATGGGACAGGCTCGCCTGCAGGAGGTTGTTGAAGTCGTGAGCGATGCCGCCGGCCAGGCGGCCGATCGCGTCCATCTTCTGTGCCTGGTTGAGCTGCTGCTGCAGCGCGACCTCGTTGGTCACGTCGCGCTTGACCGCGACGAAGTTGACAATCTGGCCGTTCGAGTCCCGAACCGGCGAGATCGTTGTCTCCTCCTCGTACTTCGAGCCGTCCTTGCGGCGGTTGATCAGATGGCCGGACCACACCCCGCCCGCCGTGATGGTGTCCCACATCGCCTTGTAGAACGTGAGGTCCTGACTGCCGCTCTTGAGCAGTCGCGGCGTCTGGCCAACAGCTTCATCGCTGCTGTACCCCGTGATGCGCTGGAAGGCGGGGTTGACGTATTCGATCGTTCCGTTCGGGTCGGTGATGATCACGGCCTCGTCGCCCTGCTCGACCGCGGCGGCCAGACGCTGTTGCGCTTCCTCGGCTCGCCTGCGCGCCGTGATGTCCTCGACGGTACCTTCGTAGTAGAGGATCGTCCCATCTGCGTCGCGGATCGCCCGTGCGTTCTCGATGACCCGCACCCTGTCGCCCGATCTCGTCGTCCAGAGGGTTTCGAAGTTCCTGACCTCATTGTCGTGCTCGAGCAATCCCTTGAACCTCTCCCGCGGATACTCCGGCTCGAAACCCGTGGTTTCCAGGTTGCGGGCAATGAGCTCCCCGCTGCTGTCGTAGCCCAGCATGTGGAGGAGCGCAGGGTTGGCAAGCAGGATCCGGCCATCCGGTGTGGTGCGGTAGATGCCGATCGGCGATTGCTCGAACAAGCTGCGGTAGCGCTCTTCGCTCTCGCGCAGCGCTTCCTCCGCCCGCTTGCGTTCTCGCCGGTCACGAGTGACGCCCAGAATGGCCGTCACCTCGCCGTTCGGCAGGCTGATCGCCGTCGCGACCACCTCGGTTGGCACCGTGCCGCCGTCCTTGGTCGGCTCCTCGACCTCGATCGTGGCGGTGCGGGCCGACTCGTCTCCAGCGGCGACCGCGGCCAGGCTGGCTGCCAATCGCGCCTCGACACGGGGAAGCGACTCGCGGGTCACGCTCTCCTGGAACGGGCGCGCCATGAATTCCTCGGGCGTGAAGCCCGTCAGCTTCTGGATCGAAGGGCTGACGTACGTGAAGCGCCCGGTGGCAAGATCGAGCGTCCAGATCACGTCGGCGGTGTTCTCCGCGATCAGCCGGTAGAGCTCCTCGCTCGTCCTCAGGGTGAGATTGACCTGGCGGAGCTCCTCGGTGCGCTCCTGCACACGGTCTTCCAGCTCGTTCTGCGAACGCCGCAGTTCGTCCTCCGCGCGCCTCCTCGCCGTGACGTCCTCGAGAATGCCGATGGCCCCCACGACGTTGGAGTCCTCGCCGTGAAGTGGCGCGCTCCGGACTGACAAGAAGATGCCCGCGCGTGTGGTGCCGGAATCGAACGGCCCATCGTATTCTCCCTGCCCGCCGCTGAGCGCGACTTGCAGCGCGGGGAGGGCACGCTGGTCCCCCAACGAGCCCAGGTCGAGACCGATGAGGCGTTCGCGAGTGCTGCCCAGAATGCTTGCGAGCTGCCCGTTACAGTCGGTGATGTGCATCCCCCTGTCGTAATGGACGATGCCAACCGGAGCGCGATCGAAGAGGTTCCGATGCCGTTCCTCGCTGTCGTGGAGTTCCCGCGCACGCCGCTCGGCCACTCCCCGGAACCCCGCGGCCATGGACACAAGGACAAGGGCAAACACGATCTTCGCCATCCCGCTCTCGAGCCGCGTCTCACCAGCCGCGCCTTCGAGCTGCACGGACGGCTCCACGAGCACGGCCCCGGTGATGACGAGCGGTATCACCAGGCCCCACACCCACGCCTCACGCCGGCGGCCGAGGAGGACCATGGCGAACCCGACGAGCCCGAGCCACCAGATGGTCGAGCTCATGCCGTAGACGACAGGAACCAGGAGGGCGAGGGTCGCAACCAGGGCCGTACCGTGGGCGGCTTGCGCGGACCTCTCGCGGGGACGGCGGCGATACCAGAGATAGAGCGTCAGAATCGCTACCGCTCCACCCAGGTTGGCCCACCACGGTGTCAGCGCCCCCGCGCCCAGCGTCAGCACCAGCCGCGCGGTGCCGAATGCCAGGCACGCCGCGAAAACCGCCGCCATGCCCACGAAGATAAGCTTGTCGCGATCGCCCACGACGTCAACCTTCGCGGTCTGCCGCAACGAATGGTCCGAGGCGAGGGTCATCGATGCCCCTCGGGGGATTCATGAGCAGCCTCGTGTCGCTCACTCCGACTTGCGCCGGGCTTGCGACCGGCGTCCGCCAAGTAGGCGAGCGACCCTTTGTGCTCGTGTTCGCCGCGAATCCACGCTCTTGTATCGCATGAGCACAGCCATGGCGAACCGATCCGGAGACTCTCCGAAAGTTGATGGCTCACTTCGTCACCTGGCCTGTTCATTTCTTAGCGACTTATGAGCGTAATGTCAACTTGGAACCGATCCTTGGGACAGGCATGCGTGGTCTATGCGCAGGAATGAATGGACAAGACCTTGACGGCGGCACATCCATGTCCGGGCCGGCGCGAACCACTTCGTGCTGTGAAACTACTATTCGCTCAAACGTAGCGTTTTCGTTGTCATCTCGACGCCCCCGAGCCCCGCCAGCGGCGGGACAACGCCTGCCGCGAGCGGGCGCACGGCGCCCGCGTGGCGGTGGCGATCTTGCGGTCTTACGGGACTGCTTCGCCCCGCCGCCGGCGGGGCTCGCAGTGACAGTCACTCCTCTACGACAGACGATGAATTGGCATGAGTCACTGGTGAGTAGGAATAGTAGGTAATGGGTACCAGGTCCGCCTGAGGCGACAAGTGATGGAGAACTGACCGCGCGAGACTAGGTTCGGCAACTGTGCCGGGACCTGGTACCCCATCTCTCGTGCCTCAGCCTCTCAGAGGTAAGGGGGAGCCGGCAGGGGCGAACGCGGAAGCGTCGACCCTCGAACTGCGGCGTGGCGCGAGGTTGTTCCAGCGCAAAGACACGCGGCTTCCGTCCCGGTACCGTGACGGCATGAGCGGGAGCGCACGCCAGGAAATGGGCCGTTCGCGGGCCGAACGAGATGTTCGGCCGCTGGCGCGCAACTGCACCGGTGTTCGTGGGGCGGCGCGTCGACCGGACCTGGCGGTTCTACCGAACGGATCTCTGCAGCCGGACGCGTTTCGGCCTTTCTCCTTTACGGGGATCGCCGCGATGCTGACCACAGGCGGCACCTTGGGGGCGGTCGTCCCGATCCGCATCGCCGCCCCCGCTCGTTTACCTCGGTTCCCATCTTCGATATCAACGCCCACGCCCAGATCTACGGGTGGATCGAAAGGAATATGCGGAAAGAAATAGCAGTTGGCCAACTGATGGAAGCTTGCCCAACTCGAGGAGTTATGGGAGGGCGCTTCAAAGCTCGCATCGGCTCAGGGTCCTACCGGTCGTCGCGGTTTCTCCTCCGCCGGCGGGGAGACCCTCACGGTTGCAGCCCACGCCGACACGATGAGCCGGCTCGTCATCCTGATGCAAGATCCATCGATATTCGAAGGAGTGAATCATGGACGACCACCAAACTTCAGGCGCAACGAACATGATCGACAAGACCATCGGCGAGTTCGTCGCAGAGGATTACCGAACCGCCCAGGTATTTGAGAAGTACGGGATCGACTTCTGCTGCGGCGGCAATGCGCCGCTCTCCGAGGCCTGCCGGCAAAAGGGGATCGATGCGGCCGCGATCCTCTGGAGATCGAGGCGGCCAAGAGCGCGCCGGTCGAGCGGGGCCGGGACTATGCGGCATGGGCGCTGTCGTTCCTCGCGGATTACATCGTCAACACCCACCACGCCTATCTCAACGAGAACATGGGGCAGATCGCCGGCTACGCCCACAAGATCGCCGAGGTCCACGGCGCGAACCATCCCGAGGTGATCGAGATCGCGGCCATCTTTGACCGGATCGCCGCCGACATGGCCGCCCACCTCCGCGAGGAGGAGGAGGTCCTGTTCCCGGCCATCAGGCGTATCGATGCGGCCAGAAAGAGCGGGCGCGACGCCGGAGCCGAACGATCTCGAATCGATCCGAGCCTGCCTCGCCACGCTCGGTCATGAGCACGAGGAGATCGGCGATGCCGTCCACAGGATCCGCCACCTCTCCAAGGAGTACGCGATACCGGACGATGTCTGCAACACCTTCGTGCTCACGTACCGGAAGCTCAAGGAGTTCGAGGACGATCTCCACAAGCATGTCCACCTGGAGAACAACATCCTCTTTCCGAAGGCGGCACGACTCTAGGCGGCTGCCGCAGGATCTTCGTACGGTGGGGATCTCTCGGAGGAGCTGACATGACTCTCGTTCAGCGTCTCGCGGGCTTCGTACGGCACGCGGTCTACGGCGACCTCTCCTTGGCGGCTTGTGAAGCGTTGAAGGGGCGCGTTCTCGACGCGCTCGGCACCGCCATCGGCGCCCTCGGGGCGCCGCCGAAGCCGTGCGGCGCACCATCGAAGAGCTCGGCGGCGCGCCGCTGTGCACGCTCATCGGCGGCGGGCGGACGGCGCCCGACCGGGCGGCCTTCTACAACAGCGCCCTGGTGCGCTACCTGGACTTCAACGACAGCTACCTGGCCAAGGGCGAGACCTGCCACCCCAGCGACAACCTGGGGGCGGTGCTGGCCGCCGCCGAGTACGCCGGCGCAGCGGCCGGGATCTCCTGACCGCGCTGGCCGTGGCCTACCAGGTGCAGTGCCGCCTGAGCGACGTGGCGCCCGTGCGGGCCAAAGGTTTCGACCACACCACGCAGGGCTCCTACGCGGTCGCCGCGGGCGTCTCCAAGGCGCTCGGGCTGGACGCGGCGCGGACCGCGCAACGCCATCGCCATCTGCGGGACGGCCTTCAACGCCCTGCGGGTCACGCGGACCGGCGCCTCTCCCACTGGAAGGGCCTGGCCTATCCCGACACCGCGTTTGGCTGCACCCACGCCACGTTCCTGGCCATGCGCGGCATCACCGGCCCCCTGGAGGTCTTCGAGGGCAACAAGGGGTTCATGGACGCGATCGCCGGCCGGTTCGAGATCGACTGGTCCGAGGAAGACCTGGAGCGGGTGACGCGGACGATCCTCAAGAGGTACAACGCCGAGGTCCACTCGCAGTCGGCCCTGGAAGGCATCCTCGAGCTTAAGGCAGGCAGCACGGCTTCGCGGCCGAGGAGGTCGAGCGGATCGAGATCGAGATCTTCGACGTGGCCTACAACATCATCGGCGGCGGCGAGGAAGGCGACAAGACGCTCGTCCGGACCAAGGAGGAGGCCGACCACAGCCTGCCGTACATGGTGGCGGTCGCCATCCTGGACGGCCAGGTGATGCCCGAGCAGTATCGCGCCCGAGCGCATCGCGCGCGCCGACGTCCAGAGCTGCTGCGGAGAGTCATCGGTGCGGCCCGTCGGCGGACTTCAGCCGACGGTTTCCCGACGAGATGCCGTGCCGCATCACGGTCACGCTGCGCGACGGCCGGACGCTTGACCAAGGAGAAGCGCGACTACGAGGGCTTCTACACCCGCCCCATGCGCTGGGAGACGGTGGTCGAGAAGTTCGACCGCCTGAGCGCGCCGTACGCGCGATCGCGCGCGTCGCGGAGGCGATCGCGGACTGCAGTCGCGACCTGGACGACGGTCCAGGTGGCGGATCTGACAAGGCTGCTGACCAGGTGATCCAGGACCGTGCGACTCAATGCGATGCTCAGTCGACTCGATGCTTCGCCCTCGAGGACAGGCGAGGATGCCATAGCCAAAGAGCAGAAGCCTCGAGCCAGGACCGAGCGGGCGTTCGCGTTTCCTGCAGGTGAACGAGCCGCCCGCCCAAGCCGCGCACCCGCGGGGTCACCGAGATCCGCGGCCCCTACTACACGCCGATGGGCAAGCGCTACCTGGAGGACGTCCTGGAGACGATGGGCGCGCTACGTCGACTCGCTCAAGTTCGCCGGCGGCTCGTTCACCCTCATGCCGCGCCAGGCCGTCAAGGAGCTCATCGACCTCTGCCACGCGCACGACGTGCTGGTCTCCACGGGCGGCTTCATCGAGTACGTGCTCACCCAGGGCCGCGAGGCGGTCGACCGCTACATCGAGGAGTGCAAGGAGCTGGGGTTCGACATCATCGAGATCTCCAGCGGCTTCATCACCATCCCGACCGACGACTGGCTGCGGCTGGTCGAGAAGGTGCAGAAGGCCGGGCTGAAGGCCAAGCCGGAGGTCGGCATCCAGTTCGGCGCCGGCGGCGCCAGCGCGGCCGCGGAACTGGAGGCCGAGGGAACGCGCGACCCGGAATGGGCCATCGCACCAGGCCAGGCGCTTCCTCGACGCCGGGCGCCTACATGATCATGATCGAGTCCGAGGGCATCACCGAGAACGTGAAGACCTGGCGGACCGACGTGCCCGGCCAAGATCGTCAACGCCCTGGGCCTGGAGAAGGTGATGTTCGAGGCCGCCGATCCCGAGGTCTTCGCCTGGTACATCAAGAACTACGGCCCCGAGGTGAACCTCTTCGTCGACCACAGCCAGATCGTCCAGCTGGAGTCGCTCCGCTCCGGCATCTGGGGCACCAAGAGCCTCTGGGGCGGGTCCTGACCTACAAGGAGTGAGGGCCCGCCCGGAGAAACTGCGATCTCGGGGATGGCGGCCCCGCCGGCTCGCCGGTCGCGGTCCGGGCCTAGGGCTGCCGTCCTGTGGGCACGGCGGAATGCTCGGCGGCGGTGGGCGGGGGCGATACGGCGAGGAGACAGACGAGCCGTGGTCTCCGCCCGGATGCCACGGGGTTCGCCTGCGGGCACGAAAGCCCACGCACTGGGGACGAGTTGATGCTCCTCGGACCCGGCGGTGAGGATCCCTGCCCCTTCCAACACGGTGGCCGTGAGGTCCGAGTTGGGGGCGTGGACGGGGATGGCCTGGCCCGCCTCGAAGCAGGCGAGGATCACCTTCAGGTTCTTGGTCTCCGCCAGGACCACGGGGTTGAACCTGTCGGGGCGGAAGCAAACCTGCGGTTTGTAGGAACACGCGAAAAGACTCATGGACGGGCCTCCTTTCAGGGTTCCCCGCGAACCGGGGTGCCTTCGGGCGCCGGATACCAGACTCGCGGGCCTTCGACGCGGGCAAAAGGAGTGAGGACGTGCGCCCGTACCGGCGGCCCGCCCATGATGTGTCCGACCGCGAAGCCCCGCGCCAGGAGCGCGTCTGCGATGAGGCTCCGGTGGCACCTCCAGGGCACCGCCTCGGCGCACATCAGGGCGGGAGTTATAGATGCGGCCAGGGCCACGAGTTCATCCAAGGCGTCGGTGAACGCCGCCGTCTGCATGTAGTCCGCGAAGCCTCGAAAACTCGCGTTCCGCCATCCGCCGTTCAGGGATTCCTTGACCGGCCGCCGGAGGCCACCCAGGTCCGGGATGTGGACGTACGCGAGCTGCGCGGCCGCCAGCGTCGCGGGGAGCACATCACGGTTGAACTGCGGGTTGTGGCGCGAGCGGGGAACGGTGCGCACGTCGACCACGCCCGTGGCTCCGGCGCTCTGAGGAGCGCCACGAAGGACTCCAGACTTCGGGTGGAGTGCCCGATAGTGAGCACGTCCCACGGCTCAGCCATGGCTGCTGCGGGACCCCGGCAGTTTCGGGTCATCGGTTCGGGCCGACCTCACACGGGCGCGCTCGAGCCCGGCTCTGACATCTTGGCGGAAGACGCTCCGGCTCCGGGGCCGATCCGGTTCTGCCGCAAGGAGGCGGCCCGGTCGCCGGTCCCGCCCTGGCACATGGCCGCACCCGTGTCGGCCGCCCCGTTCCAGCCTTTGAGCGACGCGCATGCTCGGCAACGAACGGCCCGACCCTCATCGCCGTGCGGGCTGTAGGTGCCGGGAGGGGTCCTGAAGCTGATGGCGGGACGGTTCCACCTGTTGATGACCACGACGGCCATGGTGAGGTCCACCAGCTCCTTCTCGGAGAAGTGGTCCCTGGCCTCCCGGTACGCCTCGTCGGCGACGTGGGTCTGGCTCACCCGCGTCACCGCCTCCGCCCAGGCCAGGGCCGCCCGTTCGCGGGGCGAATAGAACGGCGCCTCCGCCAGGCCGCGAGAGCGTACAGGCGCTGCTCCTTCTCTCCCGCCGCGCGCGCGTCCCTGGTGTGCATGTCGATACGGTAGGCGCACCCCTTGATCACTTGCCGGCGCGGAGCCTCCGCGCGTTCCGGCAGCGATCCTTCCAGGCCGCAGTCGTGCACGCCGCGGTCGACGGCGCCCTGGGACTGGACCCCCCGGAACCGGTTCTCTGTAATCGATCTGTGGTTCCATCGTATCGCTTCCCGGCGTCCGAGTCGGACTCGATCCGTTCCTCGTACGTCTCTCTCTTGACGTTACCGCGCGGAGGATCCGAACATTCCCTTTTCGCCAAGGCGGCGGGCGGTTGCGGTCACCCAGGGGGCGTGGCGCAGGTCGCCCGGACCGCCCAGACGCGCCGTCGTCCGACGGCGCCTGCACCAGAGCGGCGCGACGGCAGCGACCGATTTCCAGGCCGGCACGGACGCCGCGGGTCGAGGGGTCCGCCGCCGGCAACGCCTCCGCTCCTCGTCCCGGTCAAATAGAAGCGTGCGGGCAAGCCATTACACCTATTAGGCGCGCCCCACCCTCCCAGTGGCAGTGCCGGAGCGGGAACCGGACAGCTATGGACCATCCCCACCGCGTCGTCATCGTCGGCGGCGGCTTCGGTGGGCTCTACGCCGCCAAGGCCCTGCCAGCATCCCGTCCGCGTCACCCTGGTCGACCGTCGCAACTTCCACCTGTTCCAGCCCCTGCTCTACCAGGTGGCCACCGGCGGGCTTTCGCCCGGCGAAATCGCGTCGCCCCTGCGCGCCGTGCTCAGACGCAGCGCAATACCGAGGTGCTGCTGGGCGAAGTGACGGATCTCGACGTCGCCGCACCGCCGCGTCATCCTGGCCGACGGCGAGGTCCCTACGACGACCTGATCGTCGCCACCGGCGCCACCCACCACTACTTCGGCCACGACGAGTGGGCGCGCGCTGGCGCCGGGCCTCAAAACCATCGAGGACGCCACCGCATCCGCCGCCGCGTCCTGCTGGCCTTCGAAGCGCGCCGAGCGTGAGCCCGACCCCGCGAAGCGGCGCGCCTGGCTGACCTTCGTGATCGTGGGCGGCGGGCCGACCGGCGTGGAACTGGCCGGCGCGCTGGGCGAAATCGCCAACGACACGCTGCGCCACGACTTCCGCCACATCAACCCGGCGCGAGGCGCAGATCCTGCTGGTCGAAGGCGAGGACCGCGTGCTGCCCGCCTTCCCGCCGACCTTCCGCCAAGGCCGAGGAGCAGCTGATCGCGCTCGGGCGTGCACACCCGCACCGGCGCGCGTGGTCACCGAATCGACGACCAGGGTGTCACCGTGACGATCGGCGGCGCGCGAAGGAGCGCATCGCCACCCGCACCGTGCTGTGGGCCGCCGGCGTGCAGGGCTCGCCGCTTGGGCAAGGTGCTGGCCGAACGCGCCGGCGCGCCGCTCGACCGCGCCGGCCGCGTGATCGTGGAGCCCGACCTCACCGTGCCCGGGCATCCCGAAATCTTCGTCATCGGCGACCTGGCGAACTTCAGCCACCAGGGCGGCAAGCCGCTGCCCGGCGTGGCGCCCGTCGCCATGCAGCAGGGCCGCTACGTGGCGCGGCCGATCCGCGGCGAAGCTGCGCAGGCCAGCCGACTGCGCGCCCTTCCACTACTTCAACAAGGGCAACCTGGCGACCATCGGCCGCGATGAGGCGGTGGCGGACTTGGGACAGGCTGCACTTCTCCGGATTCCCGGCGTGGTTCGTCTGGGTCTTCGTCCACCTGATGTACCTGGTGGAGTTCGAGAACCGTCTGCTGGTCTTCCTGGAGTGGGCCTGGGACTACGGACCCGCAATCGCGGCGCCCGCCTCATCACGGGCCAGGAGCTTTTCCTCGGCCGCCGCAGGGGCCGTGCAGCTGCGGCATCTGGCTTGGAGCCGATGCGCACGGTGCTCCCTCGCGGCGGCAAGAAACCTCGAAGCGTCAGCGGACGGGTCCGTAAGGGCGCGGACGCAACCCACCGCATGTCGGCGCGCGCGAGGAACCAGTGTCCTCGCGGGGAGTCCCGCCGCAGGCGGGATAGAGCCTGCCCCGAGCGGGCGCGCAGCGCCCGCGTGGGGGTGGCGGTGGGGGAAGCGATCTCGCTCCTCACCCGGTGCCCAGAGCCCTCCCTTGGCCGCGAAAGGGATTCGTCGCTCGGCTCCTCGCAGTGACAGGCGTTCCTCGATGCCAGATGCCAGATTGGTCTGAGTTGACGTGGCACGGTGGATGAACCGCGGCAGACTCGGTTCACTCACGGCGCCGGAGCCGCC
The DNA here is from genome assembly GCA_963727205.1 of uncultured Acidobacteriota bacterium. GTDB lineage: Bacteria > Acidobacteriota > Thermoanaerobaculia > Thermoanaerobaculales > Thermoanaerobaculaceae > RBG-13-68-16. The sequence goes on along the minus strand of CAVSFQ010000045.1, from coordinate 21,544 downwards.
GGTCCCGTTCGTTGCCGACAGCGGCAGCACGCGCGGACGTCGCACCGAACGGCCGACCGGGAGACCGGCCTGCTCGTACATGCAGGGACCCATTCGTTGCCGATCATGCCTGGGTGTACGCTTCGAGGCTGTGTTGCCGAACGGGGGGAGCTCTTGAGCTCGGCGCATCGGTGCCGAGGCGAGGAAACCGGGGTGAGCCGGTGGCTGGCGCGTCTCGCGCTTCGGCTGTGGAGGTGGCAGGTCGCGGGGAGCTTCCCGGACGTGCCGAAGGCGATCGTCGTGGTTGCGCCGCACACGACGAACTGGGACCTGCTTGTCGCCATGCTGACGGCCTTCGCGATCGGCCTGCGGATCAGCTGGCTCGGCAAACACACGCTGTTCCGCTGGCCGCTGCGGCCGCTGATGCTATGGCTGGACGGCGTCCCGGTACGCCGCAACTCCGGCTCGGGCACGGTGACGAAGCTGGTGGAGACGATGCGGCAGCGCGAGGCGATGGTGCTCGCCGTCGCGCCGGAAGGCACCCGGCGGGCCGTTTCCGGATGGCGGATGGGGTTCGCTCACGTCGCGGTCGGAGCCGGCGTGCCGGTGGTGCCGGTCGGCTTCGACTGGCGGCGCCGGGTGGTCACCATTGGGCCGGCGTTCACGCTCACCGGCGACCTCGCCGACGACGAGCGGACGCTGCGCGGCTGGTTTGCGGCCCAGGGGTCGAGCCGGGCGTGCCTCCACCCGAGGCGTGATACCAAATCGTCTTCTGCCGTAGAGGAATGGCTGTCATTGCGAGGACACCGAGCGCAGCGAGGTGAAGCCTGTCGCGCAGCGGTGACATGCGCCCGCGTGGGAAGAGCAATCCCACCCGAAATTGCTGTCATTGTCCTGAAACTCCTACAACCCCGTCATCGCCAGCTGCGGAGGCCACGCAGCCATCCCGAGGTCACCCCGATGACGTCGGGATCGCCGCGTCGGCCGCTCGCCTCTGCGAGCGGCCTCCTCGCAAAGACAGCCACTTCGATGGCCCAGGGTGAGGCCGCGGCTCATGAAGATTGCGAGGAGCGAAGCGACGAAGCAATCTCGTCCCTCATCCGGTGACCCACTGCCCTCCTGAGACCTCGAGATTGCCGCGGTTCCCTCGCGATGACAGCAGGAAAGGACGAGTTGCGTCGCCCCGCGTGCGGCGGGACGCCTCGCGATGAAAACGGTTGCCCATCCTACGGTCAGTTGGTATGACACTGCGACGGAGCCCGGGTTGCGACTCGAGAGATCGTCGACTGCAATTGCGTCCGGGTTCGGCGGCCGTCTCGGGCTTACGCCGACGCGGCGGCGAGCCGCCCTCCTCGTCGTCGGTCAGGCGCAACGAGGCGAGCCGGCAGCAGCTCCGCGAGCTGCCCGGGCGTGCGGGCGCTGGCGATCGGCGCGACGACGGCCGGACGCGCGAGGAGCCAGGCGAGAGCGACCGCCGCGACGGTCGTCCCGCGCCGGCGGCGACCGCGTCGAGCTCGGCGAGGATCGCGGAGCCCCTTCGTCGTCGAGGTACTTCGACGCCCCGCCGCGCGCGGGCGCTCTCGACCTTCACGCCGGGGCGGTACTTGCCGGCGAGGAATCCGCTGGCGAGCGAGTAGTACGGGAAGCAGGCGAGCCCCTCGCGGGCGCAGAGGGCGGCGAGGCCGCCCTCGTACTCGGACCGGTGGACGAGGTTGTAGTGCGGCTGGAGCGCCACGAATCGGGCGAGGCCCGCGCGCTTCGAGACGGCCAGCGCCTCGGCGAGCCGCGGCTCGGTGTAGTTGGAGGCCGCGACGTGGCGGACCTTTCCTTCGCGCACGAGAGCGTCGAACGCGCGCAGCGTCTCCTCGAGCGGCGTCGCGGGGTCGTCGGCGTGCGCGTAGTAGAGGTCGATGCGGTCTGTCCGGAGCCGGCGGAGCGAGCTCTCGGCCGCCGCGCGGATCGTCTTCGCAGAGAGGCCGCGTCAGGCCCGGGAGCTTCCCGACCTTCGTGGCGACGACCATCCGGTCGCGGTTCCGCCGCTCGGCCATCCAGCGGCCGAGGATCGTCTCCGACTCGCCTCCGGAGTGGCCCGGCACCCACGCCGAGTAGGAGTCCGCCGTGTCGATGAAGTTGCCGCCTGCGGCGGCGTAGGCGTCCAGCACGGCGAACGACTGCTTCTCGTCGGCCGTCCAGCCGAAGACGTTGCCGCCGAGGCAGAGCGGAAAGACGTCGAGGGAGTGGTTCCGATCTTCGTCATGAGACCTCCCTGCGCCCGGCCTCGCCACCGACCCGCGTAGGCGAGCCGAGCGCTGAACGCGGGCCAACCAGGAGCGCGCCTGTTCCCGGCCCGACAACCCCTGCAACACCGCGGCCAGGCGATCGTATTCGCCGCGTACGCGCCGGCGCGCCCCGAAACGTACGAGTGCCTCGAGCGGCGAAAATCGGCATTTGCCTGGCCCAAGACAACGCAACAACGCAAGCCTGACCCCATCCCGTCAGCGCGGCCAGAGCCAGCCGAACGTCCCCGCGGTCACCAGCGCGTAGAGCAACCCGTCGACCGTCGCCCGGATCGTCGTGCCGAGGTTGCGCCGGTACCAGATCGTCATCTGCCAGAGTGCGAGCGAGTGCCCCGGCGAATCGCGGTGACGCCCGCGAATCTGAACACCGCCAGGTAGCGCGCGCCGTTCGGCAGGGCCCGCCCGGCGACGTACCCGGCGAACAGGCTCACGACGACGAGGTACAGGAACCAGAGCGCCATGCTCCTCCCAACCGAACATCCCGTTGGGTTGCACCGTAAGCACGGCGACTTGCCCCCGCTTGAGCTTTTCGAGGAACGCCTGCGAGCGCATCTCGCTCATGTCCGCCGGGCGCGGCAGCATGTAATCGCCAGGCGGAATCCCGAACGGGCGCAGCGCGTCCATGACCTCGTCCTGGTCCGGAACCGCGCCATAGTCGCCTTTGTGCCAGGGCGTCGCCATGTGGATCAGCGAGCTGAGGACGAAGACGAACACCGAGGACAACACGATCGGCAGCCACAGCGAGTGCAAGGCGGTCACGGTACGCCTCCTTCGCGGCTCTTAAGCGCGACTTTGACTCAATATTACTGACCGCAGCCGCGCGATCAAGACACGGCCCGGAGGCAGCCAAGCGGCTCTATTGAGGTCAGGCCTGCGTTGTCGCGGTATTGGCCTCCAACCTCCCGGCCCAAACCTCGTGCCGCCCGCCGACCGGCTGCATGGCGCTCGGCCGGCTGGGTTCATTGCGACCCCCCGGTCGGTCTGCGTTGACAGGTGATGGAGCGCCAACCGCGCGAGACTCGTTCGGTTCGTCAGCTGTGCCGGGCCTGGTACCCTTTATGCCGCCCCGTGGCGCAGCGGCTCGCGCAACCGCGGCGATCCGCGTTACTCGTTGGGTTTGGCGTCGATTCGGCGCACGTGCAGGGTGAGCTGGTCGGCGAGGCCGACGACCTCGATCCGCTCGCCCTTGCGCAGCGGCTCGGCCGCGACCGCGTTCCAGATCTCGCCCTCGACCTCGACGCGCCCGCGCGTGCCGTCGCCGTCGATGACCTTGCCGACCCTGTGCGCCATCCCCTCGGCGCCGGTCTGTACGGCGCGGTGCATGACGCGCAACGCCAGCACGTACACGGTCACCGACACGAGGAGGATCGCAAGGTAGGCGGGGATCGCGAGCGGGAGCGGCAGGAGCCAGAACACCCCCAGCCCCACGAGCGGCAGCAGCAAGGTCAGATGGGCCATCTCTTCGCCATTGTAGGGGAACCCGACCGTCCCGCCAAACGCCCCCGCGCGCGGCGGCGCCGTCAGAGCTGCGCGATCCGGTACCCCATCGGGATCGCGATCTCGGCGCACCCCCGCCAGCGCTCGATCCGCCGCATCGCCTCCGCCCCCTGGCCCGCCAGCTTCTTCGCCAGCTCCTCGTACGACGCGAACCGCTGCACCGCGTCGAACCCCGCCTCGCGCCGGACGCCGCGGTCGGCCACCGCCCGCCACGCCGCGGCGACCTTCTCGGCCTCGTCGGCCGCATGCGCCCACGGCGAGCCGGGGGCGTGGTCGATGACGACGGTGTCGGGGGCGAGCGCCCCGGCGTGGGCGAGCGCCGCCGCGGGGTCGGGGAGCTCGTGCAGCGCGAACTCGAAGAGCACGACGTCGGCCCGCTCGTCGACCGCCATGAAGTCGTTCGCGACGAGGGCGAACCGGTCCGAGATGGCGAGCGCGGCGATCCGCTCGGCGAGCGCCGCCAGCGCGGCGCCGTCGGGGTCGACGGCGATCACCCGTTGGGCGGCGCGCCCGTACCCGGCGAGCTGGCCGCCGCCGGCCCCGACCGCGAGCACGACCTTGCCGTCGAACGGGTAGAAGCGCAGCAGGTTGTCGAGCAGCGCCGCGAGATCGGTCGCCATCGCCCCTCCGGCCAGCGCAAGGCCCCTGGCCGGCCCATTTGTACCACCGCCGGGCCTCCGCCTCCACGCCGGCCCCCGGCCAGCCCATCCCACCGCACGCCACCGCCCGGCCGGCATAGGCACCAGGTACGGCACAGTTGACGAACCGAGTTCTACGCGCTCCTACGGCTCCCCTGTTGTCAACCAAGGCGGACCTGGTGCCTACTCGCTGTCGGCCTCGCGCACGAATGTTGGAAGCCTTTCCGGAGCAGTGAGATACTGACGGTGTCAATCGAACCCGCGACAATTGACGGTGCGAGGCCCGGGTGCTATCTGTGCGTCAGGAAGATCAAAGGGAGGCCGAGATGTCCGGAACGCCGCGCACTGGTACGCCCCTCTCCCCTGGTGGCGACACACCGCCATCCTCGTGATGATCGTCGGCTTCTCCATCCTCACCATCGTCACCGTCCTGACCTACAACAACGCGCCACCCATCCCCGCCCAGGTTGTCGACGCATCGGGGCACGTGGTCTTTACCGGCGACGATATCCGCAAGGGCCAGGAGGTCTTCCTCAAGTACGGCCTCATGGAGCACGGCACGCTCTGGGGCCACGGGGCCTATCTCGGACCCGACTACACGCGCGGAGTACCTGCACCGCCTGGCCGAGATCAGCCGGGACACGCATCGCGACGGCGCGGTACGGCAAGCCCTTCGCCAGCGCTCGACGCCGAGCAGGCGCGCGATATCGCGAGCGCGGTGCGAGCGCGACTCGAAGGAGAACCGCTACGACGCCGGCCACCGAGCACGCTCGCGCTTCACGCCGGGCGAGGTCGCCGGCCTTCGCGACCCAGCAGCGGGAATGGGGCGACTACTTCGCGCGGCGCAGGACGCCGCGCCCGGGCTGCCCGCCGAGCTACATCAGGAACCCGGCGAGCTCGAGGCGCTGAGCGCCTACTTCGCCTGGGCGACCTGGGCCACCGTCGCCAACCGGCCCGGGCAAGGACTACTCCTACACCAACAACTGGCCGTACGAACCCGCTGGCGGGCAACAGCCCGACCGCGTCAGGCCTACCTCTGGAGCGCGCTGAGCCTCGTGACGCTGCTCGGCGGGCTCGGGCTCGATCCTGTTCGTCTTCGGGCAAGTTCGACTACCTCGGCTGGAAGGGCGAGAAGGCGCAGGACCACCGGCCACGACGATCGCTGGCTCACAGCTGGACGCTCACGCCGAGCCAGCGGGCCACCGGCTCGTTCTTCGCGGTCGTGGCCGCTGCTCTTCCTGCTGCAGGCGCTGGCCGGTGGGGCGCTGGCGCACTACCGCGTCGAGCCGGGGCCTTCTACGGCTTCGATCTCGCCGGCTCCTGCCCTACAACCTCGCTCCGCACCTGGCACCTGCAGCTCGCCATCTTCTGGATCGCCACCGCCTGGGTGGCGGGCGGGCTCTTCCTGGCGCCGCTCGTCGGCGGCGCGCGAGCCGCAAGGGCAGAAGGCTTGGTGTCGCTCGCTGCTCCTCGGCGCGCTGGCCGTCGTGGTCTTCGGCAGCCTGTTCGGCGAGTTCCTCGGGCATCAACGACCAGCTCGGAAAGCTCTGGTTCTGGCTCGGGCACCAGGGCTCCGAGTACCTGGACCTGGGCCGCTTCTGGCAGCTGCTGCTGGCCGCGGGCCTGGTGTTCTGGCTCTTCCTGATGTTCCGGGCGCTCGCGCCCGGCGATGCAAGACGGCCGAAAGCGGAGAGCTCGCCTCGCTGTTCCTCTATGCCGCCGTGGCGATCCCGCTCTTCTACCTGCCGGCGCTCTTCTTCGGTCCGCGCACCAACTTCGCCGTGATCGACAACTGGCGGTTCTGGATCATCCACCTCTGGGTCGAAGGCTTCTTCGAGCTCTTCGCCACGGTGCTCGTGGCCGTCATGTTCTTCCAGCTCGGGCCTGGTCAGCCGCACGACCGCCACGCGCTCGTCTACCTGGACGCCATCCTCTACCTGGCGCGGCGGCATCGTCGGCACCGGCCACCACTGGTACTTCACCGGCCAGGGCACGCTCAACATGGGGCTGGCCGCCTGCTTCTCCGCCCTGGAGGTCGTGCCGCTCACGCTGCTCACGCTGGACGCCTGGGACTTCATCAGGCTGCAGGACGACGCAGTGCGCCGACGTGCGGCACGCGACCTCGCCGCCGGCCAGAAGTGGGCCATCTACTTCCTCATGGCCGTGGGCGTCTGGAACTTCGTCGGCGCCGGGGTCTTCGGGTTCCTCATCAACCTGCCGATCGTCTCCTACTTCGAGATCGGGCACGACGCTCACGGCCAATCACGGGCACGCGGCCATGTTCGGCGTCTTCGGCATGCTCGCGCTCGCGCGTCCTCGTCTTCTGCCTGCGGGCGCATGCAGACCGACGCCGGTCTGGAGCGCGATCGGAGCGGTTCGTTCGGATGGGCTTCTGGGGCGCTCAACGTCGGCCTCGGCCTCGATGATCCTGCTCGACCTCTTCCCGGCCGGCGTGCTCCAGCTCTGGGACGTCCGTCGCCAACGGCTACTGGCACGCCCGCCGGCTCGACGTTCCTCATGAGCGGCACCTTCCACACGCTCGAGTGGGTGCGCATCGGCGCGCGACATGGTCTTCCTCCTGGTCGGCGCCCTGCCCATCGCGCTCGGTGCGTTACGGAGCATTTGGAAACGAGACCTCGGGCCGGCGGCGTAGGGGCCCGAGCTCGCGGTGGAAGGTTGCCCCTCGCGCAGCGTGGTCCGGGGCGTTGCGCCGCGCGTGCACTGAGTGATGTTTCCCTCCAGCAGCCGGCTCATTTGGCCGCGGGGTGCAGCCGGCTGATTTTGGCCGCCAGGATGAAGTCGTTACGGGACAGCCCGTGGATCCGGTGGGTGACCAGGACGAGGCGGACTTTGTCATACGAGATGGTGATGTCCGGGTGGTGATCCTGGGCCTGCGCCAATCTTCGCCACCCGGTTCGCGAAGGCCATGGCCTGTGGGAACCCGGGAAAGCCGAATTCCCTTTGCAATGCACCTTTCCGCCGCGACCAGCCCGGTATCTCCTTGATCAACTTGGATGCCTCGGCGTTGCCCAGCGGGGCTTGGCCGCGACGAACGGGTTGACACTCTCACTTGCCAGGCTCATGGTTTGCCTCCTTGATGGCGATGGCCCCGCGCAGGGTTTGCGGGGTCCGGGGTTCTCCGGCGCCGATGAGAGCGCGCGCCGCTTCCATCTTGTCCCAGACGTTGCAGCACATGACGCCGCGCACGCGGCCGGCGTCAGGTAGTACACCACGCCCGTGCGGTTCTCCTGCTGCCAATCCTCCACCGTGTCCAGCCGCGAGTCGATCAGGCCCACGGCCTCGTACCCGAAGTCGAAAAGGTCCGAGTAGAAGTACGGCTGGTAGGCGAAAGGCTCCGGGCCCCGGCCATGTTCCTCCCCGCAGCCTTGCCCTGGCTCACGGAGTTGTCCCAGTGTTCCAGGCGCATGGGAGTCCCGAGCAACCGGGAGGGGAAGAGCGCGTTGTCGCCGGCGGCATAGATGTCCGGCTGCGAGGTCCGGAGCATCTCGTTGACGACGATGCCGTTTGCGACCGTCAGGCCCGCGCCCTCGGCCAGACCGGTGGCCGGCGCGACCCCGATGCCGGCGACGACGATGTCCGCGGCGAGAGCGAGGCCCCCCTCCGTCGTCACGGCGAGCCGCCCTCCAGGCGGCTGATCAGCTTCGGCTTGTCGTTGGTCATCACGGTGATGCCCTTGGAGCGATAGAACTCCGTCACCGCCCGGCCCAGGGAATCCGGGAAGATCCGGCTGCAAAGCACCGGCTCCGGGAAGAGCATCGTCACGGCGACACCCTGGTTTTGCAGGGCCGCGGCCAGCTCCGAGCCGATGAATCCGCCGCCGATGACCACGGCCGATGATCCCGGCACGGCCTTTGGCCGCAGCCGGCGGTAATCGCCGAGCGTCCGGTAATAGAAGATGTCGGGCAGGTCGCCGCCGGGGATGGCCAACCGCCGTGGCGCTGCGCCCGTGGCGAGGAGCAGTTTCGAATACCCATACACCTCGCCGCCATCAGTTCTGATCTCCTTTCGCCTTGGCGTCCACGGCGATCACGGTCCGGCCCAGGATCACCGTCACGCCCAAGCGGCGATACTCTTCCTCGGACCGGACGAAGATCTCGGGCACCTTCTTCTTCCCCGACCACAGTTGCTTGGTCAGAGGCGGCCGCTCGTACGGGAGGTCCTTTTCCGAACCGATGAGCAGGACCGAACCCTTCGGTCAAGCTCCCGGATCCCGGCAACCGCGGCGGCCCCGGCCAGGCCACCGCCGACAACGACAAACTTGAACGGAGTTTCAACCATGGCTCGGACCCCTTTTCGTCACCAATTCCGCCGCTTCCCTGGCCCCTGTCGCGCTTCACCGCCGGGGCGATGCCGGAGAACAGGCGGTCCAGTGAACGCCAATCCCGTCTCATAATCGAGAACCGGGCGGGCAGGGCTGCGATTCCATCCCGATCTCGACGTTGGCGATCGAGCTGCCGGCCCCGAGCAGCCGGAGGATAAGGAAGCTACTCTCACTCTCCTCGGCTCGAGTCGGCGACGCCGATGCCCCAACCGGACCGTGGGCTGGGACTCAGCCCACGAGAGGCTCCCTGGGTGCCCATTGGTCGGAGCCTACAACCAGGAGCCGCACCGAAGCGCTGCCCGGCGCTGCTTATCCGCCCATCGACCCCGGCGGCGTTCACAGCCAACTACGGCTCCGCCGGAGTGTTCGGCGTACCCGGCATGCTCGCGCTTGCCGTTCTCCACAAGCTCGAATGGCTGCGAATCGGCGCGGACCTGATCTTCCTCCTGGCCGGCGCCCTGCCGATCGCGCTCGGCGCACTGCGCAGCACTTGGAAGAGAGACCTGGGGCCGGCGGCATAGGGTCGTGCGGTGGTCGCACTCGGCCTCCTCGGTTCACGGGTCGGGACAGCCCGGTCGGCGGCGGGAGCGCAGCTTTCGCCGGGGCGCTGTAAGATTCCCTGACCGTCACTGTGGATGGCATGACCCGCCTGGTAGGAGATGAACATGAGCGAGCTCTTTGATCTGACAGCGCTCTGCCGGTTCCTCGCCGGGGTGGACCCGGCCTTCGCCGATCCCGCTGGCGTCACCCTCCAGCCCTTCTCCGGCGGCGTCTCGAACCTCACCGCGCTGCTGCGCTCGGGCGACCGAAAGCTGGTGGTGCGCCGCGCGCCGCCGGGGAAGAAGGCCGCCACGGCCCACGACATGGTCCGCGAGGCGCGCGTGCTCACCGCGGTCCGTCCTCACTTCCCGCTCGCGCCGCGCGTGATCGCGGTCGGCGAGGACCCGGGCATCCTCGGCACCCCGTTCTTCGTGATGGAGTTCCTCGAGGGCCGGACCATCGGCCGGGATCTGCCCGAGCCGGTCTCGCCCCGGCAGGCCAGAACCCTCTGCGAGAGGCTCGTGGACCTGCACGCCGACCTTCACGGCATCGACCTGGAGTCGACCGGCCTCGCGAGCCTCGGCAGGGCCGAAGGGTACGTCAAGCGCCAGATCGAGGGGTGGGCCGAGCGGTACCGCGCCGCGCGCACCGACGACGTTCCCCGCTGCGAGCGGATCATCGCCTGGCTCGAAGAGCAAATGCCGGCCGAGGCGGGCGGCTGCCTGGTCCACAACGACTTCAAGTTCGACAACGTGGTCGTGGCCCCCGACGACGTCACGCGCATCGTGGGCATCCTCGACTGGGAGATGGCGACGGTCGGAGATCCGCTCATGGACCTGGGCGCGTCCCTCGCGTACTGGGTGCAGCGCGACGACCCCACGGCGCTGCAGGCCATCCGCACGCAGCCCACCACGGTGGCGGGCATGATGACCCGGAGCGAGGTCGTCGCCCACTATGCCGCGCGCACGGGCCGGGCGATCGGGGACTTCACCTACTACTACGTCTACGGGCTTCTCCGCCTCGCGGCGATCGCCCAGCAGATCTACGCCCGTTTCAAGCTCGGCCAGACCAGCGACCAGCGCGTGGCGAGCTTCGGCAAGGCCGTGACGGTCCTCGCGGACCAGGCGCAGCGCGTGATCCGCGAGTGGGAAGCCGAGCGCTCGAAGCCGGCGCGGATGGCCGCGCTGGCGACCGACCGCGCCTTCCGCCTGGACGGGAAGGTGGCGGTCATCACGGGCTCGAGCCGGGGCATCGGCGAGGCGATCGCCCGTCTCTTCGCCAACCAGGGCGCCCACGTCGTGGTGACGTCCCGCAAGCTGGAGTCGTGCGAGAGCGTCGCGCAGAGCATCCGCGACGGGGGCGGGAAGGCCACCGCCAGGGTCTGCCACGTCGGCGATGCCGGACAGCGCCGGGCGCTCGTCGACGGTGTCGTCGAGGAGCTCGGCCGCATCGACATCCTCATCAACAACGCGGCGACCAACCCGTACTTCGGCCACATCCTGGACACGCCGGACTCGATGCTCGCCAAGACCGTGGAGGTCAACCTCGCCGGCTTCTTCCACCTCTGCCAGCTCGCCGGGCGGGCGATGCGCGAGCAGGGCGGCGGCGTGATCATCAACACGGCGTCGGTCAACGGCGTCGATCCGGCGCCCCTTCAGGGCATCTACTCCGTGACCAAGGCGGCGATCATCAGCATGACGCGAGCGTTCGCCAAGGAGTGCGCAGCGTTCGGCATCCGCGTCAACGCCGTCCTGCCCGGCATCACCGACACCAAGTTCGCGTCGGCGCTGACCAGGGACGAGGCCGTGCTCAGGACGATCCTGCCGCTGGTCCCGCTCGGTCGCGTGGCGGATCCCGCCGAGATCGCCCCGGCGTATCTCTACCTGGCGAGCGACGCAGGCGCCTACGTCACCGGCGCCTGCCTGACGGTCGACGGCGGGATGCTCGCCTGATTGCGAGGAGTAAAGCGATGGACTTCTCCCCTTCGGACCGTGTCGTTGCGATGCGCCAGCTGGCGCGCGACTTCTGCGTGCAGGAGGTGGAGCCTGCGGAGCTCTCGCTCGCGGCGCGGGGTTGGACCGACCTCGAGGAGCGCATGGCGCCGGTGCGCGAACGGGCGAAAGCGACGGGGCTGTTCGCTCCCCACATGCCGGCGGAGCACGGCGGGGCCGGACTGACCCTGCTCGAGCAGGCCCAGCTCTCCGAGGTGCTGGGCATGCATCCACTGGGCCACTACGCCTTCAACTTCGCGGCTCCGGACGTGGGCAACATGGAGCTGATCCACGCCTAGGGGACGGCTGCGCAGAAGGAGCGCTGGCTCGGGCCGCTCGTCCGCGGCGAGATCCGCAGCACCTTTCTGATGACCGAGCCCGAGCACGCCGGGTCCAATCCGGTGTGGATGAGCACGACGGCCGAGCGCCGCGGCGACGAATGGCTGTTGCGCGGCCACAAGTGGTTTGCGACCGCGGCCGACGGCGCTGTCGGTCGCCGTGGTCATGGCGATGACCGACCCCCAGGCCGCGAACCCCTACGCCCGGGCCAGCATGTTCCTGGTCCCCACGGACAGCGAGGGCTACGAGCTGGTCCGGAACATCTCGGTGATGGGTCACGCGGGCCGGGGCTGGCTCAGCCACGGCGAGCTCATGCTGCACGGCGTGCGCGTGCCCGGGGATGCCGTGCTCGGCCCGGTGGGCGGGGGGTTCAAGCTCGCCCAGTCGCGGCTCGGGCCCGGGCGCATCCACCACGTCAGCCGCTGGGTCGGCGTGTGCCGGCGGGCCCTGGATCTGATGTGCCGCTACGCGGCGGAGCGCGAGCTGGCGCCGGGGAGGCCCCTGGCCGGCCAGCAGACGGTGCAAGAGTGGATCGCGGAGTCGCGGGCGGAGATCGAAGCGGCGCGGCTGATGGTCCTCCAGACCGCCTGGAAGATCGACCGGCAGGGCGAATTCCGCGAAGACGTCTCGCTCATCAAGTTCCACGTCGCGGGTGTGCTGCAACGGGTCCTGGACCGGGCCATCCAGGTCCACGGCGCGCTCGGCATGACCGATGACACGCCGCTGGCATTCTGGTACCGCCACGAACGGGCGGCCCGCATCTATGACGGCCCCGACGAGGTGCACAAACGTGTGGTCGCGCGCAGCATGCTCAAACCCTACGGCGTCAACCTGCGAGGCCTCGGCGACGCCTGACCCGCCCCGGAAAACCGGATCACGGGACGGCAGGACTTCCGGCCCGGCTGCGAAGACCCTCCACGACTTGCCCACCCCCAGTTCGTAGGTGGGCTTTGGCGGCGAGGGTTGGCAGGCGTGGCGCATGGGCATGCGTCAGGGGTGATACCAATTTACCATCCTTCGTAGAGGAATCGGTGTCATTGCGAGCGTAGGTGCGGCCCGGTGTCGTCATCCCCGCGAACGCGGGGATCCAGGCCATGGTCCTCGTGAGTCCGTGACTGGGTTCCCGCTTGCGCGGGAACGACGGCCCGGTCCCGCCGACGGCGGGGCTCGACGTGAGAGTGGTTCCTCTACGACAGATGGCAAATCGGTATGAGCGGGTGTTGCGCCGAAGCCTTGGCCTCAGACACGAGATGACTGGCGTCGGGGCGCGGGCCTTGCGCGGTTGCGGCCGCACATGGTTGGTGTGGTCGACGTGCTGTCGAGCCGGCGTCGGGTTGATGCTTCAGCCTGCGACGAGGCAACGGTCCATCGAGCTCAGAGGGCCACGCTGGAGGAGCGGGCAATGGGTATCAATTGTTCACGGATGTGAGATGGCGATACGGGGTACCGATCCGATCTGGGGCCTCTCCACAGCAACGCGCCTTTGAATATCCATCGGGCAGGACTATCATCAGCCGAGCTGAGACATGGAATCTATATCCATTTGCGGATCCCCCGCTCGAGGGGAGAAAGGGTACGTCGATGCAGCAGCGAACGACCACGGTCAACCCTTCGGAAGAGACCATCACGATCGGCCCGCTGGGGATCCGGTTCCTCCTCACGGGCGATGACTCCAACAACAACGCGTCGGTCTTCGAGGTTCGCGTCCCCCGCGGACAGAAGCTGGCGGCGCCGGCCCACAAGAACGACGCCTACGAGGAGATCCTCTACGGCATCGAGGGCGTCCTCACCTGGACGGTTGACGGCACGCCCATCGCGGTCGGCCCCGGGCAGGCGCTGTGCATCCCCCGCGGCGCCGTGCACCGCTTCGACAACCTCGGCAGTGAGGATGCGAAACAGCTCGCCGTCATCACCCCTGCGATCATGGGCCCCGCGTACTTCCGCGAGGCTGCCGAGGTCATCGGTGCCGCACACGGCGGCCCGCCCGACCGCGCGAAGATGACGGACGTCTTCCGGCGCCACGGCATGACGGTCGCCGAACCGCCGCCTGCCAAGTAGCGCTCGGCGTACATAAACAAGGTGAGATGGTGATAGAGGTACCTAACATCGCGGAGCGGGTCATGTACACGCTGCGCAAGAGCCGGACGGCTCCGCCCGGACGACAATCGACGGAATGGGATGCCTGTTGCTCTTGGTGATCACCGCGGGGTGCCGATCTTCGCGGCCATTGCAGACACGATTGTAAACGCGCGCTCGAGGTCGAAGGCGGTGAAGTCAGCCGGGCGCAGGACCGGCCGGAGGCGGGCAGCAACCTGCGATCGGAGGTCGGCGAAGCGTTCGGCCGAAAGGTCGACCGGCCCGTTTCCGGGCACGGCCAGCTCCGCGCGTGTCAACTCGATGAGCGCCGGTTCGCCGAGATCGCTGCCGAGGACCCGGGCGGCGTAGTCGAGGTCGAAGAAGTCGCGGATCGCGTCGGGTGAGTGCCGCGCGCGCCTTCTCCGCGAGGGACTCCCGAAGCGACATGCAGGCGAGGCGCACCGGCGAAATCAGCGGCGCATTGGTCGCCGGATGCCGGAGGACGGCCGCGGTCCCGAAGCCAGCCAGCGGAGTCCGTGTCAGGCGCCTTCATTGACCACCACGCCCCAGCGGCGATCGGCCTGGCCACGCTTTGGTCTCATGGGGTTGAGCGGAACCAGCGTCGAGGAGGCGGGCAGGGCCCGCGCCAGCTTGCGGAGCAGGCGATCCGCCACGCCCTCCCGCTCGAGCACCCACCCGATGCGCCGGATGGTCGCCTTGTCGCCGAAGCGCAGCGTTGTCGCGACGAGATCCGCGGCCGAAACCCGGCCCGCACGCAGCTCCTGCCGGAGCCATCCGAAGCCGCGCGGCAGGGTGTTGAAGCGCGCCCAGTCGTACACCGCGTCCACGAGCGTTCGCACCCGCGAGCCCCAGATCTCGCGCTCGCCGTCCGGGGTCTTGGTGACGACGGTGCCCCCCAGGCGCCGCGAGGCCACCTTGATGAGGATGAGCGACACGGCGCCGATCGTGCGCAGGCCGGAGATCCGGTCGTTGTAGGCGACGACGCGGTTCGGGACCTGGTCGTCGAGCCCGTACCGATTGAACGCGTTCGGGCCGCAGATCTGATACCGGCCGCCGCGATCTGCCATGAGCGCCGTGAGGGCCTGCGCCGGGCTGGGGGTCCAGGCGCCGCCGAGGGGAAGCGTCGCCGGGACGAGGAACAGGCCGGGCCGCACACGCGCGATCATCTGCCCGCGGAGCATGCGACGGAACAGCTCCCGCTCCTGGGCCGGGGTCAGGCGCAGAGGGCCCGTCAGCTCGCCCGCCCGCACCATGCGCTTCTTGCGCAGCTGCAGGTACGTGAGCATCGCCGACTCCTGCCGACCCAGCCGCGTCTTCATGACTGCATTGTATTTCACGCGGATGGTTTCAGCAACCATCCGGGAGAAATAGATGTCAGGGCCTACACGGCGATCTCCCCGCTCATCAGGCGGGGCAGCAACAGGCCGCGCGCGGCACGGAGCTTCTTACATACAGTGTGGGACCGGTCCCGCTGACTTGACAAGTGACGGGGGATCGGCCGCGCGAGACTCGATTCGTCAACTGTGCCGAACCTGGGACCTATCCTGGAGGTCCTATCGTCAATCTGTGGCCCCGGACGACTCTCGCCGTGTGGACCTCGGCGGGCGTGAAGGTTGGAATGGGCCTTCCGACCGCCGAGTTCTCATCTATATTGGCGGCCGTAGCGGCACGGCCTCGCGAGAGGGTACCAGGCGGGCCTGAAGTCCTGAGTACTGAGTGAAGGGGGTGCTCGATGGGTTGCTGTCTTGGAGTCTTGCTGCTCGGTGGTGCGCCGCGCGTCGCTCTTCTCTTGTGGTGGTTCATGGACCCCGCGCGCATCGGCGGAGCATTCCGCGGCTGGTCCACCACGGCCGGGGGCTTCACGGCTCCCCACTGGATATGGCCACCAGCCGGCCTCTTGCTGCTGCCGTGGACGACCCTCGCCTACATCTTCGTCTCGCCAGGCGGAATCACGACACTCGAATGGGCCATCATCGTGATCGCCCTGCTGCTGGACCTGAGTGCGCATGGGGGAAGCGGCCGCGAATACCGGCGGCGCCGATCGGAAAGGTAGAAGGCAGCCGACAGGCACCGGGGATCACACCCAGCTGGCAGGGACCGCTCCAGCCTGGATTTCCGCGGAGCGAGAACGGGCGAACGGCCAGAGTTGGAGAAGACGAGGCGAGCGCCGTTCCCCCAAGAGACAATAGGTACCAGGTCCGGCATAGTTGACAAACCGAGCCTCGCGCTCTTGCTTCTCCACCTGCTTGTCAACTAAGGCGGACCTCGGTACCTAATTCCTGCCCATGGCCGCGTTCAACAAGAACCCACGTGGCTTGACGCGGAGGGGTCACTCCGTTGCGGCGATCGCGCAGCGGGTCATGCACCGCTGCGGACGAGCCGGACAACTTCGCCCGGACAACAATAGACGGAATGGGATACCTTGGACCTGTTGGGCCGTACCGGGCTCATGGAGGAGCGGATCGTTTCAGCCAATTTTGCCTTGGCGCCGTTCGTTCTTACTATCCGGATGATGATCACTCCCGTCATCGTTGTCGCGGGGGCTTCCGGACCCTCGGCGGGCGCATCGCGAGAGCGCTGCGCGACGTGGCGCCGGCGTCCGACGGGCAGGCTCGGAACGGTCACCGCGCGAGACAGGGTCGAGCGGCTGCGAGGATTCGGCGTGCGGTCTCGCAGCATGACCTGACCGCGGCCCCAAGTGACGGGAGAATGCTGCGGGCGCGTCGTGCGTTGTGTCCGCCCTGCACCGGGCTTGCGGGACCCTGGATCGTGGAAGCCAAACGGTTCTGCTGGACGCTGCTATGGAGGCAGGCGTGCCACGTTTTATTCCGTCCGACTACTCGATGATTTCACCGGGTTTCCACCTGGAGAGAATCGCAATCTCGACCTGCGCCGGGACTTCCATAAGCGCCTCGATAAGACTCCGATTTCAGCTACCACGATCTTAACGGTGCGTTTGCCGAGATGCTCACCGGTCAGATGCCGCTCATCCTGTTCCGGCTCAAGCGAGTCCTCTACTGGGGGGATGCCGACCAGCGCATGGACTTCACCACGATCGACGACACGGCTGCATTCACGGCGAGTGCGGCTCTGGATGCTCCACTCCCCGCTCGCTGCGAATCGCCGGCGATCAACGAAGCGCCCGTGAACTGACAGAGGTCGTCAGCGAGGTGGCCGGCGAGAAGTTCCGCCTCTTCCGCGCCGGGGGTTTGGGAACGCTCAACGCGCTCATCAAGGTCACGCGCGCCGTCGCTCCGGAGGGAGCAACTGTACCCGGCCTGGCAGGGCATGCAGTACATGCGGGACATGTTCGACGACCGGGCCAAAGCTCGAGCGCCTCGACAACGCCCGCTACCCCGGCATGCGCTGGACGACCGTGCGGGACGTCTTGGCCGTACGTTGGCCCGCCGGCTCGACCAGCGCCACCTGATGACGGACCACACGGACCGGCACCAGAGCAATAGGACCTCGAGGTCCGGCGCAGTTGACACTTTCAGGTTCGCACCGCTCATGCACAAACGCCGCCTCGGCTCCGCTTCGATCGCGTCCACCCGACGTTTGAACGCCTCCTCGGGCGCGGCAAAGACTCGAGCGCCGTTGGTGTTCGTACAGCCGACGTGGTAGGTCGCACCGTCGACGAAGTCTTGCGGCCTGCGGGGCACGCCGATTCCTCGACTTCAACGTGCCCACCGCCAGAATCGTCAACTTTGCCGGACCTCGTACCTATCCCCACTCACATGACTGTCAATGGGCGTGGACGTACCTATGTGGTACCCATGCGGCGCGCTCGCGCCTGACCGGCAGCGCACGAGCTCGTCACGGCCGACGCCGGCGCAGTCCGCCTGGTCCGGCGCTGCCGCGTTCGCGTGGCGGGCGTCAGGACCGCTGCGGCCGCCGCCCGCGGGTGATGGCGCCGGACCTACTGGGGCGCGGTGCCGCCGAGCTGCTCGAACGTCGGGAGCTTCTCCAGGGTCTCCACCAGCGCCCGGAAGGCGTACATGTCCGCGCCCGCGGCCGGTTGCAGCTGCTCCGGGCGGATGATCTCGAGATCGCTGGCGTCGGTGAGGCTGAAATCCTCGTAGGCGAGCGCCAGCGACGGCGCGTCGAGATCCAGGTTGCTCAGGTAGTACACGATCCGCCACATCCCGCAGGTCGGGAACGAGGTCTCGATGTACCCCTGAGGGTAGAGCGATCCGACGGCCGGCGGGCGGGTGGGGTCGATCGTCCTCCACAAGAGCCCGGGAACGAGGAACGTGATCGGGTCGGCATACCACGACTGGTGGTCGTTCAGGCACGCCCCGTCCACCGCATCGATGTGGTACTGGATCGAGACCCGCTGGTCCGGCTGCCCGTCGGCGACGAACAGGCGCGTGGCGGCGTCGTAGTACAGGAACTCGTTGGTCACCGGGAACGCCACCTTCCCGTACTCCAGCCCGATCCGCGACAGTTTGGCGGTCTCGTCGATCGGCTCGTTGCTGAACAGCGTGAAGTTGGCGACGGTGGCATCGGTCCCCGGCACCTGGACGTTGCTGAGCGCCACGAGCGGGCGCTCCTGGAACGCCGGGACAACCGCAGGATCGTCGGGCTCGTAGATGCGTGCCGGACCGGAGTTGTCCGGGCTCAGCGGCGTCGCGTCGGCCACGACCCAGCGGTCGCCCACCCAGGCGCGCACCGCGGCGTGGGCGTTGTTCCAGGTGGTGAAGCGCATCGCGGGTATCCCGGCGAGGCGCAACATCGCGGTCAGCAGGAACGACGCTTCCTCGCACTGGCCCTCGCGAAACCCCCAGATGTCGATGATGGAGGGTGGCCACGTGGCGTAGGTGTGCGGCGCCGAGACCTTGGATTGCTTGACCCAGTCGGCGATCGCGGTCACCTTGTCGAGATCGGAGGTGAGGCCGTCCGTCAACGACGCAACCTCGTCGCGCAACGGGGCGAAGTCGCGCCAATCGCTGGGCCGCTCGTACGAAATGACGTCGCCGAGGTACATCGACGGGTCTGCGGGGGCCTCCAGGCGATGAATGGTGGGCACCTGTTCGCACCACGGCGCCGGGCAGTCGGTCCGCCCGGCCGGGTTCAGGTGCCGTCGCGCCTGGCTCACGATCGCGGCGGGTGCAGCGGCTGCGGCCATGGTGCAGATGGTGAAGATGAGCCCTTTCATCCTTCACCTCCTCGACGGCGAGGCTCGGGGGCGGCCCCGTGTGCAGGGCGCTGCAGCTCGTGCGACGCGAGCGACACCGCTCCGCTCCGTCACACCCGGCCGGTGCAACCGAGATGCCATCTCAGTTGAACTCGCAAGCCCATGTCGGCGGAGGCTGTTACGGGATGGCGGTGAGATTTTGCTTAAACCATTGGCAATGAACTCGAGAATGGGCGGGTCGGGCTGACCCCACAAGGCTCTTTGCGCCCGCTCCCCGCCCGTCGCGGGTTGCAGCGGCCGGGAAAAGCGCCCGGCCAGGGAAAGTCACCCCGCCGGTACTCGGCAGCCGCAGGTGCCCTGCGATGGCGGGGAGGGCGGCGCTGGCCTGGGGAGCCGACTGAGCCGACAGGCTTCCGGGAGGCCCCTGCGACGCGCGGAGAGGTCGTCACGATACGCGCGGGATAGGTCCGGCGTAGTTGGCACTTTCAGGTTCGCACCGCTCATGCACAAACGCCGCCTCGGCTCCGCTTCGATCGCGTCCACCCGAAGTTCGAACGCCTCCTCGGGCGCGGCAAAACTCGCGAGCACCGTGGGCGTACGGACAGTCGACGTGGTCGGTCGCACCGTCGACGAAGTCTCGCGGCCTGCGAGGCATGGCTTTCTCTTGACCCGAACGTGCCCACCGCCGTTCAACTCGTCAACCTTGCCGGGTCAATCCTCACCCACAATACTGTCAATAAGCGTGGACGTGGTACCTATGGGGCGAGCGGCGGGAGACGTGGATCGGAAAGCGGCCCGGGGGCGCTGCCGTGGTGGCGGGCCGGCGAAGCGGACGCCGAGATCACGCTGCCGCAGGGGCGGCCGCGGCTCGACGCGCTGGGCGCGAGCACCCAGCGGGAGACGACGAGGTGGCCGGTCGAGCAGTACGTGGTGCTGGCGAGCGTGGCGCGCGGCGTGCATCGGGATGCGCTGGCCGGTCGTGGCGAGGACGCCACGCTGAGCCGGGCGCGGGAGCTGGTGACGCCGGTGGGGGTGGAGGTGTCCCGGCAACAAGTGAGCGCCCTGGCGGCGGCGATGGGGGTGAACGCCGGGAGCGCGAGCCGGACGCTGGCGCGTGCCACCGCGCGGGAGCGGGAGGAGAAGGCGTTTCACCAACGCTGGCTGGCCCTTGAGAAGCACCTGGCCGAGGTCGAGGCGAGCGGCCCTCCAAAGAAGGTGAGATGGTGATACCCGGTACCGATTGGACAACTGCAGGCTCCGCGGGCGGTGGCGGCGAACTGGCCGGTGCTTCCCCCGCCGCTCCGAGACGGAAGGGCTCGCCCAGAAGACTATAATTATCCAGCATTCGCAAAAAGGAGAATGACGATGAGACCCTCCAAGCTTTGCTCCGCCACCAAGATCGAAGTCTCCCTGAAGCGACGGGCGAACGCCCAATCGGTCGGAGGGACGATCACGCTCCACCCCGTCGTCCTTGCGATCGCAGTTCTGCTGTTGACCGCGCCCACTTTTGCGCAGACCCCCCGCCCGGTCCAGCAGCGACCGGCCATCGAGAGAGCCACCCCATTCTTGGGTCCCGTCCCGGACCTGCGCGTGACGCGGGTGGTGTTCAACAACGTCGACTGCAACGACTCCCTCTGCTTGAGGGTCGAGGTGGATATCCGCAACTCTGGCGAGGCCACGAGGGGACCGGTCGACGTCCGCCTCTCCTACAGGGCAAAGTCCGGGGCTCCGTGGAAGCAACTCGAAACGTTTCACTTCGCGGCTCAGGCGCACAACCATGACACGGGCGCGGCAAAGCGCTTCGCGTTCCAGGAGAGTGGAGATTACTGCTTCCTCGCGGAGATCGACCCCGAGAACAAGGTGCAGCCGGCCGCCCCGACCAAATCGCGCGCGTCCGAGTGCCACCATTACGATGCGGGCATCCCCGACCCGACGCCAGCCAGCCTGACCATCCGCAACTGCACCAACGGCTGCTCGGGATTCATGCGGATTCGGAACGCGGGCGACGGCAAACTGGCCGGGTCGATCAAGTGGGTCCTGGAGTGCAGCGTCGACGGGAAGGTCTTCCGGAAGGACCGGGACAGGCAGGGCCAATTCACACTCGGACCCGGTGAAGTGTCCGGGGATCAGTATTGGGTCTACGACGCCGCGAATGCCCAGACCTTCAGGTGCCGCGTCACCATCTACCCGACCATGCGCGAGCGCACCACCATCAACAACAGTCTGACGTCGGACCTGTGGCGGAAGCCCTAGCGCGCTATGGGTGCCAGGTGCGCAACACCGGCGAACCGGAATGGGGTCGCGGGGCGGGATCGGGCACCCGGAGGGGCCGTGAGGCCGCAAACGACGTGTCCGGGTCCTACACGCTACGGTGGTTCGAGTACTCGACCGTTTCCGCCCCCGCCCGCGGCCGCTTTCGCTGCCTGGTGCTTGAGGTCACACTCGGGGAAATCCGGTCTCTTGACCCACTCTTCCAGAGACGCTGCGCCGTTCGGGGTCGTCGCCCCGGCGGAAACATCGGCCTCCAGAGCTGGAAAAGAGACATGGCTAGCGAAACAACCCAAATAGGTACCAGGTCCGGCATAATATTGACAAACTGAGCCTCGCGCTCTTACTTCTTCACCTGCTTGTCAACTAAGGCGGACCTGGACCTATCACTTTGCCGGACCTGGCATCTATCCACCGCA
>CAVSFQ010000044.1:0-8825 GCA_963727205.1 uncultured Acidobacteriota bacterium | reverse complement strand
TGCATGAGTGCCTCGTGGCCGAGGCCGGCCCACTCCGCCGCCCCGGCGAGCCAGATGTTCTCCACGTACTCCTGGCTTGAACGCGCGAGGAGCTCACGGTAGAGCGCCTCCGCCTTGTCGGGTTGTCCGGCGCGGCCGTATCCCATGGCCAGCTCACCGACGATCCACACGTGCCGCGCGGACGCCGCGGCGGTCGCCTCTCCCCGGGCGATGGCCTCGGCGAACTCTCCGGCGTAGAAGAGGAGCCGCGTCAGCGTCAGGTGCGAGTAGAACCCCTTGGGATCGAGTTCGACGGCGCGCCGCGCCTGAGCCACTCCCTCCGTGGGCCGGTCGGCGTGAGCGTAGAGCAGGGCCAGGTTCGATCGTGCGTAGGCGCTCAGCGGGTCCATGGCCACCGCCCGCAGCCCTTCGGCGATCGCCTCGTCGAAGGTCCCGCGCAGGTAGCCGAGGTCCCAGAGCGCCCGGGCGGAGTGGATCTCCACGTTGGCCGGTCCCAACGCGGCGGCCCGCTCCCACTCCCGGCGCGACACGGCCCGGTCGCCCTCTGCCGCGGCGAGCAGGGCCGACGCCATGCGAGCGTCGGCCAGAGACGGGTCCAGCGCGACGGCGCGGGATGCCAGGCCCCGTGCCCGCGGGAGCGCGGCCTCGGGGCGCAGCGCGCCGAAGCACATCAGGGTCAGACCGTTCGCGAGCACCGCCAGCGCCGAGGCGTAGTCGGGGTCCAGGGCTACGGCCGCTTCGAGGTTCGCCACGCCAAGCGGCAGCGATGGTCCCCGCTGATTGACCAGCACCCGGCCCTTGAGAAAGAGACGGTATGCCTTGAGGTTGTCCGTGCCGGCGCGCACTGGCCGAGGGCCGCTACCGGCGGCCAGCGTCACTTCGAGCTTTGCGGCGATCGTGGCGGCGATCTCGTCCTGAATGGCAAAGACGTCGGCCATCTCCCGATCGAAACGCTCGGACCAGAGACTCATCCCGTCGGCGACGCGGACGAGCTGGATGATGATCCGGAGGCGGCTACCGGCGCGACGGACGCTTCCCTCGAGAATGTTGGCCACGTTCAGCCGGTCGCCGATGGACGGAGATCCTCGTTCTTGCCCTTGAACGAGAACGCCGACGTCCGTGCAGCCACCCGGAGCCCCGGATGCTGGGCCAGGGCGTTGATGATCTCTTCCGCGATGCCGTCGCCGAGAAACTCGTCTTCGAGGTCCGTGCTCATGTTGGCGAAGGCGAGCACCGCGACGGAGCGCCGGTTGGCTTCATCCGATGTGGTCGACGGCCCGGTCCGGCGGAGTAGCGCGATGAGTTGGGCGCCGGTGCCGACTCGGTCGGCGGGTTTGCGCGCCAGGACCTGGCGGAGGACGCTATGCAGCCCGGCGGGCATTCCAGGTTGCGAGAGGAACTCCGCGCCGGAGCGTTGCGCGAACCGATAGAAACGGGGCGATTGGCCGGTCAGCATCTCGTACAACACGCAACCGAGCGAGTAGAGATCGCTCCTGCCGTCAACCGGGTGGCCGCCGGCCTGCTCAGGGCTCATAAGGCCGGGGTGCCCACGACCATCCCGGTCTGGGTCGTGTTGGCCTCGTCGTCCGCAGCGGCAGCGGCTTCCCCGATGCCGGAGTTGGCGCTCCCGGTCTGGGTCGTGTTGGTTCCACCGTCCGCCGCGGCAATGGCCTTCCCGATGCCAAACTCGGCGACAAGGGCGTGACCCTCATGGAGCAGGATGTTCTCGGGCTTGATATCGCGATGGACCACCCCGTGCCGATGGGCGTAGTCGAGCGCGTCGGCAATCTCGCACGTGATCTGCACGCTGACCTCGGCCGGGAGCCGTCCGTCGCGGTCGAGCCGGTGACGCAGCGTGAGGCCCTCCATCGCGGGCATGACGTAGTACAGGAAGGTCTCCGTGCCGTAGCTCCCGTCGGGGTTCCTCGTGCCGCCTCCCCGAGTCATGAAGGGGCAGGATGTTCGGGTGGTTGAGCCGTGCGGCCAGGTGAATCTCGCGCACGAACCGCTCCGGGCCCAACAAGGCGGCCACGTCGTCGCGCATTACCTTGAGCGCGACCTTGCGGTCGTGTTTCAGGTCGTCGGCAAGATACACGGTCGCCATCCCGCCGTGCCCGAGCTCGCGCTCGATGCGGTAGCGGTCGGCGAGGGCCGCGGCCAGACGCGCCGCGCCGTTTGGCGCTCCCGACGTCATCGTCGGAGCGCCCTATTCGCCGCTCAGCCGTGGCGAGCATTCGCCCGAACTCGGCGCCGCCCCGAAGGAGCTTGAGAAACGGGGAGTACCGCGCAGGGAAGTCGCAGGGGTAGGCGATGCGGGCCACCCCGTGTTCGACGAGCACCGGGGCGCGCGCGGTGGCGCCGGCCATCGCAACGTCTCACGGAGACGCAACTCGTCGTGATCATCGAGGACGTCGGCGTTCACCGCCGCGAGCATCTGGGGCGCCTCCGCCTTCCGGCCGTCCACGACGGCCGTGAGGGCACCAAATCGCACCGTGTGGGGCATGAGCGGCGCGCACCAGCGCAGCCGCCCCGCTCGTTTCGCTGTGGCGCCTACCCGTCCGAGGTGGGCGTCGCGTATGGAATAGGAGCTTCCTTTCTCGTCTCGGCTGATGCTACCCCGGTGAGGGGCGATGTCAAGGCAGTTGTGTGCCTCAACTGCTGCAAAAAAAGGTGCTGGATATCGCCTTCTCACCTTGTTGGCCGGTGGGGGGCAGCTTCCAGCGTGGCCAGGCGCTCCTCGAGGTCGAGCCGCTGCTCGTGGAACGCGCCGTCCTCCGGCTCCCCCGCCGAGGCCCGGGCCAGGGCGCGACTCACACCCCCCGCGTTCATGCCAAGGTACTCTGCACACGCGCTCACCATCACACCGTAGACGTCGACGCCGACCAGGACCACGAGTTCCCTCATGAACTTGCCAAGGCCAGGTTCGTGAACCGTGCCGGACCTCGAGCCTGTCCCCTCCGCGAGGACCCTGGGCCGCCGTGGCACACGACAACCGCACCCTCCGTTTACAATACTGTCAATATGCGTGGACGTGGTACTTATGAGAAAATACCTCGTACCTATCCGTGAACCGGCCTACAGGCTCTCGGTGTCCCGTCTCCCCGCCATCACCTCTTTCAGCTCTGCAATGTCCCGCCGCAAGGCTTCGATGTCGTTTTCACCCTTCTTCGCCACTGGCGCGAGAAACCATGCGGCGACGAAGCCTGATACCGTCCCGAACAACCCGACGCCTACCACCATCAACACCGCCGCGATCACGCGCCCCTCAGAGGTGACCGGGTCCTGTCTCCATAACCCACTGTCGTGATCGTTGCAACCGCCCACCACACGGCATCCTCGGGCGTCCTGATGTTGCTCCGATCGGCTCCAACCTCGAGGTGGAGAACGGAGATGGCGCTCACCGCGACCACGGTGATCGTCACCAAGGCGGCGGCAAGCATGGCGCTCTGTGCCGGCCGCTCAAGAATGAAGGTCGTGAGCACCCGCGCCGCACGAAGGCCACGCAGCACCCGGAAGATCCGGACGATCCGCGCGGCCCGGCCCCATCTCAGGACGCTGACCGCCGGCACGCTCGAGAGCAGGTCGAGCCAGCCCCACGTCAGAAGGTACCTTCGCTTGTCCTCGGCTCGGCGGAGCATGACGAGAAAGTCGATGAAGAACAGGGCGCAGATCACCGTGTCGGCATACGCCAGGATGCTGCGCGTCCCCGGGTCCAGGGGAAAGATCGTCTCCACAGCGAGGGCGCCTAACGCGAGGACGCTGAGTGTCATGATGAATAGGAGATAGCTGTGGTGTTCCTGATCGTGATGGTCCATCGGATGTTCCTCCCATTGCCAGGGAATCTGACCGCCAGCCACTTCACGACGGGTGCCGACGCCCTACATTACGTCAAGGCGGTTCTCGGCGAAACCGGAGGCTGCGACCCGGTTCCACCTTGCAGTCTTGCGAGGGACCAAAAGAAGGCGCAGATATCATGGAGATGACCGCAGTTCCGTCACACGTAACGGCAAAATATAGGTACCCGGCACCGCACAGTTCCGAGTCCGCACTCCTGCTCCCGCCCTGTTCTCAACTGAGGCGGACCTGGTACCTATCGTGGCCGCGATAGGTCGTGCCGTCGACGAAGACTCGAGGCGTGTGAGGCCTGGCGATTTCTTGACCGTAGCGGGCGCACCGCCGCCCAAATCGTCATCCTGGCCGGGCCTATCCCCACTCACAATACTGTCAATAAGCGTGGACGTGGTACATATGCACATCCGGCGGAGTTTACAAGTGGTCAAGGATGAACCACCGAACCGTCGATCTGGCAGCGTGACCGGACCCGGATTGCGACAATTACCAAGCGGAACTCACCTAGGACCATGGGGCGGCTCGAGCCGCGACGACCGGTATTCGGCCCTGGGATCGAAGGTACATCAAGAAGTCGAGTGGTAGTCTTCTAGAAGGTAGGGCCGACGCCATGCTCGAAGCGAGCCTATTCGACGACATTGCAAGGTTCGATCGCCGACCAAAACTCGAAAGCGAACCGATGTTCGCGTACTACAACCACTCTGCGCGACCAGCGGTGCCTCGTTAAGACGCCTGCTCGAAGCGTGGTTCAGTGATGTTCCTGACGAGGCGAAGGTGGGCATCGCGCAAGGGTTCGCTCGGGCGATGATATTCCCTTCCAGAGCGCCTTCTTTGAGTTGTACCTTCATGCCCTCATGACATCGATGGGCTTCAGCCTTGTCTACGAACCGGAGATTTCCGGAAGCAGCACCCGTCCCGACTTTCTCGTGTCCAAAGGTGGCACGGCGCATTTCTATCTTGAAGCAACTGTTGCTGAGCACCGCAGCAAGAACAAGCCATGGAGAAGCGTGCGGCGGTCGTCTATGACTCACTCAATGGAATGAGGTCTCCAAGCTTTTTCCTTCACGTTCGCATCCGCGGCGCGCCCGCAACGCCACCGAATGGGGCGCGCCTGCGTAGCGACCTGGAGAGGTGGCTCTCAGCACTCGACCCAGATGAGGTGGCCCGACGATTTGACGAGCTGGTCTCGAGGGGCTTCCTGAGTATGAATGGCGACATGCTGGCTGGGAACTGGCGTTCTCTCCGATCCCGAAGGCACCAGAGCATCGTGGTTCGGCCGACGTTCGACCAATCGGGAGTCGAATATGGGGCGGCTGGCTGCAGAGCCACCAGAGAATCCGTTCGGCGGTCGTGTCAAAGGCGAAGGCGTATGGGGGCCTCAGACTTCCTCTTTTGGTTGCAGTAAACATCCTCGATGACTTCGCCGAAGACATTGATGTGATGAACGCGTTGTTTGGCGAGGAGTTCGTCTCGATCACCACCTACTCGGACGGGCGACACGGCGGGCCTCAGAATGCCAGGAAACCCGACGGCGCATGGGTAGGTCCTCGGGGACCACGTGCGCGCGATGTGAGCGGGGTGATCATCGGCTACCATCTCGATCCTTGGCGCATTGGTGTTCAGTCTCCGCAGCTGATCCATCACCCATGGGCCCGCCGGCCCCTGCGGGCTGGCCTCTGGGCGTTGGAGCAGTGGGTCGCCGACATTGAAACGGGGCGTTCGCCACGGTAGCTGGGAGTTCGGCCGCGGCGATCCTCGATTTGCCGGTACCGTGGCCCCCTGAGGATGACTGATGAGGCACCAAGAAGGTTGCGGACGAGATCGGCCACGTCTTGGAGGCTCCGTTGAGCGTCGATACTCCTCGATTGTGCGGCCACGTTGAGACAGCTACTCAACGTGGAGCGAGGAGACCTTAAGTCACAGTTGCTTCGCCTAAGCGCAACCGTCGTTGTGGCTCTTGAGCTCTGGCGGAGTAGTCCGTTGAGCTACTCGACGAAGGCGCGAGCGCGGCCGACTGGGTCAATTCTGAGGCCGACTCCACTTGACGCAGGTGTGCACTCGCCCTTCCAGGCGTGGGCATACCTGCGCACGGTGTGGCCGGGTGCGGAATACGGCCGGGGTGCTACTCAGGTGTTGCCGCACCCTTGGTGGGAGGAATGGCGGTCGTGAAAGCCAGCGTAGAAGCGAATGTGAGAGAGTGAATTGGACTGGCGCGCCGAGAGGGACTCGAACCCCCAACCTTCTGATCCGTAGTCAGATGCTCTATCCAATTGAGCTATCAGCGCGCCCTGCGCCAGCCGTAAGTATAGCGGATTCCACGGTTCGTGCAACCCGGGCGGGGTCGCTGCCGTAGACTGGCGACGGAGGACCCGGATGGATGCGCACCTCGAGCTGACCGACGTGTCGAAGCGGTTCGCCCGCACGGTCGCGGTCGATCGGCTGTCGCTTTCCGTCCCGCGCGGGGCGGTCTACGGCCTGCTCGGCCCCAACGGCGCGGGGAAGACGACGACGATCCGGATGGTCATGCGCATCACGCTCCCCGACAGCGGCGAGATCCGCCTCGGCGGCCGGGTCATCGACGACGACCTGCGCGAGGCGATCGGCTACCTCCCCGAGGAGCGCGGCCTCTACCGCCGCATGAAGGTGCTCGACCAGCTCGCGTACCTCGGCGAGGTGCGCGGCCTGGCGCGGCCGGAAGCCCGGCGCCGGGCGGGCGAGTGGCTGGAGAAGCTGGGCCTCGCCGCAAGGCGGACGCCAGGGTCGAGGAGCTGTCGAAGGGGATGCAGCAGAAGGTGCAGTTCGCCGGGGCGGTGATCCATCAGCCCGGAGTTCCTGATCCTCGACGAGCCGTTCACCGGACTCGACCCGATCGCGACGCGGCAGCTCAAGGACGAGCTGCTGGCGATGGCGGCCGCCGGGACGACGGTGCTGCTCTCGACGCACGTGCTGCCGCAGGCCGAGGAGCTGTGCGACCACATCTGCTTGATCAACCGCGGGCGGCCGATCCTGCAGGGGGCGCTCGCGGAGGTGCGCGGGCGGTTCGTCACGCCGGCGCTCAAGGTGGTGACGCAGGCCTCCGACGCGCAACTCGCGGCCGTGGCCGGCGTCGCGGCCGTGCGCCAGGGCGACGGGGGGCGGATCGTGGAGCTGGCCGCCGGCGCGGCGGCGCCCGCGGTGATCCGGGCGCTGGCGGCCGCGCTGCCGCTCGAGGCGGTGGCGCCGCTTGCCGAGACGCTCGAGGACATCTTCCTGCGCGCGGTGGAGGCCGACCATGCTGCGGTGGCGTAAGCTCGCGACGGTCCTGCGCCGCGAGTACCTCTCGCGCGTCAAGACGAGGGCGTTCTGGATCTCGACGCTCGCCGTGCCGCTGCTGGTGGCGGGGTTCTCGATCCTGCCCGGCCTGCTGCTGAGCACCACCGGCGGGCGCTACACGATCGCCGTCGTCACCGCCGACAAGGCGCTGGCGGAGGACCTGCAGCGCATCCTCTCGACGCAAGAGGCGAAGGACACCGGCCTGACCGGCAAGCTCGACATCACCCTGCAGCCGGTGGCGCCGGCCGCCGACGCCACCCGCCAGCGGACCGAGCTCAAGCGCCGGGTGCTGGCGAAGGAGCTGAGCGCGGTCGTCGTGCTGCCCGGCGGCATCCTGGACGGCGGCGGCCCCGAGTACGTCTCGACCAACGTCTCCGCGCTGCGGGTGATGGAACGGATCGAGCACGCCGTCGCCGACGCCGTGATCCACCAGCGCCTCGCGCGCGAGGGGTTCCCCGCCGGCAAGGTGGACGCCATCACCAAGCCGGTGGTCATGGAAGCCGTGCGCATCGCCCCCGACCTGTCCGAGAGCCGCAAGGCCGCGAGCGAGAAGAGCTTCATCCTGAGCTACATCCTCAGCTTCCTCCTGTATATGACGATGATCTTCTACGGCTACTACGTGATGCGCGGGGTGCTCGAGGAGAAGTCGTCGCGCGTCGTCGAGGTGGTGGTCGCGAACCTGCGGCCGAGCGAGCTGATGTTCGGCAAGATCTTCGGGATCGGGGCGGTCGGCCTGACGCAGTACGCGATCTGGGTGATGGCGCTGCTCAACATGACCATCATCGGCTCGCTGTTCGGCAGCTCGCTCACCGAGGGGCGGGCGGCGTACGTGTCGCCGTCGCTGATGGTGTTCTTCGTGGTGTTCTTCCTGCTCGGGTACTTCCAGTTCGCCGCGTGCTACGCCGCGGTGGGGGCGGCGTTCAACACCGAGGAAGAGGCGCAGCAGATGCAGACGGTGGTCAGCCTCGTGCTCGGCCTCTCGTTCGTGCTGATGTTCCCGGTGATGGCGAACCCGGACGCGCCGGTCTCGGTGGTGCTGTCGCTGATCCCGATCTTCTCGCCGGTGCTGTTCTTCATGCGGATGACGATCCAGTCGCCGCCGGTGTGGCAGACCGTGCTGTGCCTGGCCCTGCTGGTCGGCAGCGTGCTCGCGCTCGCCCGCTTCGCGGCGGCGGTGTACCGCGTCGGGATCCTGATGTACGGCAAGAAGCCCACCCTGCGCGAGATCGTGCAGTGGGCCCGCACGCCGTGATGCCGATTCGCCGTCCGTCGCGGGCGCGTACCGAGCGGCGGTGATTGCGGGCGCGCCCCGACCAGTGCGGCTTGTGTAGCGGCCGATGCTCGCAACGGCCGACAAGCTGGACAAGACCGGCGTTTGCGAGCAAACGCCGCTACAGAAGCAACAGACAGCGCGCCGGCGGGCGCGCCCCACATTGAGACGCGCCCCTCGCGGCCGCCCGCAAGCGGTATTGCAGATGCGGGCCCGGGGTGGTTCTCTCCGTAGGGGCGGCCCTTGCGGCCGCCCGCTTAGGGCGGCGCGAGGGCTTTACAGCGCTTGGACTTCCGTGCTACGTTCCCCGTCCGCGGTCGGCCCGTTCGTCTAGTGGTAAGGACGCTGGCCTCTCACGCCGGAAGCAGGGGTTCGATTCCCCTACGGGCCGCCA
>CAVSFQ010000043.1:0-8742 GCA_963727205.1 uncultured Acidobacteriota bacterium | reverse complement strand
GCGGGACTTCTTGACCCCACCGTGCCCACCGCCGTCCAACTCGTCAACTTTGCCGGACCTATCTTATCGGGCGAGCGAGGGGCAGTGTAATGTCGACGACAAGCCCGCCACCGTCCCGGTTGCGGGCGGTCACACTGCCGCCCTGTGTCTCCACGGCCCGCCGGGCGATGGCGAGACCTAGCCCGAACCCTGGTCCCTGCGTGCCGGCCGCACCTCGGTAGAAGGGCCGGAAGATCACCTCGATCTCCTCCGGCGCAACACCTGGCCCACGGTCCGCGATACGCGCGACGAACCAACCACTGCCCTCCTCAGCGGCCGTCACCTCGACGGCGGTGCCGGGCTGGGTAAACCTGACCGCGTTGCGTACCACGTTCTCGACTGCCCTGTGCACCAGCTCGGCGTCCACGCTGGCGATCACCTCGCCCTTCCCTTCGAAGACCACGGATCGCCCGTTCGTCTGCGCCTCGAACGCCGCGTCCTCGGCGATTGCGGCGACCAGGTCCACGAGGTCGCAGCTCTCGCGGCGCCCAGAACCGCCGCGGTCGGCACCCGCGTCGAGGCGCGACAGCGTCAGCAGCTGCCCGACCAGCTCGTCCACCCGCTCGGCCTCACGCTCGATCCGCTCGAACGCCTCGTCGAGCCCCCCTGGGTTCTGCCGCGCGAGTCCAACGGCAGCCTGGAGCCGAGCGAGCGGCGAGCGCAGTTCGTGCGACACCTCGTGGAGTAGATTCCGCTGCGCGTCCATGAGTGCCTGGAGCTGTTGGGCCATCCGGTCGAAGTCGCGTCCAAGATCAGCGACCTCGTCTCGCCGGTTCCCGATCAGCGGGCCCACGCGGGTCGCGAGGGCGCCGCCCGACAACGCCGTGAAGGCGACGCGCAGATGCCGGATCGGCCGCGCGACGTACCAGGCGAGGAGCGTCCCGAAGGCGAGGCTCGCGACAAGGCCCGCTGCCAGGGGCAGCCAGGGTGGTGGCGGCCCTCCGGGCGACAAGACCCGCCAGGGCCAGGGCGCAGACGCGACGGGGACGTAGATGAGGTATGAGGGGCCGTCACCCGCTCGGACGCGCCGCACAGTGTCGGACTCCTGACCGGCGTCCGCGAGCGCTCGAGCCCGCTCGAGTACGGCTGGGGCCACCGGCCTGCCGAGCATGTCGTGGCCGGCACTGTCCACGACCAGCACGGACCCGGCGCCGCGCCGGCGGAGGCTCTCCAGGAAGTCGCGCGTCGCCTGGACGCCGCCGTGCCCCAGCGTCGCCGCCGCGGCATCGAGTTGGAGGGCGGCGTGCGGCCCCTTCTCAAGCTGGCGGTCCCAAACACGGTACGTCAGCTCGTACAGCCAGAGCGTTGCCGTCACGCCGAGGAAAGCAACGAGGAGAGCCGCCCAATACGAAAAAAGGAACTTCCAGAACAGCCGCCCCATCGCGTCACTCCCTCACGTACTGGTAGCCCAGGCCGCGCACGGTCTGGATGCAGGAGCGTCCGTCCGCGAACGTGCCTAGCTTGCGGCGCAGGCTCGAGACGTGGACGTCGATGCTGCGATCGAAACGGGCGAGGGGGCGGCCGAGTCCCTGCTCCGAGAGCTCGCGCTTGCTCACCATCGTTCCCGCGCCGCGGGCCAGGACGATCAGGAGGTTGAACTCGGTGCTCGTCAGCTCGAGCTGGCGCCCCCCCCACTCGGCGAGCCGCTTCTCCGGCCAGAGCGTGAGCTGCCCGACCGTGACCGACCCCCCCTTGGCGAGGCCCTCGCCGCCCTCGGACCGACGAAGGATCGCCCGGATCCGCGCCACGAGCTCGCGCGGCGTGCACGGCTTCGAGACGTAGTCGTCCGCGCCCAGCTCGAGCCCGACGATCCGGTCGACATCGTCGCCCTTGGCCGTGAGCATGAGCACGGGAACGCGGCTCCTCAGGCGGATCCGCCGCAGCACCTCAACGCCAGAGAGGCGCGGCAGCATGACGTCGAGCACGACCAGCGTGTAGCGCCCGGAGACGGCCTCCGCGACGCCCGTCTCGCCGTCATGGACGGCCGTCGTCTCGAACCCCTCCCGCGAGAGGTACTCGCGCAGCATGGCGGCGAGCTCGACGTCGTCGTCAACCAGCAACACCCGGGTCATGGAGCTCCCAACCGTTTCCGTCTCCCGCTTCCAAATATACCGCTGCATCCGGCGCCCAAGCGCCTCTCTTTGCTTTCCTTTGCCTCCCTTTACACCGCTTTGCACTTGGGAGACCAACTCTAACGGCTCGCGGCCGTACTGTTTCCTCGGAGAGTGCAGGAATGTCCCACGAGCGACCCACTGACTCCGGAAGGCACCTGCGGGAGCAGACCTCGGCTCAGCGCACGCCCGCGCGGCTGACCGGCCGAGCCGTCGCGCTGATGCTGCTCGCGCTGAGCGTGGGATGTGTCAGCGCGAGGACTATTCCGCCGGCGCCCGCAGTCGCCGTACCGGCTGCCTGGCAGCACGCAGCCGAGCCTGCCGGCGTTTCGGCCACCGGCGTTCGAGAAGATCTCTCCTGCTGGTGGCTCAGGCTCGACGACGCCACGCTTTCGGGTCTGATCGACATGGCGATGAAGGCGAGCCCCGACCTGCGGAGTGCGCGGGCCAAACTGAGGGAGGCACGGGCGAGCCGCGGGCTGGCAGGGAAGGACCTCCTGCCGAGCGTCACCGCGACCGTCTCGTCGAGCCGGAGCAGGTCGAGTCAGGGTGGGGAGGTCGCCGGCGGTCAGGGCCTCAACATCCCCGGCACCCAGAACCTGTACGGCGCGGGCTTTGACGCGAGCTGGGAGCCGGACATCTTCAGCGCCACCTCGAGCGCGGTCCGCGCCGCTCAGGCCGACCTCGAGATAAGCGAGGCGGACCTCCAATCGGCGCAGGTCTCGCTCGCGGCGGAGGTCGCCCGCAACTACGTCGAGCTGCGCTCGTACCAAGCGCACCTCAAGATAGCCCATGACAATTTCACGAGTCAGGGCGAGATCCTGGATCTCGTCACCTGGCGCGCGCAGGCCGGGCTGGTATCGGAACTGGATGTGCAACAGTCCAGGACGACCGTCGAGCAGACGCGGGCCACGATCCCGGCCATCGAGGCGAGCGTCGCCGAGTTGGAGCACCGCCTGGCCGTCCTCACCGGACAGCCGCCCACCGCGCTCTCCCAGTTGCTGGCCGCTCCCGCCGAGATCCCGAAGGTCCCCGACCATCTGGCCGTCGGCATCCCCGCGGACACGCTCCGGCAACGCCCGGACGTTCGGGGCGCCGAGTGGAAGCTCGCCGCAGCGACGGCGCGCGTCGACCAAGCCCGTGCGGCGCTCTATCCGACGCTCTCGCTCTCGGGTTCTCTGGGTCTCGAGTCGCTCACGCTCCACGGCCTCACGGGATCCGACGCGGTCAACCACTCGGTGTTGGGGAGCCTGGCCGCCCCGATCTTTGACCGTTCGCGCCTCAAGCTCCAGATCAAGGTCAAGGGCGCAGTCCAGGAGCAGGCGCTTGCGGCGTACGAGAGCACGATCCTGTCGGCACTCGAGGACGCCGAGAACGCTCTCGTGTCGCTTGCGAACGCAAGGCAGCGACGCGCCGCCCTCACGAACGCCGCACAGGCCGCGCAAGCCGCCGCCGCGCTCGCCCGCAGCCGCTACACCGCCGGACTGGTCGCCTACTCGACCGTCCTCGACACCGAGCGCACGCTGCTGTCGGTCGAAGACG
Organism: uncultured Acidobacteriota bacterium; assembly: GCA_963727205.1. GTDB lineage: Bacteria > Acidobacteriota > Thermoanaerobaculia > Thermoanaerobaculales > Thermoanaerobaculaceae > RBG-13-68-16. Next base: position 5,050 of record CAVSFQ010000043.1, on the reverse strand, counting down.
ACCTGAAGACCTCCGAGGCCGACGGCACGCTGGCGGTGATCCAGCTCTACAAGGCGCTCGGCGGCGGATGGGAATCCGCGCCGTCCGCCGAGACGGCTCAACCCAGGAGAGACCAGCGATGAGCAACGTACCGAATTCCAAGACCGACGTCCTGGATGAGATCGTAGCTGACCGCCCAAACGGCGGGCGCCGCATCCGGTACATCGTCATCGAGGCCGCAATCGTCGTGGCCGTCGTAGCCTTCCTGCTGCGGCCGGGCGCCCGTCCCGCGGCCCAACAGTACAAGACCGAGGAGGCGACGCGCGGCGATCTCGTCGTCACCGTGTCCGCCACCGGCACGCTCCAGCCGACCAACGAGATCGACGTCGGCAGCGAGGTGTCGGGGCTCGTCGAGTCGGTGTTCGTCGACGACAACAACCGCGTCACGAAGGGTCAGGTGCTGGCGCGCCTCGACATCTCGAAGCTCCGGGACGCAGTCGTGACCGCAAAGGCCGCGCTGGCGTCGGCCGAGGCCGGCGTCCTCCAGGCGGCGGCAACCGTGCAGGAGGCGAAAGCAAGCCTCGCGCGCATGCGGCAGGCGTTCGAGCTTTCGAGCGGCAAGGTGCCCTCGAAGGCGGAGATGGACACGGCCGAGGCGACCGCCGCGCGGGCCGCCGCCAACGAGCTGAGCGCGCGCGCCGGGGTGGACCAGGCGCGCGCCGCGCTGAGCTCCGCCCAGACCAACCTCTCCAAGGCGTCGATCGTTTCGCCGATCAACGGCGTCGTGCTGAAGCGCGAGATCGAGCCGGGGCAGACGGTCGCGGCGTCGTTCGAGGCGCCGGTGCTGTTCAAGCTGGCGGAGGACCTTTCCAAGATGGAGCTGCAGGTCGACGTCGACGAGGCCGACGTCGGGCAGGTGCGCGATGGTCAGCAAGCGGAGTTCACCGTCGACGCCTACCCGGGCCGCAAGTTCCCCGCGAGCATCCGGCGCGTCAACTACGGCTCGCAGACCAAGGACAACGTCGTCTCGTACAGGACAATCCTGACCGTCGACAACACCGACCTCTCGCTCCGCCCCGGGATGACCGCGACGGCCGAGATCACCACGCTGAGCCGGATCGGGGTGCTGCTCGTGCCCAACGCCGCCCTTCGCTTCACCCCTGTCGAGCCGCCGCAGCCCCCGAAGAAGAGCGGTGGGATCGTCTCGAGCCTGGTGCCGCATCCACCCGATCAACCGATCACGGAAGGCGAGCGGCAACGGCGGGAACGGGGAGAAGAGGGTGTGGGTGCTCGCGGAAGGGGCGCCCCACTCCGTGCCAGTGACCATCGGCTCGAGCGACGGCCGTCGCACCGAGATCACCGGCGGCGACCTGCAGGCGAGGGTTGCAGGTGATCACCGAGGTCGCGGGAGGCACGCCGTGAGCTCGGAACGCGAGACCGCCGCCGTGCGACGCCCGCTGCTCGAGCTCGCCGGCGTCACCAAGGTCTACGGCCAGGGGGCGGCCTCGTTTCAGGCGCTGCGCGGCATCGACCTTTCGGTCGTCGAAGGCGAGTTCGTCGCGATCATGGGACCGTCCGGCTCGGGCAAGTCGACGATCATGAACATCCTCGGCTGCCTCGACGTCCCGACACGAGGGGAATATCTCTTTCGCGGCGCTCACGTCGAGCGGCTCTCGCGCCGCCAGCGCGCCCTCCTTCGGCGTCACTACCTCGGGTTCGTCTTCCAGGGGTTCAACCTGCTGGCGCGCACGTCGGCGCTCGAAAACGTGGAGCTCCCTCTCGTCTACCGCGGCGAAGCGAGACGGACCCGTCACGCCGCGGCGCGCGCGGCGCTCGACTCGGTCGGGCTCGCGGAGTGGGAGGCACACACGCCGTCCGAGCTTTCCGGCGGGCAGCAGCAGCGCGTCGCGATCGCCCGGGCGATCGTGACCCACCCGGTCCTCCTGCTGGCGGACGAACCGACCGGCAACCTCGACACCCACATTAGCCGGGAGATCATGGAGATGCTCGCTGCGCTCAATCGAGACAAAGGAATCACGGTGGTCATGGTCACCCACGATTCCGACATGGCCGCCTACGCCAAGCGCGTCATCGGCTTCGTCGACGGCGTCGTGGACTCGGACCACACGAATGGGAGGCCACACTGATGCTCTGGAACAGTCTCCTCCTTGCCGTTCGTGCCATCCGCCGCAACGTACTTCGCTCCTTCCTCACGATCCTGGGCGTCGTGATCGGCGTGGCCGCGGTGATCGTCATGGTGACGCTCGGCGACGGCGCCACGCAGTCGGTCAGGGACCAAATCTCGAGCCTGGGCTCGAACCTCCTCATGGTGCGGCCGGGGCAGCGCCTGGGACCGGGACGGGACGCGGCCGGCGCTCCCAACTTCAAGGTCGCGGATGCCGAAGCGATCGCCACCCAGGTCGGCTCCGTCGCCGCGGTGGCCCCGACGACCGGCTCGACCGTCACCGTCGTTTACCAGAATCAGAATTGGTCGACCAGCATCACCGGTAGTACCCGCGCGTACTTCACCACGGGCAACTGGCGCCTCGCCTCGGGGCGCGTCTTCACCGACGCCGAAGAGCGCGCGGGCAAGGCGGTGTGCGTCATCGGCGAGACGGTCCACAGGGAGCTGTTCGGCAACCAGAACCCCGTCGGCAGCGAGATCCGCGTCAAGCGTTTCTCCTGCGAGGTGATCGGGCTGCTGGCGGCGAAGGGGTCGTCCGGCATGGACGCCGACGACACCGTCGTCATGCCGCTGCGGACCGTCCAGCGCCGGGTCCGCGGCAACGACGACGTGACCGGCCTGCAGGTGTCGGTGAGGGACGGCGCGTCGCTGTCCGCCGCCACCGACAACATTAAGGCGCTCATGCGGGAGCGCAGGAAGATCGCCGAGAACGAGGACGACAACTTCTCGATCATCGACACCAAGCAGATCGCCGACACCCTGTCCGGGACGATCGGCGTCATGACGATGCTGCTCGGCGCGGTGGCTGCCATCAGCTTGCTCGTGGGCGGCATCGGGATCATGAACATCATGCTGGTCTCCGTCACGGAACGGACCCGCGAGATCGGCATCCGCCTCGCCATCGGTGCTCTCGAGGGCGAGGTACTGCTCCAGTTCCTGATCGAGTCGGTCGCGCTCTCGTCGTTCGGCGGCCTCATCGGCGTCCTGGTCGCGAACGCCGTCGCGGTCGCCGCAGCCCGCGCGATGGGGGTGCCGTTCCTGCCCAACCTCAAAATCAACCTACTGTCGTTCGCGTTCTCGGCTGCGATCGGCGTCCTCTTCGGCTACTTCCCGGCTCGCCGTGCGGCTCAGCTCGACCCCATCGAGGCCCTGAGGTATGAGTAGCCACACCCCGCGGGACGATCGCTCCATCCATTGTGCGGCTGGCTTTGAAACCACGAGAGTGAAAGGTGAAGGTCCCAGTATGCGAGAAGACCCTAGGTGGATTGCGTCGAACCGGGCTCGTACTCTCGGCAGCATCGCCGTCATTGCTGTCCTCGTCTGTGTGTCTGCGACGGGGGGCACTGCCGCCAAGGTGAAGGCGATCAAAGTGAATCCCATCACCGTCGATGGCAACATCACCGACTGGGCCGGCGTCCCGACCCTCTATCTTCAGGCCGGGCCGCGGGTGACGGCGATCGCCCACGACGAGCGTTTCCTCTACGTCCATTTCCGCTTTTCCGACCCGAAGCTCGCACGTCAACTCCTGATGACCGGCGCAATCGTGTGGGTCAACGGCGACGGCAAGCACGAGGCAGGCTTCGGTGTGCGCTACCGTGGCAGCGCAGCGATCGCGGAGGCGTTGGGGCAGAGCCAAGGGCGCGAAGATGGGCCGCCCGCCCCGCCGCCCGGCAAGGAACCCCCTTCTGACCGTCCGGACTTTGCCGGCGAGGAGCGCAAGGGGCCTCCGAGGTCAAGCAAAGAGCCGGCCCGTCCCCCGCTCGGCGCCTTGGAGGTCCTACGCCTCGGCGTCGTGAGCGAGGTGGTTCCCTCCGGCGTGCAGCCGGACGGCCTCGCCGCGGCGAGCGCGGTGGTCGACGGCGCGTTCTCCTTCGAGTTCCGCTTCCCGCTCGACGGGATCGGTCCGTCGCCACAGGCCCGCGGCGGCGAGTCGCGGAAGACGATCGCGGTGGGCTTCCAGATGGTCGGCGTCACCAAGGCCGAGACGAACGCCATGCGGAAGCAGATGCGCTCCGAAGGTGGGCCTCCGGGGGGCGGACCCGGCGGGGGCGGACCTGGCGGGGGCGGACCCGGAGGACCTGGCGGTGGGTTCGGAGGCCCCGGCGGCGGTCCCGCGGGCGGCCCTCCAGGCGGCGCTCTGTCCCTGCGGCCTGGCGAGATCCTCTGGGTGGACGTCGAGTTGCTCGACGCGACGCCGTCGTCCTCGAGTCAGTGCTTCCCCGATGTGGATGAGTACTGGCGGCGCGGATTGTCAGGCGACAGAACTGTTGCCCCCCCGTGGCGACAGAACTCCTGATCCCCCTGGGGGTGGTGGTTGAGCCAGGCAGACGGAGGGAGGGCGACGCCCGACCGGAGTCTGCCTGGCTCGTGTCGCGGACCCATGGGGCCGCGACTTCCCAGGCACGGAGCTGGCCGGCTTTGCGCTTCTCGCGCAGGCGGTAGCTCTCGCCCTTGACAGTGATGACCTGGCTGTGGTGGAGCAGTCGGTCGAGGATGGCGGTGGCGAGCACCGCATCACCGAAGATCTCGCCCCAGTTGCCGACCGGCTGGTTGCTGGTGATCATCAGGCTGTCGCGCTCATAGCGCCGGTTGACGAGCTGGAAGAAGAGGTGAGCCAGTAACGGGGTCAGGCTTGCGTTGTTGCGTTATCGGACCCAAACCACCTGGCCCCATCCTCAAGTTCGCCCCCGAACGGTCGAGCCTGTTGTCCGGCTTCCAACTCCACGGCGCCACCCGGCGGTACAGCGTCACGAGCTTCCAGCTCCGTTGCTCGACGACACCGAGAGGAAATTCACAAAAGCGCGTTGAAGGCGCCGGCGCTCGGCTCCAACAGCCCGGCCCATGACCGCGCCCAACAATAGGCCGTGTTGGCTTGACGCGAGGGGG
>CAVSFQ010000042.1:0-187492 GCA_963727205.1 uncultured Acidobacteriota bacterium | reverse complement strand
ATACTGTCAATAAGCGTGGACGTGGTACCCATGTGGTATCTATGCGATCAGAGCTTCGAGAACCGCGGCTACGTGCTCGCCAGGGCTTCCGGATGGGCCTTGCGCCAGTAGCGGGCGAGGCCGGACGCGCTCATGAAGGCCGGGTTGGCGAGTTGGTAAGGGCGCACCAGCCCCTCCCTGCCCGAAACGGCGTCGAGGTAGCCCCGGGCGTAGGCGTCGAGGCGCGCCACGAGGTCGCCCTCTCCATCGCGGGCGCGCATGCGCTCCAGGATCCACGACGAGAGTCCCCGCAGGCTCTGCTCCACGCGGTCGAGGTGTTCGAGGGCGTCGGCGAACGGTCCGAAATGGGTGAGGTAGAGCACCTGCGGCTGCAGGGCGCGGATGCGGTCGAGGGAGGCTCGCCACAGCTCCAGGTCGATGTCCGGAGGCGGGCATGGTGCCACCGCCGGGCCGCCGTCGATCCGCACGCCCCCCACGTCGCCGGTGAAGACGGCCCCGTCGAGGCGGAACGCCACGTGGTGGATCGCGTGGCCCGGCGTGAAGAGGGCCTCGATGGCCACGTCGCCGAAGCGGAGGATCTCCCCGTCGGCCAGCGGCCGGATGCGCTCGGCGGGGATCGGTTCCACCGGCCCCCACAGCGGGTCCATCTGTTCCTGGTAGATCTTCCGCGCCGAGGCCAGCAGCTTGGATGGGTCCTGGAGGTGGGGCGCTCCCGCAGGGTGGACGTGCACCTGGGCGCCGAGAGACGCCAGTCGCCACGCGGCCCCGGCGTGGTCGAGGTGAATGTGGGTGACGAGGACGTGCCTGACGTCCGACGGCTCCACGCCGGCGCGGCGCAGGGCGGCCTCGAGGGCCCCGTAGGTGGAGGCGGGTCCCGACTCGACGAGGACCGGCCCCGCGCTGGAGCGGACGAGGAACGCGGCGATGACTCCCGGTTCTCCCTGGAAGTCGAGGTCGAAGGTCTGGATGGGGTACGCGCTCGGATCCATGGTGGTCCCTTTCCCCGAAGGACGACACGACGCGCTGGGTGAGAATTCCCGATCTGCATGCAGCCCGCGGTCGGGACGGTTCCATCGCAACGAGGATGCTACCGCCCCGGCCGCTGCTGCGCCAGAAAGGTGTCGGGTAGGCCGGGGAGGTTGCCCTCCCCGGCCTCCCACAGATCCGGACGTGCAGATTTCCCGCATCCGGCTCTTCGGGATCATGGATTCACTGCGTGACGGTAGATCACACCGTCGCGCACCCGTTGGTCGAGGAAACTCCGCTGTCCTCACGAGCTCCGCTATCAGCTGGATTCCCGTAGCGGGTAGCGGGGTCAGGCTTGCGTTGTTGCGGTATCGGACTCCAACCGTCTGACCCGAACCTCGAGTTGGCCCCCGAACGGCCGATCCTGGCCGGCCTCCAACTCCACCGCGCCGCCCGGCGGTCAAGCGTCAACAGGCTCCGGCCAAGATGATCGACGACCCCGAGGAACAATGCACAGAAGCGCGCTGGAGGCGCCGGCACTCGAGGGCTTCTGCCCACCGGTCAATCGAACAATGTTGCGCGGCACGGCGCCTGGGGGCGCAAGAAGGCAGGCGGTGAGGCACCAATCTGCCCTCGCCGGCGCCAGGACAACGCAACAACGCAAGCCTGACCCCAATATGGCTGAAAGAAGTGCAAGGTACGTGATCCCGACCTCAACGTGCGCGCCACCGCCCAACTCGTCAACTTTGCCGGATTGATCCCCACTCACAATAATGTCGATAAGCGTGGACGTGGTACCTATGCGGACCTGGAGGTCCTATCCCGTCTATTCCTGGCCTATTCCCACCCCAGGCTCCGCAGGATCTCGTGGTACTCGGGTCGTGGCTCCCACTGCGGCACGAACAGGCGGAACCCGTGCCGGCCCGCCATCGCGAACAGTGGTTGATGCGCGTCCGCACTGCTGTGAAGGTGCATGAGTGCCTCGTGGCCGAGGCCGGCCCACTCCGCCGCCCCGGCGAGCCAGATGTTCTCCACGTACTCCTGGCTTGAACGCGCGAGGAGCTCACGGTAGAGCGCCTCCGCCTTGTCGGGTTGTCCGGCGCGGCCGTATCCCATGGCCAGCTCACCGACGATCCACACGTGCCGCGCGGACGCCGCGGCGGTCGCCTCTCCCCGGGCGATGGCCTCGGCGAACTCTCCGGCGTAGAAGAGGAGCCGCGTCAGCGTCAGGTGCGAGTAGAACCCCTTGGGATCGAGTTCGACGGCGCGCCGCGCCTGAGCCACTCCCTCCGTGGGCCGGTCGGCGTGAGCGTAGAGCAGGGCCAGGTTCGATCGTGCGTAGGCGCTCAGCGGGTCCATGGCCACCGCCCGCAGCCCTTCGGCGATCGCCTCGTCGAAGGTCCCGCGCAGGTAGCCGAGGTCCCAGAGCGCCCGGGCGGAGTGGATCTCCACGTTGGCCGGTCCCAACGCGGCGGCCCGCTCCCACTCCTGGCGCGACACGGCCCGGTCGCCCTCTGCCGCGGCGAGCAGGGCCGACGCCATGCGAGCGTCGGCCAGAGACGGGTCCAGCGCGACGGCGCGGGATGCCAGGCCCCGTGCCCGCGGGAGCGCGGCCTCGGGGCGCAGCGCGCCGAAGATGCACATCAGGGTCAGACCGTTCGCGAGCACCGCCAGCGCCGAGGCGTAGTCGGGGTCCAGGGCTACGGCCGCTTCGAGGTTCGCCACGCCAAGCGGCAGCGATGGTCCCCGCTGATTGACCAGCACCCGGCCCTTGAGAAAGAGACGGTATGCCTCGAGGTTGTCCGTGCCGGCGCGCACTGGCCGAGGGCCGCTACCGGCGGCCAGCGTCACTTCGAGCTTTGCGGCGATCGTGGCGGCGATCTCGTCCTGAATGGCAAAGACGTCGGCCATCTCCCGATCGAAACGCTCGGACCAGAGACTCATCCCGTCGGCGACGCGGACGAGCTGGATGATGATCCGGAGGCGGCTACCGGCGCGACGGACGCTTCCCTCGAGAATGTTGGCCACGTTCAGCCGGTCGCCGATGGTACGGAGATCCTCGTTCTTGCCCTTGAACGAGAACGCCGACGTCCGTGCAGCCACCCGGAGCCCCGGATGCTGGGCCAGGGCGTTGATGATCTCTTCCGCGATGCCGTCGCCGAGAAACTCGTCTTCGAGGTCCGTGCTCATGTTGGCGAAGGCGAGCACCGCGACGGAGCGCCGGTTGGCTTCATCCGATGTGGTCGACGGCCCGGTCCGGCGGAGTAGCGCGATGAGTTGGGCGCCGGTGCCGACTCGGTCGGCGGGTTTGCGCGCCAGGACCTGGCGGAGGACGCTATGCAGCCCGGCGGGCATTCCAGGTTGCGAGAAGAACTCCGCGCCGGAGCGTTGCGCGAACCGATAGAAACGGGGCGATTGGCCGGTCAGCATCTCGTACAACACGCAACCGAGCGAGTAGAGATCGCTCCTGCCGTCAACCGGGTGGCCGCCGGCCTGCTCAGGGCTCATATAGGCCGGGGTGCCCACGACCATCCCGGTCTGGGTCGTGTTGGCCTCGTCGTCCGCAGCGGCAGCGGCTTCCCCGATGCCGGAGTTGGCGCTCCCGGTCTGGGTCGTGTTGGTTCCACCGTCCGCCGCGGCAATGGCCTTCCCGATGCCAAAGTCGGCGACAAGGGCGTGACCCTCATGGAGCAGGATGTTCTCGGGCTTGATATCGCGATGGACCACCCCGTGCCGATGGGCGTAGTCGAGCGCGTCGGCAATCTCGCACGTGATCTGCACGCTGACGTCGGCCGGGAGCCGTCCGTCGCGGTCGAGCCGGTGACGCAGCGTGAGGCCCTCCATCGCGGGCATGACGTAGTACAGGAAGGTCTCCGTGCCGTAGCTCCCGTCGGGGTTCCTCGTGCCCGCCTCCCCCGAGTCATGAAGGGGCAGGATGTTCGGGTGGTTGAGCCGTGCGGCCAGGTGAATCTCGCGCACGAACCGCTCCGGGCCCAACAAGGCGGCCACGTCGTCGCGCATTACCTTGAGCGCGACCTTGCGGTCGTGTTTCAGGTCGTCGGCAAGATACACGGTCGCCATCCCGCCGTGCCCGAGCTCGCGCTCGATGCGGTAGCGGTCGGCGAGGGCCGCGGCCAGACGCGCCGCGCCGTTTGGCGCTCCCGACGTCATCGTCGGAGCGCCCCTATTCGCCGCTCAGCCGTGGCGAGCATTCGCCCGAACTCGGCGCCGCCCCGAAGGAGCTTGAGAAACGGGGAGTACCGCGCAGGGAAGTCGCAGGGGTAGGCGATGCGGGCCACCCCGTGTTCGACGAGCACCGGGGCGCGCGCGGTGGCGCCGGCCATCGCAAACGTCTCACGGAGACGCAACTCGTCGTGATCATCGAGGACGTCGGTGTTCACCGCCGCGAGCATCTGGGGCGCCTCCGCCTTCCGGCCGTCCACGACGGCCGTGAGGGCACCAAATCGCACCGTGTGGGGCATGAGCGGCGCGCACCAGTGCAGCCGCCCCGCTCGTTTCGCTGTGGCGCCTACCCGTCCGAGGTGGGCGTCGCGTATGGAATAGGAGCTTCCTTTCTCGTCTCGGCTGATGCTACCCCGGTGAGGGGCGATGTCAAGGCAGTTGTGTGCCTCAACTGCTGCAAAAAAAGGTGCTGGATATCGCCTTCTCACCTTGTTGGCCGGTGGGGGGCAGCTTCCAGCGTGGCCAGGCGCTCCTCGAGGTCGAGCCGCTGCTCGTGGAACGCGCCGTCCTCCGGCTCCCCCGCCGAGGCCCGGGCCAGGGCGCGACTCACACCCCCCGCGTTCATGCCAAGGTACTCTGCACACGCGCTCACCATCACACCGTAGACGTCGACGCCGACCAGGACCACGAGTTCCCTCATGAACTTGCCAAGGCCAGGTTCGTGAACCGTGCCGGACCTCGAGCCTGTCCCCTCCGCGAGGACCCTGGGCCGCCGTGGCACACGACAACCGCACCCTCCGTTTACAATACTGTCAATATGCGTGGACGTGGTACTTATGAGAAAATACCTCGTACCTATCCGTGAACCGGCCTACAGGCTCTCGGTGTCCCGTCTCCCCGCCATCACCTCTTTCAGCTCTGCAATGTCCCGCCGCAAGGCTTCGATGTCGTTTTCACCCTTCTTCGCCACTGGCGCGAGAAACCATGCGGCGACGAAGCCTGATACCGTCCCGAACAACCCGACGCCTACCACCATCAACACCGCCGCGATCACGCGCCCCTCAGAGGTGACCGGGTACCTGTCTCCATAACCCACTGTCGTGATCGTTGCAACCGCCCACCACACGGCATCCTCGGGCGTCCTGATGTTGCTCCCATCGGCTCCAACCTCGAGGTGGAGAACGGAGATGGCGCTCACCGCGACCACGGTGATCGTCACCAAGGCGGCGGCAAGCATGGCGCTCTGTGCCCGCCGCTCAAGAATGAAGGTCGTGAGCACCCGCGCCGCACGAAGGCCACGCAGCACCCGGAAGATCCGGACGATCCGCGCGGCCCGGCCCCATCTCAGGACGCTGACCGCCGGCACGCTCGAGAGCAGGTCGAGCCAGCCCCACGTCAGAAGGTACCTTCGCTTGTCCTCGGCTCGGCGGAGCATGACGAGAAAGTCGATGAAGAACAGGGCGCAGATCACCGTGTCGGCATACGCCAGGATGCTGCGCGTCCCCGGGTCCAGGGGAAAGATCGTCTCCACAGCGAGGGCGCCTAACGCGAGGACGCTGAGTGTCATGATGAATAGGAGATAGCTGTGGTGTTCCTGATCGTGATGGTCCATCGGATGTTCCTCCCATTGCCAGGGAATCTGACCGCCAGCCACTTCACGACGGGTGCCGACGCCCTACATTACGTCAAGGCGGTTCTCGGCGAAACCGGAGGCTGCGACCCGGTTCCACCTTGCAGTCTTGCGAGGGACCAAAAGAAGGCGCAGATATCATGGAGATGACCGCAGTTCCGTCACACGTAACGGCAAAATATAGGTACCCGGCACCGCACAGTTCCGAGTCCCGCACTCCTGCTCCCGCCCTGTTCTCAACTGAGGCGGACCTGGTACCTATCGTGGCCGCGATAGGTCGTGCCGTCGACGAAGACTCGAGGCGTGTGAGGCCTGGCGATTTCTTGACCGTAGCGGGCGCACCGCCGCCCAAATCGTCATCCTGGCCGGGCCTATCCCCACTCACAATACTGTCAATAAGCGTGGACGTGGTACATATGCACATCCGGCGGAGTTTACAAGTGGTCAAGGATGAACCACCGAACCGTCGATCTGGCAGCGTGACCGGACCCAGATTGCGACAATTACCAAGCGGAACTCACCTAGGACCATGGGGCGGCTCGAGCCGCGACGACCGGTATTCGGCCCTGGGATCGAAGGTACATCAAGAAGTCGAGTGGTAGTCTTCTAGAAGGTAGGGCCGACGCCATGCTCGAAGCGAGCCTATTCGACGACATTGCAAGGTTCGATCGCCGACCAAAACTCGAAAGCGAACCGATGTTCGCGTACTACAACCACTCTGCGCGACCAGCGGTTGCCTCGTTAAGACGCCTGCTCGAAGCGTGGTTCAGTGATGTTCCTGACGAGGCGAAGGTGGGCATTCGCGCAAGGGTTCGCTCGGGCGATGATATTCCCTTCCAGAGCGCCTTCTTTGAGTTGTACCTTCATGCCCTCATGACATCGATGGGCTTCAGCCTTGTCTACGAACCGGAGATTTCCGGAAGCAGCACCCGTCCCGACTTTCTCGTGTCCAAAGGTGGCACGGCGCATTTCTATCTTGAAGCAACTGTTGCTGCAGCACCGCAGCAAGAACAAGCCATGGAGAAGCGTGCGGCGGTCGTCTATGACTCACTCAATAGAATGAGGCCTCCAAGCTTTTTCCTTCACGTTCGCATCCGCGGCGCGCCCGCAACGCCACCGAATGGGGCGCGCCTGCGTAGCGACCTGGAGAGGTGGCTCTCAGCACTCGACCCAGATGAGGTGGCCCGACGATTTGACGAGCTAGGTCTCGAGGGGCTTCCTGAGTATGAATGGCGACATGCTGGCTGGGAACTGGCGTTCTCTCCGATCCCGAAGGCACCAGAGCATCGTGGTTCGGCCGACGTTCGACCAATCGGGAGTCGAATATGGGGCGGCTGGCTGCAGAGCCACCAGAGAATCCGTTCGGCGGTCGTGTCAAAGGCGAAGGCGTATGGGGGCCTCAGACTTCCTCTTTTGGTTGCAGTAAACATCCTCGATGACTTCGCCGAAGACATTGATGTGATGAACGCGTTGTTTGGCGAGGAGTTCGTCTCGATCACCACCTACTCGGACGGGCGACACGGTGGGCCTCAGAATGCCAGGAAACCCGACGGCGCATGGGTAGGTCCTCGGGGACCACGTGCGCGCGATGTGAGCGGGGTGATCATCGGCTACCATCTCGATCCTTGGCGCATTGGTGTTCAGTCTCCGCAGCTGATCCATCACCCATGGGCCCGCCGGCCCCTGCGGGCTGGCCTCTGGGCGTTGGAGCAGTGGGTCGCCGACATTGAAACGGGGCGTTACGCCACGGTAGCTGGGAGTTCGGCCGCGGCCATCCTCGATTTGCCGGTACCGTGGCCCCCTGAGGATGACTGATGAGGCACCAAGAAGGTTGCGGACGAGATTGGCCACCGTCTTGGAGGCTCCGTTGAGCGTCGATACTCCTCGATTGTGCGGCCACGTTGAGACAGCTACTCAACGTGGAGCGAGGAGCACTCTTAAGTCACAGTTGCTTCGCCTAAGCGCAACCGTCGTTGTGGCTCTTGAGCTCTGGCGGAGTAGTCCGTTGAGCTACTCGACGAAGGCGCGCAGCGCGGCCGACTGGGTCAATTCTGAGGCCGACTCCACTTGACGCAGGTGTGCAATCCGCCTTTCCAGGCGTGGGCATACCTGCGCACGGTGTGGCCGGGTGCGGAATACGGCCGGGGTGTTACTCAGGTGTTGCCGCACCCTTGGTGGGAGGAATGGCGGTCGTGAAAGCCAGCGTAGAAGCGAATGTGAGAGAGTGAATTGGACTGGCGCGCCGAGAGGGACTCGAACCCCCAACCTTCTGATCCGTAGTCAGATGCTCTATCCAATTGAGCTATCAGCGCGCCCTGCGCCAGCGCGTAAGTATAGCGGATTCCGCGGTTCGTGCAACCCGGGCGGGGCCGCTGCCGTAGACTGGCGACGGAGGACCCGGATGGATGCGCACCTCGAGCTGACCGACGTGTCGAAGCGGTTCGCCCGCACGGTCGCGGTCGATCGGCTGTCGCTTTCCGTCCCGCGCGGGGCGATCTACGGCCTGCTCGGCCCCAACGGCGCGGGGAAGACGACGACGATCCGGATGGTCATGCGCATCACGCTCCCCGACAGCGGCGAGATCCGCCTCGGCGGCCGGATCATCGACGACGACCTGCGCGAGGCGATCGGCTACCTCCCCGAGGAGCGCGGCCTCTACCGCCGCATGAAGGTGCTCGACCAGCTCGCGTACCTCGGCGAGGTGCGCGGCCTGGCGCGGCCGGAAGCCCGGCGCCGGGCGGGCGAGTGGCTGGAGAAGCTGGGCCTGAGCCCCAAGGCGGACGCCAGGGTCGAGGAGCTGTCGAAGGGGATGCAGCAGAAGGTGCAGTTCGCCGGGGCGGTGATCCATCACCCGGAGTTCCTGATCCTCGACGAGCCGTTCACCGGACTCGACCCGATCGCGACGCGGCAGCTCAAGGACGAGCTGCTGGCGATGGCGGCCGCCGGGACGACGGTGCTGCTCTCGACGCACGTGCTGCCGCAGGCCGAGGAGCTGTGCGACCACATCTGTTTGATCAACCGCGGGCGGCCGATCCTGCAGGGGGCGCTCGCGGAGGTGCGCGGGCGGTTCGTCAAGCCGGCGCTCAAGGTGGTCACGCAGGCCAGCGACGCGCAACTCGCGGCCGTGGCCGGCGTCGCGGCCGTGCGCCAGGGCGACGGGGGGCGGATCGTGGAGCTGGCCGCCGGCGCCGCGGCGCCCGCGGTGATCCGGGCGCTGGCGGCCGCGCTGCCGCTCGAGGCGGTGGCGCCGCTTGCCGAGACGCTCGAGGACATCTTCCTGCGCGCGGTGGAGGCCGACCATGCTGCGGTGGCGTAAGCTCGCGACGGTCCTGCGCCGCGAGTACCTCTCGCGCGTCAAGACGAGGGCGTTCTGGATCTCGACGCTCGCCGTGCCGCTGCTGGTGGCGGGGTTCTCGATCCTGCCCGGCCTGCTGCTGAGCACCACCGGCGGGCGCTACACGATTGCCGTCGTCACCGCCGACAAGGCGCTCGCCGCGGACCTGCAGCGCATCCTCTCGACGCAGGAGGCGAAGGACACCGGCCTGACCGGCAAGCTCGACATCACCCTGCAGCCGGTGGCGCCGGCCGCCGACGCCACCCGCCAGCGGGACGACCTCAAGCGCCGGGTGCTGGCCAAGGAGCTGAGCGCGGTCGTCGTGCTGCCCGGCGGCATCCTGGACGGCGGCGGCCCCGAGTACGTCTCGACCAACGTCTCCGCGCTGCGGGTGATGGAACGGATCGAGCACGCCGTCGCCGACGCCGTGATCCACCAGCGCCTCGCGCGCGAGGGGTTCCCCGCCGCCAGGGTGGACGCCATCACCAAGCCGGTGGTCATGGAAGCCGTGCGCATCGCCCCCGACCTCTCCGAGAGCCGCAAGGCCGCGAGCGAGAAGAGCTTCATCCTGAGCTACGTCCTCAGCTTCCTCCTGTACATGACGATGATCTTCTACGGCTACTACGTCATGCGCGGGGTGCTCGAGGAGAAGTCGTCGCGCGTCGTCGAGGTGGTGGTCGCGAACCTGCGCCCGAGCGAGCTGATGTTCGGCAAGATCTTCGGGATCGGGGCGGTCGGCCTGACGCAGTACGCGATCTGGGTGCTGGCGCTGCTCAACCTGACGGTCATCGGCTCGCTGTTCGGCAGCTCGCTCACCGAGGGGCGGGCGGCGTACGTGTCGCCGTCGCTGATGGTGTTCTTCGTGGTGTTCTTCGTGCTCGGGTACTTCCAGTACGCCGCGTGCTACGCCGCGGTGGGGGCGGCGTTCAACACCGAGGAAGAGGCGCAGCAGATGCAGACGGTGGTCAGCCTCGTGCTCGGCCTCTCGTTCGTGCTGATGTTCCCGGTGATGGCGAACCCGGACGCGCCGGTCTCGGTGGTGCTGTCGCTGATCCCGATCTTCTCGCCGGTGCTGTTCTTCTTGCGGATGACGGTCCAGTCCCCGCCGGTGTGGCAGACCGTGCTGTGCCTGGCCCTGCTGGTCGGCAGCGTGCTCGCGCTCGCCCGCTTCGCGGCGGCGGTCTACCGCGTCGGGATCCTGATGTACGGCAAGAAGCCCACCCTGCGCGAGATCCTGCAGTGGGCCCGCACGCCGTGATCCGCCCGGGCGTTGGCACGTAGCGCTCGGTTGCGGCTCCCAATGTAGGGGCGGCCCTTGCGGCCGCCCGCGAACGAGGAAATCGTTCGCGCTGCCGACGCGGGCAGGGGCAAGCCCCGCCCCTACAAGGGAACCCAGGACGTGGGAGAGGCCGGCGTTTGCGAGCAAACGCCGCTACAGAGGCAACGACAGAGCGCCCGGTCGGGACGGTCCGTGCCGAGGCGACGACCGCGCGGCCGGACGGGACGGTCCACGTCAAGGCGACGACAGCGCGTCCGGCGGTCGCGCCCCACATCGAGACGCGCCCGTCGCGGCCGCCCGCAAGTGGGATTGCAGATGCGGGCCCGGCGGCGGTTCTTTCTGTAGGGGCGGCCCTTGTGGCCGCCCGCTTAGGGCGGCGCGAGGGCTTTACAGCGCTTGGACTTCCGTGCTACGTTCCCCGTCCGCGGTCGGCCCGTTCGTCTAGTGGTAAGGACGCTGGCCTCTCACGCCGGAAGCAGGGGTTCGATTCCCCTACGGGCCGCCACCCTCACCACCTCACCCCGGGCAGGGTCGCGTAGACTGCCGCCATGCCGACATACCGGTTGCTGATCGAGTACGAGGGGACGAAGTTCGCCGGGTGGCAGGTGCAGGCCTCCGGGCGGACGGTGCAGGGCGTGCTGCTCGACACCCTGCGCACCATCACCGGGGAACGCGGCCTCGACCTCCAGGGCGCCGGGCGCACCGACGCCGGGGTGCACGCGCTCGGCCAGGTGGCGTCGCTGCGCTGCCGCGCCCCGCTCAACTCCGGCAAGCTGTTCCACGCGCTCGAGCGCGAGCTGCCCGCGGACCTCGCCGTGCTCGACGTGCGCCCCGCCCCCAAGGGCTTCCACGCCCGCCACGACGCGGTCGCGCGCGCCTATCGCTACCAGATCGCGACGCGCCGCTCGGCGTTCGGCAAGCGCTCGTCGTGGTGGGTCGAGGGTGCGCTCGACGAGGCCGCGATGCGCGAGGGCGCGCGCCGGTTCGTCGGGCGGCACGACTTCCGCGGCTTCGCCAAGCGCGCGGGCGAGGCCGAGAGCACGCTCGTCGAGGTGGAGGGGATCGAGGTCGCCGCCGTCCCCGGGTGCGTGCTGCTGCGCTTCGTCGCCAGCCACTTCCTGTGGAACCAGGTGCGCCGGATGGTCGGGGCGCTGGTGACGGTCGGCCGCGGCGAGGCGCCCGCCGACGACGTCTCGCGCTGGCTGGCCGGCAAGGCGCCGGCGCCGCCGCTGTCCGCGCCCGCCGCGGGACTATTCCTGGAGGCGGTGCGTTACCCGGACGAGCCCTGGTCGCTGCCTGCGCTCGGCCCGGTCGGACTGCCGGCGCGCTCCTGATGCGCCCGGCCCGCCGGTCGGTGTTAGGCTGGATCGGCTAGGACCGCGGAGGTTTCATGGCGTTCGACCTCATCAAGCTCCTGACCGACGTCTTCGACCCGCAGGCAGACGAGGTCGTGACGGTCGCGTGCGACATGCCCCGTTCCCTCGGCGAGGACAACGACGCGTGGCGGGAGCGGCGGGCGATGGCGGGCGAGTGGCAGCGCGCGTTCACCGCGCTCGGCCGCGGCCGGCACTTCGTCACGCGGCCGATCCTCACCTACCCCGCGACCGGCGCCAACGGCGCCCAACTCCCCGACACCGGCGCGATCGCCGGCAAGCCCGCGCCGATCCGGGAAACGCTGCTCCAGAGCACGCTCGCGGTGTTCCTCACGGAGTACTCGGCCACCGCGGCGCTCGACGGGCTGTGTGCCGAGAAGGGGGACTTCCGCGCCGCGTCGATGCCGGGGGTCGCCAAGCACATGGAGCAGACCTCGCTCGCCGCCGACTACCACGAGGTGGCGCGGCGCTGCAAGCTCCTCTATCAGGCGCTCAAGGACGCGACGAGCCTCGAGGTGTCGTTCTCGACCGGCCATCGCTGCAGCTTCGACCTGCGTTTCCGCGCGCCGGTGATGGACGACGGCTTCCTGCCGCGCGGGAAGTCCGGCGACCGCGTCATCAACCTGCCCTCCGGCGAGACGTTCATCGTGCCGTACGAGGGCGAGCAGCCCGGCACCCAATCGCAGACCGCCGGCACCATCCCGGTGCGCGAGGGCCAGGAGCTGATCTCCCTCCAGATCGACGCCAACCGCATCGTCAAGGTGGACGGCAACGGCGAGAGGGCCCGTACCATGCGCGCCTTCTTCGCCGCCGACCCCGCTCGGACCAACATCGCCGAGGTCGCGTTCGGCTGCAACGAATGGGCGCAGGTCACCGGCAACGTGCTCGAGGACGAGAAGGCCGGGTTCCACTGGGCGTACGGCCGCTCGGACCACCTCGGCGGCGTGATCGGCGCCAAGGCGTTCATCCAGCCCGAGACGGTTGTCCACCAGGACATCGTGTACGCCAAGGGAAACCCGATCCAGGTCGCCGAGGCGGTTGCCGTCCGTCCGGATGGCATCAGGACGCGCATCATCCGCAACGGCGCCTACGTGGTGTTCTGAGACCGTCTCCTGTCCTCGACCCCCGCCGGGCGGGCGAGGGCGCCCGCCCCACGCCGTCCGCATGCCACGCACCTGCTCCCGCCATCCCCGCTCGCTGTCGTCATCCCCGCGAAAGCGGCGATCCAGCCACTCGCAACCGCAACGACCTGGGTTCCCGCGTGCGCGGGAACGACGATCGAATGACGGCAGTTCTTCTGTGGGACGCGACCGCAGGGCGGGCGGCCGTTGTTCTTGCAGCCCCACGAAGAGTGTCATTGCGAGGTTCCCGAGATGGGATGAGAAGGCCAGCCTCCTCGCAGTACCGTACGGTCTGCAGGACGACGAGCTCGAGGGCTCAAAGAAAGGAGGCTGGCTATGGCGAAGCGTAGCACGAGGCATGAGGGAGAGGTGGGCGGGTTGGATCTTGGGGATCGATACAGTCGGCTGTGCATCCTGGACGGCGCGACGGGCGAGGTGGTGGAGGAGGCGCGGGTTGCGACGACGGAGGCGGCGTTGAGGCGACGGTTTGGTTCGGTCGGGCCGATGCGGATTGCGATCGAGGTTGGCACACATTCGCCGTGGGTGAGCCGGCTGCTGAGCGAATGTGGGCACGAGGTGATCGTAGCCAATCCGCGGAAGGTGCGGTTGATCTACAAGAATCGGAGGAAGAACGATGCGATTGACGCGATGTACCTGGCGCGGTTGGCGCGCACGGACCCGGCGCTCTTGTCTCCGATCCGCCATCGCGGGCAGGAGGCCCAGAAGAACCTGGCGATGCTTCGCGGTCGAGATGCGTTGGTGAAGTCGCGGACGCAGCTGATCAACCATGTCAGAGGAGCGGTCAAGGCGACCGGCAAGCGCCTCCCGCGGTGGGGTTCGGACGCATTTGCGCGCAGGGCGGCGGGGGCATTGCCACCCGAGCTTGTGACGGCACTGGGGCCGGTGGTCGAGGCGATTGCCTCGCTCACGGCGCAGATTCGCTCGTGCGACCGCGCACTCGAGGCGTTGGCGGGGGCATACCCGGAGACGTCGCTGCTACGCCAGGTCAAGGGGGTTGGGCCGATCACCTCGCTTGCCTTTGTCCTCACACTGGAGGATCCAACCCGGTTCGCCAAGAGCCGTGCCGTTGGCCCATACCTGGGTCTGGTCCCAGCGCAACGCGACTCCGGGGACTCCAAACCGCAGATGCGCATCAGCAAGGAGGGTGACGCCTTCCTCCGACGACTGTTGGTGGGCAGCGCTCAGTACATTCTCGGGCCCTTCGGCGAGGACTGCGACCTGCGACGTCACGGTATGAAGCTGGGCGCCAGCGGATCGAAGAAAGACAAGAAACGAGCCGTGGTCGCCGTTGCACGCAAACTGGCCGTCCTGCTGCACCGGTTGTGGCAAAGCCAGGCGACCTACGAACCGCTCTACAACGCCAAACGAGCCATCAGAACGACCCTTGCTGCCTGAGACGAAGAAACGACGCCACTGAGGGGGAAAGCTCCTTCGAGGACACCGTGAAACCGACGCGCCTACCACCCACACGAGTCCATCGCCCAGTCCGGGTGACTGCGGTCGCTGCGCTGGTCCCATCGGGCCGCTTCACACATCCCGAGGGAATACCGACCCTGAGATTGCAGCACCCGAGCTCGATGGACCCCAGCGTGCACCGAGCCCAGGGTGGCTCACACCGAGTGCGGATGGAAGCCCGGCGATCCGACTCTGTTGCGGTTGGCACAACGGTCGATCGGAACCAACAACAGGAGGTGAGCCCACCACGGTGGCCTTGACATTCTCTGGCCTTCTCATGGAAGCGCAGCGAGGGAACCGTGGCAATCCCGAGGTCGACAGGATCGGCCGGTCCCTCTGGTAGGGACGAGATTGTTTCGTCGTCCCGCCTGCGGCAGGACTCCTCGCAATGACCGTGATTTCAACGTGGAACAGGCCCGCGCCGTCGTGCCGTCTCCGGCGGGCCTCCTCATGGTGACCGTCAACGTCGGGTCCGCACCTAACGCCCGCGGATGGGCGAGGTCCTTACGCGCCTGGGGTGCGGCGCAGCTCCGAGCGCTTGTGACCGTAGAAGATGTAGATCGTCATCCCGGCGACGAGCCAGATCGCGAACCGCATCCACGTGATGAACGGCAGCCCGGCCGCGAGGAAGAGGCACGAGCCTACCGCGACGATCGGCAGCCACGGCACCAGCGGCGCCCTGAACGGCCGCTTCGCTTCGGGGTGGGTGTGGCGCAGCACGATCACACCGGCGGAGACGATCGCGAAGGCGAACAGCGTGCCGATGTTGGTGAGGTCCACCATCTCCTCGATGTTGGCGAAGCTCGCGAACGCGGCCACCAGCACGCCCGAAAGGATCGTCGTGACGTAGGGCGTGCGGTACTTGGGGTGCACCTTGGCGAACGTCTTCGGCAGCAGGCCGTCGCGCGCCATCGAGTAGAAGATGCGCGGCTGGCCGAGCTGGAACACGAGCAGCACCGCGGTGTGGGCGGCGACCGAGCCGACCGCCACGATCCCCGCGGCCCACTCTAGGTTGTAACGGTGCATCGCGACGGTGAGCGGCTCGGCGGTGTGCAGGTCGAACCACGGCACCATGCCGGTGACGACGGCGGCCACGGCGATGTAGACCACCGTCGAGATGATGAGCGACCCGATGATGCCGCGCGGCAGGTCGCGCCCGGGGTTCTTCGTCTCCTCGGCCACGGTGGAGACGGCGTCGAAGCCGATGTAGGCGAAGAACACGATCGCCGCCCCCGCCCAGACGCCGTGCCACCCGTTGGGCAGGAACGGGTGCCAGTTCGCCGGCTGCACGTACTTGATCCCCACCACGATGAAGAAGGCGAGCACGACGAGCTTCATGATCACCATCACCGCGTTCAGACGCGAGGATTCCTTGACGCCGATCACCAGTACCCAGGTGATGAGCAGCACGATCGCGGCCGCGGGGAGGTTCATCATGATCGGGACGCCGCCGATGTGCGGCGCCGCCGCCACGATCGACGGGGTCGCGAGGCCGGTGCGCAGGTCGGTGGCCAGCCAGGGCGGGACGATGATCCCGACCCCGCGCAGCATCTCGCAGAAGTACCCCGACCACGAGATCGCCACCGCGACGTTGCCCACCGCGTACTCGATGATCAGGTCCCAGCCGATGATCCACGCCATCAGCTCGCCGAGGGTGGCGTAGGCGTAGGTGTAGGCCGAGCCCGAGATCGGCACCAACGCCGCGAGCTCGGCGTAGCACAGCGCCGCCAGGCCGCACACCGCGCCGGTGAGCACGAACGAGAGGATGAGACCGGGTCCGGCGCCGGGGCGGGCGGCGTCGCCCGCGGCCGCGGTGCCGACCGTGGCGAAGATGCCCGCGCCGATGATCGCGCCGATGCCGAGGCCGATGAGGTCCCACACCCCGAGGGCGCGCTTCAGGCGGCTGGCCGCGGACTCCTCGAGCAGCATTGCGAGCGGTTTCGTCTGCAGCAGACTGCGCAGCGTGCCGTTCATTTGCGGGAGGCTACCGGCGAACGGTCCCCGGCGCAACTGGTCCGCCCGGCGCCGGGGGCGCCGCGACCGGATGGCGGCGGGGACACGACCCCTCCCCGCGTGCGGTCATTGCGATGAGCCGCGCCGCAGGCGGGGCAGACCCTGCCTCGAGCCGTCCTCGAATCGCGGTCATTGCGAGGAGCCGCGCAGCGGCGACGAAGCAATCCCGTCCCCCACCGTGCGACCCACCGTCCTCGCCAAGACCTCGAGATTGCTTCGCCCCGCCGCCGGCGGGGCTCGCAATGACAGGTGGCGGGATGAGGTGGTCTCGCGCCGGGGGTCCCACCTACATTAGGACAGGGCCTGGCCCGAGCCGGCCCCGAATCCCTGTCATTGCGAGGAGCCGCGCAGCGGCGACGAAGCAATCCCGTCCCCAACCGCGCGACCCGCCGTCCTCGCCAACACCTCGGGATTGCTTCGCCCCGCCGCCGGCGGGGCTCGCAATGAGAGGTTAGTGAAGGGCCCGGCTCACGATCCGCCGGCCCGGGAACGGGCTCCCAGCGCCGTCGCGCGCCCCTGCAACGCCTCCCAGTCGGCGAGCGAAGCCGACAGGAGGGCGTCGATGCGGGCGAACCCCGCGATCGCATCGGGAGACGGGTCGGCGTCGGCGCCGTCCACGGCCTGGAGGAGCTCCCGGAGGGCCACCTCGAGGTAGCGGAAGCTCTCGACGCTCATCACCGGGACCGCCCAGGTATTGGCCGGGTTCGCGGTGGCCGTGATCCCGGCCAGCGCCACGACCTGATCGTCGAGGAGGCGGGCCTCCTCCCCCGACCGCGCGTCGTTGCGCATGCCGAGAAGGGCCTTGTGGGCCACCTGCGCCTGCGACTGGGCGCGGGCGAGCCGGACCTGCGCGTCCTCGACCTTGGCGGCCAGGGCGTCCTGCCGGGCGTAGGCGGCCGCGGGGAGGACCACCCGCGGGTCGGGATCGACCTCGAGCGGCTGCCGGAAGGGGCGACCGTCCACGTCGAGCTCGACGCGGTACCGGCCGGGCGAGACCCAGCGGCCGTCCGCGTAGGCGTTCCCGTGGGCGAGCTCGGGCGGCAGCGCGCGGCGCAGCGGCCAGACGAAGCGGTGCATCCCTGGCGTGGTGGCGAGGACGCGAGGCCGCGGGACCCACTCCGGCGCGGCGTGGGAGGTCGCGGCATCCACGGCCGGGGGGAGGTCCGCGCTGGAGTAGCGCCGCACCAGCTCGCCGGCGGCGTCCCGGACCTCCAGCGTGATCGGCGCGCTGGGCGTGGTGGCCAGCACGTAGTCGATCCAAGCCCCGAACGGCGGGTTCGGGGCGGTGGGCTCGTCCTTGGGCAGGGGCGTGCCCGTGAAGGTGGCCGGGTGCAGCCGGATCGCCCTGGAGGGCTGGAACAGCCGCGTCTCGTCGAGCCGGTCCCCGGTCCCGATCTGGCGCAGCGGGCCGATCCCGTCCAGGATCCAGAACCCGCGCCCGTGGGTGGCGATGACCAGGTCGTTCCCGTGGACCTCGACGTCGCGGACCGAGACCCGCGGCAGGTCGAGCTGCAGGGGCTGCCAGCGGTCGCCGTCGTCGAACGAGACGTCCACGCCGAGCTCGGTGGCGGCCCAGAGCAGGCCCCGCCGCTCGGGGTCCTCCCGGACCGCGTTGACGAAGTCGCCGTCGCGGATGCCGGCCACGATCGGCTGCCAGCTCCGGCCGCCGTCGCGGGTGCGGTAGATGTAGGGCCGGCGGTCCTCGAGGCGGTGGCGGTCCACGCCGACGTAGGCGGTCCCGGCGTCGAAGTGGGAGGCCTCGATCCCGGCGACCTTGGACCAGGGGGTCAGCGCCGCGGGCGTGACGTCGGTCCAGTGGGCGCCGCCGTCCGCGCTGCGCCAGACGAGGCCGTCGTCGGTGCCCACCCACAGGAGCCCGCGGTCCAGCGGCGAAGGGGCGATGGCGTAGATCACGCCGCGCCGCGGCCCCGCGCCGGCGTCCGAGGTCATCCCGGCGGCTTGCAAGCTCGCCGGCGCTCCGGGGTCCTCGCGGGTGAGGTCCGGGCTGATCGCGCTCCAGTGGACGCCCCCGTCTGTGGTCCGGAACAGCATCTGGTTGCCGAAGTAGAGGGCCTTGGGCCCGCTCCGCGAGAACGTCAGCGGCAGGGTCCAGGCGCGGCGGTACAGGCCGGGAACCGCGAGGGTCGGGTCCACCGACCGCGTCTGTTGGGTGCGCAGGTCGAGCCGGTCTACGGCGCCGCCGTAAATGATCGCGGGGTCGTCGGGATCGGGCGCGATCATGCCGGACTCGCCGCCGGCGGTGACCTCCCGCACCTGGGTGGGACCGATGCTGCGGTAGTACGTGGAGAAGCTCGGCAGGCTCACGGCGCCCGAGTCCTGCTGCGCCCCGTAGACGCGGTAGGGGAAGCCGGAGTCCGTCGCCACGTGATAGATCTGGGCCGTGGGCTGGTTCATCCGCGAGCTCCAGGTCCGCCCTCCGTTGACGGTGACCTCGGCGCCCTGGTCCGAGCCCACGATCTGCCGCTCGGGGTCCGCCGGGTCGATCCAGAGCTCGTGGAAGTCGTCGCCGGTGAGGTCGCCGCTGGCGGCGACGAAGTGGAGGCCGCCGTCGTCGGAGCGCAGCAGGATGGTATTGGGGACCCAGACTCGGTCCGCGTCCGCCGGGTCCACCGTGACGCTGCCGAAGTACCAGCCCCGGGCCCAGATGCGGCTGTCGGAACTGGTCCGCGTCCAGCGGGCGCCGGCGTCATCCGAGCGGTAGAGCCCGCCCTCGGGGCCGTCCACCAGGGCGTAGACGCGGCTCGGGCGGCTGAGGGCGACGGCGAGGCCGATGCGGCCGGCCTGCGCGGGAAAGCCTCCCCCCTCGATCCGAGTCCAGTGATCGCCGCCGTCCGCCGACTTCCACAGCCCCGACCCCGGCCCCTCCAAAGGCGGGTAGACGCTCCACGGCGTGCGCCGCGCCTGCCAGAGCGCCGCGTAGAGGGTGTCCGGACGGCCGGGCTCGAACGCGAGGTCGATGGCGCCGGTGGCGTCGTCGGGGCCGAGCACCTTCGCCCACGTCCGGCCGCCGTCCGTGGTGCGGAACACGCCGCGCTCGGGGTTGGGCCCGTAGGGGTGGCCGAGGGCGGCGACGAAGACGCGGTTCGGGTCGCGCGGGTCGACGAGGATGCGGCCGATCTGCTGCGAGTCGTCGAGGCCGATGCGGGTCCAACTCTTCCCTCCGTCCGCGGAGCGGTACATCCCGTCGCCCTGGGTGATGTCGGAGCGCATATCCGCTTCCCCGGTGCCCACGTAGAGCACGGCCGGGTCGGAGGGGGCCACGGCCAGGGCGCCGATCGCGTTCACCGGCTGGCCGTCGAAGATCGGCCGCCACGTCCGCCCGGCGTCGCGGCTCTCCCAGACGCCGCCGCTGACGGCGCCGAAGTAGAACCGGTCGGGCTGTCCCGGGACACCGCTGACGGTGAGGATGCGACCGCCCCGGAACGGGCCGATCATCCGCCAGTGCAGGTCCTGGAACAGCGATGGGTCAGCCGCAGAGCAGACCGCCCCGGCGGCAAGCAGGAGGAGGGTGCAGAGGGTGCGGCGTGGCATGGAGGTCCCCCGTCGCCGGTCCGCTTCGACCGGCGCGCGCCCATCATAGCGGCCCCGCGACCGCGCCGGTCTCCTTTCCACCCTTTGGAGGCGGCTCTGTTTGCCGGTCCCGCAGGTGACCCGGTCTTTCTCTTTCACTGCGTGAGGCCTTTTGTTTTGCCCCGCGGGCTACGGCCGAGTCGCTCGGGCGGCGCATCGAGCGCCGCCCTCCGACCCGCCTCCGCGTGCGACCGAGCAGGGCGTCCCGCGGCGGGGCCCCTCGCTGTTTCCTTCGCTGCGCTCAGGACCAGCGACACCCCACCGCGGGACGCCCGCTCGGGACCCGCACGCTCCGGCACAATCGGCCTTCGCCCGCTGGGCGGTCTTGGCCACCACACCCCCGCCAGCCGGAGATCCTGCTGTTGGCTCTTGGCTATGTCAGGCCTTTTGTCCTTCAGCAGGATCTCCGAGTCGTGGGCGGGGGGGTCGTCAATCCGCCGGTGCCGCGGGTGGCCGTTGGCTCCTCCGACCGCGGGTCCCGGACGGGCGAGCCGCGCCGGGGTGTCGATGGCCCCGACCGAGCGTCTTTTGCGAGGGAGGGGAACAGCGAGGGGCCCCGGCGCGGATCGCCCTGTCCGGTCGCGGGTGCAGGAGCATGCGGGCTCGGGCGCGGGGGCGCCCGGGCCCGCATCCGGCCACCCGCGGGACCGGCAACCAAGACCGCCTCACGCAGTGGAAGAAGAGCAAACCGCCCGCCGCGCCAGAGTCAGCAGCCTCGCGCAGCGAAGGGAAGGCCTAGCGCGGCGCGGTGCCGCTGGCGTCCTGCGCGGCGTTCACCTTCGCCAGCACGCTGTGATGGCGACCGTAACTGAAGTAGATCACGAAGCCGATGAGGAGCCAGGCGAACAGGCGCAGCCAGTTCTGCCCCGGCAGCGAGAACATCAGCAGCAGGCAGAGCACGACCCCCAGGATCGGCACGACGAGTCCGAACGGCGCGCGGAACGGCCGCTCGGCGTTGGGGTTCGTGAAGCGCATGATGAGCACCGAGATGCACACCATGACGAACGCCAGCAGGGTGCCGATGTTGGTGAGCTCGGCGAGGATGCGCAGCGGCAGGAACGCGCCCAGGATCGCGACGACGATGCCGGTCAGGATCGTGGACTTCCATGGCGTGCGGAACTTCGGGTGGATGGCGCCGAAGATGCTCGGCGGCAGCAGGCCGTCGCGCGCGATCGCGAGCAGCACCCGCGGCTGCGAGAGCATCATCACGAGGAGCACCGAGGTGATGCCGGTGAGCGCGCCCAGCGAGACGATCCCCTGCGCCCAGGGGAGGCCGACCTGCCTGAACGCGTCGGAGACCGGTGCGTTGATGTCGATCTTGTCGTAGCGCACCATGCCGGTGAGCACGGCCGACACGGCGATGTAGAGCACGGTGCAGATCACCAGCGACGAGATGATGGCGATCGGCACGTCGCGGTGCGGCCGCTTGGCCTCCTCGGCGTGCGTGGAGACCGAGTCGAAGCCGATGTACGCGAAGAAGATGATCGCGGCGCCCGCGAGCATGCCCAGGGGCTGGCCGCCGGCGTCCGACTGCCCGAGCACGGTCTTGCCGAAGAACGAGAGCCCGGTGTAGCCGAACGGCGCGAACGGGTGCCAGTTGGCGGGGTTGACGTAGAACGCGCCGACGACGATGACGAAGAAGACGATGACGAGCTTGAGCGCCACCATCCCGGTGTTGAACGATGCGCTCTCGCGGATCCCCTTGACCAGGACCGCGCAGATCAGGATCGTGATCACGATCGCCGGCAGGTCGAGGGTCGTGCCGGTGGACACGATGCGCCCGAGTCCGGGGTCGTAGTCGAACGGCGCTCTCGTCAGGGCGTGCGGGACGTGGAAGCCGAAGATGCCTATGAAGTCCTGGAAGTACGCCGACCACCCGTGCGCCACGGTCGCCGACACCACGGTGTACTCGAGGACGAGGTCCCAGCCGATGATCCAGGCGAACAGCTCGCCCATGGTCGCGTAGGCGTAGGTGTACGCCGAGCCCGCCACCGGCACCATCGAGGCGAACTCCGCGTAGCACAGCGCCGCGAACACGCAGGCGATCCCCGACACCACGAACGAGAGGATGAGCGCCGGCCCGGTGTTGTCGTGGGCGGCCTTGCCGGTGAGCACGAAGATCCCGGTGCCGATGATCGCGCCCACGCCCAGGCTGGTGAGCTGGACCGGACCCAGGATCCGGCGCAGCCGGTTCTCCCCCTTCAACTCCTCGAGCAGCATCGCCAGCGGTTTCGTCGCGAACAGCTGTCGCCTCATGCGAGTGTCCTCCTCGCGCCCACGGCCCCTACGTTGCGACTCGTTCCGAGGGCTGGCACGCGGGGCCGATCGGCCCCGGCCATCCTAGAACAGAATGCGATCGACGTTGATCTCGACCGGCCAGTCGTACTTGTACACCCCCAGGTCGAACACCACGTTGTACTTGACGAGGATCTTCACGCGGCCCGCGTCGCGCGAGACCTTGATGTCCTCCTTCTTGATCGGCAGGTTTTCTTCCTTGCCTTTCTGGAGGATCGACGCGGCGATGTCCTCGTCGCTGTAGCGCGGAAGCGAGGCCCTCTCCGCCTGCCGCTCGCAAAAGTCCTGCATCTCCGCCACGGCGATGCGGGTCGGGACCACCCGGATCCCGACGAAGACGACGAACAGCAGGAGCACGAAGCTCAAGATGCACCCGATGTTGCTGCTCCCGATCTCGCGCCAGCGTGCCATCTGCGCCTCCTTGAGGAACCTGCTGGCACATTGTAGCCTGGGAACGCATTCCGTGGGGAGACCCATTCGGTCCGGCCGTACACTGGCGGGGAGGGGGACAGCCGATGAGGCGCCTCGCGACCATCGTCGCCGCCGTCGTGCTCGTGGTTGTGCGCGCGGGCGGCGCCGCGGCCGCCAGCCGCGCCGCCGAGGCGCTGGCGGCGGGCGATGCCGCCGCGGCCAGGTTCGACCTCCCGGCGACGCTGGCCGCCTACCGCGCCGCCCACGCCGCCGCGCCGGGGAGCTATGAGGCCGCGTGGAAGCTGGCCCGCGCCCTCGCCGACGAGGCCACCCTGGCGCACGACCCGGCCCAGGCCAAGCGGCTCTGCGTCGAGGCGGAAGCGCTCGCCCGCACCGCGGTCCTCCTGCGGCCCGCCGGTCCGATGGGCCACGACATGCTCGCCGTCGCGGTCGGCAAACTGGCCCTGTTCGAGGGCGGCAAGCGCAAGGTCGAGCTCGGCAAGGAGGTCAAGGCCGAGGCCGACAAGGCGCTGCAGCTCGACCCCAACGACGACCTCGCCCTGCACGTGCTGGGGATTTGGAACCGCGAGGTGGCCGGGCTCGGGTGGTTCTTGCGGGGGTTCGCCCGGGTCCTGTACGGCAAGCTCCCACCGGCGTCGCTGGCGGCTTCGGTCGCCGACCTCACCCGCGCCACCGAGCTGCGCCCCGAGGTCATCGCGCACCACGTCGAGCTCGGGATCACGCTGGAGGCGGCCGGCCGCTGGGCCGAGGCGAAGGCCCAGTTCGAGCGGGCGCTGGCGCTGCCGACCGGTTGGGTCACCGACGACCACTACCGGGCGATCGCGCGGAAGGAACTCGCCCGGGTGCGCGCCCACCTAGGATAGTCCGGCCGGGAGTCCGGGGGGGATGCTAAGGTTTCATCCGTGCAAGCGAAAGCTCGGGAAGCCGGCCCACGGCACGGCGGTCACCTCCGCCTCGCTCCACCCCCGCATCCGCGCCGTCGGCCGCGCGCTGCCGGAGCACTACGCCGACCAGGAGACGCTGATCGCCGCTTTCCGCGACGCCTGGGCCGGCGCGCACTTCAACGTCGAGCGGCTCGAGGAGCTGCACCGTGCGGTGCAGGTCTCGGGGCGCCACCTGGCGCTGCCGCTCGCGGCGTACTCCGAGCTCACGTCGTTCGCCCGCCGCAACGACGCGTGGACGACGGCGGCCGTGGACCTCGGCGAGGCGGCCGTCCGCGCGGCGCTTCGCCAGGCCGGCCTCGCGCCCGCCGACGTCGGCCACCTCTTCTTCGTCAGCACGACGGGGATCGCCACGCCCAGCATCGATGCCCGCCTCGTCAACCGGCTCGGCCTTTCCCCCGGCGTGCGGCGCTCGCCGCTGTTCGGCCTCGGCTGCGCCGGCGGCGCCGCCGGGCTCGCGCGCGCCGCGGACTACCTCCGGGCGTGGCCCGACCAGGTCGCGGTGATGCTCGCGGTGGAGCTGTGCTCGCTCACGCTCCAGCGCGAAGACGTTTCGATCCCCAACATCATCTCGTCGGGGCTGTTCGGCGACGGCGCGGCGGCCGTGGTGCTGGCGGGCGGCGCCCGCGATGCCGCGGACGATCCTCTCGCCCCTGCCGTGGTCGCGACCGGCTCCGTGTTCTACCCGGACACCGAACGGGTGATGGGGTGGGAGATCGTCGATTCGGGGTTCAAGATCATGCTCTCGGCCAAGGTGCCCGAGGTGGTGCGCACCCACGTGCGGGCGGACGTCGACGGGTTCCTCGCCGCGCACGGCCTCGCGCGCGCCGACGTCCGCCACTGGATCGCCCACACCGGCGGCCCCAGGGTGCTCGAGGCGTTCGAGAGCGCGCTCGAGCTCCCGGAAGGCGCCCTCGCCCGCTCGTGGAGTTCGCTGCGCCAGACCGGCAACCTCTCCTCGGCCTCGGTGCTGTTCGTCCTCGGCGAGCTGCTCGACTCCGGCGAAGGCGAGGCCGGCGACAACGGCCTGTTGCTGGCGATGGGGCCGGGGTTCTGCGCCGAGCTGGTGCTGCTGCGATGGTGACCTCGACGGCGCTGTACCTCGGCTTCCTCGCGCTGCTCTATCTCGAGCGCGGGGTGGAGCTGCTCGTCTCGCGCCGCAACATCCGGCTCGCGCTCGCCGCGGGCGGCATCGAGACCGGCCGCCGCCACTACGGCGTGATGGTCGCCGTGCACGCCGTCTTCCCGCTCGCCTGCGCCGCCGAGGTGCTCGGCCTGCACCGCGCCTTCCCCGGCGCCGCCGGGTTTGCCGCCCTGGCGGTGGCGCTCGCCGCCCAGGCGCTGCGCTGGTGGGCGGTCGCGGCGCTCGGCCGCCGCTGGAACACCCGCATCGTCCACGTCCCCGGCGCCGAGCCGGTGACGACCGGCCCCTACCGCTTCATGCGCCACCCCAACTACCTCGCGGTGATGCTCGAGGCTGCGGCCGTGCCGCTGATCCACGGGGCGTGGATCACGGCGCTGGTCTTCGTGGCCGCGAACGCGGCGCTGCTCGCCGTCCGCATCCCCGCCGAGGAGCGCGCCCTCGGCGCCGCCTACACGCGGGCGTTCGCGGCGCGCCAGCGGGGGCCGGCGGGAGTGCGCCGTGCCTGATCGCCGCGCCGAGATCCTCGCCGAGATCCGCCGCATCCTCCACGACGAGCTCGAGTTCCCCGGCCCGGTGGAGCTTCGCCATGCCCTCGCGGCGGACCTCGAGCTCGATTCGATGGGCGCCCTCGTCCTCGCGGTCGGGCTCGAGGACCGCTTTCGCGTCAAGCTCGCCGAGGACGACGCCACTTCGCTGGTCACCGTCGCCGATCTCGTCGCCCTGGTCGAGCGCGCGGTCGCCGAGGCTGGCGACGGGACGGAGCCGCGCCCCGTTGCGGATGATGAAGGACGGGCCGCCGGATGAGAGGTCCGGCCGCACCGCCGCCGCGTTACCCCACCGTCAACGCGGCGCTCGAAGCCGCCGCGGCCGGCGACGCGGCGATCACCTTCGTGGACCTCGCCGAGCGCGAGACCGTCCTCCCGTTCTCCGAGATCCACGCCCGCGCCCGGCGCGCCGCCGCGGCGCTGGCCGCGCGCGGGGTCGCCGCCGGCGACCGCGTCGCGATCGTCCTTCCGACCTCGCCCGCCTTCCTCGACGCCTATTTCGGCGCGCTGCTCGCCGGCGCCGTGCCGGTGCCCCTCTACCCGCCGCTGCGGCTCGGGCGGCTGCCCGAGTACCACGTTGCGACGGCCGCGATGATGGCGGCGGTGGGGGCGCGGCTCGTCGTGGCCGACGGCCGCACCCGCGCGCTCCTCGGCCGGACGGTCGAGCTGGCGCGGCCGCCGCTCGGGTGCGTGCGGGCGGACCAGCTCGGCGCCGGCGACCCCTCCGAGCCGCGCACCGAGGCCCGCCCCGACGAGCTGGCGCTGATCCAGTTCTCCTCGGGCTCGACCACCGACCCGAAACCGGTGGCGCTGTCGCACGCCAATCTGATGGCACAGCTCGCCGCGCTCGCCGCCCTGCTCCCGCCCGAGGAGGACACGCCGCAGATGGGCGTGTCGTGGCTGCCTCTCTATCACGACATGGGCCTGATCGGCTGCTTGCTGGTCGCCGTCTACGTCCCCGGCCCGCTCGTCCTCATCCCGCCCGAGAACTTCCTCGCCCGGCCTTCCCTCTGGCTGCGGGCGATCGCGCGCCACCGCGCCACGGTCTCGGTGGCGCCCAACTTCGGCTACGAGGTGGCCGCCAAGCGCGTGAAGGACGAGGAGCTGGCCGGCTGCGACCTTTCGAGTTGGCGGCTCGCCGTCTGCGGCGCCGAGCCGGTGTCGCTCGCCGCCCTCGAGCGCTTCGCTCGCCGCTTCGCGTCGGTCGGCTTCGACCGGCGTGCCCTGCGGCCCGTCTACGGCCTCGCCGAAGCCGCGCTCGCAGTCACGTTCGCGCCGCCGGGCCGCGGACCGACGGCGCTGGGCGTCGATCCCGTCCGCCTCGCGGCGGCGGGCGAGGCCGTCGCGGGGCCGCGCTCGGTCGTGTCGGTGGGGACGCCCGTCCCCGGCGCCGAGGTGCAGGTGCGCGGCGCCGACGGCCGCGAGCTGCCCGAGCACCGGGTCGGGCGCATCTTCGTCCGCGGGGGGTTCGTGATGACCGGGTACTTCGGCCGGCCCGACGCCACCGCAGCCGCGCTCGCGGACGGATTCCTCGACACCGGCGACCTGGGGTTCGTCGCGGGCGGCGAGCTGTACGTCTGCGCCCGCGCCAAGGACCTCATCGTCATCCGCGGGGCCAACCACGCGCCGCAGGAGTTCGAGGAGTGCCTGGCCGGCATCGCGGGCGTGCGGGCCGGCTGCGCGGTCGCGCTCGGGTTCGTCCCCGACGGCGAGGACGGCGAGCAACTCCTCGTGCTCGCCGAGCGCGCGCGCGATGCCGGTCGCGACGACGGCACCGCGGAGCGGGTCCGGCGCGCGGTGTTGCAGCGCACCGGCATCCGGCCGCACACCGTGCGCCTGCTCGAACCGGGGACGCTGCCCCGCACCTCGAGCGGCAAGATGCGCCGGAGCGAGGCGCTGCGGCGGTTCCTCGCCGGCGAGCTGACGCCACCGCGTGCGGTGGGCCCGGTCCGCCTCGCGGCCGAAGCCGCGCGCTCCGCGCTGGCGTTCGCGCGGGCGAGGCTCGGCCGTGGGCGATAGTGCCGACTTCGACGTCGCCGTCGTCGGCGCCGGGCCCGCCGGCCTCGCGACCGCGATCGCCGCGGCGCGCGCGGGACTCGCAACCGTCGTCTGCGAGCGCGCCGCCGCCCCGCCGGACAAAGCGTGCGGCGAGGGGTTGATGCCCGCGGGGGTCCGGGTGCTCGAAGCCCTCGGGGCGCGCCACCTCATCGCTCCCGAGGCGTGCGCGCCGATCGACGGCATCTGCTACATCCAGGAGGACGGCTCCCGCGCCGGCGGCGCCCTCCCCGCCCCCGGCGGGCTCGGCATCCGCCGCACCGCCCTCGCCGCGGCGCTGGCACGGTGCGCCGAAGCCTGCGGCGTCGAGCTGCGCTGGGGGTGCGCGGCCGCGGGCTTCACGACCGGCCGCGGCGCGGTCGCGTTGCGGACCGACGCCGGCGAGCTGACCGCCGGCGTGCTGGTGGCGGCGGACGGCCTGCACTCGCGGCTCCGGCACGCGGCCGGGCTCGAGGGCCGCGCGGCCGCCGCGGCGCGCTTCGGCATGCGGCAGCACTTCCGCGTGCCGCCGTGGAGCCGCCGCGTCGAGGTCCACCTCGCCCGCGGCGTCGAGGCGTTCGTGACCCCGGCCGGCGCCGGGCGCGTCGGGGTCGCGTTCCTGTGGGAGAGGGGGCAGATCGCGGGCCCGGTCTCTTTCGCGCGGCTGCTCGAGCGCTTTCCCGCCGTCGCCGAGCGCATCGCCGGGGCCAAAGCCGACTCGCAGCCGCGCGGCGCGGGGCCGCTGGAGCAGGCCGTGCGCGCGCGCACCGCCCAGCGCTTCGCCCTCGTCGGCGACGCGGCGGGATACGTGGACGCGATCACCGGCGAGGGGCTGTCGCTCGCCCTGGCGTGCGGGCAGGCGCTCGGCGCGGGCCTGCCGGCGGCGCTCGCTCGCGGCGCCACGCGCGCCGCGCTCGCGCCCTACGAGCGTTTCGCGGCGCACGAGTTCCGGCGCTACGCGCTCGTCTGTCGGACGGTGCTCGCAGTGGCGCGCCGGCCGCGCCTGCGCGGCGCCGCGCTGCGCATCCTGGGCCGCCACCCGCGTCTCTTCGACCGCCTCGTCGCCCTCGCGTTGGCGTAACGAGAGGCGAGAGGTTCCAATGGCCGGCCGCCCAGCGGGCGGCCGCTACGGCGGTGGGCGTTTGACGCTCTCCGACCACTGACCACGGACACCCCCTCGTATTTGCGCCGCGCCTCAGCCTAACCCCGTCATGCCCGCGCACGCGGGCATCCAGGTCGTGGTCGTCTCGGTGTCGCGTCACTGGATTCCCGCTTGCGCGGGAATGACGACAAAGGTGTGTTCCGTCTCTCTGACCACGGACCACGTTTCTCCTGTGCCCGATGCCCGGTCTCTACCGCTTCACCGCGCTCTGCTGGCCGGCGCCGGGGAACGACACGAACCGCACCGGCCGGCGCGGCCGCAGACCGGCCTCGCGCTGCCACGCCGCGATCTCGTCCACCGACAGGGTGCCGGACTCGCTCGTCATCGCGAAGTAGAGGTCGGCGAGCGCCGCGGCCTGCCCAGCCCGCCGGGCCGAGGCGGGGGCGAACAACTCCTGGACCACGAGGACGCCGCCGGGCCGCAGCGCGCGGGCGGCGCGGCGGACGAGGTCCCGGCTCTGGCCGGCTGCGAAGTGGTGCAGCAGGTTCGAGACGAGGACGAGGTCGAACGCTCCGGCGCCGAGGTCGTCGGTGAGCGCATCGCCGGCGCGGTGCACGATGCGGCCCCCGAGCCCCTCGTGCTCCAGCATTCCCGCGGCCTGCTCGACCGCGGCGGGCAGGTCGAGGACCACCGCCTCGAGGCGCGGGTGGCGGCGGCAGAGCGCGGCCGAGTAGAGACCGTGCGCGCCGCCGATGTCGAGCATCGCGCGCGCCCCTCGCGGCACCTTCGTCCGCCACGCCACCTCGCGGGCGAGCGACGCGGCGAGCGAGCGCATCCCGCGCTGGTAGGCGCCCCACTGCTCGGACGACATCTCGGCGTGGATGTCGAGCGGCCGGCCGGAGAGCAGGAAGCGGTCGAGCCGCCCGATCCACGGCCACTCCACGAACCGGAACAGGACGTTGTCGCGCAGCGAGTGGGCGCTGCCTCCGAGCAGCCAGTGCCGGGCGTCCGGCGTGAGGGTGTAGCGACCGCGCGCCGAGCGGACGTACCCGGTCGCCTCGAGGACGCCGAGCAGCTTGGCGGTGGCGCGCTCGTCGCTGCCGCAGCGCGCGGCCACCTCGTCCGGGGTCAGCGGCGCGGCGGCGAGCGCTTCGATCACGCCGACCTTCGTCGCCACCATCAGGGCCTGCGCGAGCAGGAGCGTGGCGTGCGTCTCGAGCAGCGGCCGGGGCCCGAGCCGCAGGCGCACGGCCACGCGCTCCAGCAGGTTCTCCCCGACCGCGCCGATCCTCATCGCCTCCCCTGGCGCCCGCACGGCGCCTGCCGCGGCGGCTCTAGTGCACGAGGGTGAACGAGCGCGACCAGCGGGTGCGCGTGAAGAAGTGCACGCCCACCGACGCGAGCTGCCGGATGCGGTCGCCCCAGCCGCGCCACTCCTGTGAGTTCGGCTTGGCCTCGTACGACCAGTAGATGAACAGCGCCCGCCCCTTGAAGTAGTCGCGCGGGACCGGGCCCCAGTACCGCGAGTCGTACGAGTTGTCGCGGTTGTCGCCCATGCAGAACACGAACCCCGGCGGCACCGTCACCGGGCCCCAGTTGTCGCGGGGGCGCACCTGCTCGGGGACGAACGGGCTGTTCGGGTAGGTGATCGGGTCCTTGTGGATGATGTGCGGGTTGACTTCCTGCTTGCCGTTGATGAACAGGATCTTGTCGTGCATCTCGAGGGTGTCGCCGGCGATCCCCACCGCGCGCTTGATGAAGTCGCGATCGGGGTCCTGCGGGTACTTGAACACGACGACGTCGCCGCGGCGCACGTTGCGGTACGGCATGAGGCGGTGGATCGGGGTGTCCCAGTGCGGAGCGTAGATGAACTTGTTGACGAAAAGGTGGTCGCCGACGAGGAGGTTGTCCTCCATCGAGCCGCTGGGGATCTTGAACGCCTGCGCGACGAAGGTGCGCGCGAACAGCGTGAAGATCACCGCCACCAGGATGGCCTCGTAGTACTCCCGGAACACGTGTTGTTTGCTCATGTCTCCACCTTGAGGACGGCGAGGAACGCCTCCTGCGGGATCTCGACCTTGCCCAACCGCTTGAGGCGCTTCTTGCCTTCCTTCTGCTTCTCCAGGAGCTTGCGCTTGCGGGAGATGTCGCCGCCGTAACACTTGGCGAGCACGTTCTTGCGCAGCGCCTTGACCGCTTCGCGGGCGATCACCCGGTTGTCGATCGCGGCCTGGATCGTCACCTCGAAGAGCTGGCGCGGGATCATCTCCTTGAGCTTGGCGGCGAACGCCCGCGCCTTCACGGACGCGCTCGCGCGGTGGACGATCAGCGCCAGGGCGTCCACCGGCTCGCCGTTGACCAGCAGGTCGAGCTTGACGAGGTCGCCCTCGCGGTAGCCGGCGAAGTGGTAGTCGAGGGAGGCGTAGCCGCGCGACACGGATTTCAACTTATCATAAAAGTCGAGAACGACTTCCGCGAGCGGCAAGCGGTACTCGAGCAGGACCCGGCCGCGCGCGAGGTACTCGAGCTTGACCTGCTCGCCGCGCCGGTCCTGGACCAGCTTGAGGATGCCGCCAAGGTACGTGTCCGGCGTCAGGATGGTCGCGAGGATCAACGGCTCCTCGATCGTCTCGATCGTGCCGGGGTTGGGGAGCTGCGCCGGGTTGGTGACCTCGACGACGTTGCCGGCGGTGGTGAGCACCCGGTACGCCACGCCGGGGGCGGTGGTGATCAGCTCGAGGTTGAACTCGCGCTCGAGGCGCTCCTGCACGATCTCCATGTGCAGCAGGCCGAGGAAGCCGCAGCGGAAGCCGAATCCGAGCGCCTGTGAGGAGTCGGGCTGGAAGGTGAACGCGGAGTCGTTGAGCGACAGCTTCTCGAGCGCCTCGCGCAGCTCCCCGAACGCCGACGAGTCCAGCGGGTAGAGGCCGGCGAACACCATCGGCTTGGCGTCGACGAACCCGGGCAGCGGCTCGGCCGCGGGCCGGAGGTTGTCGGTGACGGTGTCGCCCACCCGCACCAGGCGAAGGTCCTTGAGGCTCGCGAACATGTACCCCACCTCGCCGGCGGCGAGTTCGGCCGCCGGTTCGGCGCGCGGCGTGAACGTGCCCAGCTCCTCGACGGTGGCCTCGCGGTCGACCCTCATGAAGCGGATCGGCTTCCCGGCCGCCAGCCGCCCGTCCACGACCCGGACCAGGCAGCGCACCCCCCGGTACGCGTCGTAGGAGGCGTCGAAGACGAGCGCGCGCAGTGGGGCGTCGGGATCCCCGCGCGGCGGCGGCACGCGCTCCACCAGCGCTTCCAGGACGTCGGGGACGCCGGCGCCGGTCTTGGCCGAGATCGTCAGCGCGGTGCTGGCGTCGAGCCCGATCACCTGCTCGATCTGCTCCCGCACGCGGTCGGGCTCGGCCGACGGGAGGTCCACCTTGTTGAGCACCGGCACCAGCTCGAGCCCCTGGTCGACCGCCAGGTAGGCGTTGGCGAGGGTCTGCGCCTCCACCCCCTGTGAGGCGTCCACGACCAGGAGCGCGCCCTCGCACGCCGCCAGCGAGCGCGACACCTCGTAGGAGAAGTCCACGTGGCCGGGGGTGTCGATCAGGTTGAGGACGTAGTCCTGCCCGTCCCGGGCGTGGTATTGCAGCGTGACGGTGTGCGCCTTGATCGTGATCCCGCGCTCGCGCTCGAGGTCCATCGAATCCAGCACCTGCGCCATCATCTCCCGCGCCGACAGCGCCCCGGTCAGCTCGAGCAGGCGGTCCGCCAGCGTCGACTTGCCGTGGTCGATATGGGCGATGATGCAGAAGTTGCGGATGCGCTGCTGGTCCACCTGGCTCCCCGCGTCGCGAACGACGACCGCGAACCCGTGATTGTACACGAAGATGGGAGGTTGGAGGCGGCCGATCGCTCTGGTCTTCTTTCCACTGCGTGGACCCTTGCTGTGCCCCTCGGGTGAAGCGGCGTTCGGGCCTTGCTCGCCCCCGCGCCATGCTTCTCATTTTCACTGCGTGAGGCTTTCTTGCTTGCCGGTCCCGCGGGTGGCCGGATGCGGGCCCGGGCGCCCCCGCGCCCGAGCCCGCATGCTCCTGTGCCCGCGACCGGACAGGGCGATCCGCGCCGGGGCCCCTCGCTGTTCCACGCCTCCGCTGCGCTGCGGCGTGGCCATCGAGACCCCGGCGCGGCTCGCCCGTCCGGGACCCGCGGGCGCAGGAGCGAATGGCCACCCGCGGCACCGGCGGATCAACGTCACCCCCCACCCACACATCGGAGGTCCTGCTCAAGGACCAAATGCCTGACACGACCCAGAGCCGACGACAGGGTCTCCGCCTTGCGGGGGGATGGTGGCCAAGACCGCCCAGCGGGCGAAGGCCGATGGCGCCGGAGCGTGCGGGTCCCGAGCGGCCAGAGCGGCGGGTGGAAACGCCGGCCGAGCCGGAGCGCAGCGGAGGCGAGGAACGGCGAGGCTCCGCCCGCCGATCTGGCCAGCTCGGTCGCACGCGCAGGCGGGTCGGAGGGCGGCGCTCGATGCGCCGCCCGAGCGACACGGCCGTAGCCCGCTGGGCAAACAAAGAAGCCTCACGCAGTGAAGACAAAGCCCCGGGGCACCCGCATCCGGCTACCCGCGGGACCGGCAAGCAAGACAGCCTCACGCAGTGAAAAGGAAAACCCAGGCGCGGGGGCGAGCGACGCCGGAACGCCGCTTCACCCGAGGGCCAAAGCGAAAGCCTCTACGGCGGCAGGAGAACCGGCGTCAGAGCTTGGGGAACACCGGCTTGCCGCCGGGGCCGCTGGCCGACTTCCACGCCGCGCGCGGGTAGGCGGCCATGGTGCGCGGGTCGTCGAGCAGCCCGCGGGCGGCGCGGAGCTGGCCGGCGCGGGCGATCATCGCGGCGTTGTCGGTGGTGAGCGCCACCGGCGGGAGCAGCACCTCGACCCCCCGCCGCTGCCCCCAGGCGGCGATCCGCGCGCGCACCTCGCGGTTGCCGGCCACGCCGCCCGAGGCGGCCACGACCCGCGGCTGGTGGCGCGCGGCGAGTTCGTCGAGCGGCGCCAGCAGCCAGTCCACCACGGTGCGGCGGAACGAGGCGAGGAGGTCGAGCACCGCCTGCGGCGGGTGCGCCGGGTCGGGCATTGGCAGCGCGGTCAACCCCTGGGCGGTCCGGATCGCGGTGGTCTTGAGACCCGAGAACGAGAAGTCGAGCGCCCCGGCGGGGTCCTTGATGCGCGGCGCGCTGAACGTGAATGCCTTGGGGTCGCCCGCTTCCGCCAGGCGGTCCACGACCGGGCCGCCGGGATAACCGAGGCCGAGCGCCGCGGCGAGCTTGTCGAACACCTCGCCGGCGGCGTCGTCGCGGGTGCGGTTGAGCGGCCGGGCGTCCCCCCCGCGAGCAGGAAGTACGACGAGTGCCCGCCCGAGATCACGAGGGTGAGCGCCGGGTCCGGCGCCTCGCGGGCGGGGGCGCCGTCCAGGCTCAGGAACGGGGAGACCAGGTGCCCCTCGAGGTGGTCCACCCCGGCCAGCGGCAGCGACCGCGCCCAGGCGTACGCGGCCGCGAAGCAGGTGCCGACCAGCAGCGAGCCGATCAGCCCCGGCCCCCGCGTCACCGCCACCAGCTCGATGTCGCCGAGGCCGGCCTCGCGCTGGGCCGCGGCGAGCAGACGGGGGAGGGTCTCGAGGTGGTGGCGGGCCGCCAGCTCGGGTACGACGCCGAGGTACGGCGCGTGCGCCGCCACCTGCGAGGAGACCAGGTTGCAACGGACGCTGCCGTCGCCCTCGAGCACCGCGACTGCGGTCTCGTCGCACGAGCTCTCGATGCCCAGCGTCCGGAACGACCGGGCTCCGGGCTCCGGGCTCCGGGCTCCAGGCGGCGCGGCGTTCTCTGACATCAGGCGATCTCCCGCACCGTGCCCGCGGTGACGGGGCGCGCCACCCCTCGCTGGCTCACGATCGCGGTGACGAGCTCCGGGGGGGTGACGTCGAACGCCGGGTTGTAGACGTCGACCCCGGCCGGCGCAATGGCGACTCGCCGCACCCGCCGCACTTCGTCGCCGCCGCGCTGTTCGATCGGGATCTCCCGCCCGCTCGGACAGGCGAGGTCGAACGTCGTCGTCGGCGCCGCCACCACGAACGGCACCCGGTGGCGGGCGGCGGCGAGCGCCAGCGCGTAGGTCCCGACCTTGTTGGCGACCGCGCCGTCGGCGGCGATGCGGTCGGCCCCGACCACGACCCCGCCCACTGCGCCGCTGGCCAGCAGCGAGGCGGCGGCGGAATCCGCCAGCAGCGTGACCGGAATGCCGTCGCGGCGCGGCCTCCCACGCGGTCAGGCGGGCGCCCTGCAGCACCGGGCGCGCCTCGCACGCGTACAGGCGGGCGAGACGCCCCTGGGCGTGGAGCGCGCGCACGATCCCGAGGGCGGTCCCGATCCCCCCGGTGGCGAGCGCCCCGGCGTTGCAGTGGGTGAGCAGCGCCACGGGGTTGCCGGGGAACAGCCCCGCGCCGTGCCTGGCGATCGCGAGGCACGCGGCCGCGTCGGCGGCGTGCAGTCGCCGGGCGGCCGCCAGCGCCTGAGCGAAGCGCTCCGCTGGGGGGCGGCCTCGACCGCCGCCATCACCGCCGCGACCGCGTGCGCCAGGTCCGCGGCGGTCGGCCGGGCCGTGGCGAGGCGGCGGGCGACACGGCGCAGCCGCGCCAGCCCGGGGTCGCGGCGCGCCTCGGCGGCGAGGGCGTAGGCGGCGGTGAGGCCGATCGCCGGCGCCCCGCGGACGGTCAGGGTCCGGATCGCGCGGACGGCGGCCGCGGCGCCGGGGACGGCGACCCACCGCTCCCGCTGCGGCAGCGCGCGCTGGTCGAGCAGCTCGAGGCCGTCTCCCCAGCGCAATGCCGCCACGATCGTCGTCGGCTCGCCCACCGGCGGATGGTACCTCACGGCCGCGCCCGTTTCGGTATACTCCGGTATCGGCAAGGGAGGGACTATGCCTCTTCGCGTGGCAATCAACGGGTTCGGCCGCATCGGGCGCTTGATTCTCCGCCAGGCGCTGAACGACGCCGCGTTCGAGTTCGTCGCCGTCAACGACATCACCGACGCGCCGACGCTCGCGCACCTCCTCAAGTACGACTCGGTCCACGGTCGTCTCGACGCGACCGTCGAGGTGAACGCCGACTCGTTCACGGTCGGCGGCCGGACGATCAAGGTGCTGGCCGAGAAGGAGCCCGCCAACCTCCCCTGGAAGGCGCTCGGCATCGACCTGGTGATCGAGGGGACCGGCCGGTTCACCAAGGGCGAGCAGGCCAAGGCGCACCTCGACGCGGGTGCCAAGTGGGTGCTGATCACGGCGCCCGCCAAGGGAGTGGATGCGACGCTGGTCTACGGCGTCAACCACACGAGCCTCGACCCCGCCAAGCACAAGATCGTGTCCAACGGCTCGTGCACGACGAACTGCCTGGCGCCGGTGGTCAAGGTGCTGCTCGAGAAGTTCGGCATCGTCCACGGGTTGCTCACCACCGTGCACTCGTACACCAACGACCAGAAGATCCTCGACTTGCCGCACAAGGACCTGCGCCGCGCCCGCGCCGCCGGGCTCTCGATGATCCCCACTTCGACCGGGGCCGCCAAGGCGATGGCCGAGGTCTTCCCCGAGCTCAAGGGCAAGCTGGACGGCCTCGCGGTGCGCGTCCCGACCGCGGACGTGTCGCTGGTGGACTTCACGTTCACGGCGGAGAAACCGATGACGGTCGACGCCCTC
Organism: uncultured Acidobacteriota bacterium; assembly: GCA_963727205.1. Taxonomy (GTDB): domain Bacteria; phylum Acidobacteriota; class Thermoanaerobaculia; order Thermoanaerobaculales; family Thermoanaerobaculaceae; genus RBG-13-68-16. Next base: position 151,293 of record CAVSFQ010000042.1, on the reverse strand, counting down.
AACCAGGCGTTCCGCGACGCCGCCGCCGGGGCGCTCAAGGGGATCCTGGCCGTCAGCGACGAGCCGCTGGTGTCGATCGACTTCCGCGGCACGACCGCGTCCTCGATCGTGGACCTGCTCTCCACCATCGTGATCGGCGGCGCGACCGCCAAGGTCCTCTCCTGGTACGACAACGAGTACGCCTACGCGGCGCGCTGCGTGGACGTCGCCAAACTCTTCGCCAGGTAGGGAGGCTGCCATGGCTCTGCGTTCGCTGGGCGCCCTCAACGTCGAGGGGCGGCGGGTGCTGCTCCGTCTCGACCTCAACGTCCCGCTCAAAGACGGCAAGGTCGGCGACGAGACCCGCATCCGCGAGGCGGCGCCGACCGTGCGCGCCCTCGCGGAGCGCGGCGCCGTCGTCATCGCCTGCTCCCACCTCGGACGCGCCAAGGGGAAGCCGGACCCGGCGCTGTCGCTGGCGCCGGTCGCGCCGGCCCTGGCGCGGCTCGTGGGGCGCCCGGTCCGCTTCGTCCCCGACGTCGCGGGCGACGTCGCCAAGCGGGCGGTCGCCGCGGCCAAGCCCGGCGAGGTGCTCCTGCTCGAGAACCTGCGCTTCGAGGCGGGTGAGGAGGCCAACGACCCGGCGTTCTGCGACCGGCTCGCGGCGCTCGCCGACGTCTACGTGAACGACGCGTTCGGGAGCGCGCACCGCGCCCACGCCTCGACCGCCGGGGTCGCCAGGCTCTTCAAGGAGCGTGCCGCCGGTCCCCTGATGGCGCGCGAGATCGCCGCGCTTTCGCGGGTGCGCGACAACCCGGAGCGCCCGTTCGTCGCGGTGGTGGGCGGCGCCAAGATCTCGGGCAAGCTGGAGACGCTGACCGCGCTCGCCCGGCTCGCCGACACGGTCGTGCTGGTCGGCGGCATGGCGAATACCTTCCTGCTCGCCGAGGGCGTCGCGGTCGGCCGCTCGCTCGTCGAGGCCGATCTCGTCGGGACCGCGAAGGAAATCCTGGCCGGCGCGGCGGCGCGCGGGACGCCGGTGATCCTCCCGACCGACGCGGTGGTGGCCACGGGAACCGATGCCCCCGCGCACACGGCGGCGGTCGGGGCCGTCGGCCCGCAGGAGATGATCCTCGACATCGGGCCCGCCACGCGGGAGCGCATCGCGAACGTCATCGCCACGGCGCGGACCGTGTTCTGGAACGGCCCCGCCGGGGTGTTCGAGAAGCCGGCGTTCGCCGCCGGGACGCTCGCCATCGCCACGGCGCTCGCCGCGAGCGCCGCATTCACGGTGGTGGGCGGCGGCGAGAGCGTCGCGGCTGTCCAGCAGGCCGGGTTGGCCGCCAAGCTCTCCCACGTCTCCACCGGCGGCGGCGCGGCGCTCGAGTTCCTGGCCGGCGACACCCTGCCCGGCGTCGCCGCCCTCGAGGAGGGCGCGTGAGCCGCCGGCCGCTCATCGCCGCCAACTGGAAGATGCACGGGACGGTCGCGTCGGTGCAGGCGTACCTCGAGGCCCTGGTGGACCGGGTGGGTGCGGCCGGCCCCGAGGTCGTCGTCTGCCCGCCGTTCACGCTGCTCCCCGCGGCCGTGCTGATCGCGACCGGCTCCGAGGTCGCGATCGGCGCCCAGAACTGCCACTGGGAGGACAGCGGCGCGTTCACCGGCGAGGTCGCGCCGGCGATGCTCGCCGAGCTCGGGGTGCGCTGGGTGATCGCCGGCCACTCGGAGCGGCGGCAGTACTTCGGCGAGAGCGACGCCACCGCCGGCGCCCGCGCCAAGGCGGCGCAGCGCGCCGGCCTCGACGTGATCTTCTGCGTCGGCGAGACGCTCGAGCAGCGCGAGGCCGGCGCGACGCTGGCGGTGCTGGAGCGGCAGAGCACCGCGATCGAGGGGCTCGACCCGGCGCACCTGGCGCTCGCGTACGAGCCGATCTGGGCGATCGGGACGGGGAAGACCGCCACCGCGACCCAGGCCCAGGAGGCGCAGGCCGCCCTGCGCCGCCGCGCCGGGGAGCTGCTCGGGGAGCCCGCCGCGGCCGGCCTGCGGATCCTCTACGGCGGCAGCGTCAAGCCCGACAACGCCGCCGTGCTGCTCGCGGAGGAGGACGTCGACGGCGCCCTGGTCGGCGGGGCAAGCCTTGACGTGGAAGGATTTTGGGCTATCATCCACGCTGCTCCCGGTGAGCACCGCGGGGCGGAGGAGTGAGCATCTCGTGTATACCCTCTTGATCATCCTCTTCATCGTCGTCTGCTTCTTCCTGATCCTCGTCGTGCTGCTGCAGCAGGGCAAGGGGGCGGACGTGGCGGCGGCGTTCGGCGGCTCCAGCTCGCAGGCTTCGTTCGGGCCGCGCGGCACGGCCACGCTGATGCACAAGCTGACCACGGGCTCGTTCGTGCTCTTCGTCGTGCTGTGTATCGGGCTCTCGGTCCTCACCGCCCGGCGCGGCCGTTCGGTGACGGCGGGCGTCAAGGGCAAGGCGGCGGCGAGCGCCCCGGCCCCGGCGAAACCCGCGGCACCGGCGGCACCGGCGCCCGCGACGAACCCGCAGCCGGCCTCCCCGGCCCCGGCGCCGACCGGCAAGTGAGCTCTGGAATGAGACGAATGAACCGTGCCGAAGTGGCGGAATTGGTAGACGCGCACGTTTGAGGGGCGTGTGGCGCAAGCCATGCCGGTTCAAATCCGGCCTTCGGCACCATTTGGATACGACGGGGGGGCCGGCGCCCCCCCGGTGCTTTTTCCGCCCCCGGACCCAGTGCGCGTTCGGGACCGCGGGCTCGCCCGCGTTCGAATCAGCACTCCCGTGTGATCCAGGTCAACGTTTCGGCCGGTGGCCGGTTGGTAGAATCAACACCGGATGACGCAGCCGGGGACCGTTCGTTCGTCTGGTAGACTGGCGACAGTCAGGAGGATGCGATGAAGAAAGTGCTCATGACCTTGTGCTTCGCCATGGTCGCCGCGGCGGCGTTCGCGGTGGTCCCGGCCACGGATCAGTACGTACCGGCCGTCGCGCACAGCGACGGGTTCGGCGGCGCCCAGTGGCGCGCGGACCTCTGGATCTACAACCCGTCCGCCACCCAGGCGGCGAACGTGACCGTCTTTCTGCTCCTTCGCCAAGCAAACCCCACCCCGCTTTCCCAGCCCGTCACCGTCCAGCCCGGTGACACCCTGTATTTCCAGGACGTGATCGGCGCCGGCCTGTTCAACCAGAGCAACGCCGCCGGCGGCCTGCACATCCTCTCGAGCGTTCCGGTCCTGGTGACCGCCGAGAGCTACAACGCCAACGTCGTCGACCTCGAAGGGCCAGGGGACATCCGGCGGCTTCTTCGGCGGCGTCCCGGCCAACCTCGGGGTCGGCGCCGGCGAATCGACGAGCGTCATCGGCCTCGACCAGGACGCGAGCGGCATCACAGCGGGGTTTCGCTCCAACCTCGCTCTTGTCGAGACGACCGGCGGCAGCAACACCGTCAACTTCGTCCTCGACCGCTACGACTCCAATGGAAACCTGGTCGGAAGCTGGGCGTGCGACGGCAGCAACAGCGCGTGCCCGCCGCTCGGCCCCTGGGAGGTCCGCCAGTTCGACCTCGTCCTCCAGAACTTCTCGCCCATGTTCGGCGGCAACCAGCGCATCAACGTTCGCGTGACCGGCGGCAACGGCGCCATGATCGCCGCCGGCTCCCGCATCGACAACACATCAGGCGACCCCTCGACGATCGACATGTGGGCGTTCCCCCGGGCCGGCCGGTTCGAGGGGGTCGTGCTCGACGTCGCCACCGGCACCGCCGTTGACGGCGGCCTTCAGCTCGTCATCGGCGGCGGCGCCCTGACCAACTTCCAGGGCGTGGCCGGGATCCCGTGCGGGAGCGACAGCTTCACGCTGGACTTCTCGCCCAACGCCGGGATCAACGTCCCGTTCACTGCCGGCGGGACGTTCACCACCTCGGTCAGCATCAACTACACCGACGGTGTCAACACCTTGTTCACCACGAACTGGACGCTTGCCGGAACCCGCGCCGCCGACGGCACCTGGAGCGGCACGCTCAAGAGCGACACCACCGGCGGCGTGAGCGTCGGCGGGTACAACTACGGCACCTGCAACGCCCTCGGCGTCACCCGCCAGTGGCGCGCCGCCTGGACCGGCGGCAACTCGTAGGGCGCGGCGCACCGGGCCCGGTCGTCCGGACCCGTGGGAGACGAGCTTGACGCGCCCGCCGGCCGAAGCTGCCGGCGGGCGCCGTTGCATCGGGGCGGACAGCCGCCCCGGACGGGAGGCAGTGTGAAGACCCTTGGCCTGACGCTCTGCGCTCTGATGACGGCCGCGACCGCCATGGCGGTGATGCCCGGCACCGATCTGTATGTACCGGCAGTCGCGCACAGCGACGGGTTCGGCGGCGCCCAGTGGCGCGCCGACCTCTGGATCTACAACCCGTCCGCCACCCAGGCGGCGAACGCGACCGTCTTTCTGCTTCTTCGCCAAGCAAACCCCAACCCGCTTTCCCAGCCCGTCACCGTCCAGCCCGGTGACACCCTGTATTTCAAGGACGTGATCGGCGCCGGCCTCTTCAACGAGAGCAACGCCGCCGGCGGACTGCACGTCGTCTCCAGCATCCCGGTCCTGGTGACCGCCGAGAGCTACAACGCCAACGTGACGACCTCGAAGGGCACAGGGACATCCGGCGGGTTCTTCGGCGGGGTCCCGGCCAGCCTCGGGGTCGGCGTCGGCGACGCCACCGACATCATCGGCCTCGACCAGGATGCCTCGGCCGACACCGGGCAGTTCCGTTCCAACCTCGCCCTGGTCGAGACCACGGGCGGCAGCAACACCGTCAACTTCGTCCTCGACCGCTACGACTCCAATGGAAACCTGGTCGGGAGCTGGGCGTGCGACGGCAGCAACAGCGCCTGTGCGCCGCTCGGCCCCTGGGAGGTCCGCCAGTTCGACCTCGTCCTCCAGAACTTCTTGCCCCCGACCGGCAGCAACCAGCGCATCCGCGTCCGCGTGACCGGCGGCAGCGGCGCCCTCATCGCCGCGGGTTCCCGCATCGACAACACCACCGGCGACCCCTCGACGATCGACATGTCCGGCGGCGGCCGCGCCGGCACCTACCTGTGCAAGCTCGCGCGGACCGACTACGAGAGCCCGCTCACCCTGACCATCGACCAGGGCGCGGTGACGCAGATCGACGCCACCATCCTGTTCACCGACGCCGACGTGCCGAATTGCTCGAACTTCCAGGTGTTGCGGCTCGCGGGACCGGTGACGCCGCCGATGGATTACGACGACGGCGGCAACTTCAGCTTCGTCGTCAGCAACTCGAGCCTCGGCGTGTCGCTGCAGGTCAACGGCACGATCACGGTGACCGGCACGATCTCCGGCAACGCCACCGTCACCGTCACCGGCGTGCCGGGGTGCAGCGGGAGCAAGAGCTGGCCGCTGGTCGGGGCGCGCCTGCCGTAGCGCTCCCGCCCGCGGCAGTTCACGCCTGGGTGGCCCTCGGCGCCGGTGTGCCGGCATCGCCTCTGGAGAGGGCGCCCCGGCATCCGCGCGATCCCGCACCACCTTGCGGCAGACCTCCTTCGGCCGCCTGGCTCACGCTTCGACCCGTCCTTCCCCTGCGAGGCCCCGGCGACCGCGTCGCCGGCCATTGACAACACCCTGACGGGCTCTAGACTTCACCCCAGCGAAAGTTACCTGGCACCTGAGCGTGAAACCTGCCCGGAGAAGACCTGTCCTCTCAGGGAATGAGCCTCATGGAGGCGACCATGAACGCGACCGACCGGAGTGAGGGTTCGCTGTCGCCGTGGTGGAGGCACGCGGCGATCCTCGTCATGGTGGTGGGGTTCTCTGTGCTGTCGTACCTGACCGTTCTCACGTACGAGAACGCGCCTCCCATACCGGCACGGGTCACGGATCAGGCCGGCACCGTGCTCCTCACCGGCGACGACATCGAGAAGGGGCAGGACGTCTTCCTGAAGCACGGGCTGATGGAGTACGGGACGTTGTGGGGGCACGGCGCCTACCTGGGGCCGGACTTCAGCGCCGAGTACCTCCACCGGCTGGCGGAAATCACGCGGGACACGGTTGCTTCGGGCTCATACGGCGAGCCCTTCGCTCGGCTCTCCCCGCAGGAGCAGAGCGCGGTCGCGGCCGAGACCGCCGCGACCTTGAAGACCAACCGCTACGACGCGGCCACCGGGGCGCTCGTGTTCACGCCGGGCGAGGCGGCTTCGCTGCGGACGCAGCAAGGGGAGTGGGGCAAGTACTTCGGCGGGGCCAAGCCCGCTCCGGGACTCCCGGATCGTTACATCGCCGACCCCGAGGAGATACGAGTGCTCACCGGCTACTTCGCGTGGGCGGCGTGGGCGACGACCGCGCTGCGGCCCGGGAAGGCGTACACGTACACCAACAACTTCCCGTACGAGCCGCTGGTCGACAACCGCCCGTCCGCCCCGACTCTTCTCTGGAGCGCCCTCAGCCTGGTGACGCTGCTCGGCGGCCTCGGTCTGATCCTGTTCATGTTCGGCAAGTTCGACTACCTGGGTTGGAGGGGCGAGGAGGCGGGCTCGCACGTCCACGAGCCGGCCGCGGCGAGCCCGGCGCTCACGCCCAGCCAGCTCGCCACCGCCAAGTACTTCGCCGTCGTCGGGGTGCTCTTTCTGCTCCAGGCGTTGGCCGGCGGCGCGCTCGCCCACTACCGAGTGGAGCCGGGCGGGTTCTACGGCTTCGACATCGCGTCCCTCCTCCCCTACAACCTGCTGCGAACCTGGCACCTCCAGCTCGCGATCTTCTGGATCGCGACCGCGTGGGTCGGCGCCGGCCTATTCCTCGCGCCCTCGGTTGGAGGCGCCGAGCCGGTCGGCCAGAGACGTTCGGTCCACGTGCTCTTCGTGGCGCTCGTGGCGGTCGTGCTCGGCAGCCTCCTCGGCGAGTACCTGGGGCTCAACAACCTCCTTGGCAACCTCTGGTTCTGGCTCGGGCATCAGGGCTCCGAGTACCTCGACCTCGGGCGCTTCTGGCAGTTCCTGCTCGCCGCGGGGATGGTGTTCTGGGTCGTCCTGATGTTCAGGGCGCTGGCGCCGGCGATCAGGGGCAAGGACAAGGGCGGGCTCGCCTCCCTCTTCCTGTACGCGGCCGTGGCGATCCCGCTCTTCTACCTTCCCGCGCTGTTCTACCAGAGCCACACCAACTTCGCTGTGATCGACAACTGGCGCTTCTGGATCATCCACCTCTGGGTGGAGGGCTTCTTCGAGCTCTTTGCGACGGTGCTCGTGGCCGTTATGTTCCACCGCCTGGGCCTGGTCAGCCTCACGACCGCGACGCGCGTGGTCTACCTCGACGCCATCCTCTACCTGTCGGGCGGGATCATCGGCACCGGCCACCACTGGTACTTCACCGGTCAGGGCGAGCTCACCATGGCGCTCTCCGCGTGCTTCTCGGCGTTGGAGGTGGTGCCGCTCACCCTCCTCACGCTGGACGCCTGGGACTTCATCAGGCTCCGGAAGCGGGTGTGCCCCACCTGCGGCCACGAGCTCGCCGCCAACCAGAAGTGGGCGATCTATTTCCTGATGGCCGTCGGGGTCTGGAACTTCGTGGGCGCCGGGATCTTCGGCTTCCTCATCAACCTGCCGATCGTCTCCTACTTCGAGGTCGGCACGACACTCACCGCCAACCACGCTCATGCCGCGATGTTCGGGGTGTTCGGAATGCTGGCCTTGGCGGTGCTGGTGTTCTGCCTGCGGGCCATGAACTCCGCGGAATCGTGGCGCAGGTCGGAGACCCTGGTGAGGGTCGGCTTCTGGGGCGTCAACGTCGGCCTGGCCCTCATGCTGGTCCTCGACCTCTTCCCGGCGGGGGTGCTTCAACTGTACGACTCCATCGCGAACGGCTACTGGCACGCCCGCCGGGCCGCGTTCCTCATGAACGGCCCCTACCACACCCTCGAATGGCTGCGCATCGTGGCGGACTCCACGTTCCTGTTGGTCGGCGCGCTCCCGCTCGCCCTGGCAGCGGTGCGCCTCTACTGGGGCCGGTCGCGCGCGAACACCGGAGCAGCGATTTGAAGTTTGCGCCGGGGCAAGGAGCCGCGCATCTTGCCGGCGCCCTTAGGCGAGACGACCTCACCGTCATGGCGATCCGCAGGACGGCCTGATACCAATTTGCCATCTGTCGTAGAGCAATGCTTGTCACTGCGAGGAGCGGAGCGACGAAGTAGTCTCGTCGCCCAGTGAGGCTGGTGGACACCGGGTTGGGGACGGGATCGCTTCCCCCACCGCCAACCCCCACGCGGGCGCTGCGCGCCCGCTCGCGGCAGGCTCTATCCCTGCGGTGGGAGCAATCTCTCGTATAGCAAGCTCGTCACTGCGAGGAGCGGAGCCACGAAGTAGTCTCGTCGCCCAGTGACACTCGTCGCCACCGGGTTGGCCACGGGATCGTTCCCCGACCGCCAGCCCCACGCGGGCGCTGCTCGCCGCGCGCGCAGGCACTGTCCCGCCTGCGGTGGGACTCTTCCCAATCTTCATGAGACGAGGCGCACCCCGGGCCGTGAAAGTGAAGGCGGCGGAGGATGCCGCACGGTCGCGATACCGAAGCGGGCGGCCGCAAGGGCCGTCCCTACATCAGGTTCGACCCACCATAGCGTTGTAGGGGCGGGGCTTGCCCCCGCCCGACGTCGTCTCCAGCACCCCGAGCCCGTGCGCCTGATCGGCGGGACTCCTCGCAATGACACCGATTCGTCGACGACGGCCGGTGAATCGGCGTCAGTGCTGCGGCACTGCGTCGGCGAGCAGGAACTCGAGGACGTTGGCCGCCGAGTAGTTCTCGCCCCAGCGCTGCACCAGCTCACGGAGTTGGTTGAAGCACGCGCCCACGGTGAGAAGCGGCTTCTCGAGGTCGCCGCCGGGCAGCGTGCGGCCGACGCCTACGTTGGCCAGGAGAGCGTTGCACAGGCACTTGCGGCCCTCGGTCTCGGCGGGGTCGCCCCCTTTGGCCCGCCAGGCGGTCTCGGGCTCGGCCGGACAGCGGTAGCCGACCTGGCCGTCCTCGCGCTTGTAGATGCGGCTGAGGAAACCGAGGTTGCAGACGCGTGGCCGCGTGAGGTACTCGGTCACCTCGGAGAGCGTGCCTTCGAGGTTGAGGACCTTGAACGGGAAGCCCGTCGGCGAGGCGAGCGCGTCGGTGACGACCCGCCCGATCCCCTCGACGGCCTTGCGCAGCGCCGCGAGCTTGAGCGACATCACCAGACCCGATTCGCGGCAGAACGCAAACGCGGTCCCGACCTGGATGCCGGCCGCCCCGCGCGCGAGCGCATCGCGCAGTCTGCCCGCATTGCCGAACCCTCCGGCCAGGTAGAACGGCATCCCGAGGTCGGCGATTTTGGCCAGGTCCACCTCGTCCCGCGGGCCCCAAACCGGCTCCTGTCGCGCGCCCGAGCACCGCCGCGCCGCGAGGCGGAGCGTTGTGGCCGCCGGCCACCGGGCCCTCGACGACGAGCCCGTCGATCCTGCCGGAGGCCTTTCTCGCCATCGTGGTCGCGAGGACGTTGGAGGCGACGATGGGGAAGAAGGCGGGCCGCCGCAGCTCTCGCGGCGCGCCGGACAGGATGCGAACGGGCGACAGGTGGGCATGGAAGTCGTCGAGCGGGCCCGCGCCCTCGACGACCAGCGTCATCGCGACGTCCTCGCCGCGGCTCAGCCGATCGAGGATTGCGGGCGTTTCGCGCGGGATCCCCGCCCCCATGATCACGAGGTCCACGCCGGCCAGCATCGCGCCGTAGAGGCTCGCCAGCACCGGGATTTGGATCTTGGTCAGCAGGTTGATGCCGACCGGCCGGTCATGCCCCTCCTTGGCGAGGAACACCTCCACGAACGTCGCGGCGATCGTCTCCTGGACGAGTTCGGCCGGATCTTCGACGCGGTGCCGCTTGGGAAATCTCGCACCCTCACCGACGCCGTGCGGCGCCGAGAGGTACCTGGCGACGATACGCTCGGCAACCTTCTGATCGGGGAACGCCGCGAGGGCGCGGCAAACGTGGCCACCCTCGTCGCCGGCGCGCAGGCGCCCCGCCATGATTGCCTCGATCCCCGTGCCCGACACGACTCCCAGTTGGCCGCCCTGCGAAACCGCTCGGGCCAGCACCCAATTGGAGACACCCGCGCCCATGCCTCCCTGGATGATCAATGGTCCCTGCACCGTGCACCTCCGTACGACCCGGCGTGGGCCCGCGGGGCGAATGATCACGGGGCCGGATCGACCTGACGGGGCGTTCGGCGCGGCAACGAGCGTGCGCCGCACGTGCGTCAGGACGGCCCCTCCCCCCGGCAGGCCGCCAGTCGGGCGGTCGTCCGCGTGCGTGCCAGGCCCACTGCACCCATCACCATCGTCCGTGGCACGTCCGCGGCAACTCGGAGCGTCCGGCCCATCGCAACGCCCACCCCGGCGGCCACACGGGCCGACGGGGAGGTGCGCAGGGATGCGGCCTTGAACTCCCGCCGGCGATTGTAGCAGGGGGCGCGAAACGGGGCCCGGCGCCCCTGCCCGGGCGCACGCGCGGCCGTGTCGACGCCCGGCGCGCTTACGACAGGGGCGGCCCGGCCGGGCCGCCCCTGGACCTCGGACCGTGGAGCCGACGCTCAGCTCGCGACCTCGATGACCTTGGTGCCGGCGAACTTGTCCCCCAACGCCGGCCTTCGGCGTCGGTGAGCACCAGGATCGCCTCCATGAGGTTGATGAGCCCGCCGATCATGAAGATCGGGATCGAGACCAGATGCCCGGCCACCGGCACGATCCAGAGGAAGTAGCCGATCGCGTAGATGGCGAGTGGGAAGTTGCGCCGCATCGAGGTGTTCTGGTCCATCGGCTGGCCGTCCAGACGCACCGGCCGCAGCTTCATGACTTTCTTGCCGATCGAGCGCTTGTCGGCGAAGTCGAGGTCGAGGCCGTCGCGCATCAGCCAGTAGCCGCCGACCAAAACGCCCGCGATCGGCCCGCCGATGAACGGGATGAAGCCGACGATCATCCCTCCGATGCCGACGATGATGCCGTCGATGAGCACACCGATGAACCTCTTGGCCAGATCGGCCTTGGCCGCGCTCGGGGCGGGCGCGGGCGCAGAGGGAACCGCACTGGGTGGTACCGCCATCGTCGTTCTCCTTTTCTCCGCCACGGCGGACAGTCTCAATTTCTTTGTCTAGAGCGTAGCGGAGGCGGTCGAATATTTCAAGGCGACCGCGCGGCCCCGGCTCAACAGCCGAGCAGCCGGCGGTAGAGCGCCTCGTAGCGGTCCACCACCTTGGCCGTGCTGAAGTTCCCCGCCGCCTGGGCGCGAGCGAGCGCCCGCTGGCGCGCCAGCTCGGCCGGGTCCGAGAGCAGGCCCAGCACGCACGCCGCCATCGCCCCCGTGTCCCCGACCGGGAAGGTGTAGCCGCCGTTGCCGTTCTCGACGACCTCGGGGATGCCGCCGGCGTCGGAGGCCACGACCGGCACGCCGCACGCCATCGCCTCGAGCGCGGCGAGGCCGAACGACTCCTCGGACGACGGCAACAGGAAGACGTCCCCGGCCCCCATCACCCCCTCGACCGGGGAGACGTTGCCGAGGAACTCGACCCGGTGCGCGATCCCGGCGTCGCGGACGAAGCGCTCCGCCACCGGCCGCTCCGGGCCGTCCCCCACCATCGCGAGGTGCGCCGGGAGGCGCTCGTTCACCCGGCGGAAGATCTCGAGCACGTCGAGGATGCGTTTGACCGGCCGGAAGTTGGAGGCGTGCACGAGGAGCGGCGCGCCGTCGGGCGAGAGGCGGCGCCGGTGCGCGGCGGCAAAGTCGGCGTCGCAGCGGGCGGGGTCGACGAAGTTCGGGATCACCTCGACCTCGCGGGTGATGCCGAGCAACTCGTGCGTCTCCTGGGCGAGGGAGCGCGAGACGGCGGTCACCGCGTCGGCGCGCTCGATCCCGAGACGGACGATCGGCAGGAACGAGGGGTCGGCGCCGACGACCGTGATGTCGGTCCCGTGCAGGGTGACGATCAGCTTCGGACCGCCGCCCAGGATCTCGCGCGCCAGGTGCGCGGAGATCGCGTGCGGGATCGCGTAGTGCACGTGCAGGAGCTCGATCCCGTGGGTGCGCACCGCGTCCGCCATTTGCGAGGCGAGCGCCAGCGAGTACGGCGGGTAGGAGAACAGGGGGTAGCTCGGGACCGTCACCTCGTGGAACGTCACGCCGGGCGGCACGCGCCCCAGCCGGTACGGGAGCGCGTAGCAGATGAAGTGCACCTCGTGGCCGCGGCGCGCGATCTCGAGGCCGAGCTCGGTGGCGACGGTGCCGGAGCCGCCCACCGTCGGGTAGCAGGTCACGCCGATCCTCATTGCCCCCTCCCTCCCTGCCCGGGGCTCGGGGGCCGGGGTCGGGGCTCGTCCCCCACCCGCCAAGCAGCCAGGCGATCTCGTCGGCGGCGAGCGCGCCGGGAGCGGCGAACCCCTCGCCGAACTCGGTCCCGATGAGGTTGCCGCAGGCGCGGTCCCGCCCCTCGATCGCGGCCGGGAAGTGCCCGGAGGCGAGGTGCGTCGCGGTCCCCGCGCCGGGGTCGAACTGCGATGCGTGCGCCGCCAGCGCCGCGCGCTTGGCGGCGTACGCCGCGGTCACGTCTACGACCAGCGCCGGTGTCAGGAGCTGGCGCGGGCCGGGGTAGGCGAGCAGCAGACCCGGCCGCCACGGCGAGCCGCACTCCGGGCGATACTTCCCGACCCCGGCGAGGAACGCCCCGCGCCGGAGGAGGGCGGCGGCGGCGGCATGGTCGGGATGAGGGTCGCGGTCATCGGGCACGAGCACGACGCGGGGGTGCGCCGCGCGCAACGCCCCCACCACCGCCGCCAGCTGGCCGTCATCCCCGCCCTTCAGCCCGCCGTCAGGCAAGGAGAGGCAGTACCTCCACGCCACACCCAGGGCCGCGGACGCGGCGCCCGCCTCTCTCGCCCGCGTTTCCACGTCGCCGCGGGTGCCGAGCTCGCCGACGGTGAGGTCGAGGATCGCGATCCGGCGCCCCGCCGCCGCAAGACGCGCCACCGTCGCGCCGCACCCGAGCTCGACGTCGTCCGGGTGGGCGCCCACCGCGAGCACGTCGCACGGTCCTACCATTTGCCGCCCTCGTCCCACCACAGCAGGTGCATGCCGGGGTCGCCGGGGTCCAGCGCCGCAACCAGCTGGCGCGGCCACTCCAGGCCGAGCCGGAGCAGCGGCGCCAGCACGGACAGGCGGCGCTCCTGCGGCTGGCCGTCCGGCCGCACGAACGCGCACAGGCGGCGCCAGCGCCCCACCGCGACCTCGGCGTCGCGGGTCGCCGCGCCCTCGATCCGGCCGTCGAGCCAGGCCAGCGCCGAGTCGAGCTTCCTCGCCGTCGCCTCGACGTCTCCCCCGAGCGCCGGGAGCTCCTCGCGGGCGCTCGCCGCGAGTGTCCCGATCCGCTCGTCGACGATGCCGCGCAGGCGGCCGAGCCGGCGGCGCGTCACCCGGCCGGGGAGCGCCGACGCCGGCGGCAGCGGACGCAGCAACTGCTCCGGGCTGACTTCGAGCTGCCGGGCGAGGCGCCGCTCGGCCGCCGTCACGACGGTCACGTGCGGCCGCAGCCGCCACTCGGGGCGGCCGACCCCCGCCACGGCGCGCACGTCCTCGGTCTGGAGGTGGTAGGCGAGCTCCGCCCCACCCAGGAACGACACGGCCGTGCCGAGCGCTGCGTCCGCGACCAACGGCCGCAGCCACGCGTTGGGGAGGAAGCGCTCGGGGTGCGCCGCGTGCTCGGCGAGGACCGCGGCCGGGCACGCCCTCTGGCTCGTCGGCACCGGGTCCCGCCGGTCGCCCGCCCGGCGGAACACCGGCAGCTTGTGCGGGGAAATCCGCAGCGGCAGCGGCCAGCCGCGCTCGCGCATGCGCTCGCCTCCCGCCTCGAGGGCGTCCCAGCACTCGGGCAGCTCGGCGAGGATGCGGGCGGTGACGGGCGCCCCGGCGCGCGCGATTTCGGGCTCGAGCGCGTCGACGAGCACGACGCCGCATCCGGCGAGCAGGCGTGCGAGGAAGCGGGCGGTCGCCTCGCCGAGAAGAGTCCCGGGGGCGTAGCACGCCGCCGCGAGGTCGAGCGTCTCGCGGGCGTTCTCGCCGGGCAGCTGCGGCCGCAGCGCCTCGAGGTACGCCGCCGAGGCGGCGGAGAGCGGCGCCGCGCCGCCGAGCATCACGCCGCGCGCCCATCCCGGCTCGCGCAGCTCCGCCAACCCCTCGGCGACCGCGACCCGTCCCCATCCCATCTCGGGGAGGTCGTCATCGGCGGTCGCGAGCCAGAGGAAGCCGACGGCGTCGCGCCCCGCGGCGCGGCGTCCGGCGACCTCGGCCGCCACCGCCGCCGCCTTGACGAGGGTGAGGAGCGGGCCGCCGAACAGGCCGGGCTGCTGGCCGGTGACGACCGCGTCGGCTCCGGAGAGCCAGCGCGCGAGCTCGTCGTCCGCCGGGTTGCCCCACCTCCGGTTCGCGTCCGCGAGCGCGCCGGCCAGCGCGGGCGAGCGCCCGGCGGCGGGCCGGAGCGACGGGGCCGCGGACGCGCCGGCGGCGAACGCCGCGGCGGCGGGATGAACGGGCTCCCAGACTTCCAAGGGCACGCGCACGCCGTTCGGTTGAGTCGCCATCTCGGAGAGCTTACCTCGCCCACCCGTCGCGCGCCAGCACGCCGGCGCCGGCCCTGGCCATGGCGCAGGGGACGGCGGCGAGCGGGCCCTTGATCGCAAAGGGCTCTCCTATCCCTCGGTGTATGATAAGGATCAACATTCAACGCTCCCGAGCGCAGAAGGAGGATGCCATGTATCGAGTCGCGTGCGTGGTTCTCGCGGGTCTCCTGCTGGGACCCATCGTCTATGCCGGACAGATCGAAGGCGTCGCCTTTCCCGATCAGGTGACGGTGGGAACCGCCGATCTCACCCTCAACGGCATGGGGGTCCGCATCAAGAAGGTCGCCTTCATCGGCATCAAGGTGTACGCGGCGGCGCTCTACCTCCCCGCCAAGGAGGCCGATCCCGCCAAGATCCTGGCCGCCGACGAGCCCAAGCAGCTCGTCATGCACTTCCTCTACAAGGAGGTGGGCAAGGACAAGCTCCTGGAAGGCTGGAACGACGGGTTCAACAACAACTCCGGCGACAAACTGGCCGCGCTCAAAGACCGGATCGCCACGTTCGACGGCTTCTGGTCCGACATGAAGAGAGACGACGTGGCCGTGCTGACCTACATCCCCGGCCAGGGCACCAAGGTGGAGATCAAGGGCAAGGAGATGGGCGTCATCGAGGGGAAGGACTTCGCCGAGGCCCTCTTCGCGATCTGGCTCGGCCCGAAGCCGCCCAACGAAAGCCTCAAGAAGGGGCTGCTCGGGCAGTAGCCGTTCCTGCCCACCGCCCGTTTGGAATCGCACGAGGCCCGGCGAACGCGCCGGGCCTCGTGGCGTACGCCGCGAGGTCCTCGGCACCACCGCGTCGGCGCCGGTGCATGCCAATTCACCGTCCGTCGCAGAGGAAACACTGTCACCGCGAGCCCCACCGGTGGCGAGACGACGCAGCCCCGCCCCCCACCTGTCACTGCGAGGAGTCCCGCCGCAGGCGGGACGACGAAGCAGTCTCGTGGATTTCGGCGACACCGCCACCGTCACGCGGGCGCTGTGCGCCCGCTCGCGGCAAGCTCCATCCCGCCGTTGGCGGGACTCCTCGCGACGGTGGTTCTCCACGAGTCCCTTGGGCTCGGGCACTTCGCTACTGCCAGAAAACTACCTTTGAGCACATTGATGTCACGCCAGGGTGCCGCGGACGGCGTCCAATAGTCCGGAGATCGTGAACGGCTTCTGCAGGAACGCCACCCCGTCCTCGACGATGCCGCGGTGGGCGATGACGTCGGCCGTGTAGCCCGACATGTAGAGGACCTTCAGCCCCGGCCTCGTCGCGCGGATCCGCTCGTACAGCTCCTTCCCGTTCATGACGGGCATCACGACGTCGGTGAGCAGGAGGTCGATCGGCTCGCGGTGCTGCTCGGCGAGCAGGAGCGCGTCGCCGGGGGCGGCGGCGGCGAGCACGCGGTAACCGTGCGACGCGAGGATCCGCTCCGCCAGACGCAGGATCGCCTCCTCGTCCTCGGCCACCAGCACCGTCTCGCTGCCGCGCGGTCCCAGCGATTCCCGAGTGGGCGGCGCGGGCTGCCCCTCGCCCGTCCAGCGCGGCAGGTAGATCTTGAACGTGGTCCCCTTGCCGGGTTCGCTGTAAACGTTGATCAGGCCGCCGTTCTGTTTGACGATGCCGTAGACGGTGGCGAGCCCCAGGCCCGTGCCCAGCCTGCCTTTGGTGGTGAAGAAGGGATCGAAGACCTGGCTCACCGTGTCCGCGTCCATGCCGTGGCCGGTGTCGCTGAACGCGAGGAGGACGTAGTCGCCGGGAGCGGCGAACGAGTGCGTGTCGCGACAACCCTCGCCGAGGGTGGCGTTGGCCGTCTCCATCACGACCCGGCCCGGCCCGTCCATGGCATCGCGGGCGTTGACGGCCAAATTCGCCAGGATCTGGTCCACCTGGACGGGATCGATCTTGACCGGCCACAGATCCTCACCCGGCTTGAACGTGAAGCTGATGTCCTCGCCGATGAGGCGCACGAGCATCTTGCCCATCTCCGACACCGCGAGGTTGAGATCCAGCACGCGGGGCGTGACCAGTTGCTTGCGAGCGAACGCCAGGAGCTGGCGCGTCAGATCGGCGGAACGACCCGCCGCCTTGAGGATCTCCTCCAGGTCGCGGCGTAGCGGATCGCCGCCACCGAGCTTGCCGAGCGCCAACTCCGCATAGATCGTGATGATGTTGAGCATGTTGTTGAAGTCGTGGGCGACGCCCCCCGCCAGCCGCCCGATCGACTCCAGCTTCTGCGCCTGGCGCAGGTGCTCTTCCAGCTTGTCCTTCTCCTCCTCGGCGCGCCTGTGCTCGGTGATGTCACGAACGAGGCCGCGAAAGCCTGCGGGGCGGTTCGAGGCGTCTCTCATCAACGAGACGGAAGCCTCGATGATTCGTTTGGTCCCGTCCTTCCTTATGATCTCCCAATTAAATCCCCTGGCAGGCTCCCCGGTCTGGTAAACGGCATTGAACGTCCGGTACAACTTCTTCGCACTTTCCGCATCCGTGTACGTCCGGTCGTTCATCCCCATCAACTGCTCTCTCGGATACCCCAGGAGCCGGCAAAGAGCATCGTTGAAAAAGGTCAAATTGCCCGCGGTATCCGCTTCGTAATAGCTTTCCTCCATGTTCGCGAGGATCGCCCGGTACTTTTCCTCACTCGCCCTGAGGGCCCGCTTCGCCAGCACTTGCTCGGTCACATCCCGCGCCATGCCGCGCACCACCGGCGCCGCAACATCCTGGGTGCGCAAGGTGTTGCGGTACTCCCAATAACGCACGACTCCGGCTCGGGTCACGAGCTTCATCATGCCCGCCGCGACCCCGTCCCTCGCAATGGCCGCAACGTAGGCGTCGAACTCTTGCCGCATTTCCGGAGCCAGCAAATCTCGTAGGTTACGCCCCACGAGGTCCCCGGTCGCGAACCCGACGGCTTGCTCAACCGTGGCGTTGACCGACAGCAAGACCCCCTTCAGATCATGGGTGCAAATGAGGTCGCTCGCGTTCTCCACCAGGTCGCGGTAGCGCTCCTCGCTCTCCTTGACTGCCTGCTCCGCACGCTTGCGCTCGGTGATGTCCACGTAGAGGGCCGCCACGTGGGTGGGCCGGTCCCCCTCGTCGTGCAGGGCGAAGCGGTTGACGAGCCACCAGCGCGGACCGGAGACGTGGTGCAGCTCGACCTCCACGGCCTGGGACTCGCCGCTTTCGGCAAGGCGGCGGTCGCCCGCGATCAGCCGCTCGGCGTCCTCGGGCGGGAAGCAGTCGAATGGGCTCTTGTCGAGGTAGTCCTCCCGGCGCAGGCCCATGGCGCGCTCCCACGCCTCGTTCATGTAGGCGTAGCGGCCCTCCATGTCGCGGATCACGGCGACCGCGGGCAAGTGGCGCATGAACAGGGCGAAGCGCCGCTCGCTCGCCTCGAGGGCGTTTCTGGCCTGGCGCTCGTAGGTCTGGTCGCGGAAGATGAGGACGACGCCGGTGATGCGGCCCGCCTCGTCGCGCACGGGGGCGCCGCTGTCGGCGATGGGGATCTCCCGGCCGTCCCTCGCCAGGAGCAGCGTGTGGTTGGCGAGCCCGACCACCTGGCCCTCGCGCAGCACGCGCGCGACTGGGCTCTCCGCCGCGGCGCGCGTCGGCTCGTTGATGATCCGGAACACCTCCTCCAGCGGCCGTCCCTTCGCCTCCGCCTCGCTCCAGCCGGTGAGCGCCTCGGCCACGGAGTTCATGATCCGGACACGGCCGTCAGCGTCGGTGGCGAGGACGGCGTCGCCGATGCCCCGCAGCGTGGCGGCCAGCTCTTCGGTCGCCTTGCGGCGCTCGCGTTCGGCCTCGTAGAGGCGCTCGAAGGTCCGCTTGCCCAAGGACTTGTAGAGGTAGCCCACGCCCAAGCCCGAGAGGAGCATGAGCCCGAGGACCGCCGCGAGCACCGTCACCATCTCCCGGCCAAGCCCCGCCAGGATCTCCGACCGGTCCACCTTGGCGACGAGGAACCACGGCGAGCCGGGGACGGGCCGCAGGTCGGCGAGCACCGTCACGCCGCGGTAATCGACCCCTTCGAACGAACCGGTGCGTCCCATGGCCGCCTGTGCCGCCGGCAGCGTCGTCCGGCTCAGCGGTTGGCGCAGGGTAAGGGCGGCATCCGGCCGGAAGCGCGGGCCATTGAGGAAAAGCACATCGCCGTCCCGCCGCTCCACGAGCAGCGTTTCGGCGCTCGCGCTCGGCACCGGCCAGCGCTGGATCAGCGGGTCGAGGTAGCGGCCCGGGTCGATGCGCAGGACCAAGACGGCGAGGTTCTTGCCGTCCACCACGGCCGCCACGGCGTCCAGCGCCGGCGGCCCCGCGCCGCCAGGCCGGAAGAAGTCGCCGAGGAACGGCCGCCTTTCCGTCACGGCCTGACGCAACTCGGCGAGCGTGGTGGCGTCCACCACCGGCAGCGCCCCCGCCGAGGCGAGCACGCGGCCTTCCGGGGTGGCGACGAAGGCGGTGGTGTCGTTGTAGAGCCGCCTCGCCACGTCGAGGCGCGCCTCCACGTCGTCGCGCAGCGCCGGGGTGGCGGACGGGGCCAGAAGGCCGCCGGCGGCGCGCCTGAAGAACGGGCTTTCGGCCAGCTCGGCGGCGTCGTTGCGCCGCTCCTCGCGCCAGGCGGCGATCGCCTCCGCCTTGATCCGGCCGATCGACGCGAGATCCTCGAACTTCTCCCGGCGAACCGATCCCTGCGCGTGGCGCAGGAAAAGCACCCCGCCCAACGCGAGCAAGACCGAGACGGCGACGAAGAGGGCGAGAGCCCCCCTCCCCGTCAACCGATCACCGGCCGTGGCCATCTCGGGCAGGGTACCTCGCGGGCACCAACGGCGCTAGATCGAGCCGCCGGGCGGGCGCGGCGGCGGCGGTCAGTACATCTCGGAGAAGAACGAGGCGAACACCTCGCGCACGCGTTCCCACACGCCGCGCCTGGCCCACGCCCGCTTGGTGAGCTCCTTCGAGCGCGCGATGTCCTTCTCGACGACGGCGGCGACGACGGCGGCGAAGCGCGTGTCGTAGACGACCACGTTGGCCTCGGCGTTCTTCCGCATCGAGCGGGCGTCGAAGTTGATCGAGCCGACGGTCGTCCAGATCCCGTCGACCACCATCGCCTTGGTGTGCAGCATCGTCGGCTGGTACTCGTAGATCGCGACACCGGCGTCGAGCAGCTCGCCGTAGTGGTACTGCGACGCGCGCCGGATCGCCGGGATGTCCATGGTCGGCCCCGGCTCCACGATGCGCACGTCGACCCCGCGGCGCGCGGCGCGGACGAGCGCGCGGCGGATCTGGGCGTCCGGCACGAAGTAGGCGTTCTCGATCCAGACGGTGTGGCGCGCCGCCTGGATCGCCATGTACATCATCAACTTCGACATCGAGCTCTGGTCGGTGCGCGAGCTGGAGATGACCTGGACCAGGACGTCGCCCGCCGGCTTGATGACGGGGAACTGGGCATCGCCGTTGAGCACCTCGCCCGTGGTGTGGACCCAGTCCTCCATGAACACGCGCTGGAGCTGGCGGACGGCGGGGCCCTCCACCCGCACGGCGAGGTCCCGCCATTCTTGCTCGTTGCGGGCGTCGCCGCGCCAGCGGTCGTCGAAGCCGAATCCGCCGCAGTACCCGATGCGGCCGTCGATCGTGACGATCTTGCGGTGCGTGCGGTGGCCGATGTGGGCCAGCGAGTAGATGCGGATCGGCTTGTAGACGTAAAAGTTGACGCCGGCCGCCCGCATCTCGTCGGCGAGGCCGCCGAGACGGTCGCCGAGACCGTCCACCAGCACGCGGACGCCGATGCCGGCGCGGGCCCGCTCGCAGAGCGCGGCCACGATCCGGCGGCCGATCTCGCCGTCGCTGAAAATGTAGACTTCGATGTTGACGCTCGCGCGCGCGCCGGCGATCGCCTGCAACAGGTCGGGAAAGAGGCCGTCGCCGTTCTCCAGGAGCTTGACCGCGTTGCCGCCCACCATCCCGTTTCTGAGCCCCGCCAGCGAGCGGAGGAACTCGGGGCTGGCGACACCGTAGCCCGGGTCGTAGGCGTAGTCCGTCCGGGTGCCGCTGCTGATGCACCCGGCCAGCGCCACCACCGCCAGCAGGCGGGCCGCAAGCCGGCGAGCCGGGCCGGCCGTGCCGGCGCCCCGTTCCCTCATCTCACCCCGCCACCCTCCTCGCCGCGGGACCGCGGCGTGACGAGCCGATCACGCGGGGTTCCGACCCGCGGCACGGCTCAACGGCGCGAGGCGACGGCGATGCGGGTCACGGCGACCTCGAGCCGGGCGAGCTCGCGGTCGAGTTCCTTGCCGCCTGCGGTCCTGAGCGCGGCCTCGGCCGCCGCCTTGTCGGCCCTCGCCGCCTCGAGGTCGATCTCCGCCGGCAGCTCCGCGACATCGGCGAGCACCGTCACGACGTCGGCCGCCACCTCGGCGAACCCATTCTGCACCGCCATGACGTGTTCGCGCCCGCCGGAGCGGTACGCGAGCTCGCCGATCCTCATCGTGGTCAGCAGCGCCGTGTGGCCCGGAAGGATGCCGAGCTCGCCGAGCGCGCCGGGGAACGTCACCGTGTCGGCGGCGGCCTCGACCACGACCCTCGTCGGGGTGATCACCCGCAGGCGCAGCCGGCCCTCGCTCACGTTGTGCCCTCTCCCTTGAGCTTCTCGCCCTTCTCGATCGCCTCGTCGATGGTGCCGACCATGTAGAACGCCTGCTCGGGCAGCTCGTCGAGCTCGCCCTCGGCGATCATGCGGAAGCCGCGGATCGTCTCCGCGATCTGCACGTACCGTCCCTTGAGGCCGGTGAACTGCTCCGCGACGTGGAACGGCTGCGACAGGAAGCGCTCGATCCGGCGCGCCCGCGCCACGACGAGCTTGTCGTCCTCGGACAGCTCGTCGATCCCGAGGATCGCGATGATGTCCTGGAGGTCCTTGTACTTCTGCAGGATCTTCTGAATGCTGCGGGCAACCGCGTAGTGCTCCTCGCCGACGATCTTGGGGTCGAGGATCCGGGAGGTGGAGGCGAGCGGGTCGACCGCGGGGTAGATGCCCTTGTCCACGATCTGGCGCGAGAGCACGGAGGTGGCGTCGAGGTGGGCGAACGCGGTCGCCGGCGCCGGGTCGGTGAGGTCGTCGGCGGGCACGTAGATCGCCTGCACCGAAGTGATCGAGCCGCGCTTGGTCGAGGTGATGCGCTCCTGCAGCTCGCCCATCTCGGTCGCGAGGTTGGGCTGGTAGCCGACCGCCGAGGGCATGCGGCCGAGCAGCGCCGACACCTCCGAGCCCGCCTGGGTGAAGCGGAAGATGTTGTCGATGAACAGCAGCACGTCCTGCTCCTCGACGTCGCGGAAGTACTCCGCCACGGTGAGGCCGGACAGCGCCACGCGCAGGCGCGCCCCCGGCGGCTCGGTCATCTGGCCGTAGATCAGCGCCGCCTTCGACTTGGTCCAGTCGTTGGGGTCGATCACCCCCGACTCCTGCATCTCCAGCCAGAGGTCGTTGCCTTCTCGGGTGCGCTCGCCCACGCCGGAGAACACCGAGAAGCCGCCGTGCTGCATCGCGACGTTGTTGATCAGTTCCTGGATGATGACGGTCTTGCCGACGCCGGCGCCGCCGAACAGGCCGGTCTTGCCGCCCCGGGTGTAGGGCTCGAGGAGGTCCACGACCTTGATCCCGGTCTCGAACATCTCGACCCGGGTCGACTGGTCCTCGAACGACGGCGGCTCGCGGTGGATCGGCCAGCGCTCCTTGGTCTCGCACGGGCCTTTCTCGTCGACCGGGCGGCCGATCACCGAGAGCACGCGCCCGAGCGTCTCGCGCCCGACCGGCACCGTGATCGGGCCGCCGGTGTCGAGCGCCTTCATCCCGCGCACCATGCCGTCGGTGGCTTCCATCGCGATGCAGCGCACCCGGTTCTCGCCCAGGTGCTGCGCCACCTCGAGGACGACGTCGAGCTTGCCCATCTCGCTGGTGTCGTGCACCTCGACGGCGTTGTGGATCGTCGGCAGGTGGCCCTCCGGGAACTCCACGTCCACCGCCGGCCCGATGATCTGAACGACGTGCCCCTCGACCCCTTGCGGATTTGCCGCCATCTCGTGCCCTACCTCTCGGCCAGCGCCTGGGCGCCGGATACGATCTCGATGAGTTCCTTGGTGATCGAGGCCTGGCGCGCCCGGTTGTACGTCAGGGTGAGCCGGTCGATCATCTCCGCGGCGTTCTTGGACGCCGAGTCCATCGCCGTCATGCGCGCCGCGTGCTCCGCGGCCTGGGAGTCGAGGAGCGAGCGCAGCACCTGAAACTCCACGTAGCGGGGGAGGATCGCCCCCACGAGCGCCTGCGGGCTCGGCTCGAGGAGAGGGGCCGCGCCGGCGCCCTCCACGGGCCGCGTCCGCTCGACCGGGAGCAGGCGCTGGAGCGTCACCTCCTGCCGCATGATCGACCGGAAGCGGTTGTAGAGCAGGTAGACGGCATCGGTCTTGCCGCTCTCGAACCGCCCGGCGAGCAGGCGCGCCACCTCGTGCGCGCCCGCGACGGTCACCCCTTTCATCAGGTCGGCGAAGACCGCCACGGCGGCCAGGCCGCGGCGGCGGAAGAAATCGATCCCCCGCCGCCCGACGAGCACGAGCTCCACGTTCTCCCAGCGGCCGCCCCAGAGCAGCGCGCCCGCCTCGCGCAGGACGTTGCTGTTGAACGCGCCGCACAACCCCTTGTCGCCGGCGACCACGACGAGCGTCACGGACTTTTCGGGGCGTTCGACCAGCAGCGGGTGGCGGCCTGCGCTCGCCTGGCCGGCCAGCGAGCGCAGCACCCCCTCGAGGGCGTCGGCGTACGGGCGCGCCTCGAGGACGGCCGCCTGCGAACGCCGCAGCTTGGCGGCGTAGACCATCTTCATCGCCCGCGTGAGCTGCTGCGTCGAGCGGACCGAGCGGATGCGCCGCCGGAGGTCCTGCTGGCTAGGCAACCGCCGCCTCCGGGTGCTCGCGCACGAAGGCGTCGAGGGCGGCCTGGCAACCGGCCCTGAGGTCGGCCTCGGTGGCCCCCTCGAGCTTGCCGGTCGAGGTGACCGCCGCCAGCGTGCCGGCGGCGTGGGTCCTGAGGTGCTCGTGCAGGTAGGTCTCGAACGGCAGCACCGCCTCGACCTTGAGCTTGTCGAGGAACCCCTGCGTGCCGGCGAACACGGAGGCGACCTGGAGGTCCACAGGCATCGGGGCGTACTGCCCCTGCTTGAGGATCTCGACCAGGCGCTCGCCGCGCGCGAGCTGGCGCTGGGTCGCCTTGTCGAGGTCGGAGCCGAACTGGGCGAACGCCGCCAGCTCGCGGTACTGCGCGAGGTCGATGCGCAGCGTGCCCGCGACCTTCTTCATCGCCTTGATCTGGGCGTTGCCGCCGACGCGCGACACCGAGATGCCGACGTTGACGGCGGGGCGGACGCCGGAGAAGAAGAGGCCCGACTCGAGGAAGATCTGCCCGTCGGTGATCGAGATGACGTTGGTGGGGATGTACCCGGACACGTCGCCGGCCTGGGTCTCGATCACGGGGATCGCGGTGAGCGAGCCGCCGCCCAGGTCCTCGCGCATCTTCGCGGCGCGTTCCAAAAGCCGCGAGTGCAGGTAGAACACGTCGCCGGGGTACGCCTCCCGGCCCGGCGGCCGGCGCAGCAGCAGCGAGATCTCGCGGTAGGCCGCGGCGTGCTTGGAGAGGTCGTCGTAGAACACCACCGCGGCGCCGCCGTTGTACAGGTAGTACTCGCCCATCGCGCACCCCGCGTACGGCGCCAGGTACTGCAGCGGGGCGGGCTCCGAGGCGGTGGCGGCGACCACGATCGTGTGCTCCATCGCGCCGTAGTTCTCGAGGGTCTTGACGACCTGCGCGACGGTCGAGCGCTTCTGCCCGATCGCCACGTAGATGCAGATCATCCCGTTCCCCTTCTGGTTGATGATCGTGTCGGTGATGAGCGCGGTCTTCCCGGTCTGGCGGTCGGAGATGATGAGCTCGCGCTGCCCTCGCCCGATCGGGATCATCGAGTCGATCGCCTTGATCCCGGTCTGCATCGGCTCCTTCACCGGCTGCCGCCGCACCACGCCCGGGGCGAGGCGCTCCATCGGGTAGGTGTCGGACGCCGCGATCGGGCCCTTGCCGTCGATCGGCTGGCCGAGCGCGTTCACCACGCGGCCGACGAGCGCGGGGCCGACCGGGACCTGCAGGATGCGACCGGTGCGCCGCACCTCGTCGCCTTCGCGGATCAGGTCCGACTCGCCCATGAGCACGCAGCCGACGCCGTCCTCCTCGAGGTTGAGCGCGAGGCCGAAGACGTCGTGCGGGAACGCCACCATCTCGCCGGCCATCACCCGGTCGAGGCCGAACACGCGGGCGATCCCGTCGCCGACCGACACCACCGTTCCGACCTCGGCCATCTCGACGGAGGTGTCCAGCCCCTGGATCTGCCGCCGCAGGATGTCCGTGATCTCGTCCACCTTGATCTGCATGCCCATCCCCCTATCGCCCCGCCGCCGCGGCGAAACGGCGCACCTGCGCGGCCAGCGAACCGTCGAACACCTGGCTTCCCACCTGGACCACGAACCCGGCCAGGAGCTCGGGCCTGACCTTCGTGTCGAGCTCGACCCGCGACGAGAACAACCGCGCGAGCGCCTGCCGCAGCGCCTCGACCTGCTCGGGGCGCGGCGCCACCGGCAGCTCGGCGCGAGCGCGCACGATCCCCTCGGCGCGGTCCACCAGCTCGCGGAACATCTGCACGACCTCCGGCAGGAAGCGCAACCGGACGTGGGTCTCGAGTGCGACCAGCAGGCGGTGGGCCTCCGGGCGCAGGGCGAGGGCGCGGGCGATCGTCGCCACGAGCTCGCGCTTGACGGCCGGCGCCACCGAGGGCACCTCGAAGACGCGCACCAGCCCGCTCTCGCGCTCGAACAGCTCCGCCACCGCCGCGAGCTGTCTCTGGATCTCCCGCAACGCCGGGACGCCTTCCCGATGCGTCACCTCGTACAGCGCCACCGCGTACGGCCTCGCCACCCGCCGGCTCATCGCGCGCCTCCCGCCGGCCGCTCGTCGAGGCGCTCGAGCGTGGTCCGGAAGATCCGCTCGCGGTCCTCGGCGGTGAGCTCGCGATGCAGCAGCTCGATCGCGAGGTCGGCGGCCACCGAGGCCGCTTCGGCCGCGAGCTGGCGGCGCGCATCGGCCACGCGCCGCGCGGCCTCCTGCTCGATCTGCGCGGTCAGGCGCGCCGCTTCGGCGTCGCCCTGCCGCTCGAGCGCCTCGCGCTCCCGCTCCCCTTCGCGGTGGAGCCGCTCCTGCAGGGCCTTGATCTCCCCGGAGAGCGCCGCCAGCCGCCCGTTCATCTCCGTCCGCAACTGCTCGGCCTCGCGTTGCGCGCGCTCGGCCTCGGTCAGCTGCGCCGTGATCTGTTCGCGCCGCGACCGGAAGAACTTCGCCGCCGGCCGCGCCAGGAGGAAGAAGAGCAGGCCGAAGAAAAACGCGAAGTTGGCCACCTTCCAGAAGATCGTCGGGAGTCCGAGGAACCCCGCGCCGCCTTCTTCGGCCGCCCACGCCGGCAACGCCGCGAGGAACACCGCCGCCGCCACCGCCAGGCGGCGCATCACGCGAGCCTCCGCCCGGCCAGGCGACTCGCCAGCTCGCGCGCCAGCTCCGTGCCGCGCTCCCGCAGGACGGTGCGGGCGGCGCGCGAGGCCTCGTCGAGCTCGGCGCCGAGCTTGGTCAGGCGCGCCTGGACCTGGGCGCGCGCCTCGTCGAGGCGCGCCCTCCGGGCCGCCTCGCCGGCCGACCGGAGCGCCGCGCGGTCCTTCTGCGCCTCCGCGGCGGCGCTCGCGACCTCGCGGTCGCAGCGCGCCATCGCCTCGATCAGCTCGGCGCGGGCGCGCTCGTGGCCCAGGCGCGCCGACTCGATCCGTCCCTCCCGTTGCTCCAGGAGCCGGCCGAGCGGCCGCACGAGCTGAGTCGACACCAGCAGGAAGACCAGCCAGAAGCAGGCCATCACGAGCAGCAGAGAGTAATTTGGCAGCGCCAGCACGCTGTCCTCCTCCGCTTGGCAACGAACGAGGAGGCGAGGAGCCTCCAACAGCGAGCGTTCAAGTTAGCAAAGCCTGTCACCGCGGTCAACGGGCCGGCCGCGACAACGCCACCCGCGAACCCATGGTCCCGGAGACCGCTCAGCGCAACGACGTCTCGAGGCCCACGATCAGGCGCCGGCCCGGCGCCGGGTACCCGCGCACCTCCTCGTAGCGGCGGTCCGCCGCGTTCTCGACCCTCACCCGCGCCGCGAGCCCCGGCGCCAGCGGCACCGTCACGGCGAGGTCGGCGGTCACGAACCCCGCCTGCGCCACGCGGGCGAACGTCACGGGATCGACGTCCGTGCGCCGGCCCACCCAGACCAGCGAGGCGGCGCCTTCGAGGCCGGCCGCGAGCGGGCCGGCCAGCATGACCGATCCCGACCACGCCGGGCGGCGCAGCAGCGGCGCACCGGCGCCGTCGCGGGCATCGAGCCAGGTCAGCGCCGTCGTGACGCGACCGTGCTCCCCGATCATCGCGATCCACGACGCCTCGACCCCGTCCTCCAGGGCGCGGGCGACGTTGACGTAGCGGAACGACGCGAAGTCGAAGTCGATGAGGTCGCGCTGGCGGTTGGAGAACGCCACCAGCTGCACGACCGAGCCGCCGGCCGCGAGCGGCGCCGCCACGCCCACTTCCACCGAGCGCGAGCGCTCGGGCGCCAAGGCCGGGTTCCCCGAAAACGGGTAGTACAGCTCGCCGAGGCCGGGGGCGCGGAACGCCTGCCCGAACGAGACCCAGCTCCGCGCGGCCCGCCCCTCCCAGCTCACGCTCACCCGCGGCGACAGCTCGCTCCCCCACGGCGACGCGCTGTCCCAACGCACGCCGGCGAGCACCGCCAGCCGACGTGCCGGCGACCAGCTGTCCTGCACGAACAACGCCCGAGTCGTCTGGCGCCGCCCGGCGAGGTTCACGCCGAAGTTCGAGCCGTCGGTCACGCGGTCCGCCCTCCACTCCCCGCCCGCCACGAGACGGTGGCCGCCCCACCGCTCGTGCAGCGCAACCCGCGCGCCGTCGGAGTCGGCGACCGTTTCGGAGCGCACGAAGCCGGTGGGGTCGCCGGGGTCCGTGTAGCGCTGGTCGCGCTCCACTCTGGACACCGTGACCTCGAGCTCGCCGCCGGCGCCCAGGCGCAGGTGGAGCGGGAGTGCGGCGACGGTCTCCGCCGCCGAGGTGGAACGGTGCGGGGTGGCGAGCGCGCCCGAGAACGGGATCTCGGTAAAGCTGGTGGTGCGGTGCACGAGCACGCCGAGGCGGCTGCCGTCGTCGAGGCTCGCCGTCACGCTCGCGAGCCCTGCCCGCGACGAGAAGTCGTCGTTGACGAGCGGTCCGCTCCCGTCCCGGCTCCCCCCGGCGACAACCGTCTCCCAGCGGCCCGAGACGGCGGTGGCCTCGAACTCGGCCCGCCGCCACCCGGAGCCGCCCCCCTCGACCAGGGCCGACGCGCGGTCGCCGGCGGCGCGCGCCGGGACGAGTTGGACTACGCCGCCGATCGCATCGGCGCCGTAGAGCGCGGAGTATGGGCCGCGCACGACCTCGACCCGGTCGAGCCCGGCTGCCAGCGGCAGGCTCCAGTCGTAGCCGCCGAAGAACGGTGAGTTGAGGCGAACCCCGTCCCACATCACGAGCGTCTGGGTCGAGGCGGTGCCACGCGTGAACAGCGACGTGACGCCGCCTTCCCCTCCCGAGCGCAGCACGACCACGCCCGGGGCCCAGCGCAGCGCGTCCGCGACCGAGGTGACGCCGAGCAAACGCATCTCCGCCGCCGAGATCACCGTGCAAGCGGCGGCGATGCCGTCCACCGGCTGCTCGTCGCCGGTCGCCGTCACCACGACCTGGTCGTGAAACGACGGGAGTTGCTGCGCCCCCGACACGCCGGACACGACGAGGAAAAGCGCGAGCAGCCGGACCGTTCGATCGGCCATGGAACCCTCCCGTTCCCCTGCGGGGCGGCAGGTCTCCTGGCTCCCGGATCGACCGAGATCGCCCGCCTTCCCAGGCGCCGAGCCGCGAACGACCCGTGCGCCCAGTGGCATGCCTGGGCAACTCGTCCCCGGTTACAGTGGCGGGGGCCGCGCCGGATTCGCACCGGCTTCCCTCGACACCGCCCCGATGAACTTCGCCCGCCACGCTACCGCCGGCGCGGGGCAAACACAAGGGTCGCCCACGGCGGCCGGCCGCCGCCAGCGGGCATAGAGAGCGCCATCCCCAGGGCAGTTCGCTTCCCCTTGCCCAGTGGGTGGTCTCCTTCCTCCTTTTCACTGCGTGAGGCCTTCTTGCTTGCCGGTCCCGCGGGTGGCCGAATGCGGGCCCGGGCGCCCCCGCGCCCGAGCCCGCATGCTCCTGCGCCCGCGACCGGACAGGGCGATCCGCGCCGGGGCCCCTCGCTGTTGCGGGCAAGCTACGGTTGTGGTCTTGACTCGCCAAGGCTCATCCGGCCGACCTCACTCCCGCTTCGCTGGCTGGGGCCGCGCTGTATCCCGCGTCGCGCCCCCCGCCCCCCACCCGCGCGGTCTCCTCCCTCGCGTGAAGCGCTCGGTCGGAGCCATCGACACCCCGGCGCGGCTCGCCCGTCCGGGACCCGCGGGCGCAGGAGCAGATGGCCACCCGCGGCACCGGCGGATCAACGACACCCCCGCCCACAAGCCGGAGGTTCTGCTGCACGCCGAGAGTCCTGCCAAAACCTAGAACTAACACCAGGACCTCCGCTCCGCGCGGGTGAGGGTGGCCAAACCCGCCCAGCGGGCGAAGGCCGATGGCGCCGGAGCGTGCGGGTCCCGAGCGGCCAGAGCGGCGGGTGGAGACGCCGGCCCTGAGCGCAGCGAAGGGAACGGCGAGGGTCCGCCCGCCGATCTGGCCTGCTCGGTCGCACGCGCAGGCGGGTCGGAGGGCGGCGCTCGATGCGCCGCCCGAGCGACACGGCCGTAGCCCGCGGGCAGAAAGCCTCAGAAAGAAGACCACTCACCACTGTAAAGCGAAAGCAAGGCGCGCCAGGAACCCCTGGCGCGCCACGGATGGCAACCTGGTGCGGACCGACTACTGGACGACGGCGCTGATCGGGATCTCGATCGACTTGCGCAGCGGGTCGTTGGTGGCGATCGTGAGCGTCGCCTTCTCCGGCCCCTTGGGCACCCCGGCCTTCATGCTCACCGCCACCTGGAAGCGCTGGCCGGCCTGGAGCGGGATGACCTCGGTCGTGAAGTTGGGGTTGTCGACCTTGACGTCGGAGAGCTGCAGCTCGGCCCCTTGGCGGTTGTTGATGATCAGCACGTTGTGGCCGATCAGGGCATCGCCCGCCACGGTCCCGAAGTCGATCGTGCCCGGAATGACCTGGACGACCGGACGCACGGCGCCGGTCACGTTGATCGTCACCTCGGGCGCCTTGGGCGACGTCGTCTTGACGATGATCTTCTGGTTGAGCATCCCCTCCGGCGCGTTCGCCGGTACGGTCACGGTGAGCTCCCACTGCGAGCCCTTACGGTCGGGGATGCGCTCCTTGGCCGGGAGTTCCCGGTAGCTGAGCTGATATGGACCGCTGGTGGCGGCGGCGCTCTCGATCTTGAAGTCGGAGCCGTCGGCCGAGGCCAGCACCAGCTTCTGCGTCGCGGCCTCGCCCTGGAGCACGTTGGTGAAGATCACGAGCGGCCGCGGCAGGACCTCGACGAACGCCCGCACGTCGGCCTTGATCACGAGGTTGACCTGGGGGGCCGTCGGGTCGTTGGAGAACACGAGGACCGCCTTGGAGATCGGCCCGGTGAACCCGGCGGTGTCCACGTCGGCCATGATCTTGCCGGTGCCCCCGGGGGCGATCGTGCGGTCGAAGCTCGCCACGGTGCAGCCGCACGTCGGCCGCACCTGGCTGATCTCGAGCGGCGCCTTGCCGGTGTTGCGCACCTCGAACGTGGCCTTGATCTTCTCCCCCTTGGGGACGGTGCCGAAGTCCTGGATCTTGTTGACGATGTCGATCGCCGGTTGCGGCGTTTCGGCGGCCTTCGCGGCGGCCGCGGCGGCCGGTTTGACGGCAGGCGCAGCCTGGGTCTGGGCAAACGCCCCCGTTGCGACCAACACCGCTGCGAGCGAGCTCAGGATCGTACGGTTCATCGGGTGATCTCCTCTCGTCTGCGACTGATTCCGGGTTCCCCGGAGGTGGTATCGTACACCCCCGCGCCGGAGCGCGCCAAACGTCATGCAGAAACCTTGCCACTACTACCTGCTTCCGATCGGAGGCACGGCCACGGCGGCGCTCGCGGGCCTGTTGCACGAGGCGGGCGAGATCGTCTCCGGTGTCGACGTGGCGCTTTACCCCCCCACTTCGGAGCTGCTGGCCGAACTCGGGATCCCGGTCCGCGTCGGCTTCGACCCCGCCGGGATCCCGGCCGACCTCGACCAGGTCGTCATCGGAAACGCCATCCCGCGCACCAACGTCGAGGTCCAGGCCGTGCTCGCTCGCGGGCTTCCGTACGTCTCCCAGGCGGCGGCGTTCGGGGAGCGGTTCTGCCGCCCGGCGCGTGCGGTCGTGGTGGCCGGGACCCACGGCAAGACGACGACCACCGCCCTCACCGCCCACCTCTTGACGGCCGGGGGGCTCGATCCCACCACGCTGATCGGCGGGGTCCCGATCGGCGGCAAGCCCTGGCGGTTGGGGCACGGCGGATGGACGGTCGTCGAGGGGGACGAGTACAACACCGCGTTCTTCGACAAGGGGCCGAAGTTCCTCCACTACGCCCCGCACCTGTTCGTGGTCGGCAACGTCGAGTTCGACCACGGCGACATCTACCCCGACCTGGATGCCATCCTGGCAGCGTTCCGTGCCGGAACGGCATTGGTCGGCAGCGGCGGCGCCGTGGTGGCCA
Organism: uncultured Acidobacteriota bacterium; assembly: GCA_963727205.1. GTDB lineage: Bacteria > Acidobacteriota > Thermoanaerobaculia > Thermoanaerobaculales > Thermoanaerobaculaceae > RBG-13-68-16. The sequence continues at coordinate 119,720 of CAVSFQ010000042.1, read as the reverse complement.
ACGCCGGGGACGAGGGTGCCCGGGCGGTGGCCGCGGGGCTCCCGCGCGCCGTCTGGTACGGGCTCGGTTCCGCAGCCGCGCTCTCCTGCGCCGCGTGGCGCCACGTCGACGGCCGGCTGCACGCCGCGTTGAGCTGGGAAGGGCGCGACTTCGAGGTCGAGGTCCCGCTCGTGGGCCGCCACAACCTGGACAACCTGATGGCCGCCACGACCTGCGCCCTGCTCGCGGGGATGGAGCCGGCGGCGGTTGCGGCCGCGGCCGCGACCTTCCCCGGTGTCCGCCGCCGGCTCGAGCTCGTCGGCGAAGTCGGCGGGATCGCGGTGGTGGACGACTTCGCCCACCACCCGACCGCGGTCGCCGCGACACTGGCGGGCGCCCGGCACCGGTTTCCCGGCCGGCGCCTGGTGGCGGCGTTCGAGCCGCGCTCCCTCACCGCCGGCGGCACCGTGTTCGCGGCCGCGTACGAGGGGGCGTTTGCCAACGCCGACCTCGCGCTCGTGGCGCCGGTCTTCCACCGAGCTCGGCTCGGCGAGCACGCCCTCGACCGCGGCGCCCTCGTCGTCGCGCTGCGCCGCCGCGGCACCGAGGCCGGCGAGCTGCCCGAGGGCGGCGACCTCGCGGCGGCGGTCCGCCGTCACCTGCGTCCCGGCGATGTGGTGCTGTGCATGTCCTCCGGGGGGTTCGGCGGCCTGCCGCGCCGCCTGCTCGCCCTGCTGCGGGAGGAGCGGTGAGGGTCCCCCTAGCCCGCGCCCTCGCCACCGTCGGCGGCCTCGGGGACCGGCTCCCGGCACCCGGCACCACGGTCGGATCGGTGGCCGGCGCAGCACTGTACTGGGGTGCCTCGGCCCTCTGGCCGGACGCCGTCACCGCGGTCGCGCTCGGCGGTCTCGCCGTGCTGCTGCCGGTGTCGGTCTGGGCGTGCGGCGCGGAAGCCCGCCGGCGCGGCGTCGTCGACCCCCACCCCGTCGTCCTTGACGAGGTCGCCGGCCAGTGGGTGGCGCTGGCGGTGCTCGCGCTCGCGCAGTCCCGGTCCCCGGGGCTGGCCGAGCTGGTGGCGGCGTTCCTCCTGTTCCGGGCGTTCGACGTCGTCAAGCCGTGGCCGATTCGGCGCCTCGAGGCGCTCCCCGGCGGCTGGGGGATCGTGGCGGACGACCTCGCCGCCGGTCTCGCCGCCGGCGCCGCCGCGGCGCTCCTGCTCCTGCTGCTGGCGCGCTAGCCGGCGCCCGCCGTCCTCGTGTGCTCCACGAGCACGATCGTGAGGTCGTCGGCCAGCGGCTCCCCCGCGAGGTGGCGGTCGAGCGCCTCGAGGAGGGCGGCGAGCAGTTCGCGCGGCGGCGCGTCCCGTTGCGCCGAAAGCACCGCGTGCAGCGCCTCGTAGCCGAACGGTTCGCCGGCGGCGTTGCGCCCCTCCACGAGCCCGTCGGAGTAGAGCAGGAGCCGGCTCCCGGGGGCGAACGCGAGGGTGCGCGCGGGGGGCGGGTCGGGCCAGCGGTGGCCGAGCGGGAGCGAGCCAAGCAGGATCTCCTCGGTGGTGCCGTCGGAGGCCAGCAGCACGCCGGGGGGGTGGCCGGCGCTCGTGATCTCGAGCCGGGCCGCGGCGCTGTCGATCTCGGCGAGGGCGAGCGAGACCATGCGCTGCTGCAACGACTGGGCGAGGAGGAGGCGGTTGAGGCGCTCGAGCAGGTCGCGCCCGCGCCGCCCCTCGCCGGCGAGGGCGGCCACCGCGGATTTGACCATCGCCATCAGCAGGCCGGTCGGCAGGCCGTGGCCGGCGACGTCGCCGATCGCCGCTACGATCCGGCCGGGGGCGACCTCGAGGACGTCGAAGTAGTCCCCGCCCACCTCGGCGGCCGGCCGGAAGTGAGCGACCAGGGCGAGCGGGCCGCTCGTCATCTCGCGCGGCGGCAGCAGGCTCTCCTGGATCTCGCGGGCGAGCTCCATCTCGCGGGCCAGGCGCTCCTTCTCCGCCACCGCCCCGAGCATGCCGCGGACCGACTCGGTCATCGCGTTGAACGAAACCGCGAGGTCGCCGAGTTGGTCGCGACGCTTGACCGGGATACGGTAGGCGAGGTCGCCCGCCGCCACCGCGCGGGCCCCGCGCGACAGGCGCGCCGCCGCCCTCGTGACGCGCAGGATCATCACAGCGGCGAAGCCGACGGCGACGAGGTAGAGCGAGCCGAAGACGATGCCCACGATGCCAAGCATGCTCTTGAACCCTCGGCCGACCCCTTCCTGCGGGGCGAAGAGCTCGGCGAGGGCGCCGCTCGGCGCCAGCTTGATCACGGTCAGGACCATCGCGCCCTTGAGCTCGGCGCCGCTCGCGAACGCCCTCGGGTCCGGGACGGGCCAGGCCCACAAGAGCCGCGCCCGCTGCCACCTCGTCGCGCCGGCGGCCGATCTTCCCGAAAGCCACGCGGGCTCGACCTCGGCCGCGGATGCGGGCCGGCCGTTGACGCTGACCGCCGCGGCGCCGTACGGCGCGCCGGCGATCGTGACCACGTTGCCCTTCGGTTCGCTCGCGCGCGCCCGGGTCACGAACCGGACCCCGTACCACCGGCCCCGCCCGAACGCGCGGGCGGTGGCGAGGTCGAGGGGCAGCAGCACGGCGGCGACCGAGCCGCCGCGCCGGGCCGCCGCAGCGAGGTAGCCGGACCTGCCGTCGAACACCGCGCCCTGCCACCCCCCCTCGGGGGCCCAGTGCGGGGCCGGCAGGCTGGCTGCGTCCGGGCTGCTCGCGCGACCGGAGGGGGCGTCGAGCACCCACTCGAGACGCATCCCATCGGGGAGCGCCTTGCCGCCATTTTCGACGGCCTCGCGTGCACCCGCCGGCCTTCCCGCCGCCAGCTCGGCGGCGGCGGCGCGGGCGACCCCGCCCAGCGTCGAGTCGAGGTTTTCCATCTCGGCGCGAACTCGCGTCGCGGCGTACTGGCCGACGAGCGCATAGCCCACGACGAGCGCCAGGCACGCCGCCAGGGCGATCGGGGTCAGGCCGACGAGCAGGTAGGAGATGAAGAGCCGCACGCCGACCCGGTAGGTCAGCGCGCGCCACAGCCGCCGCACGCCCAGGTACACCGCCGGCAGCGACCACAGCACGGCCATGACGACCGCCAGCCCGGCCAGGTCCCCGCCCGGCGCCGCCAGTTGCGCGATGGCGGCGGTCAGCGCCAGCGCTGCGAGCAGCGCGAGGTACGCCGTGCGCAGCCACCGTCGCGCCCTCGTTCGGCCGGTCCCGCCGTGCGTGCTCATGCCGTCCTTTCCTACGCCTACGATAGCCGAAAGGTTGTCGCCGTCGCCGTCAGCGCACGCGCCGGCGGCGGTTGCCGACGTAGTCGGCGAGGACGAACCCCCCGAGGTCGTAGGGGTTCGAGAAGTAGGCGCGGCCGCGGTTGACCTTGGTGAGCTTCTCGACGAACTGCTGCAGCATCGGGTCGGTGGCGATCATGAACGTGGTGATCACGACCTTCTGCCGCCGGCAGCGATCGGCCTCCTCGAGGGTGCGGTTGACGATCTTGAGGTCGAGGCCGTACGGGTTCTTGTAGACCCCGTGCCCCTCGGTGATCGCCGAGGGCTTACCGTCGGTGATCAGGAAGACCTGCTTGTTCGGGTGCTTGCGGCTCGCGAGCATCCCCCGGGCCACCTCGAGCGCCTCGCAGGTGTTGGTGTGGAACGGACCCGCCTGGATCGCCGGGATGTCCGCGAGGTCAATGCGCGTCGCGCGGTCCCCGAACACGAGGACGCCGAGCCAGTCGTTCGGGTACTTCGACGTGATCAGCTCGGTCATGGCGAGGGCCACGGTCTTGGCGGGGGTGATGCGGTCCTCGCCGTAGAGCACCATCGAGTGCGAGATGTCGATCGCCACGACGGTGGCGCACGACGTCAGGTGCTCCCGCTCGGTGACCTCGAGGTCCTCCTCGGCGAGGTCGAGCTCGCCTTTGGTGCGCCTGAGGGCGTTCTGGGTCGAGCGCACCGGGTCGATGGCGGAGAGTTCGTCGCCGAACGCGTACGGCCGGTTTTCCGGCAGGCTCTCCACGCCCTCGCCGGCCGCGTGGATCGAGTGGTAGCCGGGGCCCGCTTTGCCCAGGCTCGCGAACACCTCCTCGAACGCGCTCCGGCGCAGCTGGCGCGCGCCGGCCGCGGTGAGACCGCCGTCCGCGCCGCCGGCGCGGATCAGCCCCTGCTCCTCGAGCTGGGCGAAGAAGGCATCGAGGTCGACGTTGTCGTCGAGGTAGCCGCGCTCCTGCAGCTCCCGCAGCCACTCGCGCGCCCGCGCGGCGTCGCCGGCCGCGGCGAGCAGGAGCTGGTTGAACAGGCGCAGCAGGTCGATCGCCGCGCCCAGGCTCCGGATCAGCTCGGGGTCGAGGTAGGCGTAGCGGTGGCGCATGTCAGAGACCGTGGTCCGTGGTCGGTGGTCGGTGGTCCGTGAACGACACGGTTGCTATCCTTCCTGGGAAACCGTCCGGTCGGACTTTGACCAACGTGCCCCGGCCCGGGACCCGGCGCCCGGTCTAGTTGGCATCGGAGCGGTCCCCGGGCCGGGCGGCGCGGCGCATGAGCTGGAACTTCACCGCCTCCCTGTAGCTCACGGTGCTGTCCACGTCCTCGCGGGTGAGCTTGGTGTGCTGGTGGAGGCCTTCGAGGATCGTCTCGGCGGCGAAGGCGCGCTCCTCGCGGGTCGCGCCGTGGTTTTCGACAAGCGCGAGCAGCCCGGGAACGCGCGCGAGCTCGCGCTCGTACTCGGCGAACGGCTGTTCGTCGGAGAGGGTCACCGCGTTGCCGGCGGCGAACCACGCCACGATCGCCGCGTACGGTCCCTTGTCCTCGCCCTCGGCGTCGCGCCCCAGCCCCGGAAAGCCCGCGGCGAAGCGCTTCTTCACCGCCGCGCCGATGAGAGCGCGAGCGACGATCTCGGCGCCCTTCTGTTCGCCCTCGTACACCATCTCGACCTTGCCGGTGATCGCCGGCAGCAGCATGTGCACGTCGACCAGGCGCGGCCAGACCGGTTCTTCGCCGGTCGCCAGCGCCCGGCGTTCGAGGTTGGAGACCAGCAGCTCCATCGCGGCTATCGCGACCCGCGCGCTCACCCCCGAGCTCTGGTCCACGAGGTCGGACTCGCGGGCCGCGAACGCGATCTCCTCCAGGAGCAGCTCGACCTCTTCGGGAATGTTGACCCGCGGCCCTTCCCGCTCGCGCCACGCCTCCTGGCGCGTGATCGCCACCGCGGTGGCGGCATCCCTCGGGTAGTGGGTCAAGATCTGGGAGGAGATGCGGTCCTTCAGCGGCGTGATGATCGTGCCGCGGCTGGTGTAGTCCTCCGGGTTCGCCGAGAACACCATCAGGATGTCGAGGGGGATGCGGACGGGAAACCCCCTGACCTGGATATCGCGCTCCTCGAGGATGTTGAGCAGGCCGACCTGGATGCGGGGCGCGAGATCGGGGAGCTCGTTGATGGCGAAGATCCCGCGGTTGGTGCGGGGCACGATGCCGAAGTGGATCACCTCGGGGTCGGCGTAGGTGAGGCGCCGGGTCGCCGCCTTGATCGGGTCCACGTCGCCGATGAGGTCGGCGATGGTGACGTCCGGCGTGGCGAGCTTCTCGTTGTAGCGAGCCTCGCGCGGCAGCCATTCGACCGGGGTGCCGTCGCCGGCTTCCTCCACGGTCCGGCGGGCGCGCGCCGACGTCGGGCGGAACGGGTCGTCGTTGAGTTCGGCCCCGGCGATCACCGGGATCTCGTCGTCGAGCAGCGTCACGAGGGCGCGCAGGAGACGGGTCTTGGCCTGTCCCCGCAGGCCGAGCAGGATGAAGTCGTGGTGCGCGAGGAGCGCGTTGACGATCCCCGGGATCACCGTGCGCTCGTAGCCGACGACGCCGGGGAAGAGCGTCCCGCCGGCGCGCAGCCGGGCGACGAGGTTCTCGCGCAGCTCCTGCTTGACCGGGCGGGCAACGTAGCCGGACGACCGGAGCGCCCCGAGCGTGGCGGGCTTGCCGGCGCTCATGCGGCCACCCGGCCCGACCTCCCGCCACATCCGGCGGCGGGTCCGGGCGCAGCCGCCCGGTCGGCAATGGGATCGTGTCTCATCAGACCGTACAACACAACCACCGAAGGTTTGTTTCCTCGCGGGATGGACACGGTGGTGCCCTGATGGTACGCTCGTGTTCGCAAGGGAGTCGCACAATCACCACGGGACGGCCGCCGGCGAGCAGCCGGCGCCGCACGGACCCCCGACCGACGACGAAGGGAGATGCCAGATGATCAGTACGGCCACGGAGAAGTCGATCAACGAGCAAATCAACGCCGAGCTTTTCTCTTTCTACCTCTACCTCGCGATGTCCACCCACTTCCAGCACGCGAACTTCGGCGGGTTCGCGAAGTGGATGCGGACGCAGGCGCAGGAGGAGATGTCGCACGCGATGAAGTTCATCGATTACGTGCACGACCGGGGCGGCGCGGTCACGCTGGCGGCGATCGAGCAGCCCAAGGGGGAGTGGCCGTCGGTTCTGGCGGCGTTCGAAGCCGCGCTGGCACACGAAAAATCGATCACCAAGCGGATCAACACCCTGATGGACAAGGCGATCGCCGCGAAGGACCACGCCACCGCCAACTTCCTGCAGTGGTTCGTCAAGGAGCAGGTCGAGGAGGAGGCCACCCTCGATCCGATCGTCACGCGCCTGCAGGCGATCGGCGAGAGCCATGGCGCCCTCTTCTACCTCGATCACGAGCTCGGCAAGCGCGGCGCCTGAGACGCCGGCCCACAATCCGCGACGCCGCGGCCACCGCAAGGGGGGCCGCGGCGCGCCCATCTCCACCACCGTCCGCCCCCGATTCCGGGCGCGCCCGCGCCCCCGGCTGTAACCTTTGTCCGCACGCGGCCGTCTCAACGGTAGGGCGCAGACCCCGGGGAGCACGGCGGTGCGGGTCGAACTTGACGGTGCGGTTGCAGGCGTGTTGGCGGGAGGCGGGCAGCCGGTCGTGGATGATGTGACGGACCACCTTGCGCACGATCGGCGGACCGCCTCCCGGGTTCTCGCCGGGGACGAGGATGCGTTCGCCGAGCTGGTGCGCGCCCATCACGGCCGGGTGGTGCGCATCGCCGGACGCTTTTTTCGCCGTGCCGACGTGATCGAGGAAATCGCCCAGGAGGTGTTCGTGAAGGCGTACAGCGGGATGGCGGGGTACCGCGGCGAGGTTCCGTTCGCCCACTGGCTTGCCCGCATCACGGTCAACGCCTGCTACGACCAGCTCCGGCGCCAGCGCGCCCGCCCCGAAGTCGGCTTCTCCCAGCTCGGCAGCGACTCCGAGGCCTTCATCGCCAGCTACGTCGGGCCCGACGGCGACGGCGGCATGGCGCGCTGGGAACGGGAGGAGGCGCGCCTGGCCGCGGAACAGGTCCTCGCCCGGCTGCCGGCGGCGGACCGCCTCGTGCTCACGCTGACCGTGCTCGAGGGCATGGCGACCGCCGAGGTGGCCGCCCTCACCGGGTGGTCGACCGCGAACGTCAAGGTGCGGGCGTTCCGCGCCCGCAACCGCCTGCGCGCGCTGGTGGCAGGCCCGGGACGGAGGTGACTCTCATGTGGAACTCTCACGACCCAGATTCCCCGGGCGCCGCCCGCACGGCGAGGGAGGACCTCGCGGTCCGGCGCCTGCTCGAGGCGGCTTCGGCCCGCCCCGAGGAGCTCCCATCGCTCTCGCCGTTCTTCGCGGCCCGGGTCAGGGCCGCTGCGGCCCGGGTCCGGCCGGCACCGCACCCGCTGGCGGTGGTGGCCCTGCACACGCTCCCTGCGCTGGCGGTGCTGCTGGCGGTGCTGTCGTCGTGGGCGGCGTTCGAAACGGTGCGGGACGCGGACGCGCAGGACGACCCGGCGATGGTCGTGCTCGCCAGCCACGAGAACGGTGCCGACGCGACGCTCGCCGCGCTGCTCCTCACCGAGAGCGGCGACAGCCTGCCCTCCGGAGGTGCCAGGTGAACCCCTGGCGCGCCCGCCTCGCGGTGACGGCGGTGTTCGTCGCCGGCGTTCTCTGCGGGGCGGCGGCGATGCACGTCTGGCGGGTGCGGCTCGAAAGAAGGCCGATGAACTCCCCCGAGGGGTTGGCCCGCATCGTCGTCCACCGTCTCGACCGGGAACTCCACCTCTCCGAGGCGCAGCGGCGCCAGATCTACGCGGCCGCAGCCAAGGCCCGCGAGGAGTCGGCGCGGGTGATGAAGCCCCTGATGCCCCAGATGAGCGAGATCTTCGAGCGTCTCCGCGCCGAGGTCCGCAGCGTGCTGACCGACGAGCAGCGCGCCCGCTTCGACCGCATGGTGAAGGAGCGGGGCGGCAGGATGCCGAGGATGTGGATGCCGCCCCCCCACGGCGCGGGCGAGATGCCGCCGGACCACCACGGCCGCCCGCCGCAGCCCGGGGACGCTCCGCCTCCGCCACCCGGCCCCGACTCGCCCCCGCCCCCGACCCCGGGGACGTGACCCGGGCGGGGTTGATTCTCCTCTTCGCTGCGCGAGGCCTTCTCCTTTGCCCAGCGGGCTACGGCCGTGTCGCTCGGGCGGCTTGCATCGAGCGCCGCCCTGCCGACCCGCTCCTGCGCGCCGCGACCCAGCAGCGCGCCTCGCGGCCGGGTCCCTCGCTGTCTCCCTCCGCTCGCTGCGCTCGGGCGGGAGCATCGACATCCCGCCGCGGCGATGCGCGCGCTCGGGACCCGCACGCTCCGGCGCCATCGCCCTTCGCCCGAGGGGCGGTTTTGAACCCCCACCCCCGCCAGACGGAAGTGCTGCCGTTCGCGCGAAACTTCTGGCAGAACTCTCGGCGTGCAGCAGGACCTCCGACTGATGGGCGGGGGCGTCGTCCAATCCGCCCGCGGGCGGATGGCCGATTCGCGCCGGCGCCCGCGGGTCCCGGACGGGCGAGCCGCGCCGGGGTGTCGATGGCTCCGACCGAGCGTCTCATGCGAGGGAGGAGAACAGCGAGGGGCCCTCGGCGCGCGATCGCCCTGCTCGGTCGCGCGGCGACACGGCAGCAGCCCGCGGGGCACATCGGCGCGCGGGGGCAGCCCGGGCCCGCATCCGGCCACCCGCGGGACCGGCAAGCAAGAGGCGTCCACGCAGTGGAAGAAGAGAACCCGCCCCTCGGGCGAGAGCAGATGTCTGCCGTGGAGAGGGCTACGGTTTGGCCACAGGTGCCGGCGGCGAGTCGGCGGGGGCACCGGCCGTGCTGGGTTGCACCTTGTGGAGGGCCCCGCAGTGGGGGCACGCGATCTCGCGCCCGACGTACGCGGGCGGCACCTTGAGCGTCGTGCCGCAGGCGCAGGGGATGAAGACGAACTGGTTGAGCCGCCACAACATGTCGGTCGTCTGGCGAACCCGCTCGAGGCGCCCGGCGGCGGGCAACGGCGCGGGAATCACCGCTTGGACCGCTGCGGGGGCCGCGGCCTTCGCCGGCGTCGCTGCCGCCGGCGCGCTCGCCGGCGCCCGGCTCTCGCCGGCGAGCGCCGCTGGGGGCACCACCCCACCCCTCTTGCCGGTCACCGTCTGAAACGCCTCGTTGTAGTGGACGAGGCCGGCGCCGCCGCCCATCGAGCGCAGGATGCGGATGCGCTCCGACGTCGGCGGGTGCGTGCTCGTCAGGTCGGCAAGCCCGCGCGCGCTCGCCCCCAGCGGGTTGACGATGTACATCGGGGCGGTGGCCCGGGTGGCCGTGGTGAGCGGCACCGTAGTGTGGGCGATCTTCTCGAGGGCGCTCGCCAGGCCCTCGGGGTAGCGCGTGTACAGCGCCGACGAGGCGTCGGCCAGGTACTCGCGGCGGCGCGAGAGCGCGAGGTAGATGAGTTGCGCGACGATCGGGGCGAGGATCATGAGCACGACCGCCGCGATCACGACGATGAGCTGTCCCTGCCCGCCGGAACGCGACGAGGTCCGCCGCCGTCCGCCGCCGAACAGGAACACGCGGCCCCCGACATCGGCGAGCAGCACGATCGCCCCCATCATGATCCCGACCATCATCATGTACAGCACGTCCCGGTTCTTGACGTGGCCGAGCTCGTGGGCGATGACGCCTTGCAGCTCGTTGCGGTCGAGCGTTTCCAGGAGCCCCGCGGTGACGGCCACGGCGGCGTGCTGGGCGTCCCGCCCGGTGGCGAACGCGTTCGGCGCCGCCTGGTCCATGACGTAGATGTCCGGCATCTTCGGCAGCCCGGCCGCGATCGTCATCTCCTCGACGACGTTGAACAGCTGCGGGTTGTCCGCCTTGGCGATGCGGCGGGCGCCGGCCAGCGACAGGAAGATCGCGTCGCCCTGGAAGTAGCTCACGAGCGACAGCACGACCCACACCAGGAAGGCGACGGCGAGCCCGGCGGCGCCCCCGCCCGGCGCCAGCGCCTCGCCGAGGCCGTAGCCGAGCAGGAACAGCAGCGCCGCCATCGCCACCACTAGGGTGGCGGCGCGGCGCTGGTTCGCGCGGACGAGCTCCCACATGGCGGGCGCTCCGTCCTAGAACTTCACCTGCGGCACCTGCCGGTCTTCCGCCGCCTCCACCTCGAAGAACTTCTCCTGCGAGAAGTTGAACATGCCGGCAATGACGCTCGACGGGAACATCTGGATGCGGTTGTTGAGGCGCAGCACGGCGTCGTTGTAGTACTGGCGGGCGAACGAGATCTTGTTCTCGGTCGAGGTCAGCTCCTCCTGGAGCGCCAGGAAGTTCTGGTTCGCCTTGAGGTCGGGGTACGCCTCGGCCACCGCGAACAGCGAGCGCAGCGTCTGCGAGAGCGCGTTCTCGGCCTTGGCGCGGTCTTCCACGCCGCCGGTCACGTCGACCGCCTGCTGGCGCGCCTTGGTGACCGCTTCCAGCGTCCCGCGCTCGTGCCCCATGTACCCCTTGACGGTCTCGACCAGGTTGGGGATCAGGTCGTGCCGCCGCTTGAGCTGCACGTCGATCTGGCTCCACGAGTTCTTCACCTCGTTGCGGGCGCCGACCAGGCCGTTGTACATGCCCAGCACCCAAGCCACCGCCACTACGACCACGATCAGGACCACGAATCCGAAGATCATCGCTTGACCTCCCCTGCGGGGCTCCCCGCGTCGTCGGGCGGCGACGTCGCGCCCGAGGCGCCGATCGTCTCGCCCATGAACCTCATCACCGCCTCCGGGTGCGAGCCCGGCGCGGCCGCCAGCTGGCCGACCATCGACCCCATCTCGCCGTGGTCGAACCACAGGCCGTGACTCGGGCAGCGGTCGAGCAGCACCTTCGGCGCGCTGCCCAGCCACACCTTTTCCATCGCCTTGTCGCAGCGCGGGCAGAGCCGCGGCTTCTCGGAGGTCGCGGCGGCCTCGAGCGGGGCGCCTTCCGGCACGGCGAGCGTGCGGCCGAGCTTCTCCGCCAGCAGGGCGAGCTCGCCGGCGTCGAACCACAGCCCGTGGCACCACAGGCAGACGTCGAGCTCGATCCCCTCGCGCTCGGCGACCACGAGCGGCTCACGGCAGACCGGGCAGTCCACGCGCCCTCCTCCCCCGGCGCCGCGCCCTCGGGGCCGGACGCCAGTGCTACAGGGGTGCAATCGATTATATCCCTCGCCCGGGGGAGCTCAGGCCAGCGGCTCGACGCTCTCCCGGAACGCGACGCCGCGCGCGGCGAGATCCGCCATCATGAACTCGTAGCAGGCACGCTCGCGGCCGAGGAACTCGGGGGGCGAGACCCCCTTGCGGCCCCACAGGCCGCGGGCCACGAGGCGCACGCCGGCGGCGCAGGTGTATCCGGTGGTGCGCGCCATCGAGCTGGTCTTCGTGACGCGGTCGTAGCGGTCCAGCATCTCGAACGTGCGGCGCACGCGGTGCCCCGCGCTCGTGCCTTCGACGACCACCCGCATCGCCGTGATGTCCTCCTCACCCGGGCCGAACTGCCACAGGGGGAACAGGAGCCGCGAGGCGAGGTCGAGCGGCCGCACCGCCACGCCGCCGACCATCACCGGCTCCGTGGCGAAGAAGCCGCTCTCGCGCAGGACCCGGATCTTCTCGATGTGGCCGGGGTAGCGCATCGTCTTCTCGACCATGAACGGCGCCTTGACCGTCGCGACCAGCGAGCGCAGACCGTCGGTGTTGAACGCCTCCAGCGTCCCCACGCCCGGAAACTCGACGAGTTCCGGCTCGGAGAGCGCCGGCATCGTCACGAGCGCGCCGTTCGCGACGTAGCGCGCGGGCCGGGTGTACTCCTCGATCACGTCGGCAGGGGAGAACGGCGCCTTGTACTCCCACGGCCAGGTACGCTCCACGGGGAGGCCGCCGACGTAGCAGACGAAGCGCTCGACCGGCTCGAGCTCGCTCTCCATCCGCCCGAGGATCAGGTTGGAGCACCCGGGCGCGACGCCGCAGTCCACGACGGCGCACACCCCGCGCTCGCGGGCGAGGGCGTCGAGCGCGAGCGCGTCCTCGGGGAAGAACGAGATGTCCACCACCGGCTTGCCCGATCCGATCACCTCGCGCAGCGTCGCGAACCCCATATGCCCCGGCACCGCGCCGACGACGATGTCCTGCCCCGCGACGACGCGGCGGATCGCCGCCGCGTCCGCAAGGTCGGCCTTGACCGGCGTGACTCCCGGCGCATCGCTCAGACGCGCCAGCGTAGCCTCGGACACATCGGCGACCGTGACAGAGAACTCGTGGCCGCGCGCCAGGTCCCGCGCGATCACCCCCCCGACCAACCCACCCCCAAGAACCGCCACCTTCATAGACGCCCTCCCCTTACGACGCGGAGTGTAGCTCGGCCATGCCTGTTCGGAGCGCCGGTGCTACCATCCCGGCATGGTCAAGCACACCGTTGCCGCCTGTGTTTTCGCCGCCGGCTCGCTGCCGCTGGCGGCGGCCGAGCCGCCGGCCGCCTTCGACGCCGCGGCGGCGCAGCGCTTCGCGGACCTCGCCCTCGCCTGCGTGCACAAGGAGTACCCGAACAAGATCGCGCACGTGCTCGCGAGCGACGCCGACGTCAAGCCGCCACGGGAGCTCACCCCGGCGTTCTGCGGCTGCTTCGACTGGCACTCCGCGGTGCACGGCCACTGGCTCCTCGTCCGCCTGGCGCGCACGTTCCCGGATGCGCCGTTCGTGCCGAAGGCGCGGGCCGCGCTCGCCGCGAGCCTGACGCCGGCGCACATCGCGGGCGAGGTCGCGTACATGGGCGGCGCGGGGCGCACCGACTTCGAGCGCCCATACGGGCTCGCCTGGCTGCTCCAGCTCGCGGCGGAGCTGCGGGAGTGGGACGACCCGCAGGCGAGGGAGTGGGCGCGGACGATCGCGCCGCTCGAGCGCGCGGCGGCGGCGCGGTTCGCCGCCTGGCTGCCGCAGCTGTCGCACCCGGTCCGAGTCGGCGAGCACGGCCAGACGGCGTTCGCCCTCGGGCTCGTGCTCGACTGGGCGCGCGCCACCAAGGACGGGACGATGGCCGCCCTCGTCGAGCGGCGCAGCCGCGACTACTACCTCGGCGACCGCGACTGCCCGATGGCGTACGAGCCTTCGGGCCAGGACTTCCTCTCGCCGTGCCTCGCCGAGGCCGATCTGATGCGCCGCGTGCTGCCGCCGCGCGAGTTCTCCACCTGGTTGGGCACGTTCCTGCCGCGGCTGCCGCGCGACGGCTCCGCCTCCTGGCTCGAGCCTGAAACAGTCACGGACCCCACGGACGGCAAGCTCGCCCACCTCGACGGCCTCAACCTCTCGCGCGCCTGGATGCTGGAGGGGATCGCGTCCGAGTTGCCCGCGGCCGACCAACGGATCGCCGCACTGCGCGCGGCGGCGGTGAGGCACCGCCAGGCCGGCCTCGCGGCGGTCACCGGCGAGCACTACGAGGGCGGGCATTGGCTTGGGAGCTTCGCCGTCTACCTGGTCACCGGTCGCGGCCTCCCCGCGCAGCAGGAAAAGGGAAAACGGTAGAGGGTTCCGCCGCTGTCTTCCCTCTTCCCCTTTTCCGCTTCCCTTCTTCCCGCTTCCTCACTGCCACCGGAACAGCCTGAGCGCGAGCGCGAAACTCACCGCGGCCCACGCCGCCATCACCAGCAGCTCGTGCGCGGTGGCGGCGAGCGGGGCGCCGTCGTTGATGACGGCGCGCAGCGCGTCGTTGAGGGCCGTCAGGGGCAGGGCGCGGATGAACGGCCGCGCCGCCGCGGGGAAGCGCTCGTAGGAGAAGAAGCTGCCGGACGCGAGCCACATCGGGAGCTGCACCAGGTTCATCCAGCCCGAGACTCCCTCGATCGTGCGCGGACGCGCCGCCACAAGCAGGCCGATCCCCGCGAATGTCAGCGAACCGAGGAACGCCACCGCGGCCAGGGCGAGGATCGAGCCGCGCACCGCGACGCCGAACAGGAGCCAGCCGAACCCCACCACGACGGCCACCTCGAGCACCAGGCCGACGAGGCGAGAGAGAATGAACGACAGCAGGTAGTGCGAGCGGCGCATCGGCGTGGCGGCGAAGCGCTTGAGCAGCTTGCGGGTGCGCGCCTGGACGACGGCGAACCCGAGACCCCACATCCCGCTCCCCATCAGGTTGAGGCCGACGAGCCCGGGGATGAGGAAGTCGATGTACCGGGTGCCGGGCGCCGTCACCGGCTCCTCGCGCGCCGCCAGACGGTCGCGGCGCCCGAGCGCGCGCTCGAGCGCGTCGTCCACGGCGAGCCGAGCCGCCCTCCCCTCCGCGCGGGTGAGGTCGTAGCGGTAGGTGACGGCCAGGGGAACGTCCTGCCGGTCCGGACCGACGTCCACCACGACGTCCGCCCGGCCCTTGCGCAGCGCCCGGGCGGCCGCGGCGGCGTCGAGGACCGCCACGTCGAGGTCGGGGGCGCCGGCCAGCAACGCTGCGACGCGCGCCGCCGCCGGCGTCCCGCGGACGACCACGGCGCGCAGCCGTTCCGGCGGCTTCGTCCTGAAGGCGATGCCGAGCGCCAGCGCGAGCAGCACCGGGAACACGAACACCCAGAACACCGCCTCGGGCTCGCGCACGAACTCCAGCAGGCGGGCGCGGGTGAGCTCGACCAGGGGGTGGGGGCGGGGCGCGGGCCGCTCACGCATCGCGCAGCGCCCTCCCCGTCAGGCTGACGAACACGTCCTCGAGCGTCGCCTGGTGGGTGGCGAGGCTCTCCAGCGCCACGCCGCAGCGCTCGAGCTCGCCGAGCAGCGCGGGCAGCGCCTCGTCGATCCGGCGCACGCTCAACTGCCAGGCATCGTCGGTGCGGACGGCCCCGCGCACCCCGGGCAGGGCGGCGAGCCGCTCGGCGGCGACCTCCCCCCGCGCGCGGAACTCGACGATCTGATCGGCGCCGAGCGCCGCCACCAGCGCGGCGGGCCGGCCGAGCGTCAGGAACCTGCCGCGGTCCATGATCGCCACCCGGTCGCACAGGCGCGAGGCCTCCTCCATGGCGTGGGTGGTGAGCAGCACCGTGCCGCCCCGGGCGCGGAACCGTTCGACCACGTCCCACACCCGCAGGCGCGCCTGCGGGTCGAGGCCGGTGGTGGGTTCGTCCAGGAACAGCATGTCGGGATCGCTGACCAGCGCGCAGGCCAAAGCCAGGCGTTGCTTCTGCCCGCCGGAGAGCCTGCCGACGCGCGCGCGCCGCTTCTCCTCGAGCTCGACCGTCGCGATCACCTCTCCGACCGGCCGGGAGCGGGCGAAGAAGCTGGCGAACAGCCGCAGCGTCTCCTCGACGGTGAGTTTCTCCCCGAGCTGGGTCTCCTGCAGCTGGACGCCCAGGCGCTCTCGCAGCTCGTGGTCGCGTCCCGACCCCCACCTGCAACCGAGCACCTCGACCACGCCCTCGTCGGGCGGGGTCAACCCCTCGAGGACCTCCACCGTCGTGGTCTTGCCGGCCCCGTTGGGCCCGAGCAGGCCGAAACACTCCCCTTGCAGGACCTCGAGGTCGAGCCCCGCCACCGCGGTGACGTCCTCGTAGCGCTTCACGAGGCCCACGCACCTCGCCGCGACCCCTTTCGAAAGGGTCGGCACGCGGCCGCCGTCGGTGTCGGACATCGCTCGCGCCTCCCTTGCCGCCGCCCCGCAACGGGGCTTTTCAACCGCCGGCCGGAGAAACCTTCGGATTCCCCCCGGGCCGGCCCCGCAAGGATACCGGAGCCGCCGCGCAGGGCCGCCTCAGCGGGCGGGGAGCGGAGCGGTCATGAAAGCGAGACTGTCGATGAACTTGGCGTTGACGGCGCGGGCTTCGGCAAGCACCGCCGCGGCCTCGTCACGCGCCCCCGCGGCCTGCAGCGCCTGTGCGAGGACGAAGCGGTTGATGAGCTTGAACAGCCCCGGACCGAGCTCGCGGTACGACATCGCCTGGTCGGCGAAGCGGAAGCGCTCGGCCGCCTTCGCCGGCTCGCCCTCGGCGAGCAACCGGGCGCCCTCGAGGTGCGCCACTTCGGACTCGAGGTAGCGCCGGTCGGGCGCCGCCGGTGGAAACTTCTCGAGCCGCTCGCGCGCCTTCGCCACGAGCGCGTCGGCCTCGGCCTTGCGCCCCGTGCGCAGCGCCGCCCAGACGCTGAATACGGTGTCGCCTTCGTCCAACCCGCCGCAGGCGCCAAGCCCGGCCTGCCAGACGCCCTCCCAGTTCGCGGCGAGGAAGGGGACCCAGAGGGCGATCGAGCACGTCAAAGTCTGGTCCATGAAGGCGCTGCAGCCGCCGGCGCTCTTGGCCTGGGCGAGCGCTTGCCGTGCATCCTCCGGCTTTCGCTCGATCAGCGCGAGGATCACGAGGTGGCCGCTCGAGGCACAGAAGTCGGGTTTGATGCGGAGCGCCTCGTCGAGCTCTTTCTTCGCCTGGCCGTACCGGCCGGTCAGGATGTCGAGCTCGCCGAGCGAATCGTAGGGGTTGGCCTGGTCGGGCGCGATGTACCGGTAGGTCTCGAACATCTTCTCGGCCTCGGCGAACTGCCCCTGCCCCATCGCCAGGTAGCCGAGTTGGTTGTAGGCCGAGACGCGGTTCGGGGCGACCTCGATCAGGCGGGTGAGCAGCCGCCGCGCCTGGGCCCAGTCCTGCCGGGCGGTCGCGACCGCCGCCAGGGCATCGAGCGCGTAAGGATCGTCGGGCTTCTCCGCCGCATACGCCTGCAGGATCTGCTCCGCCTTGGCCGCATCCTTGGCGTGCGCGGCCAGCGTGTAGCGGATGAGGAAGCGCTCGCGGTCGGTGAGCCGCGAGAGGTTGGCGTTCGCGAGCGCGTCGAGCAGCGCGGCCGCCTCCGGGTTGTTGCTCGGGGCCTCGATCGACCGGTAGAGGAAGAGCTTCGCCGCCAGGAACGTGGGATCGATCTGCACCGCCTTGGCAAAATCGGCGTGGGCCTCGGCGCGGTACACCTTGTCGAGCGCCTCCAGGCCCTTGGTGAACTCAGCCAACGCTTGCGGCGAGGAGGTGGTCCACTCCGGCCGCCTGCCGGTCACGACCACGACGGTGGCGACGGCAACCACCGCCACCAGCCCCGCGAGAACGATCAGTCGCTTTCCCTTCACGCCGCCTCCTCAGCGCCCGGCCGGGAAGGGCCACCCGCCGACAGGCCCTTCCGGGTTTCGGGTACACCCTGCCGTATCTCGTCTACGAACCGCGGGCTCAAGGGTTTTGTCCTCCGCTGCGCATCGCCCCCCGTTGGCCTGCCAGCAGCCGCCGCCGCGGAAACGCGGAAGTGCGGAGGACTGGCAGTTCCAGCCGCGACGGGGTGTCGGATCCGAGGAGCAGGACGGGCCGCGCCACGATTCCCGCCGAGGGGTGGTTGAGGTCGCCGCCGTCGTTGGGGTTGACCTCGAACCGCGGGGCGTTGGAGCCGGCCACGTCGATCCGGATCCGGTGCCCGGCGTTGAAGACGATGGCGGTGGACCACATGTCGACGACGATTTCGGTGGGCACACCGGGAGTCAGGAAACACTCCTCGCTGTCCCCGCAGCGCATGCGGGCGCGTTGGATTCCATCGGTGACGAGCATCGAGCGCCCGTCCGGGTAGACGTCGGTGAGGCGCACGGTAAGGTCGAGGTCGGGGGTGTCGGGACGGATCCAGAGCCGGCAGCGTACCCGCCCGACCACGGTCAGCGGCTTCTCGAGGACCGCCGTGGTGAAGGTCACCACGTCCGGCCTCCCCTCGAGCGGCCGCTGATCGTAGGGGCCGGCCTCGCTCGACAACTCCTGGCCGCCCAGCGTCGGCACGGGGTTGGCGGGGTCCATGACCATCACGACCTCGGCCGCCGCAGGCGCGAACGCGTTCAAACCGTGACCCCCGGCGAGGTACCACTGCGTCGCCGTCGCCAGCGGCGGCCAGTCGGGCAGGTCCAGCCACTGGTTGCCCGGGGCGCCCGGCTCGCCCACGGCGCCCATGAGGTAGACCTGCGCCGCCGGCCAGCTCGCCACCCCGGCCTTGCCGCCCTTGAGCCAGTGGTCGAACCAGTCGCGGGCGATCGGGATGAAGTCGTCGACGAAGATCGCGTTCGTCGGGAACGTGAACTCGCCCTCCGTTTGCTGGAACGTGCCGTAGTGCGTCCACGGGCCGATGATCACCTTCTGGTTGCCGAGGGCCCGCGGCCCGCCGAGGTGCTGGAAGCTCGTGAAGGCGTCGAGCGTCCCCTGCTGGAAGATGTCGAACCAGCCGCCGACGTGCAGGGTGGGGACGTTGACCGTCGCCACGTTCGGCAGCACGGCGTAGCTCGCCCACCACGCGTCCCACAGCCGGTGCGCCTTGAGCTGCTCGAAGACGTCGAGGGCGTTCTGGTCGGCGAGCCAACCGTAATCGAGGGCGTAGCGCAGCGCCCCGCCCTGGTACGTCGCATCGTGGTAGAAGTCCGGGGTCGCGACGACCGCGACCATGCATTTGAGCGCCGGGTTGGCCCCCGGCGAGAAGGCGTACTGCGTCATCCCCAGCGCCGAGCCCCCGAACGTGCCGATGTTGCCGTCGCACCACGGCTGGCCGGCGATCCAGTCGAGCGTCGCCCGCCCGTCGCCGCCCTCGTTGACGTACCCGGTGTACACGCCTCCGGAGTCGTAGCAGCCGCGCTCGTCCTGCCCGACGCACGCGTACCCCCAGAGGTTGAAGAGCTGGCAGGCTCTCTGGACCGTGTAGGCCTGCTTCCCGTATGGAGTGCGCTGCAGGATCACCGGCCACGGCCCCCACCCGGCGCCGATCGGAAGGTACACGTCGGTGGCCAGGAGCGTGCCGTCTGGCGCCGCTACCGTGGTGGTGAACGTCTGGGCGCCCGCCGCCCCGGCCGCCAGCACGAGGAGCGCGGCCGCAAGGCAAAGATGACGCATCGGGATCGAACGCACGGTAATCCCCTTCTGCAGTGTACCGGAACGCTCCCCCGGCCCGTCCCGAGCGCCCCTTCCCGAGCCGTGGTAATTTCGCACCCCGGGAGGGCGCCGCGATGCGCGATGCCGTTAAGAAGCTCTGGCCCGAGCTCGAGTGGATCTCCGACGCCGGCCTGCGCGAGCAGGTCACCGACGCCTGGATCAAGGCGTTCGAACTGTCGCCGCTCACCCCCGCGGACCTCGAGGAGATCCCGTTCACCCTGCTGGTCCCCGACTGCCCGGTGACGTTCATGCAGCACAAGCGCTGCGTCGTGCACATCGCGCGGCGGGCGGCCGAGTCGATGAGGGAGTTCATGGGGCACGCGCTCCCGATCGACATGGACACCGTGATCGCCGGTGCGATCCTCGCCGACGTCGGCAAGCTCCTCGAGTACGAGAAGGTGGACGGCAAGACGCGGCAGAGCCAGCGCGGGTCGTACCTGCGGCACCCGTTCACCGGCGTGGCGCTGGCGGTCGAGGCCGGCGTGCCGGACCGGGTCTGCCACGTCATCGCCGCGCACGCCGACGAGGGGAACCTGATCCGGCGCTCCACCGAGGCGACGATCGTGCACCACGCGGATTTTATGAGCTTCCTGCCGTTCAAGAACATGGCCAAGTGACCGGGGTCCGGGGTCCGCATTCCGGGATCCGGGTACGCGCGAGGGGACAGGGATGAGTGCGAGCAAGAACGAGACGATCACCGCAACGATGGCGCGCTGGGCCGCCGGCGTGCGCTTCGAGGAGCTGCCGGCCGAGGCGGTGCGGGAGGCCAAGCGCTTCCTGCTCGACTCGCTGGGGTGCGCGCTCGGAGGCTACCTCCAGCACGACGTGAAGATCGCGCTCGCCGTGTGCGACGAGATCGCCGGCGCGGGCCCCGCCACCGTAATCGGGAGCGGACGGAAGCTGGACGTGGCCTCCGCCGCGTTCTTGAACGCGCTCATGGTCCGGGTGATGGACTACAACGACATCTACTGGAAGCAGGACCCCGTGCACCCGACGGACATCATCCCGGCGGCGCTCGCCGGGTGCGAGCGGGCGGCCAGCGGCGGCCGCGAACTCGCGGTCGGCATCTGCATCGGCCACGAGTTCGAGCAGCGTTTGGCCGAGGCGGCGTTCCCCGGGATCCGCGAGCGCGGTTGGCACCACGCCACGCTCACGGCGTTCGTGTCGCCGATCGTGGCCGGGCGCGCGCTCGGCCTCCCCTGGGAGAAGATCCAGCACGCGATCGGCATCGCGGCGTCTGGCCGTTGCACCTTGGGCGCGGTCACCGCCGGCAAGCTCACCATGATGAAGAACACGGTCGACCCGATGGCGACCCAGGCCGGCGTCTTCGCGGCGCTGCTCGCCGAGCGCGGCTACACCGGACCCGAGCACGTCATCGACGGCAAGGAGGGCCTCGTCCACTGCTTCGGCCCCGAGTGGAAGCTGGCGGTGCTCACCGAGGGCCTGGGCGAGTCGTGGCGCATCACCCGGTGCGGGATGAAGGCGTTCCCCACCGAGGCGCTCACCCATGCGCCGATCTCGGCGGTGCTCGCGATCGTCAAGGGCAACGACCTCAAGCCCGAGGAGATCGCCACGGTGCACATCCGCTCCCTGCACCGCGCCGCCGACATCCTCGCCGACCCTTCCAAATACGACCCGCGCAGCAAGGAGACCGCCGACCACTCGCTGCCGTATGTGATCGCGGCGGCGATCGTGGACCGCAACGTCACGCCGGCGCAGTTCACCGACGCGAAGATCATGGACCCGGCCATCCGCGCGCAGCTGCACAAGGTCAAGGTGACCGCCGACCCCGAGATCGAGGCGTTGTTCCCGGCGCTGCAACGGGTGATCGTCGCGACCACCACGACCGACGGCCGGAGGTTCGACACCCAACTCGACTACCCCAAGGGGGACCCGCGCAACCCGCTCTCCGACGGCGAGATCGAGGAGAAGTTCGACGCCCTCGCAGAGCCGGTGCTGTCGAGCGCCTCCCGCGCGCGCGTCAAGGACGCGGTGTGGAACCTGGAGACGCTCGGCTCCGTGACCGAGCTGATGGGAATGTTGAAAGCGGACGAGGCAAGGTAGGGCGGCCCTTGCGGCCGACCGCGGGCGGGGGCAAGCCCCGCCCCGACACGATGACCTGGCGGAGGTTGGTATGGGACAGACCGTTGTCGAGAAGATCGCGCAGTCGCACATGGCGGAGGGCCCGGGCCGCCCGCTCGCGGCCGGGGACTTCCTTTCGGTCCGCCCCCACCACGTGATGACGCACGACAACACCTCGGCGGTGATGGCGAAGTTCGCGGGGATCGGCGCGACGCGCATCGCCGACCCCGCCCAGCCCGTGTTCACCCTCGACCACGACATCCAGAACGCCTCCGAGGAGAACCTCGGCAAGTACCGCAGGATCGAGGCGTTCGCCAGGGCGCACGGGATCGATTTCCACCCCGCCGGCGCCGGGATCGGGCACCAGATCATGTGCGAGCAGGGGTACGTCGTCCCGGGTTCGTTCGTGGTCGCCTCCGACTCGCACTCGAACATGTACGGCGCCCTCGGCGCGGTCGGCACGCCGGTCGTGCGCACCGACGCCGCCGCGATCTGGGCCACGGGGACGTTCTGGTGGTCGGTCCCGCGCACGGTCCAGGTGGTGCTGCGCGGCCGGCTGCGTCCCGGCGTCACCGGCAAGGATGTGATCATCACCCTGTGCGGCCTCTACAACCACGAGGAGGTGCTCAACGCCGCGCTCGAGTTCGCCGGCGACGGCGTCGCCGCGCTCTCGATGGACGCCCGCATGTCGATCGCCAACATGTCGACCGAGTGGGGCGCCCTCGTCGGCTGGTTCCCGGTGGA
Source organism: uncultured Acidobacteriota bacterium (assembly GCA_963727205.1). Taxonomy (GTDB): domain Bacteria; phylum Acidobacteriota; class Thermoanaerobaculia; order Thermoanaerobaculales; family Thermoanaerobaculaceae; genus RBG-13-68-16. Next base: position 97,618 of record CAVSFQ010000042.1, on the reverse strand, counting down.
CGAGGTCACGCTCACCTGGCTGAACGCCCGCCGGCAGCACCTCGCCGCCCGGGGCATCGAGCGCATCGCGGCGGAGGACCTCACGAGGTGGGCGGCGCACCCTCCCGCGCCCGATCCGGACGCGGCGTACGCCGCGCGCATCGAGCTCGACCTCGCCGAGGTCACGCCGCGCGTCGCCGGCCCCGACACCGTCTTCGCGACGCGCCCGCTCGCCGAGATCGCGCCCGAGAAGGTCAGGATCGACAGAGCGTACCTGCTCTCCTGCGTGAACTCGCGGCGCGAGGACCTCGCCGCCGCGGCCGCGGTGCTCGGCGGCAGGAAGGTCGCGCCCACGGTCAAGCTCTACCTCGCGGCCGCCAGCCGCGAGATCCAGGAGGACGCGCAGGCGTCCGGAGTGTGGCAGACGCTCCTCGACGCCGGGGCGATCGCCCTACCTCCGGGGTGCGGCGCCTGCATCGGCCTCGGCGCGGGCCTGCTCGAGCCCGGCGAGGTGGGGATCTCCGCGACCAACCGCAACTTCAAGGGGCGGATGGGGTCGCGCGACGCCACCTGCTACCTCGCCAGCCCGGCGGTGGTCGCGGCTTCGGCGGCCGCCGGGTTCATCACCGCCCCGCAGCCGTGGCAGCCTACGGTCGCCACCAGGCGCTGGACCGAGCTCGCCGTCCCGCCCCCCCGGGCCGAGTCGGTCGAGATCCTCCCGGGGTTCCCGGCCCGGCTCGCCGGCCGCCTCGCGTTCCTGCCGCAGGACAACCTCAACACCGACGGGATCTACGGCAAGGACTACACGTACCGCGAGGACGTGACGCGCGAGACGATGGCCAGGGTTGTGATGGAGAACTACGACCCCGCCTTCGCCGCCCGCGCCGCCGCCGGCGACATCGTAGCCGGGGGTTGGAACTTCGGCACCGGTTCCTCGCGCGAGCAGGCCGTCACCGCGCTGCAGGCCAAGGGCATCCCGCTCGTGGTCGCCGGCTCGTTCTCCCAGACCTACCTGCGCAACGCGTTCAACAACGGGTTCCTGTGCATCGAGGCGCCGGCGTTCGTGCGGCGGCTGCGGGAGCTGTTCGCCGCCGAGATCGGCGCCGGGCAGCGGACGATTCTCCCGGGCGACGAGGCGGCGATCGACTTCGCCTCCTCGACGCTGGTCTACCGCGGGGAGAGCTTCGCCTTCCCGGCGCTCGGGTCGGTGCCGCAGTCGCTCGTGATCGCCGGCGGCGTCGAGAACCTGGCGCGCGCGCGGCTCGGGTCGCAGTAGCGCCGCGACGCCCCGGCCCTTCTCTTCCATCCGCGAGGGTCTCTTGCCTGCCGGTCTCGCGGGTGGCCCGGCGTTTCTCTTCACTGCGTGAGGCCTTTGTTTTGCCCCGCGGGCTGCGGCCGTGTCGCTCGGGCGGCGCATTGAGCGCCGCCCTCCGGCCCGCCTGCGCGTGCGACCGAGCAGGGCGTCCCGCGGCGGGGCCCCTCGCTGTCCCCTTCGCTGCGCTCAGGGTCATCGACACCCCACCGCGGGACGCCCGCTCGGGACCCGCACGCTCCGGCGCCATCGGCCTCCGCCCGCTGGGCGGTTTTGGCCACCCTCACCCCCGCGGAGCGGAGGTCCGGCTGTTAGGTCCAGGTCTTGGCAGGACTCTCGGCGTGCAGCAGAACCTCCGACATGTGGGCGGGGGCGTCGTCCAATTCGCCGGTGCCGCGGGTGGCTATCTTGCTCCTGCGCCCGCGGGTCCCGGACGGGCGAGCCGCGCCGGGGTGTCGATGGCTCCGACCGAGCGTCTCATGCGAGGGAGGAGAACAGCGAGGGGCCCCGGCGCGGATCGCCCTGTCCGGTCGCGGGCACAGGAGCATGCGGGCTCGGGCGCGGGGGCGCCCGGGCCCGCATCCGGCCACCCGCGGCACCGGCAAGCAAAACAGCCTCCACGCAGTGGAAGAAGAGCCAGGGCGACACGGCCGCAGCCCGCGGGGCAAAATAAGACAGCTTCACGCACTTAAGAGAAACACGAGGTGGGGGCGAGGCGCTACCGGCGGCTCAGTCGGTGAGTGCCGCCTGCACCACCTTCGAGGGGTGCTCCTTGCCGAACTCCCCTTCCCAGCGCGCGACCACGACCGTGGCCAGGCAGTTGCCGAGCACGTTCGTGGAGGTGCGCGCCATGTCCATCAGCTCGTCGATCCCGAGGATGATGAAGATCGGCTCCACCGGCAGGTTGAACGAGGCCGCGGTGCCGAGCAGGATCACGAGCGACGCGCGCGGCACGCCGGCCACGCCCTTGCTCGTCAGCATGAGCGTGAAGACCATCAGGAGCTGGCGCCCGAAGGTCATGTGGATCCCCGCCGCCTGCGCCACGAACACCGAGGCGAGCGAGAGGTAGAGCGTGGTGCCGTCGAGGTTGAAGCTGTACCCGGTCGGGATCACGAACGCCACGATCTTGCGCGGCACCCCGATCGCCTCCATCGCCTCCATGGCGCGCGGCAGGGCCGCTTCCGAGGACGTGGTCGCGAACGCGATCGAGACCGGCTCCGCCACCGCGGCGATGAACCTCCGGATCGGCACGCGGACGATCAGCGCCACCGGCAGCAGGACGATCAGGATGAACACGACGAGCGCGGCGTAGAGCGTGGCCAGCAGCTCGAACAGGTGGAAGAGGATGCCGAGGCCCATGTGGCCCACGGTGTAGGCGATGGCGCAGCCGACGCCGATTGGGGCGAACATCATGACGATGTTGGTGAACTTGAACATCGTCTCGGAGAGGCTTTCGGCGATCGCCAGCATCGGCCGGCGCTTCGCCTCCGGCAACATCGCGAGCGCGACGCCGAACAGCAGCGAGAACACCACGACCTGGAGCACCTGCCCCTCGGCGATCGACTTGGCGATGTTCTCGGGGAAGACGTTCTGGATGATCTCGGAAGGCGTCTCGGGCTTCGCCTCGAGCTTCTCGTGGGCCGGCACCGGCGGCAGTTTGATCCCCTTGCCGGCCTGCGAGATGTTGATCGCGGCGAGGCCGATGAAGAGCGCGATCGTGGTGACGATCTCGAAGTAGAGGAGCGCCTTCACCCCCATTCGCCCGACCTGTTTGAGGTTGGCGTGGCCGGCGACCCCGACGACCAGGGTGGAGAACAGCAACGGCGCGATGATTGTCTTGATCATGCGCAGGAACACGAGGGAGAACGTCCGCAGGTTGACCGCCACGGTCGGGAAGTCGTGGCCGATCTCCGCCCCGATGACCATGCTCACCAGGATCCAGGTGGTCAGCGAGCGGCGCTTGATCCCGTAGCCGACGAGACCGGCGATCGCCAGCCAGCGCGTGGCGAGCAAGACCCCCGCCGGGATGGCGACCGCCCCGCTGAACTTCAGCGCCGCGGCCAGCGCCGCGACGGTGAGCGTCGCGAGGAGGAACAGCAGGGTCCTGCCCTTCAGTGCCTGCATGACGTCCCCGTCCGTCGCATGCCGCCTCCGCGCCGCGCCAGTCTACCCGGAACCTGGGCCCGGACCGCCGCCGACGCGCCCTTCCGCGACCCACTCGGCGGGGCCGGAGAGGCGCAGCGGCGATGCCAGCGGTGGGCCCTCCGGTTCCACGGTCAGGACCCGCCCCGAGGCGGTGCGCACCGCGACCGGCGCCGTGACCCACCCCTCGGCCGCCGCCACCAGGGCGGCGGCGACGTCGCCGGAGCCGCACGAGAGCGTCTCGCCCTCGACCCCGCGTTCCCACGAGCGCACGCCCAGGATGCGCTCGCCCTCCACCTGCAGGAAGCTGACGTTGGCGCCGCCGTCCGGCAGGCCGGGATGGCGGCGCAGCGCGGGCGCCAGCGGCGCCAGCTCGTGCCGCCAGAAATCCGGCCACTCCGCGCGCACGATCAGGTGCGGGACGCCGACCACCACGTAGCGGCCGCGGACCACGATCCCGGCAACGGCAAGCTCCTGCCACGGCCGCACCTCGCCCGGGGCCGGGAGGCGCAGCGCGACCTGTCCGCCGTCGATCGCCGCCGGGATGGCGGCGTAGCCGGTCTCGAGGACCATCGCCCGCCACCCCCAGCGCGCCGCGACGAAGCTCGCCGCGCAGCGCGTGCCGTTGGCGCAGAACGCGGCCTCGGAACCGTCGCTGTTCCAGTACCGCACCCGCACCGCGGTGCCGCCGATGGGGAGGACGAGCAGGACGCCGTCCGCGCCGATGCCGAAGCGCCGGTGGCAGAGGCCGGGCACGAGCGCCGGCAGTTCGTCCGCGAGCGCCGGGTCCTCGCCCCCGTCGAAGAGGAGGAAGTCGTTGCCGGCGCCGTGCAGCTTGGCGAAGTTCACGGACCGGTCCGCGCCGTGCAGTAGACCGGGTCCGACTGGTTCCCCGCCGCGTCCACCGCCTTCACCGCGTACTCGAGCTCCCCGGCCGGCGGTTTGTTGTCGGTGTACTCGGTGAGCTTGAAATCCTCCTGCAGGTGGTCCCAGGACCCCTTGCCCTGGCGCCGGAAGATCTTGTAGACGACCCCGGCCTCCGGCGAGGCGTCCCAGCGCAGGCGCACGAGACCGGGCTCGGGGAGGCAGAGGAACGACGTCACGGCCGCCGGCGGGTAGATGTCCGGGTAGGGGACCTCGATCTCGGGGCTCGGCGGGCTCGCGGCGAGGTTGAGGTAGGAGCGCACCCGGTACCACCACGTCTGGCCCTGTTGCGCCGTGGCGTCCATGAACGTCGGCTTGTCGATGCCGATCGGCGAGATCACTTCCCACGGCGCGACCTTCGACGCCCGCCGCTCGAGGACGTACGTGAAGCCGGCCACCGGCGCCCAGGCCAGCTCGATCCCGTCCTTCTCCGGCTTGGCGGTGAGGTCGGTCGGCGTCGGCGGCACCGGCCGCGGCTGCCACGTCACGATGTTCGACAGCGCCGACGGCGTCCCGTCCTTGCGCCGCGACCGCACCGCGTACCACAGCGACGGCGGCGAGGTGCCGGCGGGGTAGCTCGGCAGCGTCTCGCGATAGGTCAGGGAGTTGCCGTGCGTCGCCGCCTGCAGCGACTCGCCTTCGAGGCGGGCGGCCAGCTTGCCGCGGCCGAGCATCAGCTGCTGCCGCAGCGCCTCTCCCCCCGGGCCGCTGCCGGCCTGCTCCTGGCCGGGGGTCGCCTCCAGGCGCCACACTTCCACGCGCGCGAGGTCGGTCAGCGGGGTTCCGCCCCGGGTGAGCTGCGGGTACGCCCAAGTGAGCACGATCTCGTTCCCGTCCTGGTACGCCGTGAGGTTGGTCGTCGTCTCCGGCACCTCGAGGATCGGCGGCAACGGCGCCGCCTTGCGCCCGCACCCGGCCGCAGCCGCCAGGACCACGGCCACCGCGGCGGGAACGCCATCCGACGAAGGCTCATCCCCGCAACTGTAGCAAACGAGCCGGCCGCTACAACACGTAGCGGGCGAGGTCCTCGTGCGCGAGCAGCGGCGCCAGCGCCTCCCGCACCTTGACCGCATCCATCACGACGTGGCTGCCGCGGCGCTCGGGAGCGGTGAACGAGACCTCCTCGAGGACCCGCTCGAGCACCGTGGTGAGACGGCGGGCGCCGATGTTCTCCCCGCTGCGGTTGAGCTCCGCGGCGATCCGCGCGAGCTCGGCGATACCGTCCGCCGTCACTTCCAGCTCGACCCCCTCGGCGCCGAGGAGCGCCTGGTGCTGCTTGAGGACGGCGTGCTTCGGCTCGGTCAAGATGCGCGCGAGGTCGCCCTCGGACAGCGGGTCGAGCTGCACCCGCACCGGGAAGCGCCCCTGCAGCTCCGGGATGAGATCCGACGGCTTGGCGACGTGGAACGCGCCGGCCGCGATGAACAGCACGTGGTCGGTCGCCACCGGGCCGTAGCGAGTGTTGACCGTCGTCCCCTCCACGAACGGGAGGAGGTCCCGCTGCACCCCTTCGCGCGACACGTCGGGGCCGGCGCCGCCGCTGCCGCGGGACGTGATCTTGTCGATCTCGTCGAGGAACACGATCCCGCTCTCCTGGGCGCGCTCGACCGCCTCCCGCTCCACCGTCTCGCGGTCCACCAGGCGTTCGATCTCCTCGGCCTCGAGCAACTTGCGCGCCTCCCGCACGGTCATCGTGCGCCGCTCCCGCTTGGTGAACATCCCCCCGAGGGCGTCGCGCAGGTTCATCTCGATGGTCTCCATCCCCTGGCCGCCGAAGAGGTTGAGCATCGGCGCGCGAGTCTGCGCCACCTCCATCTCCACCTCGCGCTCCTCCATCGAGCCTTCGCGCAGCAGCCGGCGCAGCGCGCGCCGCGACTCCTCGCGGTCCTCGCCGGGGGCGGCGGGCAGGAGCAGGTCCACGAGGCGGTCCTCGGCGGCCCGCTTGGCCGCCACCTCGACCGACACCGCGCGCTCGGCGCGCACGGTCGCGACGGCGGCCTCGACGAGGTCGCGCACGATCGAGTCGACATCCCGCCCCACGTACCCGACCTCGGTGAACTTGGACGCCTCCACCTTGACGAACGGCGCGTTGGCCAGGCGCGCGAGGCGGCGGGCGATCTCGGTCTTGCCCACGCCGGTCGGGCCGATCAGGATGATGTTGGCGGGGGTCACCTCGCGGCGCAGCTCCTCCGGGAGCTGGCGCCGGCGCCAGCGGTTGCGCAGCGCGACCGCGACCGCGCGCTTGGCGGCGGCCTGGCCGACGATGTAGCGGTCGAGCTCGGTCACGATCTCGCGCGGCGTGTACACGGTCGCGCTCACGGCACCACCTCCACGGTGATGTGGTCGTTGGTGTAGAGGTCGATCGCCGACGCGATGAGCAGCGCCTCGCGGACGATGTCGGCGGCCCCGAGGTCCGAGTGCGCGACCAGGGCGCGCGCCGCCGCCAGCGCGGCCGGGCCGCCGGAACCGATCGCCATCACCCCGTCGTCCGGGATCACCACCTCGCCGGAGCCCGAGAGCAGCAGGAGGTGCTCGCGGTCGGCGACGATCATCATCGCCTCGAGGTGGCGCAGCGCGCGGTCGGTGCGCCAGTCGCGCGCCAGCTCGACCGCCGCCCGCTCGAGGTTCCCGGCGAACTCCTCGATCTTGGCCTCGAACCGCGTGAACAGCGCGAGGGCGTCCGCGACCGACCCCGCGAACCCCGCAACGACCCGGCCGCCGCCCAGGCGCCGCAGCTTGGTCGCGCCGTGCTTGAGCACCGTGTTCCCGAGCGTCACCTGGCCGTCGCTCGCCATCGCCGTGACCCCGTCGCGGCGCACCGCGCAGATCGTGGTGTGGTGCCACTGCTCGCCCATGGCCCACCTCCCGCGCCAGCCTAGCAAAATCCGGCAACATCGGCCGTGCAGGCGCGTATCCTAGCTCACGCCGGCAGCCGCCGGCGCCTATGCCGATCGGAGAGCTCGCCGCCCTCGCCACCGCCCTGTTTTGGGCGTTCACCGGCCTCTTCTTCGCCGAGGCCGCGCGCCGCCTCGGGGCGTTGCGCGTCAACCTGCTGCGCCTGCCGCTAGCTTGGGCCTTCCTCACGCTCACGATGCTGGCGGGCGGGCCCGATTTCGCCGCCCTCGACGGCCGCCGGACAGCGTATCTCGCCGCCAGCGGCGTCGTCGGCCTGGTGATCGGGGACCTCGCCCTGTTCGAGGCGTTGCGCCGCATCGGGGCGCGCCTCGCGTTGCTGGTGATGGCGCTGGCGCCGGTGTTCGCCGCCGCCGCCGGCCTGGTCCTCCTGCACGAGCGGCCCGGCCCCATGGCGACGCTGGGGATCGTCGTGACGCTGGCCGGGGTCGCCTGGGTGGTAGGAGAGCGCCGGACCGGATCCGGGGACGCGCGCCACGACGTGCGCGGCGTGGCGCTGGCGCTCGTCGGCGCGGCGTGCCAGGGCATCGGCCTCGTGCTCGCCAAGGTCGGGATGGCGGGCGAGGTGCCGGCGCTCACCGGCACCTGGGTGCGGATGGGGGCCGCCACCGCGCTGATCTGGGCGCTCACCGCGCTCACCGGGCGCGCCCGCGGCCTCGAGGTTGCGGCCGCGGTGCGGACCACCTGGCCGTACCTGCTCGGCGGCGCGATCTTCGGGCCGTTCCTCGGGGTCTGGATGTCGCTGGTCGCCGCCCGCCTCACCGACGTCGGTGTCGCCGCCACCCTGATGGCGACCACGCCGGTGCTGGTGATCCCCCTCCTGATGGCCATCGAGCGCTACCGCCCGACCGCGCGCGCGCTCGTCGGCACCGCCGTCACCGTCGCCGGCATCGCCCTCCTCTTCGCCAGCTGAGAAGACCGTGGTCCGTGGTCCGTGGTCAGTGGTCCGAGCTGGCCGCGCCGGCCGCAGGCCGCGCGGCCTCGAGCGCCTCCCTCGAAGACGAAGAAGCGCGCCCGGTGGTCGCGCCCCACATCAGAACCAACCACGCCAACAGGCAGGGCCTCCGGCCTTGGGGCGTGCAGCCGCGCCGCCGAGAGTGGGCCAGCCGCAAGGCGCCCGAGGCGGACGCGGCGGAGTGTGGCCGGAGGCCACATGAGCACGCGAGCCGCCGAAGGGCAACGCCGCGGATGGTCCGCTATCGGCGGCGCCCCCGGCGAGGACGTCACGCCTTCGGATGCGCCTTGTTGTAGGTCTCCATCAGGTGGGCCAGGTCCAGATGCGTGTACCTCTGCGTGGTGGACAGCGACGCGTGCCCGAGCAGCTCCTGGATCGCCCGCAGGTCCATGCCCGCCTCGAGCAGGTGGGTGGCGAACGCGTGCCGCAGCGTGTGGGGGTGGATGTGCCCGACCATCGCGATGCGGAACACGGCGGCGTCGAGGATCCGCCGCAGCGAGCGGTCGGAGAGCCGGCCGCCGCGCTGGTTCACGAACAGCGGCTCCCCCTCCGTCGGCGCGCCGGCGCGCGTTCGCCACGCGGCGCGGTCCGGCAAGTAGGCGCGCAGGGCGCGCTCGGCCTCGCGCCCGAACGGGATGATGCGCTCCTTGCCCCCCTTGCCGAGCACGCGGGCCAGGCGCCGGTTGAGGTCCACGTCGTCGAGGTCGAGCCCGACCAGTTCGCTCGCCCGCACGCCGGCCGCGTACAGCAGTTCGAGCGCGGCCCGGTCGCGGCGGCCGGCGGGGTCGGCGGGCAGCGACTCCAGCAGGTCGGCCAGCTGCGGCGCGGTCACCATTTCGGGGAGCTTCTTCGGAGCGCGCGGCGTCGGCACCACCTTGGCGGGGTTGGCGGCCACCTCGCCCTCGCGGGCGAGGAAGCGGAAGTAGGTCCGCAGCGCCGCGAGCGCCCGCTGCGCCGAGACCTTCGCCAGCTTCTTCCCGTGCAGGTGGGCGAGGTACGCGCGCACGACGTTGGGGCTCACCCCGCGCGCGTCCGCGCACCCCATCTCGGCGGCGGCGAACTCGACGAACTGCGCCACCTCGCGCTCGTACGCCCGCAGCGTGTTGGGCGACAGGTTGCGCTCGTCGCGGACGTAGGCGGTGAACTCCTCGAGATGCCAGGCCACGCCGGATTGTACCGTCTCACCCGGGGGGACGGCGGCCGAGCGGCGGCCTTGGGCCGGCAGGTTCACTCCGCGGCGGCGGCGATGCTCTCGGCGCGCGAGCGCGGCCGCCGCATCAGGAGGACGAGCGGGGTGATGACCAGGAAGATCATGCCGAGCAGGTGGAACGCGTCGACGAACGAGAGCATCTCCGCCTGGCGCTCGACGAGGCCGAAGATCGCGCCCAGCGCCCGGCTGTGGGCGGTGGTGGCGTCGGAGCCGGTGGCGACCATCCGGCCGGCGAGCCCGTGCAGCAGCGTGCGGGTCTGCAGGTTGTAGGCGTCGACGTGGGCGCCGAGCACGTTGGTGTGGACCTGCTGCCGCCGGGTCAGCATCGTTTCGACCGTCGCGATCCCGCAAGCTGCCGCCGAGGTTGCGCAGCAGGTTGAACAGGCTGGTGGCGTTGCCCATCCGCTCCTTCGGGATCGGGTCCATCGTCACGGTCGTCAGCGGCACGAAGAGCAGTCCGAAGCCGATCCCCTGGACGAACTGCGGCCAGACGATGTTGGAGAAGCCGGCGTCGAGGCTCAGGTGGCCGAACCAGAACAGGCTCCCCGCGCCGATCAGCAGGCCGGCCGCGAGCAACCCGCGCGGATCCATCCGGGAGATCAGAACGCCGACGAGCGGCATCATGAGCACGGTGCCGATCCCGCGCGGCGCCATCGCGATGCCGGCCTGCAGCGGCGAGTAGCCGAGGAGCGTCTGAAGCAGCACGGGGTGGAGCACCAGGGTTCCGTACATCACGAACCCCATCAGCGAGATCAGCAGCACGCCCGCGGAGTAGGTGCGCAAGCGGAAGACGCGCAGGTCCACCACCGGGTCGCGGATGACGAGCTCGCGCGCCACGAAGGCGATCAGGCCGACGACCGCCACCACGAGCAGCGTGGTGATCCAGATCCGATGCGAACCAGTCCTCCTCCTGCCCCTTGTCGAGGGCGATCTGCAGCGCGCCGATCCCCACCGCGAGCAGCCCGATCCCCCAGGCGTCGATCCTCGCCGAGCTCGCGCTTGATGTAGGCGGGTCGTGGATGAACGCCCGGATCATCACCACCGAGAGCACGCCGATCGGCATGTTGATGTAGAAGATCCACCGCCAGCTGTAGCTGTCGGTCAGCCAGCCGCCGAGCACCGGCCCGAAGATCGGCGCGGCGACGATCCCCATCCCCCACACCGCCATCGCCTGGCCGCGCTCGTGCGGCGGGAACGCCTCGAGCATGATCGCCTGCGAGAGCGGCTGCATGACGCCGCCGGTGGCGCCCTGGATGATGCGGAAGAAGATCAGGATCGGCAGCGTCGGCGCCAGGCCGCACAAGAACGACGCGATCGTGAAGCTGATCACGGCGACGAGCAGCAGGCGCCGCCGCCCGAAGAAGTTGGCGAGCCAGCCCGTGATCGGCAGCACGATGGCGTTGGCCGCGAGGTACGAGGTGAGCGCCCAGGTCGACTCCTCGATGCTGGCGGAGAGGCTGCCGGCGATGTGGGGCAGCGAGACGTTCACCACGGTGGTGTCGAGCACCACCATGAACGTCCCGGCCATCACCGCCAGCGTGATCAGCCACGGGTTCTCCGCCCGGCCGGCGTCGCGGGGAACGGCCGCCATCGGCTACCTCGTGAACACGGTGGGGACGACCGACATCCCGGGGCGCAGCAGGTGCTTGGGGTCCTGGCCGACAGTCGAGCACGATCTTGACCGGCACCCGCTGGACGACCTTGACGTAGTTGCCGGTCGCGTTCTCCGGCGGCAGCAGCGAGAAGCGCGCGCCGGTGGCCGCGGCGATGCTGTCCACCCGTCCCCTGTAGCTGCGCCCGTAGGTGTCGACCTCGATGACGGCGCGCTGGCCGGGGTGCATGTGGCGGAGCTGTGTCTCCTTGAAGTTCGCCGTCACCCACACGTCGGCGAGCGGGACGAGAGCGAGCAGCGGCTGGCCCGCCTCCACCGTCTGGCCGAGCTCGACCGTCTTGCGGCTGATGACGCCGTCGGTGGGAGCGGTCGCGGTCGTGTAGCTGAGGGCGAGGCGGGCCTGCAGGACGGCGGCCTGCGCCTGCTGCACCCGCGCCTCGGCCGACGCCTCGCGGGCGCGCATCACCGCCACCTGGTTGGGCGCGGTGTGCGCGGTGCGCAGCTCCGCCTGGGCCTGAAGGAGGGCGTCTTGCGCCTGGGCGCGGGCGTGCTCGGCCTCGACGACCGTCGCCCGGGCCGCGTCCACCCCGGCCCGCGCCGAGGCGGCGGCCGCCACCGCGGCGTCGTACTGCTGGCGGGAGATCTCGTCCTTCTCGACCAGCTGCCGCAAGCGCCCGAGATCGCGCTGCAGCCGCGTGTCGTTGGCGGTCGCCTCGCGCAGGTGGGCCCCGGCGGCGTCCAGGCGCGCCTGCGACCCCGCCACGCCGGCCTCGGCGCGCGTCACCCCTGCAGCCGCCGAACTCACCCCGCTCGCCGTGGTCGTGGTCGTGATCGGCACCCCCTCGCGCGCCGCCCGCAGCACCGCCTGCGCCTCGGCGAGGTCGGCCTCGGCGCGCTGCAGCGCCAGCTTGTAGTCGGTGTCGTCGAGGCGGACGAGGACCGTGCCCGCCTTCACCTCCTGGTTGTCGTCGACGTTGACCGCCACCACGGTGCCGCCGACGCGCGCGGCGATCGGCGCGATGTGGCCGTCGATCTGCGCGTCGTCCGTGCTCTCGCGAACGGCGAAGTAGCGCCAGGCAAGGACCGCGCCCACCACGACCACGACGGCGGCCACCGCGAGGCCCCTCGCGACGCGCGGCCGCCGGCGCAGGAACCCCACGAAGCCGTTGCCGGGGCGAGGCCCGGCGTCGCCGGTTTCGCTCCCATCCGCTCGTTGCTTCGTCCGATCGTGTCACTTGGTCCCCTCCACAAACTCGCCGGCGCGCTCCTCGGCGACTCCGATGGCGCGGGCGAGCGCAAGCTTCGCGACGTTGCAGGCGTACAGGCTCGAAAGGTAGTTCTCGTTCGCCGTCGCGACCGCGCCCTGCGCCTGCACCACCTCGAGGTTGTCGCTGACGCCGGCCGAGAAGCGGTCCTGCGCCTGCGCGAGCTGCTCGTTCGCGAGTTCGACCGCGTCGCGGTTGACCCGGACGCGATCCGCGGCGGAACGGAGGTCGAGAAACGCCGCCCGCACGTCGTACTCGACCTGGCGCCGCAGGTCGGCGAGGCGCGCCCGCAGCTCGTCCAGGCGCGCATCGGCCTGGATGAGCGCGCCCTTGATGCGGCCGCCCTCGAACAGCGGCAGCCGCAGCGTCGCGGTCAGGGTGAACGTCGACTTCGCCGAGGCAAACGAAGGGCCGATGCGGCCGAGGTCGGCGCCCGCCCACAGCGAGGGCAATGCCTGATCGCGCGCGGCCGTCCGTTCGGCTTCGGCCGCCTCGACCTCGAGGCCTAGCGCCTTGAGGTCGTTGCGGTCGGAGAACGCCTGCGCGAGAGCGTCCGCTTGCGTCACCTGTGGCAGCGTCCCCGGCGGCATCGCGTCGGCGAGCTCGAGCGGTTGTTCCAGGGGCAGCCCGATGGCGCGGGCGAGCGCGAGCTTCTCCTTGCCGAGGTCGTTCTCGTCCGCGATCAACCGCTGCTGCTCGTCGGCGAGCTCGACCTGCGCGCGCAGCACCTCGATCCCGGGCGCCGTGCCGGCTTTCTTCATGTCTGCCGCGCGGTCGTAGAGCGCCTGTGCGGTGCGGAGCTGCGCCTGCGCCGCCGCGATCCGGCTGCCGGCCGTCACCGCCCGCAGGTAGAGCGCCGCCACCCCGTACACGACCGCCTCGCGGGTGTCGGCGAACGTGCTCTGGGCGGCCGTGCGGCGGCGCGCGGCGGCGCGGGCGGAGCTGGCCGCGCTCAGGTCGAGGAGCGGCTGGGCGAGGTAGACCCGGGCGTCGCTCACGTCGAACGGGCCCACGATCGGCGACGTCCCCGGCGCCACCGGCAGTCCGTACGCCTCGTAGCTGATCTCCTCGCGCGCCTGAAACGCGCCGAACGACAGCTGCGGCAGGAGGGCGGCGCGCGCCACCCGCCGGGCGCCTTCCGCCTCGCGGACGCGTTGCTCGCCGGCCACGACGCCGAGGTTGTACTCGAGGCCGCGGGCGATCGCGCCGGCGAGCGTCAGGCGGACGACCTGGGCGGCGCCGGCCGAAAGCGGCGGCGGTGCCGTCGCGGCGCCGGCGACGGGGGCGATCAGCGTCGCCGCGAGCGCGATCCCGGCGAACGTCGTCGTTGTCCTGGTCATCACCCTGCGATCCCCTTCCAGATGAAGTCGACTGCGAACGCCACATCCTCCTCGAGGCCGGCGCGCGTCCAGCCCAGCGTGCGCTGACGGTGGAGGCCGCGGGTGAGGTCGAAGATCGCGAACGCCGCCGCGTCCGGCCGCAGCTCGCGGCACTCGCCGCGTTCGACCGCGGAGCGGATCGCGGCCTCCAACATCTGCACCTGCTCCCGGTACAGCGCGTCGAACTCCGCCTGCAGGTCGGGGTGGACGGCCCGCGCGCTCCCGAACGCCTCGAAGTAGATGCGGAAGAACTCCCGGTGCTCCACGAAGTACGCCAGCTTGGTCGTCACGAACGCCCGGATCTTCGCCTCCAGGTCGGGGGCCGCCTGCACCCGCTCGGTCGTCGCCCGGTGCAGCGCCAGCATCCCCTCGCGGAACACCGCGCCGTAGAGCTCCTGCTTGGACCGGTAGTAGAGGTAGACGGTCCCCTTGGCCACCCCCGCGGCGGCCGCGACGCCCTCGATCGTGGCGCCGTCGAACCCCTTTTCGGCGAAGACCGTCCGCGCCGCGGCGAGCAACTCGCCGGTGCGGAACTCGGTGACCACCTCGCGTTTCGTCTTCCCCATCGCACCGTCCATACGCGCCGGTCAGTTGACTGACCGAACGGTCATTTTACGTGGCGTTTGCCGAAATGCAACCCCACATCCTCGCCGTCGCGCCTGCCGACACCCCTCCCAAGAGCGACGCTTTGCCACACAAACCCTTGACCCGCAAGAAGAATCCCCGATAATGCCGCGACCCTCGGCCTGGGTCGCCACGCGCATGTGCGGAATCGCCGCGATCGTCGCTCTCGACCTCCGGGTACCCGACGTGGACCCCGGTGAGCTGGACCGTATCCGCGACGCGATGGCGTCCCGGGGCCCCGACGGCCACGGTTCCTGGATCTCCCCTGACCGCCGCGTCGGTCTCGCGCACCGGCGTCTCGCGATCATCGACCTCTCCGCCGCCGCGGCGCAGCCGATGGCCAGCGCCGATGGCCGCCGGGTCATCACGTTCAACGGCGAGATCTACAACTACCGCGAGCTGCGCGCGCTGCTCCCCGACTGCGGCGCCTCCCTGCGCACCACTTCCGACACCGAGGTGCTGCTCGAGCTGTACGCGGCGATGGGGACCGACATGCTGCCGCGCCTGCGCGGGATGTTCGCGTTCGCGCTCTACGACGCCCCGGCGCGGCGCGTGCTGCTGGCGCGCGACCTGTACGGCGTCAAACCGCTGTACGTCGCGGCGGACGGCGCCACGGTCCGCGTCGCCTCGCAGGTGCGGGCGCTGCTCGCCGGCGGTCGCGTCTCCCGCCGCCAGGACCCCGCCGGGGTGGTCGGCTTCTTCCTGCGCGGCTCGGTGCCGGAGCCGTTCACCCTGTACGAGGCGATTCGCGCGCTCCCGGCCGGGAGCTTTGCCTGGGCCGACGAGAACGGCCTGTCGGAGCCGCACGCCTACGCGTCGATCGCGGCGATCCTCGCGGGCGCGGTCCGTCACCCCGCTACCGTCACGGAGGCGGAGCGGGAGGAGGGGATGCGGCGCGCGTTCCTGGACTCCGTCCGCTACCACCTGGTCGCCGACGTGCGGGTCGGGGCGTTCCTCTCCTCGGGACGCGACTCGACCGCGATCATCGGCCTCGCCCGCGACGCCGGCGCGGCCGACCTCAAGACCGTGACGCTCGCGTTCACCGAGTACCAGGGCACGAGCCGCGACGAGGCGCCGCTCGCGGAGGAGGTCGCGCGCTACTACGGCACCGACCACACCACCCGCGTGATCTCCAAGGACGAGTTCCAGCGCGAGTTCCCGAAGGTCATCGAGGCGATGGACCAGCCGACGGTGGACGCGGTCAACTCGTACTTCGTCTCCCGCGCGGTGGCCGAGGTCGGGATCAAGGTGGCGCTCTCGGGCACCGGCGGCGACGAGCTGCTTGGCGGCTACTTCACTTACTGGAAGGTGCCGTTGGCGGTGCGGGCGTGGGGCATTCCGGCGCGCATCCCCGGGCTCGGCGACGCGGTGCTGGCGGCGTACCGGGCGCTCACCCCGAAGCGCAGCGTGCGCGTCAGCCCGAAGAGCGGCGCGGTGATCAAGTACGCCCGCGACTACCCGAGCGCGTACTTCGTGCTGCGAGCGATGTACATGCCGTGGGAGCTGCCCGCGATCGTGGGCGAGGAGGTCGCCCGCGAGGGGATGCGCCGCCTCGACCCGATCGGCCTGTTCGCGGCCGGGCTCGACCCCGACCCGGGACGGGCGTTCGAGCGGGTCGTCGCGCTCGACTCCCGCTTCTACATGAAGGACCAGCTCCTGCGCGACATCGACTGGGCGAGCATGGCGCACTCCCTCGAGGTCCGGGTGCCGCTCGTCGAGGCGCACCTGCTGCGCGCGGCGGCACCGCTGCTCGTGCGCGCCCGCGGCGACCGCAAGCGCTACCTGCCCGCGAGCCCGTCGCAGCCGCTGCCGCCGGCGGTGTTCACGCGCAAGAAGACCGGCTTCTCGGTGCCGTTGCGCCAGTGGGTGCTTGGGGAGAAGCCCGGCTCCAGGGGGAGCGACTTCGGGATGCGCGGCTGGGCCCGCCGCCTCTACGACATGGCGTTCCGCCCCGAGGGGGGGATCTGAGCGCGCCACGGGTTTTCGCGCTGCACAAACCGCGCAGGGTCGTGGTGTCGAGGGTGCGAGAGGGCGGGGCGCGCACGGTGTTCGAGCTCCTCCCCGACGCCTACCGCGAATGGTTCGCCGTCGGCCGCCTGGACAAGGACTCGGAGGGGCTGCTCCTGTTCTGCGACGACCCGCGCCTCGCCCAGCGCCTCATGGACCCGGGCGCGGTCGCCAAGCGCTACCTCGTCACCGTCGCCGGCTTCCCGCGCGAGGAGGACCTCGAGCCGATGCGGCGGGGTGGCCTTGTGATCGACGGCCAGCCGACGCGCCCGGCCGAGGTGCGCCGCCTCGGCAAGGCGCCCCGCGGCGGCACCCGCCTCGAGGTCGTCCTCCACGAGGGCCGCAACCGCGAGATCCGGCGCCTGTTCCTCGCCGCCGGCTGCAAGGTCCGCCGCCTGGTGCGCGCCGCGGTCGGCCCGGTCGAGCTCGGCGAGCTGCCGGAAGGCGAGGGCCGCGAGCTCGACGCCGCGGAGGTCGCGGCGCTGCGTGCGCTCGTGCTGCTCTGAGCCGGGTGCTCCCTCGCACCGAAAGGCCGGCCGCCCAGCGGGCGGCCGCTACAACTACGGCGCCTACTCCAGCGTGGTGAGGGCGCGCCGACGTCACCTGGCGCCCTCGGTGGCCGGCCCACCACGCGCGCCGGAACCGCCCGTCGCCGGAGTGCCGGCCGACCCCGCGCTGCGGGCCCTGCGCCCCCGTTGGGCCGAACTCATCCGCCGCATCTACGAGGCAGATCCCCTCGCTGCCTTCAGCTCTTCCACTCCCAAGCGGAGTCTCCCAGAACTGCCCCGGGTTGCGCGCCAAGGACACCTGCGACCCTTCGGCGCCCTTTGACTCCCCCTACGCGGATGGGCCCTCGACAGGGCGAGAAAGGAAACTCCTAACCACTTCTACTCGTATAAAGGTGGGATTCCAAACTGCCCACACCTTTTGCGCCGGCTACAAGCCGCGCGAAGACAGCGATCGGGGAGGAAGAAATGGCGATGCGTCAACGCTTGCGTTGGATGCTGGTGCTCGTGATAGGCGTGGCTGCGGCTTCGCCGGCGCACGCGCGCAATACCGCGGCCCGAATTCTTCGCGTCGAGCAGGGCCTGCGCCCCCTCGCGATAATCGATGGTCGACCCCAGCCGAGGTGGAACATCGTCGAGCGCATGAAGCACTTCAAGGTGCCTGGCGTCAGTATCGCCGTGATCTCCGGCGGCAAAGTGGAGTGGGCGCGCGGCTACGGCGTCGCCTCAAACGGCAAGCCCGTGGATACCGAGACACTTTTTCAGGCGGCATCCATCAGCAAGCCTGTGACCGCCCTGATGGCCCTGCGTCTCGTCGATGAAGGCAAGCTATCGCTCGACGAGGACGTGAACCTCAAGCTCCGCTCCTGGAGGGTGCCGGAGAACGAATTCACCAAGACCCAGAAAGTAACCCTGCGCCGCCTGCTCAACCACAGCGCGGGCCTCACGGTTCGCGGATTCGACGGCTATGCGGCGGGCGGGCCGGTGCCGTCGCTTCTCGATATCCTTGACGGAAAGAAGCCGGCCAACTCCGAGCCCATTCGCGTCGAAGCTGTTCCCGGCACGGAGTGGAGCTATTCCGGCGGCGGTTACGTTGTCGTTCAGCAACTCGTCACCGACGTCACGGGAAAGTCTTTCCCAGAATTGATGCAGGAAAAGGTCCTCGGGCCGCTGGGTATGGTGCACAGCACGTTCCGGCAACCGTTGCCTGCAAACCTCGAAGCCAATGCCGCCGCCGGTTACGACAGCGACGGCGCCATGATCAAGGGACGCTGGCACACCTACCCCGAGATGGCTCCTGCCGGTTTGTGGACCACGCCTTCCGATTTGGCGCGCGTCGTGCTCGAACTCCAGCACGGCGGCCAAGTCCTGAAGCCCGCCACGCAACTCGCGATGCTCACCAAACTCCTCTACGATTACGGCCTGGGCATCGTCCTTGAAGACAAATCCGGCCGCAAGTCGTTCTCGCACAGCGGCGGCAACGCAGGCTTCAACTGCAATCTGTTCGGCTATCTGGATGGCGGCGAAGGCGTCGTGGTCATGACCAACGGCGACAATGGCTGGCCTCTGATAGAGGAGATCATGCGCAGCATCTCCGCCGAATATCGCTGGGCCGACTACAAGCAGCGCAAGGTCATGCACGTCGCACCGGACACCCTTCAGGGCTATTCCGGCCGCTATGTCTTCCCATCCAAGAAGGAGATCGCCGTCACCTGTGAGGACGGAAAGCTGTTCGCCTCGTATATGGGCGAAAAGAAATTCGAACTTCTTCCCGAAACGCCGACCGACTTCTTCACGACCGATGACCAATGGCCGCAGACGTTCCGCTTCATCCGCGCTGGCGATAACACCGTCGAGATGTCCCTCGGCAACAAGGTCGCAAAACGCCAAACAGCCGCACCATCGCAACAGCCGCAGTAGAACGACTCGGACGCTCGCTATTCGCTTCCTTAGCCGCCTGCGCTCGACGCCGGATTCCCGATCGCCGCCAGAACCTCCCGGCGCGTCACCGGGTTCTTGCGAAATTCGCCCCACATCGTAGAGGTCACCGTCGTCACCCCCGGCTTGTGGACGCCGCGCGTCGTCATGCACTGATGCGTCGCTTCAAGGGGCGGCCCTTGCGGCCGCCCGCGGGCGGGCGGGGACAAGACAAGCCCCGCCCCTACACTCGTTCACCCCACGCGATCTCTCTTCCACGGGCCTCGGATCACGGACTACTGGTCACTGACCACCCGCCACGCCTTTCCGTTGCGCTACGCCCTGTGCCCTGGGAGGGCGGGGGCGGGCACCGGCCACGGGAGTGCGGCGCGCCAGGCGCGGATCGCGTCGAGGGCGGCGGCGGCCGCGGCGGCGCGGCGGGCGTCCTTCTCGCGCGGCAGCTCGACCAGCGGGTCGGTCATCAGGCCCCACGCCGCGTTGGCGGGTTGGAAGCGGTGCGCCGGGCGCTCGGTGAGGTGGCGGACGAGTCCGCCGTGCGCCGTCCACGTGGGCGGCGGCGGGAGCTCCACCCCGCCGAGCTCGGCCGCCAGCGAGAGCCCGGCCAGCAGGCCGGTCGCGGCGGACTCGACGTACCCCTCCACGCCGGTGAGCTGGCCGGCGAGGCGCAGCGACGGCCTGACGAGCAGGCGGAGCTGGCGGTCGAGGTGCTTCGGGGCGCAGATAAACGTGTTGCGGTGGATCATCCCGAGGCGCACGAAGCGGGCCTGCTCGAGACCGGGGATCAGTCGGAACACCCGCTGTTGCGCGCCGAACGTCATCCGCGTCTGGAAGCCGACGAGGTTCCAGTGGGCGGCCGCCAGGTCGTCGCGGCGCAGCTGCACCACCGCGTACGGGACCGTCCCGGTGCGCGGGTCGCGGAGACCGACCGGCTTCATCGGCCCGTAGCGCAGTGTGTCGGCGCCGCGCTCGGCCATCACCTCGACCGGCAGGCACCCCTCGAAGTACGGCACGTCGCGCTCGAACTCCTTCTCCGGCACCTTCTCAGCGGCGAGGAGCGCCGCGACGAACGCCAGGTACCGCTCGCGGCTCATCGGCGCGTTGAGGTAGTCGTCGCCCCCGCCCTTGCCGTAGCGCGAGGCGGCGAACAGCGTCCCCATGTCGAGGGAGTCGGCGGCCACCACCGGCGCGATCGCGTCGAAGAACGAGAGCGAGCCCTCGCCGAGCAGCGCCACCAGCGCCGCGTGCAGCGCCTCCGAGGTGAGCGGGCCGGTCGCCACGACGGCGGGGCCGTCCGGCAGCGCGCGCGCCTCCTCGCGCGCGAGTTCGATCTTGGGCTGCCCGGCGATCGCGTCCCGCACCGCGGCCGCGAACAGCTCGCGGTCCACCGCGAGCGCGTCCCCGGCCGGGAGCGCGGCCGCGCGCGCGGCGGCGATGACCAGCGATCCCATCGCCTCCATCTCGCGCTTGAGCAAGCCCACGGCGTTGCTCGGGTTGTCCGAGCGCAGCGAGTTCGAGCAGACGAGCTCGGCGAGGTCGCCGGTGCGGTGGGCCGGGGTCGAGACGCCGGGCCGCATCTCGACGAGGCGCACCGCGACGCCCGCCGAGGCGAGTTGCCACGCCGCCTCGCATCCGGCGAGCCCGCCCCCGACGACGGTCACCGTTCGATCGCTCATCGCCTCATCCTTGCGCGATCCGGCCTGGCGCCGTTCGCTCCGCGCCGACGTTCCGGCCTCCCTGCGGTGGCAGACCGTGGCCGGCCCGTCCCTACTTGCCGCGCTTCGCCGTTCCCCGCTTCGCGCGCGCCGCGGGCTTGGCTGTCCGGGACGCGGGCTTTGCGGCGCGCGAGGACGCCTTCGCGGCGCGGGCCGCGGGCTCGACGGCCTTCGCGGGCGGCTTCGCCGCGCGGGCTGGGGCTTTCGCCGCACGCGCCGGTGCCTTGGCCGCTTTCGCCGGGGGTTTCGCCGCCGGAGCCGTGGGCTTGACCGCCCGGGCCGGCGCCGGTTTCGCCGCCGGGACCGCAGCCGGCGCCTGAACCGCGCCTGGGCTCGCCCCGTCTCCCGCCGGACCGCGGAAACCACACCCTTCCTTCGCGCACACCCACTCGACGCCGCGCCGCACGGTCGTCTTCTCCATCACGAACGGCGCGCCGCACTCGGGGCAGGGGTGCGGGACAGGTTTGGCCGGGAGCGTGAACGAGCACTTGGGGTAGCGGTTGCACCCCCAGAAGCTGCGCCCCTTGCGCGAGCGCTTCTCGACGATCTCGCCCTCGCCGCACTCCGGGCACCGTACCCCGGTCGGCGTGTTGGGGCTCGTCTTGCCTGTGATCAGCTTGCGGATCCCCTTGCACTCGGGGTAGCGCGAGCACGCCCAGAACTGCCCGAAGCGCGACCGCTTGAGGACCATCGGGGCGTTGCAGTCGGGGCAGGCTGGCGCCTCGTCCGTGACTCCCGGCGCCCCGGGCTCGCGCGTCGTCTTGCACGTGGGGTAGTTGGAGCAGGCGAGGTACTCGCCGTAGCGCCCGAAGCGCAGCAGCATCGGGGCGCCGCAGGTCGGGCAGACCTCCTTGGTCTCTACGCCCTCGCGCTTGACCGAGGTCATCTCGGCCTTGGCGCGCTCGAGGTCGGAGGTGAACGTCCGCCAGAACCCGGCGAGGGCCGCGCGCCACTCGAGCTTCCCCTCCGCGATGGCGTCGAGCTCCTCCTCCATGCGGGCGGTGTACGACTCGTTGATGAGGTCGCCGAACGAGCCCTGCAGCAGCCGGCTCACCAGCTTCCCCAACTCGGAGGGGAAGAACGTCCCTTTCTGGCGGTCGACGTACGAGCGGTCGGAGAGCGTCGCGATGATCTGGGCGTACGTCGACGGGCGGCCGATGCCGTTCTCCTCCAGCGCCTTGACCAACGTCGACTCGGTGAAGCGCGGCGGCGGCTGGGTGAACTTCTGCAGCGCGAGGAACTCCTCGAGCGACAGCGTCTCGCCTTCGGCGAGCGGAGGCAGGCGCTTGGAGGTGGCCTCCTCGGCCTCCTGCTCGACCGCCGGCTTGTCCCCCGCCTGTTCCTCCTCGTCCTCGCGGTACACGCGCAGGAACCCGGCCTCGACCTCGACCTCGCCCTTCGCCTTGAAGCCGTACCGCCCGGCCTCGACCAGCACGTCGGTGACGTCGAACTGGGCCGGGTTCATCTGCGACGCCACGAACCGCTGCCAGATCAGGGTGTAGAGCTTGAGCTCGTCGGCGGACAGGTACGCGGCCATCGCCTCGGGGGTGCGCGCCGGGTCCGTGGGCCGGATCGCCTCGTGGGCGTCCTGGGCCTCGGAGCGGTTCTTGAAGAAGTTCGGCTTCTCGGGGAGGACCCCCGGCCCGTACTGCGCGGCGATCAGGTCGCGAACGGCGGCCAGCGCCTCGGCCGCCACCCGCATCGAATCGGTGCGCATGTAGGTGATCAGGCCCACCCGTTCGCCGCCGCCCAGGTCCACGCCTTCGTACAGCTTCTGCGCCAGCTGCATCGTCCGCCGCACCGGGTAGTGGTGGCGCTTGTACGCCGCCTGCTGCAGTTTGGCGGTCACGAACGGCGGCGCCGCCTTCTGCTGCCGGCGGCGCTTGGCGACCTTGGCGACCAGGAATCGGGCGCCCTCGACCTCGGCCTTCACCGCGGCGGCGGTGTCGCCGTCGTGGACCGCGAACTTCTTGCCGTCGCGCAGCGCCAGGCGCGCGACGAACGCCGGCGGCTGCGCCCCGGCCAGGCGCGCGTCGAGGTGCCAGTACTCCTCGGGCACGAACGCCTCGATCTCCCCCTCGCGGTCGCAGATCATCTTGAGCGCGACCGACTGCACCCGCCCGGCGGAGAGCCCGCGCTTGACCTTGTCCCAGAGCAGCGGCGAGAGCTTGTACCCCATCAGGCGGTCGAGGACGCGGCGCGCCTGCTGCGAATCGACGAGGTGCTGGTCGAGCGGGCGGGGGTGGGTGATCGCCTCCTGCACCGCGCGCTTGGTGATCTCGTGGAAGAGGACGCGCTCGACCGGCTTGTCGAGCCCCGCCAGCAGCTCGGCCAGGTGCCAGCCGATCGCCTCGCCCTCGCGGTCGGGGTCGGTAGCCAGCAGCACGCGGTCGGCGATGCGCGCGGCCGCCTGGATCTCGGCGATTACCTTGCGCTTGGCGGGGAGCGCCTCGTAGATCGGCTCGAAGCCGTGTTCGACGTCGATGCCGAGGTCGTTCTTGGGCAGGTCGCGGACGTGACCCACCGAGGCCACGACCGTGTACCCCTTGCCCAGGTACCGGCCCAGCGTCCGCGCCTTGGCGGGTGATTCCACGATGACGAGCGACTCGGCCACGTTTCCTCCGGGGGTGCACTCTAGCAGCGATGTCAAGGGGGGCGCGGCGCGACCGTCCCCCCCAGAGGACGGTTTTCAGCGTTCCCTGCTCCGCCCGGAGCCGGCGCGGGCGCGCCGCCGGCGCGGCGAGTGGCCCGGCCGGTGGCATACTGTTGGCCCGGTGTCGGGCAACGCACGGCCGCCCCAGCGGCGGCAAGGAGGCACCATGAGACGGACGATGTTCGTTGTGGGGTTTCCCCTCGCGGCGGTTCTGCTGGCGGCGGTGACGGCCTCGTGCGGCACCACAGCGCCCACCGCGACCCCAAGCGTCGAGCGGATCGGCGCCACGATCGTGCATTACCGAGGACCCGCGATCGACGCCGTCGTGAGCTACCGCTTCGCAGATCTGAACGAGGGTGTGGATTGGCTCTTCCTCGACGTCGCCTTCTCGGGCAACACGCGAACCTCGGTCGAGATCAAGCGGGACGAGATCTCCGTCCGCATCCCGAGCGGCGAGGTCGTGCCGCTGGCCACCCAGACGGAGTTCGGGCAGGCGTACGCCAGGAACGCGGCCGCGTTGGCGCGCGCCGACGTCGCCCGCGAACCGCTCGATTACTACCCGGGCCGCCGGCCGAAGGGGCTCGACTTCGTCGTGGCCCCCGGGTCGGGGATCTCGCTGTTGGCGTCGTGGGTCAACGATCTGGACGTGGCGGTCGGGCGGCTCGCGTTCTTCCTCCCCGGCGGCGTTCAAAAGGGATCCTACGAGCTCCGGATCGACCTTCCCGAGAGCAAGGTGCGTATCCCGTTCCGGCTCGGCGAAGCTAGCCGGTGACGCGGCTGCGGCGGTAGCGACCGTCGGCCTCCCGCGCCACCCGTCCGGCCAGCTCGAGCGCCAGCAACCCTTCCAGCACCTGGGCGACCGGTAGGCCGCTCGCCGCCGCCAGGCGGTCGACGGTCACCGCCTCGCCGGCGGGGATGAGGGCGAGCAGCGCCGGTTCGGGGCCGCCGGGCGCGGCCGCGCGCGGCGGCAGCCCGATCGCGGCGAGCACGTCGTCCGCGGAGAGCACCGGCGCGGCGCCCGCGCGCAGCAGACCGTTCGGCCCGGCCGACAGGCGGGAGAACACGGAGCCTGGCACCGCCAGCACCTCGCGGCCCTCGTCGAGGGCGAGGCGGGCGGTGATCAGGGCGCCCGAGCGCTCGTCCGCCTCGACCACGATAACGGCCTCGGCGAGGCCGGCGATGACGCGGTTGCGCTCGGGGAAGTGATGGGCGAGCGGCGGCGCCCCCGGCGGGTACTCGGTGAGCAGGCAGCCGGAGGCTGCGATCTCCTCGGCGAGACCGGCGTGCTCGGGCGGGTACACCCGGTCCGGGCCCGCCCCCCACACCGCGACCGTTCGCCCGCCGCCGGCGAGCGCGCCGCGGTGCGCCGCTGCGTCCACGCCCCTTGCCATGCCCGAGACGACCGCCACCCCGGCGGCGGCCAGCTCGCGCCCGAGGTACTCGGCGACCTCGCGGCCATACGCCGTTGCCCGCCTGGCGCCCACCAGCGCCACGGCGCGAGCGTCGGGAACCTCGCCGCGCAGGAACACCCCGAGCGGCGGGTCCGCGGTGGTGGCGAGCCGCGCCGGAAAGCCGGGCTCGCCGTCCGCGGCCCAGTGCCACCCCACGCGCGCGAGCGCCGTCTCGGCCGCCGGCACACAGTTCTCGAGCGCGTCCCGGACGGCGGGGTCACCGTCGGCGCCCCCGCCCGCGAGCAGCTCCCGCGCCGAATCGCGTGCGCGGCGGCCGCCGTCCGGACGTGCGACGACGCAGGCCAGCGCAAGCCGGGAATCGGGCATTCCATCCTCCGTTTGCGCGTATGTTAGCGGCGTTTCCCCGACAGGGCCAGCACCTGGATCCCCGCGTGCGCGGGGATGACGGACAAAACCGCAGGTCACAGGAAAGACGTGGTCGATGGTCAGTGGTCCGACCCGGCCGCGCCGGCCGCAGGCCGCGCAGCCTCGAGTCCCTCCCTCGAAGACGAGAAGCTCAACGATAGGCAGGGCCTCCGAGCTTGGGGCGTGTAGCCGCGCCGCCGAGAGTGGGCCAGCCGCAAGGCGCCCGAGGCGGACGCAGCGGAGTGTGGCCGGAGGCCACATGAGCATGCGAGCCGCCGAAGGGCAACGCCGGGCGAGACGCGGCTCCGCCGCGGCTCGTTGGGGGGCGCGGGGGGTCTAGAGCGGCCGGGCGGGCGGCGGAGCGGCCGCGGGACCCCCCGCCAGGATTGCGGTCCGCTATCGGCGGCGCTATTTCGCGCGGCGGGCGTCGAGGACGATGCCCGCTCCCAGGAGCATGAACACCGCCAACCCCAGCCAGTTCCCCGCCCATCCCGTGTTCCCGAGCTGGGGAATGAGCGTGACATGGAGGCGCTCCTGCAGCGCGTCGACCGCGCCCTTGAACACCCCGGCGAGCGCGCCGCCGGCGATCAGGCCGGAGGCCACCAGCGTGCCCCGGTCGCCGCGCGCCTTCTCGAGCCCGGCATCGCCGCGGGCGGAGCGCTTGACGAGCCACGCCACGATCGCGCCGACCAGCAACGGCGTGTTCAGGTCCATCGGCAGGTACATGCCGAGCGCGAACGCCAGACCGGACACGCCGATGATCTCGACGACGACCGCGATCACCGCGCCGAGGCCGTAGAGGAACCACGGCGCCTGCGTGGCGCCCATCATCGAGCGCGCCACCGCCGCCATCGCGTTCGCCTGCGGCGCCGGCAGCGGCCGCGGGTGCGCGGCCGAGAGGACGTACCCGTCCGTGTAGGCGAACAGGAGCATCACGGCCGTCACCGTGATCGAGGCGAGCGCCGCGCCGCCGATCAGCGACCACTGGATCTTCCGCGGCGTGCCGCCCACCCAGTAGCCGACCTTCATCAGCGTCACCATCGAGCCGGTCATCGACAGGGCGGTGCACACCACGCCGCCGATCAGCAGCGTGGCCAGCATCCCCTGGCCGCCCGACAGGCCGAGGCGCGCCAGGACCACGGCGGCGACGATCAGCGTCGTGAGCGTCATGCCCGAGACCGGCGTGATCGAGATCATCGCCACCGCCCACGCCGACACCGCCGCGAACAGGAACGAGATCAGCAGCGTGAGCGCGAGCGCGACGAGCGTCTTGACCGTGGCGCCCGGCACCCCGGCGAGCACGACGAAGCGGAAGTAGATCCCGATCGCGACCGCGGTCACGGCGCCGAGCACCGCGACGGTCGCCATCGGCACGTCCTGGTCGGTGCGCGGCAGCGACGCGGCGGCGCCGCCGGTCTTCAGTCGCGTCAACTCCTTGAGCACCGTGCGCAGCGCCTGCACGATCACCGGGCTCATCTTGGCGATCGAGATCAGCCCGGCGGCGAAGATGCCGCCGATCCCGATCAGGCGCACGTAGTTGCCGAACACCGCCTCGGCGTCGAGCCCGGCGACCGGCGGCATGCCGGGAAACAGCCCCCCCGGTACCTGCGCGCCGATGCGGGCGACCAGCGGCACCAGCACCCAGTACGACAGAAACGAGCCGGCGCAGATGATCGCGGCGTAGCGAACGCCGATGATGTACCCCAGGCCCATCACCGCCGCCGAGGTGTTGAGCGCGAAGATCGCCTTGAGCTTGTTGGTCGCGGCGTCGAACGCCGGCACCAGCGCGGTCGAGAACGTGTCGCGCCACGCCTCGAAACCCGCCGCCAGGTAGTCGAGCACGAAGCCGATCCCCATCGACCCCAGCAGAACTCCGGCGGCCTTGCCGCCCTTCTCGCCGGTGACGAGGATCTCCGTCGTCGCGGTCGCCTCGGGGAACGGCAGCTTGCCGTGCATCTCGGCGACGAAGTAGCGGCGGAACGGGATCAGGAAGACCACGCCGAGCACCGCGCCGAGGAACGGCACGAGGAAAATCTGCAGGAACCCAGAGCGCCCCTCCAGGCCGAGCACGAAGATCGCGGGCATCACGAACACCGAGCCCCCGACCACGATCCCGGCCGTGGCCCCGAGCGTCGCCACCTGGAGGTTCTCGAGGATCGACGAGGTGCGCCGCCCGGCCGCGCCCAGCATGGCGGAGTAGCCGACCGCGAGGATCGCGATCGGGATCGCCGTCTCCACCCCTTGCCCGAGCTTGAGCGCGATGTACGCCGCCGCCGCGGAGAACAGCACGGTCATGGCGAGGCCGAGCGTGACCGAGCGCGCCGTCACCTCGGGGACGTTGCGCTCCGCCGCGATCAGCGGCTCGTACGTCTCGCCGGGCTTCAGGGGGCGGTACGCGTTTTCGGGGAGACCGGGGATGGCCTGCGGCGCCTCGGGGGTGTCCATGGCCGGCGATTGTAACCGCCATCCCGCAATCCGCGGCCGGTCGGAGCGGATCCCGCTACCGCCCTGTCCGAACCGCGCTCTCCAGCAGAGCGATTTCGCCGGATCTTCGCGCCTCGACCAGGACGCGGCGCGCGAGCGCCTGGTGCGTCAGGAACGCATCCTCCGCTCGGTTCATCACCACGAGAAGGGCCTCCGTACCCACCGGCTGAAGGAGGAACTCGCTCAGCGCGATGACCTTGAGCTCCGGGCGTCCGGCGACCCGGAGGAACGATGCGAGTTCCGGTGCGGCCATCGTCTTCTGACGGCGCGCCTTCTCGCCGTCGGGAAGCGGCACGATGTCACGCGCGTACTCCAGCCCCATGTCGGGGTAGTCCACGACGACGACGGTGGCGCCGGGAAGTTTGCGATCCAGGAGCGGGGTGACGACGGTGCGGAAATTCTGGCGTGCTGCGACGACGAGGGCGACGGTATCGGCCCGCCGGTCGATCATATCCACGAACCGAGGCCCGCCGAGCGCCAGCGCCACAACCAGTACGGCCGCGATCGCCGCCGCGGCGGCCGCCACCTGCCGGACCCGAAACCGCCGCACCCGGTCGGCCACCTCGTTGGCCACGCCCGCGAGCACCATGCCGACGAAGAGGGCCAGACCGAACGCGGCCTCGAAGAGGTAGGTCCGGACCATGAACGAGATCGACAGCAGCCCGAGCAACGGCAACGCGAACCACACCCCCGCCGCGCTCTCTTCCCGCCGCAGGACGAGGTGAACGCCGACGCTCGCGACCAGCAGCCCGACGGCCAGCGACGCGCGGCCTCGCACGGCCCACGCGATCCCGAGGGAGAGGCCCAGCGGCAGGTACGGCCCAATGGCGCGGCCGGCCCGCCCGGCCAGGACGCGCCACGCCGAGTACAGGGCAACGCCGACCGCCGCCACACCGGCTCCGGAAACAACACAACCCGAGTAGAACCGCCAGCGCCGGGCGGCGGCGGCCGCCGCCGCGAGGCCGTTGTCGAGGTAGCCCCCCTGGCGCCCCGCGAGCGACGGGTTGAGCACGAGAGCGACGAACCCGATCGAGATCAGGACCACCACCGCGAGCAGGCCGCGCCGACGCGTCGTGGGCTCGGTGGCCCGCCACCGCGCGGCCAACCACGCCGCAACCACCGCCGGAACGATCGCCAACGCGGGTTCCTTGGCCAGCCCGGAAAGCACGAACGCCGCGATGCCCCACGCGAACGAGAGCCTCCCGGCGAACGCGTCCAAGAGCAGGCTCACCGCGGCGAGCATCAGCGTGGTCTCGAGCAGGAACGAGAGGTCCGAGAACCAGAACATGACCGACGCCAGGTAGGGGAAGACCGCCAGGAACGATGCCACGGCCCACCAGCCGGCGGCGCGGGAGGCCATGCGGGTCGCGATCCGGTGCAGCAGCGCGAGGCAGGCGAGGAAAAGGGCGGTCACGACGAACTGGTACGGCGCCGGGTTCAGACCGAAGGCGCGGAGGAGCGCCCACCAGGCCAGGTTCTGAACCGGCCGGAAGACCCCCACCACCGTGGCCTGTGCGGGCACGAACGCGGTCAAGGGGTTGGCGTGGGTGGACGCCCACTCGAGGAAGATGGCGTCGTCCGCCCGGAAGTAGAGGGGAACCGCGTGGACCCAGACGACCACCGCCAGCGCGGCAAGGGCTGCCACCGCGACCCGCAGCGCAACTCTTCTCGCGACCATGGCCCACGCATCGTAACCCACCGCTCCGGCCCCGCCCATTCTCCATCCCTCTGGCACGCTCCCCGAACGCTGAGGTTGGTCGCCCGGAGTTGGTGATCCCTCGGCCACCCCGTGGAGGCTCCTGCCCAGGCCCTCGGGTGAAGCGGCTCCGGGCGTTGCTCGCCCCCACGCGGGTGGCTCCTCTTCACTGCTTGAGGCCGTGTTTGTTTGGTCCGCGAGCTTCGGCCGGGTCGCTCGGCCTTGTTGATTCTTCTTCCACCGCGTGGAGGCTTCTTGGCTTGCCGGTGCCGCGGGTGGGACTGATTCTTCTCCTCACTGCGTGAGGCCTTTCTTTCTTTAGCCCAGTAGGCTCCGGCGAGATCGGCCTCTGCCCGCTGGGCGGGTTTGGCCGCCCCCCCTCACTCCGCGGAAGCCCCAGCGTTGACCGTGGCCGATGTCAGGCCTTTCTTCCTGCAGCATGGCCTCCGAGGTGTGGGCGGGGGAGTCGTCCAATTCGCCGGTGCCGCGGATGGCCAATTGACTCCTGCGGCCGCGGGTCCCGGACGGGCGAGCCGCGCCGGGGTGTCGATGGCCACGCCGTAGCGCAGCGGAGGCGTGGAACAGCGAGGGGCCCCGGCGCGGATCGCCCTGTCCGGTCGCGGGCGCAGGAGCATGCGGGCTCGGGCGCGGGGGCGCCCGGGCCCGCATCCGGCCACCCGCGGGACCGGCACACAAAGATGCCCCCGCGAAGTGGAAGACGAAACACCGCGGGAGCGATCCCTTCGGCCAGGTCAGGGAGCGGTCGCGGCCGGCCGCCACCTCACCAGCGCAGGAGGACCGGGGACGACGGCCGCCGGCCGGGCGCGTGCAGGGCCGCGCAACGCGCTCGGGACCGCGGGTTTGGCCTGCCACCCCTCCACCTGATCGAAGGCGAGGAAGACGGCCACGGCGTACCGTCCGGACGTGGGCAGGGGGGCGTCCGGGTCGCTCGGGATCGACTTCTCGGTCATCTCCCCCAGGAGCAGGACCGCGTCGGCGCCCAGCTTGTCGGCGAGCGCCGCCAGGCGGTCGAGTTCCGCCGGCTCGGCTTTCTTGAGCGGCGTCGGGAGCGGCTGGACCGCGACGATAGAGTAGTCGTCGTCGGGCTCCACCAGGTAGAAATCGACGCCTTTCACAGTGGCGGCTGCGGCGCCGGTCTCGGCCGGCCAGACGCCGAGCGGGAGCGACGCGGCGATCGCGAGCAGGGTGGCTGCGAACATTGTCCCCTCCTCCCTCAGCGTTCCGGGACGAGCCGCTCGAGCCCGCCGAGGTACGGTCGCAACGCCTGCGGCACCGTCACCGTGCCGTCTGACTGCTGGTAGTTCTCCAGGACCGCGATCAGCGTGCGCCCGATGGCGAGGCCGGAGCCGTTGAGCGTGTGCAGGAAGCGCGTCTTGCCCCCGCCGGCGGGCCGGAACTTGAGGTCGGCGCGGCGCGCCTGGAACTCCTCACAGTTGGAGCACGACGAGATCTCGCGGTAGCTCTGCTGGCCGGGGAGCCAGACCTCGATGTCATGGGTCTTGGCGGCCGAGAACCCCATGTCGCCGGTGGACAGCGTCACGACCCGGTACGGCAGCTCGAGCCGCTGCAGCACCAGCTCCGCCGAGCCCGTCAGCGCGTCCAGCTCGGCGTAGCTCGTCTCCGGTTTCGCGAGGTGCACGAGCTCCACCTTGTCGAACTGGTGCTGGCGGATGAGGCCGCGCACGTCGCGCCCGTACGAGCCGGCCTCGGCGCGGAAGCACGGGGTGTAGGCGCAGTAGCGGCGGGGGAGCGTCTCCTCCTCGAGGACCTCGCCGCGGTGCAGGTTGGTGACCGGCACCTCCGCGGTCGGCACCAGGAAGTAGTCGGTCCCCTCGATGTGGAAGAGGTCCGCCTCGAACTTCGGCAACTGGCCGGTGCCGATCAGCGCCTGCCGGTTGACCATGAACGGCACGTACACCTCGCGGTAGCCGCGGCCGCGGTGCAGGTCGAGCATGAACGTGACGAGCGCGCGCTCGAGCGCCGCGCCGGCCCCCCACAGCACCGCGAAGCGCGCGCCGGCGATCTTGGCGGCGCGCTCGAAGTCGATGATCCCGAGCGCCGGGCCGAGGTCCCAGTGCGCCTGCGGCGGAAACGCGAACACCGGCGGCTCGCCCCAGGTGCGCTCCACCCGGTTGGCGGTCTCGTCCGGGCCTTCCGGCACGCTCGCGTGCGGCAGGTTGGGGATGGCGAGCTCGAACTCGGCGACCTCGGCCGCCAGCGCTGCCGCCTCTCCCTCGGCGGCGGCGACGCGCGAGCCGAGGTCGGCCATGGCGCCGCGCAGCGCCTCCGCCTCGGCCTTGCGCCCGGATGCGAACAGCGCGCCGACCTCCTTGGAGCCGCGGTTGCGCTCGGCCTTGAGCGCCTCCAGCTCGGCCTGGGCCTCGCGCCAGCGGGCGTCCGCCGCCAGTAGCCGCTCGAACGGGGCGTCGCTGCGCCGCGCCGTCAGTGCGGCCCGGATGCGGTCGGGTGAGGTGCGCATCAACTCTCGCGCGAGCATTGGAACCTCCAGGCCGTGGATTGTTGGGCTTTCCCCCCCGGGAGTCAACCGCGGCGCGGCTCGAAACCGTATACTCGCCGCGATGGTTCCGGGGCGTCTTCTGGCGTGTCTTCCCGCCGCGTCGTTCGCCGCTCTCGCGGCGGTGATGGCGTGCGTCGGCGCCCTTCCCCGGGGCGAGGCCGGCCTGGCGGCGCTGGCGGCCTCCGCGGCGCTGCTCCCCTCGGGGTGGCTCGCCCCCGGCGGCTGGCGGCGTCGCGCCGCGGAGGCGGTGATCCTGCCGGCGGCGTTCGCCCTCGTCATGGCGGCCGACCCGACGCTGCGGCGCATGATTCTCCCGCCGCTGCTGGCGCTGGCGGCGCTGGCGGCCGCCGCCGCGGCGCTGCCGCGCACGTCGGGCCGCGGCCGCGTGGTCGTGTGCGTCGCCCTCGCGCTCGCGGTGCGGGCCGCGACCGGTCTCGGCCTCGCCGGCGAGCCGGTCTGGCGAACGGCGCTGGTGGTCCTCACCGTGGCCGCCGTCGCCGCAGCTGCCGCCCAGGTGCTCGAGGGACGCGCCGCGCTCCTGGTCGCCCTCCTCGCCGGCGCCGCCCCGCTCGAGCGCGCGCCGGGCGCGGTGCTCATCGCCGCGACGCTCGTCGCGGTCGCGGTCGCCCTCCGCGCGCCGAGAGCCGAACTCGGCGGGCGCCTCGCCGGCGGCTGGGGCGCCGCGGCGCTCGCCCTCGGCCTGCTCCTGGCAAGCCTCGCAACGTGGGGAGGGTTCGCCCCCGGCCGGCCGTTCCCCGCGGCGGGGTGGCTCGCGGCGGCCGCCGGCGGTCTCGCCGTCGTCGCCACGCCGCTGCTCCCCCCGGCGCTGGCGGGCGCCGCGTGGCTCGGAGCGGCGGCGCTCCTCGGACCGCCGCAGCCCCCGCCCCCCGACCGAGCGGGTTTCGAGCTGACGGCCGCCAACCCCGAAGCGCGACTTCCGGTCTCGGAGGGCGGCCTCTACGTCGTCGAGGTCTCGCTCGCCAACGCCGCCGGTCTCCCCCAGGGCACGGTCGTGGCCACCGTGCGCGATGCCGGGCGCGACGTTCCCGTCCGCGCCGGGATCGATGCCGCCGAGTGGGCGCACGAGCGCGCCGACGTGCGGCGGGTGGTGGCGCACTCGCTGCCGGCGGTCGCGGTGTGGCGGCCGTCCGGGTTCGGGCGCAACACCCTGTGGGGAGTCGCGGGGCGGATCGCCGGCGAGCTGCCGGCCGGGGTGCAGCCGCGCCTTCTCCGGGCCCCGGGGTTGCCGCCCGCGGTGGTCGTGAGCGTCGCGACGGCCGGGACCTCGCGCCCCACGCCGCCGCGGGACTGGCCGCTGCCGGCGTGGGTCCTGGCGACCGCGGCCGCCGTGGCGCTGCTCCAGCTCGCGGCCGGGACGTGGCGCTCGCCGTTCGCGCCGCTGCCGTGGGCGCTGCTGGCGGTCCTCGCCCTCGCGGACCGCATCCCGGTGGCCCTACTGGGCGTCCTCGCCGAACGACACGCGGTGGACCTCGCCCTCGCCGCCCTGCTCGCCGCCTGGCTCCCGGCGGCGCGCGTCTGGCTCGGCCGCAGGCGCGTCTTCCTGACCGCCGCCGCGCTGCTCGTGCCGCTGGCGCTCGCGACGCCGCACCTCACCCCGTCGCTGTACGGCGACGAGCCGTTCCACCTCATCGTCCTCGACTCGCTCGCCCACGACCACGACCTCGACCTCTCCAACAACTACGACCTCCAGCATCACCCCTACAACCGGATCTACATGACCGGCACGATTTTCCTGCACTCGCCCGTGCTCGCCATCCTGCTCCTGCCCGGCTACCTGGCCGACGGCCGCGCCGGCGCCCTCGCGGTTCTCGCCCTCGCCGGCGCCGCTCTCGTCGCCGTGCTGGTGCGCCGCGCCCGCGCTCTCGGCGTCCGCTCGCGGCGCCTGGCGCTCCTGCCACTCGGCCTGCTGCTCACCTACCCGCTCGCCACCTTCAGCACCCAGATCTGGGTCGAGCTGGTGGGGGCGCTCGGCGCGGCCTGGTGTCTCGTGCTCCTGGCCCGGCCGGTCCCCCGGCGTATCGCAATAACCGCGGTGGTGGCGCTCGGAATCGCGGTGAAGACCCGCCTGGGGTTGATCCTGTCGCCGCTGGCGGCGGTGGCGTGGTGGCCGCGGCGGTGGCGGATGCGAGAGGTCGCTGTCTCGGGCGTGGTCCTCGCGCTCGCCACCGCGGCCGCGCTCGCCGTCGAAGCGCTCTTCCTCGGCTCCCCGCTCGGCATGCGCCACTTGAGGGACATCCTCCCGCACGACCTGCGACAGCCGCTCCTCACCCTCGGCGGTCTCGCGTTCGACCCCGCCGGCGGCTTATTGTTCGCCGCCCCTCTCGCGCTGCTCGCGATCGCCGGCGTGCCACGGCTGTGGCGGCGCGGCGGGTGGGGGGAGCGGGCGCTCCTGATCGGCGGCGCGCTCACCCTCGCCGCGCTGCTGCACTCCACGGAGTGGTACGGCGGCGGCGCGCCGCCCGCCCGATACCTGGTCCCGCTGCTGCCGGCGTTCGCGCTCGCCCTCGCGTGTCTGCCGAGAGCGCCGGGACTTGTCGCCCTGGCCTGCTTTGCCCTGCCGCCGAGCCTGCTCACCTGGTGGGTGTACGTCACCCGGCCGCACCTCACCGTGAACCCCGGCGACGGCGGCTGGTGGCTCGCCGACGCCCTCGCCCGCCGCTTCGCCGCCGACGCCCGCCGCTTCGCGCCGTCGTTCCTGCGCCCCGGCCCCGCCACCGTCGTGGTCCCGCTCCTCGTCACCGCGGCGGCTCTCGTCGTCGTACTCGCGGCGTGGCGCTTTCCCCATCTCGGCCGTGGCCTCGCCCGCAGCACGGTGGCGTTCGCCCTGGTGGCGGCAGCCGCGGTCATCGTCGTGCTTACCCAGCGCACCGACCGGGTCGTCGAGCTGGAGGACCCGCAGGTGACGCACCTTGGCGGCACCGCGGAGCCGCCGGCGGGGACGTTCGCCCGCTACTCGGTCCCAAACGGCTGGCGGCTGCGCGAGGGCGACGGCATCGAGGCGCCGCTCAACCTGCCCGCCCACGCCCGCGTGCGTCTCGAAGGGTGGCTCGAGGGGCCGGCGCAGCGCGGCGCCGAGCTCGCCGTGAGCTGGGACGGCGCCGCGCCTGTGGACATGCGCGTGGCCGCCGTCGCGCCGGGTGCGGTCACGCTCCCCGCCGTCCCCGCAGCCGGCCGCCACCGCCTGCGCATCCTCCTCGCGGCGCCGGCCGGAGGCGAGGCGGTGCTCGACCGCTTGGTGGTGGTCCCGTGAGCGGCGTCGCCGCGTTTATCGTCCTCCACAACCACGCCCACACCCTGCGGGCGACGGTCGCGGCGCTCGCGGTCCAGACCGTCCCGCCCGAGCGGATCGTGGTCGTGGACAACGCCTCGAGCGACAACTCGCTCGCGCTGGCACAGGAACTCACGCGGACGCTCCCCGCCGAGGTCGTCGGCTGGCAGGGGAATCGCGGCTTCGCCGCCGCCGCCAACGAGGCGATCCGACGCACCGTCGCGCCGTGGGTCCTCGCCCTCAACCCCGACTGCCGCCTCGCGCCCGACTACATCGAGGCGCTCCTCGCGGCGGCCGCTCGCGACGAGCGGGCCGGCGCGGGTACCGGCCTGCTGCTGCGGGCGCACGGCGGCGAGTTGGCCGCGAGCGACACGGTGGACTCCGCCGGGATGGTGGTGACCGCGGCGGGCCGGCACCGCGACCGCGGCTCCGGCCGCGCCCTCCGCGCGAGCTGGCAGCGTCCCGCGTGGGTGTTCGGCGCCTCCGGCGCGGCCGCGCTCTACCGCCGCGCCGCGCTCGAGGATGTGGCGTACCCTGCCGGCGAGGTGTTCGACGAGACCTTCTTCTCCTACCGTGAGGACGCGGACCTGGCGTGGCGGTTGCAGCGCCGCGGCTGGCGCTGCCTGTACTGGCCGGCGGCGCGCGCCTGGCACGCCCGCGGGCTCAAGCCCGAACTCGCGCGCCGCGGCACCGAGGCGATCAACCGTCACTCGGTGCGCAACCGCTTCCTGTTGCGCTGGTCGAACGCCGACTGGCGGTGGCGGCTGGCCTGCTTCCCGTGGTGGCTGCTGCGCGACCTCGCGGTAGCGGCGGCGTGCCTCACGGTGGAGCGCTCGTCGCTGCCGGCCCTCTCCGAGGCGTGGGGTTTGCGGCGGCGGCAGCGGGCGCGCGGCGAAGCCAACGCGGAGCGGGCGCTGGTCCCGGGGTGGGCCCTCACGCGCTGGTTCCTCCCGGGGGGACGGACGCGGCGGGTGCTCGAGTGATGCGCGTCGCGCTCCTCGGCACTCGCGGCATCCCCGCGCGCTACGGCGGCTTCGAGACGTTCGCCGAGGAGCTTGCCGCCCGCCTGGCGGCGGCCGGGCACGAGGTGACCGTCTACACCCGCGCGCACGCGGCGGTGCCCGGCGTCGCGGCCCACCGCGGCGCCCGCGTCCGCACGTTGCCGGCGCTGCGGGTGAAGGCGGCGGAGACGCTCTCCCACACGCTGCTTTCGTGCCTCGACGTCAGCCGGCGTCGGTTCGACGTCGTCCTGCTGTGCAACGCCGCCAATGCGCCGCTGCTCCCCCTCCTCCACGCCCGCGGGCTGCGCGTCGCGCTCAACGTCGACGGCCTTGAGCGCAAGCGCCGCAAGTGGGGCCGGTTCGGGCGCGCCTACTACCGCGCCTGCGAGCGACTGTCGGCGCGCTGGGCGGACGCGGTCGTGACCGACGCCGCCGTGATCCAGCGCTACTACCGCAGGGCGTGGCGGCGCGCCTCGGTGATGATCCCGTACGGCGGCGACCTGCCGCACCCCGAGGGGGACTCGGCGCTGCGCCGGCTCGGGCTCGCCCCGGAGGGCTACCTGCTCTACGTCTCGCGCTTCGAGCCCGAGAACAACCCCGACCGCGTCGCGGCCGCCTACCGCGCCGTCCCCGGCGGCGTCCCGCTCGTGCTGGTCGGAGGCGCCCCGTACGCACACGACCTCATCCGCCGCGTCCGCCGGCTCGCATCCGAGGACCCTAGGGTGGTGCTCGCCGGCCCGGTATACGGCGACGAGTACCGGCAGCTGCTGTTCAACGCCCGCGCCTACATCCACGCCACCGAGGTGGGCGGAACCCACCCGGCGCTCGTAGAAGCGATGGGAGCCGGGCGCGTGGTGTTCTTCCTCGACAACATGCCGAACCGCGAGGTCGCCGGCGGCGCCGGCGTGCCGTTCGCCTTCGCGGACGGCGGCCTGACCGCGGCGCTGTCCGAGTTCCTCGCCGCGCCCCGGCGGTTCGACGGCCTCGGCGCGGCGGCACAGGCGCGCGTGGCCGAGCGCTACCGCTGGGACGACGTGGCCGCCGCGTACGAACGAGTGCTGGAGGGGTTGTGCTCCGCGAGCCCGCGCGCCTGATCGCCTACCGCCGACTGCTCCTCGACGTCGCCCTCACGGCCGGCAGCTTCCTCTTCGCCCACCAGCTGCGTTCCAACCTCCTGCCGCGCATCGCCCCGTCGCTCTTCCCCGGGCCGCCTCTACCCGCTCTCCGACTACCTCCCCCTGCTCGCGGTCGTGCTCCCCCTCTGGATGCTCCTGCTCGCCGCGCACCGCCTCACCGCGCCCGGCGAGGTGCTCTCGCTGCGCCGCGAGGCGTTCAAGGAGATGCGGGTCGCGGTGATCGGCGTGCTCGTCCTCGCCGCGGCCAGCTACCTGTTGCGGCTGGACTTCGTCTCCCGTCCCTTCCTCCTGCTCTTCGGCCTCATCAACGGCCTCGTGCTCGCCGCGGCGCGAGTCGCCGAGCGGCGCACCGCGATCGGCCGCAAGCTCGCCGAGGCGCCGGAGCGGGTCGTGGTCGTCGTGGGGTGCGGCGACGAGGCGGTCGCGGTGGCGCGCCAGGTCGTGGCGCACCGCGTCTGGGGGTTGCGCCTGCTCGGCCTGGTGGACACCGACGGGTGCGGCTGCGCCCGGGTCGGCGAGTTCCCGGTCGTGGGCGACCTCCGCTCCCTCTTCGACCTGCTCACCCACGAGGTCGTGGACGAGGTCGTGCTCGCGGTGCCCACCCGCGAGCTGGGGGAGCTCGAACCGGTGCTGGTCCGCTGCCAGGAGCTCGGGATCCGGGTGCGCGTGGCGCTGCGTCCGTTCCCGCACCTCCGGCCCCACGTCGAGGTCGAGGCGCTCAACGGTATCCCCCTCCTGACCTTCGCCACCTCGCCGATCGCCCCGTTCGCTCTGTTCGTCAAGCGGGTCATCGACGTCGTCGCGGCGGCGGTGGCGCTGCTGCTGCTCTCGCCGCTGTGGCTGTTGATCGTCGCCGCCGTCCGCCTCACCTCGCGCGGCCCGGTGCTCTACCGGCAGGTGCG
The DNA here is from genome assembly GCA_963727205.1 of uncultured Acidobacteriota bacterium. Lineage (GTDB taxonomy): Bacteria > Acidobacteriota > Thermoanaerobaculia > Thermoanaerobaculales > Thermoanaerobaculaceae > RBG-13-68-16. The sequence continues at coordinate 59,623 of CAVSFQ010000042.1, read as the reverse complement.
CTGCGGTCTGCACGGCCGCCGCTTCGTGCTGCTCAAGTTCCGCACCATGGTCGAGAACGCCGAGCGGATGCGCGGCGAGGTGGAACACCTCAACGTCATGGACGGCCCGGTGTTCAAGGCGCCCGGGGACCCCCGGGTCACGCCGGTCGGCCGCCTGCTGCGGCGCTCGTCGCTCGACGAGCTGCCGCAGTTCCTCAACGTCCTGGTGGGCGACATGGCGCTGGTCGGGCCGCGGCCGCCGATCCCGGAGGAGGTCGATCAGTACGAGCCGTGGCAGCGCCGGCGCCTGGCGATGAAACCGGGGATCACCTGCCTGTGGCAGATCTCCGGGCGTTCCAACCTCGACTTCGCGACGTGGATGGAGTTGGACCTCGCCTACATCGACCACTGGTCGCTCTGGCTCGACACCAAGATCATGGCGTTGACCGTGCCGGCGGTTTTTTCGGGGCGGGGAGCGGCGTGAGCCGGACCACGGCCATCCCGGTGCGCACGTTGTTCGTCATCCCCGGGACCCCCCACACCAGCGCCGTGCCGTGACCGAGGCGCGGCGCCCCGGCCCAGACCGCGGCGCCGAACACGACCACCGCCACCACCCACACCGCCGCCACCCGCCAGACCGTCAGTTCGGGCCGGGGCCGCAACGGCGAGCGCGGCATCCAGTGCCACGCCCCGAACAAGGCGCCCGCCAGCACCGCACCGCCGCCGAGCAAGGCGCCCGGCGGCAGCGCCCACCCGAGCGCCAGCACGGCGGCGGCCCAGCAGACGGCCGGCGGAAAGACGTGCACCACCGCGGCCAGCAGACGGCGCGAGCGCGTCGGGCCGTTGGGCTCGCTCCAGAGGTGGCCGGCGAAGCGGGCGACCGCCAGCTGGACGACGATCACTCCGAGCAGCGCCGACACCACTTGAAAGACCGGCACCGGCACGCCCCAGAACAGCGCGAGGCCCGCCGCCGGTCCGTCCGCGGCCCCCAACCGGGCGGCCACCCCGAGGCCGAGCACCGAGCTCGCGACCGCGATCTGGAAGACGCCGACCTCCGCGAGCCAGCCCGGCGGGACCGGCAGCAGCGTCGGCGCCACGACCGCGACGGCGAGCGCCAGGAGGGGGGGCGCCAGCCAGTACAGGAAGAGGGCGGCGCGCGAACCCGCGAACGCGACGTTCGGCTCGTTGACGATGCCCCAAGGGTGGGCGCCGAGCGGGACCGCCACGCCGATCCAGCCGCCGCCGGCCATCGCCGTGCCGGCGCCCTGCGCCACCGCGAGCAGCAGCCACGCCAGCGGCCAGAGGATCAGCGCCGTCCCCCAGGAGAGCGCGACGACGCGGGGCGAGAGTGGAGAGAGTCGCATGACAGCTATGATAGGGCCATGGGCAAGCGCATGTTGGTGCTCGGTGTGACGCTCGCCGCCGCGCTCCCGACGGGCGCCCAGGTCACGAGCGAGTGGCGGACCGGCCGCGACGTGCCGGTCGCGGTGGTCGAGGTGGTCGGCGGCGACGTCGAGCACCTCGCCGCCGTGGTGCCCGCCGATGCCGTCGCCCCGGCCGCGATCGCCGGGTTCCCCGTCGAGGTGCGGCCGCGCCGCGGCGCCCAGCTGTGGGGCGTGACGGTGCCGTCTCTGCTGGCGCCGCAGGCCGTCGCCGATCTCGCCGCTCAACTCGCGGCGAGCGGCGCCGGCGCCTTCGTCGCGCTCGGAGCGGTCCCGGCGCGGGAACTCCAGGACGCGCTGGCGGCCCTCGACGCGGTCCCGGCGCGGCCGCTGCCGCGCAGCCGCTGCGTGCTGGCGGACGGCGGCGTGGCGGTGCAACTGGGCAGCCCGGACCGCGTCGAACTCGTCTTCGCGCTCCCTGCCCCCGACGACCCACGCGCGGACCTCGTCCCGGCACTCGTGGCCTGGGTCCAGACGCGTCTCGCCGCCGAGTTCCCCGACGTCATGGTGGAGAGCGAGCTGCAGGACGATTGCGCCCGCATGGTGGTCCGTCTGGCGGCCGCCAACGAGCACCCGCGCGCGCTCGTCCGGCGCCTCCGCCAGCGCCTCGCCGCGCTCGCGTCCACGCCGGCCACGACCGAGGAGGTGGCGCGCGCCCTGGCCGCCTGCCAGGCGCGCGCAACCCAGGCCGCCGTCCGCGGCGGACCGGTGGCGCGCGATCTCGCGGAGCGCCTCGCCCTCGGCGGGCGGGTCGCCGCGGTGCTCGCCACGCCGGTGGTCGACGCCGCCACCCTCGCCGAGCTCGCGCGCGAGGTCCTCGGCGGCCACGCCGGTTTCGCGACCGTCGTGGAGCAGGAGCGGCGGGCGCAGGACGAGGCGCGGCAGACGCTCGACAACGGTGCGGTCGTCCAGCTGCGCTGGATCCCGGGCGACATCGGCGTGGTCGCCGTCGCGCTCGGCAACGTCGCGCCGCGCGCCGGCCACGAGGTCGTGGCGGCCGCGGCCACCGCCGCGGCCCGCAAGGGTTGGGTGACCACGGTGCGGGAGCTGGCCGGGGTTCCGGCGGTCGCCGTCGCTGCGCCCGCGGCCGCGCTCACCGATGTCGTCGAGCAGATGAGCGACGGCGTCACGTCGGTGCGGCCGGCGGCCCACGACGACCTCGAAGCGGTCGTGATGCGCTCGCTCGGCCTGGCGGACGTTCCGGCGGGGGAGGCGTTCTCCATCGCGCTGGCGCTGCCGGCCGACCTCGAGGTCGGCGGCGAGGCCGCCGGCAAGTTCTTCGGCAGCATCCCTCCGGGGCAGGTGACCGCCGGCGCCGCGACCGGCGGGCCGGGGCTGAACTGGACCGTCAGCGCCGACGCCCCCGAGGTCGTGGGGGTGGTCGACCTGCCCCCCACCGCCGCCGGCATGGTCGCGGCGCAACTGCTGCGCGACCGGCTCGCGCTCGAGGCCGGGATCACGACGATGCTGCTGGCGCCGGCCGGGAGGCTGGTGCTGACCGTGGCAGCCGCGGGCGGCCCCCACGTGCCCGCGCTCGACACCAGGCTCGCCGGCGTGTGGAAGAAGGCCGTCGCGCCGAAGACCGCGGCCGGCGAGGTCGCGACCGCGGCGCGCGAGGTGTTGGCCGCGTTCTACGGCGACGCCGCGGCGGCCACGGCGCGCGCCGCGGCCGCTGCGTTCCTCCCCTTCGTGCCGACCGAGGCCGACCTCCTCGGGGCCGAACCGGCCGAGGTCGGCAAGGCGATCGCCGCCCTCCCGGCGTGGGAGAAGCTGGCGCGCTACGCCCGCGGCCAGGCGCCGCCGCCGCCGGCGCCGCGACCCGGCAAGGCCACTGTGCGAAAATCCGGCCCGCCCAGGGGCTGAAGCGCCGAGGGTGCCGGGAGGCGTCATGGTTGAGGCAAGGCCTGCGATCAAGGAGCAGATGGACCTCCTGCTCAAGGGGTGCGTGGACGTCGTGCGCCCCGAGGACCTCGAGGCCCGCCTCCTCGCCGCCCAGCGCGAACAGCGCCCGCTCACGGTCAAGGTCGGCTTCGACCCCTCCGCTCCCGACCTCCACCTCGGCCACGCGGTCGTGATCCGCAAGATGCGGCACTTCCAGCAGCTCGGCCACCGCGTGGTGTTCCTGATCGGGGACTTCACCGGCATGATCGGCGACCCCACCGGCAAGAAGGCGACCCGGCCGCAGCTCACCCGCGAGCAGGTGGCCGCCAACGCCGAGACGTACAAGCGCCAGATCTTCAAGCTCCTCGACCCGCGCGCGACGGTGATCGACTTCAACGCGCGCTGGCTCGGCGCGCTCACGAGCGAGGAGTGGATCCGCCTGACCGCCAGGGTGACGCTGGCGCAGATGCTCGAGCGCGACGACTTCGCGAAGCGGCTGGCGGCCGGCGAGGCGATCTCGCTGCACGAGCTGCTCTACCCGGTGGCGCAGGCGTACGACTCGGTGGCGCTCAAGGCCGACGTCGAGCTCGGCGGCACCGACCAGCTGTTCAACCTGCTGGTCGGTCGCGACCTGATGGGCAAGCTCGGCCTGCCGCCGCAGATCGTCATGACCCTGCCGCTGCTCGAGGGCCTCGACGGCGTCGAGAAGATGTCCAAGTCGCTCGGCAACTACGTCGCGGTCGAGGACGCGCCGGAGGAGATGTTCGGCAAGCTCATGTCGGTGTCCGACGCCCTCATGTGGCGCTACTGGACGCTGTGCACCGACCTCGCCCCCGCCCAGGTCGAGGCGCTCAAGAAGGCGGTCGCGAACGGCGAGCGCCACCCGATGGACGTGAAGTTCGAGCTCGCCCGCACGATCACCGCCGACTTCCACGACGCACCGGCCGCAGCGACGGCCGAAGCCCACTTTCGCACCGTCCACCAGAAGCGCGAGGTCCCCGACGAGGTCGCCGAGGTCGTGCTCCCGGCCTCCGCGGAGCCCCTCCCGGTCGTCAAGGTCCTGGTGCTGGCGGCGCTCGCGCCCAGCAACGCGGAGGCGCGCCGCCTGCTCCAGCAGGGCGGGGTGAAGCTCGCCGGCGAGACCGTGCGCGACCCGTTCGCGACGCTCGACGCGCGTCCCGGCAGCGGGCACCTCATCCAGGTCGGCAAGCGGCGCTTCGCCCGCATCCGCTTCAGCTAGGCGCGCTCCGCCTTGACCGCGCCTCGGCCGTGGGTAGAATCGGTCGGAGTCAAGAGAACTCCTATCTCTTTTTGATCGCGAATCGGGCGGGAGGTGCGGCGATGGCGACGGTACGACGATCGGGGGCGTGGCTCGTGGCGGCGCTGGCGCTGGCCGGAGCGGCGGGCATCGCCGTCGCGCAGGAGGGTTCCCCGGAAGGTCCGGCGACCCGCCTGGTGGTGTTCGAGGACTTTACGCGCTTCACCTGACCGATGTGCCAGGTCGCCGGTCCGGCGATCGACGCTCTCGCCCTCCAGTACGGTGGGCGCGCTGTCTTCATCGAGCAGAACGTGGACGCGCCGATCGGCAGTCGGATCAGCCGGTTCTGGGCCGCGTTCAACGATGGGACCGCCTACCTGCCGCTCGCGATCCTGGACTCCGGGCACCGGATCACGACCGGGGACGTAGGGGCCTTTGCGACCGTTTACGGGAGGCTCGTCGACGCCGAGCTGATCCGCCCGCCCCAGGCGGAGATCGAGGCGTACGCGCGCCAGGTCGGGACGCGGATGCGGGTGTACGCGCGGCTGCGCAACACCTCCGGCACGACGCTCTCCGCCTCGACGAACCAGGCGGCGCTGCACGCTCTCGTGTACGAGGACAAGCATGTGGGCGTGACGGGGCGGATCATGCGAGCCGCCCCGTGGCTCGACCTCACGTCCCCGCTGGCGCCGGACGGCGTCACCAGCGCCACGCTCGACACGGACGCCCTGTCCGGCGTCGCGTGGAACGCCCTCCACACGGTCGTGGTCGCGGACTACGTGCCGGGCGCCGGGCCGGCGTTCGACATGCTGCAGGCGGCGGTGGCCCGACCCGCCGGCCTGACGGTTGAGCCGTCGGCGCTCCGCGTCGGCGTGGATTCGGGTCACCTTGCCGACCGCACGGTCCCCGCCACGCTCGCGGGTCCCTACAACTTGAGCTGGACCGCGGTCCCCGACGTGCCGTGGCTCGTCGTCACGCCGGATGAGGCGGCGATCGCGACGCAGCCGGTCGTCACCGTGGCGGCGGGCGCCTTGGCCCCCGGTTCGCAGGAGGGACACGTCACGTTCTCCGCGACCAGCCAGGACGGGATGGCCTTCACTCAGTTCCTAACGGTGACGGCGGTCCTTGGGCCGCGCCGGTTGCGCGCCGTCGCTTCGTCGCTAACCCCCGGCTCCCCGACCGCTCTGTCGATCGTGATGTCGGCGTTGGGGGATGAGCGCGAGGTGAGCTTTTCTCTCGCGTTCGATCCCGCCGTGCTGAGCGCGCCTTCCGTCGCGGCCGGCGGCGGCGCCTCGGCGGCCGTGCTGACGGTGGACGACTCGGACGCCTCATCGGGCCGCCTCGGGATCACGCTCGCCCTTCCCGCCGGCCAGACGTTCCCCGAGGGCGACGACCAGCTCGCCGCCGTGACGTTCGCGACCGCCGCGAAGGTCCCCAGGCCGAACACCGTGGTGGTGTTCTCCGATCAGCCGGTGGCAGTGTCGATCAGCGACGGGCTCGGAAGCCCGCTCACGGCCGCGGTCGAGGGCGCCACGCTGGTCTTCCCGGAGGCGAGCGTGCTGCGCGTCGTTCGCCGCCGTCTCCCGCGATAGGGTAGGTGACGGAGGCCGCGGGAGGGCTGGGACACCGCGGGAATAGCGCGCACCAGCGGTCGTTTCCCGAGTGCGAGATGAGGTTCATGTCTCGTCTGGAGGCAGGTCACCGATGAGGATCGCGGTGCCACGGGAGATCCGGTCCGGGGAGCGCCGGGTCGCGCTGGTCCCCGAATCCGTACGCAAGCTCGTCAAGGCGGGAATCGCGGTGTCCGTCGAGCGCGGCGCCGGCGAGCGCGCGTTCTTCACCGACTCCGAGTTTGCCGAGGCGGGCGCCACGTTGGAAGCGGATGCGCCGACGCTGTACGCCGGCGCAGACCTCGTGGTCAAGGTGCAGGCGCCCGCACTCAACCAGGCACTGGGTACGCACGAGACCGAGCTCATGCGCGATGGCGCGATGCTGCTCGGCACCCTGGTGCCGGCGCGGCACCCGGATGTGGTGGCGATGCTGGCCGCGCGCAACATCACCGCCTTCGCCGTCAACCTGATCCCGCGCATCACCCGGGCGCAGTCGATGGACACGCTCTCATCGATGGCCAACATCGCGGGCTACAAGGCGGCGCTGCTCGCGGCCGACACGCTGCCGCGCTACTTCCCGATGCTGATGACCGCGGCCGGCACGGTGTTCCCGGCCAAGGTGTTCGTGATCGGCGCCGGGGTGGCCGGGCTGCAGGCGATCGCCACCGCGCGCCGCCTCGGCGCGGCGGTGGAGGCGACCGACACGCGGCCGGCCGTCAAGGAGCAGGTCGAGAGCATCGGCGCCAAGTTCGTCGGGGCCGTCGCCGAGGAAGGGCAGGACGCCTCCGGCTACGCCAAAGAGTTGTCCGCCGATTTCTACCGCAAGCAGGCCGAGTTGATCGCCGAGCGCTGCGCCGCCTCCGACGTCGTGATCACGACCGCCCTGATCGGCGGGGTGACGGCCCCGCGCCTGATCACGGCGGCGATGGTCGAGGCGATGAAGCCCGGTTCCGTGATCGTGGACCTCGCGGCCGAGGCGGGCGGCAACTGCGAGCTGACCGTGCCCGGGCAGACCGTCGTGGCGCACGGGGTGACGATCTGCGGGCCGGAGAACCCTCCCTCCGAGGTCCCCTGGCACGGCAGCACGCTCTACTCGCGCAACCTCACGGCGTTCGTGCTCGCCTTCTGGAAGGACGGGGCGTTCGACCTCGACCTCGATGACGAGATCATCAAGGGCTGCCTGGTGACCCACGCGGGGCAGGTCCGCGCCGGCCAGGCCGCGCCAAAGCCCTCGGGGGAGGGGACAACCGCATGAGCTCCGACTTCGAGGTTTCGCTGTTCGTGTTCATGCTCGCGACGTTCCTCGGACTCGAGATCATCCGCAGGGTCTCGCCGCTGCTGCACACCCCGCTGATGTCGCTCACCAACGCGATCTCGGCGATCGCGGTCGTGGGCTCGATCCTGGTGGCGGGAAAGCAGGAGAGCCCGCTCTCCACCGTGCTCGGCACCGTGGCGGTGACCTGCTCGATGATCAACATCGTCGGCGGGTACCTGATCACGTACCGGATGCTCAAGATGTTCAAGAAGAGCGGGACGGGCAAGCGATGATCGACAAGGTCATCCCGCTCATCTACCTCGCGGCCGCGGCGTCGTTCATCCTGGCGCTCAAGTGGCTGTCCGCGGTCCACACCGCCCGCCGCGGCGTGATCGTCGGCGTGGTCGGCATGGCGCTCGCGGTCGGCGGGACGCTGCTGCGGCCCGAGATCGTCAGCTACCGCTGGATCGCGGTCGCGTTCGTGCTGGGCACGATCATCGGCGTGCCGATGGCGATGATGCCGATGACCGCGGTGCCGCAGCGGACCGCCCTGTCGCACGCCTTCGGCGCGCTCGCGGCCGCGCTCGTCGGCACCTCCGAGTTCTACGTGCGCACGCCGAAGATCGACGCCTTCACGATGTCGGCGCTGACGCTCGAGGTGCTGCTCGGGTTTCTGACGTTTACGGCGTCGCTGATGGCGTTCGGCAAGCTGCAGGACATCCTGCCGACCCGCCCGATCACGTACCGCGGCCAGAACGTCGTCAACCTGGCGCTCCTCTCTCTCGCGGTCGCCGCCGGCGTCGTGTTGGTCGCGAGCCCGGCGCGGACGTGGCTGTTCCCGGTGTTCGGCGCGTTCGCGCTCGCATTCGGCGTCCTGCTGATCATCCCGATCGGGGGCGCCGACATGCCCACCGTGATCTCGCTGCTGAACTCGTACGCCGGGCTCTCCGCCTGCGCCATGGGGTTCGTGCTCGACAACCGCCTGCTGATCGTCGCCGGCGCCCTCGACGGCTCGTCCGGGTTGATCCTCTCGATCATCATGTGCCGCGCCATGAACCGGTCGTTCGCCAACGTGCTGTTCGGCGCGTTCGGCCAGGTCCAGGCCTCGGCGGCGGCGGCCGAGGAGAGGATCGTCCGCAGCGCCACGGCGGAGGAAGCCGCGCCGATCCTGGCGAACGCGGGCCTCGTGATCGTGGTTCCGGGCTACGGCATGGCGGTCGCGCAGGCGCAGCACAAGGTCCGCGAGCTGTTCGACGCCCTGACCAAGCTCGGCGTCGAGGTGAAGTTCGCGATCCACCCGGTCGCCGGCCGCATGCCGGGGCACATGAACGTGCTGCTCGCGGAGGCCGACATCCCGTACGACCGGCTCGCCGAGATGGACGACGTGAACTCCGACTTCGCGCAGGCCGACGTCGCCCTGGTGATCGGGGCCAACGACGTTACCAACCCGGCGGCGCGCCATGACAAGTCGAGCCCGATCTACGGTATGCCGATCCTCGACGTGGACAAGGCGCGCACCGTGATGGTCGTCAAGCGTTCCATGAGCCCGGGCTTTGCCGGCATCGACAACGAGCTGTACTACATGGACCGCACCCTGATGGTGTTCGGGGACGCCAAGGCGGTCGTCGGCAACCTCGTCAAGGAGCTCGCCGCGGGCGCCGCAAACCACTAGCCCGGAACGCGGCAATGGCGGTTCTCGGCGTTGCGGCGCAGGCGGGCTCTGGCTCCTCAGGCCCCGCTGCGCAAGTGCTGCCGCACGCGCCGCGAGGCAACCTCGTCCAGTAGCGTCACACGCGCAGTACTCCTCAGAACCGTTCCGCCTGACTGCTCCGTTCGGAAACATGAGCGGCACGCCGCGAACTGCGGCCCTTGAGAGGAGGTGCTCGACCTTGCAGGCATCCGGCTCGGCGGTTGCGGCGCCGGCGTCAAGCACGCTCGACAGACGAACGCGCGGCCGGCGCGGGCCAACTCGGCGGAGGGGTCACTCGCTCTTCTGGCACTCGGCGCACAGCCCCTGGATCTGCAGGCTGTAGAAGCTGGGCCGGAAGCCGTGCTCGAGGCAGACGTCGCGCTGCCGCTCGTCGAGGTCGGCGTCGTAGAACTCGATGATCCGGCCGCAGCTGGTGCACACCATGTGGTCGTGCCGCTTCCCCGGGGTGACGCGCTCGTACACGTAGTGCTCGCGTCCCAGGCGCGACTTGCGCGCCAGGCCGCACTGGACCAGCAGGTCGAGGGTGCGGTAGATCGTCGCGCGCGAGACTCGTTTGCCCTGGTTGCGCAGCTGGAAGAGCAACGAATCGGCGTCGAGGTGCCCGGTGGACTCGAAGAGTTCATCGAGGAGCATCAGGCGCTCTTTGGTCACCTTGAGGTTGTTGTCACGCAAATACTGGATGAAGAACTTTTCGGCTCGCTTCATCGTGCCCTCCCAATACGCGTCTCAATTTCACTCAGGAGGTCACGCTAATCGCTTCTGAGTCTGATGTCAAGTGGGTGGCTCGGAAGGGTTGTCGCATCGCGTCATGTGGACCAAGCCCTCGAGCACCCCGCCCTCGTCGACGATGAGCTTGGGGGCGAACACCTCGGCCTGCACCCGGCCGGTCCCGTGGATCATCAGGCTTTCCTTGACGCGCACGGTGCCCTTCACGGTGCCCGCGACCACCAGGCGCCCGACCGCGATCTCCCCCTCGACGACGCCGCCCTCCCCGACGAGGAGTTCGTGCTCGCTGGTGACCGTGCCGCTGACCTGGCCGTGCACGCGCAGCAGGTCGGAGAACACCACGTCGCCCCTGATCGCGCACCCTTGATCCAAGAAACCGTTGAGCGTTCCCTGACTCTTCTTCATCGCTTCTCCCCGGCGAGCAGCCGGAAGAGCCGGATGAGCTCCTCCTCGCTCGCGAAGCGCAGGCGGATCTCGCCGCCGCGCCGACGCCGGTTGATCTCGACCCGGACGCCGAGCGCCAGCGCCAGGCGTTCGGCGGCCGCCGCCGTCTCGGGATCGGCGCTCCGCTTCGTCCGTTGCGGCGGCGGCTGCAACCGCCGCTCGAGCTCGCGCACGCTCCATCCCTCGCGGGCGCACCGCCGCCCCAGCTCTTCCTGACGCTCGGCTCCGCTCACGCCGGCGAGGGCGCGTGCGTGGCCGGCCGACAGCTCGCCGGCGTCCACCATCTCCTGAACAGATAGTGGCAACTGCAGCAGGCGCAATGCGTTGGCGACCGTCGAGCGGTCCTTCCCCACCTGGGCCGCGATCGCCTCCTGCGCCAGGCCGAGCTCGGCGCGCAGGTGGTGGTAGGCCCGGGCCTCCTCGATCGGGGTGAGGTCTTCGCGCTGCAGGTTCTCGATCAGGGCGAGGGCCAATTGGTCGGTGTCCGCGACCGCGTCGCGCAGCACGACGGGGATCCGCTCGAGGCCCGCCAGGCGCGAGGCGCGCCAGCGGCGCTCCCCCGCGATCAGCTCGTAGCCGCCGGCGGGCGAGCGGCTCACCACCACCGGCTGCAAGAGCCCATGCTCGCGGATCGAAGCCGCCAGCTCCTCGAGGCTCGCCGCGGCGAACTGCCTTCTCGGCTGCAGCGGGTTGGGGCGGATCTCGCCGATCGCCACCTCGGTCACCGTGCCGGGACGCAAGGAAGCGCCCTCGGGGATCAGCGCCGAGATCCCCTTACCCAACGCGGACCGCTTCATGCGCCCTCCGCCTCCGCAGCATCTCCTCGGCCAGGGCGAGGTACGCCTGCGCCCCGCGGCTGCGGATGTCGTACTCCAGGATCGTCCGGCCGAACGACGGCGCTTCGGCCAGCCGCACGTTGCGGGGAATGACCGTGGCGAACGCCGCCTCGCCGAAGAACCGCCGCACCTCGTCGACGACCTGGTGCGAGAGGCTGACGCGCTCGTCGTACAGCGTCAGCACCGCCCCGTCCACCGCGAGCTCGGGGTTCCACGCCGCCCGGACGCGGTCGAGCGTCCGCATCAGCTCGCTCACCCCCTCGAGCGCGAAGTACTCGCACTGGATCGGGATCAGCACCGCGTCGGCGGCGACGAGCGCGTTGAGCGTGAGCAGGCCGAGCGACGGCGGGCAGTCGATGAGGACCCACTGGTGATCGGTCGGGGATGCGGCGAGCGCCTGGCGCAGCCGCTGGGCCCGCTCCGGGTCGGGGAGAAGCTCGACCTCGGCGCCGACCAGGTCGCGGCGCGCCGGGAGCAGGTCGAGACCGGGAAAGCGCGTGGCGACCGCTGCGTCCCGCAGCCGGGTGAGCCCTTCCAGGACCTCGTACGAGGTCGGGCCCTCGCCCGCCCACCCCAGCCCGGAAGAGCAGTTCGACTGGGGGTCGAGATCGAGCGCCAGGACCGTCTGCTCGCAGGCGGCGAGCGCCGCCCCGAGGTTCATGACGGTGGTGGTCTTGCCGACCCCGCCCTTCTGGTTTGCGATGGCCACAACCCTTTGATTCTTCAAGATTTCTCCAGAATGTTTCACGTGGAACATCGGCGCCAGACCGCCAACACGCCATGCGCCGGATCCGACAGCGGGAAGGGTAACACACGCCCCTCGGGCACCCGTCCGGCGAGCGCCGCCGCGTTGGCCGCGCTCGTCCACCACAGCCACCGGCCGCTCGCCTTCACCAGGCGGGACGCATCCGGGAGCCACGCCTCGAAGCCGACGCCCCGGACCGTCGCCACGTCGTAGCCGCCGCCCGCGTGCTCGGCCACGCGCTCCCGCCGCACGTCCGCCGCCAGGCCGAGTTCGCGCACCGCCTCCTTCAGGAACGCCCACCGCCGCTCGCGCGGTTCCAACAGCACGCCGCGCACGCCGGGGCGCGCCGCCAGCAGGGGTATCGCGGGAAACCCGTTCCCGCTTCCGATGTCGATGAGGGTGTCCGTCTCGCCGAGGTGCGGCAGCGCCGCCAGGGCGTCGCGCACCAGGGAGGTCAGCAGCCCGCCGGGGTCCGCGCCGCCGAACAGGTCCACCGCGCCGCCCCAGCGCCCGAGGAGCTCGAGGTAGCTCGCCAGGCGATCCGCGAGTCCGGCCGGCAGCCCCTCCGAGGCGAGCCGAGCCGCCCAGCTCGCCCGGTCGAGTCCCCGCCTCGGTTTCACTTCGGCTGTGCCGACGCCTTCGCCGTCATCATGCGCTCCGTGAGGAGCTGCTGCCCGATGGTGAACAGGTTGTTGACCAGCCAGTACAGCACCAGCCCGGCCGGGAAGCTCATGAACATGAAACCGAAGATGAACGGCATGAACATGAACATCCGCCTCTGCGCGGGATCGCCGACCTGCGGCGCCATCCGTTGCTGCAGCACCATCGAGGCGGTCATCAGGATGGGGGTGATGTACGTCGGGTCCTTCGCCGCCAGGTCGTGGATCCAGAACACGAACGGCGCCTGCCGCAGCTCGATGGCGTAGGCGAACAGCGAGTAGAGGGCCCACAGGATCGGCAGCTGCACCAGCATCGGCAGGCAGCCGCCCATTGGGTTGACGCCCTCCTCCTTGTACAGATTCATCACTTCCTGGTTCATCCGGGTGCGGACGTTGGGGTCCTTCTTCGCCCGGTCCTTGTAGCGGTCCTGGATCGCCTTCATCTTCGGCTGCAGCACCTGCATCCGTTTCATCGCCACGGCGCTCTTGTGGTTGAGCGGGAAGAGCAGGATGCGGATCCCGGCGGTGAGGACGATGATCGCGACCCCCCAGTTTCCGACCCAGCCGTAGATCCAGCGCAGCGCCGCCAGGAAGCCGACCGAGAGGAAGCCGAAGATGCCGAACGAGAGCGTCTCCGCGAGCCCGCGCCCGTACCCGAGCAGGATGGTGCGATCCTTGGCGCCGGCGTACAGCGTCCCGGCCACCGCCCCGTTGATGCCCACCACGACGACCTGCGGCAGGGCCGTCGGCCCGGTACCGGAGCGCGCGATCCGCACCTCGGCCGCCGCGTCATTCGGCAGCAGCGCGAGGAGGAAGTACTGGTCCTCGACGCCGGCGAAGTCGATCGCGCCCCGCAGCGACTGCGCGACGTCCAGCTTCGCGGCCAGCACCCGCTCCACCTTGCCGTTCACCCTCACGACCGCGCTCTCGCCGCCGAACCTCCCCTGCTGGTCGATTTTGAGCGTCTTCTCGATCCCGGTCGCGATCACCACACCGGCCCGCGCCGGGACCCCGCCCGAGCGCACCTCGACTTCAACCGCGAACTTCCCTTTCCCGGCCGCGATCTTCTTCTCCACCCAGTTCCCGGCTCCGTCGCTCCAGCGCAACCGGACGCCGCCGTCCTCGCGCGTCACCTTATACAGCGCCTCATTCCAGGCTCCGGGGGCGGCAACCGACAGCGGCGGCGCGCCGCCGGCGCGGACCAGTTCCAGAGGCGCCCCGGCGTCGTCGCGGTACCCATCGAGGATGAGCGAGGAGATCACCCCGCCCTTCGGATCCACGGTGGCGTGCCAGCCGTCGCCCGCGAGCGCGATCGGGGTCGTGTCCTCCCCAACCTCCGCCGCCACCACTGGACCAGCCGGAACCGCCGGCGTTGCGGCTTCCTGGACAGCAGGGCCTGGCGCGCCCGCAGGAGTGCCCGCCGGACTGGCCGCACCCGTGGCAACCGGTGGCGCCCCGGCCGGAGCGCTCGGCGGCTTCGGCGCGAACAACGAGAACCAGATGATCACCACGATTCCGGAGAGGACCGCCGCCAGCAGCACGCGTTTTTCCATCGACTAGCCCCTTTCGCGCGGCGGCACCGGATCGTAGCCGCCGGGGTTCCACGGGTGGCAGCGGCCCAGCCTGCGCACCCCGAGCCAGAGGCCGTGCCTCAGCCCATGCACACCGATCGCCTGTTGCATGTACTCGGAACACGTGGGTGCGAACCGGCACGCCGGCGGCAGCAGCGGCGAAACCCACCGCTTGTACCCGGCCAGCGCAGCCATCACGGCGCGGGCGGCCGCGGAGCGGTCGTTGCCCTCTTCATGCACCGCTCGAACTCCTCCGCCAGAGCGCCCCACGCCACCTCGGCGCACGCGCGCCGGACGTTCACCACGATCTCACCGCCCCACCCTGCGAGCACTTCCTCGCGCGTTCGCGCCAACTCGCGGATGCGGCGCCGGGCCCGGTTGCGAACCACCGCCCCGCCGATCTTGCGGGTCGCCGTGATCCCGAGACGGCGCACCTCGCCCTCCCCCGCAAGCGCGAAGATGACGAAGTACCTCCCGACGACCTTGGCCCCACCGGCGTAGACGCGCTTGAAGTCCGAACGGCGCAGCAGCCTGTCCAGAACGCCTCCGGCCGGCTCAGGGAGTCAGGCGCTTCCGCCCCTTCCGGCGGCGCGCCGCGAGCACGCGCCGTCCCGCGGGCGTGCTCATCCTCGCCCGAAACCCGTGGGTCTTCTTCCGGCGCCGGTTGTTCGGCTGGAATGTCCGCTTCATATTCTCACCCCTTGCCACCCCCGGCGCCATGCGACGGGGAATGGTGAGTTTACGCCTGCTTGCGTCCGTGGTCAACCCGAGAAGAGATACGTCGTCCGTGGTCCGTGGTCCGTGGTCCGAAACGCCGCGAAACCGCGTGCTGGGGGTGGGGCCGCTCACGGGCGGCCGCAAGGCCGCCCCTACATTGGGGACACGAAAGATCGAATAGGAAGGACGATGTTGTCCGTCGTTAATCGTTACTGGTCAGTTGTTTGGTAGAGTGTTTGGTCGGTGATCCGAGCCGGCTGCGCCGGCCGCAGGCCGCGCGGCTTCCGCTTGTCGTCGTTCCCGCGCAAGCGGGAACCCAGCCACCGCCTCACAAAGGCCGCCTGGATCCCCGCGTTCGCGGGGATGACACCTGAAGAATCGAACGCTTCGCCGAAAGGCAGGGCGTCGGAGCCTGGGGCGTGTAGCCGCGCCGCCGAGAGTGGGCCAGCCGCAAGGCGCCCGAGGCGGACGCGGCGGAGTGTGGCCGGAGGCCACATGAGCACGCGAGCCGCCGCAGCGCAACGCCGGGCGAGACGCGGCTCCGCCGTGGCTCGCGGGGGGCCCGGGGGGCAAGAGCGGCCGGGCGGTTGGGTGGAGCGGCCGCGGGCCCCCCGACCGGAAAGTTGGTCCGCTATCGGCGGCGCCCCCGTGATATTCTCTTCGGGCCCGTCGGGCTCCAAGATGCCAACCTCCACCCTCTGGCCTGCCGTCAAGGATCTCCTCCGCAGCCGCCTCGCCGCGGAAGAGTTCGAGGTCTGGCTGGCGCCGCTCACGGCCCGCGCCGCCAGCGGCCGTCTCACCGTCGTCGCGCCGTCGCGCGTGTACGCCGACTACGTCCGCGACCACTACCTGCCGCTCCTGCAGGAGTTCGCCACGCAGGTGGCCGGCACCGCCGTGACCGTCGCGTTCGAGCTCGCGAGCGAGAGCCCCGCGGCCGCCGCCCCCGCCCACGGCGGCACGCCGCTCAACCCTCGGTACACCTTCGCCACCTTCGTCCCCGGACCGTCGAACCAGTTCGCGCGCGCCGCCGCTCAGTCCGTCGCGGAGAACCCCGGGCGCGCGTACAACCCGTTGTTCCTGTACGGCGGCTCGGGCCTCGGCAAGACCCACCTCCTGCACGCGATCGGCAACGAGATCCTGGCCCGCACCCCGCGCGCCCGCATCCGCTACGTCCCCACCGAGCACTTCGTCAACGAGCTGATCAACTCGATCCGCCTGCAGCGCATGGCGGCGTTTCGGGACGCCTACCGCTCGATCCACGTCCTCCTCCTCGACGACGTCCACATCCTCGCCGGCAAGGAGCGCACCCAGGAGGAGTTCTTCCACACCTTCAACACGCTGCACGAGGCCGGGCACCAGATCGTCCTCACCTCCGATACCCCCCCGGCCTTGATCCAGGGGCTCGAGGACAGGCTGCGCACGCGCTTCGTCTGGGGCCTCGTCGCCGACATCCAGCCCCCCGACCTCGAGACGAAGTGCGCCATCATCCGCGAGAAGGCGCACGGCGAGGGGTTCGACCTCCCCGACGACGTCGTCCTGTTCGTCGCCCGCCGCGTCCGGGAAAACGTGCGCGAGCTCGAGGGGTATCTGAACCGCGTCATCGTCTACTGCACCCTGACCAGCCAGCCCGCGAACCTCGAGACGGCCCGCAACGCGCTTTCCCCGCTCCTTCCACAGGAGCGCCGCATCGCCGCGCCCGACATCATCCGCTTCGTCGCCCACCACTACGGGGTCAAGGTCGCCGACCTCAAGGGCCGCGACAACCGCCGCTCGGTGGCGTTTCCCCGCCAGGTCGCGATGTACCTCATTCGCGAGATCTTGTCCCTCTCCTACCCGGAGATCGGCAAGCTCTTCGCCAAGCACCACTCCACCGTGATGTACTCGGTCGAGACCATCACCGAGGAGCGCCGCACCAACCCCTCGCTCGACGCAACCCTCACGACGTTTGCGGAACACTTCCGCTGAGCTGCGGAAAACTCGCGGTTTCGGCGGAGTTTGGCGCCGCCGCCCCCTCCACCCGGCAAATTCTCCACACCCGCTTTCCACACGACCGCGGCGTCCAACCCATGCCGCACCAGATCTCTGCCCTTCGGGGAAGGTTCTCCACACGCTCGACTGCTACTACGAACCTCTGTACAATCATTTCTGCTTTATAGAAGCAGTCGGGAGACCGCGCCCATGGACGTGACGCTCAATCGCACCGTTCTGCTCGAAGAACTCCAGCTCATCCAGGGAGTCGTCGAGCGCCGCACTACCATCCCGATCCTCTCGAACATCCTCCTCAGTGCGGAGGGGGACCGGCTGCACCTGTCCGCAACCGACCTGGACGTCACCGTCTACACCCAGTGTTCGGCGGTGGTGCGGCGGGAGGGGCGCACGACGGTCCAGGGCAAGGTGTTCTTCGACCTCGTCCGCTCCCTGCCTACCGACACCCTCGACCTCAGCTTCGACGAGTCCCGCGTCGAGGTCCGCTCCGGCACCTTCAGCTCGCAGTTGGCGAGCCTCGACCCCGCCGACTTTCCGACGCTCCCGGAGGTCCCTGAAGGCCAGGGTTTTGCGGTCGACCTGCCGACGCTGCGCCGCCTGATCGACCGGTCGGTGTTCGCCGTTTCGAGCGAGGAAGGGCACTTCCAGTACAACGCGGCGCTCCTGCTGGTGTCGGCGAAGACGCTGGAAATGGTCGCCACCGACGGCCACCGCCTGGCGTGGGCCAAGGCGGCGCACACGGCCGGGACCCCCCCGTTCGAGCAGCAGTTGCTGCCGAGGAAGGTCCTCAACCAGTTGCGCCACCTCACGGCGAACGCCGAAACGCCGCTGTACATCGCCCGGGGGGAGAACCACCTAGCCTTCCGGCTCGGCGACCGGGTCTTGCTGTCGCGGGTGCTCGAAGCCCGTTTCCCGCAGTACGAACGCGTGCTCGTACGCGACAACCCGCACCGGGCCCGCGTCCAGCGCCAGGAACTCACCGCCGCGCTGCGCCGCGTCGCGTTGCTCGCGAGCGAGCGCACCCACGGCGTCCAGATGCAGTTCGACCACGACTCGATCGCCCTCGCCTCGGTCGGGTTCGACCTCGGACAGGCGGCCGAGGTGGTCCCCTGCACGTTCTCGGCCCAGCCCTTGAAGGTGTTCGTCAACGCGAGCTACATCCTCGACTTCCTGGGCGCGGTGGACACCGCCGAGGTCGAGTTCCAGCTGCGGGACGCGGACGGTCCGGTCGTGATGACACCCGCCGGGGAGGACGCGGCGATGGGCGAGTGTCTGTACGTGATCATGCCGATTCGCCTCTAGCCTGGACTATTCATGGGGATTCTGCTGCGAACGCGGATCTGGCCGGTCTGGCGGGCGGACTCGGGGTTCGGAGCCTGCGGCGTATCGCAGAGGATACGCCTCGGCTCCTCACCCCTGCATGCGCCCACCATCCCAGCCAGCTGCGCGTTCTCGCGACGAACCCCCACGAATGGTCCAGGCTAACTTCGTGTCGATCCTCCGTTTCACCGTCTCCGGCTTTCGCAACCTGGCCCCGCAGCAACTGGACGTCGGACCCGGCCTCACGGCCGTCATCGGCGCGAACGGGTCGGGCAAGACGAACCTCCTCGAGGCCGTGGCCGTGCTCGGCAACCTGGCGTCGTTCCGCCCGGGGCCGTCGGCGGCCTGGATCCGGCACGGCGCCGCGGCGTTCGCCCTCGGAGGCGTCATCGACCGCGGCGGCATCGAGGTGGAGATCCGCCAGGACGTCCGCCACGCCGGGACCCTCGCCCGCACCCTGTTTCGCGGCGCCCGCCGGCTCGGCGCCGCCGAGTACCTCGACCTCTTTCCCGTGTCCACGCTCTCGGGCTACGACCGCGCGCTGGTCTGGGGGGCCCCGGAGGACCGCCGCCGCTTTCTCGACCGCCTGTGTTTCCAGATCCGACCCGAGGCGTTGCCCACCCTGCAGCGCTACCGCCGGGCGCTGCGGCACCGCAACGCGCTGCTGACGCGCTGGGGCCCGCCGGAGGAGTTCGACGCGTTCGAGCACGACTTGGCCGTCCTCGGCGCCGAGATCGTGCGCCTCCGGCTCGCGGCGCTCGCCGGTCTGGAGCGCCACCTCGCCGAGGAGTTGGCGCCCCTCGGATGGTCGCTCGCGCACCCCGTCCTGAGCTATAATGCGTCGGATGGCGTCGCGGTCGCAGAACCCGCGACCTTGGTGGCCCGGTTGCGCGCTGCGCTGGCAGCTTCGCGCCGCCTGGAGCGCGGACGGGGGCACACCGCTGTCGGACCGCACCGCCACGACCTCCAGTTCAGCGTGCAGGGCGTTCCGGCGCGGGACATGCTGTCCGCGGGGCAGGGCAAGCTGCTGGCGACCGGGCTCAAGCTCGCCGCCATGGCGGTCGTGGGGCGCGAGCGGGGGCGGCGCCCGCTGGTGGTCTTTGACGATGTCGACGCCGAGCTGGACGCGGCGGTGTTGCAACGGGTGCTCGCCCGTCTCCGCGACGGGGGGCAGGCGCTGCTTTCCTCCGCGCACGAGGAGATGATGCTCCCCCGGCTCACCGGGGGGGCGGTGTGGCGCATGAACGCCGGCGTCGTGGACGTGGTGGTGCCGGGAGGAATGGCTTGACCGGAAAAGCGTACAACGCTGAAAGCATCAAGGTTCTCAAGGGTCCCGACGCGGTGCGCAAGCGCCCCGGGATGTACATCGGCGACACCGACGACCTCTCCGGCCTGCACCACATGGTGTGGGAGGTCGTGGACAACTCGGTCGACGAGGTGCAGGCGGGGTATGCGACCCGCGTCTCGCTGCGCATCCACACCGACAACTCGGCCACGGTCGAGGACAACGGGCGCGGCATCCCGGTCGACACGCACAAGGAGAGCGGGCGCTCGGCCGCGGAAGTGATCATGTGCGAGCTGCACGCCGGCGGCAAGTTCGACAACAACGCCTACAAGGTCTCGGGCGGCCTGCACGGCGTCGGCGTATCGGTGGTCAACTTCCTCTCGGAGTGGCTGCGCCTCGAGATCCGGCGCGACGGCGGCGTCTGGGAGCAGGAGTTCCGCCGCGGCGTCCCGGTGGCGCCGCTCAAGCGCGTCGGCAACTCGACCAAGAACGGCACGGTCATCACCTTCAAGCCGGACTCCGAGATCTTCTCGATCCTCGAGTTCCACCACGACCTCCTGGTCCAGCGGCTGCGCGAGCTGGCGTTCTTGAACCCCGGCCTGCTGATCAAGTTCTACGACGAGCGCAACGGGGCGGAGCAGGAGTTCCAGTTCAAGGGCGGCATCGCCGCCTTCGTGGAGTACTTGAACCGCGCCAAGACCACGCTCCACTCCAAGCCGATCCAGCTCGTCGAGGACACCGCGGACGGCGAGCAGATCGCCATCGCGATGCAGTGGCACGACGGCTACAACGAGAACGTGCTGCCTTTTACCAACACGGTCTACAACGGCGACGGCGGCACGCACCTCTCCGGCTTCCGCGCGGCGCTCACGCGGACGATCAACAACTACGGCCAGGCCAACGGCCTGCTCAAGAACCTGAACGAAGGGCTCTCCGGCGAGGACGTGCGCGAGGGGCTCACCGCCATCGTCTCGGTCAAGATCCACGACCCGAAGTTCTCCTCCCAGACGAAGGACAAGCTGGTCTCCTCCCAGATCAAGGGGTGGGTCGAGTCGGTGGTCGCCACCCGCCTCGCCGAGTTCTTCGAGGAGAACCCGCCGATCGCGCGGCGCATCGTCACCAAGTGCGTCGAGGCGGCGCGCGCCCGCGAAGCGGCGCGCAAGGCGCGCGAGCTCACCCGCCGCAAGGGCGCGCTC
Source organism: uncultured Acidobacteriota bacterium (assembly GCA_963727205.1). Taxonomy (GTDB): domain Bacteria; phylum Acidobacteriota; class Thermoanaerobaculia; order Thermoanaerobaculales; family Thermoanaerobaculaceae; genus RBG-13-68-16. Next base: position 39,002 of record CAVSFQ010000042.1, on the reverse strand, counting down.
GAGTCGTCGTCGCTCCCCGGCAAGCTCGCCGACTGCCAGGAGAGGGACCCCGCCGGGGCCGAGCTGTTCATGGTCGAGGGCGACTCCGCCGGCGGCTCCGCCAAGCAGGGCCGCGACCGGCGCTTCCAGGCGATCCTGCCGCTGCGCGGCAAGATCCTCAACGTGGAGAAGGCGCGCTTCGACAAGATGCTGTCGAGCGAGGCGATCCGTACCATCATCCAGTGCCTCGGCACGGGCATCGGCGCCGAGGACTTCGACATCGCCAAGGTGCGCTACCACAAGGTCATCATCATGACCGACGCCGACGTGGACGGCGCGCACATCCGCACCCTGCTGCTGACGTTCTTCTTCCGCCACTTCAGGGCGGTGATCGAGCGCGGCTACCTGTACATCGCGCAGCCGCCGCTCTACAAGGCCGCGCACAAGAAGGACGAGCGCTACCTGAAGGACGACGCCGAGCTCTCCGCCTTCCTCCTCGACCGCCTTTCGGACGGCGCCACGCTGACGCTCGCCGGGAGCGGCCGGACGCTCAAGGGGAAGGAGCTCAAGGACGCGATCCGCCGGATCGAGCGCTCGCTCGAGCACCTCGAGCGCCTCGACCAGCGCGGCTGGCCGAAGGACCTCGTGATGGCGCTGCTGCGCCTCGGCGTCGCCCACCGCGACCAGCTCGCCGACGCCGCCCTCATGGAGGGCTTCGCCGAGGAGCTGCGCGCCGAGGAGTACGGCGACGCGGCGACCGCCCCCGACGAGGAACACGGCGGCCTGCTGGTGCGCGTCAGCCACAACAAGAACGGCCGCCACCGGTCGGTCGAGCTCGGCTACGACCTCATCCGCACCTACGAGTACACGCAGCTGCTCGACCTCCACAAGCACCTCAAGGAGTTCGACGTCCCGCCGTTCCACCTCGAGCTCGAGTCGGTCAAGGAGACGTTCGAGTCGATGCACGATCTCGTCAGCCGGGTGTACGAGAGCGCCCGCCACGGGCTCTCGATCCAGCGCTACAAGGGCCTCGGCGAGATGAACGCCGAGCAGCTCTGGGCCACGACGATGAACCCGGAGAGCCGCCGCCTCCTCCAGGTCCGGATCGAGGACGCGGCCGAGGCCGACGAGCTGTTCACCGTGCTGATGGGGGACGCCGTCGAGCCGCGGCGGGCCTTCATCGAGAAGAACGCCCTCGAGGTCGTGAACCTCGATGTGTAGGCCGAAGCCGATCGTGGCCCGCCACGCCGGGCGCCGGGCCCGCGCCGCCTTCGCGGCGGCGCCGCGCGCGGCCCGCGCCCTTCCTGTGAGCTGTGAACCGTCAACCGTGGACTGCCTCTATGACTGACATCCTCTTCAACCGGGAGGAACGCATCCCGGTTGCCATCGAGAAGGAGCTCAAGCGCTCGTACCTCGACTACGCGATGAGCGTCATCATCGGCCGCGCCCTTCCCGACGTGCGCGATGGCCTCAAGCCGGTGCACCGCCGGATCCTCTACGGGATGTGGGAGCAGGGCTGCACGGCCGGCAAGCCGTACAGGAAGTCGGCGCGCATCGTCGGCGACGTCATGGGCAAGTACCACCCCCATGGCGACGCGGCCATCTACGACACCCTGGTGCGGATGGCGCAGCCGTTCTCGATGCGCCACATGCTCGTGGACGGGCAGGGGAACTTCGGATCGGTCGACGGCGACAGCGCCGCCGCGATGCGGTACACCGAGGTGCGCCTGGCGCGCCTCACGGAGGAGATGCTCGGCGACGACCTCGGCAAGGAGACCGTCGAGTGGGTCCCGAACTACGACGGCTCCCTCAAGGAACCCGTCGTGCTGCCGGCCAAGTTCCCCAACCTGCTGGTCAACGGCTCGTCCGGCATCGCGGTCGGGATGGCGACCAACATCCCGCCGCACAACCTCGGCGAGGTGGTGGACGCCTGCGTGGCGCTCGCCCGCAACCCCCGCATCACCCTCGACGAGTTGATCAAGCTGATGCCCGGCCCCGATTTCCCGACCGGCGGGATCATCCGCGGCATCGCCGGGATCCGCGAGGCGTACGCCACCGGCCACGGCTCCGTGCAGATGCAGGCGCGCGCCCGCATCGAGCACCAGAAGAAGGGCGAGCGCGTCGCCATCATCGTCAGCGAGCTGCCGTACCAGGTGAACAAGGCGCGCCTCGTCGAGCGCATCGCCGAGCTGGTGCAGGGCAAGGACATCGAGGGCATCGCGGACCTGCGCGACGAGTCCGACCGCGACGGCATCCGCGTCATGGTGGAGCTCAAGCGCGACGCGGTGCCGCAGGTCGTGCTGAACCAGCTCTTCAAGATGACCCCGATGCAGTCGAGCTTCGGGATCACCTTCCTCGCCATCGTGGACAACCAGCCGCGGGTGCTGACGCTGCCGCAGATGCTCGCGTACTTCATCGAGCACCGCAAGGAAGTCGTCACGCGGCGGACGCGCTACGAGCTGGCGCGCGCCGAGGAGCGGGCCCACATCCTGGAAGGGCTCGTCATCGCCCTCGACCACCTCGACGCCGTCATCAAGACGATCCGCGCCGCGGCCGACCCGCCGTCGGCGAGGACCGCCCTGATGGGCAACTTCGGCCTCTCCGAGCTGCAGGCGCAGGCGATCCTCGACATGCGGCTGCAGCGCCTCACCGCCCTCGAGCGCGACAAGATCCTCGCCGAGTACAAGGACGTCATGGCGCTGATCGAGCGGCTCAAGGCGATCCTCGCCGACGAGCGGTTGGTGCTCGACATCATCATCGGCGAGCTCGAGGAGACGAAGCGCCGGTTCGCGGACCCCAGGCGCACCGAGCTGCTCCCCGAGGAGGCCGAGTTCTCGATCGAGGACCTCATCGTCGAGGAGGACGTCGTCGTCACCGTGACGCGCTCGGGGTACATCAAGCGCGCGCCGGTCTCGACGTACCGCGCCCAGCGGCGCGGCGGGCGCGGGCGGCGCGGCGCGGCGGTGCGCGACGAGGACCCGGTCGAGCACCTGTTCATCGCCTCGACGCACGACTTCCTGCTCATCTTCACCTCAGTGGGCAAGGTGTACGGCATCAAGGTCCACGAGGTCCCGGAGGCGAGCCCGTCGGCCCGCGGCAAGGCGATCGTGAACCTCCTCCCGGTCGCTCAGCAGGAGAACGTCGCCGCCCTGGTCGCGGTCAAGGAGTTCGACGCCGAGCGCTTCCTCCTCTTCGCGACGAAGCAGGGCAAGGTCAAGAAGACCGAGCTGGCCGCCTACGCCAACCCGCGCTCCACCGGGATCATCGCGATCGCGCTCGAGGAGGGCGACGACCTGCTCGACGTCCGCCTCACCGACGGCGCCAGCCACATCTTCCTCGGGACGCACAACGGCATGGGCATCCGCTTCCCGGAGAGCGACGTGCGCTCCATGGGGCGGGTGGCCGCCGGCGTGCGCGGCGTGTCGCTGCGCGGCGAGGACTTCGTCGAGACCATGGCGGCGTTCCCGGCGGACGACAAGGGCGACATCCTGGTCGTCGCCGAGCGCGGCTTCGGCAAGCGCACACCGGTCGCGGACTTCCGCGAGCAGGGGCGCGGCGGCAAGGGGATCATGCTCATGCGGGTGACGTCGCGGACCGGCAGCGTCGCCGGGATGCGCCACGTCAGCGGCGACGAGGACATCATGCTCGTCACCGCGCAGGGCATGATGATCCGCACCTCGACGGCCGGCGTCCGCCGCATCGGCCGCGCCACACAGGGGGTCAAGCTCATCGACATCGGTCCGGAGGACAAGGTCGTGGGTGTGGCCCGCCTCGCCGAGCGCGAGGTCCCCGAGGACGAAACCGAGCAGGAGACGATGTTCTAGAAAGCGGGAGGGCAAACCATGAAGCTCTTCATCGATACCGCGAACGTTGCCGAAATCACCGAGGCCGCCTCCTGGGGGATCCTCGACGGTGTCACCACCAACCCCTCCCTCGTCGCCAAGGAAGGGCGCAGCTACCACGAGCTCGTCGCCGAGATCTGCCGGATCGTGCCCGGACCGGTCTCCGCCGAGGTCCTCGCCACCGACGCCGAGGGGATGGAGCGCGAGGGCCGCGAGCTCGCCGGCATCGCCGAGAACGTCATCGTCAAGCTCCCGATCACCCAGGACGGGATCAAGGTCTGCTCCCGCTTCTCGGAGGAGGGGATCGCGACCAACCTGACGCTCTGCTTCTCACCGGCGCAGGCGCTGCTCGTCGCCAAGGCGGGCGCGACGTACGTCAGCCCGTTCGTCGGGCGGATCGACGACGTCGGACAGGACGGGATGCAGCTCGTGCGCGAGATCGTGCAGATCTACGACGCGTACGAGTTCCCGACGCAGGTCCTCGTCGCCTCGGTGCGCCACCCGCAGCACGTCGTCGAGGGCGCGCTCGCCGGCGCCGACGTCGCGACCGTCCCGTTCAAGGTCCTGCAGCTGCTATTCCGCCACCCGCTCACCGACATCGGCCTGCAGCGCTTCCTCTCCGACTTCCGCGAAGCCAAGGACGTCCACTAGCCCCGCGCCGACCCCGCCCGCCCCTGCTCCGGAACGGTGCGGCCCATGTAACGGCCGATGCTCGCATCGGCCGGCGGCGCTTGCGGTCATTTCGAGCACGCCGAGCGCAGCGAGCCGGCCTTGCGATCATTGCGAGGAGCGAAGCTGAGCCTGCCCCGAGGAGCCCCGGCATCACGGTCATTGCGAGGACGCCGAGCGCACGCGAGGCGGACGAAGCAATCCCGTGCCGACCGCGGTGTCCCACCACCCCGCGATGACCTCGAGATTGCTTCGCCCCGCCTCCGGCGTGGCTCGCAATGACACGGTTGGACGTTCGAGCCAGCCGGCACTACTTCGCGGGCTGCTCCACGGGCGCGCCGAAGGCGAGTTCGGCGGCAGGCACCTCGACGTTGATCTCGGGGGTGTAGGTCGTGGTGCTCTCCGAGCGGTAGGTTTCCATGGTGCGGCGTTGCTCGACCTTGCGCAGCAGGTGGGTCGCCTTGTCGATCCAGAGCGTGACCGTCTCGTCGAGCACCTGCACGCTGCGGTTCGGCCCGGAGGGGAGCAGGTACGGCGTCTTGCGCCCCTTCCCCTCGATCCGCACGCAGGTCACGCCGCGGTCCGCCTCGTCCTCGAGGCGCTGCGGCGCGACCAGCAGCGGCCCGCGGCCGAGCGACTGCGGGAGCAGCAGCGCGGGGACGCGCAGCGAGACGCCGCCTGAGATCTCCGCCGCCGGCGCCAGCGCATCCTCGAGGGAGCCGGGGTGGCGTACGCCGGGCTGCCGGTCCCACCAGGACAGCACTTCGTTCCCGTCGGACCACACGATGTATTTCGCCGCATCGCCGCCGAGCCCGGTATCGGTGAACTGGAAGCGGAAGCGGCCGGGCCGCACGAACGCCGTCGCGAACGGCTTCTCGCCGCCGGCGCGGCCTCCGTCGGTCAAGATCAGCGACGTCACGCGGCCCGTGTCGCGGTAACTCTTGCAGCCGGCGTACGTCTTCTCCATCTCCAGCAGGATCGTGACCGGGTCGCCGCCGGTCACCGCGGCGCGCCCGTTCGCATCCTGCGGCGCCTGCGCGCGCGCCGCCGCGGGCGCGAGCACCACCGCCGCCAACACCGCCGCCAACCACGCCGTCCGTGCCATCGCCGGCCCTCCCTCGGCGGCTCACTCCGCCCGGCCGCGGCGGCGGGCGAGGGGAAACCGCCGGCCACCGTTGTACCACCGCCGGGCGGAAGTGGCACTGGCGGTCCCGTCCCGAGGAGCCCTCAAGTCACGGTCATTGCGAGGACGCCGAGCGCACGCGAGGCGGACGAAGCAATCCCGTGCCGACCGCGGTGTCCCAGCCGTCCTGTCGATGACCTCGAGATTGCTTCGCCCCGCCTGCGGCGGGGCTCGCAATGACAGAGGAAGCAGTGCGTCATTGCGAAGACCCTGCCATCGTCGTCGAGCACCCGACGCCGCAGGTGGGGCTCGCAATGACATGACAAGCAGCGGTCATTGCGAGGACGCCGAGCGCACGCGAGGCGGACGAAGCAATCCCGTGCCGACCGCGATGCCCGCCGACATGCGATGGCCTCGAGATTGCTTCGCACCGCCCGAGGCGGGGCTCGCAATGACCGTGGTTTGCGACTCGAAGACCCTGCCATCGTCGTCGACCGCCCGACGTCGCAGGTGGGGCTCGCAGTCACCGGGGTGTGCGACGTCCCTCTACCGCGCCGGGTCGACGGTCGCGCCGCCGCTGCCGGTGTCGATGGCGATCCGCACCTTGCCGTCGCCACGGCGGTAGCCGACGGTCTTGTGGTCGTCCTTGACCGCGGTGGCGTCGGCGAAGCCGCAGCGGAGGCTGCCGCTGCCCTGATCGGCGAACACCTCGAACGAGGCGTCGGCGGGAATCCGCAGGCTGACGCGGCCGCTGCCGGTGTCGGCCTTGACGCGGCGCAGCCTCGTCCCGGTCAGTTCGGCGTCGATCCCGCCGGAGCCGGTGTCGCCGCGGAACTCCCCGGTGTCGGCCTGCTCGACCGTAATGCGGCCGGAACCCGTGTCCGCGACGATGAGGTCCGCCTTGACGCGCCTGATGCGCACCTCGCCGGAGCCGGTGTCGCAGGAGAGCTCCGTGCCGTCGAAGCCGGCGACGTCGCACTCGCCGCTGCCGGTGTCGCACGAGAACGAGCCCGTGAGGTCCTCGGCCAGGACCTCGCCGGAGCCGGTATCGGCCTTGATTTCGCCCTTGAGACGCCGGGCCGTGATGCCGCCCCGGCCGGTGTCGAGGAGGATCCGCCCCTCGATCCCTTCGGCGGAAAGGGCGCCCACGTGGTTCTTGAACGTCGCCGAGAGTGCGCGCCGCGGCACCTGGACCTCGATGTCGGCCCAAAGCCGCACCCCGCTGCTCGAGCTGACGCGGACCCGGTGGCCGTCGTACTTGACCTCCGTCCCGTCCCAACTCCCGAACAGCCACTCGAGCCCGTGGTGCCCGCTTCCGTGGTGGCGACCCTCGTCGCGCGCCTCGTAGCGGATCGTGCGCTCGCGGTCGAGCGGGTAGATCACCCGCAGCACGGGGACCCCGTTCTCGTCGCGGACCTGCTCGAACCGCATCGCGTCTGCGACCGCCGCATCGTCCGCATGGACGGTGGCCACCGCCACGACCTTGTCGCCGGCGCCGGCAACCACCCTCATCACCCCCGCCAGGTTCTCCACGACGAACGGCGCCGCCGGGTCGCCCGAAAGCTCGGCGCGCAGCGTCCGCGTCGTCTCGGCCGCCGCAACGCCGGCCGCCATCGCAACCACACACGCAAACACCAGAGCCCGTCGCAGCATGATCGTCCTCCCTCGTGTCCGACACCCCATTCAACGAGCTCGGCGCCGCAAAGGTTCTTCTCAACGGAGGCGGCCCCCCCGTTCCTCTCATTGCGAGGAGGGCCGAGCGGAGCGAGGGACAAGCCTGGCGCGAGCGGGCGCACAGCGTCCGCGTGGCGGTGGAGGAAGCAATCTCGCAGGATGCGGCAACCGCGAGCCGCGCCGGCGATTTCGTGGCCTCAGTCGCTGGTTTGCCGCATCCCCGGCCGGTCAAACTTGTGATATGCTATTGAAATTGAAGTACTTTCGTTTGTTTGAATGAAGGGAGCTTTGCACAATGGCAACCGAACGACAGATCGGACAAGCAGGAGAAGCGTTCGTGGTCTCCTCGCTCCGCAGCAAGGGCTTCACGGTGTTCCGTTGGGACGAAGACGCGCCCGGGGCCAGCGCCATCGAGATGCAGGGCCGCAAGAAGCGCCTCTTCCTCCACGTGAAGGCGGCAGTGGCGCCGGACAGGCCAAAGGGCCTCACGTTGGAAGAGAAGGTCCGGATCAAGAAGCGGGCCGAGGCGGTCAAGGGCGAAGCCTGGGCCGCCAGGGTCACGCTCGACGCGACACTGGCCACGGCTGACCGCACCACCTGGCGCCGAATCCTCTAGGTCACCAGCCGGACGCGAGCAGCGCGGCCTCCATCTCGGAGGGGAAACCACCGCCGGTCGCCAGCGCCGGGCGCCACGCTCTCCCCAGTCATTGCGAGGAGGCCTCCGCCGTTGTTGTCATTGCGAGGAGCGGAGCGACGAAGCAATCCCGTGCCGACCGCGATGTCCTCCTGCGCGTCCAGGACCTCGAGATTGCTTCGCCCCGCCTTCGGCGCGGCTCGCAATGACACGGTTAGGCCCCGTCACCGCGAGGAGCCTGCGCTGTTGTCATTGCGAGGAGCCTGGCGGAGCCAGGCGACGAAGCAATCTCGCAGGATGCGGCGACCGCCCGCGGGGCGGTTGCGCCGCACATCGAAGCGGGGTCCCATCGTGTCGTTGTGGGGCCGGCGCGAGCCGGTTGGCCCGGCGCACCCGAGTAGAATGGCGGTTGTTCCACAGGGGAGGTCGGTATGAGGATCATTGCAGCAGTGGCGTTGTCCCTGGCGGTCGTCTCGCCCGCTTTCGCGGGGGAGATCTACGGAACGATCAAGGATGAGGGGAAGACCGTCGGCGAGGGGGTCAAGGTCGAGGTCGTATGCGGGGCGAAGGCGTACGCCGCCGAGACCAACAAGTTCGGGGCGTACCGCCTGGTGGCGCAGGAGCAGGGGAAGTGCACGCTGACGGTGGCGATCGGGGCGGAGAAGCCGTCGCTCGCGATCCACTCGTTCGAGGACTCGGCGCGCTACAACCTCCTGCTCGAGAAGAAGGACGGCAAGTACACCCTGCGGAGCGAGTAGCCATGGAGAAGCCGGAGAAGGACTGGTGGGACAAGGCGGCGGTGATCCTCCACCCGCTCGGCGGGCTGCTCGCCGCCCTGGCGGTCGCCGGCCTCGGTTTCTTCGGCTCCCAGTTCCTCGAGAAGCGGCAGGCCGAGGAGACGCGGGCCCGCTTCTACTCGGAGCTGATCAGCAAGCGGGAGGACGCGGACAGCGCCCTGCGCAAGGACATGTTCATGTCCATCATCCAGTCGTTCCTCGCACCCCGCTCCTCCTCGATCGAGGACCGCACCGTCAAGCTCGAGCTGCTGGCGTACAACTTCCACGAGTCGCTCAACCTCAAGCCGCTCTTCGCGCAGCTCGAGGAGGACATCGCCAAGTCCGCCTCGCCCACCAAGCGCGCGCAGATGGAGCGCCTCGAGAAAGTGGCCAAGGAAGTCACGCGCAAGGAGATGGTGGTCCTCGAGGGCGTCGGCCGGTCGTTCGAGCGCACCATCGACTTCGACGACGTCGCCAACAACCCCGGCGGCGTCGCCCTGGACCCGGCGAAGCTGACCCTCAACGGGTTCGCGCGCGAGTTCTCGATCGTCGTCAAGACCATCGACACGACGCAGAAGGAGATGCTGGTCCGCCTCGAGGTCAAGACCCCGAGGGAGGGCTCGACCGAGTACGACACGGACGACGTCGAGTTCTGGACCGGGTTCTTCGACTTCCCGATGATCGACCACACCCGCCTCTCGCACGACCAGCGCTGCGCCGTTGTCGTCAGGAACTTCGGCAAGACCAGCGCGAGGATCGGACTGATCTACTTCCCCGGGGCGTACGCCAGCCTCAAGGAGAGGCCGTACGTCCAGGAGATGATCCAGGAAATGCTCGGGTCCAAAAAGCCCGCCGACCAACCGACCCGCTGACCCGCCCGACCTTGCGGTCCTCGCGCGGCCGCCGAGCTGTGGCAGCGCCCTCGTTTCCCGCTACTTACTTAGCTCATGTAGGGGCGGGGCTTGTCCCCGCCCGTGCTGGTTCCCGCGACGTTTCCCGCCACTCGCGGGCGGCCGCAAGGGCCGCCCCTACATCGAATCGACGACGTCGAACGGGCCGGCGTTTGCAGGCAAACGCCGCTACGGAAGCAACGCCCGCCCGCCCGGCGGGCGCGCCCCACATCGACGATCCTGTGGGGCGGGCGCCCTCGCCCGCCCTGCGGTCGGGTTCCAAGCCGGGACGGTCTCTGTAGCGGCCGATGCTCGCATCGGCCGACGAGCCAAAATCGACGTCCGCCACCCCGGCAGGAGGTCGCGGAGAATCGCGTTGGCCCGCGCATTTCGTCGGCTGCGCTATCCTCGATCGGATACACAAAAGCCACGAGGCGCTTGACAAAACAACCGGAGGCCGCCAGATGAGAACCGTGTTGATCGTTTCCGCTCTGATGCTCTGCGGTGGGTTCGGCCTGTCGCTTCTGGCCGCGGGAAGGCCGCTGCGGACGGTGGCCCACGTCGATCTCCAGCGCTACCTCGGCACCTGGTACGAGATTGCCACCATCCCCGCGAGCTTCCAGAAGAACTGCGTCGGCGTGACCGCGACCTACACGTTGCGGCCGGACGGCGCCATCGGCGTGCTCAACCGCTGCCGCAAGTTCACCCTGGACGGCAAGGAGAAGAGCGTCAAGGGGAAAGCCTGGGTGGTGGACAAGAACACCAACGCCAAGCTGAAGGTCCAGTTCTTCTGGCCGTTCAGCGGCGCCTACTGGATCATCGAGCTGGATCCGGATTACCAGTACGCGGTGGTCGGCCACCCCGGCCGCAACTACCTCTGGATCCTCTGTCGCCGGCCGCAGATGGATGAATCCCTTTACGCCCAACTGCTGGAGAAGATCGCCGCCCAGGGCTACGACGTGAAACGCCTCGTCAAGACCCTGCAACCGGTCGGCGAAGCGGGGACGTGACAGCGGCGAGCCGGCCGGCGACAGGGGTCATCGCCCACCATCGCCACGCGCGCATGACTGGAGGCCGAGATGCCGTACAAAGCGATCAAGGACCTGCCGGACAGTGTGAAGGGATCGCTGCCAAAAGAAGCACAGAAGATGTTCCTCGCGGTCGTCAACAGCGCCCTCGAGGAGTACGGCGGTGACGACGCGAAGGCGTTCGCGACCGCATGGGCCGCGATCAAGCGCAAGTGGCACAAGGACAGGAGCGGGGACTGGGTCGCGAAGCGCGGCAAGGACTAAGCGCGGGACGTCCCCGGCAGGTCCGCCTCCGGCGGCGGGCATGCCCAGCGTGGTGAAGCCGATAGCAGCGGGCGAGGGACACGGACCGCGTCGAGTTCCCGTCCAACCAAGCACGACCGCGCGCCCGGCGGCCGCGTCCCGAATCGGAGGGACCCGTGTAGCGGCCGCCCGCCGGGCGGCCGCCTTCATTTGGCCGCCTGCCGTCATCCAGTCATCGTTGGGCGCACGCGGGAACCCAGGTTGGTACCCTCGACTAGAAAGGCCCTGGATTCCCGCGTCCGCGGGAATGACGTCGTGCGCCCGGCTGTCTCGTACCCTCCACGCCGGCAACGCCGGCGCATCCCGAAGGTGGTAGCGTGGCTGCAGATCGGGTGGGTCGTCCACGATCGTGGCGCGGCGGCGCGCACGGGGCGTGTCGGCCCACACAGGTGCCCATGGATCCGGTAGATCACAGGAGCCTGGAAGGCGCGGTCGGGGCGCTCGAGAGCCCCACCTTCGCGGCGCGCATCGTCAACCTCGTCGGCATGCCGATCGAGGCCGCGACGAAGCTGCTCCCGGCCAGGGCCGGCGCGATCGTCTCGAGGGCGACCACCGTGGCCGTCCGCAAGGCCGTCGTCGCCGCGGTCTCGACCATGGGCGCGAAGCACCGCCGCGCTCCATCCAAATGGCTTCACCGCGCGGCCGCCGCCGGCAGCGGCGGGGTGGGCGGGTTCTTCGGCCTGCCCGGCCTCGCGGTCGAGCTGCCGATCTCGACCGTCATCATGCTGCGTGCGATCGCGGACATCGCCCGCAGCGAGGGCGAGGACATCGGCAGCGTCGAAGCCCAGTTGGCGTGCGTCCAGGTCTTCGCGCTCGGCGGTCCGGCCCCGGTGGACGACGCCTCGGAGACCGCCTACTACGCCGTTCGCATCGGCCTCGCCAAGGCGCTCACCGAGGCGGCCGAGTACATCACCGCGAGGGGGGTCACCGACGAAGGCGCGCCGGTCCTCCTCCGGCTCATCGCCAGGATCGCGGCGCGTTTCGACGTCGTCGTGGGCGAGAAGATGGCGGCCGAGGTCGTGCCGGTCATCGGCGCCGTTTCCGGGGCCGCGATCAACCTGCTATTCGTGAGCACCTTCCAGAAAGCCGCCGCCGGCCATTTCACCGTCCGCCGGCTGGAGAGGGAGTACGGCCCCGACGCGGTCAAGAGCGAATACGAGGCGATCGCCAAGCGCACCGGCGTCCGCAGGCGGTAGCCCCGCGCCGGCGGTCGCGTCCCGAATTAGCCCGGTCCGTGTAGCGGCCGATGCTCGCATCGGCCGACGAGCTGCGACCCCCACATCGAGCCGCCCGGCGTTCGCCGTGCTGATGTAGGGGCGGGGCTTGCCCCCGCCCGCGTCGGTCCCAGCGACGTTTCCCGCCACTCGCGGGCGGCCGCAAGGGCCGCCCCTACATCGAATCGACGACGTGGAACGGGCCGGCGTTTGCAAGCAAACGCCGCTACGGAAGCAACAACAGCGCGCCCGCTGGTCGCGTCCCGAATCGGAAGGGGCTGTGTAGCGGCCGCCCGCCGGGCGGCCGGCCTTCATGTGGCCGCAGCGACGCACGACCGCGCGCCCGCCCGTGCGTTTCAAATCTGCGAGAGTCTGACCCGCCCGGGCTGGACGACGGCAAATCGTCCAACAAGCTCCTGGCCGTGTTGAGCAACGAGGTCCACGATGGTCGCCGGAAGCGCCACCCGACTCGTCGCGGGGAAGCGGATGAACACGACTCCCCCATTGGATCGGGTCGCGGCATGGACCAGCTGACCGAAATCCTTGTCCTCGGTGAGCAGGACGCGCTGCTCCGACAGCGCCAGTGCGATCACGTCCTCATCGTTGGCGCCGCGGTGTGTCTCGACAACAGCCTTGACGTCGTGTCCGGCGGCCCTGAGCGCACGGACCACCGCAAAATCGCAGCTCTCATCCGCAAGAAATCGCATCGATCAACCTTCGGCGACCGATGGGTATCGCTTCAACTCGAGGGTCTCTTCGTGCGCGACCGCATCGGCCCCATAGGCAATCGCAGCCTTGATGTCGGCCGCCGTCAGGCCGGGGTAGCCGTCGAGCAGGTCGGCCTCAGTCGCGCCCTCCGCCAGCTTGCGCAGAACGAGTTCCACGCTCACGCGAGTCCCCCGGATGACCGGTTTGCCCAGCATCACCTTCGGGTTGACCTCGATCCGTTCGTGTGCAGCCATCTCCATGCTCCCGTTCCTATTGATGCTAGCAGACTTGGACCGACCTAGAGCTCACTCCCTGGTGCAATCTGTGTCGCGCCCGATGCCCGCATCGGCCGACGAGCTGCGACCCCCACATCGAGCAGCCCGGCGTTTGCCGTGCTGATGGAGGGGCGGAGCTTGCCCCCGCCCGTTGTCATCCAGTCGTCGTTCCTGCGAACGCGGGAACCCAGGTCGTTGCCTTCGAAAGCGGAAATCCTGGACCCCCGCGTCCGCGGGAATGACGTCACCCGCCCTGCGGTCGCGCCCCACATCGACAAACCCATGGGGCGGGCGCTCTCGCCCGCCCACTGGTCGCACCCCGCATCGGAGATGCGCCGCCGCCGCCCGCGGTCCTACATTCCCCTGGGCGCGAACGGCTCCAGCTCGTCGGGGAAGAGCAGAGCGGCGGCGCCGACCACGGCCACGGCGTCGTGGAACTGGGCCGGCAACTCCGCGCCGAAGATGACGGCGGGCTTGGAGATGAGGTCGACGGCGGCCACCGGCCGGTCGTTCATCCTGAGCACCAGGCCGAAGAGGCGACCGGGCGACCGCCCCCATTTGGCCATGCGCTCGGTCCCGGTGAGGGCGATCTCGTCGTCGCCGTGGCGGGCCCAGCCGAGAGCGGTCTTCGTGGGCAGGAGGCCGGGTTTGAGATCCACGCCCAGTTCGAACCTCCACTCGGTCGGATCGTCCGGGGCCTGCAGCACGCAGGCCAACCGCGCCTGGCCGTGGCCCGGCATCCCGATCCCCATGTGCTCGCCGCCGACGAACATGCCCCGCGAGCTCGAGGCGGCCGCGCACGAGCAGCTCCAGCGCCGGTCCTCGGGGCCGACGACGTCGAAGCTGTAGTCGTACGTGTTCTTGTCGGCGGTCCAATGGAACTTCCAGCCGTCCACGAAGACGAGCAACGAGAGCGACGGGTTCTTCTGCCATCCGCGCCGGAAGTCCACCACCCGGTACGGCTCGAAGCGCAGCATCTCCGCCACCGGCTTCTCGGGCCAGATGAAGAGCTTCCGGTACGTGACTTTCGCCTCGGTCACCCCGGCCTGCAACTCGGGCGGAAGCTCCATCCCCTTCCGGGGTTTCGCCTTGGCCTCCGGCCCGCCGGCCAACACGAGCGCCTCCAGGGCCGTGGCGGTGACGACCGCGAGCAAGCGAACGCCCCAACGGGTCCCGCGAGCCTGCGCCGCAACCTGTGGGGCGCGCACGCCAGGCGCGCCATCGTTCGCGCTTGTCCCTGTCTCCGGCCGTGCCGGCTGCAGACGCTGCCGGACACGGTGCACCAGCATCGCGAAGGTCCCTGTCCGACCCTGGTTGCCGCTTTGGTTGAACATCGGCGCCCTCCCTTCCCGCGGACCGCTGGCCCTCCGGTCCGCCCTCGCCATTCAGGCTGGGGCCCGGACCGCCGCCGTGCATGACGTTTCGCTCACGTCTCGGCAACGGTTCGGTTTGACCCCTCGCGATGGCGAGCCGTGGGGCAGGAGCTCACCGCAGACCGCCCAAATCGGCATCCGACCGTCCTCCTCCTCCGCGCCGGCGGTCTCGTGCCCACCGCGATGACCAAGCGCCCTGCGATTGCCTCGAGATTGCTTCGCCCCGCCTGCGGCGTGGCTCGCAATGACAGAGGGGTTCGGGGTCATTGCGAGGTCGCCGGGGGCACGCGAAGCAAGAGCCTGCCGCGAGCGGGCACACATCGATAGAACCCGACCCGTGCCGGCACCCCGGTCATTGCGAGGACGCCGAGCGCAGGCGAGGCGGACGAAGCAATCCCGTGCCGACCGCGATGGCGCATCGCCCCACCGGGACCTTGAGATTGCTTCGCCCCGCCTGCGGCGTGGCTCGCAATGACACGGTTAGCCCCCGTCAGCGCGAGGCGTCCCGCCGAAGGCAGGCCAGAGCCTCCCGCGAGCGGGCGCACCACGCCCGCGTGGTGGAAGCAATTCCGCTCGAACCTGCGGTCATTGCGAGTCCTGCCTGCGGCGGCGCCGCAGGCAGGGCGAAGCAATCCCGCCGGACGGGGCGACCGCGTTCCGCGCCCGCGGTCTCGTCCTTTCCCTCTGGCGCGCGTCCGCCCGGACGCGATCCAATCGGAATGCAAGAGCGCCGGTTCAACGACCGGCCGGGCGCCATTACTGCGGTCCGGCCGGGCCGGCGCACTCGTCACTTGCAGTTTGCTCAGGTCATTGAGCAAAATTACTCAGCGCTCTGAGTAAATGGAGTAAACCGTTCGTACGGATGTCCTTGGGTCGTTTCCCGAGAGCAGACAGCAGTCGCGATGTTGATCTGGATGCCATGAAAATCGAAAGCCTGTCTTTCGATTTTCAATGTGGCGGCCGCACGGCTGAGGGCAGCCGCTCCACGAAGACCCAATCAGGGGGTGACGCCAAACTCATTGCGCTGCGAACCCGAGTTCGCGGAGCAACGCCTGAACCCGCTCGTACGCGTCTCGGGCCACGAACTCGCGTTCGTCCGGGCCGGCAGGGTCGAGGAACGCCGCGACCGATCGCGCCCCGAGGTGATCCGGCGAGGCGAAGTGCACGGCCAGGATCCGCATCGCCTCGCGCACTTCGGCGCGCCCTGCGAAGGGCCGCAGCCGGTCGGCGACCGCAGTCGCGCCTCCCGGCCAGTTCTGCAGGCAGAACACGATGTCGTACGCGTCCTTCTCCTTGAGCCGGCCGCGCAGCGCAAAGGCCTTCATCACGAGAAACCCTTCGACGCTGGCCACCTGGATCTCGACCCGGTTGCGGGCTCCATCCGGCATCGAACCATCGAGGCTCGTGCTCTGAGTCGATTCGATGGCGAGCAATGCGCCCTCGACCGCAATCGCCCGGAAACCATGGCCGACCTCCGAGTGCGGCCGCCGCAGCGAACCCTTGGGTACCAGGAAGTCGACCTCGACGGTAACCGGATCACCCCCATCGACCACAACGTCCTTTGCGAACCTGAACGGCTTCGTGCGCCGATACCCTCGTGTCTCGATCGCCCGCAACAGCTCCGCGTACTGTCCTTCCCGCAGCGGCTCCGGATTCAGCAGGAGGTCGACGTCGATGCTCCCCGTGTGGGGCGGCGTCGCCCGCGGCAGCAGCAGGTCGGGCACCCAACCACCCACCAGCACCATCGCCTCGCGATACGCGCCGAGGATCTGCCACAGCTCGACGATCACGCGGCGCGCCGCCTCGACCTGCCGGGCCTCGTAACCCGCAGCCCGCTGTCCAGGTCGGCCGTTCATGACGCGTACGCCTCGCGTAGGTACTTGTCGAACACGGCGCCCGCCGCTTCTTTGCCTCGGGCCGGTGACGCATTCAAGTCGAGGTACGTCTGCACCGGGCCGGTCACCGGGACGGCGCCTCCCCGACTCGGATAGAACACGCCCTCATCGTACGGCTCGAGGATCACGACGTTCTCTCCGCTATCGGCGGGCTTCAGTTCGAGTGCCTCCAGGAGCTTGGCGCGATCTCCCCGCCAGTAGGCGAAGAACCGATGCTGGCGCACATGCGGCGCGAGGACTTCCGCGGCCGAGAACGACGCGAGGACACCCTTGGTGGTCTTCCCGACCCGCCCGCTCACCATGACCAGCCGCTCCTGCAACTCGGGAACACGCATCGGGCTGTAGTACCGCGTCGGCCTGCTCCGTTCGAAGCGATACGCCTTGGCCCACTCGCCCAGTAGCTTGTCCGCGTCCTTCAGCACGAGTCCGTCTTCACTGCGATGGAGGAACGCCTGCGCCTCGAGCAGCTTCACGACCCGGTGCGCCTGCCCGACGCTCACTCCCGGGAACGCTGCGGCCGCCAGGTCGCGGATCGTCCAGGTCCGCCTCTGATGGTCGGGGTCGAGAAGTGCGCGCAGCACGCGTTCGGCGCCGGGGGTGAACAACGAACCGAGGCTTGCCTTGCGCGCGAACGCGTTGGGAAATCCGGTCCGCTCGATGAACAGGGACCCCGAGACCAGGCGGCAGTTGCCGGAGAGGTCGAGGTAGCCCGCCCCGGCCTGGACGAGGATCTCGGCCGAGCGGTCCGAAACGTACGGCGAGAGCGCCACAACATACTCGCCGGACCCTCCCTGGATCAGCTCGCGGGCCCGCAGCGCCAGGAGACCGGCGGCGAAGGGCTCGAGAGGCTGAGCCTTCACCACGAGGACCCAGCGTTGCCTCGCGCCCTCCTTCATCTTGAGCTCGAGTGCACCGTCGAAATTTCGGCCGTCTTTGCGCGCTGCTCTGGTGCGCCGGACCCGCTCGACCGATGGCACCTTTGCCAGCACCCCCTCGAGCGCACTGACGAGTTGGTCGGATTGTACTCGTTCGTTCATTAACTAGCCCATGTTCACCATGTGGTGAACACTTGCAGTATCGTGAACACACCATTCGATGTCAAGCCCTCCTGGGCTTGAGCCCATTTAAGGGTGGGCCGGGAGTCATATGGAGCAAGTATGCTAAGTGATTTATTATGAATACGTTGTCTATTTACGCGATTCCCCTCGATTAGGTTCGCCGAATCGGGAGTCAAAGGCATCGTTTTCACCGCTCTCGCCGCGATTGCCACGATTCTCCACCGTCATGGTCCTGAAACCCTCCTGAGCCTGCCCCGAGGAGGCGCGAAGGGACAGAGCCTGTCGCGAGCGGGCGCCCTCGCCCGCCCTGCGGCCGCGTTCCAAGCCGGGACAGCTCGCATCGGCCGGCGATCCGCAGGCTTGCGGTCATTGGTTTCTTGGAAGGAATCCCACCTCTCTTGTCATCCTGAGGAGGCCCGCAGGGCCGAGAGCCTGTCCTGAGCGAAGCGAAGGAAAGGATCTCCTGGAACCGCGACGTCCCCGGCTACGCCGGTTGGGGCTGTCGCGCTGCCGTGGGATTCTTCGCTCGGTTTCGCCTCGCTCAGAATGACAGAGAGTGAAACTGTCATCCTGAGCACGAGTACGGCCCGGTGGGCCGATGCAGCAGGGAAGAAACTGTGAGTTCCTTGGAAGGAGTCCCGGCATCCCTGTCATTGCGAGCCCTGCCTGCGGCGTCGCTGCAGGCAGGGCGAAGCAATCCCGCCCGAACTTGCTGTCATTGCGAGGAGCGAAGCGACGAAGCAATCTCGCCCGACCTTGCGAGCACCCCGCCGCCCTCACCCCCCCGCCGTCACCGGTCCAGCCTGCCGAACTCGCCGTCGAACCGCTCGAGCACGCCCAGCATCTCCGGCGTCAACCGCGCCAGCGTCTCCTCGGCGATCGCGGTCGGCACGCCGCCGTAGAACGCCTCCGCCACGCTGCCGGTGATGCACGCGAGCGTATCCGAATCGCCGCCCAGGGAAACGGCGAGGCGCACGGCGTGCTCGAAGCCGGTCGAGTCGAAGAAGGCGATGAGCGCCTCGGGGACAGTGCCTTGGCAGGTCTCGTCGAAGCGGTAGGAGGGCCGCACCGCGTCCACCGAGCGCCAGACGTCGTAGCCGAACCGCCTGGCGATCTCCTCTCGGATGACCCCTTTCCCGACGCCCGTGCGGGCGAGGAAGACGGCGAGCGCGGTCGCCTGCGCGCCCTTGATCCCCTCGGGGTGGTCGTGCGTCGGCCGCGCGCTGCGCTCGGCCTCGGCGAGCACCTCCTCGATCGTGTCGCGCGCCCACCCCACGGGCCCGACGCGCATCGCGGAACCGTTGCCGAAGCTCCCGTACGGGCCGGCCCGGTCGTCGGAGAGCCATGGGCGGAAGCGACCGCCCCAACTCACGTCGGGGTAGCGGCGCCCCCATCGGCGGAACGCGGCCGCGTAGTCGCCGCCGCCGAGCAACACCTCCGCGACCGCGCACGTCAGCACCGTGTCGTCCGTGAACGCGCTGCTCGGGCCGAAGAGCGGAAACTCCGTCGTCTTGATCGGCTCGAACTCGTACGGCGAACCGACCACGTCCCCCGCGATCGCGCCCAGCATTGCCCAACGGTAGCACGATTAATGAGCGCCCGCCGGCGAACGCGACCAGGGGAACGTGGAGATCCGCCTCGGCCCGTTCGGAACGGCCGCAGTGGCCACAAACGGCGAGCGGCGTTATCCTTATGGGCGCGACAACGACACGCAGAGCTGCCTCGGCTGAGGTCGACCTGACCGGCGCCGCGAACGCCGAAGTTCACCGTCAGGCCATCGGGAGAGGGGAGTCACCGTATGGGAGACCCGAGTCACCTGGTGAAAAGGCGGGGGTTCTGGGGACTCAACTTCGGTGCCGGTTGCTTCGACGAAGGGGATCACTGCCCAACCCTGGTCACCTACGGCCCGCACGGCAGGCCGCTTGACCTGATCACCGTGGGCAGCACCAGCCCGGAACCGGCGGGCTCGAAGGCGGCGATCGCCGCCGGCCGCGGGTGGGTGGCGGCCGACGACCAGGTCCATTCCTATGTCCTGTGGTGGGACGGGTTCCTGACGATCAACGACAGGCGGACCGACGCCGTCTTCTGCGAAGCCGGCGTGCGCGGGGAGGAAAGCGCGTTCCTGTTCGCGCTGCGCTACGTCGTCGACGACGGCAAGCTCGTCAAGCTCGGCCGCTCTCGGCTGCTCGGACCGGTTGACTCCGCGTTCGAGGCGCCCGTCATGCTTCCACCCCCGTGGAAGCCCGGGAAGAGCCAGGGCCGCAAGGAGAGGGCCAAGCTTTCGCCCACCCTGCCGAAGACCCGCCGCAGGTGAGACTGCCGTCGCGATCATCGCCGCGTCTTGCGTAGCGGCCGATGCTCGCATCGGCCGACGAGCCGTGGCTCCCACCGAAGCGGGGCGGTTTCTGGATTCTGGATGTGGGGCTCGCGCGCCGCGCGAGCTTCCTCTTTCCCTCCCACCGGAACAACCGCGCGCCCGGCGGTCGAGCCCCACATTGAGGATCCCGTGGGGCGGGTGCTCCCGTCCCCCCTGCGGTCGCGATCATCGCCGCGTCTTGCGTAGCGGCCGATGCTCGCATCGGCCGGTGAGGTTCCCGCGTGGCGCCGGCTTGACGTGCGAGGTTCGGATATACTGAAATACGGAATATATGGAGGCGCCCATGTCACGCCAGACGTTGATCGTTTCCAACCGCGGGCAGATCACACTGCCGGTCCAGATCAGGAAGCGCCTGGGCATCGAGGCGGGTGGTGTCGTCGCCGCGGAGGAGAGGGACGGCGAGCTCATTCTGCGCCCGGCCGTGGTGATGGAAGTGGAGACCTATTCCGACAACGATATCCGACGGTGGGACGAAGAGGATCGCCTGTCGCCGAAAGAACGCGATCGGATCCTCCGGCGCCTGGGCAGCCGCCCGTGATTCGCGCCTTCCTCGACGCCAACGCCCTGTTTACCGCGGCGCACAACGAATCAGGCAAGGCGGCACTGGTCGTCGAGCTGGGAATCCGCGGGCACTGGGGGTTGGCGACGACGGCCTATGCGGTGGAAGAAGCCCGCCGCAACCTTGGGATCAAGTTCCCGGGTTCGATGTCCCGGTTCGAAGCACTCTGTGCGGCGGTCAAGCTCGTCCCTTCCGGGCGCGGAGATACCTGCCCGGTGGCGCTACCGGAGAAGGATCGCCCGATCCTCGAAGCGGCGATCCGATGCAAGGCGACTCACCTCCTGACCGGCGACCGGAAGCACTTCGGACCGTTCATGAACCGGCCTGAAGTCACCTCGGGGGTCATCATCCAGACGGTGGCGGAATTCCTCGAGTAGACGTTTCCCAAGACCGAACAGCAGTCGCGAACGTGTTCTGGGAGCCACCAAGATCGAAAGGACGACGGTCGATCTTCAATGTGATGCCCGTCAGGCGGCTGGCCTGAAGCACATGCGCAAAGTCATTTGGAATGGTATACTTTGCTCATGGGCCCCAAGCTTCCCGCTGCCAACCGGTACCTGCGCGCAGCCGCAGCGCGCCGGAAGGCCGTGCTGGTTTCGGTCGCTAGCTCCTCGGCAATCGAAGGCATCCGCTCACCGTTCGCGGCGACGAAGGCGACACGCCGCAAGGTGACGGCACCGAGCGGTCAGCGGGTCATCGTTTCGAAGGCCCGGCGTTCTTCCGCCAAGTCCGGGCGATAACCCCTCGGAAGACCGCTTCAACCGGCCCATAGTCCCTGCCCATGGCAGCCTGAATTGCCGCAAAGTAGCGCTGTCGCGCCTGACCGCGTACGCCCGTGAAATCGAGCGGCGGCAACCCGGCTTGCAGCGCCATCAGCGAAGCAAGTAACCGGGCGATGCGGCCGTTGCCTTCGCGAAATGGGTGAATGAGCACCAGCTCCGCGTGGACGACGCCGAGGGCGTGCGCGACCGCCTCAGGGGCGTCAAAGCAACAAGGTGTCAGCTCCTTGAGCGGTCCGAATTCGAGCTCCGTCATGAGCCGCGGCACCTGCTCGCTGGCAGCAAACATAAACTCGCCCTTGCTGAGGTTGACCCGGCGGTACTCGCCCGCCCAGGAATACAGCTCGCCCAGCCAGGAGCGATGCCAGCCACAAATCTCGTCGGCGGTAAAGCGCTGCTCGACGCCGGTCTCGTCAATCGCACGCTCGGTCGCCTCGAGCAACGCCTCCGATTCGCGCCGTTGCATCTCGCGCACGGAGGACACACCGACAAGGTTGCGCAGGACCCGCCCGCGCGACCCTGGCTCGAACTCGGCCTCGGCTCCGTGCGCGTTGTAGCGGGATCGGCCGTCCATGCCCGCATTCCTCCTCAGTCTGGGCTTGTCCTTGCTGGATCGGCTTGTCATCCGTAAACGATAGCATCAGCGAACCATCCGGACCGCCGAACCACCGTCGAATTCGATTGCCGCCGCCCGCCACAGGCGGGGCCGGGCATGCCGCGAGCGGGCGCACCGCGCCCGCCCTGCGTTCGCGTCTCGAACCGGCCCGGTCTTTGTAGCGGCCGCTGCTCCCATCGGCCGGCGAGCCTTGTCTTGCTGTCACCGAGTGGAACGCAGCGACGAACCTATCCCGCCGGGCGTGGCCATGGCCGGGGAGCCGGCTCAGTTCACCAAGCGCTCCTCCGCGCCCACGAGGCGCAACCGTGGGCGCTCGCCGAGCAACCGGCGCACGATGTCCTCCTGGCGCTGGTGTGCGAGCGACAACCACGGTGTCCGGCTGAGCTGCCACGACCAGTCGTAGATCGTAAAGTTCGGCTCGAGCGGCAGCATGGCCTTGATGTCGGCGCAGGCCTGGTTGAGCACGCCGACAACCCTGCGGTTGACCGTCGGACCGAACGCCATCGGCGACATCCGTTGCAGCTCGGCGTCGATGTTGTCCTGGGAGACCCCGATCCGCTCGAGCATCTCCACCAGCATGCGCCGGAAGCGCGGCACCATCGTGTGGAGCTCGCGGCCTTCGAGCACCATGGTCAGCAGGGACGCCTCGCTGATGAACACCAGCAGGTGCGCGGGCCGCGTGTACAGGATCGTCCCGTACCAATCGCCGAGTCTCGAGGTCGCCGGCCCCGGCTTGCCCGGCCTGTCGATCTCGAGCTTGTCGAGCAGCTTCTTCGTGCAGCGAAGCGTCATCACGGCGCCACCCTCCACCAACAAGAAAGTCTACCCCGCTGCGCGTGGAGCCCTACCGCATGCGGGACGTGACCAGCCCGGCGGTTGTACCCCCATCAACAAACCCGTGGGGCGGGCGCCCCGCCCGCCCTGCGATCGCGTCCGGAATGAGCCCGATCTGTGCAGCGGCCGATGCTCGCATCGGCCGAGAAGCCGTGGCTCCCATCGAAGCAGGGTCGTTTCTGGATCTTTGATGTGGGGCTCGCGCGCCGCGCGAGCTTCCTCTTGCCCTCCCATCAGCACAACCGCGCGCCCGGCGGTCGCGCCCCACATGAGCGCTTCCGCGGGGCGGGCGCCCTCGCCCGCCCTGCGAAGGCGCCCCACCTCAGGCGGGACGAAGAATTCCCGTGCCCACTCGCGGTCGTTGCGGGGACGCCGAGCGCAGCGAGGCGAAGCCTGCCCCGAGCGGGCGCGCAGCGCCCGCGTGGGGGAAGCAATCCTGGAGCCCGTGAGGGGAATCAGACTTCACGCGGCCGCCGGCCGAGATCGCCCGCCTCCCGGCCGGCCGCCGGCGTCACATCACCCGTTTTCGCCCCCGAAGAACTGCGTCACCCGCGCCAGCGCAGGAGCTTCGCTTCTGGGGTCGATAGAGAAGCGGTCGCAGCAACCGGGGCCCAGCAACTCGAACTGCACCTCGCACGTGCCGTACATCGCATCGTCCGGCCCTCGATGGCGCATGAACTGCCGCAAACGGTCGATCTGAGGAGGAGTTGGCGGCGCGCCGATTGTGGTGTACCGGCCCTCGGCGTCGTAGCGGATGGCGCCGCCCCGGATGAACCTGCTCTTCGCGTCCTCGTTGAGCATCGGGCGATCGATGTATTGGACGAAGGGATGTCGGCCCGTCCTACCTTTCACAGTCGGGATGTCAAGTAGGCGCCCATCCGGAAGGATGTATGCGCCGCGTTGGAGATCGTCCGTCGTGCCGTGAATCTCGACGGCCGAGTTGAACATCCGCTGCCTCTCCTCGGGCGTGCCTGGCCCGTCGGCGAGTCCCAGTGGGGTGTCGTCAGTTATCTTCGGTTCTTCGGTCACGTCAGGCCTCCCGTGGGACGATGCGGCCCCAATTGTGGACCTCCACCGCCCGTTCGCACCGATCGCACGACAAAGCGGACCAGTCGCGAGAGGGGATGTGGAGGCGGGTCAGCTCTACGAGGTTCCGCTTCCGAATCGGGGCGCCGCACCGAGGGCGGCGGCGCCGGTCGGCGAGTGAAGGATCTTGTCCAGGTGACCGTGCCCTGGGAAGAGGCCAGCTCGTCTTTGCCTCTCCGGTTTCCGCGGGTTCTCATGCTTCCTCCCCTCCAGTGCTACTTCTTGACGATCGTGACAAGAACCCGCACGAGCTTCTCCCCGGCGTCCGCGTTGACGTACATCATGCTCTCGGCCCGGTTCCCCCTCAGCACGATGTCGACAAGCCTGCCGTCCCTGTTGATGACGGCCCACAGCTTGGTGCCGTCCGACTCCTTCGCCATCTCGCTCTCCCCTCTCGTGGTGCTACTCCTCGACGACCGTCACGAGCAGCCGCACGTACCTCTCGCGGACGTCCTTTTTGCGGTACACGTTGTTCTTCTTGTCCCCGGCGCCGAGCATGGCGAGGACTTCGAAGTGGGCGAACCGGCTGCCCGGCTTCACCTGTCACATCTCCTTGCTGAGAGTGGCCGCAAGCACCACACGTACGTCAGAAACTCGTTGCAGCCTGAGCATTGCTTCCTCGGCCTCACATCACCGGCTCTCGCCTCGAAGTGCGAGCCGCCTCGCGGCACTCCTGCGCCGCTTCGAGGATCTCCGGGTGGTCCTTGGCGACCTCCTCGTGCCGGGCGAGGAGATCTTCGAGGTGACCCAGCGCCCGCGGATCGTCCGGGGCTGCCTGGGCCGCCTTGAGGAAGCACTGCGCCGCCTCGACGAACTTTCCCTGCCCCTCCAGGCTGATGCCGAGGTTCTTGTGCGCGTTGTACCGGGAGGGGTCGATCGCGATCGCCGCCCGGCAGTACGCCTCGGCCTCGCCGTGGCGGCCGACCTGGTTGAGGCTGTAGCCGAGGTTGTTGTTGAGCAAGTACCACGTGTCGTCCTCCCGCGCCGGCTCCGCGAACGCCCGCGAGTAGGCCGCGACGGCCGCCGCGAAGTCCCTCCTCTTCTCGCACACCTGCCCCATCGTCAGGAAGCAATGGGCCCTGGCCTCCGGGTCCTCCTCGAGCGTCAGGATCTTCTCGAGGTATGCGGCCGCGCCGTCGTACTTCCCCGACTCGTCGCACTCCCTGCCCAGCCCCCGGAGCATGCGCTTGAGCGCCTCCGGGTCGGCCTCCTTCGCGGCCAGGAACGTGAACATGGCTTCCGCGTCGTCCACGGCGACGACCCGACCGTCGGGGAGGATGTACGCGACGCCTGAAGGGTCCTTCGGCAACCGGCCGGAGGGCGTCGAGCCGCTGGGCTGGGATGAGGGTTTGACTGGGGGCTTCTTCGATTTGGTAGACATTGTGTTCTCCTTTTCTTCGGTTCAGTTGACGGCGGCGGCCGCCGGCCCGGCGTGCACCTGCTCCCGGCTCATTCTCCCGCACCACGCATCGAACGCGTCGTCGTACCAGGCGGACAGCTGCGGGTAGAACTCCGACGAAACCTCGATCGAGCCGCGCTGGGTCTCGGGGTCGCGTTCGTACCGCATCCAGTCGTCCCAGAACGGGAGCACGAGCCCGCCGCCGTCGAACCACCCGCCCGGAACAGTGGCCGTGTCGATCAGGTTGACCAGCTGCCGGAACGTGAGCGGGAGGCGTGAGCTCTTCGGTGTGACCGCAAAGGTGTACGGCGTGCTCTCGCAGTACTCGTCCACGACGCGGTAGCGGATGCGGTCGCCGGCGGGACGCGCCCGGACGCTGGTCACCTCCCGGTGGATGGTCTTGGTGAACCAGATCCTCGCGATCTCCACCTCCCGCCGCGCGCAGTCGGGGAGGTCCTCGCCGCCGCGCAGGCCGGGCTCGAGCCATTGCAGCGCGCGCTTCTTGTCCTCGCCGATGTCCTGCTCGACCATCCAGGCTTCGAGGGCGATCAGGCCTCCGCGCCTCGACCCGCGCCATCGCCTCGCGGCGGCGCGCCTCGCCCTTGACGCGCGACGCCAGCCACCGCAGGCGATCGGTGACCGGCGGCCAGTAGGTCGTGGGGCGAAACGCCAGGTCGTACCGCGAGGCGGCCTGGGTCGAGACGTCGGGGTTGTCGTTCGGGGTTCCTGCCATGGTGTCCTCCGTTTTGTCGTGACGACCGTGTTGACCGTTGCCCGCGAGCGGCGCCGCACTCCGCCTGAACCGAGTGGCCCGCTCGCCCGTGTTTTGCGCACCGCCAATTCCTTCGCCGGCGCGCCATGCCTTTCCCCTCCTTTCCCACCCGCCTCGTGACCGGCGTGCCGGCTCACACCGATTTGCCTTCCGTCGTAGAGGAAGCGCTGTCACTGCGAGCCCCGCCGGCGGCGGGGCGAAGCAGTCTCGTGGATTTCGGCGAGATCGCTTCGTCGTCCCGCCGTTGGCGGGACTCCTCGCGATGACAGTGGTTCCCTACGGGCCTCTTGCGCGTGTGTGCTTCGCCACTGCCAAAACACTACGGTTGAACGCAAAGTGGTATCACACCTCCCACGCCCGGTTGCGGCCGAAGTAACCGGCGCGTTGGACCTCGGCCCAGCGGACGCGCCCGAGTTCGAGGTCGCGGAAGCTCGCGGCGATCGACAGGCCGGGCACGGGCACCAGGCGCTCGATCTCGGCGCGCTCGATCACGCCGCCGCCCGCCCTTGCGAAGACCACGTCGGGTTCCTCGCGTCCGGGCTGCCAGCCCAGCCACACCGTCGCCTCGGCCCGGCCCGCGTCGCGCACCAGCCGCACCGCGATCTGCCGCGCGCGCAACGCCCCGACCCGGTCCACCTTGTGCGGGTCCTTGCCGCACAGCGCCCCGCCGCCGATCGGCACCCCCGGCCCGTAGTGGTCCACGACGAGCTTCTTGCCGGACAGCCCGTTGTCCCCGTGGGGCCCGCCGCAGGAGAACTCCCCCGCGCCGTTGAGGCGGACGACCTCCGGCGACCACCCCTCCCCCACGCCGGGCAGCGCCGGGTCGAGCCGGGCCACGGCTTGCTCGAGGGCCGGCACGACCAGCCGGTGCTGCGCCTCCGACGGCAGACCGGGGGCGTGCTGGATCGACAGGCACAGCCGCTCGAGCCGGAAGCGGCGCCCCCGCCTGCGGAGCGCGACCATCACCTTGCCGTCCGGCCCGAGGGCCTCCGCGTGGGCCTCCCGCGCGTCCTGCAGCGCCTCGCGGAACGCGCGCGCGGCGAACACGGCGGGCGGGAGGAAGCCGGTCCGGGGTCCGCCGCACGCGTGTCCCACCGTGATGCTCTGGTCGTCCGAGAAGCCCCGGATGCCGCGCTCGTCGTCCGCGAGCGGGCCGAGATCCAGGTCGGCGAGCACCCGCGGCTCGAGCGCCCAGCGGCCCGTGTAGCCCGCGCGGGCGTACGCCCCGCGGACGAGCTCGTCGAGGTCGAAGGGCGGCGCGCCGCCCGGCCCGGCCGCGACCCGGCCGGTGACGAACACCACCTTCCGGTGCACGCCGACCTCGACCCCCACGAGCGCCTCCGGGTCGATCCCGACGGCGCGGTCCACGATCGCCTCCGCGACGGCGTCCGACAGCCGGTCCGGGTGGCCGGCGAGGACGTCCTCGGCGAGGCTGATCTCGTCCTGTGCTCTCGTGCTCATGCGTTCCCCCTTTCGGTGAGCGGCGGCAGCACCGTCATCGAGGCGGCGATGCCCGCCAGGTCGTCCCGCCAGGCGCTCTCGGCGGGCAGCACCACGTGGAACCGCAGCCCCCGAGCCTTGACGGCCGCGGCCAGCTCGGCCCCGGGCGCGCCGGTGTAGCCGTCCGTCAGCAGCAGGGCGCGCCGTACGGAGCGGTCCGCGAGCGCGTGCCGCAGCACCGGGTCGATGTCCGTGCCGCCCGTGGTCGTGAGCGTCCCCCGCCGCAACTCGGCCGGCGGCAAGGGGCTGACCTCGGTGGAGAACTGCATCACCCTCGCCTGTCCCGCCGCCACGTAGGGCGCGAGGAGCCCCACGAGGTGCGGCAGCAGCGCCCCCATCGAGCCCGACACGTCGAGGTAGACGAGGGTCGAGCGGGGGCGCTCCGGGGCGCGGCAGCACGCCTTCGCCGGCTGCGACCACAGCGTCCCGGGGCCGCCGAGCAGGCGGCGCGCCGGCGCGAGGCGGTCGCGCGCGTTCGGCAGCACGCCGCTCCCCCCCTCGGCCTCCACCTGCGTCCGGCGGCGACGGGTGGCGCGGCCGGGCGGCCCGAGCACCCGGCGGAGGACCCTGCCGAAGGCGAGGCGGACCGGGCGGGCGGGGTCGGCGCACGCCATCGGCCACGCCCTGGCCTCGCCGCCGGCGTCGCGGCCCCCGAGGGGAAACGGCGGCGGCGGCCAGCGGCTCACGATGTCCCGCACCACCTCGCCGAGGGCGCCGGAGCGGGCGGCGCTCTCCTCCGCCGAGGGGTCCTCGTGGCCGCCGATCAGCGTGCCGGCCGCGGCGCACCCCGCGTTGACGAGGAGGTCGACGATCTCCTGGTACGTCGGCATGGCGCGGGGGTCGGGACCCTCCCCGTCCCCCGACGGCGGGTACAGCTGAGCCAGGATCTGCCGTGCGCGGGGCGGGAGGTTCGGGTAGACAGGGGCCGAGGGCCAGCCAACCGGGGGCCGGAGCAGGAGCGCGGGGAACGCGTCCGGGGGGTTGACGGCCTCGAGGAAGCCCCGGTACTCGGGCGCGCGGAACTGCCACGCGAGGCCGGCGTTGATCACGGCGTCGAAGGCGATGTTGTGGGCCGGCGTGGGCCGCGGGTAGAGGGTCGTGTGGGCGAGGATGACGTGCCACAGCTCGTGCATCACGAGCAGGAAGAGGTGCTCGTCGCGCTCGCAGTGGGCCGCGACGAAGTCGGGGTTGAGCAGGAGCCGCGGCCGGTCGGAGCAGGTCACCGCCGCGGTCGGCACCTCGCGGCTCGCGCGCACCGAGACGAGCCGGCAGAACGTCTCCATCTCGAAGGTCGCCGCCGGCAGGCAGGCGACGATGCGGGCCGCCAGGGCCTCGCTCTCCCGGTCGTGGGTCGGGCTCATGGGCGTGTCTCCCACCCCGTGCGCTCGGCGAGGCGCACGAGGCGCGGGTCGTCGCTCGCCAGGGCGCGCAGCAGGTGCTCCGGCTCGCGCGACAGCGGCCAGCGCGGCAGCAGCAGCGGCCCGCGCGCGCGACCGAGGACGTTGAGGACCGTGCACGCATCGGTGGCGATGCGCACCCCGACCGCGGCCTGGCCGTCGGGCGGCGAGGCGGCGTCGGAGGTCCACTGGAAGACGAGCGCCGCCCCCGTGAACGGCGCCTCCCCCCAGGCGCGCTCCGCCTCCTCGACGAGCGCCTCCGCGAGGCCCCGGGCCTTGACCCGCGCCACGAGGCCGGGGTCCACGCGAGCGAGCTCGAAGCGGACGACCATGGGCCCGAGCGGCGCGAGGTAGCCGCGGACCTCGGTCGAGGGCCGGCACGACATGTTGTGGAGCAGCGGCGGCGCGACCGCCGGGTCCGGCCTCATCGGCCCCCTCCGGGCGCGTTGCCGAACTCCGCCTGGAGCGCGACGAACCGCTCCGCGGCGGCGCGCCAGTCCGCCCCGCGCCACAGGTCCGGGAAACCGCCCAGCAGGTAGTTGCGCAGCAGCGGCGTGGACGGCGCGTCGGCGTCGAGGCCGGAGAGGTAGAGGCTGATCTCGCGCCACGACTCGAGCTCCGCGCCCGGCGAGACCGTCGAGCTGACCCACCTCGGCGAGAGCACCCGCGCGGACAGCCGGGCGAGCGGCTCCCACGCCGCCGGCGTGAGGTCCCGCGCGGACTGGAAGGCGAGGAACATCGTGGTCGCCGCCGCCACCCGCCCCGCGTCGTGCGGCTGCTCGGCGAGGGCCCGCGTGACCAGGCGCGCGACGTCGGCGTCGGGCAGGCCGAGCGCGTGCGCGAGCTTGACCCGCCGCAGCGGGTCGGGCTCCTCGAGGACCTTGCGCCACGGCGAGTCCTGGGCGGTGGAGGCGATCTCCCACGCCTGCCTGTGGAGCCCGAGCAGCGTCGCGAGGGACGGCGGGGACGTTTCGGCCGACTGCGGCAGGCCGGTCCGCAGGGCGAGCCACGCGCTGTCCTCGAGGAGGCAGGGCGTCTCGCCCAGCGCGAGCCGCGCGGCGTGGACCGCCGCGAACGAGCGGAACAGCATGCCGCAGCGGCGCGGCGAGGGCGGCAGCGAGGCCTGGCCGAGCTGGTCGGCGAGGGCGAGGACGTAGGCCGGGCCGAACTCCTCGAGGCCCGCCGCGACGACCGGGACCTGCTCGGCGCAGCGGGCGACGAGGCTCCGCCAGCGGTTCCGTCGCGGCCTCCCGCGGCCCGTCCTTCCGCCCGAGCACGACGGCGGCGCGCTGCCGCGCGTCGAGGTCGGGCCAGCCGGGCACCGTGACCACGAAGGGGAAGCGGTCCGCGAGCGCCGGGTCGAGCGGCTCGGAGCCGAGGTACGACGCCGCCCGGCCGTCGCCCGGTTCATCGTCCTCGCCGGCGGGGGGGTTCATGGCGGCCCAGCGGTGGCGCAGCCGCGCGAGCGGCAGGCCGAGGACCTTGCGCTCGTGGATGATCGGGAAGAGCTTGTTCGCGAGGTCGGCGCGGCAGCGGGAGATCTCGTCGAAGAAGACGAACTCCGCGTCCCACAGCGCCCCCGGCGTGTGGACGAAGCGCAGCGACCCGCCGTCGTCCGGCAGCGGGATGCCGACGAGGTCGTCGTAGTTCAGCAGCGCGGCGTTGTAGTGGCGGAACTCCTGGCCGAGCGCCCCGGCGACCCGCTCGACCAGCAGCGACTTGGCCGTGCCGTGCGCGCCCACCAGCAGCACCGGCGACTCGGTGGCGAGGGCCGCCAGGAGGACCGGGTCGAGCGGCGCCCACCCGTGGACGCCGAGCGCCGCCGCGAGCGGGGTCCGCCTGACGCTGCTCCC
Source organism: uncultured Acidobacteriota bacterium (assembly GCA_963727205.1). Lineage (GTDB taxonomy): Bacteria > Acidobacteriota > Thermoanaerobaculia > Thermoanaerobaculales > Thermoanaerobaculaceae > RBG-13-68-16. The sequence goes on along the minus strand of CAVSFQ010000042.1, from coordinate 8,389 downwards.
TTTCGCTTTGACTGTCTTTCGCGCCATTAAGGCCGCTCCCCGGCATCGGGAGCGAGCACCTGCGACCCCGTGCGGCGGGGAGATCCCTTACACACAACGACCCGCGCCCCCTGGCACCGGGAGTGCGGGTCACCGCACCGGACTTTTGTTTGCCGCGGCGAGTTCTCCTTGCCGCGACCGCATCCCCGCGCGAGCGGGAAGCACCTTGGGAGTCCGTAACCTAGGTTGCTGGGCCCAGTCTTCCGGGCCGCTCCCGATGCCGTCGCCATTCTCGGCTTCCGTGCCCGCCAGTCAAGGGAGCACTGAAAACGGAAGCGGGTCCGCCGTGGCTCGAAACCGGCCCCCGGCTCCTCGCGGTTCTCTTCGGTTTCACGGGGCTCATTTCCGCGCCCACGGGTGGCGGCCGCACACCGACAGGTCGGGCACCGCCAGCGCCGCCAACTCCGGGATCGGGCGCTCCCACGGCAGGTCCAGCTCGGGCCGGCCGAAGTGGCCCCACGCCGCCACCGGGGAGAAGATCGGCCGGGTCAGCTCCAGGTCGCGGAGCATCGCCGCCGGCGCGAACATCTCCGGCGCCAGCCGCTGGTACGTCTGCATGCAGGCCAGCGTGCCCTCCTCTTTCGCCTGACTCTCGACCTGGGTGCGGAGCGCCTCCGGAGAGCCGATCGCGTAGGTCGCGCAGACCCTCACCCACGCGAAGCGGCCGGTGTCCACGAGCGCGAGCGCCAGGCGGCGCGCGGCGTAGGCGCCGGCGCGGTCCACCTTGGTCCCGTCCTTGCCGGAGAACGCGCCGCCGCCGTGGAAGGCGTTCGGGCCGTAGGCGTCCACCTGCAGCTTGCGTCCCGACAGCCCGGCGTCCGCGATCGGGCCGCCGCTCGTGAACGAGCCGCCGGGGTTCAGGTGGACGCGGGTGCCGCGGTGGAGCCACTCGGGCGGGACCGCCTTCGCGACGACCTCCTCCATCAGCAGCTCGCGCACCCGCGCGAGGGGCTCCTCCGGCGCGTGCTGCGTCGAGATCACGATCTCCTCGACCCCGACCGGGCGCCCGTCGTGGTTCTGCATCACGACGAGCGACTTCGCGTCCGGTCCGAGCCCCGCGCCCGCGGGGGTGCGCCGCACCTCGCGCAGGCGCAGCAACAGGGCGCGCGCGACCGCCCAGTCGGCCGGCACCCGTTCCGGCGTGGCGTCGGTGGCGAACCCCCACACCACGCCCTGGTCGCCGGCCCCGAGGGCCTCGCCGCCGGAGACCGCCGCGTCGATCTCCTCCGACTGCCGCGTGATGTGTTGGTGGACGCGCACCTTGCGCGGGTCCAGGCCCCAGCGGCCGTCGCCGTGGCCGACCCGCTCGAGCACGCGCCGCACGCAGGCGGCGGCGTCCGCCTCGGCCCGCGAGGTGATCTCGCCGAGGAGGAAGACGTCGTGGCCCTTGCACGCGGCCTCGACGGCGACGCGGCTGGCGGGGTCCCGCTCGAGGCAGGCGTCGAGGATCGCGTCCCCGAACTGGTCGCACAGCTTGTCCGGGTGGCCGTCCGAGACGAACTCCGCGCTCGTGCGGTCGGTGAACGTCGGTGGCGGGTTGCGGAACTCCATGGCACGTCTCCTTTCGTGCCTGGGAGGACCCCGTGCCGGACCCGTTCGGAAGGGGGGCGCGTCGCGACTGTCCAGACGCAAGAGACCCCGCTCCCTCGGCATCAAGAGAGCGGGGTCTCCGCCGGACATCCGCTTGTCAGGTCCGCTCGCTGCTCCGTCCTGACCGCATCCCTGCCTCTCGGCGGGAAGGCACCTTGGGCGTCCGTCCCAGGTTGCCGGGCCCTGCTTCGCAGAGCCACTCTTGATGCAGGCTCCATGCTAGGGCGGCGAGAGGCGGGAGTCAAGGGGCGAGGGTGTTCTTTGGGGGCACCGTCCTACCGGCTGGAGCTTTGGCTTCAGCGGCAGCAGTTGTCGGGCGTACGCCCAGTGAGCTCGAAGTTTCCATGGGCTTCTAGCTTCGTTGGGGTTGACGTCGGGTGGATCCCTGCGCTACCACCTAGCAGGTGGCTCCGTCGGGATTTGGAAACTCCAGCATGGCCGCTTCGGCCCCAGCCCTTGGTTTCTGTGGTCGGAATCGTCGCGATCATTCAGCGTTGAGAAGCAGTCACTGCTGAAGGACGGGAGAAGGGCAGTGACGCTACTATTGGCAGAAAGGACTCAAGCATGCCCCTCGCAAAGGACCAGGTTGTTGTGCTGATCGCGGCTGACGCCGAGTGGCGGGCTGTTCGCAGCCGTGCGCGCTATCGACCGTGCATCCTGCGGGGCGGGCCGTTCCGGTGGTTCCTAGCAAACGTCCCGACGGCAAATGGACCGGTGCCCGTGCGTTTCCTAAACACGGGGTGTGGAAAGGTCTCCGCAGCTGCTGGTACCCAACACGTGATCGACGTCTGGCACCCGACGCTTGTCATCAATCTAGGAACCTGTGGAGGCTTTGCGAACCTTACGGAGGAGGGCGAGATCCTCCTCGTGAGACGGACGTCGATCTACGACGTGCATGAAATCAAGGGCGGGCGGCTGGAGCAAAAGGCGCAGCGCATTACACACTTGCCGCTGTCCTGGGTCGGCAAACCATGGCCGACAGCGGTGCGACTTGCCACTATCGCGTCCGGCGATCAGGATCTGAATCCTGACCTGATTCCAAGGTTGAGGGAGAGGCCATTCAGCGCGATCGCCGCCGACTGGGAGTCGGGGGCCATCGCCTACGTATCGAAGAAGAACCGCACCCGATGCCTGATTCTCCGTGGTGTGTCCGATGTGGTAGTCGCTAGACCGAGTAGAGCAAGGGCGATACATGAAGGGACGACCGTGGTCATGCGAAGGCTCCTCGCTGCGCTGCCATGCTGGCTTGAGCGAGTGGCCGGTGGTGACGAAGGGCATTAGCACCTGCGAGACCGGACCGCTACACCCCGCCGACTGTCCGGGCAGGCCTGCAGTTTCTTGCGGCCCGGGGCGAATACGCAATTGGGGAGCCGGTTCGTTTGTTGGAACCGCTCACCCTGATGGGAAAAGGGTTGCGCAGATCCGTTGTGCCGAAGCTCCGGCGTTGGGTCGGCCTAGAAGGGTCGGGCCGGTCAGGTCAACGCGAGCCGCGGAGAATCCCTCATGGGTCCTGTGTCGGTTGGTCTCTCTTGTGGGCATTTGAGAAGCGCGTATACTTATAAAAGGGAGCCGGCATGTCGATTCAGGTTCATCCGGTGATTCGCCGGAGATGCTCAGAGAGCTTGTCGGTTACCGCCGAGAGCTCTGCTCCTGCCCAATCATGCTTCGCAAGCTTCAGCATTGATGGGGCATGCGCAGCCTCTCGCCGTGCAGGGGTTCTTTGGTGAAAGAGACCTGCCGGCTCCCTATTCGCTCCACTGGGGCGTAAGGACATAGCGTGCCTCGGCCAACCAAAGGGTTGCCTCGGAGTCCAGAAGCCCAGTTCCTGGTGAGGTCTTTCGCGCGCGCAATCGAAAAGGGTGAAGGTAGGCCTCAGGCAATCTCGTCGGAGTTCTGGTCGGCTGCCGACAGGCTCGCTTCTCAATGGCGCACCTACGCGCGCAAGAAGGGTGTCCCCTTTCCTCACAGTTGTTCGTAACCTAGTGGCTACTGTCCCTCGGGACGACCTCTCCATTGTTAGGGCGGGCGTGGAGGCCGCAGCCCAGCAGGCCAACGCTCTTGAAAAAGAGCAGCTTGTGAGGATAGCTGGCCTCTGTGGGCGCCGAAACTACTTCGAGAAATGGGTTCCCCTCCGGGGCGAGCTACCTCCGATTCCAGAGCTGACGAAGCGGCTCCTAGGGTCAGATGGAGACCGGTTTCTTCCTGCACTCATCGCCTCCCTCGCAAAGGCCAGGAACACGGACAACCTCCGAAGCGGGCTCTCGGTACTCCGGGGCCGTCCGGCGAGGGAAGCCGAGGTTATCAGGTCCGCGATGACCCGGCTTAGGCAAGCCCAGCATGTCTCACGGCTGCTCCGAATTTGGCTTGAGATTGGCGATCCCGAAGCCATCAGTCGTCTCTTTACGCTCGATTGGCTTGACGACCCTCTTCGTTCTAAGGATTGCACCGAGTCCGTCATGGATATCGTCCGCAATTTGGCGCGGACCGTGCCCTCAGAACGCCTGTCCTATCGGTTCGGTATTCGAGGTATCCCGCTGCTTCACGGCGTAGGGTACTCGGTCTCCCGTCCTACGTGAGGAAATTGTGGGCTCGTTCGATAAACAATCGGAACCCTCGGCCGAGAGAGAAGCCCTGACGGCTGTCGTCGCCAAGACAGATCCACTCCTAGTGTGTGGACTCCGGATGAAGCCGCGAGAGCTTCTGGTGTTTCTCTCCAACGTCCGGAACCCTGTCGCGCCGGAAGTCGTGCAGGCGGTGCTTGGGCTCCAAACGCCGGCTTCCCGCCCGTGCTGGAAAGAAGCCTTGGACCTTTCCCGTCGTGACCCCGAGTCCGGGCTTGGGAAGCAGAACGCGCATAGAGCGAGGACCAACTTCGCTCGCTTGCTAGCGGCTGCGGACTTGGGAGTCCTCGAAGAGGCCTTCGTGATCCACCCTCGGCTGCTGGCGCGGCATGCACGCGACGTCACAGCCCGAGCCTTGGCCAAAGCCGCTTTGGTGGACTCGACTGCCGGCAGGCTGCTCGAGAAAGTGGTCCCGGAGGCCAAACGGCAGGCCCTTGCCCGGCAGATTGATCGTGATGCTCATCTCTCAAAGTCTCAGAGGCTGGCCCTCGAACTCGCTCTCTTCTTTCATCCGCCGGCGACGAGGTTGTTCCTCTTCCTCATATGCCGAGCGTGGCGTTCGGAGGAGAGGGATCGTGACGGAAGAGCGTTTGACGATCTCTATCGCACGTACCTGCGTCCGAAGAAGAGCGGTGGGGCGCGCGAGATCTGCGTACCAAGAGATGAGCTGAAGTTTGTCCAACGCAAGATCCTGGACAAGGCCTTCGGCAAAGCGGCCTTGTCTGGTGCTGTTCATGGCTTCAGGAAGGGGCACTCGATCGTCTCCAATGCTCTACCTCACTGCGGCAAACAGGTCGTGCTGAATCTCGACATTGACTCGTTCTTTCCAAGTGTGGCGTTCCCTTTGATTGCGAGAGCGTGTTGGCAGGAATTGGAGGGGCAACTGTCGCCCTCGGGCATCTTCCTCGTGGCACAGCTCTGCAGCTTTAGGGGAGCCTTGCCCACGGGCGCTCCGACGAGCCCGGCCATTGCCAACATCGTCCTGCGGGGTGTGGACCGTGCCCTCGAAAAGGTGTGTGCCCGGCGGGGCATGGTCTACACCCGATATGCGGATGACCTGACGTTTTCCGGCAATGGCAACGTCGCACAAATTATCCCATTTGTTGGGAAGTTCTGTCAGGCCTTGGCCTGGCGCTCGACGACGAGAAGGTCAATATCTACCGCCGGGGCAGGCGGCAGATGGTCACGGGGCTCGTGGTCAACGTTACTCCTCATGTGCCTCGCCGCGTCCGCCGCCGCGTGCGGGCCGCTGCACACTGGCGTCAGCTCGGTAAGACAGCTTACTCGCACGGGGCACCTATGTCGGACGCGCAGCTTCGTGGGCGCCTTGCATTTCTAAATGCGGTACATCCAGCTGAGGCGACCGCTCTTGTCGAGAGGATCACCGCGAAAGGGAGCGGAGGCTCCACGTGATTAGGGAGGCTGGGGGCCGGGTTGGACACTCATCCAAGGCGATTGCGCGGCTATGCCGCTTTCTCAGACGATGGCGGCGCTGATTTCGTCGTTACGAGTCCTCCGTACTTTGCTGTGGCAACCCTGTCGCTACTTGAGGCGCCAGCAAAACTTCAAAACCAGGTTCTGCAAGTGCAGGCCGAGGTCGCGGCGTTTGCACTGACGTTGCGACCGCAGTTTTGGGAGATTGTGCGAATCTTAAAACGTGGCGGCGCGCTCGTTTTGCAAACCAAGGATCTCCGCTACGGCGGCTGTTCTGGTCGCTTTGGCCTCCGTTCATCGGGAGATGTTCGAGGCACTCGGCTTGAGGCTGGTCGACCGTGTCTTCTGGCGGAAGATTGGAAGGAAACAACGGCGAGCCGGTAGATTTGTGAAGGAGGCTAGAGGTCGGGACATTTTGAGGCCGATGATGTCGAGGAGTTCCTTGTCTTCGCACACCCGGAGGGAATCAACGAAACAGCATGTCCACCTTGGCCTTTCCCTAAAGGAAGCGCGATCCTACTCCTCTCCGCTTTGGGATTTGCCCGGTGCCGGCAAGGCGCAGGTCCACCCGTACCAGAGTCCCCCGACCGTCATTAGGCGTTTTGTGTCACTCTACTCGAACCCCGGTGACCTCGTCGTTGACCCGTTTGCGGGTCATGGCACGACGGTTGTGGGTGGCCCTCGAACTGGGTCGGAAGAGCCCTTGGCTACGAGATCGATCCCGCGTGTGCTTTCTCGAGCCCGTGAGATCTTGGCGCGCCGGTTCCCGACCAAATCGTCGGAGCAGGCATGACCAAGGGTGCGAGGCCGGTTGCCGGCGATGCGGCCTCCAGCGAACTCGCGATGGCCTTATTTGCCAGTCTCCATGCGCCCGGTAGGAAGGAGCAGCAATACTGGTTGTCCTGTCTACAGGAGTGGGTCGAACGGCTCGGGCCCGTTCACAGTCAGGCGGAGATCGCAGCGGCCCTTACAAGGATCCAAGGGACAGAACTTGAGCCATTCATCCTGACCGGGCGCGAACGTGATCTGGCAAGCCTCTTCCCTCCGAGCTGCCTTTTCCAGTTGCCTCGCGGTCAGCCGAGTACGCGTTGTCAGCCTCGAGACGCTCAGCAACCAGGGCGGAGCGGTCATTACGAACAATTTGCGTTCGTACTATGTCGAACGGTTCGCCCTAGGCCACCACCGAAGGTCACCGAAGGCGGGTTGGGTTGTTGCGCCAGGGGTCGCTGGACTGCGGGCTCCTCCAATCGAGGTGACTGGATCCAGCATTGGGCACATTGAGGCAAGTCCGGGATGGCCTTTTCGTCTCGGTGCCTTGGCCGAGGCCGACCGAGCAGCGACGAATTGCGGCAACTCCAAGAACGAAGCCGAGTATTTGAAACGGGTACCCGGTTCTCTAGCCTTTGGGATCGGCGTAGAGTGGCAATCAGGCAGCCTGCGCATCATACCTGGTTCATCTGAGGCGGCCATGAGATTCCTGGCGCTGTGTTCACAGGGTGCTTTGCTCGATTTGCGAGAACATGACGGCGAGGCGGCGGGGACGGCTGTGGCTTTGCGTCTGCGCTACCCGGATGAAGGGAGAAGTGTGGCACTCCCGATGTTTCGAACGGTTTCTGACCAACTCTGCGGGGAGTGGCTACATGCGCCGTTGCCTAAAGGCGCGCCGCGGTTATCCGCTTCTCCTGAAGCGAAACGCAGTCTCTTGCAATGGGCGCCGGTGCCCCCCCAGTGGTGTTCCGAACTCTTGGAGACCTTGAAGTGAGACCCTCACGCGTTGCCGAGGTGCTGGATCAGCTTTCGAGGAATCGTTGGCCCGCGTTCCTTGGGGGGCCCCTGGTGTGGGAAAGTCATCAATTGTGCGTGCGGTCGCGGCCGGGCGAAAGATGAAGTTCACCGACATCCGTGCTGCGCTTCTTGACCCCACGGACCTTCGCGGCATTCCAGTCGTGGAAGGTGGGGTGGCCAAATGGTGCCCGCCCTCGTTCCTGCCTACCGAGAAAGACCCCGTTGGGATCCTCTTCTTTGACGAGCTGAACAGCGCACCGCCTCTTGTGCAGGCCAGCCTTTACCAGCTCACGCTGGACCGAAGGGTGGGAGAGTATCAGCTCCCTGATGGGTGGTGGATCGTTGCCGCCGGCAACCGGGCGGAGGACTCTTCGATTACCTACCGGATGCCGGCAGCGCTGAGCAATCGGTTCATTCGCGTGGACTTTGAAGTCGACTATGACGACTGGCGCAGACTGGGCTGTGCGCAAGCGGATCGATCCCCTTGTGATAGCGTTTCTGGGCCTGCGCCGCGAGTTGCTCTTTGACATGCGCAGTGCAGAGCGAGCGTTTCCGACACCCAGGTCTTGGGAAATGGCGTCCGACACTCTCCGAGGATTCACGAGTCCTGAGGCCGCGGCGGACGTGCTTCTCGGCATCGTCGGCGAGAGTGCCTCCGTGGAGTTCCTTGCGTTCGCGCGTGATTCTTCGGTGGCGCAGGTCGTCGCCGCGGTTCTCGCCGATCCTGAATCGGCGGCGCTTCCCGAGAAGCTGAATGAGCTGTATGCCCTGGTGAGCGTCCTCATTTCGCGTGCTAATGAAACGTCTGTTCGTAAAGCAGCAGGTGTCATTGTCCACAGGCTTAGCCCGGAGCTCGCAGTCCTGTTGATCGATGTCAAGCATAAAGGTCCTTCCTCGTTCTCCACCAATGCACATTTCGT
>CAVSFQ010000041.1:0-132705 GCA_963727205.1 uncultured Acidobacteriota bacterium | reverse complement strand
GGATCGCCTCGGCCTCGCGGTGCTTGTGCGGGCTCGAGGTGACGAACGCGAGCGAGGAGAGGGCACTCATTCGCCGACGCCGGTGATCTCCTCGGTCATGAGGCGGAACACCGGGAGCTTGCCCTGGAGGCCGCGCAGCTGCACGTTGCCGAGGTGCTCGGTGGGGAAGAGGTGGGCGACCCCGCGCTGGGTCGCGGCGCCGAGCACGATCTGGCCGGCTTGCGCGACGATCTCCTCGAGGCGCGCGGCCACGTTGACCGTGTTGCCGAGCACGGTGTAGTCCACGCGGGTCGCGGAGCCGATCTCGCCGACCACGACGAGGCCGGAGTTGATCGCCATGCGCACCTCGACCACGTCGAGGCCGGCGAGCACCCGCTCGCGGTTCCAGGTCTTCAGGCGGCGGCGCAAGGCGAGAGCGGCCAGCACCGCGCGCTCGGCGTGGTCGGCCTGCTCGAGCGGGGCGCCGAAGAACGCCATCGCGGCGTCGCCGATGAACTTGTCGAGCGTCCCGCCGAACTCGAACACGGAGTCCGAGGCCAGGGTGAAGAACTCACCCAGGAAGCGCGCGACGTCCGGGGGGTCCATCCCCTCGCAGCGGGCGGTGAACCCCACCATGTCCGCGAACAGCACGGAGACATCGCGAGTCTCGTGCCGCTCGGCGTCGGCGGCGCCGCGGTGACGCCCGACGATCGCCTCGACCACCGCCGGGGAGTGGTAGCGCTCGAGCCGCTCGCGCGCCCGCCGCTCCTCGCGGATGTGGTCGTTGAGGCGGGCGCGGTCGATGGCGACCGCGGCGTAGTTGGCCAGGGCGGTGAGCAGGTCCAGGTTCTCGGCGGTGAAGCTCCCGGTCGCGAGCGGCGTGTCCACGAAGAGCACGCCGATCACGTTGTCGCGGTGCCACAGCGGCGCGCACATCGCCGAGCGGATCTGGTGCATGCGGACGGAGAGCCCGGCCGCGAAGCGCTCGTCGGACTGCGCGTCCGAGGTCAGAACGGCGACCTTCTGGCGGCTCACGAGGTCGAGGATCGTCTGCGACACCGGCGCCTCCGGCAGCGCGGCGCCGCCGCGGGAGCGGGCGATGCGCAGCTCGGCGTGGCCCTCGGGGTTGAAGAGCAGGATGTAAGCGCGCTCGGCCGGCAACTGGGCGAAGACGGCCTCCATGACCTTGACGAGCACCGGCTCGAGCTCCTCCACCTCGAGCAGGGTGCGCGCGACCTGAGCGAGCGCCTCGAGAACGCGCTCGCGCGGGGTGGCGCCGGCGCCTTTCTTGGCCTGCTCCGGCTCGAGCGCGAAGTCCTCGCGGAACTCCTCCAGGGTGCGCAGGAACGTCGAGGAACTGGCCGAGAGGCCGGCCCCGGAGTCGCCGCGGTGGAACGAGAGCGCGAAGTTGCCGACCTGGACCTGGTCGCCCTCGGTCAGCATGGCGTCGGTGGCATAGTGGTCGTTGACCTTGACCCCGTTGGTGGAGCCGAGGTCCACGATCCACCAGGTGTCGCCCCGCTGCTCCACCCGGGCGTGGTGGCGCGAGACCGAGAAGTCCTTGAGGACCAACTGGTTGTCGGAGGCGCGGCCGATCCCGGAAGGCGAGGTCACAAGACGCAGCCGCCGCGGCACGTCGCCTTCGGTCCATCTCAGCTCGGGCATGGGCGTATTGTAGCGCGAAGCGGCCGGCGCCGCGCGCCGCGGGAACGAACCGGAGCGCCCCCCACGTTGTCGCCTCCGAAGCGCCGGCGTAGAATCCGCGGCGCCCGAATGCGCGGCGCGGGCCAGGGGGGGACGTGGTGGAAACTCAACGGGAACGAGTACTCAGACCAGGGGATCGGCGGCGGGCCGACGGAGCGCTCGACGGCGGCAGGTGCCGCGCGGCGGCGGTTCCTGCGCCGGTGCGCGTGGCCGCCGCGGTGCTGCTCGGCCTCCTCGTGGTCTCTTGCGGGCGGGCCCAGGGGGGCGTGCCGACGTCCCCGAAGGCGCCCGTCATCCTGATCTCGATCGACACGCTGCGCGCCGACCACCTGCCGGCGTACGGCTACACGAAGATCCGCACGCCGTTCATCGACGCCTTCGTCAAAGACTCGTGGCTGTTCGAGAACGCCTACACGCCGTGCCCGATGACGCTCCCCGCGCACACCACCATGCTCACGGGCGAGCTGCCTCCCGAGCACGGGGTGCGCAACAACCTCGGGTTCGTCTTCGACGGCGATCACCACTTCAACCTCCCCTTCTACCTGAAGAAACAGGGGTACGCCACGGGCGCCGCCGTCTCTTCGTACGTGCTGCGCTACGAGACGGGCCTGGGGCACATCTTCGACTACTACGAGGATTCCATGGGTCCCACTCCCGGCGTGGACTCGGTGCGCTACCGGCGCCCCGGCGGTAAGACCGAGATCTTCGCCCGGGACTGGATCGCGAAGCACGCGTCCGAGCCGTTCTTCTTCTTCTTCCACATCTACGAGCCGCACCGCCCCTGGGACCCCCCGGAGCCGTTCAAGAGCCTGTACGGCGCCACCTACGACGGCGGGGTCGCCTCGGCCGACCCGATCATCGGCACGTTCATCGCGGACCTGAAGAAGCTCGGCGTCTACGACCGCGCGATCGTGATCCTGGTCGGCGACCACGGCGAGGGCCTCGGCGACCACGGCGAGGAGCAGCACTCGATCCTCCTCTACCGCGACGTCCTCCACGTGCCGATGATCGTCAAGTTCCCGAAGGAGTTCGGCGCGGGTCGCCGGATCAGCGTGCCGGCGCAGCTCTCCGACATCGTCCCGACCGTCGACGCGGTGCTCGGACTGCCCACGCCGAAAGAAGTGAGCGGGACCTCGCTCCTCGACATCGACGGGAAGGGGAGGGCCGTGCGCGTCATCTTCGGGGAGACGCTCTTCCCCAGGCTCCAGCTCGGCTGGAGCGATCTCCGCTCGGTCATCGAGAACCGCTACCAATACATCTACGGGCCTCGCCCCGAGCTCTACGACATGGTGGCCGACCCCGCCGAGAAGCACGACCTGATCGGCTCTCAGGCGGCCGTCGCCGCCCGCCTTGCCGAGGCGTTGAAGAGCTATCCGACCGGCAACGAGAAGCCGTCGCCGGTCGACGAGGAGACGTTGCGCAAGCTGGCGGCGCTCGGCTACATCGGGGGCCTGCGCGACAACAGCGCGGCGACGAACCTCCCCAATCCGGTCGACAACCTCAAGTACCTGCAGCGCATGCAGGACGCGTGGACGTTCGCGGACGACAGGAAGTTCCCGCAGGCGATCGAGTCGCTGCGGTCGATCGTGAAGGACGACCCGGGGATGATCGACGCCTGGATCAAGCTCGGCGAGGTCCTCTCCGACGCCGGGCTGCCACAGGAGTCTGCGGCCGCCTACCGCGAGGCCCTGCGCCGCTCGTCCATTCCGCTTCCGGACATCGACGTGGCGCTGGGGTTCGTCGAGCTGGGCCTGAAGCAGCTGGACGAGGCGGAAGCGGCGGGCCAGCGCAGCGTCAAGCTGCTCCCGACGAAGGCGCACGAGCTGCTCGCGAGGGTTGCGATGGCCCGCGGCGATTTCGCGACGGCCGAGAAGGAGGCCCAGGCCGCCGCCGGCTCGCGCAACCCGCAGCCGTCCGCGGTCCTGGTCATGGCGGAGGTGAAGTTGAAAGCGGGCAAGCCGGCGGAGGCGCTACAGGCCGTCGAGCAGGCGGAGGCGTTCGCGAAGGAGCTCCGGCTGCCTTCGGTGTACAACCTCGACTACCTGCGCGGCGACGCGCTGGCGCGGCTGAACCGCGTCCCGGAGGCCGAAGCGGCGTTCCAGAAGGAGATCGCGGCGTTTCCGGCCCACTCGCAGACCTACGCCAACCTGGCCGTGATCCGTTTCATCCAGGGCGATCGGGCCGGGGTCGATCGCCTGATGGACGCGATGGCCCGTGCCAACCCCACCGGGGAGACCTACCTCCTGGCGGCGAGCACCTACGAGTCGCTCGGCGAGAAGGCCCAGGCCGAGGCCTGGCGGCGCCGGGGCGAGACCGCCGAGAAGCGGGTCAAGCAGCCGTAGCCGGTTGCGCGCCGGGGGGCGGAACCGATTTGCCGTCTGTCGTAGAGGAATCCCTGTCATTGCGAGCCCCGCCGGCGGCGGGGCGAAGCAATCTCGAGGTCTCGGCGAAGACGGCGGGCCATGCGGTTGGGGACGAGATCGCTTCCTCGCCCCGCCTGCGGCGGGACTCCTCGCGATGACCGTGATTCCTTCACAAGGGACGGTGATCCGGTATCAGGGCGAGGCGAGCGCCCGCTCGAGGTTCGCCTGCGCCATCCAGTAGTCGGGCTTGAGGCGCAGCGCCTCGCGGAACTCCTCGACCGCTTCGAGCCGCCGTCCCTGGCGGATCAGGGCGACGCCGAGGCCGTTGTGCGCGAGGTAGTCGGCGGGCGACGGGTGGCGGAGCGCGTCGCGGTACGCCGCGACCGCCTCGTCGTACCGCCCGGCCTTGGTGTACACGGTGCCGAGGTTGACCAGCACGGTCGTATTCGCCGGTTCGAACGCGAGGGCGGACCGCAGCCGGGCCGCCGCCTCGTCGAGGCTGCCGCGGTCCTCGTCGATCTTGGCCAGGTTCAGGAGGGCCGGCACGTTGTCGGGCTCGAGGCGGAGCGATGCCTGGAAGTGGTCGATCGCGTCGGCGACCCGTCCTTCGCGGTAGAGCAGGAAGCCGTAGTTGGTGTGGCACATGAAGCAGCCGGGGTTCTTGGCCAGGGTGCTCCGCCAAAGGGTGCCGGCGGAGCGGAACTCCCCGGCGTGGTTGAACGTCAGCACCCCGAAGACCGCCAGCACAGCCATGCCGGCAGCGGCGGCCGCCCGCCGGAGCGCGATGTTGCGCCCGGCGAGCGTGGCGACCCCGCCCGCCGCGCACGCCGCCGCCACGGCCGCGGCCTGGTAGGCGAAGTGGTCGGCGACGTAGGAGTAGCGCATCGCATAGACGTTGAAGAACCCCATCGCCGGGACGAGGACGCCGCCGAAGAGGAGAACCCCGGCGGCGGGCCCGCGGCCGAGCCTGGCGCGCAGCGCCCAGGCCGCCGCGAGGACCGCCAGCGCCGCCAGTGCGGGCAGCCACTGGCGTATGGCGGCCGGGTCGATCGTCCAGCGCGGGTAGATGAACGCGAGGTCGGTGGGCCAGGCGAGCTTGCCCGCGTAGAACGCCACGGCCCGGCCGGCGAGCACGAGGCGGCCGGCCAGCGACAGCGACCACTCGGTGCCGCTGGCGCGGACCATGGTCCTCTCCAGCCACGCGGTGTTGAGCGCGAGGGCGGCGCCGACGGCGAAGAACGGCAGCAACGGCCGCACGTCGGCGCCGCGCACGCGGCCGCTGCGCCACCAGGCGATGACGAGCAGCACGGCGGGGAGCAGGGCGGCTGTGGTCTTGGCGAGCAGCGCGAGGGTGAACAGCGCCAGCGCCGCGGCCCAGAGCGCTCCCGGCCGCCGGTGCCACGGCGGGCGCGGCTCCCGTCTGCGGCCCGCCCGCGGCGCGGCCGCCTGCGCGCGGCGCTCGCCAAAGGCGAGGTAGGCGAGCGCGGCGAGGAGCGAGAGGGCGAGCGAGAGCGTGTTCTTGCGCTCGGTGACCCAGGCCACGGACTCCACGCACACCGGGTGCAGGGCGAAGAGCGCGGCGCCGAACCAGGCGCCCGGCACGGCGAGGCGGCGCAGGAGGCGCCACAGCAGCAGCGCCGACGCGGCGTGGAGGAGGATGTTGACGAGGTGGTAGCCGAACGGGTGCAGTCCCCAGAGGCGCTTCTCGACCCAGAACGAGGTGAACACGAGCGGGTAGTACTGCTCGTTCGCGCGCGGGTCGGCCCAGATCAGATACAGGCCGTGCGCCGAGTCGAGGGTGGAGTTGTCGGTCAGATAGGTGTTGTCGTTCCAGACGAACCCGGCGCGCAGGGCGGGCAGGTAGGCGACCACCACCGCAGCCACGAGAGCCGCCGCGAGGCCGGCGAGGACCGTTTTCCGCACCGGCGAACGATACCATCCCGCAGGCCTTCTTCGAAGGCGCCGCCGGCGAGCGCCGCCGATAGCGGACCACTATCCGGGCGGGGGGTCCCGCGGCCGCTCCACCCAACCGCCCGGCCGCTCTAGACCCCCCGTGCCCCCCGGCGAGCCGCGGCGGAGCCGCGCCTCGCCCGGCGTTGCCCTTCGGCGGCTCGCGTCCTCATGTAGCCTCCGGCTACACTCCGGCGCGGCGGGGTTCGCGCGCCTTGCGGCTGGCCCACTCTCGGCGGCGCGGCTACACGCCGCAAGCTGCGAGGCCCTGCCTATCTGGGGAGCGTTCGATTTCTCAGGTGTCATCCCCGCGAACGCGGGGATCCAGGCGGCCTTTGTGAGGCGGCGGCTGGGTTCCCGCGTGCGCGGGAACGACGACAAGTGGAGGCCGCGCGGCGTGCGGCCGGCGCAGCCGGCTCCTACGACGGACTACCGATGCCGATCTGCGGTCCCTTGTCGTTGAGAGGGGGCGCGTCTGTCGGACGCGAGGGCGTTCTCATCGGACAACCCGTCATTGCGAGGTTCCCGAGCGCAGCGAGGGAACCGCGGCAATCTCGAGGGCGACCAGGTTTGTCCCTCCGGGCGGTTGGCACCGGACTGCTTCGCCCCGCCTGCAGCGGGGCTCGCATTGACCATGGTTCTCCACGGGCCGCTTGGGCTCGGAGGTCTCGCGACGACTGCACAAGCCCCACGGCCGAACGCAAGGTCGCTTCACGGCCAGGGACTGCCTCCGAACCGCACGTCCGGGGCGACGCGAGGGTTCCACTGGAGGAAGAAAAAGGCCCCGGTCGCGGCGACCGGGGCCCTGGGTTGCTGTTCGAGAAGCTGTTAGAAGCGGACGCCGAGGGACAGCACGATCGTCCTCGGGAGCTGGTACGCGCCCTGGGTCGTCGAGGTCGTCGGCGCGAGCGGCTGGCCGAAGTTCGTCGCGAGCTGGTAGTTGGCGCCGAGTGCCGTGCACTGCGCGGCGGTGTTGCCCTGCGGGCACTCGATCGGCTTGGTGGTGAACGGGTTGAACGCCGCCAGGCCGTGCCCCGCGTTGCGGGACGTGTAGACGGTCGTGTTGACGCCCGCCGGGTAGTTGACCGCGTGCTCGTTGAACAGGTTGGTGACGCGCGGCTCCAGGTAGAACTGGAGGTCGCTGCCGAACACCGGGAGCACGAACGCGTAGGTGAACGCGATGTCGGTGGAGGTGGTGTTGTCGAGCTTGTATGCGCCGCGGGAGCTGAAGTAGTAGGTGACGCTGCTCGGCGGCGAAGAATAGCCCGGGTTGGTCACGTAGTCCCTGATCGCGATGCTGCCGATCGCGGAGATGTTGGGAGCCGAGAGGTAGCTCTCCATCACGCTGAAGGAGAGGCGGTTGTGCTTGGTGTTGAAGATGTCCCACACGCCGTAGATGCGCGCACGGTGACGCTGGTCGGCTGCGAGGTAGCCCGACGGGTTGAACTGCGCGAACGCCTTGTACTCGGGGTACAGGGTGGTATTGCCCGGGACCGGACCCGAGCCGCCGTTCTCGCCGTTGAAGTTGCCCTTCAGCGTGGACCACGTGTAGTTGCCGCCGAGGCTGATCGCGTCCGACAACCTGTAGGAGGCGGAAACCAGAAGGCCGTTGTACTTGCGGGTGAGGATGCTGCTCGTGTTCGAAACCTGGGACATGTCGTAGCTGTTTCCGAACGAGTCCTCGACTGTCTGGGGCGTGCCGTCCGCGTTGTACATGGTCCCCTGGAGGTAGAAATCCTTGTAGTCGCGGTTGACGTAGTCGACGCGGACGTTGCCGTTGTTGCCGAGGCGGGTGGAGAACCCGAGGTCGTACTCCTCCACGTTCGGGGACTTGAGCGAACCGATGATATCCACGTTCAGGCCGGGGATGTTCGCGTAGACCAGAAGGGAGTTCTTCTGCGCCTGGGTCAAGCCGTTGAACCAGCCGAAGACGGCGTCGATCGCCTGGTGCGGGGTGAGGCATCCCTGGCCGGAGGTGGTGTCGCAGCCGGCACCGGTGTTGATCGCCGGCGGGGTGGGGCCGATCGGGTTGCCGGCGGCGTCGGTGGGCGTGCCGTAGAGGTACGACAGCGAAGCCGGCTGGCCGCCCGCCGCGCTGGCGTCGCCCTGGGTGTTCGAGATGCCGGCGACGTACTTGGCGTAGCTGGCGTTGAACTGCCAGGTGCCGTCACCGGTCGGGTCGTAGGTCACGCTCAACCGCGGGCTGACGGCCGAGTCCTTGGCGGTCAGCTGACCCGAGGCGTTGACGCCGTGGTTCTTGTCGTAGCGGAGCCCGATGTTGAAGGAGAAGTTGTTGTTGAGGCGCCACTTGTCGTTGACGAACACCGACTCGGTCTTGAAGTCGTTGCCCTGGCTGAGCTGGAAGATCGGGGCCCAGAACACGTACGACGAGCCGCTGTCCGGAATGAAGACCGGGTAGGGGGTACCGCCCTCGAGGGTCGGCATCGTGCCCGGCAGGCCGACTTCGGAGTCGGCGTACAGGAACCAGCTCGAACCGGACTGGTAGTTGTTCGACGTGCGCATGTCCTCGAACTGGTCGTAGCCCGCAACGATGTCGTGCGAGCCGAGGCTGCCGGTCGAGAGGAACCACGACGCCTTGGCGATGTACTCCTTGTTGTCGCGCTTCTCCGGCGAGATGGCGCCGAAGATCGGCGAGTTGTAGAACGGGGCGGCGCCGAAGTTGTTGAGGTCCCCGATCGGCGTGCCGCGCTCCAGGTCGCTGTACGGGCTGCCGGAGTTGATGAAGGTGAAGTGCTTCTCCGAGTACTGCCCCTCGACGAAGAAGTTGTCGCTCAGCACGCCCGTGTAGTTGGCCGCCTTCAGGTCCTGCGGCAACTCGCGCGTGTAGGTGCTGGCTATGTCGAAGAAGTTGTAGCCGGAGACGTTGAAGCCGTACCCCAGGTCGCTGTGGTCGATCTTGAGGTAGTCGGCCACGAAGCGGTGGTTGGGGGTCGGGGAGATCGTCAGCTTGCCCTCGTACCGGTTCTCGGTCGACCCGGTGACGTAGGGGATGTCCGTGACGTAGGTCTGGGACGAGCCCTTGGTGTTCAGCTGGCGGAAGGCGCCGAAGAACCAGATGTGGTCCTTCCAGAAGTAGCCGCCCAAGGTCACCTCGTGCTGGTTGTTGATCTTGTCCAACCGCGGCGCCGTCTGGAGCGGGCTGATCGCAGTCCACTTGTCGTTGGTCAGCGTGTCGCGGTAGGAGCCGTGGAACTCGTTGCCGCCGGACTTGGTCAGCATGTTGACCACGCCGCCGGTGAAGCGGCCGTACTCGGCGGAGACGTCGGAGACCGAGGTGGTGGTCTCCTGCACCGCGTCCTCGATGTAGAGGTTGGTGGGCGTGCCGCGGACGTTGTCCATGACCGCGACGCCGTTGATCATGAACAGGTTCTCATACGACACCGCGCCGGCGATCGTGACCGCGTTGGAGGCGCCTGCGTTGGCCTGGACGCCGGCGGTCATCAACGCCGCCTGGTTGATCGTCTTGGCCACCGGGAGCTTGTTGATGAGCGACTTCTCATAGGTGGTGGCGTTGGTCCCGGAGGACTGAACGGTCTCGTAGGCGCCGGTGACCGTGACTTCCTCGGCGACCTTCGCCTGCGGCATCGTCGCGTTGACCTTCTGGGTCTGGGCGGCGTTGACCTTGACCGTCGTTTCGATGGTCTGGAACCCCTGCAGCTCGAACCTCACCCGGTAGTCGCCCGGGGGCAGGAACGCGAGAATGTAGTCGCCGTTGCCGTTGGTGACCGACGAGCGGGTCCCCTGCAGGTTCGGAGACGTCGCGGAGACGGTCACGCCTGGGAGCGGGTCCTTGCCGTCGGTTGCGTGGCCCGACACGGTCCCGGTGGGCATCTGGGCGAACAGCGGCGCCGCCACAAGCCCGATGAGCAGAGCAAACAATGCAAAACGCTTCATCCTTTCCCTCCTTTTTCCTCTTTGGTTCTGCTTCCTTCACAGCGTCCAACTCGTTGACGCCATTGAAGTTGGTTCTAACCTCCTGGAGATGCTCGCGTTGGCTCCCCCCTTTTCGACGTGAGGTGCGGTACGGCCGCGACCTCGCGCCGTCTGCACAAAAGAAACCACAATTTCACACTCCACCCCTTTGCAATGACTGTGCCCAGGCTCGCCCCGGCGCCATGCCCAGCCGAGGCCCGTATGTCCGGCCATTTGGATAGACCGTTCGGCTTCGTGGATGCGGGCCGTTACCCCCGCTCGCCTGGGTCGTACCGGACGGCCGGCGTCTCCAAAGAGCGCCAACGACCGCACGCCCTGCGGTCGCACCCCACACGCACGTAGCGGCCGCCCGCTGGGCGGCCGGCCTCTCTGCGCGCCCGGCGGTCTCGTGGACATGGGCGGCGTGGGGCGGGCGCCCCGCCCGCCCACCAGCGATTGGAGGACGAAAGATCCTCGCGCGCGGCGGGCAGCCGCGCCACGAAGACCTGGATCTCCGACAACGGTTGCCCTACGGCGCAGTCGCGGTGCAGTCCCCGCCCTCGCTCACCGCGGCGTACAGGGCGGCCTCCGCCTCGTGGAGCAGCTCGTCGGCGGCGAGGTGGCGGCCGGGGCGGTACTGCGCGAGGCCGGCCGTGGTGCGGGCGCGGCCGGCGCGGGCGCCGGCGGTCTCGCCGGCCGTCCGCCGCAGCCGCTCGATGATCGTCATCGCCGCGCGCTCGTCGGTCTCGGCGAGCAGGAGCGCAAAGGTCTCGCCGTCGTAGCGGGCGAGCAGGTCGATCTGACGGAGCGCCCGCCGCAGGCTCGAGACCGCCTCGACCGCGGGCCGGTCGCGCTCGCCGGCGGCGTCCGCAACGGTGAGACGGAGGAGGGCGACCGCGAGCGACGAGCCGTTGCGCCGCGTCCGCAGCAGCTCCGACGCGAGGCGGTCGGTGAAACGCTCCCGGGTCATGAGGCCGGTCGAGGCGTCCACCGGCTCCCCCCAGCGGCGCTGCATCCAGTTCATCCCGAGCGCGAGCGACGTGCACAGGGCGAACGGCACGGCGCCGAGGGACACGATCAGCTCGCCGCCGAACACCCGCATGCGCGGGAGGACGCCGATGTCCACGAGCACGTCGAACGCGATCGCGGCGGTGAACAGCGCCGTGGCGGCGAAGGCGGCGGACGCGCACGGACGGCGGCCGAGGAGCGAGGCCTCGATCTTCAGGGTTATGCCGGCGACGAGGAGGAGGGAGGCCTCGCCGGCGTAGAGCCAGAACTGCAGATCGCCCTCGTTGCGCCACACGAGAGCGAACGCGGCCCCCAGGGCGAGCAGGGTCTCGAGCCCGAGGAGGGCGACCGGCTGCCGGCGCGCGGCAAGCCTGAACGGGACACCGGCGAAGAGCGCCACCCCGGCCAGGAGCGAGGCCACGGCGACGCGGTACATGGCGCCGAAGCCGAGCACGAGAACCGGACCCCAGGTCGTGTGCGCGACCACGAACACCGCGACGGCCGCCATCGCGCCGGCGAACGACAGGTGTTCCAGGAGGTCGCGCTGGGTGAGGAACAACAGGAGGTGGAGAGCGGCGAGCGTCAGCAGGAGCGTCGCCACGCTGTACGCCCCGACGTCGCGGAACACCTCGTGCGCGAGGACCGTCCGGTAGCGGTCGAGCAGGGGCGGCGGGCCGAGCAGCCCGCCGAAGCGGGAGTCGTTGTAGACGTGGATCGCCAGTTCGTTGAGCTGGCCAAGCCGGACGACGTCCTGAGGGATCAGGTAGAAGCGGCGGGCGAGCGTGGCCTTGTCGAAGTGCGGGGGGAACGAGCCGCTGCCGCCGATCCGCCGGCCGTTGAGGAACACCTCGTCGACGTCGCCGACGCGGCCGAGGTCGAGGCCGAGGTCGATGCCGGCCAGGTCGGACGAGACCACGAACGAGAGCCGGTACCAGGCGTGGCCGGTGTACTCCGGCCACCCCTGGCGTTCCCACGGGCCGGGGACGTGGATCCGCTGCCAGTTGCGCTCCTCGCGGAACGGGCTCGCGAACGCGGGGTCGTGGCCGATGCGGAAGAGCCACTCGCCCGCGAGCGACGCCGGCAGCGTATCGACGGCCAGAGGCGGCGCGTCCTGGCCCGCGGCGGCGCCGGCGACGGCCAGCGCGATCGCGGCGACGGCCAGGCGCGCCCTCACCAGCCGCCTCCGCACGGGACCGCCACCGCGCCGGGGTATGCGGCCGCGAGGGAGATCGCGAGTTCGAGCGCCTTGTGCCGTCCGGCGAGACCGGTCGCCCGCACGCGCGTGAGGCCGCCGCCGGCCGGCGCGAAGCGCACCGCGAGCCCCTTGGCCTCGAGGTTGGCGCGGGCGCGTTGCGCGTTCTCCTGCCTCGCGAACGCGCCGACCTGGACCTCCCAGCACGGCTCGTCGGGCATCCCGTCCCCAAGGCGCCTCACTTCGAGCCGCACCGGGATCACGCCCGGGCCGATCGCGCCCAAGGCCTCGGCAGCGCGGCGGGAGAGGTCGAGGATGCGCCCGGCCACGAACGGTCCGCGGTCGTTGATCGTGACCTCGGCCTGGCGCTGTGATTCGAGGTTCGTCACCCGGACGACGGTGCCGAACGGCAGCGTGCGGTGGGCGGCGGTCATCGCCCACATGTCGTAGCGCGGCCCGGAGGCCGTCGGACGGCCGTGGTACGGCTCCCCGTACCAGGAGGCGAGGCCCTCCTCCACGGCGCCGAGCTTCGCTGCTGCGGGCGCGGTGTGCGCGACCGCGTGCGGCGCGCGTCGCGCCTGACGGGCCGTGCTCGCGCAGCCGGCCGCCAGCAGCGCCAGAGCCGCAGCGCCCGCCAGCGCCACCAGCGCCCGCCGCCTGTGCTCTCGGCCGGACCCCGGACCCCGGACCACGACCCACGACCCACGAACCACGAACCACAGTCCGCGGTGTCTCAAACCTCCGGCTCCTCGTCGTCCGGCGCGGCGGCGTGGGACGCGATCCACGGCATGGCCACGTCCGCGAGGAACTCGTCGACCTGTTCCGGCGCGCGGCCGATGAAGCGGGCCGGGTCGAGCAGTCCTGCGAGCCGGCCGCGGTCGAGGGCGAACGCCGGGTCGGCCGCGACGAGTTCGAGCAGCGGGTTCTTCTCGCCGCCGTCCTTGACCCGGCGGCCGGCCTCGGAGGAGAGCACGCGCAGGCGTTCGTGAAGCTTCTGGCGGTCGCCGCCGCAGGCTGCGGCCGCCAGCAGGATCTCCTCGCTCGCCATGAACGGCAGCTCCTCCTCGAGGTTGCGGCGCACCATCGCGGGGTGGACCTCGAGGCCGCCGGCGACCGAGCGCCACAGCAGCAGGATCGCGTCGGCGGTGAGGAACGCCTCGGGGAGCGCGATCCGACGGTTCGCGGAATCGTCGAGCGTGCGCTCCAGCCACTGCGAGGCCGCGGTCCACGCCGCGTCGGGCTCGAGGACGATGAGGTGGCGGGCCAGCGCCGTCATCCGCTCGCAGCGCATCGGGTTGCGCTTGTACGGCATCGCCGAGGAACCGACCTGGCCCGCGCCGAACGGCTCCTCGATCTCCTTCAGACGCGCGAGCAGGCGGATGTCGCCGGCGAACTTGTGCGCCGATTGCGCGAGGCCGGACAGGCACGCGAGCAGGTAGAACTCGGGCTTGCGCGGCGCAGTCTGGCCGGTGACCGGGTACGTCCCCGGGAAGCCGAACGCGGCGGCGACCCGCCGGTCGAGCTCGCGGACCTTCGCGCCGTCGCCGAGGAGCTGGAGGAACGACGCCTGCGTGCCGGTGGTCCCCTTGGCGCCCCGGAGCAGGAGACGGCCGCGCTCAGCCTCGAGGCGCTCGAGGTCGGCGAGCAGGTCGGCGAGCCACAGGCAGGCGCGCTTGCCGACGGTGGTCGGCTGCGCCGGCTGGAAGTGGGTGTGGCCGAGGCAGGGGAGCGCACGGTTGGCGCGCGCGAACCGGGCGAGCGCGGCCGCCGCGGCCGTCCCGCGCGCGAGGACCAAGTCGGCGGCGCGGGACAGGATGACGAGGTCGGCGTTGTCGGTGACGTAGCACGAAGTCGCCCCCAGGTGCAGGTGCGGGCCCGCCGCGGGCGCGACCTCGGCGAGGGCGCGGATGTGGGCCATCACGTCGTGGCGGGTCTCGCGCTCGATCTCGGCGGCGCGGGCGAGTTCGGCCGCGGTCGGGTCGAGGTGGGCCTCGAGCTCGGCGAGCGCCTCCGCCGGGATCGCGACCCCGAGGTCGCGCTCGGCGCGCATCAGCTCGAGCCACAGGCGCCGCCACAGGCCAAACCTCACGGCGGGCGAGAACAGCCGCCGCATCGCGCGCGAGGCGTACCGTCCTGTAAGGGGGTGAACGAACTCGTCCATGCGCCCATTGTGCCACGCAACGCCGCGCCGCCGCGCCTCGACCCCTTGCGCAATTGGGTTGCCATTGGCTTACACTCGGACAATGGCGTTGAGACTCTGGGGCCCGCTGCGCATTCGAATCGCCGTGATGGCGGGGGTCGGTGCGGGCGTGGCCGCGGCCACGGTCCTGGTCGCAGCCAACCTCCTCGCGACGCGCGAGACCGACAGCGCCGTCGAGCGCGCCGCTCGCGCGGCGGCCGTGAGCGTGGCCGAGCGCCTGGAACGGCCGCTTGCGGCCGGGGACCGCGAGGCCCTCGCTCGGACGATGCGGCGGGCGGCGGAACGCGGGGGCGCTCTCCTCGTCGTCGTGTTCGACCACGATCGGAGAATCGTGGCAGCGGAACCCGCGGCAACGCCGACGGGGCCGGTCCTCGGCGCCTGGCCGGTGGGTGAGGACGACAAGATCGCGCTCACGCTCGGCGGCGTGAGCATCCAGGCGAGCTTTCAGGTGATCCGGAACGGCGGGGACGACCTGGGCGGACTCTGGCTCGCGGTTGACCGGCGGCCGATCGACCGCGCGCTCGGGCAGTTCAGGGCCGCGGCGCTGATCTTTGCGGTCGGTCTCGTGGCGTTGTTCGCGCTCCTCGCCTGGCTCGCGGCGGCCCGGATCACCGGCCCCCTCGACGAGCTCGGCGAGACGGTGGCGGCGATCGGCCGCGGCGAGCTGGCCACGCGCCACCCGGTCCGCGGCCCGGAGGAGATGCGGCGTCTCGCGGACCGGGTGAACCGGATGGCCGAACGGCTCGAGAGCACCCGAGCCGAGCAGGCCCGCATCGCCACCGAACTCGACGGCCAGGTGCGCGACCGGACGCGTCAGGTCGAGCAGGCCAACCGTCTGCTGCTTGGCATCGCGCACACGGACCCGTTGACGCAGCTCGAGAACCGCTTCGGTTTCCAGCAAGAGCTGGAGAAGTACCTGTCGTTGTGCCGGCGCAGCGGCCAGCCGCTCGCGGTCATCATGGTGGATCTCGACGGCTTCAAGGCCT
This sequence comes from uncultured Acidobacteriota bacterium, assembly GCA_963727205.1. Lineage (GTDB taxonomy): Bacteria > Acidobacteriota > Thermoanaerobaculia > Thermoanaerobaculales > Thermoanaerobaculaceae > RBG-13-68-16. Next base: position 117,390 of record CAVSFQ010000041.1, on the reverse strand, counting down.
ACAACGACACGTGGGGCCACGCCGCGGGCGATCAGGCGCTGGCGGCGGTAGGTGCGGCGCTGCGGGGGCGCTCGCGCGCCTCCGACACCGTCGGCCGTCTCGGCGGCGACGAGTTCTGCATTCTCATCCCCTCGACGAAACCCGAGCGCGCGCTCGCCGCGGCCGAGGGCTTCGTTGCGGCGATCGTGGAGGCGACCCGCGACCTGCCGCGGCCTGGCGCCAACGCCACCCTCGGAGCGAGCGCCGGCGTTGCGTGCTTCCCGGAGGACGGCGAGGAGGGGACCGAGCTTCTGGCGCGCGCCGATGCGGCGCTGTACCGGGCCAAGGCGGCGGGGAAGGGGCGGGTCTTCCGAGCCGCCCCGCCCCTCCCCGACCAGCAAGCCTGAGTCTGGCGCCGCCGGAGGGCGCCGCCGATAGCGGACCACAATCCTGGCGGGGGGTCCCGCGGCCACTCCCCCGCCCACCCGGCCGCTCTAGACCCCCCGCGCCCCCCAGCTCGCCGCGGCGAAGCCGCGGCTCGCTCGGCGTTGTGCTGTGGCGGATCGGATGCTCACGTACCCTCCGGGTACGCTCCGCTCCTCCCGCCTCGTCCGCCTTGCATCCGGCCCACTCTCGGCGGCGCGGCTGCACGCCGCAAGCTCGGAGGCCCTGCCTGCGACGGATCGGTTGATCCCTCTGCCGTCATCCCCGCGAACGCGGGGGTCCAGGCCGTGGCCCTTGTCAGCCCGTGACTGGATTCCCGCTTGCGCGGGAATGACGACAAAGGGGCTCGGGGCTGCGCGGCCTGCGGCCGGCGCAGCCGCGTCGGACCACGGGCCACGGACCACTGACCACGGTGTTTCCGCACTTGACTTCCTTGTGAGCGGTCCGCACAATCGCTGCCCTCCATGCGGGCACTCCCCGCGGTGGGCGGAGGCCTTTGTGACAGAGCATCAAGATGCACGGCGGCCGGTGGCGGTCATCGCCTTCGGGGGCAACGCGCTGCTCCGGCCGCAAGACCACGGTACCCAGGAGGAGCAGTTCACGCTCACCTGGAAGGCGACACGCTGGCTGGTGGAGATCATCCACCGGGGGTTCGAGCTGGTGATCGTCCACGGCAACGGGCCCCAGGTCGGCAACATCATGATCCAGGTGGAGGAGGCGATCACCAAGATCCCGCCCCAGAGCCTGGAGGTGTGCGTCGCGCAGACCGAGGGCTCGATGGGGTTCATGCTGCAGAACCAGCTGCGGAACCGGCTCAACGAGGAGCAGTTGGCGAAGCCGGTGGTCACCGTCCTCACCGAGGTGGAGGTGGCGCGCGACGACCCCGCGTTCGAGAACCCGAGCAAGCCGGTCGGCCCCTACTTCACGGCGTACCGCGCCAACCTCCTGATGCAGGAGCAGGGGTGGCAGATGGTCGAGGACGCAGGGCGCGGCTGGCGCAAGGTGGTGCCCTCGCCGCGGCCGAAACGGATCCTCGACGTCGAGGTCATCAGGCGCCTGGTCGAAGGCGGGGCGGTGGTGATCGCCGCCGGCGGCGGCGGAATCCCGGTCTACCAGGACGTCGGCAACTACTTCAACGGCGTCGAGGCGGTGATCGACAAGGACTACACGACCTCGCTGCTCGCTCAGGAGTTGGACGCGGACCTCTTCATCGTGCTCACCCAGGTGGCGCAGGTCGCCGAGAACTACGGGCGTCCCAACCAGCGCTGGCTGCAGGAGATCACGGTAGCCAAGGCGAAGGAGATGCTGGAGCAGCACCAGTTCCCGCCCGGTTCGATGGGACCCAAGATCAGGGCGGCGATCGAGTTCGTGGAGAAGACAGGCAAGGAGGTGCTGATCACAGACGCCGAGCACCTCAAGGACGCGCTCGCGCGCACGTCCGGCACCTACATCGTGGCCGACGGCGCCGGCAAGGAGGCGTGAGATGTTCCACGGCCCGTGGCAGAGGCACAAGGACCTGGTTTCGATCCACGACCTGACCGCGGAGGAGGTCGAGGCGCTGTTCCAGCTCGCCGCCAACGTGAAGGCGCGCCCCGAGCGCTACCGCACGGCGCTCTCGGGCCAGACGCTGGCGATGATCTTCGAGAAGTCCTCGACGCGCACGCGGGTCTCGTTCGAGGTCGGCATGTACCAGCTCGGCGGGCTCGCGACGTTCCTCTCGAGCCGCGACATCCAGATCGGCCGCGGGGAAACCACCGAGGACACCGCCAAGGTGCTCTCGCGGTACGTCAACGGCATCATGGCGCGGACGTTCGCGCACGCGACGGTCACGGACCTCGCCCGGTACGCGACCGTGCCGGTGATCAACGGTCTCACCGATCTGCTGCACCCCTGCCAGGCGCTCACCGACTACTTCACGGCGCGCGAGCGGTTCGGCACGACCAAGGGCCTGACCCTCGCCTACGTCGGCGACGGCAACAACATGGCCCACTCGCTGATGCTGGGCGGGCCGAAGGCCGGGATGAACGTACGCGTGGCGAGCCCGGAAGGGTACAAGCCGAAGCCGGCGATCGTCGAGCTGGCCAAGCAGGACGCCGCCAACGCCGGGACGGCGGTCGAGGTCGTCACCAGGCCCGAGGACGCGGTGCGCGGCGCCCACGTGGTCTACACGGACGTCTTCGCTTCGATGGGGCAGGAAGCGGAGGCGCAGGTGCGCCTCAAGGCGTTCGCCGGGTATCAGGTCACCCCCGAGCTGATGGAGACCGCCGACAAGGAGGCGGTCTTCATGCACTGCCTGCCGTGCCACCGCGGCGAGGAGGTCGCCGCCGCCGTGGCGGACGGAGGCGCATCGGTGATCTTCGACGAGGCGGAGAACCGGTTGCACGTGCAGAAGGCCGTGATGCTGATGCTGATGATGAACCGCCACTGATTCGGCGTCGCGAAGCCTGGGCGCCATCGCCTGGGGCGCCGCCGATAGCGGACCATCCTGCGTTGTCGGCCTTCGCCGGTTCGGATCCTCACATAGCCTACGGCTATGCTCCGGTCCGACCGCCTCGTCCTCCTAGCATCTGGCCCACTCTCGGCGGCGGGGCTACACGCCCCAAGCTGCGAGGCCCTGCCTTCGATGGAGTGGTCGTCTTCGAGGGAGGCGCTTGTGGCCGCGCGGCCTGCGGCCGGCGCTGCCGCCTCGCACCACGGACCACTGACCACGGACCACGACCCACGGGCCACGGTCGTCGCTGCCACGTTGGCATGCACGGATGGCGCCCCGGCGATGGCATGAGCCTGAGACCGTGGTAAAAGTTGGCAGGGCGATTGCTTGAGGGTGCTGGGATGGCGGATCGTGGTTCGCCCGGACAGGGTGTGCGCTTGCACGCGGTTCGCGCCCGTGCCGCCGGAGGTGAGAGGTGATCGAGGTCGAGGGACTGACGAAGCGCTTCGTCGACAAGGACGCCGTCGCCAACGTTTCCTTCTTCGTGCCCGAAGGCGAGGTGCTCGGGTTTCTGGGTCCGAACGGCGCGGGCAAGACCACCACCATGCGCATGATCACCGGGTTCCTGCCGCCGACGTCGGGCACCATCAAGGTGGCCGGCTTGGACGTGAGCCGCGACTCGCTGGCGGTGCGCGCCCGGATCGGGTACCTGCCCGAGAACGTGGCGCTCTACCCCGAGATGCGGGTGGAGGAGTACCTGCGCTTCCGCGCCGCCGTCGAGGGCGTGGGGCAGGCCGAGATGCGGGCGCGGGTGGACGAGGCGGCCGAGCGCTGCATGATCGTGGAGGTGCGCCGCCAGGTCATCGGCACGCTCTCGAAGGGGTACCGCCAGCGCGTCGGCCTCGCCGGGGCGCTCATCCACCGCCCGCCGGTGCTGATCCTCGACGAGCCCACGGTCGGGCTCGACCCGCGTCAGATCGTCAAGATCCGCGAGCTGATCATCGAACTCGGGCGCGAGCACACGGTGATCCTCTCGACGCACATCCTCCCCGAGGTCGAGCAGGTGTGCCGGCGGGTGCTGATCATCGACAACGGCAAGCTCGTCGCCGACGGCACGCCGGAGCAGTTGCGAGGCGGGTTCTCGGGCGCGGCGCAGCTCGCCGTGCAGCTCGAGGCGCCCGAGGGCGAGGCCCGGGCCGCGCTGGAGGCGCTCTCCGGCTCCTCCGGCGTGAAGAGCGAGGGGAACGGGCGGTTCCGCATCGCGGTCGAGGCCGGCTCCGACCTGCGCCGCGAGGTGTTCTCGCTCGCGGTCGCGAAGGGGTGGGTGCTGCTCGAGCTGGCGCAGACGACGCCTTCGCTCGAAGACGTCTTCCTGCGCCTGACGACCCACGACGCCGCGGCGGAGGCCGAGGCGCCGGTCGCGGAGGTGGCCAATGCGTAAGCTCTTCGCGCTCGTCGAGCGCGAGCTGCTGGCGTACTTCTCCTCGCCGCTCGCCTACGTGGTGCTGACGGCGTTCCTGTTCATCAACGGCTACGTCTTCTACCTGATCGTCGCGTTCCTCAACGACCCGCGCACCCAGGCCATGGCGCCGCTCAAGTTGCTGTTCGGCGGCACGATCTTCTTCTGGCTCTTCCTGCTGTTCGTCGTGCCGGTGATCACGATGCGCCTGCTGGCCGAGGAGCGCCGCACCGGCACCCTGGAGGTGCTGCTCACCTCGCCGGTGAGCGAGGGCCAGGTCGTCGCCGGCAAGTTCATCGCGGCGTTCGTGTTCTACATGTTCCTCTGGCTGCCCACCTGGGTCTACGTCTGGATCCTCGCGGGCCACGCCAAGATCGACTTCGGCCCGGTGTGGGCCGGCTACCTCGGGATCGCGTTGCTCGGCCTGCTGTTCCTCTCGGTGGGCACGCTGACCTCCGCGCTGGTTCGCAACCAGATCATCGCGGCGATCCTGGCGTTCGCGGTGCTGGTGGTCGTGTTCTCCATCGGCCTCGTCGAGAACATCGCCACCGGCGCGGCGCTGAAGGGAGCGCTCGGCTACATGAACCTGTGGGACCACATGGACGACTTCGCCAAGGGGATCGTGGACACCCGCCACATCGTCTACAGCCTGAGCCTCACCGGGCTCTTCCTCTTCCTCGCCACCAAGGCGCTGGAAGCGAGCAAGGGGAGGTGAGCGATGAGGCGCCAGAAGATCTTCGCTGCCTCGTCCGCCACCGCCGGCATCGTGCTGGCCGTGGCCCTCGTCGGCATGGTGAACTGGCTCGGGTACCGGCACTACTTGCGCGGCGACTGGACCAGCTCCAAGCTCTACACGCTCTCGGAGAAGAGCCTGAACGTCCTCAAGGGCCTCACCAAGGACGTGCGCGTGGTGGTGCTGATGACGCCGTCCACGCCGCTGTTCTCTGAGACGAAGGAACTGCTCGACCGCTACCAGGCGGCCTCGCCGAAGATCAAGGTGGAGTTCATCGACCCGGAGCGCGACCCGCTGCGCACCAAGGCGCTCGCCCAGGAGTTCGGGGTGTCCACCGCGAACACGGTGGTGTTCTCGTCCGAGGGGCGCAAGAAGTACGTCACCTCCGACCAGCTCGCCGAGTACGACTACTCCGGGATGCAGACCGGCCAGGCGCCCAAATTGAAGGGCTTCAAGGGCGAGGAGGAGTTCACCTCGGCGATCCTCGGGGTCGAGAACCCGAAGGTGCCCAAGATCTACTTCTCGACCGGCCACGGCGAGCACGACCCCGACGGCATGGACGCCAACGGCTACTCGCAACTCAGGGACGCGATCAAGCGCGACAATTTCGACGTGGAGAAGACGACGTTGCTCTCGGGCGCCGTTCCGGCGGACTGCGACCTCCTCGTGATCGCGGGGCCGAAGGCGCCGTTCACCGACCCCGAGAAGGCGGCGCTCAAGGCCTACCTCGACAAGGGCGGGCGCGCCCTCATCATGCTCGACCCGGTGATCGGCGACCGCGCCCAGGACTCGGGCCTGGAGGACCTGCTCAAGGGGTACGGCGTGCAGGTCGAGAACGACATCGTCGTCGACCCTGCGCGCAAGCTGCCGTTCTTCGACCTTTCGGCGGTGTACGTCAACGAGTTCCGCTCTCACCCGGTGGTGGACGGGATGCAGGGGCTCGCCGTGCTGCTGCCGGTGGCGCGGTCGGTCACCACGGTGAGCGCGCCGGGGGCGTCGTCCACCATCCTGCTCACCACTTCGGACAAGGGCTGGGGCGAGACCGACCTCGCGGCGATCGCGGCGGGCAAGCCGGTGGCCAAGGACGCCAAGGACATCCCGGGGCCGGTGTCGCTCGGCGTCGCCGCCCAGTCGGAGAAGCACAAGGAGACCGGCTGGCGCCTGGTGGTGTTCGGCAACTCGGCGTTCGCCACCAACCAGTATCTGGCCAACGCCGGCAACTCCAACCTCGCGCTCAACGCGGTCAACTGGCTCGCGAACCAGGTGCAGGCGCTCGGGATCGCGCCGCGCTCGCCGGAGCAGGTGCAGCTCTTCCTTTCGGAGACGCAGATGAGCCGCGTCCTGCTGATCTCGTTGATCGGGCTGCCGGGGTGCGCAATCCTGCTCGGCGTCGCGGTGTGGTGGCGCCGGCGCCGGTAGGAGGCGGGCATGAGGACCGGGAGACTGATCCTGCTGGCGCTCGTGGTCGTGGGCCTGGCCGCGTACATCGGGTTGGTCGAGCGCCACGAGCCGACGACCGACCAGCTCAAGGAGCGGGAGGGCAAGCTCTTTGCCGGCCTCGACCAGGCCAAGGTGAGGAAGGTCGTCGTGACCAACCCCCACGGCCGTTTCGAGCTCGTCAAGGACAAGGACGCCTGGTCGCTCAAGGCCCCGCTCGCCGACCAGGCCAACCAGGGCGCGGTCTCGAGCCTGCTGTTCTCGCTGACCGGCCTCAAGGCCGAACGCACGTTCGCGGCCAAGGACGTCAAGCTCGCCGAGTACGGTCTCGAGAAGCCGCCGCTCGCGGTCACGGTCGAGGACGAAGCCGGCAAGCGCTACACCCTCAAGCTCGGCACCGAGCTGCCGCTCGGCAACCTGCGCGCGGCCGAGACCGGCGACGGCAACGTCTACCTCGTGAGCAAGTACGTCGCCAGCGATCTCGACAAGGACCTCGCCGCGTGGCGCTCGGACGAACTGGCGCAGATCTACTCCCCGGACGTCGCGTCGGTGACGATCGCCGGCCCCGACGGGCAGCTCACGCTCGCGCACGCCGGCTCGCTGTGGACGATCACCGCGCCGGTGCCCGACCTGGCCGACCGCGACCGCGTCGAAGGCCTGATCACCGACATCTCGGGGGCGCGCATCAAGGAGTTCGTCGACAACGCGCCGGACCTCAAGGCGCTCGGCCTCGAGCCGAGCCGCTGGAGCGTGACGATCGTCAAGCGCGACGCCAAGGCGGCGCCGCTGGCGCTTCAGTTCGGCAACGAGCGCGACGCCAAGGACGGCAAGCAGGTCGCCTGCAAGCGCGGGGACCGGGTGTTCTGGGTCGAGGCGAAGACCGTCTCGCATCTGGGCGGGCCGTGGCAGGCGTGGCGCTCGAAGACGCTGCTCGGGTTCGACAGCTGGGGGGTGGACAAGCTCGAGGTCGCCTACGGGGCCGCCACCGCCTCGCTGGAGCGCAAGGACGGCGCCTGGAAGGCCGGCGCCGCCGACGCGGACGGCGACGCGGTGAGCCGCCGCCTCACGGCGCTGGGTGGCCTCGAGGTCGAGGCGTTCGACCTGGCGAAGCCGTCCGGGGCGCCGCTCGGTCACGTCAAGCTCTCCGGCGGTGGTTTCTCCGACGACGCCACGTTCTTCCCGGGGCCTTCCCCGGGCGAGGACGTCGCGATCGTGGCGGGCCGCACCGGGGGCCTTGGGGTGGACGCCGCGAAAGTGGCGGCCGTGCTCGCCGACCCGGCGGCGCTCGCCAAGCCGAAGCCCACGCCGAAGCCGGCTGCGGCGCCGGCGAAGGTGCCGCCGAAGGGCAAGCCGACAGCCGCAGCTGCCCCGGGAGCGAAGAAGTAGGAAGCGGCCGCCGCGCCGGGCCGCCCGGCCGTCCCCCCGCACGAGATGGCTCACCGGGCCTGCTCCGGTGAAGGGAGCGCGCATGGAGTACCGGACGTTCGGCAGCACCGGGGTCAAGGTCAGCACCCACTGCCTGGGCGCGATGATGTTCGGCGCCTGGGGGAACGACGACGTCGGCGAGTGCGTGCGGATCACGCACGCCGCGATCGACGCCGGGATCAACTTCATCGACACCGCCGACGTCTACTCCGCCGGGGGCTCCGAGGAGATCGTCGGCAAGGCGCTGGCGGGCAAGCGCGACCGGGTCGTCCTCGCGACCAAGGTGCATGGCTCGATGGGCCGGGGCGTCAACGAGAGCGGCAACTCGCGCCTGTGGATCATGCGCGAGGTCGAGGCGAGCCTCTGGCGCCTGGGCACCGACTACATCGACCTCTACCAGGTCCACCGCCCCGCGGCCGAGACCGACCTCGAGGAGACGATCGGCGCGCTGACCGACTTGCAGCGGCAGGGGAAGATCCGCTACTTCGGGACGTCCACCTTCCCGGCGTGGCTGCTCGCCGAGGCGCAGTGGGTCGCCGAGCGGCACGGCCTCTCCCGGCCGCGGAGCGAGCAACCCCCGTACTCGATCCTGGTTCGCCACGCCGAGCTCGACGTCCTCCCTGCGGCGCGGCGTTACGGGATGGGCGTGCTGGTGTGGAGCCCGCTCTGCCGCGGGTGGCTCACCGGTCGCTACCGGCGCGGCACGACCCCCGAGCCGGGCTCGCGGGCGGTGCGCAACCGCGAGCGCGGCGGCGTGTTCGCCGCGCAGTTCGACATGGCGCGGCCGGAGAACCAGCGCAAGCTCGACCTCGTGGAGCCGCTGGCGAGGCTCGCCGCCGCGACGGGCATCTCGCTCCCCCACATGGCCATCGCCTTCGTGCTCAGCCACCCCGCCGTGACCTCGGCGATCATCGGGCCGCGGACGATGGCGCAGCTCGATGACCTGCTCGCCGGCGCCGAGCTGCGGCTGGACGGCGCGACGCTCGACGCCATCGATGCGCTCGTGCCGCCGGGGACGACCGTGGACGAGAACGACCGGGGGTGGGTGCCGTGGTGGTTCGAGAAATCAGCCCGCCGCCGGTAGAACGGCGCCGCCTGTGGCGCCGCCGATAGCGGACCACTATCCGGGCGGGGGGTCCCGCGGCCGCTCCACCGCCCACCCGGCCGCTCTAGACCCCCGAGCCCCCCGCGAGCCGCGGCGGAGCCGCGTCTCGCCCGGCGTTCCCTTCGGCGGCTCGCGTGCTCACGTAGCCTCCGGCTACGCTCCGCCGCGTCCGCCTCGGGCGCCTTGCGGCTGGCCCACTCTCGGCGGCGCGGCTACACGCCGCAAGTGGCGAGGGCCTGCCTTCGGTGCGGCGTTCGTCTTCGAGGGAAGCGCGAGAGGCTGCGCGGCCTGCGGCCGGCGCAGCCGCGTCGGAGCACGACCCACGACCCACGATCCACGACCCACGTCTTTGCCTCGTCCGAGCCCCGAGCCCCGAGCCCCGAGCCCCGAACCCCGGTCTCGGACCACGGACCCGGCCGGTCGGTGGCGTGGCGGAAATGGCCGCCTGGCGGCCGCAGTTGCAACGATAGGCCGCAGTAGCGCGGCGGCCGGAGGCCAGACTTGCCGATCCCGATCGACTTCACGAAGCTCAGCCCACAGGACGTCCTGGAGGTCGCCGCGTTCATCGAGCACGAGGCCAAGGAGCGCTACGAGACGTTCGCCGCCCACCTGGAAGCCGCCGGAGATCGGAGCGCGGCCGCGTTCTTCCTCACGATGGCCAAGCTCGAAGGGGCGCACGGCGCCCGGATCTCGGCGCGCCGGGTCGCGCGCTTCGCCGACCTCCCCGTTCACATCCGCGATGTGGTCGAGTGGGACGTCGAGGGCCCGCCACTCGACCGCGACGGGAGGGGGTTGACGGCCGCCCAGGCGCTGGAGATCGCGCTCGCGTCCGAGGTCCGGGCCCGCGACTTCTACACCGAGGCGCTCGAGCACCTGGTGGATCCCGCCGTGGCGGCTGTCCTGGCGGAACTTCGGGGGGACGAGGTCGAGCACATCGGCATGCTGGAGAAGCGCCGCGCCACCTCACCCCGCAGCACCAGACGCTGACCCGAGCGGGAAATCGGTGTAAGCGTTCCTGCACTTCTCCTAACGGTCCACGGTCCACGGACCACGGACCACGGTCCACGGACCACGGTCCTCTATTCTTCCGCGGCGGCGATGCCGAGGCGGCGGATCATCTCGTTGAGCGTGGACGGCCGCACTCGCAGCATCTGGGCGGCGCGCCGTTGCACGCCCCCGCAGCGGGCGAGCGACGCCTCGATCAGCGCCCGGGTATACGCGTTGACCGCGTCCTTGAGGTCCACGCCCTCCGCCGGGAGCTTTGCGGCCGGACTCGACTGAGGCGCCAGCACCTCGCCTGGGAGCAGGTCCATGTCGATGACGTCCCCCGGGCAGAGGACGACGGCGCGCTCGATGACGTTCTCGAGCTGGCGGACGTTCCCCGGCCAGGTGTACCCCATCAGGACGTCGAGCGCCCGGGGGGTGAGGGCGAGGGCCGGTTTGGCATTCTCCACCGCGAAGCGGCGCAGGAACTGGTTCACCAGCGCGGGGATGTCGTCGGGCCGCCGGCGCAGCGGCGGCAGCTCGATGGTGATCACGTTGAGGCGGTAGAAGAGGTCCTCGCGGAACGTGCCTTCGCCGACCATCCTGGGCAGGTCGGCGTTGGTGGCGGCGATGATGCGGACGTCGACCTTGACCGTCTGCTCGCCGCCGACCGGGATGAACTCGCGCTCCTGGATCACGCGCAGGAGTTTGGCCTGGGTAGGCGGGGTGATGGTGCCGATCTCGTCGAGGAAGATGGTGCCCGAGTCGGCGACTTCGAACAGACCGCGCCGGTTGGCGACCGCGCCCGTGAACGCCCCGCGCATGTGCCCGAACAGCGTGGACTCGAGGAGGTCCGTGGGGACCGAGCCGGTGTTGACGACCACGAACGACCCCTCCACCCGCGGTGAGAGCTGGTGGATCGCGCGCGCCAGCAGCTCCTTCCCGGTGCCCGACTCGCCGGTGAGCAGGATGTTGGACCGCGACGGCGCCGCCCGCCTGACCAGGCCGATCACCCTCTCCATCGCCTGCGACCGCCACACCATCGTCCCCAGGCCCTCGAGGCGTTGCCGCAGGTCGCGGTTCTCGGTGCGCAGGTGGCGCTGCTCCAGCCCCTTGCGGACCGTGAGCACGACCTCCTGGTTCTTGAACGGCTTGGCGATGTAGTGGAATGCACCCTCGCGCATCGCGGCGATCGCGGTCTCGACCGACGAGTACGCGGTGATGACAACGACCACGGTCTCGGGGTCGCGCCCCTTGAGTTCGCGGAGGACCTCGAGGCCCGGCTTGTCGGGGAGCATGAGGTCGAGGAGGACCAGGTCCACCTCGCCCTCCTCGGCCTGGCGGAGCCCATCGGCCGCGGTGGTGGCCTGCACGACCTGGAACCCCTCGCGGCGGAGCACGGTGGCCAGCACGTCCTGCAGCACCGGTTCGTCGTCGATGATCAAGATCCTCATGCGTTCCTCCCGTGGGCCGGCACCTCGACCCGCATCGCGGTGCCTCCCGCCTCGCTCGGCAGCGCCCGGATGGTGCCGCCGTGCGCCACCACGATGTCGCGGGTGATGGCAAGCCCGAGGCCGGTGCCGCCGCGTCCCTCGCGCGTGGTGACGAACGGCTCGAAGATCCGCTCGCGCAGCTCCTCGGGCACGCCGGGCCCCGTGTCCCGGACCTCGAACCACACCGTGGTGTCGTTGCGCCCCACCAGCATCTGGACGGCGCCGCCGGCGCCGGTGGCCTGGATCGCGTTGCGCAGCAGGTTGTGGACGACCAGCTCGAACTGGACGCGGTTGACGCTGGCGGCGGCGTCTTCGGCCGGCTGGATCTCGATCGTGACGCCGCCGCGCTCGGCTTCCACCTTCATCTGGTTGGCCTCGTCGCGGGCCAGCACCGAGAGGTCCACGAGCTGGCGCTCGAACCCCGAGGGCCGCGCCAGCTCGAGGAGGTTCGTCACGATGCGCGAGACCCGGAACGCCTGCTCCTCGAGCTTCGCCGCGAGCGGCGCGCGCGGGTCGGACGGCGGCGTCAGCTCGCGCAGCAGCTGCGCGTAGCTGGAGATCCCGGTGACCGGCGTATTGACTTCGTGGGCGAGGCCGGCCGCGAGGCGGCCAAGGGAGGCGAGGCGTTCCTGCTCGGCGAGGCGCTGTTCGAGGTTGAGCTGCTCGGTGATGTCGTCGAGCGCCACGACGCGGCCGTCGAAACGGCCCGGCTCCACCTCGAGCGCGGAGGTGGAGAGCAGCCCCGTGTGCCACTCGCCGCCGGCCGTGAAGCGCACCTGGACGCCGGCGAGGTCGGTGGGCAGGAGCGAGCGCCACTCCGGCCGCAGCTCGACGAGCGCGTGCAGGAACTCGCCGACGAGGAGCCGCGGCTCCCGCCGCAGCAAGGTGCCGGCGCGCTCGTTGGCGCGCAGCACGCGCCCGGACGCGTCGCAGATCAGCAGCGCGGCCGCCGAGAACTGGAAGATCCGCTCGAGGTAGTCCTCGAGCAGCCGGTGCTCCTCGACCTGGCGGCGGAGGTTCGCCATCAGCAGGGTGTTCTCGAGCGCGAGGGCGGCCTGCGCGGCGAGCGCCCCGACGAGGCGTCGCTCGCCGTGCCCGAGGGGCATCTCCCCGTGTCTGCGCCCGCAGTACACGAGGCCGATCACCCGGCCGTCGCGCTCGACCGGAAACCGGTGCCACAGGCCGCGCTCGGCGAGTTCGGCCTCCGCGGGCGTGGGGAACGGGTCGCGCAGGTCCTCGGACGAGAGGACCGGCCAGTTCTCGGTCGCGCCGGACGGGTACAGCCTCCCGCCCAGCGCCAGGTAGGTCACGACCTTGTCGACCGCCAGCGCGTCGCGCAGCAGTTGCGCCAGGCGCTGCAGCAACGTCTCCGGGTCGCGGTGCGCCACCGCCTCCTCGGCGAACGTCGTGAGCGCGCGCCGGGCGGCGAGGCGCTCGCGGTACTGCAGGCGTTCGAACCCCTCGAGCAGCAGCCGCCGGGCCGGCACCGTGAGGGTGGCGAGCAGGACGCCGCCCGCCACCGCGACGAGGTTGCGCCAGTTCCCGAGGCGGAAGCCGAACTGCGTGACGGCGTAGTTGAGGAAGGCGAAGCTGACGCCGCCGAGGAGGACCGCCACGCCGGTTGCAACCACCTGCCGCGAGATGTCCTCCAGGTCCCAGAGCCGGAACTCCAGCAGCGAGGAGGCGACGCCGAGCGGCACCAGCGCCAGCGGCAGCAGCGAGATCCAGGTCAGGACCTCGAGCTCGGCGCCGGCCCACTGCGGGATCAGCGAGAGCAGCAGATATGGCGCGAAGCCCGCCGCGGCGCCGAGCGCGACCCACTCGACCTGCCGCCGGCGCGTCGGGTCGCTCCGGTTGGAGACGTACGTGCGCACGGAGAGCGCCGCGGCCGCCAGCACCCCGAGGACCGCGAGCACGGCGGTGGCGCCGTCGAGCTCGTCGGCGACGAGCACGTCCCCAACCACCGGTGGCACGAGTCCGGTCGCGAGGCCGGTGCGCAGCGCGGCCACGGCGAGCGACGGGATGAACGCGGCCCACAGCCACGAGAAGCGCTTGATCCGTGCGGGAAAGCTGGCGAAGAACACCACCAGCAGCGGCGGCAACGCCAGGCGGCCGAAGTCGCGGATCAGGAGGAGGAGCTGCCAGGAGGCGCTGCTGTCGCGTGGGATCGGTACGACAACGGCTGCGAAGAGCGCCTCGGCGAGGGCGAGGAAGCGCCCGGCCTGCGGCGTCGGATGGCCGAGGTAAACGACGCCGGCGACGGCCAGCGTGAACATCGCGGCGAACGCCACCAGGAGGTAGCGCACGTCGACCTGGGGGACCGGCGGGTAGTACGCGAGGTCGCGGACCCGTCCCTCTCGCATCACCGACAGCGTCGAGACCCGGCGGGCGTACAGGGAGTGCTCGAGGTCGTCGATCGTGGCCGCCGGGGCCCCGTCGAGGCCGACGATGACGTCCCCCGGCGCGAGGCCGGCGCGGGCGGCCCCGCTGCGCAAGCCGACGCTGACCACCAGGTACCCCTCGGCCTCGCGGAGGGTGCGGAAGTCGAGGCGCTGGAACTCGTCCACCCGGCGGACCGCGCCCAGCAGGCCTGCGGCGGTGGCGACGATCCCGGCGAGGAGGAGGACCAGGCTACGGCCGCGGTGCTCGTGGAGCTTGAGCCAGCCCCGGCGCGGCAGCACGAACGTCGCGGAGTCGGCCGTCGCGGGCGCCTGTTCGTTGAAAGCATCCATTGTTCCGGATTATATCCGAATTTCCGGACACGCCCGCGCCGACCGCGTCCGGTCTTCCGGATTTCGAGGCCCAGCCAGTGCCGGCGACGGGCCGGGTCGCTCACCCTCGGACAGCGGCGCGAGCCTACGGGTGCGTGCGGACGCTCACGTCGCCCGAGGTGGTGCGCACCTCGATCGTCACCGCGGGCCCCGCGGCAGTGAACGTGAGCTGGTGGTCATGGCGCCCGCGCGTGCCGTCGACGCTGGAGCGGATGCTGCCGCCCGTCGTGGCGATCTCGCCCGCAAGCGGCGTCCCGGCGGGGATGCGCAGACGGACGTCCCCCGACGACGACCGGACGCGGACGCTCGCGGCGGGGGGAATCCGCTCCCAGCTCGCCGAGACGTCCCCCGACGACGCGCCGGCCGCGAGGTCGCCGGCGAGCCCCTCCAGGCGGATGTCGCCGGACGAGGTGTCCACCGTCGCGCGCTCGGCTCCGGTCTCGAGGGTGACGTCGCCCGATGAGGTGTCGGCCTCCAGGGCCACGAGCGGCCGCCGGGTGATGCGGACGTCCCCGGAAGAGGTTTTGGCGATCAGCTCGCGCAGGCCGCCCTCGACCGCGAGGTCCCCGGAGGTGGTGGTGACGCGGGCGGCTCCGGCGAGCAGCGCCTCGCCGGCGAGGCTGACGTCCCCGGAGGAGGTGCGGACCTCGAGCCGGCACGCGGGCGGGACGGTGAGGTCGAGCCGCGCCCGGCCGTTCAGGTACCCGAGGACGAAGATCCCGCGGTGGCGGGAGGGCAGCCGGACTTCGAGCGCCGAGGGGGAGTCCTCGAAGACGGGGGTGTGGTTGGCGATCCAACGCTGCGCCGCGCCGCGCGACGACGACCGCGCGTCGAGGTCGAGGGCGGCCGTGATCGTGGCCCCTTCGGTCACCGTGACGCGCAGGTCGATCGAGCCTACGTCGAGGCGGACGAGCTTGTCGGGGCCGGCGGCGAACGTGCGGGTTTCGTGCACCGCGAGCGGCGTCCGGACGCGGACGCAACCCGCTCCGGCGAGCAGCATGGTCAGGGTAGCGGCGAGGACGGCACGGCGCATGGGCACCTCCACTGTCTCCAACGCACGATCGGCCGGCCGGGTTCACGCCCGCCCTGGGGCCAGGAACGCATCCGGCTGCCGCGCCCGCTGGGGCGCGGTGCGAGTATAGCCGCGGTGGTCGCAGCGCAGTGCCGTCCTTGACGCCGTTCCCGCGCGCGAGGAAACCCGGGGCGGCGCCCCTGACACGGAAGGAGCTCGTGGGCGGGCGCCCTCGCCCGCCCTGTATTCGCTCCCCACATTGAAGCCGGGACTTGCCTTTCTCGCGTGGGGTCGGCGTCGCGCCGGCATGCCAGGACGGGTCTATACTCCGCAGGCGGAGCACCGCGGCCCGCCGCCACAAAGGTGGTCCCGCAGGGGGAACGAATGGCAGCGATCGAGAGCACTCCTGATTTCGTGAACGCCGTGTACACCCGCACCCGGGCCCGTCTCGAGAAGGTGCGCGCGCGGCTGCGCCGCCCGCTGACGTTGACCGAGAAGATCCTGTTCGGCCACCTCGCCGACCCCGATCGCGCCCAGCTCGATCCCGGCAAGGCGTACCTCGAGCTGAAGCCGGACCGGGTCGCGATGCAGGACGCGACGGCGCAGATGGCGCTGCTGCAGTTCATGCTCGCCGGGATGGACCACACCGCGGTCCCCACGACGGTGCACTGCGACCACCTCATCCTGGCGCGCTCCGGAGCGGCCGCCGACGTCGCCCGCGCCGTCGAGACGAACAAGGAGGTCTATGCCTTCCTCGAGTCGGCCTCGGCGCGCTACGGGATCGGCTTCTGGAAGCCCGGCTCCGGGATCATCCACCAGGTCGTGCTGGAGAACTACGCGTTCCCCGGCGGGATGATGATCGGCACCGACTCGCACACCCCGAACGCCGGCGGCCTCGGCATGTTCGCCTCCGGCGTGGGCGGCGCGGACGCGGTGGACGTGATGTCCGGCTTCCCCTGGGAAGTGCTGCAGCCGAAGCTCATCGGCGTCGAGCTGACCGGGAAGCTGTCGGGGTGGACGGCGCCCAAGGACGTCATCCTCAAGCTCCTCGACATCCTCACGGTCAAGGGCGGCACCAACGCGGTCGTGGAGTTCTTCGGCCCGGGCTGCGCCTCGATCTCCTGCACCGGCAAGGGCACGATCACCAACATGGGCGCCGAGCACGGCGCCACCACCTCGGTGTTCCCGTACGACGCCCGGATGGAGATCTACCTGCGGGCGACGCGGCGGGAGGCGATCGCGGACCTCGCCGGCGCCAACCGCGACCTCCTGGCCGCCGACCCCGAGGTCGCGGCGAACCCCGAGAAGTACTTCCACCGCGTCGTGAGGATCGACCTCTCCACGCTCGAGCCCCACCTCGTCGGCCCGCACACCCCCGACCTGGCGCGCCCGCTCTCGGAGGTGCCGGCGGCGGTCAAGGCAAACGGCTACCCGGCGAAGATCTCCGCCGCCCTGGTCGGCTCCTGCACGAACTCGTCGTACGAGGACATCACCCGCGCCGCCGCCGTGGCACGCGAGGCGCTCGCCGCGGGCGCGAAGGCGCGCGTGCCGCTGCTGATCACGCCGGGTTCCGAGCAGGTCTACGCCACGATCGAGCGCGACGGCCTGCTGTCGGTGTTCCACGACTTCGGCGCCACCGTGCTCGCCAACGCCTGCGGCCCGTGCATCGGCCAGTGGCAGCGCGACGACTCCCCGAAGGGGACCCCGAACGCGATCGTCAACTCGTTCAACCGCAACTTCCCGGCGCGCAACGACGGCAACCCCGCGACGCTGTCGTTCATCGCCTCGCCCGAGGTCGTGGTCGCGTATTCGGTGGCCGGCACCCTCGAGCTCAACCCGGTGGCGGACGAGATCCCGGTCGACGGGCGCACGCTCCGCCTGTCGCCGCCGCCCGCGGCGCCCGAGGTGCCGGAAAAGGGGTTCGTGTTCAAGGCCGAGGGGTACGTCGCACCGGCCGAGCAGCCCGAGCGCGTGACGGTGAACGTGCGGGAAGGTTCCGACCGGCTGCAGCTGCTGCAACCGTTTCCGGCGTGGGACGGCAAGGACTACACCGACCTGGCCGTCGTCCTCAAGGCCAAGGGCAAGTGCACCACCGACCACATCTCTCCCGCCGGCATCTGGCTCAAGTACCGCGGCCACCTCGACAACATCTCCAACAACATGTTCTCCGGCGCGGTCAACGCGTTCACCGGCGAGGCCGGGAAGGGGAAGCACCCGGTCACCGGCGAGGTGATGGAGTTCTCGAAGATCGCCCGCGACCTCAAGGGACGCGGGATGCGCTGGGTCGCGGTCGGCGACGAGAACTACGGCGAGGGCAGCTCGCGCGAGCACGCCGCGATGGAGCCGCGCCACCTCGGCGGCGTCGCCGTGATCGCCCGCTCGTTCGCCCGCATCCACGAGACCAACCTCAAGAAGCAGGGCCTCCTCCCGCTCACCTTCGTTGATCCGGCCGACTACGACAAGGTTCGCGAGGGCGACCGGGTGAGCATCGTGGGCCTGGCTGGGCTCGCTCCCGGCCAGCAGGTGAAGGTCGTCGTGCGCCACGCCGACGGCGGCGCGGACGAGTTCGCTTGCCGGCACACGTTCAACGCCGACCAGGTCGGGTGGTTTAGAGCCGGCAGCGCGCTCAACGTGCTTCGGGCGAAGAAGTAGGGGCACCGCCGGCGGGCGACGCCGATCGCGGACCATCTGCGTTGTCGGACTGCGGCGGTTCGGATCCTCGCATAGCCTATGGCTATGCTCCGGTCCGACCGCCTCGTCCTCCTAGCCAGGGGCCAGGTATCACACTTTGTTCGCGGTTCGGCAGCGCAGGTTCAACAGCCGAGCGATATGGGCCCCCACTGGTCAGGCCGCCGGCACCAAAGTGTGATAGCTGGCCCCTACCACTCTCGGCGTCGCGGCTGCACGCCCCAAGTGGCGAGGCCCTGCCTATCGCCGAGCCTTTCGCCCTCGAGAGGGGGGCGCTCGAGGGCGTGCGGCCTGCGGCCGGCGGGGTCGGCTCGGACCACGGACCACCGACCACGTCGGTTCTGTGCCCTGCGTCCTGCCGTCGGCCCACGTGTCATTGCGAGCTTCCCGAGCGGAGCGAGGGAAGCGTGGCAATCTCGGGCCAAGGAAGCGACGACCGGCCATCGGGTTGTGGACTTGCTCTTCTCGGACCACCGCCCGCGGATCACGGTCTTCCCGGCGGCGCGGCTGCACGCGCCCCAAGCTTTGTGGCGCTGCCTGCGACGGATCGGTTGATCTCCCTGCCGTCATCCCCGCGAACGCGGGGATCTAGGCCGCGGCCCTTGTGAGCCCGTGACTGGATTCCCGCTTGCGCGGGAATGACGACAAAGGCGCCCGGGGCGGCGTGCGGCCGGCGCAGCCGGTTCGGACCGCGGACCGCTGACCACCGACCACCGACCACGTCTCCTCTGCGTCTGGTGCCCGGACCCCTGCTTCTTCGGCGGAGCGGCTACAGGCCGTCCGCTGTCACGCCGCGGGTCCGGCTGGCGGCTCCTCGTCCGGTTGTGGGCGGCTCAGCGCGTCGATCGCGGCGATCGCGTCCGCGGCGAGCGGCGGGCGCAGCGGGAGCATGAACGGCACCCGCCGCCAGTACGCCTCGTAGGCGTCGCCGAAGCGCAGCGCGAGGTTGTGATCCTCGCGGCGGCCGCGCATCAGCGTGATGCGCGCGGCGGGGATGAACAGGACGAGGGCGGGGAGCGAGCGCATCGCGACGATCGCGCCGACGAGCATGAGCAGGATGCCGGCGAGGTACGGGTGGCGGATGAACCGGTACGGGCCGCGGGTCACCAGGCGCGTGCCGCGCCCGATCGCGCGCACCGCGGCGAGCGCCAGCAGGCCGCCGGCGAGCAGCAGCGGGGCGGCGGCGCGCAGGGTGACGCGGGAGAACTCGCCGGTTGCGAGCGCCCCGGCGGCGCAGCCGACGACGAGCAGCGTCCACGCCACCGGCATCTCGCCGACCGGCATCCCCGGGACGATTTCGGCGTCGTCGCTCATGCGCGCTCCGGCCGCCTACCCCGCCTGCGCGACCGCGGGCCTGGCCGCGCGGTAGCGCTCGAGCCCGGCGAGGAACACGTCCATGGCGCGCTCGAGCTTGCCCACCTCGAGGACGTACGCCATGCGCACCTCGTCGCGCCCGGCGCCCGGCGTCGCATAGAAGCCGCCGGCGGGGGCGACCATGACGGTGTCGCCCGCGAGCGAGAAGTCCTCGAGCAGCCAGCGCGCGAAGTCGTCGGAGTCCTCGACGCCGGCCATCTTGACGATCATGTAGAACGCCCCGCGCGGGCGCTTGAGCACGATGCCGGGGTCGGCGGTGAGGGCGTCGTACATCACGTCGCGGCGGCGCTGGTACTCCGTGCGGACGGCCTCGAAGTAGCTCTCTCCCAGGCGGTAGGCGGCGACGGCCCCGAGCTGCTCGAGGGTCGGCGGGCAGAGGCGCGCCTGGCCGAACTTGAGCACCGAGCTCATGACCTCGGGGTTGCGGCAGATCACCGCCCCGACGCGGGCGCCGCACGCCGAGAAGCGCTTGGAGATCGAGTCGACGACGATGGCGCGCTCGCGGATCCCGGGCAGCTCGAGCACCGAACGGTGGCGGCGGCCGTCGTAGGTGAACTCCTTGTAGACCTCGTCCGCGATCAGGAAGAGGTCGTGGCGCTTGACGAAGGCGGCCAGGCGTTCGAGCTCCTCCCATGCGAGCACGGTGCCGGTGGGGTTGTTCGGCGAGCACACCAGGATGGCGCGGGTGCGCGGCGTGACCGCGGCGTCGAGCGCCTCGTCCGCGGGCAGGTGGAAGCCGTCCTCGGCGTGGGTTCGCACCGGCACCACCCTCAGGTTCGCCATCTCGGCGTAGCCGTTGTAGTTGGTGTAGAAGGGCTCGGGGATGATGATCTCCTCGCCCTCGTCGGCCACGACGTTGAAGGCGAAGAGGATCGCCTCGGAGCCGCCGTTGGTGATCAGCACCTCCTGCGGGTCCAGGACGATCCCGAAGCGCGCGAAGTAGCCGACCATCGCCTCGCGCAGCTCGGGAAGGCCGTCCGACGGGCCGTACTCGAGGACCTTGCCTTGGAACGAGCCGACCGCGCGCAGGAACTCCGGGGGGGTGGCGACGTCGGGCTGCCCGATGTTGAGGTGGTAGATCGTGACGCCGCGCCCGCGGGCGGCGGCGGCGAGCGGCGCCAGCTTGCGGATCGGGGATTCCTGGATCGAGGTGGCGCGGTGGGAGATCTTCATCTCGCCTCCATCGCCCGGGGAGGGCCCGGACGGTCTGCGAGGGTAGCGGCGCGGCCGTGAAAAGACAAGGCGCGGGAGCGCGGCGGTCGGCCCGGGCGCGGCGCTTGCCGGGACGGCCGCGGGCTGCGCTATCCTCGCGGGCGGCCGGCACTGGCGGCTGGCCGGCCGGGGGGGCAAGACGATGACTGAAGAGGGACGCAAGGTGGCGGTGGTCACGGGGGCGAGCGCCGGGATCGGCGCCGCGGCGGCGCGGGCGCTGGCCGGTGCCGGCTACAGCGTGATCGTCGGGGCCCGGCGGGTGGACCGGCTCGAGGCGTTGGCGCGGGAGATCGGCGGTACCGCGGCGCGGCTGGACGTCACCGACCCGGCGTCCGTGGCGGCGTTCTGCGCGGCCGTGCCGGAGCGGCTGCACCTGCTCGTCAACAACGCCGGCGGCGCGCACGGGCTAGACCCTGTGGCGCAGGCGAAGGACGAGGACTGGGCCTGGATGTTCGAGGCCAACGTGCTGGGCCTGATGCGGGTGACGCGGGCGCTGCTGCCCAGGCTCGAGGCCGGGCGCGGGCACATCGTCAACGTCACCTCGATCGCTGGCCGCGAGGTGTATCCCGGCGGCGCCGGCTACACCGCCGCCAAGCACGCCGCCGTCGCGGTCACGAGAACGCTGCGCCTCGAGCTCAACGGCAGGCCGGTGCGCGTCACCGAAATCGCCCCGGGGCTGGTCGAGACCGATTTTTCCGCGGTGCGGTTCGCCGGGGACGCCGATAGGGCCGCCAAGGTCTACCAGGGGTTGACCCCGCTCACGGCCGCGGACATCGCCGACTGCATCGTTTGGGCGGCGACGCGGCCGCCGCACGTCAACGTGGACGAGATCGTGGTCATGCCGGTGGCGCAGGCGTCGGCCACGGTCGTCGCCCGCGGCGCGGGGCTGTAGGCCGGCAGGGGCGGCAGGGAGCGGCGCGGTGCGTGAGTCCTACATGGTTCGGGGTTTGCTCGTCGCGGCCCTGACGCTCGGCGGCGCAGTCGCCGCCGGGTTCGCCGGGTCGGCGCGCGAGTTCTCGCCCTCGGCTCTCGAAGGGCAGCAGGCCCGCTACGGGCGCGTCCAGGAGGCGCGACGGCGGCAGGGCAAGGCGGTGGACGCCCTGTTCACCGCCGCCGGCGTCGCGTACCCCGCGGCCGTGATGCTGCGCGCGTTCAAGCAGGAGGAGGAGCTTGAACTGTGGGCCGAGTCGGGGGCCACGGGACCGTGGGTGAAGGTGGCGCGCTACCCGATCGCCGCCGCCTCCGGCGACCTCGGCCCCAAGCGGCGGCGCTGGGACCAGCAGGTCCCCGAGGGGTTCTACCGGGTTGACGGCTTCAACGGCGCGAGCCGCTACCACCTCTCGCTGCACGTGGACTACCCGAACGCATCGGACCGCATTCTCGGCAACCGCCGCCACCCCGGCAACAACATCTTCATCCACGGCGACGACGTGTCGAGCGGCTGCATCGCGGTCGGCGACCGCGCCATCGAGCAGCTCTATCTCGTCGCTCTCGACAGCACCGCGGCCGGCCGCGAGGTCCTCGTGCAGGTCTTCCCCTGCCGCTTCTCGTCTCCGGGTTGCGAGCATCGGCTGGCCGCGCTCTCCAGGCGCAAGCCCCGTCTGGCCGAGTTCTGGGCCAACCTGCGCGAGGGGTTCGAGGCGTTTGCGCGTGCCGGCGCTCCGCCGGCCGTCACCGTGGACGCCGCCGGCCGCTATCACTTCGCCCCCGAAAATGAAACAATGAGGTACCAGGTACCGCAATGATGTGGCGATTGATCGTGGAGGGGGCGCAGCGGGGCGCGTGGAACATGGCCGTGGACGAGGCGCTCGCCGAGGCCGTTGATACCGGACACTCGGCGCCGGTGCTGCGGTTGTACCGCTGGTCGCCGCCGTGCCTGTCGCTCGGCTTCTCGCAACCGTACGAGGCGGCCGACGCCGGTTTCTGCGCCGCGCACGGGGTCGGTGTGGTGCGCCGGCCGACCGGGGGCCGCGCGGTGCTGCACCACCTGGAGTTGACGTACGCGGTGGCGGCGCCGCTGGGCCAGGGCCCGTTCACCCATGATCTGCAGGCCGCCTACCAGACGATCTGCGGCGCCCTCGTCGCCGGACTGCGCGCGGTCGGGGTGCGCGCCGGGCTCTCGGGCGCGCCCGCGGACGGGATGATCAGGCCCACGCAGGCGATCCCGTGTTTCGTCGGACCCGCGGCCGGCGAGGTCGTGGCCGGCGGACGCAAGATCGTCGGCTCGGCGATGCGCAGGGTGGGGAACTCGATCCTGCAGCACGGTTCGATCCTGGAGGAGTGGGACGGCGCGCTGCAGGCCGGGTGCCTCGGCCTCGCCGACGATTCGTCGCTGCGCCCGGCGGTCGTCACCATCGCCGACCTGCTCGGCGGGGCGCCCGAGGCGGGGCGGCTCGAAGAGGCGATCGCGAACGGCTTTACCGACGCGCTCGCCGTCACGTTTACGCCCTCGGGAATCTCAGCCGAGGAGCGGGTCCGCGCCGTGCTTCTCGAGCGTGAGCGCTACGGCCACGAACGCTTCACCGTCCGCCGCGACCCGTCGCTGCCGGACGGCGGCTAGGGTTCGCCAGGGCTGGGCGGTGCTCGGCCGAGCGAGCGCCGGGAGCCGTGCCCGGTCCCCCGGCTTCGCTAGAATGACCCCCGTGAAACGTTCGCCGCGGTCCGGTCCGCTCCGCTGGGTGGCGTTGCTGGCGATCGGCGGGGCGGTCGCGGCGTGCCGGACGGCGCCACCGCCCCCGCCGCCGCCCGCCCCCGCGGCCGGTCCCGTCGCCGGCGCCCCGGGGGCCGAACCCGCACCGCCGCAAACGTTCGTGCGGGTGACCGGCAGCCGGCTCAACGTGAGGCAGACGCCCGCCGTCTCGGCGCCGGCGGTTGCCCGTGTCAGGCGGGGCGAACGGCTCGGCGTCCTGGAGCGGGACGGCGACTGGCTGCGGGTCGCCCTGGCCGATGGGAGTGCCGGCTGGGTGAGCGCCAGGTATGTGCGGGCGGAGGCGCCGTGCGCCGCCGACAAGCCGGGGGCGGAGCTGCTCTCCGACGTGCCGCTGTCGGTCGGCGGCGGCGCGATCGGCGCGGTGGTGATCGAGGCCACGGTGGACGCCTCGGGCCGTGTCGTCGCGACGAAAGTGGTGCGCGACTCCACCGGTTCGCCGGAGCTGGTCAAGAGAGCCGAGGACGAGGTGAGGGCCTTGGAGTTCTCGCCGCCGGTGCGCAACTGCCGGGCTATGCCGTTCGTCTACACCTACACCCGCGCCTTCTGATGGCAATTCACCCCCGTCGCGGAGAAATGACTGTCGCGAGGAGCGCCGCGAAGCCTGCCCCGAGCGGGCGCACAGCGCCCGCGTGAGGGAAGCAATCCCGTCCCAGACCGCGCGGCCCACCGCCCTCCATGCACTTCGAGATCGCCACGGGCCCCTCGCTCCGCTCGGGGACCTCGCGATGACCGCAAAGCCCCGACCTTCGAGCGCAACGTCGTAGGAAAGCGACGCCACCCGGGCGGCGGCGCTACCGGCGCGGGCGCAACGCGGTCAGCAGCTCGGCGATGTCCGCGGGAAGCGGCGCCTCGAAGGTCATCGGCGCGCCGCTCGCGGGGTGGGTGATCGTGAGCTTCCACGCGTGCAGCGCCTGCCGCGGGAACTCCCGGCACGCCGCGGCCGCCGTCGCGTCGGCGATGGCGCGCCACTGGCGGCCGGCGTAGGTCTGGTCCCCGATCAGGGCGTGCCCGATGTGGGTCATGTGCACCCTCACCTGGTGGGTCCGGCCGGTGACGAGTCGGCACTCCACGAGGGCGGCGCCTTCGAAGCGCTCGCGGACCCACCACAGCGTGCGCGCCGGGCGGCCGCCCGCGATCACCGTCATCTGCTTGCGCTGCGTCGGGTGACGGGCGATCGGGGCGTCCACGACCCCCTCGTCGGTCTTCGGCGCGCCGTAGACGACGGCCAGGTAGCGCTTGTCGGTCGTGCGCCAGCGGAACGAGAGCGAGAGGGCGCGGTGGGCGAGGTCGGTCTTGGCGGCGATCAGCACCCCGGAGGTGTCCTTGTCGAGGCGGTGGACGATGCCGGGGCGCTCGACGCCGCCGATGCCGGAGAGGTCGCGGCAGTGGGCGAGCAGGGCGTTGACCAGCGTGCCGTCGGGGTTGCCGGCGGCGGGGTGGACGACGAGGCCGGGCGGCTTGTTGACCACGATCAACTGCTCGTCCTCGTAGAGGACGTCGAGAGGGATCGCCTGCGGCAGGACCTCCGAGGCCGTCGCCGGCGGCGGCGTCACCTCGACCACGTCGCCGGGGGTGAGGAGCTGCGCCGGCTTGGAGGGGCGGCCGTTGCGGAGCGCGTGACCGGCCTCGATCCAGCGTGCCACCTGCGAGCGCGACCATCCGTGCCCCGAGCCGGCGAGGAAGCGGTCCAGGCGCAACCCTGCCGCCTCGGCCGGCACCACGAGCCGGATGGTCGTGCCCGGCTCAGCCATTCCCGGCCCCCGGCGTCAGCAGAGGGGCAGAGGGGCAGAGGGGCAGAGGAGAAGCCGCGCAAAGGAGCGGATGAGCACAGGAGCGCAGGCAAGCAAGCATCGTCGTTCTTGCCTCTCCGCCCTTGGGCACCTTTGCTCCTCGGCTCTTCATGATCAGGACGATGCGCCGGCTTTGGCGCGGCGGTAGATCCAGAGGAAGATGCCGACGCCGATCGGGACCATCACTCCGGCGATCGCCTGGCTGGTGGAGAGGGCGCCGCCGAGGACGAAGCCGCGGTCGGCGTCGCCGCGGAAGAACTCGATGATGAAGCGCGCGATCCCGTAGCCGACGAGGTACGCCGCGAACACCGTGCCGGGCCGGAGGCGCCGGCGGAAAAGCCAGGCGAGAAACGCGTAGTTGGCGAGGTTGAACGCGGCCTCGAAGAGCTGCGTCGGGTAGATGGAAACGCCGAGCGGGGTGCCGGAGACCTCGGCCGCCAGGGGATTCGTGAAGACGACGCCCAGCGGCGAGCTGCACGCCCGCCCGTAGCAGCAGCCGGCGGAAAAGCACCCGAGGCGCCCGAAGAACTGTCCGAGCGCCACCGACGGCGCGAGCACGTCGGCGACCGAGAAGAACGGCAGCTTGTAGCGGCGCAACAACACCACCGCCGCCACCAGCGCGCCGATCAAACCGCCGTAGAAGACGCCGCCGGCCCGCAACAGGCCCCAGACCCCGGAGAACGAGGCCAGGTACGACGGGTCGGTGATCACCAGCAGGAGCTTGCTCCCCGCGAGCC
This sequence comes from uncultured Acidobacteriota bacterium, assembly GCA_963727205.1. GTDB lineage: Bacteria > Acidobacteriota > Thermoanaerobaculia > Thermoanaerobaculales > Thermoanaerobaculaceae > RBG-13-68-16. The sequence goes on along the minus strand of CAVSFQ010000041.1, from coordinate 91,606 downwards.
CCCACAGCACGACCCACGCGCCGAGGTCCATCACCTTGTCGCCGGGCAGGCCGACGAGCTTCGCGCGGCGGCTCGCGAGCCAGATCCCCAGCACGATGCCGGTGTAGAGCAGCACCCCGTAGGTGGGGATCTGGTAGAAGCCGAGGTCAATCAGGACGGGATGCACGCTTGCTCCTCACCTGGGTGACGATCTCCGACAGGATCACGCACGCCGCGCCCACGGAGATCGCCGAGTCGGCCACGTTGAACGCGAACCAGTGGTGCTCGCGCCCCCCGATGGTCAGATAGAAGTCGAGGAAGTCCACGACCTCGCCGCGGAAGATGCGGTCGAGGATGTTGCCGACCGCGCCGCCGAGCACGAGCGCGAGGCCGCCGCCCGCAAGGCCGTTGCCTTCCGTCCGCAGCAGCTGCCACCCGACGAACGCGACGATCGCGGCGACGACGGCGAGCAGGACGAGTTGCACCGCAGGACCCGACGCGCCGAAGAAGCCGAACGCGATGCCGCGGTTGCGCGAGTACACCAGGCGGAACAGCCCCGGGATCACCTCAGTCTCGCCGCCGTACGGGACCGTCGCCACGATCCAGGCCTTGGTGGCCTGATCGACGAGCACGACCGCCGCGGCGATCCCGAGCGCGTGCTGGAGCCGCATCACGCGCCGCCTTTCGCGAGGGTCAGCACAACCTCCAGGCAGCGCGCGCACAGGTCGGGGTGGTCCGGGTGGCCGGCCTTGGGGAGCAGCTGCCAGCAGCGCGGGCACGGCGCGCCGTCCGCCTTGCGCACGCCGAACGCGAGGCCGGGGTAGGCCAGCGAGGCCTGGGGGGCCTCGTCGTCGCCGGCGTCCGCGACCTGGGAAACGATGCACAGCTCCTCGATCGTCGCGCGGGTCGCGGCGAGGTCCGCGTCGAGCGCGGCGCGGTCGCCGCCGAGCCGCAGCGCGGCCTCCAGCGACTTGCCGAAGGTGCCCTGCTGGCGGTGGACCTCGAGCTCCTTGTTGACCTCCTCGCGGAGCGCGAGCAACCGCGCGAAGCGGGCGTCGGCCTCGGGCTCGTCCGCCGCGTCCTCGATCAGGTCGAACGTCTCGAGCAGCACCGCGGCCGCGCGCTCGCCGGGGAGGTGCTCCCACGCCTCGTCGGAGGTGAACGCGAGCACCGGCGCCATCACCGTCGTGAGCATGCGGGCGAGGCGGTGAAGGACGGTCTGGGCGGAGCGCCGCTCGATGGAGGATGGGTGGGAGCAGTACAGCCGGTCCTTGATGACGTCGAGGTAGACCGCCGAGAGGTCCACGGCGCAGAAGTTGATCAGCGCGTGGTAGACGGCGTGGAACTCATAGGCCTCCCAGGCGTCGCGGACGCGCCGTGCGAGGGCCTTGCCGCGCCTGAGGAAGTGCGCGTCGAGAGGCCGCAACCCGGGAAGCGGGACGGCGTCGCGCGCCGGGTCGAAGCCGCCGAGGTTCGAAAGCAGGAAACGCAGCGTGTTGCGGATCTTGCGGTACGCGTCGGCGGCGCGGGTCATGCTCTCCTCGGAGAAAGGCATGTCCTCGCGGAAATCCACCGAACAGGCCCAGAGCCGCAGCACGTCGGCGCCGAACTTCGCGGTCACGTCGAGCGGCGAAACGGCGTTGCCGAGCGACTTCGACATCTTCTTGCCGTCGGCGTCGAGGACGTGGCCGTGCACCAGGACCGCGCGGTACGGGGCCGCGCCGTGAGTCACCACGCCGACGAGGAGCGACGACTGAAACCACCCGCGGTACTGGTCGTGCGCCTCGAGGTACAGGTCCGCGGGCCAGGACATGCCCGGGAACCGCCCGTTGTCGCACACGGCGAGGTGCGACGCGCCCGAGTCGAACCAGACGTCGAGGATGTCGCGCTCCTTCTCCCACGCCGTGCCGCCGCACTTCGGGCACACCAGACCGGCGGGCGCAAAGTCGGACACCGGGCGCGCGTACCACGCGTCCGCGCCCTCGGCGGCGAACCGCTCCTCGACGCGGGCGAAGAAGGCGCGCGTCGCCTCGCCGTCCGCGCCGACCGGCCACACCGACTTGCACGACTCGTTGGCGCAGACGAGCACCGTGATCGGCGAGCCCCAGCGGCGTTGCCGCGAAACGCACCACTCGAACCGGTTCTCGACCATCCCGTGGATGCGGGCCTGCCCCCACTGCGGCAGCCACGAAACGCGGTCGATCTCCGCGAGGGCGCGCTGCCGCAGGTCGATCCTGGCGTGCGGCGCGGCGGCCGGGGTGAGCGCGATGAAGTACTGCTCGGTCGCGCGGAAGATGACGGGGTTGTGGCAGCGCCAGCAGTGCGGGTACTCGTGCTCGCCCGTGCCTGCGGCGAGGAGCGCGCCCGCGCTCGCGAGCGCCTCGGTGACCCGCGGGTTGGCGTCGAAGACGTGCACCCCCTTGAGGTCCGCGACCTCGGCCGTGTAGCGGCCGCCGTCGTCGAGCGGCGAGACGATCGGGATCCCCTCGACCTTGCCGGTGCGGAAGTCGTCCTCCCCGTGGCCGGGCGCGGTGTGCACCAGGCCGGTGCCGGTGTCGAGGGTGACGTAGTCGGCCGCGACGATCACGAACGCCTTGGCGCCCTCGGGCAGGGCGGCCCGCCACCCGGGCGCGAGCGGGTGCAGGTACGCCAGGCCGAGGAGCGCGGCCCCCTTGGCGCGGCCGGCCTCCGTGCCGCTCAGGCCGGCGGCCGCGAGCACCGCGGGGGCGAGCGCCGCCGCCATCACCAGCCCGCCGCGCTCGGTGTCGACGAGCGCGTACTCGGCATCGGGGTGCACCGCGATCGCGAGGTTGGACGGGATCGTCCACGGCGTCGTCGTCCAGATCGCGAACGCGACCTCCCCGTGGCCGGGGGCGCCGAACGCCGCGCGCACGGCGGCCGGATCGGCCGCGGGGAACGCGACGGTGATTTCGGGGTCGCGGCGGGGAGCGTACTCGAGCTCCGCCTCGGCGAGCGCCGTCTTGCACTGCCAGCACCAGCGGATCGCCTTGCGCTCGCGGTACAGCAGCCCCTGCTCGACGACCTTGCCGAGGGCGGCGGCGATGTCGGCCTCGTAGCGCGGCGACATCGTGAGATACGGGTGGTACCAGGTGCCGATCCCGCCGAGGCGGCGGAACTCCTCGCGCTGCACGGCGACGAAGCGCTCCGCGTAGTCGCGGCAGGCGGAGCGCACCTCGAGGTCGGTCATCGCGAGCTTGCGCCCGCCCAACTCGCGGTCGACCTTCTGCTCGATCGGGAGGCCGTGGCAGTCCCAGCCCGGGACGAACGGGGCGTCGTACCCGAGCATGGCGCGCGAGCGCACGACGAAATCCTTGAGAATCTTGTTGAACGCCGTCCCGAGGTGGATGTGCTCGTTGGCGTACGGGGGGCCGTCGTGGAGGATGAAGCGGGGCGCTCCGGCGCGCGCCGCGCGCAGGCGGCCGTAGAGATCGTCGTTCTCCCACCGCTGCAACCGCTCCGGCTCCCGGCGCGCGGCGTCCGCGCGCATCGGGAACTGGGTCGCGGGAAGGTTCAGCGTTTCCTTGTACATGCCATGCCCCTTCGCGTCCGCGCCGAGGTCAGCCGCGGCGCGAAACATCCAACCCTACGCACGATGCCCGGCCCCGTCAAGCGGGGACGAGGCGGCCGACCTCCTCGAGGACCTGCTGGAGCGAGAACGGCTTCGTGATGTACGCCGCGGCGCCCAATTCGCGCCCGCGCCGCACCTCGGCCGCGAGGGCGTGGGCGGTGAGGAACACCACCGGCGTGCGGCAGTGGTGCGGGTCGTCGCGCAGCCGCTCGGCGAGCTGGAAGCCGGTGATGGGAGGGCCGAGCGAGACGTCGAGGATCAAACACTGGACCGTGCCCGCCTCCAGGATCGCCAGCGCCTCGGTGGCATTGGCGGCTTCGAGAGCGACGTAGCCGGCGCGCCGCAGCTTGAACGCCAGGATGCGGAGGATGTAGGGCTCATCGTCGACGATCAGCACCCGCGCCATAAATCTCAGTATAAGGGGTGACCAGCACCCTGCCCCGGGCGCCGCCGATAGCGGACCATCTGCGTTGTCGGGCTGCGGCGGTTCGGATCCTCACGTAGCCTCCGGCTACGCTCCGGTCCGGCCGCCTTGCCCTCCTAGCAGCTGGCCCACTCTCGGCGGCGCGGCTACACGCCGCGAGTGGCGAGGTCCTGCCTTCGGTGGGGTGATCGTCTTCGAGGGAGGCGCGTGTGGCTGCGCGGCCGGCGGCCGGCGCAGCCGGCTCCGGCCACGAAGCATGTCTCCCTGATGCCGGGCGCCCTGTCCCCTTCGCCTCCTATGTAGGGGCGGCCCTTGCGGCCGCCCGCGGGTGGGTGGGCGACAGGCGTGGACTGCGGCCGGCTCGGACCACTGACCACGGACCACTGACCACGTTTTCGCCTTGCTCGAGCCCCGAACCCCGAACCCCGGTCTTTACGCTTCGAGGATGACGACGGCGACGGCGACGCCGGCGGCGTGCGTGATCGAGAGGTGGGCGGTGCGGACGCCGAGCGCCGCGGCGCGCGCGGCGGCGCCGCCCGCCAGGCGCAAGCGCGGCGCACCGGCCGCGGTGCGCTCGACGACCGCGTCGCGCCAGCCGACGCCGTCGCCCCAGCCGGTGCCGAGCGCCTTGAACGCCGCCTCCTTGGCCGCCAGCAGGCCGGCGACATGCTCGGCGTCGCCCGGCCGCGCGACCTCGCCGGCAGCGAAGCAGCGCCCGAGCAAGCGTCCGCCGTGGCGGGCGAGAAGCCCCGCCGTCCGCTCGACGCCGACCAGGTCGAGGCCGACGCCGACGATCATGCGCTCCCCGCTGCGTTGTCGAGCCACGACCACGCCGCCCCGAAATGCACGAGGCCGAAGCCAGAGATTGCCCCCCGCACGGCGGGGCTGTCGAGCCACGCCATCAGCCAGAGCGGCGCCGAGGGGACGACCTTGATGGCCCAAAGGCTGCTCCACGGCACGAGCACGAAGAACCAGCCGGCGGCCGTGAGGTAGACGGCGGCGGCAAGGACGAGGGTCGCACGGAGCGCGTTTCGTCGTGACACCCGTGAATTGTACGGCACAGCCCCGGGAGGCTGCACTCTGGAGTCGGAGAGCTACACGGGGTGGCGAGAACTCTGTGCGGTCTCGAGCAGCTCGATTCGACCAGGCGGGCGGGCGCTACCGCGGGCGCGCGGCAAGGTCCGGCGAGCCGCCGTCGCGCAGCGCCTCGCGGCAGCGGCGCAGCGCCTCCCCCCGGTCGGGGAGGGCGAGCGGGGCGAGCGCCTCCACCTCGCATGCCCGCCCGGCGGCGAGCGCCGCCAGCACCTCGCGGTACTCGAGGGCGGCGCGCTGCTCGTGACCCATGCGGCGCAGCGCGTCCGCGAGCAGGAGGCGGACCTGGAACAGGCCCGCATCAAGGAAGAGCGCCGCGCGGTACGAGGCCACCGCCATTTGCGAGCGGCCCGAGATGTCGTGCATGAACCCCTCGAGGGCGTGCACGCCGGCATCGGACGGGTCCGCGAGCAGCGCCTGGTCGACGAGCTCCACGGCATCGCCGAGACGGTTCGCGGCGGCGTGCTGGGCGGCCAGAGCGAGCCGTTCCCGCGTCCCCTGGGCCTCGAGAACTACGGGGCGCGGTGCGTGGATTGTGGTCCGCAGCGTTGTGGCGGCGGCCTGAGGTCGCTCCGGGCGCCGCTCCGCGTCCCGGCACCGGCGCGGCGCCGCCGTTGCGGCGGCTGCGCCGGCGTGCCGGTAGCAGAAACAGTCGCCCAGGTCGATCGCGTCGAGGCCGCCGGCCACCTGCCAGAGCGTCTCCGCCGGTCCCAGGAAGAGGTAGCCGTCCGGCGCCAGCGCGCCCGCGACCGCGGCAGCGACCCGGCGCTGGACCTCGGGCCTGAAATAGATCAGCACGTTGCGCAGGAAGACGAGATCGAACAGCGCGGGCGAGAGAGCGAGAGGTTCGCGCACGAGGTTGAGCGCGCGGTACTCGACGCGGCGGGCGAGCGCCGGTGCGAGCTCGTAGGAATCGCCTCGCCGGAGCAGGTAGCGCGCGCGCAGGTCTGCGGGGACGCCGGACACGGCGCGCTCGCCGAACGTCGCGGCGCCGGCGGCGGCGAGCGCCTCCTCGTCCACGTCGGTCGCGAGAATCCGCCAGTCCCACCCGGCCAGCTCGCGGCACTCGGCGAGCACGATGGCCAGCGTGGCCGGCTCCTCGCCGCGGGCGCAGCCCGCCGACCAGACCGCGAGGCTGCGGCGCCCGGCGCGCGCGGCGGCGAGGCGGGGCAGGATCGTCGTCGCCAGCGCCGCGAAGTGCTGCGGGTGGCGGAACAGGTACGACTCCTTGACCGTGACGTGCGGGAGCAGGCGGCTCCACTCGCCGGGCAGTTCGCCGCGCGCCAACGCCCCCACGTATGCGGCCACCCCCGCCAGGCGGAGGCTGGCGGCGCGCCGCTTCGCAGTCTCGCCGAGGAACTGGTAGTGGCCGGGCGGGATGACGTTGCCGCTCGCCTCCTCGATCAGCGCGGCCAGCTCGGCGAGGGCGGCCGGCTCGCTCATGGCCGGACGCAGTTGCGGCCCGCAGCCTTGGCCTGGTACAGGCGGGAATCGGCGAGCGCCACCAGCGCGTCGGCGGTGGCCTCGCTCCCGAGTTCCGCCCGCGAGGCGACGCCGAACGACGCGGTGATCGGAACACGCTCCCCGGACGCGATGGTCGCCGTCCGCTCGGCGACCGCGCACCGCAGGCGTTCGCCGGCGCGGCGGCCAGCCTCGAGGTCGCTCTCCGGCAGCACCGCCAGGAACTCTTCGCCGCCGTACCGGCCCAGCACGTCCGAAGTGCGCAGCGCGTGGCGCATCGCGTCGGCGGCCGCGCGCAGCACGGTGTCGCCGGCGACATGGCCGTGCGCGTCGTTGACGCGCTTGAAATTGTCGAGGTCGCCGATGACCACGGTCACGGTGCGGCCGTAGCGGCCGGCGCGCTCGATCTCCTGGGTCAGCCGTTCCTGGATTGCCCTGTGGTTGAGCGCTCGCGTGAGGTCGTCGTGGCTTGAGAGCTCCTGCAGCTTCTGGCCGAGCCTGGCGTTGTCGAGCAAGACGCCGGCGTGGGGGGCGAGTTCGGCGAGCAAGCCGGCCGAGGCCACGGCGAACTGCTGCGGCTCGCTCGGGAGCAGGGCGAGCAGGCTCGCGGCGCCCCGCATCGGGAGCGGGTACGAGACGAGATGGGCGGGGTCGGCGTCACCCTCGCCCTCGCCCTCGCCCGCCCCGGAGACGTCGACCCTCATTTCGACGCCGACGGGCAAAGCCATCTGTGCGATGGTGGCGGCGATGAAGCGGTCGGTCGAGCGCAGCGACACGGGGCGGGTCACGAGCACGTCGAGCGTCGCGATTTCGGGCTCGGTGACGCCGACCGCGAGGAGGTGGGCGTCCGCGACGCCGGCCACCACCTCGAGGATCGCGCGGTTCGCGGCGTGCAGGTCGTTCGCGTTGAGGCCGCGCTCGAGCAGCGCGTTCAGGAGGGTGGCGCGCATCAGGCTGGCGTCGAGCTGGCGCACGACTTTGGTCAGGGCGTCGAGCGGCCCCAAGGGTCCGGCGGGCTCGCGCGCCGGCGCGGCCGTCGTCGCCGCGGCGAGCCGGCCGACAGTCGCCACCAGTTCGGCCGGGTCGCTGTCCTTCGTGAGGTAGGCGTCGGCGCCGCCGTGCAGACCCCAGAAACGCGACGGGGCCTCGCCGTGGCTCGTGAGGATGACGATCGGAACCGTCGCCGTGGTCGCCTCGCTCTTGAGCAGCCGGAGGAGCTGGTGGCCGTCCATCACCGGCATGTCGAGGTCGGTCACCACGACCGCCGGCGGCTGCCGCAGCGCCGCCACGGCGCCCTCGGCGCCGTCCCGGGCCGACGAGACTTCGAAGCCCGCGCGCTCGAAGGTGCGGACGAGCAGCGTCCGGGTGGTGTCGCTGTCGTCGACGACGAGCACGCGGGTCACTGCGTCCCCCCGCGCCAGATGCGGGCGAGGACCTTGCCGAGTTCGCCCGGCGGCAGTGCGATCGTCGCTGCGCCCGCCGCGAGGGCGGCGCGCGGCATGCCGAACACGACCGACGAGGCCTCGTCCTGCACCATCGTAAAGCCGCCGGCCCGCCGCAGCGCCGCGAGCCCCTGGGCGCCGTCCGCGCCCATGCCGGTGAGAAGCACCCCCGCGGTCAGCATCGGGCAGCAGGCGGCGCACGACTCGAAAAGCTCGTCCACCGAGGGGCGGTGCACGCCGCGCGGCGGCCGGACGGCATCGACCCGCACCACGCCGCCGGCGACCAGGCGCAGGTGGGCGCCGCCCGGGGCGATGCGCACCTTCCCGGGCGCCGCCTCCTCGCCGTCGGTGGCGACCTTCACGTCCCGTCCGAGGTCGGCCGCGAGCCACTCGGTGAGTCCCTCCTCGAACCCGGCCGCGATGTGCTGGACGACCAGGACCGCGGCCGGCGGCGCGGCCGGCAGCGCCGCCAGCAGGTCGCGCAGCGCCGACGGCCCGCCGGTGGATGCGCCGACGGCCACGTACCGCACCTGCGGCGGCAAGGCGGGCACCGCGGCGGCGGCTGCCGACACCGGCGGGACGCCGCGGGAATGAAGGCCGCGCCGGTCTTTCGGGTCTACGCGCGCCTGCGCCGCGGCGCGGATCGCGGCCGGCAGCGTCCTGGCCATGAGTTCCCATCCTGCCGTGTCTTCGGGTTTGGGCAGCACCTCGACCGCGCCGCGGCGGATCGCCTCGAACGCCGTCTGCACCTGACTCCGGTTGGCGCGGGAGGTGATCACGAGGATCGGGGTCGGGCAGAGGTTCATGATCCTCTCGGTGGCGGCAAACCCGTCCAGCACCGGCATCTCGAGGTCCATCAGGATCACCGCCGGGGCGAGGCGCACCGCCGCCTCGACCCCCTGCGCTCCGTCTCCGGATTCGCCCAGCACCCGCATGTCCGGCGCCGCGGCGACGAGTCGGCGCAGGACCGCGCGGACGGTGGCGGAGTCGTCCACGATCAGCACGCCGATCAAGTCGCCCGCCATTAGGCTCCCGCCAGCCGGCGTACCAGCGCCACCAACTCGGCCGCGTTCAGGCCCTGCTTGGCGAGGTAGGCATCGGCGCCGGCCTCCAGACCCTTGAGGCGCTCCTCGGGGCGGTCGTGGGTCGAGACCACGACCACGGGAAGCTGGGCCAGGGCCGGCACGGCGCGCACATGCCTGGTGAGCGCGTACCCGTCCACGCCCGGCATCTCGACATCGGTCACCAGGCAGTCGAACGGTTCCTCGGCGAGCGCGGCGAGCCCCTCCTGTCCGTCGGCGGCGGTCGTCACGTCGAATCCGGCGTCCTCGAGCAGGCGCCGTTCCATCTCGCGCGTCACCAGCGAGTCGTCCACCAGCAGGATGCGCAGGCGCCGGGTGCGCGCCGCGGGCGCGGCGGCGGCGAACCTCCGTCCGTTTCCCCCTTGGGACAGCGCCTGCGGCGACAGGACCCCGACCGGTTCCCCGGACGCGAGCAGCGCGATCCCGTCGAACAGCGGGTTGCCCGCCAGCGCGCGGCCCCCGGGCCACAGCAACACCTCCTCCGAGCGCTCGACCGCGTCGACGGCCACGGCGATCGGCACCCCGGAGTGGACGCCCTGCAGCAGGAGCTGGACGGGGGCGGGCTCCTCCCCAAGCAGGCGTGCCAGCGGCGCGAACGGCACCAGGCGACCGCCGAGCGGCGCCAGGGTGCGACCGTCCCGCTCGACGACGTCGTCCCGGCGCAGCCGGTCCACACGCGCCACGGCGGAGGAGGGGAGGGCCAGGCGGACGGCGCCGGCGCGCACCACCACGACTTCCTCGCCGCGCCGGGCGACCGGCACCTCGACGACCACCGAAGTGCCGCGGCCGGGGTGCGAGTCGATCGTGGCGAAACCGCCGGCGCGGGTGGCCGCGGCGGCGACCGCGTCGAGACCGATGCCGCGCCCCGAGACCTCCGTGACCTCGCCCCGGGTCGAGAACCCGGGGAGGAAGAGCAGGCGGAGCGCCTCGTCGCGCCCGAGCGCGGCGGCGCGGGACCGCTCGATGTGTCCCGCCTTGACGGCGGCCTCGACGATGTCCGCCGGCTCGATCCCGGCGCCGTCGTCGGTGATCGCCAGGCGCACCCGGCCGCCGGCGGCCACCGCGGCGATCCGCAGCGAGCCCGCGCGCGGCTTGCCCAGGGCGGCGCGGGCCTCCGGCGTCTCGACGCCGTGGTCCACCGCGTTGCGCACGATGTGGACCAGCGCCTCCTCGAGGTCCCTGGTGATGCGCCTGTCGAGACGCGTCTCGCCGCCGGAGAGCTCGACCTCGACCTCGCGGCCGAGGGTGCGCGCCAGCTCGCGCGCATGGCGGGCGAGCGCCATCAGCAGCCCTTGCAGCGGCTGCACCTGGAGCGCGAGGAGAGCCTCCTGCTGTTGCTCGGCGGCGCGTTGCAGCCGCGTCTGGGTGGCGTCGGCCTCGACTTCGGCGCGGCGGAGAGCGAGCGCCATCGCCGCCAGCGCCTGCTGCGGCTGGCTCTCGTGCAATGAGGCGTCCGCAAGGCGGGCCAGCTCGCGCAGGCGCTCGACGTGGCGGCCGGCGCTGCGAGCCAGGATGCGCAGCCGCGTGGCGCCCTCGGCCAGGGCCTCGACCCTGGCCGCGTCGATGCGGATCTCACCGCTGGCGGGCGCGACGCCGGGCGCGTGCGGCGGCGCGGGGGTGGAGGCGCGCGCCGAAGCCGCCGCGTCCGCGGGCGGGTTGCCCGCGAGCACCGCCATCAGCGCGGGGTCCGCCTCCGGGTCGCGGCCCAGCGCGAGGGTGTCCACCATCGCGGCCAGAGCGTCCGTGACGCGGGTCAGGAGCGCGGCGGCGTCACGGCGGGTACCCTGGAGGATCCCCTCGGCCGCGTGGCAAAGCTCGGCGAAAGGAACCAAGCGCAGCATTCGCCCGGCGCCTTTGAGGGTGTGCAGCTCGCGGCGCGCCTCGGCGGCCGCGCCCGCGTCTCCCTCCGCCTGGCCCGCCAACTCGGCGAGGCGTTCGAGACGGCCGCGGACTTCCCCGACGAACAGCGGGATCAGGTCGGCAAACTCAGGCTCCACCCACCCTCCGCACCTCTAAATCTTCGTCCAGCTGCGGGCGTTGACGTCGATTCCCATGACCCCGATCAGCGCGCCGCGCGTGTCGCGCACCGGAGAGGCCACGGTGAAGCAACGCTGGCCGGTGAGCAGCGATTCGTACAGCGACGTGATCACGGTGCGCCCGTCGCGCGCCACCGCCTGGAACCACGGGCGCTCCTTGGCGTTGAGGCCGGCGGTGACGGCGGAGGTGTCGGTGCCCTCGGCGACCCACTCGGGGTTGGCGGACGACGCCACCACGTTGCCGTTCATGTCGGCGACGAATGCGAGCTCGACGAACGGGCTCTGGCGCACCACCTCTTCCATCTGCGGCGCGAGCGCCTCCCAGTGCCCGGCTCGCAGCGCCGCCTCGCCGGCCCAGTGCTCCCCGAGGTGCTTGAGCGAGCGCGGCGAGTCGAGGCGGAACGACTGCGTGAGGAGCTGGATCGAGAGCGCGAGCTGGTTGAGGCGCTCGGATGTGACGGAGAAGTGCTTGAGCCCCTGTGCCATGCGCTGGATGACCTGGCTGACCTCCTTGAGGGTGAGGACGACCTGGTCGGAGGCCGTGCGCTGCTGCTGGGTGGCGAGCGAGATCTCGCGCGCCGCCCTGGCCGTGTCGGTCAGGGCGCCGCGCAGGTCGGCGATCGCGGCGGCGGCGGAGCGGGCCCGCTCGAGGACGCGCGCGGCCTCCTTGCCCCCCTCCTCGGTCGCCACCACGGTGGCGCGAATCGAGCCCGCGAACTCGTCCAGCAGCGAGCGCACCGACGCCACCGACTCCTGCGAGCGCTGCGCCAGGCGGCGCACCTCGTCGGCGACCACCGAGAAGCGGCGGCCGTGCTCGCCGGCGCCCGCCGCCTCGATCGTGGCGTTGAGGGAGAGCAGGTGGGTCTCCTGGGCGATCTCGGTGATGAGCTCGAGCACCCGGTAGATCTCCTTGGAGCGGGCGCCGAGCGTGTCGGTCCGGTCCGCGATCCCGCTGATCCGCTTCTGCACCTCCTCGACGCCGTGGAGAGCGTCCTCGACCGCGGCGGCGCCGGCGTCCCCGCTCTGCTCCGACTGGGCGGCCAGGTCCGCCTGCGAGGCGGCGTTGACGGCGATCTGGGCGGCCGTGCGGGCCAGTTCCTCCATGGTCGCGGTGATCTCGACCACCCCGGCCGCCTGCTGCGAGGAGCCCGAGGCCAGTTCCGACGCCGTCGCGTTGACGGTGCTCCCGGCGGCAGCCACCTCGATCGAGCTGTTCTGGATCTGCTGCACCAGGGCGCCGAGCGCCCGGGCGGCGCTGGAGAACGACGCCGCGAGGCGCGGGGGCAGTTCCTGCGCGTGCGCGAGGGTGGCCACCAGGTCGCCGGCCTGGAGGTCGGCGGTGGCCTGCCCGAGTTGCTGTTCGAGGGCTGCCGCGGCGGCCGCCATCTCGCCGAGCGTGCGCACCTGGGCGATGTGGGGGAGGAAGACGAACACTACGTAGAGCACGAACAGCGCCGCGCCGATCGGCAGCACCATGTATGCGACCCAGTTCGGAGTGCCGTGGCCCATCCCGACCGCCAGGCCGATCATCGCGGTCGCCCCGAGGGCGACCATCAGGAGCAGCCCGACGAGCGGGCTCTTGGGCAGTGCGTCGCTAGCTGGTGCCATGAAAACTCCTCCCTATTCCGCTCGCAGTACTGGCGGCAGCGCGGCGGGGCTCACCACCACAACCGGGGCGCCGTCGTGAATCGCCACGCCGAGGCAGCGCCCCGGCCAGAAACGGGCGACGACCGCGCCCGGCGGCCGGACGTTGAGACGCGCCGCCACGTCGAGCACGGCGTCGGCGCGCACCAGACCTTCCCTGGTCGCGACGGCGAGGCCGTCGGCCCGCCGCACCACTTCCCGTACGGCGTCGCTCGCCAGCCCCCATCGCCCGCCGCCCCGGGTCAGCACCACGAGCAACTGCATGCTCACGAACTTCCCAGCGCTTCCAGGTTCAGAACGCAGGCGGGGCGGCCGTCGAGTGCCACCTCGCCGGCGATGAGACCGGGCCCGGCGGCGGCGACATCGGTCGGGGCGATCTCGACGATCTCCAGCGCGGCGTCGGCGGCGAGGCCGACCAGCTCACGGGCGTCGGGCGGGCCGGCCCAGACGACGACAGTGACCGGGTTCGCGGGCCTGGCACCCGTCGGCGCACCAACGAGACGGCCGAGGTCGAGGATCGGGATCGGTTCGCCCGTGAACTCGGCGAGGCCGAGGAGTTCGGGGGACGCCCCCGGGAGAGGGTGGACCGGCAACGCCCGGACCACCTGCCGGACCCGGTTGATCGGGAGCGCGCACAAGTACTCGCCGGTTTCGACCAACAAGGCGCGGAGTGACGCGGCGCCGGTGCCCGACCTGGGATCCACGCTGTCAGGATAGCACCGCGCCCGACTGCGGTTGCGGCGTTCCCCCGACGAGTTCCTAGCCGCCGGTCTGCGATCGCCCGGGACCCTCGAGCAAACGCATGACGGCCTCCTTGCGCACCTTGCCGCGCTCGGAGGTGGGAAGTTCGTCCACGATCACGACGCGCCGCGGGACCTTGTGCGGCGCGAGGCGCGCCCGGCAGCCGGCGAGCACGGCGTGGACGGTGAGGGCGGCGCCGCGCTCGGCCACCACCACCGCGGCGACGAGCTGGCCCCGGTGCGGGTCCGGGAGGCCCGCGACCACGGCGCTCTCGACCCCGGGGACCTCCTCGAGCACCCGGCGGACCTCCTCCGGGTGCACCTTCTTGCCGGCGACGTTGAGGTACTCCCCGACCCTCCCGGTGAGCGTGAGGCGGCCCTTGCCGTCGAGCACGCCGAGGTCCCCGGAGAGGAATCGCCCCGGACCGAGGATCCCGGGTTCCTCGGCGGGCGGGAGTTCGGCGAGAGCCACGGCGCGCGACAGCACCAAGACTCGGCCTTCGGCCCCGGCCGGGAGGGGACGGAGCGCTTCATCGACGATCTGCACTCGCACGCGGTCCATGGCGGGGCCCACGGCCCCCGCCTCGTGCGCCGGTTCGTTGCCGCGCTCGTACGTGATGCCGCCGCACTCGGAACAGCCGTAGAACACGTGCACCGTGCGGCCGGTGGCGGCGTGAAACGCCGCGGCGTCGCGCGGCGCGAGTGGGGCGCCGGCCGCCAGGCAGACGCGGAGGTCGGGCAGGTCGGGGAGGTCGGGGAGCGTGGCCAGCGTCCTGACCATCGCGGGCACCGCCGGGAAGTGGACGACCCGGGCGGCCGCCAGCGTGTGGGCGAGCGCCGCGGGGAGCGCGCATGTCGGAAAGGCGAGCGGGGTGCCGCCGAGCAGGAGAGGGATCAGGCAGTTGCCGATCCCGTACGAGTGGGTGAGCGGGATCGCGGCGGCGGTCACGTCGCCGGGCCCGAACCCCATCGTGCGCATGATCTGGACCGTGTCGGCGGCGAGCTGGCGGACGCCAACCGCCACGGCTCGCGGAAAGCCGGTCGAGCCCGAGGTCAACTTGAGCAGGGCGGTGAACTCCGGCATCGCCACCGGCGCGACGTCGACCCGCGCGGCGACGGCGCTGCCGTGCTCGGCCACGGCAATCGTTTCCCCGGCCAGCCTCTCGGGCGCGGCCACGATCCACCCCGCGCCAACGGCCTGGGCCGAGCGCTCGATCTCGTCGGCGGGAGCGGCCGCGTCCACCAGCGCCACCCGGGCCGGCAGCAGCCGCAGCGCGGCGAATGCGCGCACGAAGGAGATCCCGTTCGGCAACGACAGCACCACCGTGGCGCCCGGCCGGATGTGGGCGGCGTACGCGGCGCGCTGGGCCTCGATCCCGGCCGCGAGCGCCGCGCGGGTGGCGGTCACCTCGCCGTCCGGACCGATCAGGGCGGGCGCCTCGGCGGCCCGGCGGGCGAGGGCGAGGAAACGGCGGGCGATCGGGCAGGGCGCCTCAGGCACCGCCGCCTCGCATGCGGGCGAGCATCGCTTCCACCGTCGCCTGCGCCCGCTTCTCGTAGAACCGCTGCAACACCGACCGGACCTGGGGGTGGGCGGCGGCGATCTGGTCGAGGTCCTGGCGCGAGATCTCGATCACCGTTACCCCGCTCCGGGCCACGATCGTCGCCGTCCGCGGCTTGCCCGTGAGCACGGCCACCTCGCCGAAGAACTCGCCGGGGCCGAGGTGGGCGAGCAGCAGGTGCCGGCCGGAGGGATCGGTGGTCCGGACCTCCACCTCGCCCTCCTCGATCAGGAACCACGAGGCCCCCCGGTCGCCCTCGCGCACGATCGTCTCGCCGGCGGCGAACGAGCGCACCGCGGTCGTAGAGATCAGCTCCTCGAGCGCCGCCGGCGGGAACTCCGCGAAGAAGCGCGACGCCGCCCGCTCCTTCTCCGCCTGGTCCGCCGTCGCGCCGGACTCCGGCGGCGCGGCCCGGTCCGGCACGGGCGGCGGGGCGTCGGGGGCCGCGGGCGCCGTCGCGCGCTCGAGCCTGGCCCGTTGGTCGTGCTCGGTTGCCTGCTGTGCGGCGATGAAGCCAGCCAGCTCCCTGGTGACCTCCTGGCGGCCGGGGTCGAGCCGGACCACCTTGTTGATCACCGCGATGGCGCGGGCGTAGAAGCCCTGCTCGGCGAAGTGCCGGGCCAGGCCGCGGTACACCTCGATCGCCTTTTCGCGGTCACCCGCGAGCCCCAGGATCTCGGCCTGCCGCAGCAAGAGGTTGAAGTTCTCAGGGCGGCGCTTGATCTCCTGGGCGATCGCCTCGAGCGCAAGGCCGTAGTCGCGGTTGGCGAGGTAGTGGTCGAGGCTCTCGAAGCGCGGCTTGCTCTTGAGCATCACGACCACCCCAGCCGGCGGGTCAGGGCCGTCGCGGCGGCGCGCGCCTCGCGGCGGACGGCGGTCCCGTCGGCGGTCGTCAGCGCCCCGTCAAGGACTACGGTCCTGCCATCCACGACGACGTGCCGCACCGCCTCGACGCCTCCTCCGAAAACGATCATCGCGGCGGGGTCGCCGGCCGGTTCCATCGCCCACGCTGCACAACTCAAAACGACGAGGTCCGCCTTCCATTCCGGCAGCAGGCGCCCGACCCGGTCGAGGCCGAGCACCTCGGCGCCGCGCCAGGTCGCCATTTCGAGCACGCTCCACGGGTCCACCGCCCCCGCGCCGCGAGCGAGGTTGTGGACCGTCCCGGCGAGCGCCATCTCGTGAAACACCGACAGCCGGTTGTTGCACGGCGGGCCGTCGGCGCCGAGCCCGACCCGCACCCCGTCGGCGAGCAGCCGGGGGAGGTCGGCGATGCCGGACGCGAGCTTGAGGTTGGCGCCCGGACAGTGGGCGACGCCGGTGCGCTCGCGGGCGAGGAGCCCGAACTCGCCCTCGTCGAGGTGCACGCAGTGGGCGAGCACCGTGTCGGGCCCTGTGATGCCGAACCGGGCGAGGGCGGCGACGTTGCCGACGCCGGTCGCCTCGCGCACGGCGCAGGTCTCGTCCGGGTTCTCGCTCGCGTGCGTGTGGAGCAGGTAGCCGTGCCGGCGGGCCAGTGCGGCGGCGCCCTGCAGCAAGGCGTCGGAGCACGAGAGCACGAAGCGCGGCGCAACGGCGTAGCGGAGGCGGCCGCCGCAGGCGCCGTGCCAGCGCGCGCCCAGCGCCTCGGCCTCGGACAGCGAGGCGTCGGGGTCCTCGAGCAGGCGGGTTGGGACCCGCTCGCCCGTGTCCATGTGGCACTTGCCGGAGGTCAGACGGATGCCGAGCTCGCTGGCGGCGAGGAACACCGCATCCTGCCCGTGCGTCGTGCCCATGTCGAGCGCGGCGGTCGTCCCTCCGGCCAGCAGCTCCGAGACCCCGAGGCGCGCCGCCGCGGCGACCTCGTGCGGCTCGAGGGCGGCCTCGTACGGCCAGATCCGGTCGGCGAGCCATGCCAGCAGCGGCAAGCCCTCCGCCCGGTGGCGCGCCAGGCTCTGCACCACGTGGACGTGGGCCTGGACGAAGCCCGGCAGCACGAGGGCGTCGGTGGCGTCGAGCAGGTCCGCTCCGTCTGCCGGCAGCCCCTGGCCCACGGCGGCGATGCGGCCGTCGCGGATCAGCACGTCGGCAGCAAACGTGGCGCCGGGGGAGGTCATCGGAACGACGGTCCCGCCCCGCACCAGCAACGGGCGGCTCGTACTCATAGGGCGTCGATTCTCATGGCTGGCCGCTCCGCTGTCAATTCCTGGAGTAAGGAGGCATGAGCCGTGGGGCGGCCGTCCTCGCCCGCCCACCGTGGCCGAGGAGGCGTCGCGGGCCTGGGCGGCGCTTTCCTTTTCTCAGTTCGAACCGCAAACCGCGAGCGTGTGGCTATACTGCCTGGGTGCGCAGTGGACTCCGTCTCGGCCTCGGCCACATGGTGGCTTTCGTCATCGTGGCGCTGGTCCTCAACGCCCAGTTCACCTGGTGGGTCGTCTACTCCCTGCGCGACAACCGCGAGCGCCTCGACCTCGAGCGGGAGCTGGTCGTGTCGCAGACCAGCCTCGCGGCCGAGCGCCTGGGGGTCCGCCTTCTCGAGGCCGAACGCGCGATCGCCGAGCTGCCCCCCGGAGTGATCCCCTCGCCGACGCCGCCGTTCGTCGAGGTCCGGGTCGTGGAGGAGGCGGAACTTCCCCGCGGCCCGAGCGCCCGGCCTCTGGAACCCGGGGCCGCGATCGGGTGGGTCACGCTGGACGGGCGGCTCGCCGTCGGCCGCTCGCTCGGCCGGGGGCGGGTGGCGCTGGCGTTCCTCGACCCGCAGGCGCCGTACCGGTGGCTCGCGGCCTCGGACCCCGACTTGCAGGTCGTCGAGCGTGGCAACGTGCAGGAGGGGCGCCCGAGCGCCCCCCTCGCCGCGCCGCTCGACCGCCTCGTCGTGACGCCCGACTTCCACCACTGGCAGGAGCTGGTGCACCGGTACCGCCAGCGCGTCGTGGCTGTCCTGGCCGAGGGCGCGGCGTTCCTCGCCGCGATCGTCGTCGCGGTGGTGCTGCTCTGGCGCATCATGCGGCGGGAAGGCGCGTACGAGCGCCAGCACCAGAACTTCGTCTCCGCGGTCACGCACGAGCTCAAGACGCCGATCGCGGGGATCCGCCTCGCCCTCGAGACGGTGCTCTCGGGGCGGGTGGACGACGAAGGGCGTACCCGTTTCCTCGGTAACGCCCTGGCGGACTCGGAACGCCTCGGCAATCTGGTGGAGAAGGTCCTGGAGGTGACCCGGTACACCGGGGGCGCCCACCGCCTGCGCATGAGCCTGGGCGACTTCTCCCAGCTCGTCGAAGAGGAGGTGATCGTCGCCGAGCGGCGCATCGCGGCCCGCGGCGTCGTCCTCGAGGCCGACATCCTCCCCGGTGTCCAGGCGACCTTCGACGCCGAGGCGATGGCGATCGTGATCTCCAACCTGGTCGAGAACGCCCTCAAGTACGCCCGGCGGGAAGAGCCCCGCGTCTTCATCCGCCTCGGCCTCGAGCGCGGCGAGGCCGTGCTGGAGGTCGGGGACAACGGCGTCGGGATCGCGGCCTTCGAGCTGGAGTCGATCTTCAAGCCGTTCTACCGGGCGAACGACGAGGTGACCCGGCGGACACCCGGCACCGGCATCGGGCTCTACGTCGCGCGCGAGATCGTCGAGGCGCACGGCGGCAAGCTCACGGCCGCGAGCCCCGGCCCGGGGCGGGGCGCGACGCTCCGCCTGGCGCTGCCCGGGGCCGAGGCCCTACCCGAGGAAGAACTTTCCGAGTACAGTGATGGGAACGGAACGAGGTGAGCGATGGCCAGTCGCGTCTTGATCGTCGAGGATGAGCGGCATCTTGCGGAGGCGTTGGCGCACAACCTGAAGTTCGAGGGGTATGACACCACGGTCGTCGGCGACGGGGAGGCCGCCCTCGAGCGGCTCGCCGCCGAGGACTTCGACCTCGTGGTGCTCGACGTGATGCTCCCCGGCATCTCGGGGTTCGACGTCTGCCAGCGGCTGCGCGAGGCGGGCAACCGGGTTCCGGTCCTCTTCCTGACCGCGCGCAGCGCCGACGCCGACCGTCTCACCGGCCTGCGGCACGGCGGCGACGACTACATGACCAAGCCGTTCCTGCTCGAGGAGGTGGTGCTGCGCATCCGCGGCATCCTGCGGCGGCAGGAGTGGTACCAGACGCCGGTCGCCGAGCGCGGGATCTTCAAGTTCGGCGACAACGAGGTCAACTTCCGCACCTTCAAGGCCAAGGGGCCGCGGGGCGAGGTCGAGTTGACCGAGAAGGAGTGCATGCTGATGAAGCTCCTGGTCGAGCGCCAGGGACAGGTGGTCGCGCGCGAGCTCATCCTCGAGCGCGTGTGGGGCTACAAGTACGGCTCCTCCTCGCGCACCATCGACAACTTCATCGTGCGGTTGCGGAGGTACTTCGAGGGAGACGCCCGGAGGCCGAAGTACATCCATTCGGTGCGGGGGGTGGGGTATCGGTTCACCCCCGAAGGCGAACCCTCGTCCTGAGTGCGGTGTCGGCAGGCATCGCCGGGGGCGCCGCCGATAGCGGACCATCCGCGGCGTTGCGCTTCGCCCGCTCGCGTCCTCATGTAGCCTCCGGCTACGCTCCGGCGCGGCCGGGCTCGCGCGCCTTGCGTCTGGCCCACTCTCGGCGGCGCGGCTACACGCCCCAAGCTGCGACGCCCTGCCTTCGTGGGCATGTTCGTCTTCGAGGGAGGGCCGAGGGGCCGCGCGGCCTGCGGCCGGCGCGGCCGGCTCGGACCACTGACCACGGACCACGGACCACTGACCACGGACCACGGACCACGGGCCACGGACCACGGACCACGTCTCTCCTGCGCCCGGTCATCCCCGGTGGGCTTTGAGCTCCTCGTCGGAGACGTCGCGGACGTGCTGGGCGAAGTACCACTGGTGGCCTTCGGGGTCCTCGGCGCCGTAGCGGCGGTCGCCGTAGAACTGGTCTTCCGGCGCGGCGAGGATCCGCGCGCCGGCGGCCTTGGCCCGCGCGAAATGGGCATCGACGTCGTCGACGTAGACGTGCACGGTCTGGGTGACGTGACCGACGTGCCTCGGGTTCCGGTACTGACGCCCCGGGCAGCCCATCATGACCACCCCGTCCGCAAGGCGCATCTCGGCGTGGTTGACCTTGCCGTCGGCACCCTGCATGCGCAGGCTCTCGCGCAGGCCGAAGGCGTCCGCGAGCCACCGGAGCGCGGCCGCGACGTCCTCGTAGAAAAGGTACGGTGTCACGCGGGGCGTGTTCTCGGGCGGGTTCTTTGGCATCGCTGCACCTCTGCCTGTAGGAACCAGCCTCTGGGCCGTTCTACTTCCGCCCCATTTCCCGCTTGCCGTCGTCGGCTCGGACCACGGACCACTGAACACTGACCACGCCTTCCGGACTCCGGTCCCCGGCGTCTTGACTTGGCTCTGGGCCCGGCCTAGCATTTCGTGTGGCCTCACGGCCAACCCGTCCACGCGACAACCAAGGGAGAAGGTGTCACCATGGCTGAGTACAACCAGGACAAGCTCAAGGCTTTGGAGACCGCGGTCGCGCAGATCGAGCGGCAGTTCGGCAAGGGCGCGATCATGCGGTTGGGCGCCCAGGAGGCGGTCAACGTCAACGTCATCCCGAGCGGGTCGATCGGACTCGACGCGGCCCTCGGGGTCGGCGGGATCCCGCGCGGGCGGGTCATCGAGATCTTCGGACCGGAGTCCTCGGGCAAGACGACGCTGGCGCTGCACGTGATCGCGCAGGCGCAGAAGCTGGGCGGCCTCGCGGCGTTCATCGACGCCGAGCACGCCCTCGACCCCGAGTACAGCGGCAAGCTGGGCGTGGACATCGACAACCTGCTGGTGGCGCAGCCGGACAACGGCGAACAGGCGCTCGAGATCGCCGAGACGCTGATCCGCTCCGGCTCGGTGGACGTGATCGTCGTGGACTCGGTGGCCGCGCTCGTCCCGCGCGCCGAGCTCGAGGGCGAGATGGGCGACTCGTCAATGGGGCTGCAGGCGCGCCTGATGTCGCAGGCGATGCGCAAGCTCACCGGGATCGTCTCCAAGTCCAAGACATGCGTGATCTTCATCAACCAGATCCGGGAGAAGATCGGGGTGATGTTCGGCAACCCCGAGACCACGACCGGCGGGCGCGCCCTCAAGTTCTACGCCTCGGTCCGGCTCGACATCCGCCGCATCGGCGCGATCAAGTCCGGTGAGGAGGCGGTCGGCAACCGCACCAAGGTCAAGGTGGTGAAGAACAAGGTCGCGGCGCCGTTCCGCGTCGCGGAGTTCGACATCCTGTACGGCGAGGGGATCTCCAAGAACGGCGAGCTGCTCGACCTCGGCGTCGAGCACCGGCTGATCACCAAGTCCGGCACCTGGCTCTCCTACGGCGAGACGCGCCTCGGCCAGGGGCGCGAGAACGCGCGGACGTTCCTCAAGGAGCACCCGGACGTCGCCACCGAGCTCGAGGAGAAGCTGCGGGAGATCCTGCCGACGCTGACCCGCCCCGCTGCCGCCGCGGAAGAGTCCTGACGACCGTGGTCCGTGGTCCGTGGACCGTGGTCCGAGGAAGGCTGGGTGGTGGGGTCTTTTGCGGACCACTGACCACTGATCACGGTCCACGCATCGCGGCGCGAGCGGAGCGCGCGCCGGGATGAGGGCGTGGGTCGCGCCGCGGTACGGCCCGCCCGGCGTCCTGCGCCTGCAGGAGCTGCCCGATCCGGTGCCGGGGCGCGGCCAGGCGTTGGTGCGGGTGCGCGCGCTCGGCCTCAACTTCGCCGACTGCGCTGCCCGCCTCGGGGTGTACCCGCGCGTGCCGAAGGCGCCGTTCGTGCCCGGCATGGAGGTGAGCGGGGAGGTCGCCGCGCTCGGCAAGGGCGTGGCCGGGCCGCCGGTCGGGACGCCGGTCGCGGCGGTGCCGATCTTCGGCGGCCACGCCGAGCTGGTGGCCGTGGACGCGCGCTTCCTGCGGCCGCTGCCGCCGGGCGTGGACTTCGTCAACGGGGCCGCCATCGCGGTCACCGGCCTCACCGCCGACCACGCGCTGTTCACGGTGGGGCGGCTGCGCGCCGGGGAGCGCGTCGCCGATCACCGCGGCGGCGGGGGGCGTCGGGCACGATCGCGGTGCAGATGGCGGCGGCGTCCGGCGCCCGCGTGCTCGCGGTGGCGTCGTCGCGCGCCAAGCGCGGAGCTGGCGGCTTCTCTCGGCGCCCACGAGACGGCCGCTTACGAAGGGTACCGCGCTGCGCTCGCGGGCGGCGTGGACGTCGTCGTGGACGCGGTCGGCGGCTCGCTGTTCCGGCCGGGGTGGAAGGCGCTCAACCCCGACGGGCGCTACGTGCTCTACGGCTTCGCGGCCGCCCTGGGGCCGGGCCGCGTGCGCTACCTGCACGCCGCGCTCGAGCTGCTGCGGATGGGCGCGATGATCCCCTCGGCGTTCGTCCAGTCGACCAAGTCGCTCTCGGGTTTCAACCTCTCGCTCGTCCCGCACCTCGCCGGGGAGCTGCAGGCGCGCTTCGCGCGCATCGAGGCGATGCTGGCCGCCGGAAGCCTGCGGCCGGTCGTCGGCGCCGTGTTCCCGTTCGAGCGCCTGCCCGAGGCGCATGCGTTCCTGCAGAGCCGCGCCTCCACCGGCAAGGTCGTCGTCACCCTCTGAGCGCCGCCGATAGCGGACCATCTGCGTGCGTCGCCGCTGTCGGCGGCTCGCGTCTCACGTAGCCTCCGGCTACGCTCCGCGTCCGGCCGCCTCGCGGCGCCTAGCATCTGGCCCACTCTCGGCGGCGCGGCTGACACGCCCCAAGCTTGCGAGCGCTCCTGCCTTCGGCGAGCGTGATGGTCCTTAAGGGAGGCGCTCAGAGGCTGCGCGGCCTGCGGCCGGCGCAGCCGACTTGGACCACCACTTGCGGCAGAACCTCCGACTGGTGGGTGGGGGGCATTCCATCCGCCCCTCGGGTGAAGCGGCCATGGCTCCGGAGGCCGCGGGTCCCCAGCGGCGCAGCGCCGCGCGGGAGACGCTGACCCCGACCGAGCGCTTCTTGCGAGGGAGGGGACAGCGAGGGTCCCGGCGGCGAGGCCGCTCGGTCGACGCTGCAGGTCGCGGCTCGGAGGCGCTCGACGCGCCGCCTGACAGCCGAGCGCCGGGGCGAAGCAAGGCCCACGCAGTGAACGACGAGGCTTCACCGCGAGGGGCAAAGCGAAGAGCCTCAGAGCCCAGGGAGCGAAGGGGAGCGCAGCGGCCCGCTGGAGTAAACTCTGGGGCCATGGGAGCCGCCGGACGCGTCCTGATCGTCGATGACGACGCCGCCAACCGCCTGGTGGTGCGGACGATCCTGACCGGCGCCGGCTTCGAGGTCGGCGAGTCGGGGGATGCGTTCACGGCGATCGACGCGATCGACCACGACAGCCCGCACGCCGTGCTGCTCGACATCAAGATGCCCGGGATGGACGGGCTCGGCCTGCTGGAGAACCTGCGCAAGCGCGGGATCGACGTGCCGGTCGTGGTGTTGACCGGTCACGGCGACGAGTTCACCGCGGCCTCGTGCCTGCACGCCGGCGCCGACGCGTTCCTCGACAAGCCGCCCGAGCGCGCGAAGCTGATCCTCGCGGTGCAGGGCGCCGTCGCGCGCGGCAAGCTGGCGGAGGAGAACCGCCGCTTGAAGGGGGCCGGCGAGGAGCCCCCGCCGCTGTTGGGGGGTTCTCCCGACATGATGGCGCTGCGCGAGGAGATCGCCCGCGTCGCGCCGTCGCGCGCCACGGTCCTGGTGGTCGGCGAGTCGGGCACGGGGAAGGAGCTGGTCGCGCGGCGGGTGCACCACCTCTCGCCGCGGGCGCGCGCGCCGTTCGTGCGCGTGAACTGCGCGGCGATCCCCGAGGAGCTCATCGAGTCGGAGCTGTTCGGCCACGAGAAGGGCTCGTTCACCGGCGCGGTGCGCAAGCAGATCGGCAAGTTCGTGCAGGCCGACGGCGGGACGATCTTCCTCGACGAGGTCGGCGACATGTCGCTGCGCACGCAGGCCAAGGTGCTGCGGGTGCTGCAGGACGGCGAGGTCGAGCCGGTCGGCGCCGGCGCGGTGGGCCACGTGGACGTGCGGGTGATCGCGGCGACCAACAAGGACCTCCCCGAGGAGGTCAAGGCCGGGCGGTTCCGCGAGGACCTCTACTTCCGCCTCTCGGTGGTCGTGCTGCGCACGCCGCCGCTACGTTCGCACCCCGACGACATCCCGGCGCTCGTCGAGCACTTCACCGCCGTCGCGTGCCACGAGTACAACCGCCGTCCGAAGCGCTGGACGCCGCCGGCGCTAGCCCAGCTCGCCGCCTACCCGTTTCCCGGCAACGTGCGCGAACTCAAGAACGTCGTCGAGCGGGCGGTGATCATGCAGCTGGAGGACGACATCCGCGCCATCGACCTGTTGCCGGTGGCCTCCGGCGGCGCTCCCGCCGACGAGGGGCTTTTCACCGCTCCGACCCTGGCGGAGTTCCAGGAGCGGGCGGAGCGCGCCTTCCTCGTGCGCCAACTCCAGCACCATGGCTGGAACGTGGCCGCCACGGCGCGCGCCATCAACACCCCGAGGTCGAACCTGTACAAGAAGATCGAGGCCTACGGCCTCTCCCGGGAGGAATGAATGGGCGGGATCACGCTCGAGGACATGACGGCGGCGGGGGCGCTGCTGGAGGGCCACTTCAAGCTCTCGTCCGGCCGGCACTCCTCGCGCTACATGCAGTGCGCGCTCTACCTCGCCGAGCCGGCGCGCGCCGAGGCGGCCGGGCGCCAGCTCGCCGCCCGGCTCAAGAATGCGGCGGCGCAGGTCGTCGTCGCCCCGGCGCTCGGCGGCGTGATCATCGGCCACGAGGTCGCGCGCGCCCTCGTGGACGTGCCGTTCTTCTTCACCGAGAGGGCGGACGGCGAGATGGTGCTGCGGCGCGGCTTCGCCATCGAGCCCGGGTCCCGGGTGCTCGTGGTCGAAGACGTGGTGACGACCGGCGGTTCGACCCGTGAGGTGATGGACGTGGCGAGCCGCCAGGGCGGCGTCGTCGTCGGGGTCGCCGCGATCGTCAACCGTTCCGGACAGGAGAACCCGTTCGCGCCGTTGCCGTTCACCGCGCTCCTCACGGTCGAGGTGCCGAGCTGGGCTCCCGAGGCGTGCCCGCTGTGCGCATCCGGCGTCCCGATCACCAAGCCGGGGTCCCGCCCGGACGCCATCCCGCGCTAGGAGCCCCTCCCCGATGCCTTCGTCGCGGCCGCCCGCCGGGCGGCCGGCCTTCAGGTCCGCCGGGCCGGCGGTCGCCGGGCAAGGCCGCGAGGGCGTTCGCCGCCCGCAGTCTCGGCGTCACACGAACCAGCCACGCCCAATTCGCCACGATCGTCGCGACGATGGCGGCGCGCATCCAGCGGGGGAGCGGCGCCGGCACGTCGGGGACCGGCCAACGGAGCGCGGCCCACAGCGGGGCGGCCAGGCCGCCCGCGAAGAAGGCGATCCCCGCGAGAGCGGCGAGCGGGTTGGCGGCGAGAGCGGCGCCGAGGCGGCCCGTCATGAGAGCGACCGCGGCGTGCGTGCTGCCGCAGGTGGGGCACGGGATCCCGGTGATCGCCCGGAACGGGCACGCCGGCATCAGCGGCGCCACCGCGAGCCAGAACGGGCGCAGCACCACGACGGACACCGCCACCACACCCCAGAGGAGCGCCAGTTGGCGCTCCTCGCGGGTGGGCGGACGGAACCTCACCGCGCCGGCTCAGCGGCCGAAGTGGCCGAAGTTGCCGAGGTGACCGACGGCGGCCGCGATCGCGGCGCCGAAGGCGACGGCGATCACCGCCACGCAGACGCAGCACAGGACCAGCGGCAACAGCACCGCGAGCGCGGCCTTCCCCTGCGTCGTGCGATGGGCGGTGGCCAGCCCGATGATGTAGAGGACGAGCGCCCAGACGAGTCCGATCAGCCCGCCGCAGAACGGCACGATCTGGAAGACCTGGACGGTCCCGGCGTAGCAGACCACCCGGACCGTCGAGGCAAACCCCGTGGTGGCGCCCCCCACCAACAAGAGGAACAGGTGGAGGATCGCGGACCAGATGAACACCCCGATCAGGACGAAGAGCGGCGCCAGCACCATCAACGTGATGTTGACGGCGAGCGGGAAGTGGAAGCCGCGGTTCATTCCGGGCATGCAGGTTCTGCATCGCGCTGCGGAAGGCGATGTTGTACGCCTGCCCGGCGATCATTCCGACCCAGCCGAAGATCACCGCATACAGCAGCGGCCGGCCGAGCGTACCCGGTCAGCGACATCCGCGCGAACGCCTGGCTCGGCGCGGTGAGGACGAGCTTCGCGGTCTCGTACAGCCCTTCGAGCGCCGGGTAGCCGGGCTGCTCCCACGGCAGCGGTGCTGCGGCGGCGGCTCGCCGCCCGCGGTGGCGGCGGGACGGTGCCCGGCGGCTGCATGCTGGGCGGCACGGGTGGCGTGGGGAGGTACCGGAGGTGTCCCGGGGGGATAGGTCTCGGCCATCGTCTGCCTCCTTGTCCGATGTGCGACCCGGGTAGTCTAGCGCACCGCCGGGTGGAGTGGCGTCGCCGTCGGGCGCCGCCGATAGCGGACCATCTGCGTTGTCGGGCTGCGGCGGTTCGGATCCTCACGTAGCCTCCGGCTACGCTCCGGTCCGACCGCCTTGCCCTCCTAGCATCTGGCCCACTCTCGGCGGCGCGGCTGCACGCCCCAAGGTTCGGAGGCCTGCCTATCGTTGAGCTTCTTGTCTTCGAGGGAGGCTCTCGGGGCTGGGTGCTGGCGCGGCTGGGGTCTGGGCCGTGTGTCGCAGCGCGAGTGGCTCGCCTGCAGAGTTCAAATCTCCGCCGCCATTGCCAAGGGCGGTGCCGTCTGGCCACTCCGCTTCGCCTCCCTATCGTCGCGGCACTCCTGCTGCTCTTTCTCGGCCCGACCACGCGGCAGCGACGGCGCCGGCGAGTGTTCGACGTGTGAATAGCCGTTAATGTCGCCGCGGTAGCGAGCGCCCGCCTTGTCATCAACATCTTCTCCGCAATCGTCCGGGACACAGACCCCTGAGCGCCCCAAGCTCGTTTGCTCTACGCGAACGCACATTCCGTTGACATGCTCATCGCTGTTTCGTATCGTGAACTGAGAAGTACATTGTTTTACCTTGGGTCCGGTGGGTCAGTTCTGGAAGCTCGACTCGAACAGCTACGTGAGCACGCCAACCACCTACTGGTGCACCTGGTGAGGCCTGGGTAGATCGCAGGGAGGGGCACGATGAGGATGATGCGGCCAGTGTTGCTCTGCCTGGTCGTCCTAGGGCAATGGCTGCCGATCCCGAGCCGAGCGCAGTCGGGCGTTGTGAGCGATCCGGGTTTGATCGATGGTCATCCCGCGCTCGCGATGTGGCCCGTCCTCCAAGGGCGCGAAACGACGCCGGCAGACCCTTCAGGCTTTACCGTCCACCTCATCCCTCACGCTAACCAATCCGCGGAGGTGACGAAACCCGCGGGGGTCTGGTTTCTGCTCGAGGACCCCGGAGGATACCGTTGGTTCCTCGAAGGCCCAGGCCTCATTTCCAGGAATGAAAGCGTGGTCATGTGGGGCCTCGGAAACGGCGCGCAGGGCTTGAGGATGCTCAGCGAGATCGTGCCTGCGGGCCGCGTCGTCCTCGACCCGGAGCTCCGTGTGAAACCCCAGCAGTCCATCCGGCTCTATAGCGTCGCCAGCCGGTTTCTCCGGCAGGTCCGTGGTCGAGACGCCCAGGCTCCCGTGCAGATGCCTCCCGGTCGTGTTCTCGCGCTCCTGCACGACGATGCGGCCGACTCGTGGGTTGCGATGTCGAGGGTCGTCGAGGCAAGCGTCAAGGCACCCGGAGTCTTCAAACCCACACTCCCCCCGAACTCGGCCACCGATCTCTTCATGAAGGTGAGCGTCAAGGGGGTGCTTCTCGCCGATGAGGCACCGAACATCAACGTCGTCCTCGATGCGGGCGCGGCCCCAAGACGTCCAGACCTGCTGTTTCACGACCCGGGCGCCGTCTATGCGGCGTGGTGGGGAGTTGCCGAGCGCAGGGGCACGATCCATTTCGATTGTCCTGGAGTGCTTCCCCTCGCCCAGGAGACCACCCTGCCTGGCGGCGTGCTCCAAGTGGTGGAGGCCACGGCGGCGCCCGGCGGGACGCTGACCGTCGGGTTCGCGTTGCCCGCTGAACTGGAGTCGTCGGCCATGACCCTGCGTTTGCTCGACGGCGACGCAACGCTCGACGAGCGCCCGGTCAGTGACACCGCCGGCAAGGTTGTCTTCCGCAACGTGCCGGCGCACGTCGTTCATCTTGCCCTCGTCGCCGGGGTTTGGAAGGTGACCCAGGCCGTAGACATGACCCCCGGTGGCGATCAGACCGCCACGGTTGCGCCAACCCCTATCCGCGTCGCCGGCACGATCACGCGGTGTGGGAAGCCGGCGCCGGCAACCGTCGGCTTCCTCGCAAACTCCTCCGCCTACACCTGGGCTCAGGCCACAGCCGGGGAGGACGGTCATTACGAGGCGGTGGTTTTCCATCCGATTACGCTCATGCAGATCAGACTTCCTGGGACGAGCGACTCATTGCAGCCGCTCGGCCAGGCAATTGTGCGTGACACCGTGCGCGACTTCGACCTGCCCTGCAACAGCTACCGCGTGCACGTGACCGACTCCACGACGGGTCAGCCGGTTCCCGACGCCAAGATCGGCGTGCTGAACCAGGGCGCCAACGCGGGCGCGAACGTCGAGACGACCACGGACGCCGATGGCCTGGCAAAACTCCATCCCCTCCGTCCCGGAACCGTACGCATCACCGCCCGTGCCGAAGGGTACGCACGGGCGAGCGTACGGGAGGACATCCCTGAGGGCCCCGTCGAGAAGCAACTCGAGCTCGCACTCGAGCCTGCCGGGCACGGCCCGACTGTCCGGTTCCTCCTTGCGGACGGCAGCCCGGCGGCCGGGGCCCGCGTGGCCGCCGTGGCGGCGGATGGAGCGTCGCTCCTGTGGGATGGTACCTGCGATGCCAGCGGGAAGGTGGATCTGCCCGACCAGCCCGGCGTCGCGGCCCTCCTGGCCCGGCACCCCAACGCCGGCGTGTACGTCGGGCTTTGGCCACCGCGGCAGCAGGAGCCCGTCACAGTCGCACTCCCCGCGATCGGGGGGACGCGCCGGTTCCTTGCGAGGCAGGGGAACGGCGCGCCGGCCGCGTGGGCAGGTGTGGCGGTCTGGGTGAACGGCATCCGTCTCTGGGAGTCGGCGCTGGCGTGGGCGACGAATGCCAACCCGATGTGCGGCACGGCGGGGGAGTACCTCTGGGCCGGCGGCCCGCCCGCCGGGGTCGAGGTCCTGTGCTGGACACGGGAAGCCCGCGACAGGTTCGCGGCGGGTGTACTCGACGGCCTGCGGGTCGAATGGAACGGGGCCGGCGTCGCAAGGCTCTCCGCGGCCGAGTAGCCGGGCGCCCATCCCGCCCGGAAGGCTCGCGTTCAGCGTCGAACCCCGCCGCGTCGTGCGATTTGTGAGCACCAGGTCCGGCGAAGTTGACAAACCAGCCGCGCTCGGGCCGCCCTCGGTTTTGCACCGATCGCGCAACGGAACACGGATCGCGGACCACGGTCTCTGCCGGCCACTGGCCACCGGCCCTCGGCCAAGCCTCTTCGACCCACGATCCACGATCCACGGCCGTTGCTGACCACGGACCGCGGACCACTGACCCCGGTCTCTACGCCATCGAGCGGAGCGCGCGGCCGAGACGGTCGATCGCCCCAGCCGCATCCTCGCGGGTGATGTCGAGGTACGGCCGGAAGCGGACCGACTTCGCGCCGCAGGGCAGCACGAGCAGCCCCTGCTGGCGGCAGGCGACGATCGCGTTGCCGCGGGCCTCCGCGTCGGGGAAGTCGAACGCGATCATGAGGCCGCGCCCGCGCGCCTGCGACAGGAGGTGCGGGAACTCGCGCTGGAGCGCCGTCAGGCCGTCGAGGAGGAACGCGCCCTGGAGGCGCGCGTTGTCCACCAGGTTCTCCTGCGCCACCAGCTCGAGCACCCGGGTGGAGCGCACCATGTCGGTGAGGTTGCCGCCCCAGGTCGAGTTGATCCGCGAGGAGACCTTGAAGACGTTGTCGGGGACGTTGTCGATGCGGGTGTTGCAGGCGATGCCGCAGGCCTGGACCTTCTTGCCGAAGACGAGGATGTCGGGCTCGACGCCGAGCCCTTGCCACGCCCACATGGTCCCGGTGATCCCGAGGCCGGTCTGCACCTCGTCGAAGACGAGGAGGAAGTCGTGGCGGTCGGCGAGCTCGCGCAGCGCGCGCAGGAACTCGGGCCGGAAGTGGTTGTCGCCCCCCTCGGCCTGGATCGGCTCGATGATCAGGCAGGCGATCTCGGCGCCGTAGCGGGCCACGGCCTCCTCGATCTCCGCCACGGCGTGGGCCTCCGCCCGCTCCACCTCGGCGCGGTGCGCGTCGAGGGGGAAGACGATCTTCGGGCTGGAGATCCGCGGCCAGTCGAACTTGGGGAAGAGCGCCGTCTTGCGCGGGTCGAAGGTGTTGGTGAGCGAGAGCGTGTAGCCCGAGCGCCCGTGGAACGCCTGCCGGAAGTGGATCACCTGCAGGCCGAACTCGCCGCCGAGGCCCGCCGCCCGGTTCCTCTTGGCCTTCCAGTCGAACGCGGTCTTGAGGGCGTTCTCGACCGCGAGGGAACCGCCGTCCACGACGAAGACGTGGCTCGTGTGGCTGGGGGGGAGGGCGACGTGCGAGAACGTCTCGATGAACTCCGCGAAGAAGCGGGTGTACAAGTCGGAGTTCGCCGGCTTGTGGATCGCCGCGAGCAGCAGGCGCTCGCGGAACTCGGGGTCGGCGAGCCCGGGGTGGTTCCACCCCAGGGCCTGGGAGGCGAAGTTCGAGAAGAAGTCGAGGTACGCTTTGCCGTCCCGCTCGTCGATGAGGAACGAGCCGTGCGAACGCTCGAGGTCGGGGACGATGTGAAAGCCGTCCACCAGCATGTGGTCCCCGAGCACCTCGTGGACTTCGTTGGCACCGACACGGAAACCTCCCACCGTCGCCTTCATCGCGGGACTCCTTTCCTCGTCGGAGGACGGGACAGCCGAACGGGTTACGCGGGCTTGCGGCCGGGGGCGAGAACCATCGTGAGGTCGCGCCCTTCCAGCGGGCCGGCATCGCGCTCGAGGCGGATGATCTCGGAGAGTTCTTCCTTGATCCGCTCGAGCACCTCGTAGCCGTTTTCCGGCCGCCGCATCTCGCGGCGCCGGAACATGATCGTGACCTTGACGTGTTTCCCCTGCTCGAGGAACCGTTTCACCATGGAGAGCTTGGTGTGGAAGTCGTGGTCCGCCACCCCTGGCCGGAACTTGACCTCCTTGACCTCGATCTGGTGTTCCTTGCGGCGCGCCTGCCGAGCCTTCTTCTCCTGCTCGTAGCGGTACTTCCCCCAGTCCATGATCTTGCAGACGATGGGGCGGGCGGTAGGGGCGACCTCCACCAGGTCGAGGCCACGCGTGCGGGCAAGCGCAAGGGCCTCTTCCACGGGAACGATGCCGACCTGGGAGCCGTCGGCATCGACGAGACGCACCGGCGACAGCCGGATCATCTCGTTGACGCGTGTGCGATCGCGTTCGTCGGCGATGACATCCTCCTCTTTATCGGGCGGACCTCTGGCCCGCCGTTGTCCTGGCGCTGGTGCCGGACGGTGGGAGTATAGCAAAGGACGCCCGACCGGACGTCTGGGTCACGTTGCGTGCGCCGCGGGACGCGTGGCGGGGCCTCACGGCCGGGCGTGGGGATGCGCGGCGGCCCAGCGGGCGTGTTCGACCTTGATGCAGCGGTCCATCACGACGGCGAGGCCTGCCGCGCGCGCCTTCTCGGCAGCGGCGTTGTGTGCGAGGCCGAGCTGCATCCACACCGCCCGGGCACCGCGGGCGATGGCGTCGTCGACGACCGCCGGGATGAACTCGGGCTTGCGGAAGACGTCCACGACGTCGATCGCGACATCCGGCGGGATCGCGGCGAGGTCCGGGTAGCTGCGTTCGCCGAGGACCTCGCGCACCGCCGGGTTCACCGGGACGATGCGGTAACCGTGCCGTTGCAGGTACGCCGCGACGATGTGCGACTCCCGGTCGGGCCGGTCGGAGAGCCCGACCACGGCGATCGTGCGCATCGTCGCGAGGATGCCGTCGATCTCGGCGTCGCTCGCGTTGGAGAGCGGAAACTCGCAGCTCTGTTCGCCCACGGCATCCTCCCGCGTTCATTATGCCCGAGTTCGGGACGCGCCCCCGGCTACGCCTTGCCCCGCGGCCGGGCCGAGCGCCACACCAGGCCGACGTGGAAGCCGACATCCGGGCTGTTGTCGAAGATGAAGAGGTTCTCGAGCATCGAAGCTTCGAGGAGCAGGTGCGGGTTGAGGACGCGCTTCAACCCCAACGTGATCTCGTACGTGTTCTTGGAGAAGCCGCCGAAGTTCTCCGCCCCCGGGGAGGTGACGAGCGCTTGCAGCAGCCACGACATGCGCGGCGAGTGGCGGTACTCGAGGCCGGTGAAGAGCGAGAGCTGGTTCGGCTTCAACCTGACCCCGACCACGTCGGTCGTGGTGTAGTGCATCGCCACCACCGAGCCGTACACGTTGAAGCGGCCGAGGCGCTGCCCGGCCGAAAGCCCGGCGGCGACGTCGGTGCCGCCGCTGGAGAACAGCGACGACGGGCGGCCGGTGGGGAGCTTGACCGTGAGCAACGCCATCAGCGCCGGCGTGGTCGCGGTGCCGGCGGCGAGCTGGTAATGGACGCTGGCGGTCGCGTCCTCGATCCCCCAGCCGGCATCCTTCCCGGTGAGCTCGAAGGTGCGGCCGTTGGTGCCGTGGATCAGCACCAGGTAGCGGTTGCGGGGGGCCAGCTTGCGGTCCTGGTTGGCGACGTGGAGCAGCCCCTCGAAGTTCTCGATGAAGCGGTCCATGATCCCGCCGCCGCGGTACGACAGCGGCACGCCGACGGCGACCTCGAGGCGGGGGGTCACGCCGTACGCCGCGCTCATCGTGAACCGCAGCGTCTCCGCGTCGATCGTGTAGAGCCCGGGCTCGTAGTCGAAGTAGTTGTTCCAGCTCGTCAGCATCTCGAACTGCCACTGGCCCTGGGCCAGCGTCCTCGGCGTCTTCGGGGTGGGCGTCAACCGCAGGATGGAGAGCGGCGACTGGGAGCGAAGCTCCAGCGGCCCGAGCCCGACCGCCGGGCTCGTCGCCCAGTTGGACACATCCTGGCCCACGGCGAGCCGAGCGACGAGCAACGCCGCTGCGGCCACGAACCGCGCTCGTGTCATGTGGTCCTCCGGTGCGATTCTAGCCGAGCGCTTCCGGGTTCGGGGAGACCGGGCCGGGGCGGCGCCGGAGCAGCAGCGAGCCTCCCACCGCCGCCGCCATGGCCAATACCGCCGCGCCCAACTGGGGCGCCGCGACGCCCCACGCGCCGAGCGCCAGTTCGGCGCTGAACGGTCCGACGACCCGGGCCAGCGACCCGAGCCCCTGG
Organism: uncultured Acidobacteriota bacterium; assembly: GCA_963727205.1. Taxonomy (GTDB): domain Bacteria; phylum Acidobacteriota; class Thermoanaerobaculia; order Thermoanaerobaculales; family Thermoanaerobaculaceae; genus RBG-13-68-16. The sequence continues at coordinate 58,084 of CAVSFQ010000041.1, read as the reverse complement.
AACGCGCCGAGCGCCGCGCCCTGCTCGTCGGCGCGGGCGCTCTTGGACACCAGCGACGACAGCGACGGCATCACGAAACCCGACCCGAGCGCCACCAGCGGCAGGACGGCGAGGACGGCGCCGAGCCGGTGGGCGGTCGCGAGCAGCACGAGCCCCGCCGCGGTGGCCGCGAGGCCCGTGAGCAACAATCTGCGCTCCCCGAACCGGCGCGAGGCTCGTCCGACGAGGCCGCCCTGGACGGCGACCGCCAGGACGCCGACGTAGACGAACAGGAAGCTCACCCCTGAGTGGGGGAGGGCGAGGCGGTCGTGGAGGAACTGGGCGAACGTGACCTCGAACGCCGCGAAGCCGGTGACGACGACGAAGCCGATCGCCAGCAGCGGGGCGAGTTCGCGGTGGTCGAGGGCGAACGCCAGGCGCGAGAAACCGGAGGCGCGGGCGGCGGGAGGCGCGCCCGCGTTCCGGGGACGCGTCTCGGGCAGGAACAACAGCGTCATCACCCAGGCGGCCGCCGAACATGCGGCGGCGGCCCAACCGGGGGCGCCCATGCCGACCGGGGCGAGGAGGCCCGCCAGGGCGGGGCCGGCGATGAAGCCGAGGCCGAACGCGGCGCCGATCATCCCCATGCCGCGAGCGCGCTGCTCGGGGGGAGTGGTATCCGCGATCACCGCCTGGGCGGTGGCGATGTTGCCGCCGCAGATCCCGGCGAGCAGGCGCGAAGCGAACAGCCAGACCAGCGAGTGGGCGAGGCCGAACAGCACGAACCCGCCCACCGAGCCGAGCAGCGAGATCAGGAGCACCGGCCGCCGGCCGACGCGGTCGGAGAGGCGGCCGAGGAGCGGCGAGAACACGAACTGCATCGCCGAGTACGAGGCCATGAGCAGCCCGAACACCCAGGACGCCGGGTGGAAGTGCTCCGCGTACAGGGGCAGCAGCGGAATGACGATGCCGAAGCCGACGAGGTCGGCGAACACGATCAGGAACAGAGTCGTCAGCGTGCGTCGGGGGGACGGCATGACACCTCCTCGCGAGGCAACCCGCCGGGCCGCCGCACGCATTCCGCGCGGCCGGCCGGTTGCGGCGCGAAGCGTACAGTAAGCGCCCCCGGCGCGGCGCCCGGCCGTGCGGCGGGGCGACCGTGTACACTCTGGGCGTGCGACTCGTTTTCTTTGGCACGCCGGAGTTCGCGGTCCCCTCGCTCGACGCGGTCGTCGCGGCGGGGCACGAGGTGCTGCTCGTCGTCACGCGCCCCGATCAGCCCGCCGGCCGCCACCTGCGCATGGCCTCCCCTGCGGTCGTCGCCGCCGCGCGCCGGCTCGGTCTCCCTCTGGCCCAGCCGGAAAAGCTGGGCGTGGACGACTTCCTCGCCCGACTGCGGGCGCTCTCGCCCGAGGTCGCGTTGGTCGTGGCGTTCGGCCGGATGATCTCGCCGCGGGTGCTGCGCGTACCCAGGCACGGCTTCATCAACCTCCACCCTTCGCTGCTGCCGCGCTACCGCGGGCCGTCGCCGATCGAGTCGGCGATCGCCGCCGGCGACGAGACCACCGGCGTGACGACGATGCTCCTCGACGAGGGGATGGACACCGGGCCGATCCTGCTGCAGCGCGAGGTCGCGATCGAGCCGCGGGAACGCACGCCGGAGCTCGAGGCCCGCCTGGCGGCGCTGGGCGCGGAGCTGGTCGTGGAGACCCTCGCGAAGCTCGCGGACGGGACCCTGGCGCCGACGGTGCAGGACCCGAGCCTCGCGACGCTCTCGGGCAAGCTCGACCGGAAGCTGGGGCGCATCGACTGGGAGATGAGCGCCCGGGAGCTGGCGTGCCGGTGCCGGGCCTTCGATCCCTGGCCCGGCCTGTTCACGAACTTTCGCGGCGCCCGCTTGAAGGTGCACGGTCTCGAGGCCGGCGGGCCGGCGGCGGGGGACGAGGCGCCGGGCACGGTGCTGGCGGCCTCGGTCGCCGGGATCGCCGTGCGCTGCGGCGGGGGGACGGTCGCGCTTCTGACCGAGGTGCAGCGCGAGGGCAAGAGGCGCATCCCGGCCGACGCCTTCATCATCGGAGAGCGGGTTGCGCCCGGAGAGCGGTTCCGCTGACCCCCGTCTGCAGGCGGCGACCGCACTGGCGCGCGTCGAGGCGCACGGTGCGCACGCCGCCCGTCTGCTCGGCGGTGCCGTTCCCGCCGAGCGCGAGCTGGTGCTCGGCGTGCTGCGCTGGCAGCTCACCCTCGACCACCTCCTCGCCCGCCACCTGAAGCGGCCCCTCGGCGAGCTCGAGCCCGCCGTCAGGGCCGTGTTGCGCGTCGGCCTGTACGAGGCCCTGCGCATGCGCACGCCGGTGCCGGTGGCCGTCGCGGAGGCGGTGCGCGTCGCGAAGCGGTTGGCGCCGCGGGCGGCGGGCCTGGTCAACGCCGTGCTGCGGCGCGCATCCGGCGAGCGCTGGCCCGACCCCGGCGATTCCGGCACGCCTGCCGGCCTCCGCTTCTCGCACCCCGAATGGCTGGTGGAGCGCTGGCGGCGCCTGCTGGGCGACGAGGCGGCGCTGGCGGCGCTGGCGTCGGATCAGGAGCCCGCGGGGCTCTACCTGCTGTCGGCCGCCAGCCACTGCGAAGAGTTGGCGGCGGCGGGGTGCCGGTTGGAGCCGCACCCGTTCGTCCCGGGCGTCGTCGGCGTGACCGCGGGGGCCGAGGCGGCGGTGGCGGCGCTGCAGGCGGGGCGCGCCTACGCCATCGACCCGACGGCGGTAGCCGTGGCGCGCCTGCTGCCGCCGGCCGCGGGCCTGACGGTGGACCTGGCCGCGGCCCCCGGCGGGAAGAGCCTCGTGCTCGCCTGCGAGCGGCGGCATCCGCGCCTGCTCTCGGCCGACCGCAACCTCGGACGCACGGTGATGATGCGGCGGAACCTCGCCGCGGTCGCCCCGGCGCCGGCGGTGGCGGCGGCGGACGCCACGGCGCCGCCGCTGCGGCCGGGGAGTTGCGCCGCCGTGCTGGTGGACGCGCCGTGCTCGGGGACCGGCACGCTGCGGCGGCACCCCGAGATCCGCTGGCGGCTGCGGGAGTCGCACCTCGGCGCGCTCGCCGCCGCCCAGCGCCGGATCGTCGAGTCGGCGGCGGCGCTGCTGGCCCCGGGCGGCTTCCTGCTCTACGCCACGTGCTCGCTGGAGCCGGAGGAGAACGCGGGCGTGCTCGACGGTGTGGCGCTAGAAGCGGTTCCGACGGGTCCGCTGCTCCCCGCGGGGCTCCCCCGCCAAGAGCTTCCGAGCGGCGGTGCGGTGATCCCGCCGGGCGCCCTGGGCGACGGTTTCACCGTGCACCTGCTGCGCAGGCCGGCGTGAGGCGGTCGCCGCCGGGCGTGGCGTACACTCGTGAGGGGCGACTCGGTGAGGTTCCCGAGGGGCCCTCGCCCAGCGGGCCGCGGCGTTGCCACCGACCGTAGCCCGGACGCCGGGGGCAGGGAGGATGAGCATGGCGGGGAAGACGGAGTTGGTCGAGCGGATCGCCTTCGAGACCGGGTTGCCCAAGGCGCACGCGGCGCGCGCCATCGAAGTGATGATCGACGCGATGGCGGAGTGGCTGGAGGCCGGGGAGCGGGTGGCGATCCCGGGGCTCGGCAGCTTCTACACCTCCGAGCGCCCGGCGCGCGAGGTCCGCAACCCCCGCACCGGCGCGGCCGTGCAGGTAAGCGCGTCGCGCACCGTGCGCTTCCGCCCCGGCAAGGAGATCAAGGGCGCCGTGAACCGGACGAGGTAGCCACCGTGGAAGGCCGGGCGCTGATCGTCGTCGACGTGCAGTACGACTTCTGCCCGGCGGGCGCCTTGGCGGTCTCCGGCGGCGACGAGGTCGTGCCGCTCATCAACGCCCTGCTGCCGCGGTTCCCGATCGTGGTCGCGACGCAGGACTGGCACCCGCCCGGTCACGCCTCGTTCGCCTCCTCGCACCCGGGCAGGAAGCCGCTCGAGGTCGTCGAGCTGGACGGCGTCCAGCAGGTCCTCTGGCCGGACCACTGTGTGGCGGGGACGCCCGGCGCCGAGTTCCACGCCGGCCTCGACCGCCGTCCGTTCCGGGCGATCGTCCGCAAGGGGACGGACCCCCGTGTGGACAGCTACTCCGCGTTTCGCGACAACCACCGCGAGCACCCCACCGGCCTCGCCGGCCTGCTGCGCGAACTCGGCGTCGGGCGCGTCGTGATCGTCGGCCTCGCCACCGACTACTGCGCCGCGGCCTCGGCGCGCGACGCGGTCGAGATGGGTTTCGCCGCCGAGATCTGGCTCGCCGCCACGCGCCCGGTCGGCGCCCCCCCCGGCCACCTCGAGCGCACGTTGGCGGAGCTGCGCCCTCTCGGCGTCACGCTCCGCGAAGACCTCCCGTAAGAACGAAGGTCGTGGTCCGTGGTCAGTGGTCCGAACCGCCGGCCGCGCCACCCCCGCTTGGCGTCGTTCCCGCGCAAGCGGGAACCCAGCCACCACCTCACAGAGGCCGCCTGGATCCCCGCGTTCGCGGGGATGACCCCCGAGAAATCGAACGCCCCGCCGATAGGCAGGGCCTCGCCACTTGGGGCGTGTAGCCGCGCCGCCGGAACGACCGTGGTCCGTGGTCCGTGGTCCGTGGTCCGGGCCGGCTGTGCCGGCCGCAGGCCGCGCAGCCTCGAGCGCGATCCTCGAAGACGATCCCCCACCGAAGGCAGGGCCTCGCCACTTGGGGCGTGTAGCCGCGCCGCCGCCGTTGGGCCTATCGCAAGGCGCGCGACCCCCGCCGCACCGGAGCGTAGCCGGAGGCTACGTGAGGATGCGAGCGGGGCGAGCGCAACGCCGCGAGACGCGGCTCCGCCGCGGCTCGCGGGGGGCACGGGGGGCAAGAGCGGCCGGGCGGTTGGGTGGAGCGGCCGCGGGCCCCCCGCCCGGATAGATGGTCCGACGCCGGCGGCGCCTTACTCCTGGAAGGCGGAGCCGCCGATGAACTCGCGGAGGAGCGATATCTGCGGCACGCCCTTCTCGCTCACCGGCACGAACCAGGAGAGGAACTTGAGCAGGCGGTAGGCCTCGGTGTAGGCGGGATGCTCGCGCGGCACCTCGAGCAGGAAGCGCTCGGCCCAGACCCGCAGCACGGCCGGCTCGTACACCAGCGCCGAGTTGAAGATGACGTCGGCCTCCTCCTGGAAGGGGAAGATGCCGCGCGCCTCGCCGCGCCGCACGTTGTCCCACATCTCGAGCGTGCGCGTCGCCGGGTGGCCGCGGAAGAGGCGGTCGCGCACGATGCGGCGCAGCAGGCGCGCGTCGGAGGTGAAGATGCGGTTGTGGTCGTCGAGCGTGAGCTGGGTGAGCGCCGAGATGAACACGCGGTACTTCGCCGCTTCGGGGACGGAGGTCGTCAGGCGGTGGTTGAGGGCGTGGATCCCCTCCACGAGCAGGACCTGGCTGGGGAGGAGTTGCTGGTGCGTCCAGCGGTCGGGCTCGGCGCGGCGGCCGTGCACGAAGTCGTAGCGCGGCATGTCGACCACATCGCCGCGCAACAGCTCCGCCAGGTGGGTGTTGAAGAGTTCGAGGTCGAGCGCCTCCAGCGCCTCGTAGTCCGGCTTGCCGTCCTCGCCCAGGGGCGTCCGGTCGCGGTCCACGAAGTAGTTGTCGAGGGAGAGGCCCACCGGCTGAATGCCGTTGACGCGGAGCTGGATCGCCAGCCGGCGGATGAAGGTGGTCTTGCCCGAGGACGAGGGGCCCGCGACCAGCACCAGGCGCACGCGATCGGCCTGGGCCGCAACGGCGTCGGCGATCGCCGCGATCTTCTTCTCCTGAAACCCCTCGGCGATGCGGATCAGGTCCAAGATCTCCCCCGACAGGCACATCCGGTTCAGCGAGCCGACGTTGGCCACGCCGAGCACCTCGTTCCACCGCCGGGTCTCGCGGTAGGCGGCGAAGAGCTTCGGTTGGGGTTGCAGCGGCGGCAGGTGCCCCGGGTCGTCGTTGCGCCCGAACCGCAGCAGCAGGCCGCTCTCGTACGGCACGAGCGCGAACCCCCGCACCCGCCCGGTGGAGGGGGCGACCGTGCCGTGCGCGATGTCCAGGAACGCCCCGCAGCTCACCAGCGCGACGGTGGAGGAGCGCTGGGCGGCGAGCAGCGCCAGCTTGGACTGCTCGCCGCTGGCGCGGAAGATCGCCTCCGCTTCCTCGATCGTCGCGCTCCGGCGCTCGAAGCGCCGGTCCTCGGCGCAGATCTCGAACATCCGGCGCTCGAGCGACGCCACCGTCTGCGGGGTGAGCGGGGTGCTCGCCTGCCAGGTGAAGAAGTAGCCGCCGCCGAGCGATTGGCCGACGGCGAGGTGCGCCTCGGGGTAGAGATCGCGCGCCGCTTCGAGCAGGACGAGGCTGGCGCTCTGGCGGTCCACCGCCTCGCCCTGGCGAGACGAGCGGCGGACCGCCTCGAGCGCGACCTGGAAGCCCCGGAGCGGGAAATCGAGCGCCACCAGGCGCCGGTTCACCAGGCAGGCGAGGATGTCGTCGGGGACGCTGCCGTAGAACTGCGCCAGGAATGTTTCCACGGTCGTGCCGCTGACCACCTGGCGCCGCTCGCCGGCGAAGCTCACCACAACGGTTTCGTGAGACACGCGCGCCTCCGTCTCCGGATTGTATGCCAGCCCGGCGTGCAGCGGTGCCGCAGGTAGAATCGAGGTGAGTCGGCCGGCCGTCCGGCCCGGCAGCAAGGAGCGAACGTGGCGAGGAACGAGTACACGGCTAGGATCGTCAGCGCCATCGGGGCCATCACCAAGCGCGTCGAGGAGCGCGGCGAGCCGCTCTTCCACGGCGGCGAGGCGCCGCTGCCGCAGAAGCGCGAGGTCATCACGATCCTGCGCGGCCTGCAGGAGGTGATCTATCCCGGCTACTTCGGCGACCAGGCGCTGTACCGGGAGTACCTGCACGGGCACCTGGGCGACCAGCTCTACGCGCTCTCCCGCCAACTCGAGGGCGAGGTGTGCCGCGCGCTCGCGGCCGACTGCGGCCGGCCTCGGGAGGGCGCGGCGCCGCAACCGGGGCTGCACGCCGGCGAGGTGGTGACGGCGTTCCTCGAGCGCCTGCCGGACGTCATGGACCTGATCGCGGCCGACGTCGGGGCGGCGTACGAGGGGGACCCGGCCGCCACCTGCCTCGAGGAGGTGATCCTCGCCTACCCGGGGGTCAAGGCCGTGTTCACCTACCGCATCGCCAACCTGCTGTGCCGTCTCGGCGTGCCGCTCGTCCCCAGGATCATGACCGAGTTCGCGCACAACGAGACCGGCGTGGACATCCACCCGGGCGCGACGATCGGGCGCGAGTTCTTCATCGACCACGGCACCGGCGTGGTGGTCGGCGAGACCACGGTGATCGGCGACCGGGTCAAGCTCTACCAGGGCGTCACGCTCGGGGCCCTCTCCTTTCCCCGCGACGCGCGCGGCGGCCTGGTGCGGGGCACCAAGCGCCACCCGACCCTCGAGGACGACGTCATCGTGTACGCGGGGGCCACGATCCTCGGCGGCAACACCGTCGTCGGGCGCGGTTCCGTGATCGGCGGCAACGTGTGGCTCACCACCTCCGTGCCCGCCGGGTCCAAGGTGACGCTCTCGCGCGACCAGATCGCGTACGAGATCTCCTCCCGCGAACCCGAGGGCGCTCGTTGACCGGCCGCGAGGTCGTTTGCTACGGTGTTCTCCCATGATCCGACGTGCCCTCGCCATTCTCGCCCTGCTCGCGTGCTCGCCGGCGCTGGCCCAGGAACCGCTGCCGCCCGGGCTGCACGGCGCCGACAAGCTGGAGGCGCTCGTTCAGCGGGTCAGTCAGGTGCAGGCGAGTCTCAAGACGCTCTCGGCGGACTTCGTGCAGCGCCGCACCAGCCGGCTGCTGGCCGAGCCCTCGGTCTCGCGCGGCAAGTTCTACTTCGAGGCGCCGGACAGCGTGCGCTGGGATTACACCTCGCCCCGGCCGATGACCGTCCTGCTCGCGGGCGGCGTCGCGATCACCTACCGCCCGCTGGAGAAGCGGGCGGAGCGCATCGAGGTCGGGCGCGCCCAGCGCCGCGTGTTCCGCTTCCTCTCCGCCGCGGAGCCGCTCGACAAGCTGATGGGGTACTTTACCTTCACCTTCCGGGACCCGGGCCCGAGCGGGAACTACACCCTCCTGCTCAAGCCCACCGCGCACCAGATCAAGAAGCGCCTGCGGTCCGTCGAGATCGAAATCGACCGCCACTCGCTGCTGCCGGTCCGCGTCGCCTACGCCGAGCCCGACGGCGACAGCACCGAGTACTCGTTCTCGGCGATCGACATGAACAAGCCGCAGAGTGCTGGCCTGTTCGACCTGGCGCTGCCGCCCGACGTCCACATCGTCCAGCTCAAGCTGGGAAGCGGCGAGTGAGCAAGGCAGGGGACCGGGCACCGGGAGACCGGGGTTCGGGGCTCGGGGTTCGGGGTTCGGGCGGCGGAGAGATGTGGTCGGTTGCTGGAGGGCGCCAACCACGCGCGACCGTAGCGGCCGCCCGCCGGGCGGCCGGCCTCTCCGCTCCAGGCGCTGGTGTAGGGGTGGGGCTTGTCCCCGCCCGCCGTGCCGCCTCCCACCCGGCGGGCGGCCGCAAGGGCCGCCCCTACATTTCGGAGTCGCGCGGGGCACGCGGAGGCAGCGGAGCGGGCGCCGGGCGCCGGGCACCGCAGAGGCGTGGTCCGTGGTCCGGGGTCCGTGGTCCGCGAACAACCGTCTGCGGCGCATCAATAGGTGTAGGGGCGGGGCTTGCCCCCGCCCGATGCTGGCGAGGGTGGCCGCGGGGCGTTGCGTGACCGGCGAGTTCACGGTCGTCGCCCGCGATGGCGCCAGCGGCGGGCGCGCCGGCGAGCTCGTGACCGCGCACGGCGTGGTGCGCACGCCCGCGTTCATGCCGGTGGGCACGGCCGCGAGCGTCAAGGGCCTCGCCCCGTGGGAGTTGGAGCGGCTCGCCCCCGAGATGGTGCTGGCCAACACCTACCACCTCCTGCTGCGACCCGGCGTGGACGCGATCGAGGGACTCGGCGGACTGCACCGCTTCATGGGGTGGCCGGGGCCGATCCTGACCGACTCGGGCGGCTTTCAGGTGTTCTCCCTGGCCGGGCGCCGGCGCATCGACGACGACGGCGTCGCCTTCCGCTCCCACATCGACGGGTCCCCCCTGCGCCTCACGCCCGAGGGGTGCGTCGGCGCACAGCGGCGCCTCGGCGTGGACGTCGCGATGGCGCTCGACGTCTGCCCCGCGCTGCCGGCATCGGACGCGGAGCTCGAGGCGGCGGTGGCGATGACCTCGCGCTGGGCGGCCCGCTGCCGCGCGGCGCTGCCGGCCGGGGGGGACACGATGCTGTTCGGGATCGTGCAGGGCGGGCTCGACTTGGGCCTGCGGCGGCGCTCCGCCGAGGAGCTGGCGGCGATCGGCTTCGAGGGCTATGCGCTCGGCGGCTTCTCGGTCGGCGAGCCGCCCGCGGCGATGTGGGACGCGGTGGCGGTGTCGGCCCCGCTGCTGCCCGAGGCGCGGCCGCGCTACCTGATGGGCGTCGGCACGCCGCGCGACATCGTCAACGCCGTCGCCGCGGGCGTGGACCTCTTCGACTGCGTCATGCCGACCAGGAACGCCCGCAACGGCCTCCTGCACACCTCGCGCGGCCCGGTCGTCCTCAAGAACGCGCGCTGGAAGGCGGCGGACGAGCCCGCCGACCCGGCGTGCGACTGCCCCACCTGCAGGCGCTGCTCGGTGGCATACCTGCGCCACCTGTACCTGGCGCGCGAGGCCGCGGTGGTGGTGCTGGCGACGGTGCACAACCTCCACTTTTTCCTGTCCTTGATGAGACGCATCCGTTGGGCTATCATGGCCGGCCGCTTTGCTGCGCTCCGCGACACTCTGCTCGCGGCGGAGACCGCGGGCGGCTGAGGACGAGGGATAGCCATGAACCCAAAGAACCCGATCTTCCAGTTTCTCCCCTTCCTGCTCATCTTCGGCATCTTCTACCTGCTGCTCATCATGCCGATGCGCAAGCGGCAGAAGAAGCACCAGGAGCTGCTGGGCAAGCTCACGAAAGGGGACCGCGTGATCACCACCGGCGGCATCTTCGGCACGGTGGTCGAGGCGGAGGGCGACGTGCTCACCATCCGCATCGCGGACAACGTCAAGATCCAGGTCGCGCGCTCGGCCGTAGCCGGGCTCGCCAAGGACGCCGGGACCGTCGATCTGACTCCCAGCGAGCCCAAGTAGGGAGGTCCGATGCAACGCAAGCTGACGTGGCGCTGGGCGCTCATCGCCGGGGTGACCGCGGCCGCAGTGTTCTTCATGCTGCCGCTCGACAAGAAGATCCACCTCGGACTCGACCTCAAGGGCGGCATCCACCTGGTGCTGCAGGTCAATACCGGGGACGCGGTGCGGGCGGAGGTCGACGACGCGATGGAGCGGGTGCGCGGCGACCTGACCGCGAAGGGCTTCGCGCCCACGACGCTGCGGCGCCTGCCGGACGGGAACGGGTTCCTGCTCAAGCCGGCGGCCAACACCGCCGCGAAGGAGCTCGACAAGGTGATCGACGACCGGCTCCCCGAGTTCAAGGTCGACCGCGGCGTCGAGATCACGGCGACGCTCAAGCCCGAGGTCGCGCGCAACATCCGCGACATGGCGGTGCGCCAGGGGTTGGAGACGATCCGCAACCGCATCGACCAGTTCGGGGTATCCGAGCCGGTGATCCAGCGCCAGGGACTCGAGGGCAACCGCATCGTGGTGCAGCTCCCGGGCGTGGACGACCCCGGCCGCGTGAAGGCCCTCATCAGCTCGACCGCGTTCCTCGAGATCAAGCCGGTCGTGCGCGTGGCGCCCACCGAGGAGGCGCTGCTCGCCACGGTGAACGGCAAGGTGCCCGAGGACTCCGAGGTGCTGTCGGGCGACATCGAGGACATCGAGGGCCGCGTCTCCGGCAAGGAGTTCTACCTCGTCAAGCGGGCGTCGGTGATCTCGGGGCGCGACCTGCGCAACGCGCGCCGCTCCCAGGATTCCTACGGCCAGCCCGCCGTGAGCTTCACTCTCAACCCCGAAGGCGCCAAGAAGTTCGACGCCTACACCGCGGCGCACATCGGCGACCGGATGGCGATCGTGCTCGACAACAAGGTGCGCTCGGCGCCGTCGATTCGGGGCCGCATCTCCGACTCCGGCATCATCGAGGGCAACTTCACGGTGCAGGGCGCCGAGGACCTCGCGCTCGTGCTGCGCGCCGGCGCGCTTCCCGCCTCGATCACCTATCTCGAGGAGCGGACCGTCGGCCCGAGCCTCGGGCGCGACTCGATCAACCGCGGCCTCACCGCGGGGATCGTCGGCCTCGTCCTGGTCGCCGTGTTCATGCTCGTCTACTACAAGGGCGCCGGGATCAACGCCAACGTCGCGCTCGTGCTCAACGCGGTCCTGCTGCTGGGGGCGATCGGCGCACTCGGCGCCACGCTCACGCTGCCCGGCATCGCCGGCGTGATCCTCACGATCGGCATGGCGGTGGACTCCAACGTGCTGGTGTTCGAGCGCATCCGCGAGGAACTCGACCTCGGCAAGACGGTGCGCAACGCCATCTCGCTCGGGTTCTCGCGCGCGTTCGGCACCATCGTCGACACCCACGTCACCACGATCGTTTCGGCGCTGTTCCTGTTCCAGTTCGGGACCGGCCCGATCAAGGGGTTCGCAGTGACGCTCACCGTCGGCCTCTTGATCTCGATGTTCACCTCCGTGTTCGTGTCGAGAACGATCTTCGAGACGGAGCTGTCTCGGCGCGCCCAGGCCAAGACGCTTTCGATTTAGGGGGACGCAATGCGTTTCTTCCACAACACCAAGATCCGCTTCATGGAGTACCGCTGGCACTGGATCATCGCGTCCACCGTCCTGAACCTGGTGGCGATCGGTCTGATCTTCTTCGGCCCCGGCCTCAAGCTCGGCGTCGATTTCGCGGGCGGCACCCAGCTCACCCTCAAGTTCAAATCGGAACCCGACCTCGGGCGGGTGCGGAAGGCGCTCGAGGCGCTCGGTCTCGGCGACGTCACCATCCAGCGCTTCGACGAGGCCTCGGCGCACGAGATCCTCGTCCACATGCAGAACCCCAAGGGCCAGGAGGGCGATTACACCTCCCGGATGATCGCGGCGCTGCAGAAGGAGTTCGGCGGGGCCCAGGCGATCGAAATGAACCTCGAAGGGTCGGACGCCCTGCGCGACACGCTCGCGCAGGCGGACCCGGACAAGGTCGGCGGCACGGTCGACGAGCGCCGGGCGCACTACAAGCCGATGTCGGACGCGATCCTCGGCCTGCGCAAGCAGGTCGGGGTCGTGAGCGGCCCCGAACAGCTCGCCGGCCTCACGGCGCTGTCGGCCGCGACGAGGGCGTACCTGGCTCAGAACGCGCACTTCGGCGAGTTCGCCGTGCTGGCTGCCGACAACGTCGGCCCGGTCGTCGGCAAGGACCTGCGCCAGAAGGCGATCTACGCCGTGTCGTTCTCGCTGCTCGGCATGCTCATCTACATCTGGTTCCGCTTCAAGCTCCAGTACGGCATCGGCGCCATCGTCGCCAACTTCCACGACACGCTGATCACCCTCGGCTTCCTCGTCGTGACCCAGCGGCCGATCGACCTGCCGACGATCGCGGCGCTGCTGACCCTGGTCGGCTACTCGACCAACGACACCGTCGTCATCTTCGACCGCATCCGCGAGCGCCTGAAGCTCGAGCGCGGCAAGCCGCTGATCACGGTCATGGACGAGGCGATCAACGCGACGCTGTCGCGGACGATCATCACCTCCGGCCTGACGTGGGCCGTCGTCCTCGCGCTCTTCATCTTCGGGGGCGACGTCATCAACACCTTCGCCTTCGTGCTGGTGATCGGCATCGTGGTCGGCACCTACTCCTCGATCTACATCGCCTCCCCGATCGCGCTCGGGATGTCGAACTGGATCGACAAGCGCAAGTCCGCCGGGCGCCGCCGCCGCCGGTAGAAGCAGGGGACCGGGGTCCGGGCACCGGGCACCGGAAGAACGGGAAGAACGATCCTCAGGGGCCGGCGACCGCCGGCCCCTGCTGCGTCCGGCAACCTTCGTGAGGCGTGGCCCGTGGTCAGAGAACGACAAACGCACGGCGCCGTTGCGGCCGCCGGCCGGCCGGCCGGTATTTTGCTCCAACCAGCGGCCGGTTTCATCGAGCCTGTCGGAGCGTTGTCGTCATCCCCGCGAAAGCGGGGATCCAGCCGAGGGCTTGCGAATGCAGATCCTGGATGCCCGCGTCCGCGGGCATGACGTTGTTGCGCGAACTGCGGCGGCGCCGTATTCCCCGGGCCAAGTAGGGCACAGGACACAGGAGAGGCGTGGTCCGTGGTCAGTGGTCCGTGGTCGGAGCCGGCTGCGCCGGCCGCAGGCCTCGCGGCATGGAGCGCTTCCCTCGAAGGCGACCACTCCATCGAAGGCAGGGCCTCGCCACTTGGGGCGTGCAGCCGCGACGCCGCCGTTGGGCCAGCTGCTAGGAGGGCAAGGCGGTCGGACCGGAGCATAGCCGGAGGCTATGTGAGGATCCGAACCGCCGCGGCCCGACAACGCAGATGGTCCGACGCCGGCGTCGCTCCTGGGGCGGAAGAGCCGACCGCAGTTAGAATAGGTGGGTGACGGATGCGCTCCCCCGCTTCGAGGACATCCTCGAAATCGTCTCGGGCTACAACCCGGGCTGCGACGAGGACCTGCTGCGGCGCGCCTACGTCTACTCCGCGATGGCGCACCGCGGCCAGGTGCGGGTCTCGGGGGAGCCGTACCTCGTGCACCCGCTCGAGGTGTCCCGGATCCTCGCCGAGATGCACCTCGACGAGGTGGCGATCGCCACCGGTCTGCTCCACGACCTCCTCGAGGACACCTGGGTCACCGAGGAGGAGCTGGAAAGCCAGTTCGGCGAGCACATCACGGGCCTGGTCAAGGCGCTGACCAAGATCACGACGATGGAGCAGTCGTACGCGGCGCGCGAGGCGGCGCAAGCGGAGAACGTGCGGCGGATGCTGCTGGCCTCGATCGTCGATGTGCGGGTGATCCTGGTCAAGCTCGCGGACCGCCTCCACAACATGCGCACCCTGGGGTTCCTCCCCGAGGACCGGCGCAAGCGCATCGCCGCCGAGACGATGGAGATCTACGCGCCGATCGCCCACCGGCTGGGCATGGGGCGCCTGAAGGCCGAGCTCGAGGACCTGGCGCTCGCCTACCAGCACCCCGACGAATACCGGCGCCTGACCGACCAGCTGCAGCAGCGCGAAGAGGTGGCCGCCTCGCTGATCGCCCAGATCCGGGCGACGATCACCGGGATCCTCGAGGAGAACTCGCTGCCCGCGGAGGTGACGGGGCGGATCAAGCACCTGTATTCGATCTGGACAAAGCTGCGCCGGCAGGGGATCGGCCTCGACCGCGTCTACGACTTCCTCGCGTTCCGCCTGATCGTCGACACCGTCCCGCACTGTTACGCCGCGCTCGGCCTGATCCACCAGCTCTGGCGCCCGGTGCCCGGCCGCATCAAGGACTACATCGCGATGCCCAAGCCGAACGCCTATCAATCGTTGCACACCTCGGTGATCGGCCCGGAGGGGCAGCCGTTCGAGGTCCAGATCCGCACCCGCGACATGGACGAGATCGCCGAGCGCGGGATCGCCGCGCACTGGCTCTACAAGGAGGGCCGCCAGCCCGGCCACGACGCCGAGCGCGTGTCGTGGCTGCACAGCCTCGTCGAGGGCCACCAGGAGAACCCGCGCGACTTCCTGAACTCGTTGAAGCTCAACCTCTACCCCGAGGAGGTCTACACCTTCACCCCGAAGGGCGAGGTGTTCGCGTTCGCGCGCGGCGCGACGCCGATCGATTTTGCCTATCGCGTGCACACGGAGGTCGGCCACCACTGCGTCGGCGCCCGCATCAACGGCAAGCTCGTGCCCCTGCGGACCGCTCTCGCCAACGGCGACATCGTCGAGATCCTGACGTCCGCCAACCAGGTCCCGAGCCGCGACTGGCTCGACATCGCGGTCAGCGGCCGGGCGCAGAACAAGATCCGCGCGTGGCTCAACCGCGGCGAGAAGGAGCAGGCCGTCGAAGCCGGCCGGCGCCTCTTCGACCGCGAGTGCCGCAAGCTGGGCCTGACGGTCAAGGAGTTCCGCGAGGACGGCCGCATGGCGAAGCTCGCCTCGGACCACGGCTTCGGGAAGGAGGACGACCTTCTCGCCGCGATCGGCTTCGGCCGGCTTTCGCTGCGCGACGTCCTGGTGCCGTTGGTGCGCACCAAGGCCCCGCAGCCTCCCCCGGCCCCCGGCGCCCGCGCCCGCGCGGCGGCCGCCGACGGCTCCGTCATCACGGTGCGCGGCCAGCGCGACCTGCTCACCTTCCGCGCGCAGTGCTGCAACCCGCTGCCGGGCGACGAGATCGTGGGCTACGTCACGCGCGGGCGCGGCGTCGCGGTGCACGCGGCGAACTGCCCGAACGTCCGCAAGCTCCTGTTCACCTCGGAGCGGGAGGTCGAGGTCGAGTGGGGCGGGGTCACGGGGGCGTTCGCCGTGCCGTTGCACGTCGGCTTCGAGGACCGCCCGGGGATGCTCGCCTCGCTCTCGCAGGCCGCCAACGGCGAGGATGCCAACATCCGCAGCTGCCACCTCGCGACGAACGAGGACAGGCTCGGCACGGCGGACCTGGTGGTCGACGTGAACGGCCGTTCCCACCTCGACCGGGTGCTCACCGCGCTACGTCACATCGACGGTGTGACCGCGGTCGAGGTCAGCCTCACCACGCCGGAGCGGCGGCTGCGCGCTCTGTGACCCCACTGGCGCCGCCGATATCGGACCACAATCCTGGCGGGGGGTCCCGCGGCCGCTCCACCGTCCGCCCGGCCGCTCTAGACCCCCCGCGCCCCCCGCGAGCCGCGGCAGAGCCGCGTCTCGCCCAGCGTTGCGCTGCGCCGGTTCGCATCCTCACATAGCCTCCGGCTATGCTCCGGTGCGACCGGCTCGCGCGCCTTGCCAGGGGCCGGGTATCACACTTTGTTTTTGGTTCGGCAGCGCTGGGCCTGCGGCCGAGCGATATGGGTGCCCCCTGGTCAGGCCGCCGGCAGCAAAGTGTGATAGCCGGCCCCTACCAATCTCGGCGGCGCGCCTACCCGGCGTTCGCGGAGGCGCTGCCTGTGGCGCGGGGTGCCGCGTTCGCACCCCCGTTGAGTGGCCGACCGGCGAACGACGTCGCGCCCAGCCTTGAGAACCCTGTGCGGCGGGCGTCGCGCGCGAACGACGGCCGCGCCTGCGGGCGACCTCTCGTTGTGCTGCCTGTGTGGGGCCGGCGCGCCGCGCCGGCGGTCTCGTGCCCTGCGGGAACCGCGACGACGACGCACCGAGGCGCGTTCGGGCGGGGGCGCCCGCGCCGCGCTGCGGACTCCAGGTCGTGTCAGTGGGCAACTGGTGCTGTGTGCTTGGCCTTGACGATCTTGCCGGAACGCAGGCAGCGCGTGCACACCTTGAGACGGACCGTCCGTCCGTCGACGAGCGCGCGCACGGCGTGAAGGTTCGGCCGCCACTCCCGGTGCGACACGTTGTGGGCGTGGCTGATCCTGTTGCCAAGCTGACTTCCTTTGCCGCAGACCTCGCAAATCCGGGCCATGAATCCTCCCTCCCTCGCGTGAGGGCTGGATATTCTACCACCCGATCAGGCGATTGCAACGGCCGTAGGCTCATGGCACGTCCTTGACATTGGGGATTAGCATGGTTACATTGGCTTCAAAAGGATGAGAGGAACGCTTCCACCTAAGCGGGACAGGCAGAAACGTACAGAGGGGGCTAGGGAACGTGCGGCTAGGAAAGAAAAAAGGGATCGTCGGGCTCGACATCGGTTCGTCGGCAATTAAACTCGTCGAGCTGAAGGCCGGCAAGAGCGGCAGGTTCTCCCTCCTGCACGCCGGTCACTCGCCGTTGTCCCCGGAGGCGATCGTCGAAGGCACGGTCATGGACTCGTCGCTGGTCGTGGAAGTCGCCCAGCGGCTGATCCAGGAGCAGGCCGTGAAGAACCCCGGGTTCGGGGTCTCGCTGTCAGGGATCTCGGTCGCGATCCGGAAAATCCAGGTCCCGGCGATGTCCGAGGCCGAACTCGCCGAGTCGATCCACTGGGAGGCCGAGCAGTACCTCCCCTTCGACGTGAACGAGGTGAAGCTCGACTACGTGACCCTGGGCGGGGACGGGGACACGGTGGACGTGCTCCTGGTGGCCGCCAAGAAGGACCGCATCGCGGACTACACCGGCATCCTGACGCAGCTCGGCAAGGTCCCGGCGCTCGTGGACGTGGACGTCTTCGCGCTCCAGAACGCGTATGAGCACAACTACGGCGAGACCAGCGACAAAGTCATCGCGCTCGTGAACATCGGCGCGCACATCATGAACGTGAACATCCTGGCGCGCGGGCAGTCGGTTTTCTGGCGCGACATCGTCTTCGGGGGCAACGCCTACACCGAGGCGATCCAGCGCGAGCTGAACCTGACGCGCGAACAGGCGGAGGCCGTGAAGACCGGCGAGCAGCTCGGCGATCACTCCCCGCAGACGATCCTCGGCGTGCTCAACGGTGTGAGCGAGGACCTCGCCGCCGAGCTGCAGAAGACCTTCGAGTTCTTCTATACGACCTCGAGCCACGACCACATCGAGGAGATTGCCCTCGCCGGCGGGGCGTGCCAGGTGCTCAACCTCGACGGCGTGCTGCGCGAACGTCTCGGCGCCCGCGTCGAGGTGATGAACCCCTTCCGCGAGATCGCGTACTCGGAGAGCCAGTTCCCGCCCGAGTGGCTCAACCGCCATGCGCCCTCGATGGCCGTCGCCGTGGGTATGGCGTTGCGGACCGCCGGAGACTAATGCCCATGATCAAGATCAACCTCCTCGTTGAAGCGCGGGCCGAGCGGGTCGCGCGCGCGCCGTTGATCGCCTTCGGTGCCGCCAACGTCAACAACTACATCCTCCTGGGCCTCGTCGTCGCCGGGCTCGCGTTCGTCGGCCTGCGCTACTGGAGCCTGTCGTCCAAGCTCTCCGGGATCAAGGCCGACATCGCGATCAACCAGCGCGAGTACGAGCGTCTGAAGCCGATCATCGCCGAGGTCGAGAGCTTCAAGAAGCGCAACGCCGAGCTCAAGCACAAGATCGAGGTGATCGAGGAGCTCAAGAAGAACCAGTACGGCCCGGTGCGGATCATGGACGAGGTCAGCAAGGCGCTTCCCGACCTGCTCTGGCTGACCAACATGAACCTGAACGGCGCGGTGCTGACGCTGCACGGCCAGGCGCTCAACGAGAACGCCGTCGCCAACTTCATCTCCAACCTGGCCGCCAGCCCGTTCTTCGCCGAACCGAGTCTGGGGATCATGTCGCAGGACGACAGGGGCATCTTCACCTTCGACCTCTCCTGCAAGTTCACGCACACCGCGCGCGAGGCGAACCCCGTCTCGCCCCGGCGGAGTTAGGGGGGCTTCGCGTCATGGCAGGCCTCGATTTGGACAACCGGCCCTGGTACTTCGCGCTGATCGTCGGGCTCGTGATCTCCGGGCTGCTCATCTTCGCGTTCGAGAACTACCTTTTCTCGGACATTCAGAAGGACATCGACCGCAGCACGAGCGACCTCGCGGCGCTGAAGAAGAAAGTCACCGAAGGCAAGATCGCCGAGGGCCGTCTGCCGCAGTTCCGCGAGGAGTTCGCCCGCCTCGACGCCGAGCTGCAGCGCCTCCTCCGCATCCTGCCGACCGCCAAGCAGACCGACGAGCTGATCAAGAAGATCAAGTCGCTGACCGAGCGCGGCAACTTCCGCCTCGTGACGTTCCAGCCGCAGCCGTTCGTCAAGAAGGACTTCTACTCGGAGTGGCCGATCAGCGTGCAGCTCGAGGCGAGCTACCACGAGCTCGCGCTCTTCTTCGACCGGTTGTCGCGTTTCTCCCGCATCATCAACATCGACACGCTGGCGATCAGCGCGGACTCGCGGCCGCGGTCGAACTACACGATCAACACCACGTTCGTCATGAAGACGTTCATCTACGACGAACCCAGTCAGGCACCCAAGCCGGAAGGAGCACGCTGATGACGAGGGGAGTGCTGGCGGTTCTGGCTTCCCTGGCGGCTGTGCTCGCGTTCGCGCAGCAGCCGCCAAAGCCGACCCCGGCCCCGACGCCGCCCGAGAGCCCGATCGACACCTCGATGGTCGAGAAGATCCTGAGCGGCGACGAGGCGGTGGAGGCGGGCGGGGGTTTCACCTACGACCCGGCGGGGCGGCGCGATCCTTTCCGCTCGCTGCTGTCGCGCCAGGCCAAGGAGGACCAGGGCCTGCGGCCTCCGGGCCTGCGCGGCATGGGGGTGGACGAGATCAAGCTGCAGGGGATCATCAAGCTGCCCGAGGGGTACGTGGCGATGATCCAGGGCACCGACAACATGAGCTACCTGATCCGGCCGGGCACCGTGCTGTACGACGGCAACGTCGAGTCGATCGACGCCGGCAGGGTGGTCTTCCGAATGCAAGTGGCCGATCCGAAGAGCCTCAAGCCCTATCGTGAAGTCGTTCGGACACTTCAGTGATCCTGTGGGGGTTGCGATGATGGCGAAAGCTAAGCGCTCGTTGATGGCGGTGGTGGCCGCGGGAGTTCTGGCGAGCCTCGTGTGCCCCGGCTTTGCGGCCGGGCAGGACGCGGTCTCGATCCTGGGGATGGCCTGGACTCCCAAGCCCGCGCCGGCGCTGGTGATCAGCGCGTCGGGACCGCTGACGTTCACCAAGGCGCAGCCCGAGCCGGGTGTGACGATCCTGGAGTTCCCGGAGGCCGTCCTGGCCAGGCCCATGCCCGGGGTCGAGCAGCCGGCGGCGGGCCTCACCCGCGCCACGCTCGCGGCGGTGGACGAGGGCGACAAGCACTGGGCCCGGCTGCGGATCGAGTCCGATCCGCTGGCGCGGATCACGGTGGCTGCGCTCCCCTCCGGCGTGGAGGTGCGGATCGCGCGGGCCGCGCAGGCCGAGCCGGCCGCGCGCGTCGGCGAACTCGACGACGTCGTGGCGATAGCCGACAGCACCGGCGTGTCGGTGCAGTTGACCGGCAAGGGCCCGCTTGCGGGCAAGACATTCACCCTCGACAACCCGCCGCGCGTCGTCATCGACCTCCCGGGCGTCGTCAACCGGGTGGCCCGGCGCGTCCAGCCGGTCGGCGCCGCCGGCGTGCAGCGCGTGCGCGTGGCGCAGCACGCCACCGCGCCCGAACCCGTTGTGCGGATCGCCATCGACCTCGACAAGGCGTTGCCGTACCACCTCGAGTCCACGGCCCAGGGCGCCGTGCTCAGGCTGGGCGGCGCGCCCGCCGCCGTTGCCGCCCCCGTCGCCGCGGTCGCGCCGGTGACGCCGCCGGCGCCGCAGCCTGCCGCCGCCGAGCCCGCACCCGTCCAGGCCGAGCCGGCCCCCGTCGCGGTCGCGCCTGCGGCCGCCACGACGGAACCAGTTGTGGCCAAGACCGAACCCGTGGTGACGAAGGCCGAGCCTGCGCCCGCACCGGTCGCGCCGGCCCCGGCGCCGCCGGAGCCGCAGCCGGCCGCCGCCAAGGTCGCGCCCGTCCAGTCGGCGCCCGTTGCCGCTCCGCCGGCGCCCGCGCCCGTCGAGGCCGCGCCGGTGCCGCAGACCCCGGTCACGATCAAGAACGAGCCGCCGCCGGCTCCTGCCGCCGCCGGCTCGCTGACGGCGCCCCCGGGGGCGGCCGCGGCCGCGCCGGCGCCCGCCGACTCGCCGTGGACCACCACGCCGGCCGCGATGGCCGAGCAGGCGGCGCCGCCGACGACGGTCTCCACCGGCGCGCACGAGGTCGAAAGCCAGGAGAAGCGCTTCACCGGCGAACCGATCTCGCTCGAGCTGAAGGACGCCGACATCAAGGACGTCCTCCGCACCTTCGCCAAGATCACCGGGTTGAACGTCGTGGTCGACCCCGACGTGTCGGGTTCGGTCACCGTCAACCTCGAGAACGTCCCGTGGGACCAGTGCCTCGACATCATCCTGCGCATCAACCGGCTCGACTACGTGGTCGAGAACAACGTCCTCCGCGTTGCCAGGATCGACCGCCTGACGCAGGAGAAGGCGCAACAGGCGGCGTACCGCAAGGAGGCCGAGAACGCGCGGCCGATGCGCACGGTCACCAAGACGCTGTCGTACGCCAAGGCCGCCGCGGTCAAGGGCGTGCTGACCTCGCAGGGCTTCATCCTCTCCGACCGCGGCTCGGTCGTGGTCGACGAGCGCACCAACACCCTGATCATCCGCGACGCCACCGACAAGATCGAGGGGATCCTCGCGCTGATCGACTCGCTCGACCAGCCCAACCCGCAGGTCGTCATCGAGGCGAGGATCGTGGAGACGACGCGGACGTTCTCGCAGGCGATCGGCACGGCGTGGGGGTACACCGCGGCGGCCGACGCCGCGCACGGCACCACGACCGGGTTGAAGTTCCCGAACTACATCACCAGCAACGGCCAGGTCACCCTGGCGCAGCCCGGCAACGGCCAGATCCAGATCATCATGGGGGACGTCCTCGACGCGTTCAACCTCAACTTCGCCCTCCAGGCCGCGGAGTCCAACGGCCTCGTGAAGGTCGTCTCCTCGCCGAAGGTCACCGCGCAGAACAACGAGAAGGCGCACATCCAGAGCGGCATCATGATCCCGATCCAGACGGTGGCGAACAACACCGTGACCGTGCAGTACATCGACGCCACCCTCTCGCTCGACGTCACGCCGCAGATCACCGCCGAGGGCACGGTCCTGCTCGACATCGACCTCAAGAAGCGCGAGCCGCTGTCGGGCATCAACCTGCAGGGCGGCAACAACGCCCCGATTTCGACCCGCGACGCCAAGACGCGCGTGATGGTCCGCGACGGCGGCACGACCGTGATCGGCGGCATCTACCAGATGACCGACAACAACCAGCGCAACGGCATTCCAGGGCTGAGCAAGATCCCGATCATCGGCGCGCTCTTCCGGAACACGAGCATCAACGACCAACACGACGAGCTGCTCATCTTCATCACGCCGCGGATCATCAAGTACTAGGGGGAAGCCATGAAATCGAACCGGCTCGTGCTCTTCGTGCTCTTCGCCGTCGCGGTGCTCGGCATCGCCGGCTGCGGCAACAACACCTCGAGCAAGACCGAGGCCGAGGTCTACCTCTCGCAGTCGATCACGGGGGGGCCGGCGGACGTGGACATTTCCGTCCCGACCGACGTCGCCATCGCCAACATGACGATCACGTCGCACGCCAAGGCCACGACCACCGTGACCTCGCAGCAGGACGACGTGATCCTCACCGACTGGGTCGTGACCCCCTCGCGCAGCGACGGCGGCACCGTCGCCTCGCCGGTGTGGCACAACTACTACCAGGTCTACGTCCCGGCCGGCGGCACCGCGTCGTTGCAGAACTACCGGATCTTCCCGGCGGAGTACTTCCAGCAGCCGCCGCTGAACCAGCTTTACACCGGTCCCGACAAGGAGACCGCCAACTGCAACATCCGGCAGCGGCTGCACATCGCCATCTACGGCAAGACCGTCGCGGGCAAGGGCATCGTCCTTGAATTCGACGTCAACCTCAACTTCTACTACGTGAAGCCCAACTGTTGAGGTTGGACATGCGGGAGACGACCATGAAGCGAAACCTTATCCTCGTCGGCCTGGCGCTTGGCACCGCCGTGACCCTCGGCGGCTGCTCGCAGAGCAGCCCCACCGCGCCCAAGCAGCCCACCCCATCGACGTACGGCATCACCCTCACGGTCAGCCCCAGCGTCGCCGGGATCAACGAGGCGATTACGGCCGTGGCCATGGTGACGGTCGGCGGCGCCGCAGCCCCCGACGGCACCAGGGTGGCGTTCACGGCGGCCGGGAGCGCCTCCTTCTCGCAAACAGCGGTGGTGCAACAGGGCTTCGGGACGACCAGTGGCGGCGGTGTGGCCATAAAGGTCTACTATAGCGGCTCGACCGATAGTGCTGGCACGGTGACCGCCAGCGTACCGAACAAGTCCGCGACGGCCACCGTTCACTTCACCGGCGTCAGCCCCTCGCAGCTCGCCATCACCTCGATCCTCCCGAACCGGGGGAAGCCCCAGGGCGGCGACCAGGTGGTGATCAGCGGTCAGGGGTTCGCGCAGCCGCTCGTCCTCAGTTTCGTCATCGGCGGCACGGCGTACCCCGCCACCGTCGTTTCAGTGGCTAACGACGGCAGCTCGATCACGGCCCTCACGCCCCAGGTCCCCAGCTTCGTCCGGCGACCAGATTGCGGGTCTTCGGGTGGTCGTGGGTTCGGGTGCCGGCGCCATCACCGCGAACCTCGCCAACGCCTTCACGTACACGTCGGTGTCGGACGCGGGGATCCCTCAGCTCTACAGCGTGGTTCCCAACTCCGGCTCCTCCAACGGCGGCGAGATCATCACCCTCACCGGCAAGTACTTCACCGAGCCGCTGCAGGTGAGCTTCGTCTTCGCCGCCGCCACCGTGCCGGGGCAGGTGACCTCGGTCCAACACGGGGCCGACGGCATCGACGTCGCCCAGGTCGTGACGCCGAAGGTCACGATCGCGGGTCGGACCACCGTGAACCTCACGATCACGAACATGGCCGGCAGCCGCTTCGAGCAAGAGCGCCACCTTCATTGGGGTCTTCACCTTCAACCCGCCGGTGACGGGTCCGCCCGTGATCTACTACATCTCGCCGACCTACGGTTCCGCCGCCGGCAACGACACCGTGACGATCTACGGCGCGAACTTCGCCGCTCCGGCATCGGTGTCGATCGGTCCGACGAGCGAGATCGTGCAGAGCGTCTCCACCGACGGCACCTCGATCACCATCCTCACCCGGCCGGTCGCCGGCGCGGTCCCGACGGACGGCGCAGGACGTGACGGTGACCACGGCCCAGGGCACCGCGACGTTGTCTGCGGCGTTCACCTACCTCGAGGGGCAGACGCCGACGCTCTACGTCCTCACCCCGAACATCGGCCCGCTCGAGGGCGGCACCCGCGTGACGATCACCGGCGACCGGCTTCCAGTACCCGGTCCAGGTGCTCTTCGGCGGACGCATCCAGGCCCAGGTCGTCTCGAACAACTTCAACCAGGTCGTCTGCATCTCCCCGAGCATCACGCCGACCCAGCCTGACACCCCGACGCTCCGTCAGACGTCATCGGTGACCAACGTCAGGCTCCGGCAAGGTCTCGAACGCCCTGCCGTTCCACTACGGCCAGGCGATGTTCATCTCCGGCATCTCGCCCGACGCAGGGCCCGATGGACCGCCGACGACCGTCACGATCACCGGCCAGGGGTTCGTCGCGCCGGTCAGCGTCACGGTTTCGGGCGGCGACACGGGGTGCACCTCCTGGAACGTCCTCTCGGTGGCCGGGACGCAGATTGTTGTGCAGGCACCCGCCGTGACCCCGGGAAGCGCACCTGTGACACGATTACCGTAACACTCACAGTGACCAACCTCGACTCGAACCTCGTCGCCCAACAGACACCAACGTTCACCTACCAGGGCGTCAACCCCCTTATCACTTCGGTGCAGATCGGTGGCTCCAACACGGTCCAGCAGTACGTGCCGGTGGCGGTACCACCAAGCGTGGCGGTATGCTTAACCCCGTGGAGTAGCCACACTGTGACAATCAACGGCTCCGGGTTCACGACCGCAGGCGTGATGGTGACATTCAGTGGGGGGGGGCGACCGTCGGACCGGTGGCCGTCACCAACACAAGTCTCACGCCGATCACCGCGACTACGATCACGCTGCCGCTCCCAGATCTCACGGCGATCGGAAACTCGCGCAACTCAATCCCATGTACAACAACCAGCGGGGGGTCGGGCAGCAGTTGATGCCCATACCGGTCGACGTGAGCGTCACGAACTGCCAATACCAGCTGCGCCAACACCTTGACGGGGGCGCTCATCATAACCCCGTGCGACACCACGTGCATCGCAACCCGACCATAACCAACATCAACCCGAACCAGGGTCCTCTGAACGGTGGGACGCTAGTCACGATCTCCGGAACGGACTTGGCCACTGGCGCTACTGTCTCCTTCGGTGGAATTGTCGTGGGTTCGTCAGGCTTCGGGACGTCGATTACATGCACGACACCGGCGGGCGTGCAGGCGGGCACGGTGGACGTGACGGTTACAAATCCAAACCATGTGAGTGTGACCCGGCCCTCGGCTTTCACCTACCAGGCGACGCTCAGTCTCCTCGTTCAGCAGGCTAGCGCAACCGGTGGGGGCACCGTTAACGGACCGGCCCCGATCTTGTGCTCGTCAAGCGTTGTTGGCACCAACTGTCTATTCCTGCTAAGTACCCCAACCGTCGCACTCACCGCGACGCCATTGGCCCCCTCAACTGGGGTCACCTGGGACACGAGCTGCGGATGCACATCGGGTGGTGGTTAACTCTATCGTGCACAGTACCGATGAACACTAGTCCCAGGAACTGCGTAGTGCTGTTTACGCCTTGTTGCCTTAGCGTTGGAAGCGCTCCTGCACGAAGGGGGCCGCGTGATGCGGCCCCCTTCTTAACTGTCTTGCGGTCAGGCTTGCGTTAATCGGTGCCAGGTACGCAATTGGCCGAACTAACCCTTCTTAGGCTTGGATTGGTGCCACGTCCACGATTGTTGACATGAGCGACTCATGTACCACGTCCACGCTTGTTGACATTATTGGCTCGTATTCGGGTCAGGCTGGCGTTTATTGGGGTCAGGCTTGCGTCGTTGCGCTATTGACGGACGGCTCTCCGTGCGAATTGGCGCAGGACGGCAGGCCGGCGCGGGGGGCCGGAGGTTTCCCTTCTTTCCCGGCGCTGCGATATAATCCGATGCTCCAGGGAGGGTGTTGCATGACGGACGACGAAGCCAGCCTCATGCGCCAGTTCGGCGTTGTCTTGGAGTCGATTCAAAGTAAGTCCTCGCCCTACCCCAAGCATATGTCTTGGCTGAATGGCTGAGAATCTGCGTCGAATCCGATCAGGTGACGTTTTGGGGGAGCGTCGCGGTGCCGGGCGAAGCGATCGCGCGGCGGGTGGCCTCGAGCACGTAGCGGTGCGGGTCGACGCCGGCGAGCTTCGCGCTCTCGAACAGCGTGTAGAGAATCGCCGCCACCTCGGCGCCGCGCTTGGAGTGCGAGCCGTAGTGGTTCTTGCGCCCGACCACCACCCCACGCAATGCGCGCTCGGCGGCATTGTTGTCCAGCGGCACCCGAGCATCGGTCAGAAACACCGTCAGCCCCGACCACAGCGAGAGCATGTAGTCGATCGCCTTGCCCAGCGAGCTCTGCGGCAGCGTGGCCGGCTTGGTTTCGTACGCCCAGTTCCGCAGCGCGTCGATGATCGGGCGCGAGCGCTCCTCGCGCAGCCTCGCTCGCAGCGCCAGCGCCTCGGCACGGGCCTTCTCCGGAGCACCGCGTGGGAGCGTTGGCACACCCCGCTCCACCTCGTACAGCTCGCCAATCCAGTCAATCGCTTTCCGGCTCTCATCGGGGAACGAGCTTTCCGCCTCGATGAACTTTCGTCGCACATGCGCCCAGCAGTGCACCGGGGTGATCTCCGGCGCCCCGCGGGCGAGCGCCTCATACACCGCGTAGCCGTCCGACATCAGGACACCCTCGAAGGCGCCGAGCACGTCCACGGCCGCATCCTTCGACCGCTGCCCCCGGATCCAGTACGCGGCCGCGTCTGAGCTGGCGACACACCACGTCCACCAGCGGTGGCTGCCGTCGCCGTCCATCAACCGCCAGTGCGTCTCGTCCATGAAGACGACGCCCGAGCCAAGCACCTGCTCGCACAGCGCCTCGTAGGTGGGGGTCAAGTGCTTGGCCAGGGCCATGAGCTGGTCCCACAGCGTCTGGGCATCAATGTCCAGACCCTTGCGCCCCATCGCCCGCGCCTGCCGCTCCAGCGGCAGGTGGTCGAGGTACTTGGCTTCCGCGACGTGGACGGCGAACTCTGGCGAGTAGCGGCCGCCAGGTGTGAGCTTGAGAGGACCCGGCGCCGTGACCACGGAGGCGTTGCAGCTGCAGCGGTACTTGGCCCGCTTGTGGGTGACGACCTGGTAGGAGGCCTCGATGACGGTGATCTCCTCGGAGTCCTCGCTCTGCTCGCCCATCGGCTCGAGCCGGCCCTGGCACACCGGACAGGTGCGCTCGTCCTCAGGCAGGGTGTGGGGGAGGGTCGAGACCGGCAGGAGGGGCTGCGCCTTGGGGCCGTGGCCGCGGCGGGGCTCGCGTGCTGACGGCGCGCTCGGCTCCCCGTCCTGCGGGCGCTTCTCCGAGGACGGGGCGAAGACCTTCGTCCTGAGCGCCTCGAGCTGCTCCTTCAAGAGGTCGAGCTCGAGCTGGGCCGGGACACCCTCGCCACGCAACTGGGCGATCTCGACCTTGAGCTTCGCGATGGTCTGCTGCTGGGAAATGACGGTCTTCTCGAGGAGGATGGCGGCCTGCTGCAGCGTGTCAACGTCCCGGATCTGCTCCAGCCTTGGCACGCGCAATAGTCGCAATCTCGGTGACGTTTGTCAAGCATTTCAAGCAGAGCGCTGCCGGCGAAACGCGAACCTTGCCGACCAATGCGCTGCCTTCGAGGAACAGCTGCAGCTCCGCCACGGTGAGCTCCAGGGTGTCCTCGCCCCACACCTGGGCGAAGCGTCCCTTCTCCAGCCGCTTCGCGTACAGGCACAGGCCGGTGCCGTCCCACATCAGGACCTTGGCCCGCTTGCGATTGCCGGAGACGAACAGGTAGAGATCACCGGAGAGTGGATCACGCTCGAGGTGGCCCTTGACCAGGCCGTAGAGGCCATCGAAGCCTTTCCTCATGTCGGCGGGCTTCCCATAGGCGAAGACCCGCAGCGAGCGGGTGGAGCCGATCACCCGAGGACCTGCAGGAGGGAGACGAGCACCTCGGGGTCGAGGCCCTCGACCACAAAGCCGTGCGGGGTGAGCAGGCGCACTGACCCGCGGGCTGCCGGCGCCACGGTGTGGCGGTGCTCGGCCGGGACGATGGCGACCGCCCGCACGCCAGCGCCGGCCTGGCGCCACGTCCGGATCCACCGCGACAGGGTGCGCTGCCTCATCCCGAGCCGGTCGGCGATGCAGCGATGCGATTCGCCGTCGGCGCTGCAGGTCACGGCGTACGCGACGATGCGCGCGCGCAGGCCAACCGGACACCAGAAGCGCTTCCGCCCGGCCTGCTGTCGCTGCTCGGCAAGCTCTTCGGAAAGGTGCTGGCCCTGCTCGATAATCCGCTCGTCGTCCATCCCCGGAGCATCGCCGGGCCACCGAATCAGATCAAGACGGGGTACGGCGAGGACTTACGTCCCGCCCCTACACCGGACGACGCTACATCGGGGTGGGACATGGGCTCCTTGACGCCCTCGTGCAATCATGCCATCATGCCGCACGAAAGGGGGCACGGACCGCATGAGCAGCATCAAGACAATCGGCGCGAGCGGGCAGATCGCTCTCGGCAAGGAGTACGCAGGACGCCACGTCGTGGTCGAGGAGCTCGAAGCCGGCGTCTGGGTGGTCAAGCTCGGCGACTTCGTTCCCGACAACGAGCGCTGGCTCCACACCGCGCGGGTCAGCGAGGAGCTGGATGAAGCCGTCGCCTGGGCGGAGGGCAACCCGGCCGCGCCGTCCGACCTCGACAAGCTCTCGAAGCGCGGCAAGCGATGAGCGAGCCGGCGCCCGTGCGCCTCGACCTCAACAGCCCGGTCTTCCAGAAGCAACTGTTCGCCTTGCCGAAGGACGGCCAAACCGCTGTGCTCAACGCGCTGCGCAAGCTCGCCGGCATGTCATGGCAGCAGGTCTACGCCGATGCCGGCCTGCGCTGGGAGGCGATCCTTTCCCGCGTCGGGCCGCACGGTGGCCGCCTTCACTCGCTGCGAATCGGACGCGGCTTCCGCGCCGTCGCCTACCGCGAAGGCGACTGGCTGCGCCTCCTCACCCTCCACCCGGACCACGACACCGCGTACCGGTAGCCCTTCTGCAACATCCCGACGCGGTATAGGGGGCAGGCTGGCGTTGTTGCGCTATTGCCAAGCGCCAGCCGGCGCGGCGGGGCGAGCCCCTCTCCCGGCGCTGCGATATGATTGGGCGCTCAGGGCGGGTGGGGGCGAGCCCCGCCCCTACACCTGAATTCGGCGTGGCGGGGCCGGCCCAGCCCCGACACCTACTTGCGTCACGCTCCTTCACGGACCACGGACCACGGACCACGCCTTAGGGGCTGGAGGCGCTGGCCGCGCCCCCAGGGGACGTCCCGTTCACTCCTCGAGCGCGGAGCGGATCTCGCGGGCCAGCGACGCCAAGTCGAACGGCTTCTGCAGGAAACGGACATGCCCGGTAAAGGCCCCGCGCCGCACCGCCTCGTCCTCCGCGTAGCCGGACATCAGGATCACCTTCAGGTTGGGCCAACGGTCCGCCAGCCCGCGCGCGAGGTCGCTTCCCGCGACCCCGGGCAGCATCAGATCGGTGAGCAGCACGTCGAACCCCGGATCCTGCGGAAGAAGCCCCGCCTCCTCGCCGCTCCCGACGGCCACCACGTCGTACTCGAGCATCTGGAGGATCTCGACCAAGCCCTGCCTCGCCCCGTCCTCGTCCTCGACCACCAGCACCCGCTCGCCGTGCCCGCTCGGTGCCGCGGACCGGTCTGCCGTCGGGGTGGACACGATGGAGTGTTCGCCCGAGCCCGCTCGCGGGAGCGCGACGCGGAACGAGGTGCCGCCACCGGGCCGATCCTCGAACGTCAATGCGCCGCCGTGCTGCGTCACGATGCCGTGCACCACCGAGAGCCCGAGCCCCGTCCCCTTGCCTTTGGTGGTGAAGAACGGTTCGAAGATTCGGTCGCGGACCTCGACCGGGATGCCGCCCCCGGTGTCATCCGCGGCAAACCACACCCAGTCCTCCCCCTGGCGGCCCGGAGCGGATGGTCAGGCTTCCCCCAGCGGGCATGGCTTCCACGGCGTTGACCACCAGGTTCATGAGCACCTGGTCGATCTGGCCGCGGTCCGCGGTCACGGGCAGCGGCTCATCGGCGAGGTCCATGCTGTAGTTGATGTTGGCGCGGATGAGGCGGCGGAGAAACGTGGCCGCGCCACGGATGCCGGCGTTGAGATCGAACTGCTCGGGTTTCGCCGTTTCGCGCCGGGCGAACAGCAGGAGTTGGCGAGTGAGGGTCGAACCGCGGCGAATCTCGGCCTCCAGCTCGGTCATCGTCGCTGCCATTCGGTCGGCATCGGCGTGCCGGCCGCGAACGACCTCGACATGGTTGAGCATCCCCTGCAGCAGGTTGTTGAAGTCGTGCGCCACGCCGCCCGCAAGGATGCCGACCGCCTCCATCTTCTGTGCTTGACGAAGCTGTGTCTGGAGCGCCACCTCCTGCGTAACGTCCCGCTTGACCACGACGAAGTTCACGATCGTCCCGTTGTCGTCCCGGATCGGCGAGATCACGGCCTCCTCTTCGTAGAGGCTGCCATCCTTGCGCCGGTTGACGAAGCGTCCATGCCAGTTCTCACTGTGGGTGATCGTCTGCCAGAGGCTCGCGTAGTAGGCGTCGTCGTGCTCGCCGCTGTCGAGCATGTTGAGTTCTCTTCCGATCGCTTCCTCGCGCGTGTAGCCGCTCGTGCGCTCGAACGCCGGGTTGACGTATTCCATCCGGCCCTCGGTGTCCGTGATCACGATCGTCTCGGAGGCCTGCTCTACCGCGGCAACCAGCCGCCGCCGCTCCTCCTCGCCGCGTCGCTGCGCGGTGACGTCTTCGACGGTGCCTTCGTAGTAGAGACTTCTTCCGTCGGCGTCCCGGATCTGGCGCGCGGTGTGCCGTAGATACGCCCGCCGGCCATCCTTCGTGGTCCAGATGGTCTCGAAGTCCCTGACTTCGCCCACGCGCTCGATCGCGGCCTTGAATAGATGGCGCGGATACGTGGGCTGGAAACCGGTTTCTTCCAGGTTCAGTGAGCGCAACTCGTCCATTGAGGCATAGCCCAGCATTTGCACGAGCGCAGGGTTCGCGACCAGGATGCGGCCGTCCGGGGTGGTGCGGTAGATGCCGAGCGGCGACTGCTCGAACAAGCTGCGATACCGCTCCTCGCTTTCCCGCAGGGCCGCCTCGGCATGCTTCCGCTCGGTGATATCGCGTGTGACACCGAGAACGCTGGTCACCCGGCCGCTCGCATCGGTCAGTGCAGTGGCCACGACCTCGGTCTGCACGACGCCGCCATCCTTGGTCGGCATGTCGGCTTCTATCGTGCCGGTCCCGGCCGATTGGTCCCCAGCCGCAAACGCCGCAAGGGACGCAGCGAGGTATGCTTCGACGCGACGCAACGAATCCGGCGTCAGGCCGGCCCCGAACGGCTGTGCCAGCACCTCTTTCGCGCTGAAGCCGCGCAGCTTCTCGACGGAAGGGCTCACGTAGGTGAGACGGCGGGTCGCGAGATCGAGCGTCCAAATGACGTCGGCGGTGTTCTCCGCGATCAGGCGATAGCGCTCCTCGCTCTCGCGCAGCGCCTCCTCGGCGTGCTTGCGCTCGGTGACGTCGTCGTACACGTTCCGAGCAGGCCGATAGATCTTCCCGTCGGCCTTGCATCAGCGGTACCTTGCTCGTCACTCAGCCAGATCGTGTTGCCTTCCGGTGTCGTCTGCGGTTCCGCGATGTTCATCTTGGCGCGGCCGCGCTCATCACCTGTCGGTCATCCGCCCGTAGAGCTCCGCCTGTTCTCTCCACCCCATGGCGAAATCGTCCTTGCCCGATGAGCTCCTGCGGATCGGCGAAGCCTGCATCGTTGGCAAATATGGCGTTGCAGCCCAGATAGCCGAGATCTCTGTCCTTCCAGAAGACGCTAACGGGTATCGATTCGAGAACGCCTTCGATGATCTGTTTGGACTTTCGCAGATCCTCCTCGGCCCGCTTGCGGAGGGTGACGTCGCGGGCCACCGTGTGCATGTAGCTGGCGCCGCCGATGACGACGCGGCGGTTGTTGAACTCGGTGTCGACCTTGCGTCCGTCCTTGCGCCGGATCCTGGCTTCGCTGACGATCTCCTCTCCGGCGAAGATACGGTCGTGGAACGCCTCGAAGGCGTGGAGGTCCATATCTTCGTGCAGGTCGGGGATGCGCGCGCGGAGGAGCTCGTCGCGCGAGTAGCCGGTCAGCTCGCACGCCGCGCCGTTCACCGCCGTGAAACGGGACCCGGCGTCGCTGATGAACATGGCGTCGCGAGAGCCCTCGAAGATCTCCTCCTGCCAGGCCAGCGACCTTCTGACCTCCTCCTCGGTCCGCCGGCGCTCGGCGATCTCCGCGTGCAAGGCCGCGTTGGCCGCCGCCAGCTCCGCGGTCCGCTCGGCGACCCGGCGCTCGAGCGCCTCCCCCACGTGCTTGATCGTGGTGATGTCGCGAGCGTCGGCGATCAC
The DNA here is from genome assembly GCA_963727205.1 of uncultured Acidobacteriota bacterium. Taxonomy (GTDB): domain Bacteria; phylum Acidobacteriota; class Thermoanaerobaculia; order Thermoanaerobaculales; family Thermoanaerobaculaceae; genus RBG-13-68-16. The sequence goes on along the minus strand of CAVSFQ010000041.1, from coordinate 25,673 downwards.
CGCGGCGACGCTTCGATCGGCGGCGAACTCGGGCACCAGGAGCCAGTCGATCCAGATGTGGGTGGGCAGTTCGAACTCGACGTGCTGCGTCCGCCCGGTGGCGAAGACGCTGCTGATCGCCCCATACCACAACTCGCACAGCGCCTCCGGGAAACCCAGTTGGCGGGGTGTCTTGCCGATGAAGTCGGGGGCCGGGATGCCGGTCATCGCCAGGACCTGCCCATTGGCGTAGAGGTGGCGGCCGTCCCGGTCGAAGCGCATGATCACGTCAGGGGAGTTCTCCGCCAGCGCGCGGAAGCGCTCTTCGCTCTCCCGCAGCGCCGCCAGCGTCTGCTCCAGCGTCGCGGTCCTGGCGATGACCTGCGTCTCGAGATCGGCTCGCGCCGCGTTCATCGCCTCCAGGGCTCGGTGCCGGTCGCTGATGTCCCGCACCACCAGCACGGCTTGGTCGGCCTCATAGGGGACGAGATGCGCCTCGAACCTCTTCTCGCCGGAGGGGACCGTCAGCGGGTATTCGACGGTCGTGGCGACTCGCTTCGCAATCGTCGCTGCGATCGCGTCCGCCACCTGACGCCCGACCGCCTCGGGCAGCAGTTCGGCCATTCGCCTGCCGAAGTACCGTTCCGGCGGCAGATGGAGGTCATCCGCCCGCCCCGGGCGGAAATCGACGATCGTTCCGTCAGCCGTGACGCGGAAGTAGAAGGCGGGCACGGACCAGAAGATGCTCTTGAGGTCCGCGGTCGCGTCGGCGCGCGGAGGGCCGTCCGTCGTCGTCATGCGCTGGCGCTTCCGTATCTCCTTCTGCAGCACATTTTCCATAGTATAGCGCGAGGGGAGACCAGCCGGCGCCGCGCCGCTCGCGATCGAGGATGAGCGGCAGGCCACCCCCGCCCGCGTCGAAGGTATTGGGGTCAGGTTTCTTGGGTCACGCGTGCGCTGTCGCGTTCGCGCGAAGCGCCGGACCGGCGCCGCCGGCCTCCCACCGGACGTGGTGGTTCCAACGGGTGGCCAGCAGGCCGGCAAGGCCCCACGCGAGCTGGCGTCAGGCGTTTCCGCCTTCACCGCGGTGGTCCGCGGGACCTTGATTCGGTATAGAATGGCTTGATGATCGAGAACACGCGCAGGATCGCCGACCTGCAGCGGGATCTGGCGGTCAACCCGGGGTCGCGGCAGTTCTACCAGCTGGGCGAGCTGCTGCGCCGCGACGGCCACGCCGCCGAGGCGGCCCAGGTGCTGCGTTCCGGGCTGGCGCACCACCCGCGCTACGTCGCCGCCTGGGTCTCCCTCGGGCGTGCCTGCATCGAGGCAGGGGAGTCCACCGAGGCGGTGAACGGCCTGCGCGAGGCGCTCGCGCTCGATCCCGGCAACCCGGTCGCCTGGCGGCTGCTGGGCGAGGCGTACCTGGCGCTCGGCCAGCGCCCGCGCGCGCTGGAAGCGATGGCGCGCTGCCTCGAGCTGGTCCCCGGCGACGAGGTGTTGCAGGCCGCGGTGGACGCCCTCTCGAGCGACGCGGCGGCCCCCGACCCGGCCGCCGCCGCCGAGGCGCCGCCGCTGCCGGCGCCCCCCGCCGAGGAACCGTTCGGAGGGAGTGCGCCCGCGCCGGTCGTGGAACCGGCGCCGGCGTCCCCGGCCGGGGCGGCCGCGGCGTTCGCCCAACCCACGCCCGCAGCTGCCGTGGAGCCGTTGGAGACCCGCACCGCCGTGGCTCGGGCGGAGGAGTTCATGGCCGGCGCCGCCGCCGCCGGGCCGCCGGCGTTGGCGGCGGTGGTCGAGCCGGCCTCGGCGCCGCTGGTGGGGTTCGAGTTCGAGCCCGACGCGCCGCCCGCGCCGGTCGCGGCGATGCCCACTGCGGTGACGCTGCCGCCCGCGGTGCCCGCGGTCGAGCCGCCCCTGCCGGAGGCGGCGTTCGAGGAGGCGTACCCGGCGCCGGCCGGTGTCGGGCTCGCGCAGCCGCCGCCCGAGGCGTTCCTGGCCGAGCCGGCCGCCGCGGCCCCGGTCCCGGCGGCGCCCCCAGATTCCGACCTGTTCACCGTGCCGGAGACCGATCAGGCGCCGGCGCTGCTCAAGGCCGTGCTGCAGGCGTCGGCCGCCCAGGCCGCCACCGAGCCGGTGCAGCCGCCCGCGTCGTTGACGCTGGCGCGGCTGTACGTGCAGCAGCAGGCGCTCGGCGAGGCGGTGGCGGTGCTCGAACGGCTGCTCGAGCGCGAGCCCGGCAACGTCGAGGCGGGCGACCTGCTGGCGCTGGTGCGCGACATGATGGTGCCGCTGCCCGAAGAGCCTCCCCCGCTCGACCCGCGCGAGCGCAAGATCGCCGCGTTGCAGCGCTGGCTGGCGTCGCTTACACTGGGCGAGGAACGAGCGCTGCGATGACCTTCGAAAACGCTTTGACCGGCGTCAGGGATTGTGCCGGCGTATCGGTGATGGTGATCTCCGACCGCGACGGGATCCCCGTGACCAGCTGGAGCGAGCGGCCGGACGAGGTCGAGGAACTGATCGCCGAGTTCTCGACGTTCTTGCGCGACGTCACCTCGGCCAACCGCGAGCTGCAGCTCGGCGCCCTCGACCAGGTCACGGTGGCGGCCGAGCACAAGGTCGTGCTGATCACCAGCATCACCGACGCGTACTTCCTGCTGACCGTCGTGGGCCGTGACGGCAACCCGGGCAAGGCGCGTTTCGCGAGCCGCCTCGCGGCCCATCGCCTGCGCCACGAGTTCGTCTGAGAGGATGGGGATGTTCACTTTTGCCGAGCTGTGCGAGTTGATTCGAATCGTCTCCGAAACCAGGATCGGCGGCCTCGAGATCGAGAAGGACGGGGTGCGGGTGCGCGTGGACGGGGTCCCGGCGTCGCCGCAGCTCGATCCCCGCTTCGGGGCGCCGCTGCTGCCGCCGCAGTTCGCGGCGGCGAGCCAGATGGCGAGCGGCCCGGCGCTGCCGGGCGGCGACGCCGCGGCGCGGCCCGCGCACGGCGCGGTCGCGCCCGCCGAGGACGACGGGCTCTCGTTCGTCACCTCGCCGATCGTCGGCACCTTCTACGCGGCCCCGAGCCCCGACGCCGAGCCGTACATCAAGATCGGCGACTTCGTGCAGAAGGGCCAGGTGCTGTGCATCGTCGAGGCGATGAAGCTGATGAACGAGATCGAGGCGGACGTCTCGGGGCTCGTCGTGCGCCGGTTCCCGGAGAACGCGCAGCCGGTGGAGTTCGGGGAGCGCCTGTTCGGCATCCGGCCGTCGTAGCCAGCCATGATCTCGAAAGTCCTGATCGCGAACCGCGGGGAGATCGCCCTGCGAATCATCGCCGCGTGCCGCGAGGCTGGCGTCGCCACCGTGGCGGTGCACTCCGAGGTTGACCGCGACGCGCTCCACGTGCGCATGGCCGACGAGTCCGTGTGCATCGGGCCGGCGTCCGCCGCCGCCTCGTACCTCAACATCACGGCGGTGATCGCCGCCGCCGAGATCACCGGCGCCGACGCGCTCCACCCCGGCTACGGCTTCCTCGCCGAGAACGCGCACTTCGCCGAGGTGGTGCAGGAGTGCGGCCTGGTCTGGATCGGCCCGCCGCCGGAGGCGATCCGGTCGATGGGGGACAAGGCCAACGCCCGGCGGACCGTCACGGCGCGCGGCGTGCCGGTGCTGCCGGGCTCCTCCGAGCCGCTCGCCTCGCGCGAGGAGGCGGTCGCGCTCGCCGAGACCGTGGGCTACCCGGTGATCCTCAAGGCTTCGGCCGGGGGCGGCGGCAAGGGGATGCGGGTGGCGCGCGACCCGCGCGAGCTGCGCCAGGTTTTCGACACGGCGCGGCACGAGGCCGAGCGGGCGTTCGGTTCGGGCGACGTCTACCTCGAGAAGTACCTCACCGAGCCCCGGCACATCGAGATCCAGGTGATCGGCGACACGCAGGGCCGGGTGTTGGCGCTCGGCGAGCGCGAGTGTTCGATCCAGCGCCGCCACCAGAAGCTGATCGAGGAGGCGCCGTCGGTCGCCGTGGACGCGGAGTTGCGCGAGCGGATGTGCGAGGCCGCGGTCGAGGCCGCCGTCGCGGTCGGCTACACGAGCGCGGGCACGGTGGAATTCCTATACAACGACGGCCAGTTCTACTTCATGGAGATGAACACGCGCATCCAAGTCGAGCACCCCGTGACCGAGTTGGTGACGGGCGTGGACCTGGTGCTCGAGCAGATCAGGGTGGCGAACGGGCAGCCGTTGTCGATCCGACGCCGGCCGGCGATCCGCGGGCACGCGATCGAGTTCCGCGTCAACGCCGAGGACCCGGTGACGTTCGCGCCGTCCCCCGGCGAGATCACGGAGTTGGCGTTCCCGGTCGGGCCCGGGGTGCGGATCGACACCCACATCTACCGCGGCTACCGCGTCCCGCCCAACTACGACTCGCTGCTCGCCAAGGTGATCGCGTACGGCGCGGACCGGCGCGAGGCGATCCGGCGGGCGAAGCGGGCGCTCTCGATGTTCGTCATCGGCGGGGTGCGCACCTCGATCCCGCTCCACCTCAGGATCCTCGAGGAGCCTGACTTCGTCGAGGGCAGGCTCTCGACCCGCTTCATGGAGCGGTTCGCGACCCGCGAGTAGCGCCGGCATGGAAGGCGGGGCGCGTGCGGGTTTTCCTCATCGGGTTCATGGGCGCGGGGAAGACCGCCACGGGCCGGGCGCTGGCGTGCCGCGCCGGGACGCTGTTCCTCGACCTCGACGCCCGGGTGGAGGCGAGTCTGCGGATGAGCGTGGCGCGGGTCTTCAGCGAGCGCGGCGAGGGGGCCTTCCGGGCCGAGGAGGCGCGCCAACTGGCCGCGTGCGCCCGCTTCGCGGCATGCGTCGTCGCCACCGGGGGGGGCACGTTCGTGCAGTCCGGCAACCGTGAGCTGATCCGCCGTGTCGGCGTCTCCGTGTTCCTGGACGTGCCCTGGGGCGAGATCGCGCGCCGCCTGCCGGGGAAGCGCGGCGAGCGGCCGCTGTTCGGCTCCCCCGAGCGGGCGTTCGAGCTGTACTCCGAGCGCCTGCCGCACTACCGCGCCGCCGACCTGACCATCCGGCCCGAGGCGGGGGAGGATGCGGCGGCGCTCGCCGGGCGCGTCGCCATGCTGCTCGAGGGCCGCCAGTGATCCCGCTCGCGGGCGGCCGCGAGGGCCGCCCCTACGCAGAAGCGCAACGACAACGCGCCCGGCGGTCGCGCCCCACGTCCCTCAACCCGTGGGACGGACGTCCAAACGTGTGGGATGGTCCAACCCCTCGGGGCGGGCGCCCCCGCCCGCCTTGCGGTCGCGCCGTGTTCGCTTCTGATGTAGGGGCGGGGCTTGCCCCCGCCCGCCGCGGTCGAGGCGTTTGCGTTCACCCACTCGCGGGCGGCCGCAAGGGCCGCCCCTACGAAGAGAAGCGACGACAACAGATCTGGGAAGCCGCATGAGGTACCTCGTCATCTCGGACATCCACGGCAATCTGGAGGCATTTCAGGCGGTGCTCGCCCACGCCGCCCGCAAGCGCCGGGATGCCGTGCTCTTCCTCGGCGACGCGGTCGGTTACGGTGCGGCGCCGAACCAGGTCATCGAGCGCCTCCGGCGGATGGGGGCGGCGGTGATCTCGGTGCGCGGCAACCACGACCGCGTCGTGCTGGACCCCGGCCGGGGGGCGGTGTTCTTCAACCCGCACGCCCGGCTCGCCGCGCTCTGGACCGCTGAAGTCCTGACGTCGGTGAACCGGCGCTACCTCGACGCCCTGCCGGCGGGCCCGAGGACGGTGGAGGCGGACCTCGCGATCTGTCACGGCTCGCCGAGCGACGAGGACGATTACCTGTTCGGTGAGGACGAGGCGCAGCAAGCGTTCGCGGCGATCGCAACGAGCGTGACGTTCTTCGGCCATTCGCACGTGCCGTGCATGTTCGAGCGGACGGACGAAGGCGGGCGCGAGAGCGTGGTCGGCGTCCTGCTGCGGGGTAACCGCGTCGTCATCGACCTCGACCCCACGCGCCGCTACCTGATCAACCCGGGCTCGGTCGGGCAACCGCGCGACCGCGACCCGCGCGCCTCGTACGGTTTCTACGACTCGGACGCCCGCCGGTTCACGCTCTACCGGGTGGCGTACAACGTCGAAGGGGCGAGGCGGCGGATCCTGGGCGCGGGGCTGCCGCCGGTCCTGGCAGAGCGGTTGGTCCACGGCGCTTAGCGAGGCGCCGCCGATAGCGGACCATCTGCGTTGTCGGGCTGCGGCGGTTCGGGTCCTCACGTAGCCTCCGGCTACGCTCCGGTCCGACCGCCTTGCCCTCCTAGCATCTGGCCCACTCTCGGCGGCGCGGCTGCACGCCGCAAGCTGCGGCGCCCTGCCTGTCGTTGTAGTTAGTTCTAATGTGGGGCGCGCCCGCCGGGCGCGCTTCTTTGTCTTCGAGGGAGGCGCTCGAGGCCGCGCGGCCTGCGGCCGGCGCGGCCGGCTCGGACCACGGACCACGGACCACGTCTCTCCTGTGGCCTGCCTCGATGAGTGGCGGTCGCGACGGGAATCGGCGAGAATGTGGGAGATTGCGAGGGCGCCGCAGCCGTGACGGACGAGAGCCGGGTCGAGACGAGGGACGAGCGCCACTGCTTCCGCTGCGGGCGCGATCTCGGTCCGCTCGGCGAATGGAAGAAGATGGACACCGAGGCGGGGCCGATCTGCTACGCGTGCTTCAACGAAGCGGCCGCTGGCGAACGCGCCCCGGAGCGCCCGCGATGACGGGCGCGGCGTCGCGGACCGCGCCCGCCGTGCGTGCCGCGGTTCGCCGCTTGACGTTGGCGGCGCTCCTGCTCGCGGCGGCCGGTTGCTGGCCGTCGCCTGCCCTCGCGGCGGAGCCGGCCGCGGGCGGCCCGCAGGCGCAGGCGCGGCTGCTCGCGCTGGCGGACGCGCGCCGTTTCGACCCGCCGGCGCTGGCGGCGCTGGCGGGGGACGCGGAGCCCGCGGTGCGCGCCGAGACCGCCGGCGTTCTCGGCCTGCTCGCGAACCCGGGCGCGACGCCGCTCGTCGCGCAGCTGGCGCGCGACCCGTATGCCAGCGTCCGCGCCGCGGCGGCGGCAGCCGCCGGACGTCTCGTCGCGACGCTGCCGGCCGGGACCCACGAGCGCGAGGCGTTGGGGGGCGAGCTGCGCCGCCTGCTGCAAGATCCCGCGCCCGACGTTCGTGCCGCCGCCGCGTGGGGGGCAGGAAGGGCCCTGTGCCCGGAGTGCGACCTCTGGCTGCTGCAGCGGCTGGGCCGGGAGAGGACCCCTGCGGTGCAGGCGGCCATCCTGCAGGAGCTGTGGCGCTTTCCCGGCACCTTGTGGATCCGGCGCGCCACCGGCCAGCTGACGAGACGCGACCCGGGCGTGCGCTACGCGGCGGCGGGGTCGCTGGCGCGCTCGGGCCGGGCCGAGGCGGTGGCCGGGCTGCGCCGGGCGAGCCGGGATGCCGACCCGCTGGTGCGCACGGCGGCGCTCGAAGGCGCCCGCCGCGCCTCGCCCGGGGCGCTGTGGCGCGAGTCGCTCGCGGGCCTCGGCGATGCCGACGCGCGGGTCCGGATCGCGGCGATGGAAGGCCTCGCGAACACGCTCGACCGCGCGCCGGCGCGCATGCTGCCGCCGGCGGCGGTGGCGGCCGTCGGCCGAACCCTTGCCGACGGCGATCCGCCCAGGGTGCAGGAGAGGGTCGTCGCGATCCGCCTGGCAGGGGCCGCACGCTGCTGCGGCGCACAGCTCGAGGGGATCCTGGCTGCCGGCGAACCGTGGGTGGCGGGCGAGGCACTGGCGGCGCTTGCGCGCACCGGCGCCGCGCAGGCCGACGCGGCGGTGGGCGCGTGGTTCGCCTCGCCCGAGCTGGCCCGGCGCCTGGCCGCCGTACGGGCCATGGGGCGCATGCCCCGGGGCGAGGCGAGGCTCCTTGCGGCGCTTGCCGACCCTGCGGCCGAAGTGCGGCTCGCGGCGGTGGAGGCGCTGCGCGACGGCGCCGGCGGCGCGGTCACGCCGGCGATCGCCCAGCGCCTGGGGGATGAGGACCCGTTCGTGCGGGCGGCGGCGGTCGAGGCCCTCGCCGGACGCAAGGCGGCGCCCCCAGAGCCGGAACTGCTGCGGCTGCTCGCCCGCGAGCGGAGGGCGGCGGTGCCGGACGCGGCGGTGGCGCTGATCGCCGCGCTCGGCGAAGGGAAGGTCCTTTCCGACGGCACGCGCGCCGCGCTCGAGGGCCTGACCGGCTCGCCGGACCCGGTCGTGGCGCGGGCCGCGTGGCAGGCTCTCGCCGCGCACGGCGTGTCGCGCCCGCTGCCGGAGGTGAAGACCGGCGAAGATCCCGCGTTCTACCGCGAGGTCGTCCGCTGGGCCGGCTCGCCCCGATGGCTCGAGGTGGTGACGGTGCGCGGCACGTTGCAGATCGCGCTCGACGCCTCGAACGCCCCACTGGCGTGCTTCCGCCTGGCCGCCCTGGCCGACAAGAAGTTCTTCGACGGTCTCACGTTCCACCGCGTCGAGCCGGATTTCGTGGTGCAGGGCGGCGACCCGCGCGGCGACGGGTGGGGCGGACCGGGGTTCGTGATGCGCGACGAGCTCTCCCTGGCCCCGTTCGCCGCCGGAGCGGTCGGGATCGCGCTCTCCGGGCCGGACACCGGCGGCTCTCAGCTCTTCGTCACGCTGACGCCCCGCCCGCACCTGCTCGGGCGCTACCCGCACGTCGGAACGGTCGCGGCCGGCTTCGACGTCGCCACCCGCCTGCGGGTCGGCGACCGCATCCTCAGGGTCCGGGCGGGCGAGGGACCGCTGCCGCGGTACGTTCCGGTGTGGTACGGAGTGCTCGACCCGGTGCGGCTCGACCGCGAGATCCCCGGCTGGCACGAGGAGGCGGCGGCGTACCGGCCGCAGGAGAAGTGGCTCGACCTGCTGCGCTCGGCGAAGCTGCGCTACGGCCTCGCGGTGGCGATGGGCACCTGGTGTCCCGACTCGCGCGAGCAGATCCCCCGCCTGGAGGCCGTGCTGGCGGCGCTCGGGAAGGCGTCGCCGTTCGACGCGCCGCGCCTCGTGGGAGTGGACCGCAGCAAGGCCGCGGATCCCGCGTTGTACCCGTTCGGGCCGGTGGAGCTGGTGCCGACGATCGTGGTGACGGCGGGTGGCGCGGAGGTCGGCCGGATCGTCGAGACCCCGAAGTCCGGCCGCATCGAGGAGGACCTCGTGCGCATCCTGGCGCCGGTCGAGGGGTGGGAGGTCCCGGTTGGCTGAGGTCGCCGTCACGGCGCCCCTCCCCGGCGGCGCGCTCGCGCGCCTGCAGGAGCGCCACCAGGTACGGGTGCGCCGGCCCGGCCCCGCGCTCGTCGGCCGCGACATGGTGGAGTTCGTCGGCCAGGCGGACGCCCTGGTCTGCTTGCCGGCCGACCGGGTGGCGGCCGAGGTGTTCGCGCTCTGCCCGCGGCTCAGGCTGGTGGCCAGCTACGCGGTCGGCGTCAACAACGTGGACCTCGAGGCCGCGCGCACCTCGGGCGTCTGGGTCACCAACACCCCCGACGTCCTGACCGACGCCACCGCGGACCTCGCCTGGGCGCTGATCCTCGCCGTCGCCCGCCGCATCGGGGAAGGGGACGGGCTGGTCCGCAGCGGCGGCTTCACGGGTTGGAAGCCGGACCTGCTGTTGGGGACCGGCCTGAATGGGAAGACGCTGGGGATCGTCGGCATGGGGCGGATCGGCGCCGCGGTGGCGCGGCGCGCGGTCGGGTTCGGGATGAACGTCGCGTACCACGGCCGTTCGCCGAAGCCGCCGGACGAGGCCTCCGGCGCCGAGTTCGTGGCGGAGCTCGACACGCTGCTGGCGCGGGCCGACGTGCTGTCGCTGCACTGCCCGTTGACCCCCCAGACCAGGCGCCTGATCGACGAACGGCGGCTCCGCCTGTTGCCGCGCGGCGCGATCCTGGTCAACACGAGCCGCGGCGAGGTGCTGGACGAGGAGGCGCTGGTGCGGGTGCTCGAGAGCGGCGCCCTCGCGGGAGCGGGGCTCGACGTCTACGAACGCGAGCCCGAGGTGAACCCCGGCCTGCTCGGGCGCATGGACGTGGTGCTGCTGCCGCACCTCGGCTCGGCCACCAGGGAAGCGCGGGCGGCGATGGCCGAGCTGGCCGTTGACAACGTCCTCGCGGTCCTCGCGGGGAAGCCCCCGATCACCGCCGCCGTCAAGCCGCTGGTGCCGCGATCGTGACGCGGACCTGGTGGATGCGGCGCGGAGAGGCCTCCGCGACCTCGAACGCCAGCTCCTTCTCTTCAAGAGCGAGCCTGGCGCATTCATCGGGGCCGTCGTACCCGAGTCGCGACAGGTACGGCGTTGCCGAATTCGTGAGGACCGGTGCCCGTGGATGATGCAAGGTCGGCCGGCGCCCGTCTGGGGAAACCGGCGCCGAAAGGCGTGATGCCGTACTTCTTTGGTTTCTTCCTCGTCTCGGGTTTCTGCAGCCTGGTGTACGAGGTGGTCTGGCTGCGCCTGGCCATGGCCCAGTTCGGGGTCACGACGCCCACCGTATCGATCGTTCTCTCGGTGTTCATGGCGGGGCTGGCTCTGGGGAGTTGGACGGCGGGCCTGCTCACTCGCCGTCTGGCCGGCAGCCGTCGCGCAACCCTAATCCGATTCTATGGAGTGACCGAGTTGCTGATAGCGTCGTCCAGTCTGACCGTGCCCGCCGTCCTGGCGTTGGGACGGAACCTGCTGGCGGGGGGTGGTGCCGGTGGCGCGTGGGGATCGGGCGCGTATTACGTGGCGTCGGGGGTCTGGATCTGCGTGGCGCTGCTGCCGTTCTGCTTCGGAATGGGGGCGACGTTTCCGCTCGCGATCGGGGCCATTCGCCGCCTCGCCACTGCAGGCGAGGCCGATCTCGCGTTCGGCTACCTGTACCTCGCCAACATTACAGGGGCGACGCTGGGGACGTTGGCCTCGGCGTTCGTCCTGATCGAGCTCCTCGGCTTCCGCGGAACCCTGGCTTTTTCTGGGGGGTTGAACGCGGTCCTGGGGATCTCGGCTCTCGCCCTGAGTCTGCGCTTGGCGGAGGAGCCAGCCGAGGAACAGCCGGACGCGAGGCCGGCGGTGATCGCGTCCGCCGAACCACGAGCCGGGGAGCGAGCCCCGGCGGCGCTCTTCACCACCGGGTTTGTCAGCATGGCGATGGAGGTGATCTGGGTGCGCCAGTTCACCCCGTACCTCGGCACCGTCGTCTACAGCTTCGCCTCGATCCTCGCCCTCTACTTCGTGGCCACCTTCGCCGGGTCGCGGCTGTACCGCTTTCGTTTGCGTCGCGCCTCCGGCGCGGCGACCCGCACCCCCGGCGCGGTCCTGTTCAGCGCGCTCGGCGCGTTGGGTGTTCTGCCGCTGTTGGCGGCCGACTACCGCCTGCCTTTCCCCGGAGGGATAGGCGGCGGGCTCCTGCGCGTTGCCCTGGGCATCGGGCCGTTTTGCGCGGTTCTCGGCTTCGTGACGCCGCTTCTCGTGGATCGTTGGTCGCGCGGTGATCCTCAGCGGGCCGGTTCGGCGTACGCGGTCAACATCGTCGGCTGCATCCTCGGCCCCCTTGCCGCGGCGTTCCTGCTGCTTCCGGCAGTCGGCGAACGCTGGGCGCTGCTGGCGCTCGCGTTCCTGGTGCTCCTCGTTGCCCTCCTGCGCTCGCCGCTTTCAGCTCCGTTCGGCGCCACACGGAAGGTGCGCCCTGCGTGGGCTGTTGGGCTCGCGGCCGCGCTGTCGCTGGTCCTCGCCCTCTTGACCGCCGATTTTGAGGAGAGCTTACCCAATGCGGTGGTCCGCAGGGACTCGACCGCCACGGTGATCGCCTGGGGCGAGGGCATGGACAAGCGTCTGCTGGTAAACGGCATCGGCATGACGAGCCTGACGCCGATCACGAAGATGATGGCCCACCTGCCGCTGGCCATAAGGCGCACACCGCCAACGAGCGCCCTGACGATCTGCTTCGGCATGGGGACGACCTTCCGGTCGGCACTTTCCTGGGGGATCCGGTCGCGGGCAGTCGAACTGGTGCCGAGCGTGCCCTTGCTTTTCGGGTTTTTCCACCCCGGAGGTCCGGACCTTCTCAAATCGCCTCGCGCCCAGATCGTCATCGACGACGGGCGCCGGTACCTCGAGCGCTCGGGTGAGGCTTACGACGTCGTCATCATCGACCCTCCGCCTCCTCCCGAGGCGGCGGGCTCGAGCCTTCTCTACTCCCGGGAATTCTACGAAACGGTCAAGAGACATCTGCGGCCGGGCGGTGTGGTGCAGCAGTGGGTGCCCGGGGGGGAGTTGAGGGTGCTGGTCGCGTTCGCGCAAGCCCTCCGCGCTTCGTTCCCCTATGTCCGTGTCTTCGGCTCGATGGAAGGTTGGGGGCTGCACTTCCTCGCCAGCATGGAGCCGATTCCCTCGGCGTCGGGGTCGGAGTTGGCCATGCGGATGCCGCCCGCAGCTGTTCACGATCTGCTGGAATGGGGCCCGTCCTCGACGGCCGAGGCACAGTTCAACCTCGTCCTCGCTCGGGAGATCCCGATGACCGACCTCATCGCTGGCGCACCCGGGACCCCGGCGCTGGAGGACGACGGCCCGATCAACGAGTACTTCTTTCTGCGACGGACATTCGGGCGCTGAAGCCGCGCCGGCATGGCATCCGTCAAGCCGCTGGTGCCGCGATCGTGACGCGGACCTGGTGGATGCGGCGCGGAGAGGCCTCCGCGACCTCGAACGCCAGCCCATCCACTTCGAAGCGGCTCCCCACCTCCGGCACGCGTCCCGCGAGCGCGAGCAGCAGCCCGGCGACCGACGTGTAGTCGGTGGCGCGTTCGATCGGCCGGCCGGTGAGGCGCGCGAGGCGGTCGAGCGGCAGCGATCCGCGCACCAGCCAGCGGCCCGGCGCCTCGACGTGGACCGGGGGCTCCTTGGTGTCGAATTCGTCCTGGATGTCCCCGACGATCATCTCGAGGAGGTCCTCGAGGGTCACGAGGCCCGCCAGGTTGCCGTACTCGTCGACCGAGAGCGCGATGTGGCTGCGGCGCTCGCGCATCTCCCGCAGCAGGTCGACCACGCGCTTACTCTCGGGCACGAACAGCGGGGGCTGCAGGAACGACGTCCATGCGCCCTGTCTGGCCTCCGGCCGCATCAGGTCCTTGGCGAGCAGGATGCCGGTCACGTTGTCGTCGCGGCCGTGGTAGACCGGGTAGCGCGAATACCCGTGCCGCAGCACCCGGGTCCGGACTTCCTCGATCGGGAGCGTGTCCGGGAGGAAGACCACATCGGTGCGGGGGATCTGCACCTCGCGGACGAGCGCGCCCTCGAACCGGAGCACCGCCTCGAGCATGGCGTGTTGCAGCTCGGAGACGTGCCCCTCCTGCCGGGCAATCGCCAGGAGGAAGCGGACGTCCTCGGGGCGGGCGTGGGTCGGGGCGCGTTCCAACTTGACGCGCCGGATGCGGGCAACGAGTTGGGACAGTCCGAGGAACGGGACGACCAACGGGGTCAGCAACCACTCCAGGAGCGCAACGGGGACGATCACCCGGCGGGCGAGCGCCTCGGGGCCGGCGCGCGCCAGCGTCTTCGGGGTGACCTCCCCGAACAGCAGCACGACCAGCGTCGTGCCTCCGATCGCGAGGCCGATCCCCTTGTTTCCGAAGATGTTGACCGCGACGTCGGTGGCGACGGCGGAGATGCCGACGTTCACCAGCGTGTTGCCGGCCAGGATCGCGGTCAGGACCCGCTGCGGCCGCCCGACCCAGCGTCGCCACGCCCACCGCGTGGCGCGCCCGCCGCCCTTGGCGAGTGCTGCCACCCGCGAGTAGGGCAGCGCCGTGAGCGCCGTCTCGACGCCGGAGAAGAACGCCGAGAGGACGAGCCCGACGAGCAGCAGCGCGGCGGCGGTCCCGATTCCCACTGCGACGATCGTAGCAGGACGACCGGGGCCCGGGAACGGGGAAGGCGTGATCCGTGGTCAGTGGTCCGTGGTCCGAGAACGACAACCGACAGGAGGGGCGTGGTCCGTGGTCAGTGGTCCGTGGTCCGAGAACGACAACCGACAGGAGGGGCGTGGTCCGTGGTCAGTGGTCCGTGGTCCGCGGGCGACCACTGACAGGACAGGCTTGGTCCGTGGTCAGTGGTCCGAGAACGACAGGTGCGCACGCCAGCCCGCCGCGAGGCCGAAATCACAGGGGGCCCCGGAGGGCCCCCTGATCATTCACTGGCTGCGACAACGTCACACTCAAATGTCCGGTGTCCCGTCTCTACTGACCACGGTCCACTGACCACGGACCACGTTCTTACCGTGTCCTGCCTCTACACCCAGCCGCGCAGCTTCATGGCGGTCGCGACGCGGTCGATGGCGACCATGTACGCCGCGTTGCGCATGTACACCTTCTTCTTCTCCGACATGTCGAGCACGGCGTGGAACGCGACGGTCATCTTGTCGTCGAGGCGCTTGACCACCTCGTCCTTCGACCAGTAGAAGTTCATGTCGTTCTGCACGCTCTCGAAGTAGGAGCAGGTGACGCCGCCGGAGTTGCACAGGAAGTCGGGGATCAGGAAGATCCCGCGCTTCTTGATCTCGGCGTCGGCCTCGGGTGTGGTCGGACCGTTGGCGCCCTCGGCGATCAGCTTGACCGACGGCTTGATCATGCCGACGGTCTCGCCGGTGAGGACGCCCTCGATGGCGCACGGCATGAGCACGTCGACGTCCTTCGTGATCCAGGCGTTGGCGTCCTCGATCGCATAGCCGGCGCCCTTGGCCTTCTCCTTGTCGATCGTGCCGTACTGGTCGGTGATCGACATCAGGAAGTGCGGGTCGATGCCGGCGTCCTTGCTGAACGTGTACGCCTTCTTGTCGTGGCGGTCGTAGCAGCCGACGCAGACGACGGTCCCGCCCAGCATCTCGATGAAGCCGATCGCCGCGTACTGCGCGACGTTGCCGAAGCCGTGGATCGAGGCCTTCTTGCCCTTGGGGTTGATGCCCAACTTCTTGAGCGCCTCGCGGACCGTGTAGATGACGCCGTAACCGGTGGCCTCGGTGCGGCCGAGCGAGCCGCCGCCGCCGAGGGGCTTGCCGGTGATGACGCCCGGGGTGTACTCGCCGCGCAGCTTCGAGTACTCGTCCATCATCCACGCCATCATCTGCGGCGTGGTGCCTACATCGGGCGCCGGCACGTCGGTCCGCGGGCCGATGTTCCTCCACATCTGGTCGACCCAGCCGCGGCAGAGCCGCTCCTTCTCGGTGACGGACAGCGTCGAGGGATCGACGATGATGCCGCCCTTGCCGCCGCCGAGCGGGATGTCGGCCACCGCGCACTTCCACGTCATCCAGGTGGCGAGGGCGCGGACGGTGTCGATCGTCTCGTTGGCCGCCCACCGGATTCCGCCTTTGGCCGGGCCGCGCGCGTCGTTGTGCTGGACGCGGAAGCCGTCGAACACCTTGAGGCTGCCGTCGTCCATCCGAACGGGGATGCGGAAGTGGAACTCGCGCAGCGGCAGGCGCAGCATCGCGCGTACCCCGGCGTCGAGCCCGAGCTGGTCCGCAACCTCGTCGAACTGGCGCTGGGCCATTTCAAAGGGGTTGAGTTTGGACATTGGCCTCTCTCCTTGAGGGTTTCCCGCCCGCGAGCGGGGAGTTGCCGCGCTTGCCGGATGGCGGCCGGACATCCGGCCGGCTCCCCCGCGTGGCAACCGCATTCTACACCGGTCGCGCGACTTTGCAATATCATTTCACAAGACCGCGCCCGCGCTGCTCCGCGGCGGGTGCGGTCGCCCGATCGGCGCTGCGACGCCCCGATTCCGGGCTACACTACCGGCGGTGCCGGACGACGATGCGATCGTGCTTGCCCGTGTCCTTGCGGGCGACGAGGGAGCCTTCGCGACCCTGGTGCGCCGCTACGAGCCCAAGCTCCGGGCGTACGTGAGCGGGATCGTCGCGGTCGAGGAGGAGGCGCGCGACCTCGTCCAGGAGTCGTTCATCCGCGCCTGGCGGCACCTCGATCAGTACGACGAGCACTTCCGGTTTTCGACCTGGCTGTTCCGCATCGCGCACAACGTGGCGATCGACCACCTGAGACGGCGGCGTCAGCCTACCGTTTCGCTCGACATCGGCGAGGACGACGAGGGGGACGCGATCCGCCTCGACCCCGCGGACCCGCGCCGCGGCCCGCTCGGGGAACTCGCCAACCGGGAACTGGCCGAGGCGCTTGCTCGAGAAATCGAGCGCCTGCCGGCCGCCTACCGCGAGCTGGTGAGCCTGCGCCACCTGGTCGGGTTGTCGTACAACGAAATCGCTGATTTGAAAGAGCTACCGCTCGGCACCGTAAAGAACAAACTTTTCCGCGCGCACAGCGTATTACGAGAGGCCCTGGGGCCGTACCTGGGGCAGTTGGGGGGTCTGGGGTGACCGAGAGCTGTGCTGAGATCCGCCGGAGGCTGGAAGCGGGCGGGGCCGCGAGCGACGCGGACGCGGCCGCCCACATCCAGGCGTGCGAGGGGTGCCGCGCCCATGCGGCCATCCTCGCCGTGCTCGGCCGTCTCGAACCACCCCAGGCCGACCCCGCGAGCGTGCGACAGATCATGGCGGCGCTGCCTCCGGCCGCATGGCAACGGCGCCGGCTCGCCGCATGGCTGCCGCTCGCCGCCGGCCTGGCGCTGGTGGCGTCCGGCCTCGTGTTGCTGGGCGGCATCCCCGCCGCGACGGCCGTCGCCGGGTTGCCGGCCGCCCTCGGGGGCGTGCTCGGCTGGATCGCGTCTTCGGCGCTCGACGCGCTGGCGGCGGCGCGCGGCGGTGCGGCCGCGGCCCGGATGCTGGCTGCGGCCGGCGGCGCCTGGTTCGTCGTGTGGCTCGCCGTCACCGCCCTCGGCGGCGGCTGGGCGGTCGTCTCGCTGGTGGCGCGTGCGCGCGCCGGGGGACGGCCGTGATCGGCTTGCTCCTGGCTGGCGTGTTGGCCGCCGCGCCGCTCCCCCAGGTGGGCGGAACCGTGGTGGTGGACCGACCCACCGCGGGTCCGGTTGTCGCGCTTCTCGGCGATGTCAGGGTCACCTCCGAGGTGGTCGGAGACGTCGTGGCGGTGGGCGGCGACGTCGAGCTGGCCCCCGGCAGCTCGGTCCGGGGCGACGTCGTCGCGCTCGGTGGGCGGACGTCCGGGCCCGGTTCGGTGAGCGGGCGCGTGGCCTCCGAGTGGGGGCTCGCGCCGTTCGCTCCGAGCGGTGAAGTCCCGCGCGGCGACGCCGCGTCCGCCTGGGGGTTCGCGCTGCTCCGCGCGGGCGCCTGGGCCGTGCTCGGCTCGCTGTTGCTGCTGGCGTTTCCGGGCCGGGTTCGGTCGGTCGGGAGGCAACTCGCCGGGCAACGCTGGTGGGCCCCTCTCGTCGGGGCGCTCGCTCTGCTGGTGTGGCTCGCCGCGGTCGTTCTCGCCATGGTCGTGACCGGCTCGCCGGCCGGCGCGGCGTTCCTGCTCCTCGCGGTGGCCGTCCTGCTCGTCGCAAAGCTCGTGGGCGTCGTGGCCGTGGCCTCCCTCCTGGGTGAGGCGGCCGGGCGCCACCTGCCGGTCGCCCTGCGCGGCGAGATCGCGCGCGCGGGAGTGGCGCTGCTTTTCCTCTGCGGCCTCACGCTCGTCCCGGTCCTGGGCGCCGCCGTCTGGCTCCTCGCCAACGTCGTCGGGATCGGAGCGGTGGTCGGAACGGCGCTCCAGCGCCGCCCGCTGGCGTTTCTCTTGCCCAGCCTCGCGGCGCGCTGACGTGCGCAGCCGCAACCGAGCATCCGTCCCTGAAGGGCGCCGGCCGAGGCGCCGGGAAGCGGCCGGACGGTTCCCGTTGTCGTCAATCCGAGAAGTGCCGCCTCAGATCGAGCAACGCACCGCCCCTGCCGCGGCGAACGCCGCGCGGGGCTCGCAGCCAGCGGGTCGCACGACCCACCTCCGGGAGGCAACTTGATGAGAGATCTTCGCAATGCGCTGTTGGTCGCCGTCTTCACCGCTGTCGCCGTGCCGGCCCTCGCGGCCGTCGACGCCCGGCTGATGCGCCAGCCCGCCGTGTCCGCGACGCAGGTCGCGTTCGTCTACGCCGGCGACGTCTGGGTCGCCCCGAAGGGGGGCGGGGTCGCCGCGCGGCTCTCGACCCCGAAGGGCGAGGAGTCGTTCCCGCGCTTCTCGCCGGACGGCTCGCTGATCGCCTTCACCGGCAACTACGACGGCAACGAGGACATCTACGTCATGCCCGCCGACGGCGGGATGCCGCGGCGCCTCACCCATCACCCGATGCCCGACCGGATGCTGAACTGGTACCCGGACGGCAAGTCGATCCTGTACGCGTCGCCGATGGCGAGCGGGCGCCTGCGCTTCTCCCAGCTCTACAAGCTCTCCGCCCAGGGCGGCCTGCCCGAGAGGCTGCCGGTGCCGTACGGCGAGTTCGGCGAGATCTCGCCGGACGGCAAGACGCTGGCGTTCGTGCCGAACAGCGAGGACCTGCGCACCTGGAAACGCTATCGCGGCGGCGACGTATCGCGCATCTGGCTGTTCGACCTGGCCACGCACGCTTCCAGGCGGGTCGGGGACGACCACGCGAGCTACAGCCAGCCGATGTGGCACGGCACGACGCTGTACTTCCTCTCCGACCGCGACGCGAACCGGCGCAACAACATCTGGGCGCTCGACACGGTCTCGGGCGCGATGCGCCAGGTGACGGCGTACACCGAGTACGACGTGCACTTCCCCTCGATCGGGCCGTGCGGACATCGTCTTCGAGAACGGCGGCCGCCTCTACCTTCTCGACCTCGCCACCGAGAAGGCGCACGAGGTGAAGATCGAGGTCGTGACCGACCGCGCCACGCTGAAGCCGCGCCTCGAGAAGGTCGCCGACCTGATCGAGGACGCCAGCGTCTCGCCGTCCGCCAAGCGCGTGGCGTTCGAGGCGCGCGGCGATGTCTTCACCGTTCCGGCCGAGCACGGGCCGACGTTCGACCTCACCCGCACCTCGGGGATCGCGGAGCGGTTCCCCGCGTGGTCGCCCGACGGCAAGCTGGTGGCCTACTGGAGCGACCGGTCCGGCGAGTACCAGCTCGTCGTGCGCAACGCCGACGGCTCGGGCGAGGAGCGGACGGTCACCAAGCTGGGCCCCGGCTTCCGCTACCGGCTGTTCTGGTCGCCGGACTCGACCAAGGTCGTGTTCGCCGACCAGGCCCAGGACATCAACGTCTGCGACGTCGCCAGCGGCGAGGTCACACGGATGGACAAGGGCCTGTACATGTTCGAAGGCCAGTTGGAAGGCTTCGCCGCGAGCTGGTCCGCCGATTCGCGCTGGGTGGCGTTCGGCCGCGACCTCCCGAACCGGGCCAGCGCCATCTTCCTGTACGACACCCAGGAGAAGAAGCTCAGCCAGGCCACGTCCGGCTTCTACGACGACAAGAGCCCGGCGTTCGACCCCGAGGGCAAGTACCTGTACTACGTCTCCGGCCGCACGTTCCACCCCTCCTACGGCACCGACGCCAGCTGGATCTACGCCAACACCGACAACCTGATCGCGGTCCCCTTGCGGGCCGACGTGGCGTCGCCGCTGGCGCCGCGCAACGACGTCGAGGAGGGGAAGAAGGACGAGAGCAAGAAGGAGGAGGCCAAGAAGGCCGAGGACGGCGGCAAGAAGGACGGGGCCAAGGCCGACAAGGCCGACAAGAAGGCCGAGAAGCCGGCCAAGCCCGAACCGGTCAAGATCGACCTCGCGAACTTCGAGGAACGGGCGGTGATCCTGCCGCCGAAGGCCGGCCGGTACGCCGACCTCCAGGCGCTGGCGGGCAAGCTGTTCTACCGCAGGCTTCCGCTGACCGGCTCGGGCGAGGAGAAGAGCCCGGTCGTCTTCTACGACCTCAAGGAGCGTGAGGAAAAGACCGTGGTCGCCGATGCGGACGCCTTCGAAATCGCGGCCGGCGGCGACAAGATCCTGGTCGTCAAGAAGAAGGACTTCGCCCTCGTCGACCCCAAGCCGGACCAGAAGATGGAGAAGAAGCTGGCCACCGGCACGCTCGAGATGACCGTGGACCCGGCCGCCGAGTGGCGCCAGATCTTCACCGACGCCTGGCGCTTCGAGCGCGATTTCTTCTACGACCCGGGCATGCACGGGGTGAACTGGAACGAAATGCGCACCCGCTACGGCGCTCTGGTCGACGCGTGCGCGACCCGCGACGACGTCAACTTCGTCATCGGCGAGCTGATCGCCGAGCTCAACTCCTCGCACACCTACCGTGGCGGCGGCGACGTCGAACACGGCGAGAAGCGCGGGGTGGGCCTCCTCGGGGCCGACTACGCCATCGAGAACGGCGCCTACCGCATCAAGAAGATCTACCAGGGCGCGCCCTGGGATGCCGAGGTGCGCTCGCCGCTGGCGGAGCCGGGCGTCAAGGTCAGCGAGGGCGACTACCTGCTCGCCGTCGACGGCGCCAGGGTGGACGTCAGCCAGGACCCGTGGGCCGCCTTCGACGGGCTCGCGGGCAAGGACGTGATGCTCACGGTCAACGACAAACCGACGATGGCGGGCGCGCGCCAGGTGCTCGTCAAGACGTTGGACAGCGAGGTGCGCCTGCGCAACCTGGCGTGGATCAACGCCAACCGCCTCAAGGTGGACCGGGCGACCGGCGGCCGCATCGGCTACATCTACGTGCCCGACACCGGCCGCGACGGCCAGGACGAGCTCTATCGCCAGTTCATCGGCCAGCTCGGGAAGGACGGCCTGGTCGTGGACGAGCGCTTCAACTCGGGCGGCCAGATCCCGGACCGCTTCATCGAGCTGCTGAACCGCCCGGTGACCAACTTCTGGGCGGTGCGCGACGGCCAGGACTGGCAGTGGCCGCCGGCCTCCATCCCGGGCCCCAAGGTGATGCTGATCAACGGCTGGAGCGGTTCGGGCGGCGACGCCTTCCCGCTCTACTTCAGGATGGCGCACCTCGGGCCGCTGATCGGCCGCCGCACGTGGGGCGGGCTGATCGGCATCTCCGGCGCCCCGACGCTGATCGACGGAGGTTCGGTCACGGTGCCGACGTTCGGCATCTACTCCACTGACGGCAAGTGGATCGTCGAAGGGCACGGCGTGGACCCCGACATCGACGTGGTGGACGACCCGGCGAAGATGTGGAACGGCGGCGACCCGCAGCTCGACCGGGCGATCGAGGAGGTCACGCGCCTCGTCAAGGAACATCCGCCGGTCGTACCCCACCGGCCGGCGTACGAGAACCGCTCCGGAAGTTAATGGTGAGGCGGGCGGCGCAGTCGCGCCGCCCGCCTTCCTTTATCCTTGCGCCGCCGATAGTGGACCGCAATCCTGGCGGGGGAGCCGCGGCCGCTCCACCGCCCGCCCGGCCGCTCTAGACCCCCCGAGCCCCCCGGCGAGCCGCGGCGGAGCTGCGTCTCGCCCGGCGTTGCGCTCGCCCCGCTCGCGTCCTCATGTAGCCTCCGGCTACACTCCGGCGCGGCGGGGTTCGCGCGCCTTGCGGCTGGCCCACTCTCGGCGGCGCGGCTACACGCCGCAAGTTGCGAGGGCCTGCCTGCGACGAAGCGGACAACCCCTCTGCCGTCATCCCCGCGAACGCGGGGATCCAGGCGCCGGCCCTGGTGAGTCGGTGACTGGGTTCCCGCTTGCGCGGGAACGACGACAGAGGAAGGATGCGCGGCCTGCGGCCGGCGCAGCCGGTTTGGGTCACGGACCGCAGGCCACGTCTCTGCTGTCCCGTGCCCCGAACCTCGAGCCCCGGACCCCGGTCTCCTGCGGTTTGACCGGCGGTGGCGTTGGGGCTATAAGCGGGCGTGCCCTCCTCGAAACGTGGCGCCGTCGGGTGGGTTGGGTTCTCGCTGACCGCATTGGTCGTGAGCGCGTTCCCCGAGAAGTCCAAGCGGGAGGGCTGGTTCTCGTTCTACGCCTCGCCGGCGGCGCACATCGTCTCCGGGTGGGTCGAGACGTTCCTGTCGGCCGCACTCTTCATCATGGGGATGTTGCTCTACGTCGCCGCGTTCAACCGCGGGGCCGGCTGGACGTACGTGGTCCACCAGCCCACGCTCAGCTACGGCGACTTCTTCGGGATGGGCGCCCTCGGGTACCTGAGCTTCTTGCTGACGCCCGTCGCCTGGGTCACCGTGTACTGCTTCGGTGAGGGGATCGTGCGGGCCCTCGACGCCGCGATCTCGGAACGGATGCTCGGGATGGCGCTGGTGGTGCTGCCGTGGCGGGCGATCGAAGCGGCAACGAGGGGCCGGAAGCGGGTCCGAGAGTTGATGATGCTCGGTCCCGATCGCCCCGACGAGGTGGTCCTCTGGGAGGGCTCTCCGGTCGCGCTCACGGTCTTCGCGAGCCGGAGAAAGCCGTGGACGTCCCGCCAGGTGATCGAGTACCGCGGCGAGTTCTTCCGCCTGCTGGGCGTGGAGCTGGCGCGCCAGGGCGGGCACGGCGCGTTTCGGTACGACTTCCAGCATCTCACGCCCGGGGAGGTCATCCGCGGCGCGCTGGTCCGCTACGCGCCCGGCGAGCCGCCGGCAGTGGCCACCGGCTCCGAGGCGACTGTGGTCCGGCCCGAGGTCCGGGACGAACCCGGATCCGGCTGATGCAGCGGGGCACCTGCGTGCCTTCGGCCGCGCCCGAGAGTTCCGCCCCTCGCCGCGCGCGCTAGACTTGCGGCGATGACACGCCGGTCCATTGCGCGCGACGTGGTGGGGATCGCGGCGCTCGCGCTCGCGTACTTCGCGGGCGCGCGTCTGGGGTTGCGGTTCGTCGACCTCGGCCCGCAGGTGAGCGCCGTGTGGCCGCCCTCCGGGATCGCCCTCGCGGCGATCCTGCTCGGCGGGTACCGTCTCTGGCCGGGCATCGTCCTGGGAGAGTTCGCGTCCAGCCTCGTCGCTGGGCTCGCGCTGCCGGCCGTCGTGTTGCTCGCGGCCGACAACACCGCGAAGGTGCTCCTCGCGGTGTGGCTGCTCAAGAGGTTTGTGGGGTTCCGCAACTCGATGGAGCGGGTGCGGGACGTGATCGGCCTGGCGGTGGTCGGGGCGTTGCTGACGACCGCCGCGGGCGCGGCGCTCGGTGTGGCCTGCCACATGGTCTTCTCCGGATTGGCGCCAGCTGCGGCCGCCGGTTTCTGGTTCACCTGGTGGCTTGCCGACGCCACCGGGGTGCTGCTCCTGACGCCGGCCATCCTGACCTGGGCGAACTGGCGGACCGGTGGGGTCTCCGTCCGGCGCCTGGCCGAGGGCGGCGCCCTCGCGGTGACGCTCGTCGTGATCACCCTGCTGGTCTTCACCGGCCGCCTGCACCAGCCTTACCTCATCGCCCCGGTCCTGGTGTGGGCGGCGCTCCGCTTCGGCCAGCGCGGGACGGCGACCGCCATCGTGCTCGTCTCGTCGCTGGGCATTGCGATGACGAGCAAGGGGATGGGTCCGTTCGTCCTGGCTGAACCTACCCCGAGCCTGCTCTCGCTGCAGGCCTTCCTGGGAGTGGTCGCCGTCACGGCGATGCTGCTGTCGGCGATCCTGGCCGAGCGCCAGGCGGCGCGCGAGGCGCTCGAGCGCGCCCTCGCCGAGGTCGAGAGCCGCGTCCAGAAACGCACGGGCGAACTCGAGAGCGCCAACGCGGCGCTGCAACTGGCGCAGACGCAATGGTCGCAGTTCCTCGATGCGTCGCCCGACGTGATGTGGATCAAGGACGCCGATGGCCGCTACGTGGCGGTCAACGACGTCTTCCTCCGCTTCTGGGGAAAGCAACGAGATCAACTGGTGGGAAAGACGGACGACGGGCTCGGGACCCGGGAGTTGGCGGCGGTCCGCGCGAGCGACGCCGCCGCGATCCATGACGGCAGCTACGAGGGCGAATTCAGCGAGCGGCAAGCCGGTCAGGAGTCCGTGTTCCACGTCAAGAAGGTGAGGTTGCACGACGCCGAGGGCCGCGTGGTCGGGACGCTGGGCCTCGCGCGCGACGTCACCGACCGCCGGCGCGCCGAGCAGGCGCTGCAGCGGGAGAAGGCGTTCACCGACGCGGTGGTTGACAGCTTGCCGGGGATCTTCTACGTGCTCGACATCCAGGGGCGGTTCGTGCGCTGGAACAAAGTTGCGGAGAACCTCTCCGGGTTCAAGGCCGCGAAGCTCTACCGCAAGCGCGCGCTCTTCATGATCCCGAGGAAGAATCGGCCGCTCGTCGAGCGCAAGATTCGGGAGGTCTTCGAGACGGGCCAGGCGGAGACGGAAGCGACGGTGGTGGACTTGGAGGGAGCGGCGCGCGTCTTTCTTCTCACGGGCACGCGGGCCGTCATCGGCGGCGAGACGTACCTCGTAGGGCACGCCATCGAAATCACCGAGCGCAAGAGGATGGAGGAGCACCTGCTGCAGGCCCAGAAAATGGATGCCGTCGGCAACCTGGCGGGCGGTGTTGCCCACGACTTCAACAACCTGTTGCAGGCCATGCTCTCGCTGACGCAGCTGATCCGGCTCGACCAACCTGACGAGAAGCGGCGGCTCGCGCGTCTGGCCGAACTCGAAGACCACATCAAACGCGGCTCGCGGCTCACGCGGCAACTCCTGCTCTTCTCCCGGCAGGACGCGGTGCGGCCGGAGTCGCTCGACCTCAACGAAGCCGTGCTCGAGGCCGAGGTGCTGCTGCACCGGCTGTTGCGCGAGAATATCGCCCTCGAGATCGAGTTGACGGCCGGGCGGCTGCCGATCGAGTTCGACCGCCACCAACTCAACCAGGTCATCATGAACCTGGCCGTCAACGCCTCGGACGCGATGCCCGAGGGAGGACAGCTCACTCTCCGCACCGCCGCCATGGGCGACTCGTGGGTGCTGCTCACCGTCGAGGACACCGGGCACGGGATCTCCGACGAGATCCGCGAACGCGTCTTCGAGCCGTTCTTCACCACGAAGGGCGCCGGCAAGGGGACCGGGCTCGGGCTTTCGGTGGTGCACGGCATCGTGACGCGGCACGGCGGGACGGTCGAGATCGAGAGCCGAGCGGGCGCGGGCGCGGTGTTCTCCATCAAGCTGCCCCGCGCTGCGAATGTCGCCGGTGAGAAGCCGGGAGACGAACCTCCCGCAGGCGCGTTCGAGACCGGCCGCGGCGAGAGGATCCTTGTGGTGGAGGACGAAGAGGCGGCGCGGGAAGGGCTCAAGGAAATCCTCGGGATGCTCGGTTACGAGGTCGTGGCGGTCGGCAGCGGCGAGGAGGCGGGCCTGCTGCCGGCGCGGCCCGGCTTCGACCTCCTGCTCACCGACCTGATGCTGCCCGGCATCTCCGGGATGGATCTCCGCTCCGGGCTTCGGGACCGCTGGCCGGAGCTGGCCGTGATCCTGATGTCGGGTTACCCGCAGGACGAGGCGCTCCGCGACCAGGTCCATTCGGGGGAGGTGCGCTTCCTGCAGAAGCCGTTCGGGATCGCGCCGCTCGCCCGCGAGTTGCACTCCGCCCTCGCGGACCGCCCGTCGCAGCCGGCATAAGCCCTTCACACCGGCCGCTTCTCGCCCTGCGCCCCGTCATCCCCGCGAAAGCGGGCCGTCATCCCCGCGAAAGCGGGGATCCAGGCGGTGGCGCAGCCCTCGTGAGATCGTGACTGGGTACCTGCTTGCGCGGGAACGACGCCGCGGGCGCACGGGCCTCTGACCACGGACCAATGACCACGCCTCACCCCGGGCCGGGGCCCGGTGGCCCGTCCCTGCATGGTTCGGGCCGCCCGAAGGCGGCCCTGATCGATTCGGTCTTGA
>CAVSFQ010000040.1:0-420241 GCA_963727205.1 uncultured Acidobacteriota bacterium | reverse complement strand
GCTCGGACGAGCGCGGAGATAGGCGTCATCGCCATCGTATTCTTCATGCTAGCATGCGAGTATCTTGGTCAGCTCGCAAACGCCGGCGAGACCCAGGTCGGACGCTGCGCTACTGGCAGCCGCGGCGCTCTGGCTTCTGTTCTGCGGTGCCTTGGTGGTTTTTGCAAGGCCGGTTGCAGGTTGGCTCGCCGACTCAGGGTTTCGGGTCATCGAGGGTCGGCGCGACCCCGGCTTCTACGCGCAACGCCTCGCCGCTCTTGCCCCCTTCCTTGCCGTGATCGGTTTCGCCTATGCGGCGCTGCTCCACCTCGTCCTTTTCCCCCGCGGAAGGGTCGGCCGCCTGATCGTAGCGCTCCCCACGTGGATCGGGGCGGTGGCCCTGGCCTTTGTCGGCGTGGTTTTTGCGTTGACCCCAAGGTACCTCACCGGTGACGAGCCTCATTACCTCGCCATGATCGAGAGCCTATGGCAGGACGGCGACCTAGACCTCAGCAACCAGGTTGCCGGCCAACAGGTGGATATTCTGTCGCATACCTTTCGGGTGGGCCACACCGCTGTCGCGCGCTCGATCCACTTCCCGGGGTTGGCGGTTCTTCTCGCCGTGCCGTTCGGGGTGGCTGGCGTCAAGAGCGTGCTCATAGCCGTTGCAATGCTCTGGGCGGCGCTGGCCCTGACGCTGCGCCCCCCGGCGTGTCTCGAGGATAGGTGGGCGGAGAGCCTGGCGTTGTGGTTGGTGCTGGTGTTCTCGATGCCGTTGGTTGCTTTCTCGGGCGAACTCTACCCTGAGGTGCCGGCCGCGCTCCTTCTCGCATTCGCGCTCTCGCATATCGAGTCTCGACGCACGTCCTGGCCGCTGGCCGTCGCAGTTGCCGCGGCCGCTCTCGGATGGCTGCACGTGCGCTTCCTCGCGATGGCGCTGCTGCTGGCGGTGGCCGCCTTGGTGCGATCCAGGGCCGGCCGATTCCTCCCGTTGGCTGCATTCGCGGTCTCGGTCCTCGCGCAGGGAATTCTCTTCAGCCATTGGTACGGCTCGCCCCTGCCGTGGGTGGTGTACGGGCGCACGGCAGAGGGGGCGCTGGGCAACCCGGCCTTGGGTTTCCTTGGCATATTTCTTGACCAGCAGGCCGGGTTGCTGGTGACGGCGCCGATCTACCTCATGTTGGGGCCCGCGCTCATCGCCGGTTGGGCGTACGATCGTGGACGCACAGTCTGGCGCCTCGGTCTTCTGGGCTCATATTTGGGACCGGTCGCGGCCTCAAGTAGCTGGCATGGGTTCTGGTCGCCGTCGGCGCGCATGTGGGTTCCGGTAAGTCCCATCCTTTTCGTGCTGCTGCTCGAGTACCTCCCATTTCTGACGAATCACCTGATACGCCGCATAACTGCCTTTCTGGGTTGTGTGTCGTTGGCGATTGGTTTCCTTTACGTGGCGCTGCCCGACAAACGCTGCGGCGTGCTCGACGCGCCGGGGAGCAACTTCTTTCTCACGCTCCTCTCCAGAGTCACCCACCTCCCATTTTCGCGCGTCGTTCCGCATCTCCAGAACCCGACTGCCCTCGACGTTGCGGGCGCCGTCGTTGGACTGGGTGTGTGGCTTGGCCTTTCGGTGGCGGCGGTTCGCTGCCTTCCCGCCAGGGCGCCTCGCGCGACGCCCTAGGACTGCTGCTCACCAAGTTGACGACCGCGAGCAGCGCCGCGCCGGAGCGAAGTGTTAGGATCGGCCGTGGCTACAAAGCGCATCAGGCTCGACCAACTCCTGGTAGAGAATAAGCTTGCGCCGTCGCGCGCGCGGGCCCAGAGCTTGATCCTGGCCGGTCTGGTCCGGGTCGACGGCCTCCTGGCCGACAAGGCCGGGAAAGCCGTCGCCGAAGGCGCGCGGGTGGAAGTCATCGGGCCGGACCACCCGTGGGTGTCGCGCGGCGGCGTCAAGCTGGCTGCGGCGCTGGCGGCGTTCGCCGTGGATCCGTCGGCCAAGCGCTGCCTCGACGTCGGCGCCTCGACCGGCGGCTTCACGGACGTCTTGCTCGCAAGGGGCGCCGTGCAGGTGGTGGCGCTCGACGTCGGCCGCGGGCAGCTCGACTGGAAGCTCCGCTCCGACCCCCGCGTCGCGGTCATCGAGGGCGTCAACGCCAGGTTGCTGGCGCCCGAGGACGTCCCTGGCCCGTTCGCCGTCGTCACCGTGGACGTCTCGTTCATCTCCCTTAGGCTCGTCCTCCCGGCGCTGCGCGGGGTCCTCGCCGCCGGGGGCGACCTCGTGGCGCTGGTGAAGCCGCAGTTCGAGGCGGGGCGCGGCCAGGTGGGCAAGGGCGGCGTGGTGCGCGATCCGGAGGTCAGGGAGCAGGCCATCGTCGGGGTGATCGAGGCCGCGGCAGCGATGGGTCTGGCGTGCCTTGGCCGCATCCCGTCGCCCATCGCCGGGCCGGCGGGGAACGTGGAGGAGTTGGTCCACCTGCGCCATGCGTGAGGCCACACGATACCCGAGTCCCTGCCGCTGGCGCCGCCGGCGTCGGACCAACTATCCGGGCGGGGGGCCCGCGGCCGCTCCACCCAACCGCCCGGCCGCTCTTGCCCCCGTGCCCCCCGCAAGCCGCGGCGGAGCCGCGTCTCGCCGGGCGTTGCGTCGCGCCGGTTCGCATCCTCAGCGTACCCTCCGGGTACGCCTCCGGTGCGACCGGCTTGCGCGCCTTGCGATAGGCCCAACGGCGGCGGCGCGGCTGCACGCCCCAAGCTCGGACGCCCTGCCTGTTGGCTTCGTGTTCGTCTTCGAGGGGCGAGCTCGAGGTCGCGCGGCCTGCGGCCGGCGCGCGCGGCTCTGACCACCGACCCCGGACCACTGACCACGGACCACGTCTTTCTGTGCCCCGTGCCCGGATCCCTGTCTTGCCGGAGGGCCGACTAGGCGAGGTAGCGGGCGTCGGGGTGGTGGAAGACGACAGCGGACACGCTCGCCTCGGGATCCATCATGAAGCCGTCGGTGAGGCGCACGCCGATCTCCTCCGGTTGGAGCAGGCGAAACACGTCCGCCTGCGGCTCGAGGTCGGGGCACGCCGGGTACCCGAACGACAGCCGGATACCGCGGTAACGCGCGCGGAAGCGTTCCTCCATCGTCATCGCGGGCGGGTCGGGGAAACCCCACTGCTCGCGCAGCCGGCGGTGCAGCCACTCGGCGGCGGCCTCGGCGGTCTCGAGCGCCAGCGCCTGCAGCGCGATGCTGTCGAGCAGCTTCCCCTCGGCGCGAAGCTCGGCGGCGCGAGCGCGCACGCCGGTGCCGGCGGTGACCACGAAGATCGCGACCGCGTCGAGCGCCGCCGGGTCGCGGGACACCCAGTCGGCGGCGCACGCGCGCGGTTCCCGCGCTTGCCGCATGAACGGCAGCGCCGCCAGTTCCCGCCCGGCGGGGTCGAGGACCGCCAGGGTGTCGCCCCGGGAGCAGGCGCGGAAGAAGCGGTACACGCCGGCGGGCGCCAGCCAACCCCGCGCGGCGGCAGCGTCCTGGAGCGCCTCGACCCGGCGCCGGAGCTCGACGGTGCGCTCGTCGCCGGCGTCGAGTAGGCGGCGCACCGAGCCGCGCACCCCCAGGTGCTTGCCGAACAGCATCTGAGGGTTGAGGTGGGCGAACACCTCGTCGATCGGCAGCTCGCGCAAGACGTGGCGCGCGAGGTCGGGCGGCCGCGGAAGAGCGTGGTCCGTGGTCCGTGGCCCGTGGTCCGTGGAAGCAGGCGGAAGGGCCACGGTCACCGGGGAAGACGACGCTGCAGTTTCGCTTCCCGCCTTTCCCTCGTCTGTTGCTTTCTCCTCACGTGCCTCCCCGGCAGCGAGATCCGCGCCTCGTGCGGCGGCCGGCCGGCCCGTCCCCAGGGAAGCCCCGTCGCCGTCCTCCCGGTCTTGACGGACCGCGGACCGCGGACCACTGTCCACGGTCTTCACCAGCTCGTTGGCGATCGCCAACCCCGCCATGGCGTCGGCGGCGTAGCGCACAGTCGCGCCGTAGGAGGGCGCGATGCGGTCGCGGGTGAACGAGGCCGAGAGCGCGGCGCCGCCCACCAGCAGCGGCGTGGCGATGCCGGCGGCGCGCAGGTCCTCGGCCGTGGCCGCCATCTGGTGCGCCGAGCGCACGAGCAGTCCGGAGAGGCCGATGAGGGCGGTCGGGTGCTCCCGCCACGCGGCGATCAGCTTGTCCGAAGGGCACTGGACGCCCAGGTCGGTCACGGCGTAGCCGTTGGTGGCGAGGATGATCCCGACGAGGTTCTTGCCGATGTCGTGGACGTCCCCGCGCACGGTGGCGAGCAGGATGGAACCCCGTGCAGCGCTCTCGTCGCCCTTCAAGTGGGGTTTGAGGCGATCGACCGCGGCCTGCATCACCTCGGCGGAGACCAGCACCTCGGCGACGATCAGCTGCCCGGAGCCGAACAGGCGGCCGACCTCGTCCATCCCGGCCATGAGCGGGCCGTTGATGATCGCGAGCGGGTTCATGCGGCCGAGCAGCTCGTCGAGGGTCGCATCGAGGCCGGTGCGCGTCCCCTCGACGACCATGAGCGTGATGCGTTGCTCCGCGCTCAGGTGCGCATCGACGGAGGCGACGCGCGGCGGCGCCTGGCGGTAGCGCGCCACGAACGCGTCCACGGCGCGCTTGTCTCCGTCGAACAGCACGTCTTCCGCGAGCTGGACCTCCGCGGCGCCGAGCGAGGGGAAGCGCACGAGCTGCTCGGCGTTGACGATCGCCCCGTCGAGGCCCGACTGCACGCAGTGGTGCAGGAACACCGCGTTGAGCACCTCGCGCCCAGCGGCCGGGACGCCGAACGAGACGTTCGAGACGCCGAGGACCGTGAGCGCGTCCGGGATCCTCTCCTTGATCAGCTTGACGCCGCGCACGGTCTCGCCGGCGGAGCCGCGGAACTTGGGGTCGCCGGTCGCGGCCGGGAAGACGAGCGCGTCGAGGAGCACTTCGCGGCGGCGCAGGCCGGCCGCCTCGAGGCGCTCGAGCAGGCGCGCCGCCACCTCGGCCTTGCGCTCGGCCGTGCGCGCCATCCCGTCGGTCGGGTGCTCGTCGATGCACCCGGCCACGACCACTGCGCCGAAGCGGCGCGCGAGCGCGGCGACGCGCTCCAGACGCGCGCCGCCGTCCTCGAGGTTGACCGAGTTGAGCACCGGTCTTCCCGGGATCAGCTCGAGCGCGGCGGCCATCACCTCGGGGTCGGTGGTGTCCACCATCAGCGGCACCCGGACCGCGCGGCGCAGGGCGGTCACCACCGCCCGCATCGCGCCGCTCTCGTCCCCCTCGGCGTCGGCGAGGCAGACGTCGAGGACGCCGGCCCGGCCGCGCACCTGCCGCCGCCCGACCTCGGCGGCCTCGGCCCAGCGCCGCTCCAACACCAGCTCCTTGAACTTCCGCGAGCCGAGCACGTTGGTGCGCTCCCCGATCAGCAGCGGCGGCGGCTGCTGGACGAGGTCGACCACCTCGCCGCCCGCAAGGCGCGCGGGGTCGTACGCGGGCGGCACGCGCGGCGCGGCGCCGTCCGCCACCTCGCGAAAGCGCCGGACGTGCTCCACTCCGGTGCCGCAGCACCCGCCGATCAGGTTCACCCACCCCGACGAGGCGAAGCGCCCGAGCACCCGCGCCATGTCGTCCGGGCTCTCGAGGTAGCGCCCGTCGCCGTCGGGGAGGCCGGCGTTGGGGACCACCGAGAGGTAGCTGGGCGTCAGCGCCGCGAGCGCGCGCACATGCTCGGTCATCGGGCCCGGGCCGGTCGAGCAGTTGACCCCGACCCACAGCGGCCGCCACGGCTCGACCGTCACCGCGACGGCCTCGATCGTCTGGCCGCCGAGTGTCGTGCCGGTGGGCTCGATCGTCGCCGAGACGGCCACCGGCAGGTGCGGCGCGGCCTCGGTGCAGGCGATGAGCGCGGCCTTCAGGTTGAGCGCGTCCTGGCACGTCTCGATCAGCAGCACGTCGGCGCCGCCCTCGGCGAGGCCCCCGGCCTGGAGCGCGTACGCCGCGACGAGTTCGGGGAACGTAATGCCGCCGGTGAGCGTCAGCGCCTTGGTCGTCGGACCGATCGAGCCCGCCACGAAACGGGGCCGCGACGGGTCGGCGCCTTCGACCTCGGCGCAGGCCTGCCGCGCCAGCTCGGCCGCGCGCCGGTTGATTTCCCGGCATCGGTCCGCGAGGCCGTACTCGGCCAGCACCACCGGTGTCGCGCCGAAGGTGTCGGTCTCGACGATGTCGGCCCCGGCCGCGAGGTAGCCGCGGTGGAGGTCGAGCACGGCGTCCGGCCGGTGCAGCACCAGCGCCTCGTGGCAGCCGAGGAGCCGCTCGCCGCCGTAGTCGGCGGCGCCGAGACCGCGCGCGGCGAGCGCCGTGCCGGTGGCGCCGTCGAGCACCATGATGCGCCGGCCCAGCAGCCCGGCCAACAGGGCGCCGCGTGGTTCGGACGTGGTCACGGAGCAAGTGTAGACGGTGGAGAGGGAAGAAGGTAGAAGGTGGAGGGAAGACGAGGCCCGGTCTTTGCGGTTCGTTTTCCTCTTCCCTTTTCCCTTTTCCCTTCTCCCTCTCCCTTCTTTGCCGGCGGTCGTGCGAAGATGGCGCCATCTTGATTCTGGGCGGATGCGAGGAGGCGACATGGACCGGTTCACCCGTGGCGAAAGGCTGACCCTGGCGGTGGCCGTGACGGTGGCGGCAGGGGCGGGGATCTTTGCCTGGACGAACTTCACGCGGGCGTTCCCCGAGGCGCACCTCTCGTTCGCGGTGAACCGCGCGACCTCCGAACCGGTCGCAACGGCGTTCCTCGCGGAGCATGCGCCGGCCGCCGCGGCGGCGCTCGCCGGCCGCCGGCACGCGGCGATCTTCCGCGTCGACGAGGGCGCCAAGGTGTACCTCGAGCGCGAGGTGGGGCTCGACCGGCTCGGCGTGCTGACGAAGGAACGGCAGGTGCGGCTGTGGAGCTGGGCGCACCGCTGGTACCGGCCGCTGGCCAAGGAGGAGGTGAGGGTCCAGGTCACGCCCGAAGGCGAGGTGATGGGGTTCGCCCACCTGGTCCCCGAGGAGGCCGCCGGGGCCTCGCTGGACGAGGCGGCCGCCCGCGCCGTCGCCGAGACGTTCCTCGCCTCCGCGTTCAAGCTGGATCCGGGGAAACTGACGTTCGTCGAGTCGAAGCGCGAGGACCGCCCGCACCGGCGGGACTGGACGTTCACCTACGAGCGGACCGGGTGGGAGGTGAAGGGCGCCACCTACCGGATGCAGGTCGAGGTGCACGGCGACGAGCCGGCCGGCTACAAGGAGTACCTCAAGGTGCCGGACGCGTGGACGCAGGGGTACCAGCGGCTGCGCTCGGCCAACGACACCACGGCGCTGGTCGCGTTGTTCGGCATCGTGCTCACCTTGCTCGCCGCCCTGGTGGTGGTGTTCCGCGAGGGACGCCGGGGCAACGTGCGCTGGCGCCTCCCGATGCTGCTCACGGCGCTGGCGTTCGGGCTCTTCGTCCTGATGTCGCTCAACGAGCTGCCGGTGGCGTCGTACGGCTTCGACACGACCGGGACGTACGGCGCGTTCCTCGCGGGGCAGGTGTTGCGGGCGATCGGCGGGGCCGGCGTCCAGGCGCTGCTGATCTTCCTCGTCGTGGCGGCCGGCGAACCGCTCTTCCGCGCCCGCTTCCCCGGCCACCTGCGGATCACGGCGCTGTTCGAGAGGTCGGGGTGGCGCAACCGGCGGTTCGCGTACGGCCTCATCCTCGGCTACTGCCTGGCGGCGGTGTTCCTCGCGTACCAGGTCGCTTTCTATCTGGTGGGGGCGCGGTTCGGCGCCTGGAACCCCGCGGACGTGCCGTTCGACAACTTGCTCAACACCTCGTTTCCCTGGCTCGCCGTGCTGTTCGTCGGTTTCTATCCGGCGGTGAGCGAGGAGTTCATGTCGCGGGTGTTTTCCATCCCGCTGGTAGACAAGCTCACGCACTCGCGCGTCGCTTCGGTCGTGATCCCGGCGCTGATCTGGGGGTTCGCCCACGCCAACTACCCGGCGCAGCCGTTCTACATCCGCGGCGTGGAGGTGTCGATCGCCGGCCTGTTCGTGGGGATCATCCTCTACCGGTTCGGGGTGGTGCCCTGCCTCGTCTGGCACTACGTCGTCGACGCCGGTTACACCTCGATGCTGCTGGTGCGCTCCGGGAACCCCTACTTCGTCGTCACCGCGCTCGCCGGCGTGGGCGCGCTGCTGGTGCCGCTGGCGGCGACGCTGATCGCGGCGTGGAGGCGCGGCGGGTTCGTGGACGATCCGGGCGCGCTCAACGCCGCCGACCCGGCGCCGCCGGCGCCGCCGGCCGTCGCGCCGGTGGCGGCGGCCCCGATCGTGACGCCGCCGGTGCGGCGCGTCATGGCGATCGGGCTGGCACTTGCAGCCGCCGGCGGGGTGCTGGCGTGGAAGGCGCCAGATCCCGGCCGTGACGTCGGCGTGAGGATGCGCCCCGACGCGGTACGGCGGGTCGCGGCCGCGTTCCTCGGCGCGCACGGGGCAGACCCCGCCCGCTGGCGCTTCGTGGTGACCTCCACCGGTGACATCCTCGGGCCGGCGGTCCGCCGCTACCTGCTCGAGCACGGTGGCGTCCCCGAGGTGGCGCGCTTCGCCGCCGAGGTCCCGGCGTGGCAGGTGGACGCCTTCCGGATCGAGGAGCGCGAGGGGTGGGATCTGGCGGTGGACGACAAGACCGGGAAGGTGGTCCGCTTCGACCACCGGCTGCGGGAGGAGGCCCCCGGGGCGAACCTCCCGCTCGCCGACGCCCGGAGCAAGGCGGAAGCCGCGCTTGCAGCAGCCGGGATCGACGTCGCGAAGCTGGAGTTCAAGGAGGCCAAGACCGAGAAGCGGCCCGCCCGGACCGATGACACGTTCACGTGGAAGGACCCGAAGCGCAGCGTCGGCGGCGCGGAGTACCTCATCGAGGTCGGCGTCCAGGGGGACGCCGTGGACAGCATGACGCGCCGGATCAAGTTGCCGGAGGCATGGGAGCGGGCCCACGAGAGGAGGACCGTCCTCCAGATGGCGCGCCTCGCCGTCACCGTGGGCGTTCTGGCGCTGGTGATCATCCACGGCCTGCTGGTGTTCTACCGCGGCGTACGGGGCGGGGCGGTGCCGTGGCGGCGCCTGCTCGTGCTGGCGGCCGGCCTCGGGGTCCTGGTCGGGATCGGGCTGGCGCTGCGCCTTCCCCTCGCCTGGGCGGGGTACGACCCCTCCTTGCCCGAAGCGCTGTTCAGGACCACGACTCTGATTAGGGCCGCGATCCAGATGCTGCTCATCCCCACCGCGGTGGTGCTCGCCCTGGGGGCGCTGGCGGCGTGCTTCCCGGCGGCGGCCGCCGCGGTCGGCGGCGACCGGCGCCGCGCCGCTTGGGCGACGGCGGCCGCCGCTCTGGCGGTGGTGGGCTCGGGGCTGGCGGTCCAGGGCGTTGTGGGGATGGCACGGTCCTGGGCGCCGCTGGCGTTCCCGGATGCGCCGGTGGCGATCCCGGGGTCGGTCGCGACCTGGATGCCGGCGCTGGCGGGTCTGGGCGTCGGGCTCGTCGCCGCCGCGCTCCAGCTCACGCTCGTGGGGTTCGCGGTGCACCTGTGGTGCGAGCTCGACGCGAGGTGGCTCAAGGTCGCCCTGGGAGTCGGCCTGTTGCTGGCGCTGGTGCCGGCCGGGGCGGACGCCTCGCTGCCCGAGTTCACGGTAGGACTCGCGCATGCGGCGCTGGTGCTTGCTGTCGGCGGCGCGCTGGTGCAGTTCGTGCTCGGCGCCAACCCGCTCGCTTACCTGCTGGCGGCGGCGTGGGCCGGCGTCCTCGCCGCTGCGGCCCCTCTGGTGGCGCAGCCGGGGAGCTTCTACGCGCTTCAGGGGTGGGGGTTGCTCGCGGCGGCTGCAGGCGCGAGCGTGTGGTGGTTGTGGCGCCGGCCCCGGCCGGCGGCGGGAGGCGAGGGCGCGGCCGCGCAGGCCTGACCGGTTGCTACGGCGCGAGCGACTGACCGCGCCGCTCGGCGAGTTGCTCGATCATCGCCCGCAGGCGGTGGCAGAGCACGCGGCACACGAGGTCGAGGAACTGAACCGCGGCCTCGGAAGGGCGCTGGAGCACTTCGTCGAGGTCGCGCTGCGAGAGGACGAGCACCGTGCAACCACCGAGGCCGGCGCGGGCGTCGGCGCTGCGGAGCTGATCGTCCACCAGAGCCATCTCGCCGAAGACCCCGCCGCGGGGTAGCGTGGCGAGTAAGATCTCGCCCCGGCCCGGGATCCGGCGGGAGATCACGATCTCGCCGTCGGCCACGATGTACAGGGAGTCGCCGCGCTCGCCTTCGAGGAAGAGGTTGGCGCCCGGGGGAAAGCTCTCGGCCCGCAGCGTCGTGGCGAGCAACCGCAACTCGGCCGCCGACAGGCCGCTCTCGGTGAAAAGGTCGAGCTTGGCGCCCGGCCAGAGGTCCACCGAGCTGCCCGGCCGCGCGGCCGGCTGGGCCGCGGCGGCGTTCGAAGGCGGCATGAGTTCGCTCATGAAGTGGTTCGCCTGCCGAATCTTCGCCGCCAGGGTGTGCCAGAACGTCCGGCCGAGCGCCGCCCCCAACTCGGAATCGGCGGCCACGGCCCGGCGCACGCCCGCGCCAGAAAAGGCCAGCAGCACGCTGGGTTCGGTGGCGACGGTGGCGACGTCGCGAGGCCGTCCGTCGAGGAACGACACCTCGCCGAAGAGCTGGCCCACCCGGATGCGAGTCACCGGTTGGCGTCCGGCGGGGGTGTTGCGGTGCCCTTCGACGGTCCCCGCCAGGA
The DNA here is from genome assembly GCA_963727205.1 of uncultured Acidobacteriota bacterium. Lineage (GTDB taxonomy): Bacteria > Acidobacteriota > Thermoanaerobaculia > Thermoanaerobaculales > Thermoanaerobaculaceae > RBG-13-68-16. Next base: position 409,467 of record CAVSFQ010000040.1, on the reverse strand, counting down.
CGACGAAGAAGTCGTTGCCGGCGCTGCCCTCGTCGTAGACCACGTGCCCCTGAGCCACCGTGTGCTCGCGTCCCTGCGCGGCGAGCCGGGCCAGTTGAGGGTCGCCGAAGTGCTGGAACACGCGGAAGCCCCGCAGGTCCGAAGGCCCCGCCTGGGGGGCGCGCGCGGCATCGGGCTCGAAACGGTTCATCGTCTGCATCTCTGGCCTACGCACCGCGGGCGGATGCCATGCCTCGGGTGGGCCGATTGAACTGCGGGAACTCTAGCGCATCGGCGCAGGTTTTGCGAGGCGATGGCGGAGGCCGAGGCGGATCCAGCCCGGACGGGGCCCGCTTTGGCACGAATTATGCTTTGAGTCTCGGTTGCAGGTGGTCGCGGCGTCACTTTGGCGCGCGCGGTCGCGGCGGCGGATTGGTCCGCGGCCACCCCGGCCCCGGCATCGAGGCGCCGGGGCGAACGGAGGTTCGGCGATGGCAGGCGCACAGGTTGGCAAACCGGGTCGGCCCGCGAGGCCCGGGTGGGGGACGCGGGGCGGCGCGGCGCCGGGGATTGTTGCGGTGGCTCTCGTCGCGATCTTCGGATTGAGCGGTCGCGAGGCCCGGGCGGCGGGCTCGGACCTGCACCCGGCGGGCGAGACGGTCCTGGCAAGGGGGCAGGTCGGGTTCGACGACGACCTCGTGGCGCACGTGACGTCGCCGGTCCCTGGCCGGGTCACGCGCGTGTTCGCGCAGCTCGGCCGCCGCGTCGCCAAGGGAGCGCCGCTGGCGGTCATCACATCGCCCGAGCTCGCGCACGTGGTGCCGGACAAGTTGAAGGCGGAGGCCGACCTGGCCGCGGCCGAGGGCGAAAACCAGCGCCAGCGGCAACTGTTCGACGCGCACGAAGGCGTGACGGAACGCCTCGAGGCGGCGCGCGCGGGGTTGGCGTCGGCGCAGGCGGAGCTGGAGCGGGCGCGGGCGAGGGCGGCGCTCGTCAAGAGCTTGGCGGGGGACGAGATGACCGGGTCGTTCACGCTATTCGCGCCACGGCGCGGTGTAGTGCTGGCGAGCGCGGCCGCAGCCGGGTCCGTGGTCGCGGGGCAGGGTCCGGGCGCTGGCGCGCCCGACCTGTTCACGGTCGGGACCCTGGACCGGGTCTGGGTAACCGGCCGGATCAGCGATGCGGACCGGGCGCGCGTCCGGGTCGGGGCGAGGGTCACCGTCCAGGTTGTTGCTCTGCCGGGGAAGACATTCCCCGGGCGGGTCGTCCGCATCTCCGCGCTGGGACCTGGGTTGCATGAGGTTGTCGTGCGCTGCGCCGTCGCCAACACCGGCGGGGTTCTGAAGCCGGGGATGGCGGCGACCGCCACCATCGTGGTGGCCGCTCACTGAGGGACGCGGGGCCGACCGCGGGCTGCCCCGGGGTCGATCGCGCCGGCGGGTCACCCGGATCCTCGCCCGGAGTCGCCCCGGGTTCGGGAACCGAACCCGGTGCGGGTACACTGACGCCGTGAGCAGGGTGTCCTGGGACCGCTACTTCATGAACCTCGCCGTGCAGGCGGCGACGCGGTCGACGTGTCCCCGCAAGAGCGTCGGGGCCGTCGTGGTGCGCGACAAGGCGTTGCTCGCCACGGGGTACAACGGCTCGATCCGGGGCCTGGCGCACTGTGCCGAGGCCGGTTGCTTGATGGAGAACGGGCACTGCGTGCGGACCGTTCACGCCGAGGCGAACGCGATCCTGCAGGCCGCCCGCCACGGTGTGCGCATCGAGGCGGCGGATATCTACGCGACCGCCTCGCCGTGCTGGGACTGCTTCAAACTCATCGCGAACGCCGGGATCGTTCGCGTGCTGTACGGCGAGTTCTACCGCGACGAGCGCATCGGGGAGTTCGCGCGGGACGCCGGTATCGAGCTCGTACATCTTGGTCTCGAGGAGGGGTGATGAGTGCAGTGCGACGCATCGGAGTTCTGACCGGGGGTGGCGACGCGCCCGGCTTGAACGCCGTGATCCGCGCGGTCGTGCGGTCGTGCAAGGTGGCGCATGGGGTGAACGTGACGGGGATCCTGGACGGGTTCATCGGGCTCGTCGAGATGAAGGTCCGCGAGCTGTCGCTCGCGGATGTCTCGGGGTTGCTGGTGCGGGGCGGCACGGTCCTGGGCACGAGCAACCGCGGCAACCCGTTCCGCTACGCCTTTCGCCGCCCGGACGGCGTCGAGGAGCTGGTGGACGCCTCCGCCACCGCCAAGAAAAACTTCGGCAAGCTCGGGCTCGACGGCCTGATCGTGATCGGCGGCGACGGCTCGCTCTCGATCGCCGAACGGTTCTGGCGGGAACTCGGGATCCCGGTCGTGGGTGTGCCCAAGACGATCGACAACGACCTCTTCGGGACCGAGTACACGTTCGGGTTCGCCACCGCCCTCGATTCGGCAAGCTGGGCGCTCGACCGACTGCACAGCACCGCCGAAAGCCATCACCGCGTCATGCTGCTCGAAGTGATGGGCCGCGAAGCCGGGTGGATCGCGCTCCACGCCGGGCTCGCGGGTGGCGGCGACGTTGTCCTCATCCCGGAGATCCCGTTCAGGTTCGAGGCGCTGATCGCCAAGTTCCGCGCCCGCGAGCGGAGCGGGCGTCCGTTCTCGGTGGTCGTCGTCGCCGAGGGCGCCGCGCCCGAGGGCGGTACCCAGGTGTTCGCCGGGGAGGACGCCGTCACCGGTTGGAAGCGCCTGGGCGGGATCTCGACCCAGATCGCGCGGGAGATCGAGTCGCGCGGCGGCTACGAGGTGCGCGCCACGGTCCTCGGTCACATCCAGCGCGGGGGCACTCCCGTGCCGACCGACCGGATCCTCGCCACGCGCTTCGGCGTCGAGGCCGCGCGCCTCGCCGTGACCGGTCAGTTCGGAAACATGGTCGCGTTGCGCAGCGACGAGATCGTCGCGGTGCCGATCGAGGACACGATCGGACGCCTCAAGCGCGTCGACCCGAACTGCCAATTGGTGCGGATGGCGCGGTCGCTCGGCATCGTGTTCGGCGACGAGGATCTGGAAGCCGTGGACCGCTCCGAGGGCTGAGCAGCCCGGTGGACGCCGTCGACCAGATCATCGATCTCGCCCGCGTCGACGTGCCTCTCGACGTGCGCGGGCTCTTCGGCGCGACGGTCCCGCTCGAGGTCGAGCTCGGCGCCGGCAAGGGGCGCTTCCTGCTGGAGTGGGGCGCCGCGCATCCCGAGATCGGCTTGATCGGCGTCGAGCGCGCCCGTGCCTATCTCGAGATGGCGGCGCGCCGCGCCGCCCGCGGCGGCCTGGCCAACGTGCGGCTTCTCCACACGACCGCCGAAGACCTCCTCTTTCGCTGCCTGACGACCGGCTCGGTGATGGCCGTACACGTCTACTTCCCCGATCCCTGGCCGAAGACGCGCCACCAGAAGCGCCGCTTCTTCCGGTCCGAGAACGTCACGCGCCTCGCGGAAGTACTCGCCCCCGGCGGGTTGCTGCGCGTCAAGACCGACCACGACGGCTATGCGGCGGTGATTGCCCGGGCACTGGCGGCCGAGGAGCGCTTGCAGCTCGTCGCGGCGGCTGCGGCGTTCGCGGCGATCCCGGCCAGCAACTTCGAGGTCAAGTACGAGCGGGAAGGGCGCCTCGTCCACCGCTTTGCCTTCCGCCGGCTTTAAGAACGCCGATCCTTCATCGCTCGTGCCGGTCCCGCCCGGCTTGGCGCTCTCTTCCACTGCGTGGCGCCTCTTGCTTGCCCCTCGGGTGAAGCGGCGTTCGGGCCTTGCTCGCCCCCGCTCGCTGCGGCCCGAAGCTCCTCCGGCCGCGACCCAGCAGCGCGCCTCGCCGCCGGGTCCCTCGCTGTTCTCCTCCCTCGGAGAAGCCCTCGCTCGGAGCCAGCGTCTCCCGGCGGCGATGCGCGCGCTGGGGCCCCGCGGCCTCTGGAGCGATGGCCGCTTCACCCGAGGGGCGGATGGAATGCCCCCCACCCACCAGTCGGAGGTCCTGCTGAGGCCGTGAGGCCTGGCGAAGCGGAACGAGTACAGCGGAAACTCAACTCTCCGGGGGGGTGGGGGGTCAAATCCGCCCAGCGGGCGGAGGCCGGTTTCGCCGGAGCGTGCGGGTCCCGAGCGGCCAGAGCGGCGGGTGGAGACGCCGGCCCCGACCGAGCGTCTCATGCGAGGGAGGGGAACGGCGAGGCTCCGCCCACCGCTCTGGCCTGCTCGGTCGCACGCGCAGGCGGGTCGGAGGGCGGCGCTCGATGCGCCGCCCGAGCGACACGGCCTCGGCCGGCGGGGCAAAACAGAACAGGCCTCGCGCGGTGAAGAGAAGACTCGAGGCACCGGCATTTGGCGGCAGCCCGCAGGGCCAGAGAAGACAGCGGTCGTTGGAAGTGTCGAGTTCTGTCCCCGGTGGTGGCGGCGAGCGGGCATGGGCGAGCCACCTCGCCCCGGTATACTGATTTGCGCTCGACGTTTGACCTGTTCGGTCGTTCTGCGTTTTGGACCGCCTGCGAGGGGGAGTGATGACGAGAACGCTCTACATCGATCCGTTCGGCGGCGCGGCGGGCGACATGCTGCTCGGCGCCTTGCTGGACCTCGGGGTGGCCCAGGCGCAGCTCGTGGAGGTCCTCGCAGGCCTCCGGTTGCCCGGGTGGCGGCTGGAGACGGGGCGCGACCGCCGGCACGGTTTCGCCGGCACGCGCGTCGAGGTCCACGTCGAGGAGGAGACGCACCCGGCTCGGCACCTTTCGGACATCGAGGCGCTGATCGGCCGCGCGGAGCTGCCGGGGCGGGTGCGCGAGCGCTCTCTCACTGCCTTTCGCCGCCTGTTCGAGGCGGAGGCCGACGTGCACGGCGTGGCGCTCGAGAAGGCGCACCTGCACGAACTGGCGGCCGTGGACGCCGTGATCGACATCGTCGGAACCTGCGCTGCGGTCGAGTTGCTGCAGGTGGACCGGGTCGTCTGCGGGCCGGTGCCGGTCGGGTCCGGCACGGTGGCGACGGCGCACGGAATCCTGCCCGTGCCGCCGCCCGCGGTGGCGCGGCTGCTGTGCGGCGTGCCGATCGCGGGTCACGGCGCCGAAGGCGAGATGACGACGCCGACGGGCGCCACCCTCGTGACGACGCTGGCCGAGCGCTTCGGCCCGCTCCCCGCGGGTGCGCTCCTGGGGGTCGGCGTGGGCCTTGGGACGCGATCCTTCGTCGGTCTTCCAAACCTCCTGCGGGCGTTCCTGCTCGAGGAGGCGGCGGCGCCGCGGCTGGCGGGACGCCCGCTCGTGCTCGTGGAGGCGACGATCGACGACGCCACCGGCGAAACGATGGGGGTGCTCCTCGACAACCTGCGCCGGGCCGGCGCGCTCGACGCGTGGTGCCTGCCCGGGACCGGGCGTAAGGGGCGGCCATTGGTCGAGTTGCGGGCCGTCGCCGAGCCGCACGCCGCCGATGCGGTGGCGGCGGTCGTCTTCGCGGAGGGGGCGAGCCTGGGCGTGCGTCTGGTGGCGTGCGCCCGCCCCGAACTCGAGCGGCGGAGCGTCGAGGTGGAGACGTCCTTCGGTCCGATCCCGGTCAAGGTCGCGGCGTTCGCGGGGCTGATCGTCTCGGCCAAGCCCGAGCACGACGCCTGCCTCGCCGCGGCCCACCTCGCCGGCGTCAGCCTCGCGGCCGTCGTGGACGCCGCGCGCGCCGTTGGGCCCAGGATCGGTTCCCCGTGGGAACCCTGAGGCGAGCGTCGCGGCGAGGAGTTGGCGGTGAAAACGGCAAAGAGTAGGGGGAAAAGGGAAGAGGGAGGACGAACAACCGGGGGGAACGCCAGCTTCGGGTCCGCGTCCTTCGTCCGCCCTTTCCGCTTTGCCTCTTGCCCCCTCTCCTGTTTTGCTTCTCAGCTTGTCGCAGCGGCCCGCAACCACGGCGCGCCCTCGAAGCGGGCGATCGGGACGCCGAACGCGCGGCGGGTGGCGGCGGTGTCGCACGTGGAGCCTTCGGTCAGCATCGTGAGTTGGTCGCGGGTGATCGGCGCGCCCGGAAGGTGCTGCACGACCGAGATGGCGACCTTGGCCAGTCCGAGCGGCACGTGCACGAGCGTCCGGCGCAGGCCGAGCGAAGAGGCGATGCGGCGGAGCGCCTCGTCGTACGTGAGGGCCTCCGGGCCGCCCAGCTCGTACGTCTGGCCGACGGACGCCGGATCCTCGAGCGCGGCGACGAAGCAACGCGCCACCTCGGCGACCGCGACCGGCTGCAGCTGGTAACTCCCGTCCCCGAACACCGGGAAGAACGGGAAGCGCCTGAGCGCGGGGACGAGGGCGCCGGTGAAGCCGTCGCCGGGGCCGAAGATCAGCGACGGCCGGAAGATCGTCCAGTCGAGCCCGGAGCCGCGGACGGCCTCTTCGGCCTTCCACTTGGTGCGGTGGTACGCGGTCGCGGCGCCCGCCCTGGCGCCGAGCGCCGACATCTGGAGGACCCGCCGGATCCCGAGGCCGCGGCAGGCCTCGATCACGCCCTCTGTCGCGCGCACGTGGGTGCGCTCGAACGTGGCGCCGGCGCGCGGCGCCTCGCGTATGATCCCGACGAGGTGGATCGCGGCGCTGCACCCCTCGCACCAGCGCTGCCACCCCTCGCCCGCGATGTCCGCGGCGACCTGGATGACGCCGGGGCAGGCGTCGCCCGCGCGCAGGTTGCGCGAGAGGGCGACGACCTCGAAGCCGCGCTCGAGCAGCTGGCGGCGCACCTCGCGGCCGACGAAACCCCGTGCGCCCGTGAGCAAGACACGGCGGGCCGGGGAGGGAAACGGCAGGTCGGCCTGGCGGGCGCTGGACGGGAGCGGTTCTGTCACCTTCCACCTCGAAACTCGTGAATGCTAGCATGCCGCGTGCTGCGCGCCGTACTCGCCGATCTCCACGTCGGGCAGGTCCCCGGCGACCTGGACAGGTTTCTCGCGACGGTCGCCGGGCTCGAGCGGCGCGGCGCAGGGGAGGTCGTTTTCCTGGGCGACCTCTTTCGCGCCCTCGTCGGCTTTTCGCGCTTCTGGGATGCGACCGTGCGCCGCGGCCTCGAAGAGCTTGCCGCCCTTCGCCGCACCGGCGTCCGCGTAGTCATGGTCGAGGGGAACCGCGATTTCTTCCTCGACGTCCCGGACCTCGACCCGTTCCGCGACGCGTCCGGGAGCGTGCACTCCTTCGTCGCCGGCGGTAGGCGCTTCCTGCTCGAGCACGGGGACCTCGTCAACCGGCGCGACCGCTCGTACCTCTTCTGGCGCGCGGTGTCGAAGAGCTCCCCGGCGCGGGTATGGGCGCGGCTCCTGCCCCGGCGCCTGGCGCAACGGATCGTGCTCGGGACCGAGTCGCGGTTGAAGGAGACGAACTTCACCTACCGGCGCCGCCTGCCTGCCGCCGAACTCACGGCCGCCGCCGAACGCCACTTCGCCGCCGGTGTGGACGTGGTCCTGTGGGGGCACTTCCATCGCGCCTGGAAGCTGGAACGGGGTCGCCGCGAAGCGCACGTCGTCCCCGGGTGGCTCGAGACCGGCGCGGTGGTGTGGATCGACGGCGACGGATCCCTGTCGATCGAGGCCGAGCGGAGCGAGCAAATCGTTGACAGTGCACCCGGTTCGTGGTACCAAGAAGTGGACAGCATGGGTAAGGCGAGGTGACCATGAGTGGAACGCTGCTGCTTGCCGATGACAGCATCACGATCCAGAAGGTCGTGGAGCTCACCTTTGCCGAGACCGAGCACAAGGTGTTCGCCGTCGGGGGCGGGCGCGACCTCCTTCAGCGCCTGCCGGAGATCAAGCCGGACATCGTGCTTTGCGACGTCGTCATGCCTGACATGAACGGCTACGAGGTCTGCCAGATCCTCAAGAGCGACCCGAACACCCTCCACATTCCGGTGGTGCTGTTGACCGGCACGTTCGAGCCGTTCGACCGCGACCGCGCCCATGCGGCCGGTTGCGACGCGATCGTCACCAAGCCGTTCGAGGCTCGAGAGCTGATCGGCGTCGTCGAGGACCTGCTGGGGCGGGTTCAGAGCGTTGCCGAGCCGCCTGCCCCCGTTGACTACGGCGGGATGAGGGAGCAACAAGGGATCCCGGACGGGGTCCCCTCCCTGGACTTCAGCACCTCCGGCTTCGACCGGATGGTGCCGCAGACCCCGCCCGCCCCACCGATCCCGGAGGACGGCATCGACCTCACGGCGAGCTCGCTCGGCGACTCGCACCCATCGCAACCGATCTCGGCGCCGCCCGAACTGGCTGAGCCCGGCGGCTCGGCCGCGGTTCCGGCACCGTCGTTCGCTTTCGGCGGAGAGGAGGCACGGACGTTCGGCGATGCGATGCCGTTCGGCGCGCCGGCGCCGACACCGCCCACCGGGTCTGCGGCGCCCGCGTTTGCAACCGAGCCGCCGGCCCCTTCGGAGCCGTTCCTCGTCGAGGAATCGCGGTCCGAGCCGGCGAGGGATTTCTTCACGCTCGAGTCCGCGCCGGTGGAGGAGGCGGCCTCGGCGTTCGTTCCGGATCCGGTCATCGAGCCCGAGCCCGAGATCGAATCGGCGCCGGTGTTCGCGCCCGAGGTCGTGGCTGCACCTCCGATCGGAGCCGCAACGGACGTGGGTCCGGCGCAGCGCTTCAACGTGCCGTCCGCGGAGTCCGCCCACATTGAGACGGTGGCCGGGACGGTCGCCGCAGTGGCCGCTCCGATCGCGGCCGCCGAACTGTCGCACGAGGCGGTGGAGCACATCGCCCGCCGCGTCGTCGAGCTGATCCCGCAGCCGCCGCCGGCCCCCGCACCTCTCACTGCGGCGGAGCTGCTGACCGACGAGCACGTCGAGCGCATCGCCAGGCGCGCGGCCGAGCTGGTGCCGGCGCCGCCGACCGCGGCGGAGCTGCTGACCGACGAGCACGTCGAGCGCGTCGCCAGGCGCGCGGCCGAGCTGGTGCCGCCGCCGCTGGCGCCGCCGACGGCGGCGGAGCTGCTGACCGACGAGCACGTCGAGCGCGTCGCCAGGCGCGCGGCCGAGCTGGTGCCGCCGCCGCCGGCGCCTCTCACCGCGGCGGAGCTGCTGACCGACGAGCACGTCGAGCGCGTCGCCAGGCGCGCGGCCGAGCTGGTGCCGCCGCCGCCGGCGCCTCTCACCGCGGCGGAGCTGCTGACCGACGAGCACGTGGAACGCGTCGCGAAACGCGCCGCGGAGCTCGTGCCCCCGCCTGCGGCTCCTGCCCCGCCCGAGCCGCTCTCCGACGAGCAGATCGAGAAGATTGCCAGGCGGGTCGTCGAGCTGGCCGCGCCGCAACTCGAGCGCATCGCCTGGGAGGTCATCCCGGACTTGGCGGAGATGCTGGTGCGCAAGCGCATCGCCGAGCTCGAGGCGGCCGCCGAAGAAGAGAGTTGACGGTTCAGTCCACGGCAGATACCGACGCGGGGGTGGTTGGCGAAAACGATCGCAGCGCACGGATCGCCGCCCTCTACGGCAAACGTCTCTATCTCCTCAAGGCGGGCCTTCAGGTTACCGACGCCGTCATCCTGGGTGCCTTGCTTCTCTTCGGACTGCTGATCGCGGTCTTCCACGCCCACGTCGCCGCTCCCGGCGGCCTGCTCCTCCGGCTCGCCGCCTGGGGCGCGCTCTATGTCGGGTCGATCTATCTCGACCCGAAGCTGCACAACCGCGTTTTGAAATTCCTTGTCCGGACGGGTGCCGTCCAGATCCTGTGCGCCCAACTGTTTCTCATCGCTCAGCGCATGCAGCTGATCGTCGTCCGGAGCTGGCAGGACCCGGTGGTCCTTCGCCTCGAGAGCGCGGTCTTCGGCGTCCAGCCGACGGTCTGGCTGCAGAGGTTCGTCACGCCACCCCTCACGGAATGGTTGATGTTCGCCTACGTGATCTATGTCGTCATCTACCCGGGCCTCGCGGCCCTGATCTATTTCCGGCGCGGCGAAGCAGCGCTCGAAGATTACCTGTTCGCCCTCGCCGCGACGAACGTCGTTTGTTTCCTCGGATTCATGGTTTTCCCGATCGCAGGGCCGCTCTACCATATGCCAGAGGCGTACACGGTCCCGCTGAAGGGCTGGTTTTTCACCGCCTGCGGCGAATACATCCGCCACAACGTCCACGAGATTGGAGGCAGCTTGCCCAGTCCGCACTGTGCGATCGCCACGGTCATGTGGATCATGGCCCGCCGTTACGTCCGGACCGCCTTTTACATCTTGACGCCGGTCATCCTGTCCCTCTACGTGTCCACATTCTTCCTGCGGTACCATTACGTCACGGACAGCGTCGCCGGCATCCTGACTGCGGTGCTCGTTCTTTGCGTTGCGCCGCGGCTCGTCCGGGCGTGGAACGCGGCGGTCGGTGGCGGAAGGACCACGGCGTGAAGGTCTTCATCACCGGGGCCAACGGCTTCGTCGGCTCGAACCTCTGCCGCCATTTCCTGGCGAGGGGTGGGGAGGTCCACGGGCTGGTACGGACGACCTCCGACCTCCATTCCCTCGAAGGCCTCGAAGTCCGGCTCGTCTTCGGCGATCTCGGGGTCGCCGGCTCGTTCGCCGTTCCCGAGGGGGTCGACTACATCATCCACGCGGCCGCGATCACGTCCGACACGGCCGGCGACGAGGCCTGCCGTCGCAACATCCTCCTGCCGGCGGTCAACCTCGCGGCGCAGGTCGAGGGGATGTCCCAGCCGCCGAAGCGCCTGGTCGTGATCTCGACCGCGCTGACGCTGGGGTTCGGGGCCACCGACATCTCCGAAGCCCGCCCGGGTCGGCCGGCCGAGTTTCTCCCGTACACGCGCTACAAGATCGAGGCCGAACGTCACTTCCTCTCCCGGTGGAAGGAGGGCCGCCTGCCGGTCGTCGTGCTGCGCCCGGGGGACATCTTCGGCCCTTACGATCGTGTGACGAGCGCCCGGGTCCTCCGGAGCCGCGAACGCGGTATCCCCTTGGTCGTCGGCCGGGGCCGGAACCGCTTCGGCTACTGCTACAGCGGAAACCTCAGCCAGGCGGTGGAGCTGGCGCTGCTGAAAGAGGGGGTGGAGGGCAACGCCTATACCGTGACCAACGGGGATGTTCCAACATGGAGGGCGTTCTTCACCGGGCTCCAGAACGGCCTTGGCCGCGCTCAGCGGGTCTACATCCCCGAGTGGACGGCGTTCGCACTGGCGGGAGTGATGGCCGGGATCAAGAGGATCCGCCCCCGGTATGAGCCGACCCTGACGTATTACCGGGTCAAGCGGGTCGTCACCGAGACGACTTACGACATCTCGAGGACGGTCGCGGACCTCGGCTATCGCCCCGACGACGACTGGGAACGGCAGGTCGAGGAAATTCTGGACTGGTATCTCCGAGAGAGACGAAATGGGTTTATCGAGTAGCGCCATGGACGTCCGGAACGTTCTCTACGTCTATCTCGCCCTCGCCTTCGCTCCGATGATGACGGGTTTCCACCGTCGGACGCTGCAGGCGAAGTTCGGCGATCTCCGAGGAGCGGTCCTGTATTTCGTGGCGTTTTCCGCCATGTTCCTGGCTGTGCCGGTCCTGATCATCGTCGCCTGCGCCCCACACCCCGTGGAGTTCCTCCGGTCCGTGGGGTTGACCACGGGGCACGTTGGTACGGGCCTCCTCCTGACCGCGGCCGGCGTCCCGGCCGCGCTGGCAGTCGGCTTCATCGGTTCGCGTGACCCGGCCATGCGGAAGCAATACCCGTTTTCCAAGGATGCCTGTTCCAGCGCGCGGCGCTTCGTCCTCTACGAGACGGCCTACTTTCTTCTCTATTACGTCCCGTGGGAGTTCCTCTTCCGGGGCGTCCTGTTCTTTCCCATGGTGCCGCTCGTCGGGCTCATCCCGGCCCTGGCCGTGCAGACGATCGCCTCCACGCTCTACCACTACGGCCATCCGGCGAGCGAGGTCTTCGCTGCCGCGGCCGCGGGGTTCATTTTCGGATTGATCGCCTACGCCACGGGCTCGATCTTCTACACGGTGGCCATCCACGCGATGGTCGGCATCGCCAGCGACACGTTCATCTGTCTCCGCCGCCGGCCGGCCGCGTAGTTCCTACCTGTCCGGTCGAGGTTGGAATATCATCAGACCGAGGTCCGTGGAAGTCGGGGCGGTGCCGGGGGCAAACCGCCCGGAAGGCGGAGGGACCATGCCGGGAATGAAGGAACTCGCGAGGCGGTATCGCATCACCGACGGCGAGGCGTTCCACTTGGCGGACATCGATCCCGGAGACCGCGGGGGCATCGGGTCGAAGCAGAAGGCCGCGGCGGCCCTGGTCGCGGGCGTCGAACGGCTCGCAGAGTTGCAGGAGAAGCTCTACGCGCAGGATCGCTGGGCGCTGCTGGTGATCCTGCAGGCGATGGACGCGGCGGGCAAGGACGGCACCATCAAACACGTCATGTCCGGGGTCAACCCGCAGGGGTGCGAGGTCACCTCGTTCAAGGTGCCCTCGCCGGAGGAACTCGACCACGACTTCCTGTGGCGCTGCAGCCGGCGCCTGCCCGCCCGCGGGCGCATCGGCATCTTCAACCGCTCCTACTACGAGGAGGTGCTCGTCGTCCGGGTCCACCCGGAGCTGCTGGAGCGCCAGCGCCTCTCGCGCGAGCTCGTCGGTCCGAGGATCTGGAAGGAACGCTACGAGGACATCAACGCGTTCGAGCGCCGCCTCGCGCGCAACGGCACCCGCGTCCTGAAGTTCTTTCTCCACGTGTCGCGCGACGAACAGCGGCGGCGGTTCATGGAGCGGCTCGACACGGCCGACAAGCACTGGAAGTTCTCCACTGCGGACGTGGCCGAGAGACAGTACTGGGACGCCTACATGGCGGCGGCCGAAGAGATGATCCGCCACACCGCCACGCGGTACGCACCCTGGCACGTCGTTCCTGCGGACCACAAGTGGTTTACGCACGTGGTCGTGGGCGAGACCATCGTCGCCGCCCTCGAAGACCTCCATCCGGCTTTCCCGACGGTCGACAAGGAGCGCGGCAGGGAGCTCAAGAAGGCGCGGGCCGCCCTCGCCGCGGAGGAGTAGCGGTGCGACCGTTCGAGGGGGTCGAGCAATCGTGAGCGAAAAACGGATCAGTCCCGCGCTTGCAGCGGCCGTGGAGCGCGAACTCGAGTTCCCGGTGCGCGTGGCGTGCATCGATGTCGGGTCCAACGCCCTCCGGTTCGTGGCCGCCGAGTTCACGGCTGCCGACCAGTTCCGCGTCGTCGAGCAGCAGCGCGCCGCCGTCCGCCTGGGCCACGACGTCTTCCTGACCGGCCGCCTCACCGAAAGTGCGATGGCGGCGGCCGTGGCGGCACTGGCGTCGTTCTGGGAGCGCATGCCGGAACTCCAGGTTGGCGTGTACCGGGCCGTCGCCACCAGCGCCGTGCGCGAGAGTTCCAACGGCGAGCAGTTCGTGCAGCGCGTCCGCGAGCGGACCGGGCTGGAGCTCGAGGTGATCTCGGGCTCGGAGGAGGCCCGCCTGGTCTACGCCGCGGTCCGGCGGGCGGTGGCGCTCGCTGGGAGCGAATGGATCGTCGTCGACGTCGGGGGCGGCAGCGTCGAGATCCTGCTCGTCGACGACGGCGGCATCCTGTGGAGCGAGTCGCACACGATGGGGTCGGTCCGCCTGCTCGAAGAGCTTTCCGAGGCGGGCGAGGAGCCCGGGCGGTTCCGCCGGCTGCTGGAGGAGTACACGGCGACGCTGCGCCTGGCGCCGTTGGCCCAGTCCCACCGCCCGACCGGCTTCATCGCAACCGGCGGCAACGCGGAAACCCTCGCGCAGCTCGCCGGCGCCGGCCCGGCGCCGGCGGGAGGCTGCGCGTCCCTCTCCATCGAGGCGATGAGGGCCGTGATCGAGCGGCTCGCCGGCCTCTCGTACCGGCAGAGGGTGGAGGACCTCGGCCTGCGCGAGGACCGTGCCGACGTGGTGCTGCCCGCAGCTCTGGTGTACGAGCGCCTGGCGGGGCTTTCCGGGGCGAGCGTGATTCTCGTCCCGGGCGTCGGGATCAAGGAAGGCGTCCTCTACGACCTCGTCGAGGCCGTGACGACGAAGCGGGCGCACGCCCACCGCCGCGACCAGGAGCTGGCGGGCGCTCTCGTCTCGATCGGCAGGCGGTTCATGTTCGACGAGGGGCACGCCCGCCAGGTCGCCCGCCACTCGCTGGCGCTGTTCGACCAGCTTGGCGACGCGCACCGACTCGGCGAGTCCGACCGCAGGATCCTGCAGGCCGCGGCGTGGCTCCACGACATCGGGGCCTACATCAGCTACAAACGGCACCACAAGCACTCGATGTACCTCATCGCGCAGTCCGAGCTGCCGGGGTTCTCCGCCGCCGAGGTCGGACTTGCGTCCCTCGTCGCGCGCTACCACCGCAAGAGCGAACCCGGCCCCGGGCACGAGGAGTTCGCCCGCCTGAAGCAGGCCGACCAGAACCGCGTGCTGGCGCTGGCCGCGATCCTGCGCCTCGCGGACGCGCTCGACCGCGAGCACTGCGGGCGGGTCCGCGCCTTCACGGTGGAGCTGCAAGGGAGCAAGGCCGTGCTCCGCCTCGAGGGGAAGGACGACCTCCTGCTCGAGAAGTGGGCCCTGAAGCGCAAGGCGGCGCTGTTCGAACGTGTGTTCGGGCGCGAGCTGCGGGTCCGCAACGGATGAGAGCGATACGACCCGACGCCGCACCGAAGGGAAGGGGACCCCGAGTGGTGACCAGGAAACCGAGTCCGCAGACCAGACGGGCCAAGGCCGGGAACGCTGCCGCCGCCGCGGCCGCGGCGTCCGGGCGCCGCCGGGCGACCCCGGTCGAGCAGCTCGTCACCGAGTTGTTGTCCGTCAAGAAAGCGCTCGACGGCGCCGTCGCCGAGTTCGGCGCCCGCGTCTCCGGCCAGCTTGCCGAGGTGCTCCGGGCGATCGCAGCGGCCGAGCCGCCGGCGAAGCGCACGGTCAAGGACATGATCGTGAAGGTCCAAGACGTCAAGCTCAAGCCGGAGAAGGGCAGGGTCAAGGACCTGGCGAGGTTGCAACGGCTCGCGGACGATCTCGTCGGCATGCTCTCCGAGCGCTGAACGCAGCTCCCGACGCACACGCCATGCGCATCGCCGTCGTGTCCGACATCCACGCCAACCTGCCGGCGCTCGAAGCCGCCCTCGCGGACATCCGACACCGGCACGCGGACAAGGTGTTCGTCGCCGGCGACGCGGTCGGTGACGGCCGGCAACCGGCCGAGGTGGTGGCGCTGTTGCGCCGGCACGCGTTCCCGGCGATCAGGGGCAACGTCGACCGCAAGGTGGTCGAGGCGGCGGCCCTGTCCGGCAAGGAGCGCGCGGAACGGGCCGGGAAGAAGAAGTACGCCGAGCTCGCCTGGACCGCAGACCAGCTCGGCCGGGCCGGCCTCGACTGGCTCGCGGGGCTGCCCGAGTCCCTGGCGTTGCGCCTCGGCGGCTCGCGACTGCTGGTCGTCCACGGTTCGCCGCTCTCCGACACCGATTACGTCTACCCGAGTCTCACGCCGCGGGCGCTCGCCGCCAAGCTCGGAGCGGACCGACCCGACGTGCTGGCGTGCGGACACTCGCACGTCCCGTTCGCGCGGCGGATCTCGGGCGTCACCGTCGTCAACGCCGGCTCGGTCGGGCGGCCGGTGGACGGCGACCCGCGCGGCTCGTACGCTCTGGTCGATCTTGCAGCCGGCCGGCCGCCGCGCGCGCGGATCGTGCGGTTCTCCTTCGCGGCTGCAGAGGCGGCCACCCCCCGGTCCTCCGCGTGGGTAGGCGTCGCGCCTGTGGTCGCCGAGTCCGCGGCCGCCGCGCTCACCGGCGGCCGAAGAGGCGCGCGTCCAGCTCGGACCAGAGCGCAGCGAACGCCCGGGCCGGCTCGCTGGAGGGCGCGTACGCCGGGAGCGGCGCGCGGCGAACTCCCATCTTCTCGACGATGCTCGCCGCCGGGATCGCCGCGCGGAGGAACCCCTGGTCGGCGGTGCAGAGCGCGATCGCATCCCTGTGCATCGTCTTGCGCCTGTCCACCATCGACAGGAACGGCAGGACGAGCAGGTCTCGCCTGCCGAGTTTCGCCGCGAACGACCGGACCTGCGCGAGCCCCCGCAGCGACAGCGTCGTCGGGATCACCGGCACAAGCAGGGCGTCGGCGGCGTGCAGGACGCTCTCGCTCGCGAGCGACACCGACGGCGGGCAGTCGAGGAAGACCACGTCGTACTCGCTTGCGAGCGGCGCGAGCTTGAGGGCCAGGCGCCGCTGCGGCTGCTTCCGGGCGTCGAGGTCGAGGTCCAGCCGGCGGTAGGAGAAGTCGGCCGGGAGGAGGTCGAGGTTCTCGATGTCGGTGCCCCGGACCAGGAGCTGCAGCTCGGCCGAGCGCTTCAGGAGCCGCCGCCCGCCTCCCTTCACCTTGGCCTTGACCCGGTAGTAGAAGGTCGCGGCCCCCTGCGGGTCGAGGTCCCAAAGCAGCGTCCGCAGCCCAGCGGCCGCGGCGAAGAACGCCAGGTTGACCGCGGCCGCGGTCTTCCCGACGCCACCCTTGATGCTCCACACGGCCACGACCCGCATCACTCGCCTCCCCGGTGCCCGACCAACCGCTCGAACCGTGCCCGTGTCGGTGCCCCGGCGAACGTCTCGAAGCGGGCGAAGAACGTCTCGACCCTCGCACTCTGCCGGCGCTCGAGGTCGGCGGCGAGCTCGCCCATCGCGAGGAGCGTGGCGGCGCGGGCCCCGGCGGCCAGGACCTCGTCGCCGAGCCCGACCACGAGCTCGCGCTGGAGCCAGGCGTCGTGGTAATCGCCGAGCGCGTCCTGCACCAGCTTGAGCTCGCGCACCAGCGCGGCCGTCTCTTCGGCGTCCCATAGACTGGCGAAGAACTCGAGGAGGTAGCGCAGCTTCTTCCCGTCGATCCGGAGGCGGTGCATCGCCGCGACCGGCGCGCCGGGGCCGAGCGCCAGTCCGTGCCGCGCGAGGCGCCGGTACGCGCGGACGACCCTCCCCCCCGCGACCTCGCCGATCGGCGTGAAACCGTCCTCCCCGCCGGGCGCGCGGCGTCCGAGCAGCCTCCCCCAGCGCCTGACGAGCGCACGGAAGCGCTCGGAGGCGAGCGCCGCCGCCAGCTCGGCGCGCGCCGCCTCGCGGTCCGCCCGCAGGCGCGCGACGAGGGGATCGAGGGCCGCCCCGCCCGCTCCCTGCCGCGAGGCCCGGCGCGCTTCGAGGTCGAGCAGGAAGACGTCGAGGTCGCGGCACGGCGTCGTGGCGTCCCCGAGCCAGCGGAACTCCCCCGCGAACGGCGCCACCCGTTCGGCCGGCAGCACGCCCTCGAGCTGTCCGAGGCAGGTGCGGGTGCGGCGGGTCGCGACGCGAAGGTCGTGGAGGAACTCGGTATCCAGGTCCTGCACGGTCCCCTCGACGTTGGCGACGAGCGTCCGGAGCAGGCGCGCAAGGACGCGCCGCACGGCTCGCTCGGCGGGCTCGCCGGGCGTGAGGCGGACTGCGACCTTCGACGAGTAGTCGCCCGGGACGCGGCCCGCGGCCGCGGCGGCGTCAGCGAGTTCGTCGCCTCCGTCGACGGCGAGGACGAGGGTGGCCCCAAGCACCTCCGCCACGCGGTGGCCGGCCCTCGCGTATCCGGTCAGCGGCTCGACCAGCAAGCGGCGCCGCTCCGGGCCGGCGGGCGCCCCTCCCCGCATCGGCTGTGCGTCTTCGATCGGCACCCGCACCAGGGTCTTCCCCTCGCGGTCGACCACGCGGACGAGGGTGCGCTGGACCGCCGTCTCCCCCACGGGCAGGAGGGCCCGCCGACCCGCGGCGGCCGCCACCTCGCGCCGCAGAGTCCCCGCCGGCAAGTCCGCTGCGAACCGCACCTCCCCCGTCAGCCGAAACGCGCGCGGCGGGCCGTCGCCGGCCGGCTGCCAGAGAAGGCGCCGGCGGTTCCCGTCGCGCTCGACGGTGAGGCGGCCTCCGCTCCTCCACAAGGCCCAGTCGAAGGTGTCGAGGTGGCGCCGGACGATGTGTCTGGCCTCATCGACCGCAACCTGACCGAGGGCGGCGAGAGAGGCAGCGACCTCCTGCGGCCCCACCGGGCCGGCGATCGCGAAGCGGAATGATGCGGGCACTCGGCTCCCGTCCGACTGTCAGCCCCGCGCGGCGGGCGCAGTTTGGCCGGCACTCCCGTAGAATTGTACCGGTCCGTAACCGAACTCGGCACGGCCGCACGCCCGCGGGGGTTCCCAAAGGGACCGGCGGACCGCGGCCGGGCAGGAGAACGTTGGCATGGAAGACAAGCCCAAGACTGCCGCAGCGATCGGGCCCGAGGCGTTCATCAACCGGGAACTCTCGTGGCTCTCCTTCGCGCGCCGCGTCCTCGCCTTCGTCGCGGACCCGGCGACGCCGCTGTTGGAGCGCGTCAAGTTCGCCGGCATCATGGGGATGCTCCACGACGAGTTCTTCATGAAGCGGATCGGCGGCCTCAAGCGCCAGGTGAAGCAGGGGCTCGCCAAGCGCTCGCTCGACGGGCGCACGCCGCGCGAGGAGTTCGACGCCTGCCGCGCCGAGATCCTCGCCCAGATGGCCGAGCTCGCCGCCCTCGTCAACAACGAGGTCCGGCCGGCGCTGGCCGCCGCCGGCCTGCCGATCAAGGACTATGCGGCGCTCTCCAAGAAGGACGCATCCCAGGCTGCCGCCGCCTTCGCGCGCGGCATCCTCCCGATCCTGACGCCGCTCGCCGTAGACGCCGAGCACCCGTTCCCGTTCATCTCGAACCTCAGCCTCAACCTGGCCGTGAAGCTCGCGGGCCGCCGCAGCGACCGCTTCGTCAGGCTCAAGGTACCCTCCAACCGCGCCCGCTGGGTGCCGGTTTCCGGCGGGGGGTTCGTGCCGCTCGAGCAGGTCATCGCCGCCAACCTCGGCCAACTCCTGCCGGAAGAGCGCGTGGCCGGGGTGTGGTTCTTCCGGGTCACGCGTGGGATGGAGGGAGACCAACCTCCGGGGAACGCCCACGAGGATTTCGAAGCTCCCGCCACGCCCGGGAGCATCATCAGCCAGGTGACGGACGAGCTCAAGGCCCGCCGCTTCGCCGGCGTGGTGCGCCTCGAGGTCTCGTCCGACATGCCCAAGGCGCTGCGCGGATGGCTGACCGAGCAGCTCGGCGCCGAGGCCGGGGACGTCTACGCCTCCGAGCACTTCCTCGGCCTCGCGGAGTTGCTGTCGTTCCCCGTCCTCGACCGCGCCGACCTGCACGACGAGCCCCACGTCCCGGTCACCCACCCGCGGCTCGCCGGAGCCGACAAGCGCGAGCCCGAAGGGTTCTTCGCCGAGATCCGGCGCGGCGACATCCTCCTCCACCACCCCTACCAGAGCTTCGACACGTCCGTCCTGCGGTTCCTCCAGCTTGCAGCCGCCGACCCGAGCGTGCTCGCGATCAAGCTCACGATCTACCGGACCTCGGTCGACTCCCCGATCGTGCGGGCGCTCGCCGAAGCGGCCCGGGCCGGCAAGCAGGTCGCCGTGGTGGTCGAGATCACCGCAAGGTTCGACGAGGCTCCGAACATCGCCTGGGGGAAGCAGCTCGAGCGCGAGGGCGCCCATGTCGCCTACGGCGTCGAGAAGCTGAAGACCCACGTCAAGCTGGCGCTCGTCGTGCGCGAGGAGGCCGACGGGATCAGGAGCTACGTCCACGTCGGCACCGGCAACTATCACACCGGCACGGCGAAGCTCTACGAGGACCTGGGGATCCTTTCGTGCGAACCGATGCTCGCGACCGACGTCGCCGCCGTGTTCAACGAGCTGACCGGCTCCACCCCGCCGCTGGCGTTCAGCCGCCTGGTCGTGGCGCCGGCGTTCATGCGCGACACCTTCACCGCGCTCATCCGGCGCGAAGCCGAGCACGCGGTCGCGGGAAGGCCTTCCGGCATCCGGGCCAAGATGAACCAGCTCCAGGACCCCGCGCTCATCCGTGAGCTTTACGCCGCCAGCCAGGCCGGGGTTGGGATCACGCTGAACGTCCGCGGTCTGTGCTGCCTGCGCCCCGGGATCCCCGGGGTGTCCGAGACCATCCGCGTCCTCTCGGTGTTGGGGCGCTTCCTCGAGCACGCCCGCATCTACGCCTTCGTCAACGGGGGCAATCCCGAGTACTTCATCGGGTCGGCCGACTGGATGAAGCGCAACCTGGACCACCGGGTGGAGACCGTCGCACCGGTCGCCGACCCGGCGCTCCAGCGGGAGTTGGCTGCGATCCTCGACCTTTACGACGCCGACAACGCGACCGCCTGGGACCTCGGTTCCGACGGGACCTACGTACGGCGGACGCCCGCCCCCGGCGAGGCCCGCCGGTCGGCGCAGGAGATGTTCGTGCACCTCGCCCACGAGGGCAGGGGGGCTGATCGCGACGATCAGGAAGCCGACGAGGCCCCGAGCGCCTGACCGCAGGCTCTCGGCGCGGCCGGCGCACTGCTCCGAAAAGGCAGACTCTCTATCGCCGGCGAGGCGGGACATCGCCCGGCGGGAGGCGAGGCCGGCCGTGGGGCGAGCGTCACGGACGGCGTGACCGCGGCGGCGAAGGGCTGAATTGTTGCTATAGCAAGAGTCCTGTGCTATACGCTCCGGTGCGGAAGCCGAGGGTTGGCGCTCCGCGTATCGGGGGACCCACGAAATGAGCCTTAACAGCGCGCGTGATGGCGGGCTTCAGCATATCGAATCGGGCGAGGGCACGCCGGGGGCTCCCGGCGCGGGCGCAGGGCGCGGCCGGCGGCGTTGGGCGGTGGCGGCGGGCGTTTTCGCCGTCCTGGCCTTCCTCGTCCTGTCCCGGTCGATGCTCGGACAGTCGAACGGCGCCCGGTCCGGCAAGCAGGTCGCCGCGCGCGCCGTGCCGGTCGTCGGCGCGACCGCAACGGTCGGCGACCTCGGGGTGTACCAGAACGGGCTGGGCACCGTGACGCCGGTCAAGACGGTCACCGTGCGCAGCCGGGTCGACGGCGAGCTGGTCAGCGTCGCCTACCGCGAGGGACAGCTCGTCCGCGCGGGTGACCTGCTCGCGCAGATCGACCCCAGGCCGTTCGAGGTCCAACTCCACCAGGCGGAGGGACAGCTCGCCAAGGACGAGGCCGCGCTGAAGAACGCCAGGGTCGATCTCGACCGCTACCGGGTCCTGATCAAGGACAACTCCATCTCGGGCCAGCAACTCGACACCCAGGCGGCGACCGTCGATCAGACCGAGGCGGCGATCAAGAGCGATCAGGCACAGGTCGAGAGCGCGAAGCTGAACCTGATCTACAGCCGGATCACGGCGCCGGCCTCCGGGGTCGTCGGCCTCCGGCTGGTCGACCCGGGCAACATCGTCCACGCCACCGACCAGAACGGTCTGCTGGTGATCACGCAGCAGCAGCCGATCACGGTGATCTTCACGATCGCCGCCGACCACCTCCAGTCGGTGCTGCAGCAGAGGAAGAGCGGTCACGAGCTCCCCGTCGAAGCATGGGACCGCGAACTCAAGCGCAAGCTCGCGACCGGCAGCCTTCTGGCCGTCGACAACCAGATCGATCCGTCGACCGGGACGATTCGGATGAGGGCGAAGTTCGCCAACGAGGACTCGGCGCTCTACCCGAACCAGTTCGTCAACGTGCGCCTCCTGGTCGACACGCTGCACCGGACGGTCCTCATCCCGACCGCCGCCATTCAGCGCAGCCCGCAGTCGACGTACGTCTACGTGGTGAAGCCCGACTCCACGGTCGAGATGCGCACGGTCGACGTGCAGCTGACCGAAGGCGACACGACCTCCGTGCAGAAAGGCGTCTCCGCTGGAGAGGTCGTGGTCGTGGACGGTGCGGACAAGCTCCAGCCCGGAACGCTCGTCGCCCTGGCAAAGCCGAACGGCGCCCGGCAGCAGAACTCATGAACCCCTCACGCCCTTTCATCCTGCGGCCGATCGCCACGTCGCTGTTGATGGCGGCGATCCTGATCGCCGGCGCCATCGGGTTCAAGCTGCTCCCGGTCTCGGCGCTGCCCCAGGTCGACTACCCGACGATCCAGATCGTGACGTTCTACCCGGGCGCGAGCCCCGACGTGATGGCGTCGGCGGTCACCGCCCCGCTCGAGCGTCAGTTCGGGCAGATGCCGGGGCTCAACCAGATGACGTCGAGCAGCTCGGCGGGGAGCTCGTTGATCACGCTGCAGTTCGTGCTGGACCTCAACATCGACGTGGCCGAGCAGGAGGTGCAGGCGGCGATCAACGCGGCGGGGACCTATCTCCCGAGCGACCTGCCGAACCCGCCGATCTACAGCAAGATCAACCCCGCCGATGCGCCGGTCCTGACGCTCGCGCTCACATCGGAGACGCTGCCGCTGCCCAAGGTCGAGGACTTCGCCGACACGAGGTTCGCGCAGAAGATCGCGCAGCTCCCGGGCGTCGGCCTGGTCAGCATCAGCGGCGGCCAGAAGCCGGCGGTGCGCGTGCAGGTGAACCCGACCGCGCTCTCCTCATACGGGCTGACGATGGAGGACATCCGCACGGCGATCGCGCAGACGAACGTCAACCAGGCCAAGGGCGCCTTCGACGGGAAGACCCAGTCGTACTCGATCTGGGCCAACGACCAGCTGCTGTCCTCCGCCCAGTACCGTCCACTGATCGTGGCCTACCGCAACGGTGCGCCGGTGCGTCTTTCCGATGTCGCCAGCGTGATCGACGACACCGAGAACGTCAGGCAGGCGGCGTGGGTGAACCAGACGCCGGCCGTCATCCTCAACATCCAGCGCCAGCCCGGCGCCAACATCATCGCGGTCGTCGATCGGATCAAGACGCTGCTGCCGCAGCTTCGCGCCTCGCTTCCGTCGGCGATCAAGGTCTCGATCCTCACCGACCGCACGACGACGATCCGCGCCTCGGTCCACGACGTCGAGTTCGAGCTGCTGCTCACCATCGGCCTCGTGGTGATGGTGATCTTTCTCTTCCTGCGCACGACCGCGGGCACGGTGATCCCGAGCGTGGCGGTGCCGCTCTCGCTGGTGGGCACGTTCGGCGTCATGTACCTGCTCGGCTACAGCCTCAACAACCTCACCCTCATGGCGCTGACGATCTCGACGGGTTTCGTGGTCGACGACGCCATCGTGATGATCGAGAACATCTCCCGCTATATCGAGGAGGGCGTGCCGCCGCTCGAGGCGGCGCTCAAGGGATCGGCGCAGATCGGCTTCACCATCCTGTCGTTGACCGTGTCCCTGATCGCGGTCCTCATCCCGCTCCTGTTCATGGGCGACATCGTCGGCCGGCTGTTCCGCGAGTTCGCCGTGACCCTCTCGGTGACGATCCTGATCTCCGCCGCGGTTTCGCTGACGCTGACGCCGATGATGTCCGCCAAGCTGCTGCACCTGAAGCGGGAGGAGGAACAGAGCAAGTTCTACCGCAGCTCGCAGCGCGCGTGGGACTCGGTGATCGCGTTCTACGGCCGGACGCTCACCTGGGTGCTCAAGCACCAGCCGGCGACGCTGCTCGTCGCCGTGGTGACCCTGGTCTCGACGGTCCTGCTCTACGTCGTCATCCCCAAGGGGTTCTTCCCGGTGCAGGACACGGGCGTGATCCTGGGGATCTCGGAGGCCTCGCAGACGATCTCGTTCCCGGCCATGGCCGACCGCCAGCGGGCGCTCGCGGGCGCGATCCTCAAGGACCCCGCCGTGCAGAGCCTCTCGTCGTTCATCGGCATCGACGGCACCAACACGACGATGAACAGCGGCCGCATCCAGATCAACTTGAAGCCGTTGGCCCAGCGCGGGGCGAGCGCCAGCGAGATCATCCGCCGGCTGCAACCCGAGCTCGCGAAGGTGGAGGGCATCACGCTGTTCATGCAGCCGGTCCAGGACCTCACGGTTGAAGATCGCGTCAGCCGGACGCAGTACCAGTACAGCCTCGAGGACCCGGACGACCGCGAGCTGGCCCAGTGGGCCCCCCGCTTCGTCGACCACCTGCGGCAACTGCCCGAGCTGCGCGATGTCGCGTCCGACCAGCAGAGCGCCGGACTGGAAGCACGACTGATCCTCGATCGGACCACCGCGTCGCGCCTGGGCATCACCCCGCTCGACCTCGACAACGCCCTCTACGACTCGTTCGGCCAGCGCCAGATCTCGACCATGTTCACCGAGCTGAACCAGTACCGCGTCGTGCTCGAGGCGCAGCCGGCGTTCCAGCAGAGCCCCGTGCAGCTCGGCAACGTCTTCCTCCGCTCGGCCGGCGGGGGCTCGGTGCCCCTGGCCGCGTTCACGACGGTCGAGACGACCAACGCCCCGCTCGCCATCAACCACCAGGGCCAGTTCCCCGTCGTGACCGTCTCCTTCAACCTCGCGTCCGGCGCGTCGCTCGGCGGGGCGGTCCAGGCGATCGACCGGGCGAGGGGCGACCTCGGGTTGCCGGCGAGCATCCAGACGGCGTTCCAGGGGACCGCGCAGGCGTTCCGGGCGTCGCTCGTCCACACGCCGTTCCTGATCCTCGCGGCGATCGTCACCGTCTACATCCTGCTCGGGATCCTCTACGAGAGTTACATCCACCCGGTCACGATCCTCTCGACGCTGCCGTCCGCCGGCGTCGGCGCACTGCTGTCGCTGATGCTGTTCCACACCGAGTTCTCGGTCATCGCCTTGATCGGCATCATCCTGCTGATCGGCATCGTGGAGAAGAACGCGATCATGATGATCGACTTCGCCCTCGACGCGCAGCGCAAGGAGAAGAAGCCGCCGCGGGAGGCAATCTACCAAGCGGCGCTGCTGCGCTTCCGGCCGATCCTCATGACGACGATGGCAGCGCTGCTGGCGGGGGTGCCACTTGCGGTCGGGGGGGGGATCGGGGCGGAGCTGCGCCGGCCGCTCGGCATCGCCATCGTCGGCGGGCTGATCTTCAGCCAGGTCCTGACGCTGTACACGACGCCGGTGATCTACCTCGCGTTCGACCGTCTGGCCCGCCGCGTCGAGCGGCGTCGCCACACGGGTGAAGCTCGGCCTGCGGAAGCACTCGGCGGCGGGGAGAGCGATTGAAGGTCTCGTCGCTCTCGTCGCCGTTCATCCACCGGCCGGTCGCGACAACGCTCATGGTCGTCGCGATCGCGCTGGCCGGCGCGATCGGCTACAGGTTCCTGCCGGTGTCGCCGCTGCCGCAGGTGGACTTCCCCACGATCAACGTCTCGGCGGGCCTGCCGGGGGCGAGCCCCGAGACGATGGCCTCGTCGGTGGCGACGCCCCTCGAGCGCCAGTTCGGCCGGATCGCCGGCGTCACCGAGATGACGTCGACGAGCTCGCTGGGGTCGACCAGCATCACGCTGCAGTTCGACCTGAACCGCAACATCGACGCCGCGGCGCGCGACGTCCAGGCGGCGATCAACGCGGCGCGGGGCCAGCTCCCGGCCAACCTGCCGAGCAACCCGCGGTACCGGAAGGTCAACCCGGCCGACGCGCCGATCATGTTGCTCTCGCTCACCTCCGACCTCCTCGATCGGCCGCAGATGTACGACATCGCCTCGACGGTGCTGCAGCAGAAGCTGGCGCAGGTCCAGGGCGTCGGGCAGGTCTTCGTCGGCGGGAGCGCGTTGCCGGCCGTTCGCGTCGAGTTGGACCCCCCCGCGCTCAACAACGCCGGTCTTGCACTCGAAGACGTCCGCACCATGCTTGCTTCGGCGAACGCCAACCGGCCCAAGGGTGAGGTCGCCGATGGCCACCGCGTGTGGTCGCTCGCCACCACCGACCAGCTGCTCGCGGCCCCCGAGTACCGGAAGCTCGTGCTCCGTTACCGGAACGGCGCGGCCGTCCGTCTGGCCGATGTCGCCGACGTCACGGACTCGGTCGAGGACATCCGCACCATGGGGCTGTCGAACGGCAAGCCGGCCGTCATCATCATCGTGTTCCGCCAGCCCGGCGCGAACATCATCGAGACCGTCGACGGCGTCCGCGCGGTGCTGCCGCAGCTCCAGGCCTCGATCCCGCCCTCGGTCAAGCTCAGCCTGTTGATCGATTCCACCCAGACCATCCGGGCGTCGGTCCGGGACGTCGAGATCACTCTGTGCATCTCGATCGCCCTCGTGATCCTGGTCGTCTTCCTGTTCCTCCGCAGCGCGCGCTCGACCCTGATCCCCAGCGTCGCGGTGCCGATCTCGCTCGTCGGCACGTTCGGTGTCATGTACCTGCTCGGCTACAGCATCGACAACCTCTCGCTGATGGCGCTGACGGTCGCGACCGGGTTCGTCGTGGACGACGCCATCGTCGTGATCGAGAACATCACGCGCCACCTCGAAGCGGGGATGCAGCCGATGGAGGCCGCCCTCGTCGGCGCCAAGGAGATCGGCTTCACGGTCGTCTCGATCAGCTGTTCCCTGGTCGCGGTGTTCATCCCGATCCTGCTGATGGGCGGGATCGTCGGACGGCTCTTCCGGGAGTTCGCGGTCACCTTGTCCGTCGCGATCGGCGTGTCCCTGGTGGTCTCGTTGACGGCCACGCCGATGATGTGCGCCACGCTGCTGCGCCCGCGCGGGGAAGAGAAGCACGGCCGGTTCTACCTGGCGAGCGAGCGGGGGTTCGCCTGGATCATGGGCCGGTACGAGAAGGCGCTGGCGTGGGTGCTCCGGCACCAGCCGTTGACGCTGGCGGTCACGCTCGGAACCATGGCCGCGACGATCGTCCTGTATGCGAAGGTCCCGAAGGGCTTCTTTCCGCAGCAGGACACCGGCCGGATCATGGGGCAGATCGTCGCCGATCAGGACACCTCGTTCCAGGCGATGCAGGCCAAGCTCCGGGAGTTCGTGACGACGACGATGCACGACCCGGCGGTCGCGAGCGCCAACGGGTTCCTCGGCGGGACGGTGAACACCGGCCGGATGTTCGTCAGCCTCAAGCCCCAGGGCGAGCGCAACGTGACCGCCGATCAGGTCATTGCGCGTCTGCGCGGGAAGCTCGCGCGCGTTCCGGGCGCGACCCTCTACCTGCAGTCGGTCCAGGACATCCGCATCGGGGGGCGGCCATCCGCCACGCAGTACCAGTACACGCTGCAGGGCGACAACTCCGACGAGTTGTTCCGCTGGGCGCCGCGCGTGGTCGACCGGCTCCGCACGCTCAAGGAGCTCGCCGACGTCAACAGCGATCAGCAGAACAAGGGCCTTCAGGCCGCGCTGACGATCGATCGCACCACGGCGTCACGTCTGGGGATCACCCCCAAGATGCTCGACAACACGCTCTACGACGCGTTCGGCCAGCGTCAGGTCTCGACGATGTACACGCAGTTGAACCAGTACCACGTGATCATGGAGGCCGCGCCGCGGTTCTGGCAGACCCCGGACGGGCTGAAGGACATCTACCTGCCTTCCACCAAGGGTGGCATGGTGCCGCTCGCCGAGTTCACCAAGTACGCGCCGAACACCGCGTCGCTCCAGGTCAACCACCAGGGGCAGTTCCCGGCGGTCACGCTCTCGTTCAACCTTCCGCTCGGGGTCTCGCTCGGCACCGCGGTCAGCGCGGTCCAGCGGGCCGAGGCGGAGATGCGGCTTCCGGCGACGATCCGCGGCAGCTTTCAGGGCACGGCCCAGGCGTTCCAGGCCTCCCTGGCCAGCGAGCCCATGCTGATCGCGGCGGCGCTCCTGGCGGTCTACATCGTGCTCGGCGTGCTGTACGAGAGCCTGATCCACCCGGTGACGATCCTCTCGACGCTGCCCTCCGCAGGCGTCGGCGCACTGCTGGCGCTGCTCGTGTTCCACACCGAGCTGTCGGTCATCGCGCTGATCGGCATCATCCTGCTGATCGGCATCGTGAAGAAGAACGCGATCCTGATGATCGACTTCGCGATCGAGGCCGAGCGCAAGGAGGGGAAGACGCCGGAGCAGGCGATCTTCCAGGCGTGCCTGCTCCGCTTCCGGCCGATCACGATGACCACGATGGCCGCCCTGCTCGGCGGGTTGCCGCTCGCGATCGGCGGCGGCACCGGGTCGGAGTTGCGCCGCCCGCTCGGCATCGCCATCGTCGGCGGCCTGATCTTCAGCCAGATGCTGACCCTGTTCACCACACCGGTCGTCTACCTCTACCTCGACCGGTTCCGGCTCCGGTTGGGGAAGCTCCGGCGCAAGTACGCGCGGAAGCCGGCTCCCGCCGTGGAGGAAGTCTGATGGTGCGTCGCTTGATACTCCCGTCGTTCTTGGTCCTTTCAGCCGCGTGCGCTGTCGGCCCGACGTACCGGCGTCCCTCGGCTCCCGTCCCCGCGGCGTACAAGGAAGCCGCGCCTCCTGCGCCGGCTGCCGGCGAGTGGAAGACGGCGCAGCCGCAGGACGGGGCCCAGCGTGGCAAGTGGTGGGAGGTGTTCGAGGACCCGGCGTTGAACGCCCTCGAGGAACAGGTCGAAGTCTCGAACCAGAACGTGGCGCAGGCCGAGGCCGCCTTCCGCGGCGCGAGGGCGCTTGCCCGCGGAGCGCGCGCGGGCCTTTTCCCGACCGTGGGGACGAGCCCGTCGGCGACGAGGTCGAGCGGCGTGACGACACGCTCCTCCGGTGTTCCGGGGGTCCCGGCGGGGACCGCCACGGCGTACTCCCTGCCGATCGACCTCTCCTGGGAGCTCGACGTCTTCGGCAGGGTCCGGCGGAGCATCGAGGCCGGCGTCGCCGGGGCGCAGGCGAGCGCCGCCGACCTGGAAGGCGTCAAGCTCGCGATGCAGGCGGAGCTTGCGGCGGACTATTTTGCCCTTCACGGGCTCGACGCCGAGAAGCAACTGCTCGACGCGACGGTTGCCGACTATCGGAAGGCGCTGGAGCTGACCACGAACCGCTTCAACCAGGGGGTCGTTTCGGGGATCGACGTGGCGCAGGCGCAGACGCAGTTCGAAACGACGCGCGCGCAGGCGACCGACCTGTCGATCGCCCGCGCCCAGGTGGAGCACGCCATCGCGGTGCTGGTCGGCAAGGCGCCGGGGGCGTTCGCCGTCGAACCGCAGCCGATCCGCGTGCCGCCCCCGGCGATCCCGGCCGGCCTCCCGTCCGAGCTGCTGGAGCGGCGGCCGGACATCGCCGCGGCGGAGCGCCGGGTCGCGGCGGCCAACGCCGAGATCGGCGTCGCGCGCGCCGCGTACTTCCCCACGCTGACCCTCAGCGGCGCGGCGGGGTACGAGAGCTCGACGCTGTCGAAGTTCTTCTCGCTTCCCAACCGGTTCTGGTCGTTGGGGCCGGCGCTCGCCGAGACCATCTTCAGCGGCGGCAGGCGGCGCGCCGGCGTGGAGCAGGCGCTGGCCGCGTACGACGCCTCCGTGGCCGCGTACCGCGAGAGCGTGTTGACGTCGTTTCAGCAGGTCGAGGACAACCTCGCGGCCCTCCGCATCCTCGAGGCAGAGGCCCGGCAGCAGGCGGATGCGGTCGCGGCCGCCGAGCGCTCGCTGGCCATGGCGAAGAACCAGTACAAGGCCGGGATCACGACGTATCTCCAGGTGATCACGGCGCAAAACGCCGCGCTTACCAACGAGACCGGCGCCGTCACCCTGCTGACCCGGCGGATGACCGCCAGCGTGAACCTCATCGCCGCCCTCGGCGGAGGGTGGCGCGAGTCGGACATTCCTTCGCGGGACGCGGTGCTGGCCCGTGTCGCGACTCCAACCGCGACGCCCGCTCCCGGGCCGGCTGCCGGGCCGGGGACGGTGCGGCCCCATTGACCGGCCGGCACGTTTTGGCGTATTGAGGGCGGGCGATGGGCGAAATCTGGCTGATCCGGCACGGCGAGACCGCGTGGAGCCTCTCCGGGCGGCACACCGGAACGACCGACGTCCCGCTCACGCCCCACGGTGTCCGGCAGGCGGAACTGCTCGGCCGCCGCATCGCCGGGAAGCGCTTCGCGCTGGTCTTGACCAGCCCGCTCGCCCGCGCCCGCGAGACCTGCCGGTTGGTCGGCCTCGCGGCCGGCGCCGAAGTGGACGCGGACCTCGCCGAGTGGGACTACGGCGACCTCGAGGGGCGGACCAGCGCCGAGATCCGCGCGGGGATCCCAGGGTGGACGATCTGGACCGGCGCCGTCCCTGGTGGCGAGACGGCGGCGCAGGTGGGCGCGCGCGCGGACCGGGCCATCGGCCGGGCGCGGCGCGAAGACGGCGACGTCGCGCTGTTCGCGCACGGCCACCTGCTCCGCGTCCTGGCCGCCCGCTGGCTCGGTCTGGCGGCGGAGGGGGGGCGCTACTTCGCCCTCGACACCGCGTCGCTCTCGGTGCTGGGGCGCGAAGGCGAGGAGTCGGTGATCCGCTCCTGGAACGAGAGCTGCGGCCGCACGGCAACCGCCGTTTGACGGCCGGCGGCCCTTGGCTAACAGCTGTGCGCTTGGTGGGTCATTTTGGGAGGATCGTGGTCCGCGACGGGCATGGAGACGCTGCCGTGGCGGCCGGGGACGGCGCCGTAGCCCATCGGATACTGAGGGAGTGGCACACCGGTGGCGCGGCGGGCGGCGAGCAGTTCACGCAGCGGGGCCGGCCGGATGCCGCGCTCGGCGGCCCGGCGCAGAAAGCGGCGCAGGTCGTTTGCGTAGGGACCGCCCTCGATCTCGGCGTGGACGGTGAGAACCGGCCAGGCGGCCGACGAGGCGGCATCGAGGACCGAGTCGTAGAACGCGCGGGCGTCGGCGTGGGTGTCCCCGAGCGCTTCGTCGAGCGTGGGGAGGGTGGTCGGGACCTGCGGGGTCGCGAGCGCCTTGCCCCCGACCACGGGAAGGAACGGTTCCACGCCGCGGCAGTCGCTGGCGTACTCGAGTGCGTACCACTCTTCGACCTGCAGCGAGCGCTCGTCGCCGAACCAGGCGGGGGCCGCAAAGGTGCGCGGGGGTTCCCCGAAGATGTCGATGAACGCCTGCCGCGCCCGGCCGAGCTGCGATGCGACCTGGTTGTCCGAAAGGCGCGGGAGCTTGTCCTGCCAGCGGCGATGGTCCCACGCGTGGACGCCCGCCTCGTGGCCCTCGGCGGTCACCCGGCGGGCGACGTCGGGGAGCGCGGCCGCGATCATGCGGGCGGGGAGCAACGTCCCCGAGAGCACGGTGCGCCACCCGTAGACGCGGGCGGCGCCGGTGCGCCGCATCTTGCCGAGGAACCCGGGCCGGCGCAGGACGTTGAAGATCGCCTTGCCGGCGTTGTCGGGGCCCATCGAGAGGTAGAAGGTGCCCTTGACGCCCGCCTCATGGAAGAGGTCGAGCAGCGCCGGCACGCCGCGCTTCATCCCCTCGTGGGTGTCCACGTCGATGCGTAGCCCGAGGATCGGGGCTCGGGACTCGGGGCTCGGGGCTCGTGAACTTCCGGCGGCACCAGGTGAGGACGAAGGCATCGGGTTGTCTCGAAACCCGAGCCCCTAGGCCCGAGCCCCGACCTCCAGCCAGTCCTTGAGGAACGCGTCGAAGGTAAGCTCCAGCGCCTCGTCCAGCCCTACCTTTGGTTCCCAGCCGAGGAGCTGCTTCGCCTTGGCGACCTTGGGCTTGCGGGTGAGGATGTCCTGGTACCCCTTGCCGTAGTAGCTGGCGGAGTTGACCTCCTCGATGCGCGGCGGCGTATAGCCGGGGATCTCGGCCTTGCGCACCTCGTACAGGTGGGCGAGCTTCTCGGCCAGCTCCTTGACCGAGCACTCGTTGTCCGGGTTGCCGATGTTGAAGATCTGGCCGTTCGCGTTGCCGCGCTCGTCTGCGATCACCGCCATCAACCCGCTGATGCCGTCGTCGAGGTAGGTGAAGCAACGCTTCTGCTCCCCCCCGTCGACGAGACGGATCGGCTCGCCGCGGAACAGGTTGATGATGAACTGGGTGACGACGCGCGAGGAGCCTTCCTTGGCGGCGTCGATGTCGTCGAGCTTCGGGCCGACCCAGTTGAACGGGCGGAAGAGCGTGTAGGCGAGTCCCTCCTGCTGCCCGTAGGCGGCGATGACGCGGTCGAGGAGCTGCTTCGAGCAGGAGTAGATCCAGCGCGGCTTGTTGATCGGCCCGAGCACGAGAGGGCTGGTGTCCTCGTCGAACTCGGGGTCGGTGGACATGCCGTAGACCTCGGAGGTGGAGGGGAACACCACGCGGCGGCGGTACTTCACGCACTGCCTGATCACCCCCAGGTTCGCCTCGAAGTCGAGCTCGAACACGCGCAGCGGCTCCTTGACGTAGGTTGCGGGCGTCGCGATCGCCACCAGCGGGAGGACGACGTCCGAGGTCTTGACGTGGTACTCGATCCACTCCTTGTTGATCGTGATGTCGCCTTCGAGGAAGTGAAAGCGCTCGTGGCGGAGCGAGTGCTCGAGCTTGTTTGCCGAAAGGTCCATGCCGTGCACGTGCCAGTCGGTGGTCTCGAGGATGCGCCGCGTGAGTGCGTTGCCGATGAAGCCGTTGACGCCGAGGATGAGGATGTTCACTGGGGGTCTCCGTTTCTCGAAGCAGAGGCGGGGCCGGTGGCCGGTGGCCGGCGGCCTGAAAATGCCGACAGGACGGTGCGGGGGGCGATGCCGTAGGCGACGGCGAAGGTGGACGCCGGGAGCTCGGGCTCGCCCTCGATCTGGACGGTGACGAGGCGGAGCGCGCCCTCGCCGGTGGCGACCGTGATGCCGCCGCCGTCCGCCGCCAGTACCGTGCCGGGCGCGCCGGCTCCGGGCGCGGCGATCGGGACGGCCCACCACACCAGCAGGCGCCGGCCGCCGAGGTCGACGAACGCCCCCGGGTAGGGGTGCGTCACGGCGCGGACGAGGTTGTAGATGCGCTGCGCCGGCCAGCTCCACTCGAAGCGCCCGTCCGCGGGGGTGCGGCCGCCGAAGTACGAGCCCTCGGCCAGGTTCATCGGACGCAGCTGCGCCCGTCCCTCGCGCAGCAGCGGCAGGGCGCGGTCGAGCAGGCGCTGGGCCGCCGGCTCGAGCTTGCCGTAAAGCGCGAGCGCGGTGTCGTCGAACGCGATCGGCACGCGCTCCTGGTCCACGAGGTCGCCGGCGTCGGCCTTTGCCACCATGGTGTGCAGCGAGACGCCGGTTTCGCGCTCGCCGTTGACCAACACCCAGTTGACGGGCGCCCGGCCGCGATAGTGGGGGAGCAGCGAGCCGTGCAGGTTATACGCCCCGCGCGGCGCGAGCCCGAGTACGCGCGTCGGGATCATCCAGCGAAAGTAGAACGAGAAGATGAAATCCGGCCGGTACCCCGCCACCAGGTCCGCGAAGGCATCGGTCTTCAGATCCCTCTTTTCCGGCAGGTGCACCGGGATCGAGCGGGCGGCCGCGCGCCCGGCGAGCGACTCCCACCAGACCTCCTCGTTCGGGTCGTCGCGATGAGTGATGACGGCGACGACCTCGAAACCGTGCCGCAGCAGCGCGTCGAAGCCGAGGCAGCCCATGGTGTGGTAGCCGAAGACTAAAGACCGTGGTCCGTGGTCAGTGGTCCGTGGTCCGAGAGAGGCGCTCACGAGGGGTCCTCGCCGGAGCGGAAGACCTGGCGGTCGCCGAAGACTAAAGACCGTGGTCCGTGGTCAGTGGTCCGTGGTCCGAGAGAGGCGCTCACGAGGGGTCCTCGCCGGAGCGGAAGACCTGGCGGACGACGTAGCGCGGGCGGTGGCGGACCTCCATGTAGATGCGGCCGACGTACTCGCCGAGCAGGCCGAGGGCGAAGAGCAGCACGCCGATGAAGAAGAAGAGCACGGCGAACAGGGTGAACACGCCGCTGACCGCCCACTCGTGGCCCTCGATGATCCGCCCGAGGATCAGCACCAGCGCGACCATCATCGAGGCCGTGGCCATCGTCACCCCGATCGCCAGGGTGAAGCGCAGCGGCCAGAGGGAGAAGCTCGTCATCAGGTCGAACTGCAGGCGCACGAGCTTCCACAACGAGTACTTGCTCTCGCCGCGCAGGCGCTCGGCGTGCGCCACCGGCACCTCGGTGACGCGCCCCGCGAACATGTCGGCGAGGACCGGGATGAAGGTCGAGATCTCCTTGGACTGGCACAGCGTCTTGACGACGCCATGACGGTAGGCGCGCAGCATGCAGCCGTAGTCGGAAAGGTGCACGCCGGTGGCCATCGAGGTGACGCGGTTGACCAGGCGCGAGGCGAGGCGCCGGAACAGCGAGTCCTGCCGCTTGACCCGCACCGAGCCGACGACGTCGTACCCCTCCTCCATCTTGGCCACGAGCTTGCCGATCTCCTCGGGGGGGTTCTGCAGGTCGGCGTCGATCGTGACGATGATCTCGCCGCGGGCCTCCTCGAACCCCGCGAACACCGCGGAGTGCTGGCCGTAGTTGCGGTTGAAGTCGATGACGACGAGGTGCGGGTCGCGCGCCGCCGCCTCGCGCAGCAGCTCGAGCGAGCGGTCGCGGCTGCCGTCGTTGACGAGCACGACCTCGTAGCTCCTGCCGATGGCTGCCATCGCAGCCTCGAGGCGCGGGAGGAGTTCGGGGAGGTTCTCCTCCTCGTTGAACACCGGGACGACGATCGACAGGTACGGGCTGCTCACTGTGGCCACCCCCGGCTCAGCCCCGGCGCTGCGCAAGGACGTCCTTGATCGCGTCCACCACGTACCTCGCGTCGCCGTCGGTCATCAGCGGGAACAGCGGGATCGAGCACAGGCGCTCGGAGACCCACTCGGCCACCGGCAGCTTGCCGACCCACTGCGGGTACTTGGCGGCGTAGTACGGCTGCGTGTGGACGGCGCGGAAGTGGATGCCGGTGCCGACGTTGCGCTCGCGCAGGGCGGCGATGAACTCGTCGCGCGTCATCCGCGCCCCGTCGAGCACCTTGACGACGTAGAGGTGGCGGGTGTGGAAGTGGTCGTAGGCGGGCAGGCCGAGCGGCTCGATCTCGGGCACCGGCGCCAGAAGCTCGTCGTAGAGCGCGGCGAGAGCGCGCCGGCGCTCGTTGAACTCGCCGACCGAGGCGAGCTGGTGGATCCCGAGCGCCGCCTGCAGGTCCATGAAGTTGTACTTGAAGCCGGGGAGCACGATCTCGACCTGCGGCGAGCCGCCCTCGGCGTAGCGGTTCCACGCCTGCTTCTCCAGGCCGTGGAAGCGCAGCGCCTTGAGCTTCTTCGCCAAAGCTTCGTCGCGGGTCACCAGCATCCCGCCCTCGCCGGTGGTGATGTTCTTGATCGGGTGGAACGAGAACACCCCGAGGCGGCCGAAGCACCCGACGTGGGTCCCCTTGTAGAGGCAGCCGACGCCGTGCGCCGCGTCCTCGAACACCCAGAGGCCGTGCCGGCCGGCGACGGCCATGATCGCGTCCACGTCGGCCGGCGCGCCGGCGTAGTGCACGGGGATGATCCCGACGGTGCGCGCCGTGACCGCCGCCTCGAGCTGGCGTTCGTCGATCTGAAGGGTGTCCCGGTGGATGTCCACGTACACCGGGGTCGCGCCCGCGACCTCGATCATGTTGACCGTCGAGGCCCAGGTCATCGGCGTGGTGATCACCTCGTCGCCAGGTTTCAGGCCGAGCGCGATCAGGCCGATGTGCTGCCCCGCGGTCGCCGAGGAGAGCGCCAGGACGTGGGGAAAACCGGTGTACGCCGCGAAATCATGCTCGAACCGTTCGGCCTTGGGGCCGGTGGTGATCCAGCCGGACCGCAAGGAGTCCACGACCTCGTCGATCTCGACCTGCCGGATCGTCGGGCGGGAGAACGGCAGGAACTCGGAGCGCTTGGCGAACGAGCCGGTCATCGCGATGTCGCCTCCATGCGAGCGGCCGGGGATCGCGGGTGCGCGGCGGGCTCGGCGGTCATGGCGATGCCGCGGCCGCAGCCAGCCGCCAGAAACCCAGTCGCAACACCGCGTGATGATAGCACGCGGGGAGAGAGACGTGGGTCGTGGTCCGTGGTCCGTGGTCCGTGGTCCGTGGTCCGATAATGATGACCCGCACCGCGAACCGTCGTCATTCCCGCGCAAGCGGGAATCCAGTATTGCGGCGCTTCGCGATGGCCACGCCTGGATTCCTGCGGTCGCAGGAATGACGGCAAAGACCGGCCGCGTCGCCTCAGGGAATGTAGGGGCGGGGCTTGTCCCCGCCCGCTGTGGAGGTGCCTGGATCCTCCCTCGATCGCGGGCGGCCGCAAGGGCCGCCCCTTCTATGTGGCGTCTCGGTGTCAAGGGCACGGGTCGCGGTTGGGGTGGGGGGTCAAGAGGTTTGGGATGAAGGTGTTGGACAGTGGTGGCTGGCCGCGTGGTTCGGGGTCCTGGGGTCGACGCCCCGGACGACCTTCTATCCGTCGCTGGTCGTGCCAGCAAACCAAATCCTGCATGCGCCATCAAGGCGCCTGTGCACGCGCAAGGTTGGGCGGTCCCATCTACAAAACCGGTCCTGACGCGACCAGGGGCGGCCACGGACTCGCCCAAACCAGCATTGCCAACTGAGCCAACCCTCTTCATTCGGTGGCCTCGTCGTGCCCTTCCCCGGCCTCGCTACGCCGCCTTCATCCGAGCGCCTTGCGGCACGCAGTCGAACTCCAGGTAGCGCCACATGGCGACCAGGAGCTTGCGGGCCACGGCCACGATCCCCACTCGTCGTGACCGCCCATTCGTCGCAAAGTGCACCCACCAGCGAGTGAGCTCGCTGTCGGGTTGGAAGCGCACCCAGGACCAGGCGATCTCAATCGCCATGGCGCGCACCCGGGGGTTGCCCGCTTTGTCGATGCCCTGCTCCCTGCGGGTGTCCCCACTGGCAAAGGGCGTCGGCGTCAGGCCAGCCAACGAACCGACCTCCCGCCGGTTGCGGAACTCACGCCAGGCGAAGAACTCCATCACCCACAGCCACGCTGCGTTCTCCCCGATGCCGGATAAGCGCATGAGCTTGCGCACCATCTCCATCGTGGGATCGCTCGATGTCCGGATGACCGCACGCCGCTCGGCCTCCAGCGCGGCAATCTGCTCCTTGACCACGCGCAGGCGCTGGTACTCGCGCGCCAACCGCTCCCGCAGGTGCTCCGGCACCGCCCGCCCATCCCGCAGTCGCAGCTCGCTTAGCCGCTGGGCAAAATTGCTCGTGATCTCCGCCTTGATCCCGTGGACGACCAACAGGCTGGAGATGCGGTTGCTGTGCTGCGTCCGCTCACGCTTGAGCGCCTCAAGCTCCCGATGCAGCTGCCGCGCGTCTTCCTCCTCCACGCTCGGCACCGCCACCACGCTCCAGCACCGCTCGCCCCTGGACCACCTCAGCAGGTGTTCCAAAAGCGCGCGCCCGTCGAGCCGGTCCGTCTTCCGCCGCCGCGCCCGCCGGTCGACCTTGATGCTGCTCGGATCCACCACCAGGTTCTTCACTCCCAGCGCCGTCAGCTCCCGGTCAATCCAAAAACCATCCCGTCCCGCCTCGTAGCAGCTCAACACCACCGCGTCCTCGCTCAACCCGTGCTTGCTCTTCGCCTTGCGGAACTCCTCCACGACCCCCGCAAAATCACCTGCCGGCACGTTCTTCTCTCGCACCCTGCCATCGACCCCGTTCCCCGAGGTCAACTTCCAGGTCCTCGAGCTCAACTCCATCGACACGAACAACGTCTCTCCGTTGCGGTATCCTGTTCCCTGGGCTGTGGCTGGCATCGCTCTTCTCCTTTCTTCCTCGATTGGACTAAGCGTACCAACCGCAGCCCTCTCCCTTCCCACCCAGTCCGCCAGCATAGGATCTACATCCCGAGTTTTCGCGCTGGCCTCACCGGGCGTGCCCATGCTACAAAAGGGCCAGCATGGTTGGCGAGCACCGTCCCCCCGCCTCCGCCGCGGCTCGGCTGCTGCCGGCGCTCGTCGTCGCGTGCCTGGTCGTGCTCGTCTTCTGGAACCTCGGCCGCGCGCCGCTGCTCGAGCCCGACGAGGGGCGCTACACCGAGATCCCGCGCGAAATGCTGGCGACCGGCGACTTCGTGACGCCGCACCTCGACGGCGTCCTCTACTTCGAGAAGCCGCCGCTGCACTACTGGCTCACGGCGGCCGCGATCAGGCTGCTCGGGTTGTCCGCGTTCGCCGCGCGCCTCTGGAGCGCGATCTTCGGGCTCGCGGGTGCGGCGCTCGCGTACGGTCTGGGCGCCGCGATGGGCGGCCGGCGCGCCGGCGCCGTGGCGGCCGTGGCGCTCGGCACCTCGCCGCTCTGGGTCGGCCTCGCCCGGCTTGCCACGCTCGACATGACGGTGACGTTCTTCCTCACCGCGACGCTGGCGTGCTTCTGGCTCGCGCACCGCATCGTGGCCGAGGGACCGGGAGCGCCGCCCTCGCGCGTCCGCCTGTGGTGGTACGGGATGTTCGTGGCCGCAGCGCTTTCGGTCCTGGCGAAGGGCCTGATCGGCATCGTGATCCCGGGCGCGGTGGTGTTCTTCTACCTGTGGGCGACCCGGCAGTGGCGCGTGCTCGCCGCGGTGCCATGGCTGACCGGGGTGCCGCTCTTCCTCGCCGTGGCGGCCCCGTGGCACCTGCTCGCGGCCGCCCGCACCCCCGACTTCGCGTGGTTCTACTTCGTCCACGAGCACCTGATGCGCTTCGCGACGAGCGAGGCGCAGCGCCAGGAGCCGTTCTGGTTCTTCCTCGCGATCGTCGGGCTCGGCTGCGTGCCGTGGTCGGGGCTCTTCCCGGCTTCGGCCCTGCTCGTCGAGTGGCGCCGCCTGCGCGCCTCGCTCGCCGAGCGGCGCGAGGTCGCGTTCCTGCTGATCTGGGCCGTCTTCATCGTCGCGTTCTTTTCGGTCTCGCGCTCCAAGCTGATCCCGTACGCACTGCCGGCGCTGCCGCCGCTCGCCGTCCTCGTCGGCCTGGCCGTCGAGCGGGCGCGAAGCGGCGGTCTCAGCGCGTCGCGCCTTGAGCGCTGGGGCCTCGCCGCGGGCGGCGCCCTCACGGCGGTGTGGGGGTTCGCCCTGGTGTGGGCCGGCCTCGGCAAGATCGACCGGCTCGGCCTCGGCGGCGTCGTCTCGCCCGGTCTGCTGGGCCCGGGGATCGTCGTGGTCATCGCGGCGGCGATGGTCGCGGCCTCGGGGTTCGGCCGCGGCTGGGAGCGGCGCCTGATGGCGTTGTTCGCGGCGGGCGTCTGCCTGTGCGCCGCGATCGAGGGCGTCGTGCCGCTGGTCGGGCGCGAGCGCACCAGCGCGGCGCTCGCGGCGCGGCTGCGGCCGGAGCTGCGCCCCGGCGACCTGGTGTTTTCCTACGGGTGCTTCCCCGAGAGCCTGCCGGTCTACCTCGACCGCACGGTCGGAGTGGCGGCGTTCGAGGGCGAGCTGGCGTTCGGCATCTCGCACCTGACGCCGGACGAACGGCGCCGGCGCTTCCCGACCGCGGCGGAGTTTCGGGAGGTCTGGGACTCCGGTCGCAGGGTCTTCGCCGTCGTCGAGACGCGCTCATGGACCCAGGAGTTCGCCCGGGACGGCATCACCCACGCCCGCCTGCTCTGGCAGGGCGAGAGCCTCGCCCTCCTGTCCAACGAGCGGTCCTCGCCGTGATGCGGCGATCAAGAGAGGAACTTGCGGACCATGACTGCCCAGCCGGTTGCTTCTCCTGCGGGGTTCCCCGGCGGCTATTCACGGGCGCGAAGCGGCAGGAACTCGACCCGATTTGCGAGGTCGGCTGCGTCCGCCGCCTTGGCGATCAGCTCGAGGTCCTTCACGGCCGCGCCGATCGACACGCGAACGGGGTGGGCGAGGATGACGCCGGAGAACGGGCGAGAGGCTTCCCGCCATGCGTTGGCGATGGCCAGGAAGTCGTGGTCCGCCGTGACGAGGATTCGGCCGAGGTCCGTGGCCCGGGCGAGCAGGGCCTCGTCGGCAAAGCGATCAGAGGCGTCATCTTGGGCGGTAAGCAGGTCAACGCCGCGGAGTCTCAGCCCCTGGACAATGGCTCTTGGGATGTGGACATCGAGGTAGAACCGAACCGCCATCACAGGAGGCCGGCAGCTCGCAACCGGGCTTCCAGCGGGGATGGCCCTTCGACGCGGATGCGTTCGCCGATCTCCCGCAGTTGTGCCTCGACGTCCGCGTCGATCTGCTGGGCGTGGTCCCAGTAGTAGGCCAGCGCGGAGTGGACCTGCGCCAGCGAGAGCTCGGGGTGCTGAAAATGCAGCTCCTCCGCGCTCCAGCCGTACGCCGCGTGCTCTGCCACGAGCTGCACGACCTTCATGGCGGAGGGGCCTACGCAGGCGCGACCCTTCGCATCCATGAACACGTGACCGTAGCTCGTTGCAGGAACCGACACGGTAACCTCCGGCGGCAGTCTAGCACCGGCCGATGTGGTGTCACCTTGTCAGCGTGCCGAACCGGTACCAGATCGCTGCCAGCTATCGCGATCTCACCCTGTCCCGCAGCCGCGGCGCCGGCACGTCCGAACGTTCGCCGCGGCCCCGATCGAGGCAGTGGGACCGCAACGGCGACGCGGCGGGCACGACTCCGCTACTCGGCGGAGGGGGAGAAGTCGGCGACGAGCGCCTCCATCGCGTCCCAGATGTGGGAGACGTCGCTGGAGGCGAGGATGTGTCGCTTCCTAATTCCGACTCGCTGGTCAGCGTCGCGGGTTTCTTGTTCTTCCATTACTTGATGCAGCTCTCTTTCGTGCTCCTCCAGACATCGGCGCATTGCGAGCCGGCGGATCCCGTGACGCCGGTCACGCACAGTCTGCGGATCTGTCGTCTAACCTCACGACAAGGTGCAAAGCGTATCGGCGCTGAACGGGCTTTCGAGTTGGGAGGTCGACATGCGTCGGATCACAGTGATGGCCGGATCGTTCGTGCTTCTGGCGTTGTGGGCCGCGATCTCGATCGCTGCGACTCAGCCCACCATTTCGCTCACCGAAGCGCAGGTCGTCGCCACCGGCTTGACGCCGAGCGGCAAGCTCGCGTGGCTCGGCGTCGCGCGCGAGCGCGAGGGGTGGACCGCCCGCGTCACCCAGTGGCAGGACGCCGACGCCGTCGCCGACAGCGCCGGACGAGCGGTACTGGATCTTGGCCGCGCCGTGCCGGTCAAGTCGATCTGGGTCGTGGTCGACATGACCACCGGCGCGTTCGCCGCGTCCACGCCGGCGGCGTACCCGTGGGCCGTCGAAACGGACTTTCCTACGGCCGGCGCGACCTTCGCGAGCGACCGCGCCAGCCTCGTCTCCTTGCAGGATGACACGCAGCAGCTCGAAGTGCTCGTGGTGCGGCCGAAGGTGGGCGCGTGGCGCGGCACGATCCGCCACGACGATTCAAGCTCCCGGGACGTCGCGGGGGTGCTGCTCACCGCCTCAGACCTCGCCCCCTGGGGGAAGGCTCCGAGTTCACCTGGACTTCTCGTCTCCGGCGACGTCATCGTCGGCATCGATCCGGACGGCTTCACCTATTTCGCCCGCCAACTCGGGGCCGCGCGCTAGCCTCGGAACCGCGAAGGCACAAGGAGACCTGCCATGACCGCCATCAGGACCGCCGCACTCGCCGCGCTCATGATCGGATCCGGAGTCGTCGCCCTGGCGCAGGACCATCCCAACCTCGAACGGGGCTTCTTCGCCGACCAGGCATACCAACTCTCCGGCATCGACTCGGTCAACCTCTACAACGGCAACCTCACCCTGACCATCCCGATCGGCCAGACCGACCACCTCGGCGGCAACCTCTCGTACGGGTTGACCCTGTACTACAACTCCAACGTGTGGGATTACCAGCAGCAGCAGTTCTACCCGCCAAACCCCGGCGGCGGCTGTGCGT
The DNA here is from genome assembly GCA_963727205.1 of uncultured Acidobacteriota bacterium. Classification (GTDB taxonomy): domain Bacteria; phylum Acidobacteriota; class Thermoanaerobaculia; order Thermoanaerobaculales; family Thermoanaerobaculaceae; genus RBG-13-68-16. The sequence continues at coordinate 367,954 of CAVSFQ010000040.1, read as the reverse complement.
TGCCGCCGCAGAGCGACCCCGTCTGGCTCACCGTGGCGAAGCCCGTCAAGGGCGTCAACGCCGGCCTTGGGTGGACGCTCTCCCTCGGCGCGCTCGACGGACCCTACGGCCAGAGCGACTCGCCAAGCTGGATCTACACCAGCCCCGACGGCAGCAAGCACGCGTTCTTCTCGACGTTGCACGACTTCGCGGAGACCCCCCAACACCGAACGACCGCGCCCTGCACCCCGTCCGCGCCGTGCAACATCTACTACACCCGTGACGACACCTACCTCCGGCTCGTCGCCATCGTGGACAGCTGCGGCAAGGTCCTTGGCGGCGACGTCGAGTTCCCCGACGGCACCGTGCAGCATTTCGACACCGGCAACGCCGCATGCTGCACGACCGGCTGCGTGGTCGGTGCGCCGCTGACCAAGATCAGCGACCGCTTCGGCAACACCCTCAACATCACCTACCCATCGGGCAACTGGCAGCTCTCCGACGGCACCCGGACCACCACCGTCTACATCACCAGCGGCCTGCTCGGGCCGCAGATCGACCACCTCAACGTCGCGGCGTTCGGGGCCACCACCGCGACCTATCAGTTCCACTACACCACCACCTCGATTCATCGGAGCTGCAAGCAGGACGACATGACGGGGTACTGCCGGCCAGCACCAACAACCGTCAGCGTGCCGCTTTTGACGGGGGTCTCGCTGCCCGACGGCAGCTCCTACTGCATGAACTCCAACTGCGCGACGTTTGGAGGGACTGCGTGGTACAACACGCCGACGACAGACTGCGGCGTGGCCGGCTGCCCGAACAGCGTGAACCCGATGGACCTGCCAGGGACGCTGCAGGAGATCCAGCTTCCTACCGGTGGGACGATCGCCTGGAGCTACGCCGGATGGGCCCAGGACCCGGCGGGCGGCCTGTGCAGCTGCACGCCGACGAGCACCTGCTCGCCGAGCGGGTGGCCGCTCGACATCCAGCAATCGGCGGGGGTCTGCCAGAGGACCCTGTCCGACCCGGTCGGATCGAACGTCAGCGGGACGTGGACGTACGTCCACGAATCGCCGTACACGCGCAACCTCGCGGGTGCCCCGAACGAGGCTCGGACCACCGTGACCTCGCCGACCGGGGACGACACCGTCTACTATTTCCGCGCCCAGGCGTGCTACGGCGTCGACACCGGCCAAAACCCAAACGTCCCGTACGGCTGGGACTACAGCCTGCCGTTCACCAAGAACCAGAGCGACGGCGAGACGAGCCCGAACACGAAGTACCTTTCCACCCAGTTCTACCGCGGCACCGGCGGCAGTCGGACCCTTCTCCGGTCGGTCTATGCCCGCTACGACTCGGATGCCAACTACCTTGTCCAGTACGGGACCCTGCAAACGCCCTCGAGCCCGGAGTACTGGTACCTGACCAACCGGCGCATCGCGGGTCAGCGCACGGTCTACAACGAGGACTCTGGCACGTACGCGGACACCACGTCCTCGGGCTTCGACTTCGTCGGACACTTCCGCAGCACCACCACAGGGGGCACCTTCGGCAGCGGCAACGTCCGCACGTCGAGCGTCGATTTCAACCCCACGCTGACGACATGGCAGGTCAACTGGCCCGGCAACTCGGCATGGGTGCTCGGCACCTTCGACTACCAGCAGCAGTCGGAGGCCGGGATCTACGCCAAGCAGACGTTCTGCTTCGATGCGAACACAGGCGCGCTGCAGCGTGCCCGCGCGCTGACCAGCGGCACGGGTGAGGGCACCCACGACCTGGTCGGCGCCTTCAGCTACGACGCCTCCGGCAACCTCACGAGCGAGCAGTACTACGGTGGGGATACGCAAACCGTGGCGACCACCACCCCGCTCTGTTCCCTCTCCCTGCCCGTTACCAACCAGTACCGGATCGACCACGCCTGGCAGTACGGAAGCATGAAGTCGTCGCGGTACTTCGACGGCTCCGGCACCGCGATGTCGTTCTACTCGCTCGACATGGACATCGACCCCAACACCGGCCTGCCTGCAACCAGTCGGGACAGCGCCGGGATCGCAACGACCTACCTCTACGACAACATGTCTCGTCTCACCTGGGAGAAGCCGGCGGCCGGCCAGGGCGCCTACGTCGAGCACCAGTACGCGGCGTGGTCGGGCACGGATGCCGCGTACGTCGACGAATGCACCAAGCCGAACGGCACGACCACGGCGTGCTCGAGTGCCGCCGACACCCTGTCGCGGTCGTCGTTGCGCTTCGACGGCCTGGGCCGGCCGTACCTCGCCGCTCGAAAGCTCGCCGACGGCACGTGGAACCAGCAGAAGACCTACCGCAACGGCAGCGGGTGGACGACCGCCGTCTCCGAGTGGTACCCGAACGGCACCCCCGACGCCAACATGAGCAAGACGCAGTACATGAACTTCGACGCGTTCGGCCGCCCGGGCACGGTCACCCTGCCCGACGGCAAGACCGTCACCTTGGCGTACACCGGCGTGCGCCAGCTCCAGCGGACGGTCAGCATCGCGACCAGCACGACGAGCGAGACGACGGCCACCACGACCGAGGTCTACGACCGGCAGGGGCGCCTCTCCCAGCTCACCGAGCCCTCGGGCAGCGGCGGGGCGGGCGTCACCACGACGTACGGCTACGATGTGGGCAGCCGACTGCACTCGACGTCCACCACCAGCGGCTCGACGACCCAGACGCGGACCTTCACCTACGACAACCGCGGCTTCCTCACCGCCGAGCAGCTGCCGGAGAAGGGAGCCACCGGCAACGGCACCGTGACCTACTCGAATTTCGACCCGCGCGGCCACGTTGGCCGGGTCGTGGACGGCCCGAACGACCTCACCGCCACGTACGACCGTGCGGAGCGCCTGACGAACGTCAGGATCACCAGCGGCAACTCCTTGATCGACCTCGCCTACGCCACCGCCAACGGTTCGGGGGACTACGCGAACGGCAAGCTGCGCACGGCGACCCGGCACAACTGGATCGCGGGGGTGGATAATCAGGTGGTGGAGATCTACACCTACGGCGGCACCGGCGGCGCGGCCTCGCAGCGGGCCACGACCGCCGAAGGCCAGAGCGTCAGCCAGGGCTTCACCTGGACCGACCTCGGCTTGCCTTCGAGCGTCACCTACCCGCAGATCGCGGGGATCGGCCCGGCGCGCACCGTGAGCGACACCTACAGCAACGGCTTCCTCACCGCGGTGCCGTCGTACGCCACGGGCATCACCTACTCGGTCAATACCATGCTTTACCAGATCACCCACGCCAACGCCGTCGTCGCGACCTACGGCCTCGATGGCAACCGCATCCAGCGCATCGCCGGGGTCACCACCACCGGCGCCTCCTCGAACAACCTCGCCCTCACCCCGTTCGCGTACGACGGCGCCGGCGACGTCAAGTCGATCGGCAGCCAGACGTTCGTGTACGACAAGGTCAGCCGCCTCGTCACCGCCAACATCCTGGCCAACAACACCCCCAAGACCCAGAGCGCCGTCTTCGACGCCTTCGGCAACGTCACCTCGACCACCACCACCGACTGGGGGACGCAGACCTTCTCGCTCAACGCCGCGACGAACCGGCTCAACTCGCCGGTGACCTACGACGCGGCGGGAGATGTCACGTATTGGGGCGGGTACACCTACACCTGGGACGCCCTGGGCAAGATGCAGACCGTCACCGGGACGGGGATCAACCACACCTACCTGTACACCGCGGACGGGGAGCGGATCTCCGACCGAGACGCCAATGCAAGTACGACGACGCTCACCGTGCGGGGTCTCGACGGCAAGGTCTTGCGGATCTACGTCAAGTCGGGGAGCACGTGGAGCTGGAGCAAGGACTACGTGTACCAGCAGGGGATGCTGCTGGCAGCGGTGGACGCCACGACCACGAGGCACTTCGACCTCGACCACCTGGGGACGCCGCGGCTGATCACGGGGAGCGGGGGCACGACGCTTGCGATCCACGATTACTACCCGTTCGGGATGGAGGCGTACGGGACGGCGGACGGTGAGCGGATGAAGTTTACCGGGCATGAGTTGGACTGGATGGGCACGGCGGCCCAGGGCGACGACTTGTACAACATGCACGCGAGGTACTACAACCCGAACATCGCGAGGTTTATCAGTGCGGACCTGCTGCGAGGAGATCCCCACAGCCCGCAGAGCTTCAACCTGTTTGCGTATGTGGGCGGAAACCCGATCAACTACATCGATCCGTTCGGACTCCAGAGCGTGCCCCTCAACCAAATGGGCGAGTTCTGCTTGAGCTTTGAAGCCTGCGTCCCTACGGCGGTTCTTCCTGGTAGCTCGGGAGCGACGTTCTCTTGGGGGTCCTTCAACGATCCGTGGGGTTGGCAGAACGCCAACTGGTGGAGCGCGCCATACCTGTTCCCAGCAATCGGAAGCTCCGGCGGTACGGCGGCTGGAACCAGGTTCCCTGCCGACGCTGGGCTTGCTGCGAAACAGCCAGTGCCAACGGTATCCGCGCGCCCTGGAGACCCACGGATTGGGCCAGACTATGAGAGCGTCGCTGTGTGTGCAGGGCCTTCGGTTGGCATTTGTCTCACGTGGACTACGGACAGAGTCGGGAGGCGATATTTCAACTTTGCTGTTGGGTACGGTAAGTCATGGCCACTGGCCACTGTCAGTTTGGTCGAAGGTACCTTCGATACTCGCCGGGACCCCGAGGGGCTGGCCAACGACCTCGACGGGTGGGGATTCAACTATGGGCTGGGCGCGCTCCTCGGGTTCAACCGGTCCTATTCCTTGCCCTCGTTGACTGGCGCAGTTGAGCGCTCCACCGTATTTGGTGCGCAGGCCGGTATCGCGGGCGGCTATACCTGGGGACCCTGGTACTGATCTCGGGCCTGCGAGAGGAGGATCCTAACTCATGAGACTGGCGGTCGATTGCTCAGGCATCGTTCTATTGCTTGTTCTTGGGATTGTCTTGCTCGTGTGGACGAGGCCTGTTCAGAGGGCCACTGTCAGGTTGCTACGGAGGATGCCACGCTGGATCCTCGGCCCGGTGCCTCCAAGCTACTACGAGAGTTCACTCTTTATCTGGTGTATGCGATGGGTCGGCTTGGGGTGCATAGTTGGGGCGCTTCGGATAGGTGCCTGGGCGCTGGAAGCGAGGTAAGGGAGAGGGAGTGGGCAAGTAGACAGGTAGAGTTGATTGAGCGAACTTCGTAAAGGGTGCCAGGTACGCAAGTAGCGGAGTTGCGAGAGGACGATCAAGACGGGACGGCGACGCCTGAAGCGGCTGGCGGCTCGCGCCCTCCCAACGCCCCCGCCAACGGTCTGGGGGACTACGCGAACGGCAAGCTGCGCACGGCGACGCGGCACAACTGGATCTCCGGGGTGGATAATCAGGTGGTGGAGACCTACACCTACGGCGGCACCGGTGGCGCGGCCTCGCAGCGGGCCACCACCGCCGAAGGCCAGAGCGTCAGCCAGGGCTTCACCTGGACCGACCTGGGCTTGCCTGCGAGCGTCACCTACCCGCAGATCGCGGGGATCGGCCCGGCGCGCACCGTGAGCGACACCTACAGCAACGGCTTCCTCACCGCGGTGCCGTCGTACGCCACGAGCATCAGCTACTCGGTCAACGCCATGCCGTACCAGATCACCCACGCCAACGCCGTCGTCGCGACCTACGGCCTCGACGCCAACGACATCCAGCGCATCGGCGGGATCGCCACGGCCGGCGCCTCCAGCAACAACTTGACCCTCACGCCGTTCGCGTACGACGGCGCCGGCGACGTCAAGGCGATCGGCAGCCAGACGTTCGTGTACGACAAGGTCAGCCGCCTCGTCACGGGCAACATCCTGGCCAACGGCACGCCCAAGACCCAGAGCGCCGTCTTCGACGCCTTCGGCAACATCACGTCGACCACCACCACCGATTGGGGGCCGCAGACCTTCTCGCTTAGCGCCGCGACCAACCGGCTCAACTCGCCGGTGACCTACGACGCGGCCGGCGACATCACCTCCTGGGTGGCTTCAGTTACACCTGGGACGCCCTGGGCAAGATGCAGACCGTCAGCGGGACGGGCATCAACCACACCTACCTGTACACCGCGGACGGGGAGCGGATCTCGGACCGGGACAGCCCTCGCCGGTACGACCACGCTGACGGTGCGGGGGTTCGGACGGCAAGGTGCTGCGGATCTACGTGAGAGTCGGGGGAGCACGTGGAGCTGGAGCAAGGACTACGTGTACCAGCAGGGGAGCTGCTGGCAGCGGTGGACACCATCCACGACGAAGTACTTCCAGCTCGACCACCTGGGCACGCCGAGGCTGATCACGGGGAGCGGAGGTACGACGCTCCGCGATCCACGACTACTACCCGTTCGGGATGGAGGCGTACGGGGACGGCGGACTCCGAGCGGATGAAGTTTACCGGGCACGAGCTGGGCCCGATGGGCACGACGGGCCAGGGCGACGACCTGTACAACATGCACGCCCGCTACTACAACCCGAACATCGCGAGGTTTATCAGCGCTGACCCGCTGCGCGGCAGCCCGCACAGCCCGCAGAGCTTCAACCTGTTTGCGTACGTCGAAGGTAGCCCGACGAATCGGTTCGATGCGCTTGGCCTGCAGGCTGTGAACCAGGTTGCACCTGCGGCGCCGATCCCGATTCGGGTCACCGACAGTGTCGGGGTGTCGGCACCGATGCCTGGTTACCCCTGGGGCGTTTTCGGAATCGATCCCTACGCTTGGCAGAACCTGTACTGGTGGGCGTTCCCATACATGTTTGGGACGCTGCCGGGTGGATCAAGCGAGAGCGGGACGGGTACCAAACCTAGCACGGGGCCGCACCCATGTAGCGCGCTGAGTGCTGTGAGCTTTATTCATGCCCACCAGGACGATGCAGCAATAGTAGCTCGACAACTGACCGTTCCAACACAGAACGTGCTTGGGCTCTCGGGGATTGAGTCCAAGTGGGGACAGAGCAACGCTGCAAGGTACGCCAACAACTTCTTCGGCCTACACGGTGGTGCAGATGCTCCATTCGCGAATGAGGTTTGGTACACGAGGGGCGGAGTGGCCATGTCCGCATTCCCCTCCTATTTGGCATCTGGCCAATCCTTCGCAGCTCAATGGGGAGCCTCTGTCAGGGGTATCAGCGACCCGACGCAGTTTGCGCAGGCCCTGGTCAACGCCGGTTTCAATTCTGGTATGGCGCCCCTGGGAAACCCGAATTTTGTGCACGACACGGCGGCGACCATCAACGCGACAGCAGGGAGGATGGAATGCCCCTAATCGCTTCGGTCTTACTAACGCTGCTTCTGCGTCCCGCACCTCAGAGCCACATAGTCATCATGCCAATTCCGACCTCCGACGCCGTTGATCTTGCAAGACTGATTGCACACGATGAGGGATATGACGTTACGAAGACGAGCGTCTACTATTTCGAACAGCTAACGGGTCCAGCGGGTACGCCCTTCCTTGAAGGCTACACGAGTATCGGCTTTGACATAGATGGCAATGCACGTAACCTCATAGTGATCAACAACAGCACGGGTCAGGCGATGGATTACAATACCTGCGAGATCTTCGACTACCCAGACTTGAAGCCATTTCAGGAACAGATGATGCGCCTGAGCAGAGCAAGACGGAAGACCGCCGCGGAATTGGCGGGCGACGCCGGGTGTGGCTCTCCGAAAGTCCTGACTAAGCCTGTTCCCTTGGAGAGTCAAAAGTGATCAGCACAACCGCCCTACACACTGAGCTGAAGTATGGGAACGTTGTCGGGAGGAAATGCGAGGCGTGCCAGGTACGCAGGTAGCTGAATTGTGGGAGGACGATCAACACGGGACGGCAACGCCTGGACGATCGAGAGGCTGGTGCGGTCGCTCCACCTACGCCACCGCCAACGGCAGCGGTGACTACGCCAACGGCAAGCTGCGCACCGCGACGCGGCACAACTGGATCGCGAGGGTGGATAATCAGGTGGTGGAGACCTACACCTACGGCGGCACCGGCGGCGCGGCCTCGCAGCGGGCCACGACCGCCGAGGGCCAGAGCGTCAGCCAGGGCTTCACCTGGACCGACCTGGGCCTGCCGGGCAGCGTCACCTACCCGCAGATCGCGGGGATCGGCCCGGCGCGCACCGTCAGCGACACCTACACCAACGGCTTCCTGACGAGCGTGCCGTCGTACGCGACGGGCATCACCTACTCGGTCAACAGCATGCCGTACCAGATCACCCACGCCAACAACGTCGTCGCGACCTACGGCCTCGACGCCAACAAGATCCAGCGCGTCGCCGGGATCACCACCACCGGTGGCTCCTCCAACAACCTCGCCCTCACCCCGTTCGCCTATGACGGTGCCGGCGACGTCAAGGCGATCGGCAGCCAGACGTTCGTGTACGACAAGGTGAGCCGGCTCGTCACCGCCAACATCCTGGCCAACAACATCCCCAAGACCCAGAGCGCCGCGTTCGACGCCTTCGGCAACATCACCTCCACCACCACCACCGACTGGGGGACGCAGACCTTCTCGCTCAACGCCGCGACCAACCGCCTCAACAGCCCGGTGACCTACGACGCGGCCGGCGACATCACCTCCTGGGGTGGCTTCAGTTACACCTGGGACGCGTTGGGCAAGATGCAGACCGTCACCGGCACGGGGATCAACCATACCTACCTGTACACCGCGGACGGGGAGCGGATCTCGGACCGGGACAGCCTCGCCGGTACGACCACGCTCACGGTGCGGGGGTTGGACGGCAAGGTGCTGCGGATCTACGTCAAGTCGGGGAGCACGTGGAGCTGGAGCAAGGACTACGTGTACCAGCAGGGGATGCTGCTGGCAGCGGTGGACACCTCCACGACGAGGTACTTCCAGCTCGACCACCTGGGCACACCGCGGCTGATCACGGGGAGCGGAGGTACGACGCTCGCGATCCACGACTACTACCCGTTCGGAATGGAGGCGTACGGGACGGCGGACGGTGAGCGGATGAAGTTCACCGGCCACGAGCTGGACGGGATGGGCACGACGGGCCAGGGCGACGACCTCTACAACATGCACGCCCGCTACTACAACTCGAACATCGCGAGGTTTATCAGTGCGGACCCGCTTCGCGGCGATCCGCACAGCCCGCAGAGCTTCAACCTGTTTGCGTATGTCCAGGGGAGCCCAGTTGTATTCGTCGATCCCTTTGGCCTGCAGGCGCTCAACGGAATTTCGGGTGGCACGAGCTTTGATCTGTTCTTCGATGCCAACCCCTACCAGGCGTGGTTTGCCAACCCGGCCAACTATACGCAGGTGCTCCCTTCGGTCTATCCGACTGGGTGGTGGGGGCCCATGGACAGCTACTGGGGCTGGCAGCATGCCAACTGGTGGAGCGCCCCCTATGCTTTTGGGAGTTCGCCGGTTGCCTCGAGCGGCTGGGCGCCTGGGGGAACATCGTCCGTGCCCACCAATTCGGCACTGGCCGGGGGATCCTTGCCACCAATCTCTGGCATGCCAGGCCCAGTACCAATCAATGTTTCCTACTCCGTGGAGCTTCAATTCACTTTATCCCTCGGGTTCTTCAAGTCTTGGACTGGACTAGCATTGCCAATCCCAGCCGTCATTGCGGGGGGGCTTCTCGTTGACCAGGAACGGGATCGACTTTCAGGGAGCCGTCCAGGCTGGCGGAGGCTCTTCGATCATCTTTGGGCCCGCAGTCACCTTCCAGTCAGGTGCTCCAGGAATCGGGGCAGGTTTTGGAGGGTCGGCATATTTCGCGGAAGAGGGGTTTGCTGGCGGCATAACCGCCCTGGCATACAGTAGGACGCAAGCTATGGTCCAATTCATCGGAGGTTTCGGCTTAGGTATAGCCGGAAAATCTCCACTCTACACTACCCCACCGTGGACATGGCACGTTTGGCCATAGGACTATAGCGAGGGGGCGGGAAATGATCATGCGAACGGTGGTCCTCATTGCAGCCTTGGCGAGCGCAGGCAGCTCGGCATTGTTCCTTGCAAGGCTAAGGAAACAACATACTGACGTTTGGCGTTCCCTTGGTTCCCCATCGTTCTTCAGCTTTCCATTCGGGAAGCGTATGGATCCGTACAGGTCGTTCATATTCTCGCCGGCGGTCTCCCGCCTCGGGGACCCGTACCTGGTGATGCTGCCGAAGGTGATGAGTGTCTCGGGACTGATCGCATTTGTGGTCCTCGTACTAGGCATGCTGCTTCGCTGGAGGATCTGAGTCGAGAGACAGCCTCGAACGTGATGGGACGATGTATCACCTGCTGTAAGCGGTCAAGGAGTGCCCCGGTCAGGCGCTCGGAGCGGAAGATCTCTGTCCACTCGTCGAAGGCCAGGATACGAGCGACCTCACCGCCACGTACGACCGTGCGGAGCGCCTGACGAACGTCAGGATCACCAGCGTAAGTCCTCGCCCTACCCCAAGCGTGTGTCTTGACTGAATGGCTGAGGATCTGCGTCGAATCCGATCAGGTGACGTTTTGGGGGAGCGTCGCGGTCCCGGGCGAGGCGATCGCGCGGCGGGTCGCCTCGAGCACGTAGCGGTGCGGGTCGACGCCGGCGAGCTTCGCGCTCTCGAACAGCGTGTACATCACGGCCGCCACCTCGGCGCCGCGCTTGGAGTGCGAGCCGTAGTGGTTCTTGCGCCCGACCACCACCCCACGCAATGCCCGCTCCGCGGCGTTGTTGTCCAGCGGCACCCGCGGATCAGGAGGAAGACCGTCAGCCCCGGCCACAGCGAGAGCATGTAGTCGATCGCCTTGCCGAGCGAGCTCTGCGGCAGCGTGGCGGCTTGGTTTCGTACGCCCAGCCCCGCAGCTCGTCGATGATCGGGCGCGAGCGCTCCTCGCGCAGCCTCGCTCGCAGCGCCAGCGCCTCGGTACGAGCCTCCTCCGGCGCACCGCGCGGGAGCGTTGGCACACCCCGCTCCACCTCGTACAGCTCGCCGATCCAGTCAATCGCTTTGCGGCACTCCTCGGGGAACGAGCTCTCCGCCTCGATGAACTTTCGTCGCACATGCGCCCAGCAGTGCACCGGCCTGATCCCCGGCGCGCCGCGGGCGAGCGCCTCGTACACCGCGTAGCCGTCCGACATCAGGATGCCCTCGAATGTACCGAGGACGTCCTCGGCGGCTTCTCGTGATCGCTGCCCACGAATCCAGTACGCGGCCGCATCGTCGCTCGCCACACACCACGTCCACCAGCGGTGACTGCCGTCGCCGTCCATCAACCGCCAGTGCGTCTCGTCCATGAAGACGACGTCCGAGCCGAGCACCTTCTCGCACAGCGCCTCGTAGGTGGGGGTCAAGTGCTTGGCCAGGGCCATGAGCTGGTCCCACAGCGTCTGGGCGTCGGTGTCCAGGCCCTTGCGCCCCATCGCCCGCGCCTGGCGCTCCAGCGGCAGGTGATCGAGGTACTTGGCTTCCGCGACGTGGACGGCGAACTCCGGCGAGTAGCGGCCACCAGGTGTGAGCTTCAGAGGACCCGGCGCGGTGACCACGGAGGCGTTGCACGAGCAGCGGTACTTCTGCCGCTTGTGGGTGACGACCTGGTAGGAGGCCTCGATGACGGTGATCTCCTCGGAGTCCTCGCTCTGCTCGCCCATCGGCTCGAGCCGGCCCTGGCAGACGGGACAGGTGCGCTCGTCCTCCGGCAGGGTGTGGGTGAGGGTCGAGACCGGCAGGAGGGGCTGCGCCTTGGGACCGTGGCCGCGGCGGGGCTCGCGTGCTGACGGCGCGCTTGGCTCCCCGTCCTGCGGGCGCTTCTCCGAGGACGGGGCGAAGACCTTCGTCCTGAGCGCCTCGAGCTGCTCTTTCAAGAGATCGAGCTCGAGCTGGGCGGGGACACCTTCGCCGCGCAACTGGGCGATCTCGACCTTGAGCTTGGCGATGGTGTGCTGCTGGGAAATGACGGTCTTCTCGAGGAGGATGGCGGCCTGCTGCAGCGTGTCAACGTCTCGGATCTGCTCCAGCCTTGGCACGCGCAATAGTCGCAATCTCGGTGACGTTTGTCAAGCACTTCAAGCACAGCGCTGCCGGCGAAACGCGAACCTTGCCGACCAATGCGCTGCCTTCGAGGAACAGCTGCAGCTCCGCCACGGTGAGCTCCAGGGTGTCCTCGCCCCAGAGGTGGGCGAAGCGTCCCTTCTCGAGCCTCTTCGCGTACAGGCACAGGCCGGTGCCGTCCCACATCAGGACCTTGGCCCGCTTGCGATTGCCGGAGACGAACAGGTAGAGATCACCGGAGAGCGGATCGCGCTCGAGGTGGCCCTTGACGAGGCCATAGAGGCCGTCGAAGCCTTTCCTCATATCGGCGGGAGAGCCGTAGGCGAAGACCCGCAGCGAGCGGGTGGAGCCGATCACCCGAGGACCTGCAGGAGGGAGACGAGCAACTCGGGGTCGAGGCCCTCGACCACAAAGCCGTGCGGGGTGAGCAGGCGCACTGGCCCGCGGGCCGCCGGCGCGACGGGGTGGCGGGGCTCGGCCGGGACGATGGCGACCTGGCGCACGCCGGCGCCGGCCTGACGCCACGTCCGGATCCATCGCGACAGGGTGCGCTGCCTCATCCCGAGCCGCTCGGCGATGCGCCGATGCGATTCGCCGTCGGCGCTGCAGGCGACGGCGTACGCGACGATGCGAGCGCGCAGATCAACCGGACAGCGCCAGCGCTGGCGTCCGGCCCGCTGCTGCTCCTTGGCAAGCTCTTCGGAAAGGTGCTGGCCCTGCTCGATGATCCGTTCGTCGTCCATCACCGGAGCATCGCCGGGCAACCCCGTCAGATCAAGACGGGGTACGGCGAGGAGTTACTGCAACTCCTTGATCGACCTCGCCTACGCCACCGCCAACGGTTCGGGGGACTACGCGAACGGCAAGCTGCGCACGGCGACCCGGCACAACTGGATCGCGGGGGTGGATAATCAGGTGGTGGAGATCTACACCTACGGCGGCACCGGCGGCGCGGCCTCGCAGCGGGCCACGACCGCCGAAGGCCAGAGCGTCAGCCAGGGCTTCACCTGGACCGACCTCGGCTTGCCTTCGAGCGTCACCTACCCGCAGATCGCGGGGATCGGCCCGGCGCGCACCGTGAGCGACACCTACAGCAACGGCTTCCTCACCCGCGGTGCCGTCGTACGCGACGGGCATCACGTACTCGGTCAACACCATGCTCTACCAGATCACCCACGCCAACGCCGTCGTCGCGACCTACGGCCTCGATGGCAACCGCATCCAGCGCATCGCCCGGGTCACCACCACCGGCGCCTCCTCGAACAACCTCGCCCTCACCCCGTTCGCGTACGACGGCGCCGGTGACGTCAAGTCGATCGGCAGCCAGACGTTCGTGTACGACAAGGTCAGCCGGCTGGTCACGGGCAACATCCTGGCCAACAACACCCCCAAGACCCAGAGCGCCGTCTTCGACGCCTTCGGCAACATCACCTCGACCACCACCACCGACTGGGGCACCCAGACCTTCTCGCTCAACGCCGCAACCAACCGGCTCAACTCGCCGGTGACCTACGACGCGGCGGGAGATGTCACGTATTGGGGCGGGTACACGTACACCTGGGACGCGTTGGGCAAGATGCAGACGGTCAGCGGGACGGGGATCAACCACACCTACCTGTACACCGCGGACGGGGAGCGGATCTCCGACCGGGACAACCTCGCCGGCACGACCACGCTGACGGTACGCGGGTTGGACGGCAAGGTGCTGCGGATCTACGTCAAGTCGGGGAGCACGTGGAGCTGGAGCAAGGACTACGTCTACCAGCAGGGGATGCTGCTGGCAGCGGTGGACACCTCCACGACGAAGTATTTCCAGCTCGACCACCTGGGGACGCCGCGGCTGATCACGGGGGCTGGGGGCACCACGCTCGCGATCCACGATTACTACCCGTTTGGGATGGAGGCGTATGGGACGGCGGACGGTGAGCGGATGAAGTTCACCGGGCACGAGCGGGACCTGATGGGAACCCCCTCGCAAACCGACGACCTCGACAACATGCACGCGCGCTTTTACAACCCGAACATCGCGAGGTTCGTCGGCGCGGACCTGCTGCGAGGAGATCCGCACAGTCCCCAGAGCTTCAACCTGTTTGCCTACGTCGGCGGAAACCCGATCAGTCGCTTCGACCCGTTGGGACTTCAGACCGCAAACCAAGCCCCCGATCAGCCAGCGTGCGTCATGGAGGACCAGATTTAATGCGGGGTGTGGCCCCCATCGTGCCCGGCGTCACGATTAGCACCGATCCTGGCACGAACGTGGTTCCAACACCGATCATTATCGTTCTGGGGAGCAGCGGCGCGGCGTCGGTATCAAGCGCGGCCCACACAAAGCAACTGAAGGTCTGTGCCAACATTGGAGGAGCCGCCAGTAGGCTGGGGATCTCAGTGGAGCTGGGGATCAAAGCAACAATTGGAGAGGACGGGAGCTTGGAGGATGCTCGTGTCTACGCCGACCGCCAATACCCTCTCTATGGCTGGGATCTCGGGGCGAATTTCATTGCAGGCGGCTATTCTGCGGATTCCACGGCACCACCCTTAGGAGTCAGTGCGAACCTCGCAATAGTATCCCCAGAGCTCACATTCTCTGGTCGAGGTGGAAGGTGGAGTCCAACTGGTGGTTCCTTCGGATACGGGCCTGGGGTTGGGTTCATGGTCACGGCTGGCGAGCCGACAAGTATCTTCAGCTTTTCGATCAGAGGTGCATTAGTCGACGCATTCAACAGCCTTATGGCGAAGGTGCCTGGGGCTGGACGCGATTGTTGGTAATGGGGAGGTCAATCCATGTTTGGATGGTGGTCGATAATGCGCCACGAGCGAGGCTGCGAACGCTCATCATCGCCTGGTTCTGCGCAGCACCATTTCTGCTGTACCTTGCCCTTACCTCGGCGGCTGGCCCGTACCTGTTCTTCGGTTTCGCAGCGCTGGTCGGGTGCGTGGCAAGCGCCCAACGTTGTCGAAAATGCGGCCGGCCGTTCACCTGGTACGTGGTTTCGCGGGCTTGGCTGCCCAAGCGATGCCCACGCTGTGGCGAACCGACCTGAACGCGGAGACCCTTCGGTGTTGTGAAGTGGACAAAAAGAGGTGTCAGCTACGAAAGTAAAGGAGATCGTGCTCCCCCGTCGTTGCAGGGTACAAAGAAGACATGTCAAGGGCGGTGGAAATGTGTACCGGCAGGGCGGTCGAAAAGTGGACCACCTCGTGGAGGGTTGGAGAGCAATTGGGAGAGCAATTGGGACTTGACAAGTCTCCGAGTGGGGCCTAGGCTCCTTCCAAATGGAGGGGAGGTTCCAATATGAAAGGGACGTTGTGGCTCGCAGCTGTCATGATGGCTACTGCGGTGTTCTTGGCATCCGCCGCGCCGCTGGCCGGAGCAACTCCCGGACCAGCCAAGGGACCGGGTCCTATCGCTGTGGCGCCCAATGCGGTTAACCAGATCAGGCTCAACGCGCCTAACCAGATCACGCCCAACGCGCTTAACCAGGACCCTTGCGACAGCGGTAACGAGATCGACTGCTACCCAGGTACCTCTGGGGATGGCTGCCAACCGTGTTTAGACTGCTACGCCTCGGCCGCAAAGGACCGCGATGACGGTTTCAAGGCCTGTATGGAGCTTGGGAACGCCCCCGGCTGTTCTGCAGGTGTTAGGCTCGCCTACAACCAGAGAAGGCAGGCCTGTGACGAGGAGTGCATGGAAATGGGTTGCAACTGAGCCATGGCTAATCAAAAGCTACGGACAAGTCCAACTCGCGCACATCCTAGCCGGCCGAGACGGTTCGCGCTGGCTCTTGGTGTTGCGGTTGGTGTTGCGGGCCTCGTCCTCCTGAGCCGAGCCGCGTGGTGCGGCGATACCGACTTGCGCCTGCGAGAGGTTCGGCTACATGAGGTCTACGGTGTGAAGGACGGTAGGCAGTACAACCGGGAAGATAAGGCGAGTGAGGAAAGGGAGCGCAGTCTACCCCACAGCACCTTCATTGAACGCCGGTGGAGCGATGACACGGGAACCAAAAAGCTCGAATTGAAGGCATTCCTGCTCGCGGGCTCGGGTGTACGCATCGTGGAAACGCTGGGCGCCGACTATTTCACGTGTCGCAGCGTTGACAGGATTGAGGTTCGGTGGGGCGTTGACCAGCGGGAATACATCAAGATCGAGGAGTCCTTGGGAAAGTGCCCTGATTTCACGCTGGAATCCAACAACAAGTGGAGGGCCCAGCGAGTGAGGGAGGGGAAGGGGCCCTTGGAGGAGAATCACGTCGTCACAGTGGAGACTTCGACGATCAAGGTGACGCTCGACAAGAACGAGTGGTTGCGGAAAGGCAACAAGGAGATTCTCAATAGCCTGAGCAGTGAATTCGCCACGGTCGCCCTTGACGACATCGCAAAGCTCGGCCAGATGGGGGGACGGCTCGGGATCTGTGCACCGAACTCGCAGGGCTTTACACGCTCAAATGTGAAGGCAAGGCTGGTTCTCCCTACCTTGTCCAGCCACGGAGGAACGACTGCGATTTCGACGCTTCGTTCGATGAACCTTGTACGGTAGAGGAACAGCGCGCATTCGATGCCCGAAACGGGAAAACCAGTATTTCTCCGCTTTCGCCTCCGACGCCAACACCGTAGGCCGGGTGCTTCGCGCCGCCAATGGCGCCGGGCCGAGCACGCGCGGATACCTCTCCGGGTGCATCGTGCCAACCTGTAAGTCCTCGCCCAACCCCTTCTTTGTCAAGGGCGGCGGAAGAGTATACCGGCAGCGCGGTCGGGAAGTGGACCACCTCGTGGAGGGTTGGAGAGCCAGGCCGGCGGAGGCAGGGCGTAGCCCGACCGGAGTTGCCTGGCTCGTGCCGCGGCGTCAGAGGGCCGCCGCTGAGGGTTCAGGAGGCGTGTGTGAGCGCCTCCGCCTCCTGCTGTCGGCCAGCCGGTAACTCTCGCCGTTCATCTCCAGGATGTGAACGTGATGGGTGAGCCGATCCAGCAGGGCGCCGGTCAGGCGCTCGGAGCCCAACACTTCAGTCCATTCGTTGAAGGGCAGATTGCTGGTGACCATCGTTGCACCGCGCTCGTAGCGCAGGCTGAAGATCTCAAACAACATCTCGGCTCCCGTCTTGGACAGCGGCACGAACCCCAGTTCATCGATGATCAGCAGTTCGTAACTCGCCAGCAGCTTCTGGAAGCGCAGCAGCCGCTTCTCATCCTTGGCCTCCATCAGCTCATGCACTAGCGATGCCGCCGTGGTGAACCGCACCCGATGGCCCTTCTGACAGGCCGCCAGTCCCAGAGCCAGCGCGATGTGAGTCTTGCCAGTGCCGCTGTTGCCCAGAGCCAGCACGTTCTCCCTGCGGTCGATGAACTCACTGCGGGCCAGTTCCAGCACCAGCGCCTTGTTCAACGACGGCAGCGCCAGGAAGTCGAAGCTGTCCAGGCTCTTTACCGACCGGGAACCGCGCCTGTTTGATGCGCCGTTCGGTTGCCCGCCGCTCCCGATCCAGCAGTTCCTGTTCCGAGAGTCGCAGCAGGTAGCGGGGGTAATCCACCCCTTCGGCGGCGCACTGCTGCGCCACCTTGTCGTACTCGCGCAGGAAGGTCGGCAGTCGCAGAGCTTTCAGGTGATGGTCCAGCAGAACCTGAGGAGTCTCCATCAGCAGCCTCCTTCCTGTGTGGAACTCAGCAGTTCCAGGTAGTCGGCGGCTGCGGTGGTGGCCACCTGCGCCACCGGCAAGTGCGGATAGTTCTCCAGGTCCAGCCGTCGGCGGTCGTTGCTCGATCCGGCACAGCAAAAGATGTTTCACCGCATCGAAGGAGATCGCTCTCATCCTCAGGGCATCTTCGATGGCCGGGTGACTTCCGCCATCGAAAAGGTCTCCAGCAACCGCAGCACCTGCACGTACTCCCGCTTGCCCGTTTCGACAGCCGTGCTTCCAGCAGCCGGCGCAGTTGGGCGAACTCTTCCGGCAGCTCCCAGCCCACCAGCGGCGCCGCCTGATCCAGCGCATTCGTCTTCTGCTCCAGCAGCGCCAGATAGTGCAGCGGGTCGAAAATCATGTCCTCCCGCTCATAGCTCCTCGCGTGTCGCGCAATCACTTCCGCGCCGCACGAGATCACCACCTCGATGCACATACCCCTTGATCAGGACCTCCCGGTGCCCCCAGCACACCGGCACCGAATAATCGTTGCCGCGATACCGCACCAGAGACAGCGAGCTCGACCCGCCCGGCTCGTTTGTCGCAGGCTTCATAGGGCGTCCGCCGGCAGCGGCAGCAGCGCCGCGCGGTCCTTCTCGAATCGTTCTCCGATCGTCTCCTGCTTGCCCCGCAACCGCTGCTGGCGTCGTTCCGGCACTGCTCCAGCAAGTGTGCATTCAACTCTTCCCAACTCGCGCAGCGCGGCACCGGAACCAGGAAGTTGCGTCGCGCGTAGCCCACCAGCCCCTCGACTTTTCCCTTGTCGTTTCCCTTGCCGGGCCGCCCGAACCGCTCCTGGAACAGGTAGTGGACTCTGCAACTCCGGAAACGCCTGCGTCTTCTTCCTCGTCCCGTCTCCCAGGATCTTGGCCACCGCCAGCTTCGTGTTGTCGTACAGGATGGTCCGCGGCACTCCCTCCAAGTAGGTAAACGCCTGGTTGTGCCCTTCCAGAAATGCCTCCGTCGTTTCCGCCGGGAAAGCCATCACGAAGCAGTCGTCCGATTGCGGCAAATCCATGGCCAGATAGTGCGCCTTGCGCTCCTCTCCGCCAATCACCACCAGTGCCTCCCCGAAGTCCGCCTGGGCGTCCCCGGCCGGATGCGCCAGCGGCACGAACATCTCCCGCTGCCTCAGCTTCCGCAGACGCACGTAGTCCTTCACGATGGTGTATCCACCGCTGAATCCGTGCTCCTCTCGCAATCGTTGGTAGATTCTCTACGGGCCGTGTGGCGCTGTTTCCGGGGCCCTCGCGATCCTCGTTCAGAATCGCATCAATCACTCCGACCCACGGATCCAGCTTCGGCCGCTTCGCTTGTTGCCGTCGATAGCCTGGCGGAATCGAATACTGCAACATCTTCCGAACGGTCTCACGCGCCAGCCCATACTCCCGGGCCACCTGCCGTTCGCTCTTCCCCTCAACCTGAACCGCCCGCCGAACTCGTGCATATAGCTCCACGGTGTACATCCTCCCAGCCTTCCATCAGGTGACCCCCGATCCGAAGGCTGACGGCCGGTCCACTTTTCGACCGCCACGGTCGATCCACCCGGCCGCTTCAGCGGTACAGTTTTCCACCGCCGCTTACAAAGACATCAGCGATGATCGGGTGGGCCGGTCGCTACGTGTATGGGCAGCCTTCGCCGTCTCACCGGCCGGGCGAGGGTTGTGGGCGAGAGGTGAGAGCGTCTACTCCGCCGACGGTGAGAAGTCGGCGACGAGCGCCTCCATCGCGTCCCAGACGTGGGAGACGTCGCTGGAGGCGAGGATCAAGTTGCGCTTCGTGCCGTTGATGTCCTTGACGTGGCCGTGGAGCACGGCCTCCTGCCTGAAGCCGAGCTTGCGGAACATCTTCCGGGCGCCGACCTGGTTCTCCACGACCTCGATGACCATCTTCTCGACGCCGATGCGGGTCGCGACCTTGACGAGTTCCCCCGCGAGGGACGTGCCCAGACCGTCGCGGCGCAGCGCGGGCGCGACCGAAACGCGGATCTCGCCGACGTGGGTGGACCAGCCGCGCAGCGCGCGGTAGAGCGTCGCCTCGGCCACGACCTTGCCGCCGCGCTCGGCGATCAGCGACACGACCTCGCCGGACCCGACGAGCGCCACGAACCGTTGCAGCCAGCCGGCGTCGGTGACGTCGTCCTTGAGGTAGAGGCGGTCCTCCTCCGGCAGCGAGCGGTAGAACGCGAGCAACGCCTTCGCGTCGGCCGCGGCCAGCGGCCGCACGGTCACCGGCGTTCCGTCGCGCAGGGACACGGTCTGAGGAAACCCTTCGAGCTTCACGGTCGGCCCCCTAGCTCTTCCCCGCGGACTGCTCGCGGCCGTACTCGTACCCCTTGCGGAAGGCGCGCAGGTTCAGGTCTTCCGTGCCCTTCGGCACCGAAGTCTTGACCGCCTGCTCGACCGACTCGTACGACAACAGGCCGGTCACCCCGGCGAAGAAGCCGGTCATCACGATGTTGAGCACCAGCCGCCGGCCCAGCTCCTCGGCGAAGCGGGTGGCGGGGACGCCGAACGCGCGCACGCCCTTCGGCAGCGTGCCGTCCACCTTGATCAGCTCGTTCTCGTAGAGGAGCATGCCGCCGGGGGCGAGCTGGGGCGCGAACTGGGTGTAGGCGTCGGGCGACATGACGATCAGGATGTCCGGGTTCTTGACGTAGGGGTAGCCGATCGCCTCGTCCGCCACCGTGACCTGGGCGCTGCACGCGCTGCCGCGCGCCTCGGGGCCGAACGCCTGGATGAGCGTCGCGTGCTTGCCGTCGAAGATCGAGGCGGCCTTGCCGATGATCATGCCGCAGAGGATGACGCCCTGGCCGCCGAGGCCGCCGACGCGGATCTCAGTCTTGTGCATGGGACCCCCCGTACGGCGTGTACTTCTCGCCGAAATGGTGCGTGTAGTGCTCGTTCATCGCTTCGAGCCAGGTCGGCCGGTCGCGGTCCACGAACTTGCCGACGGTGATGTCGCCCTGGAAGGTGAGCCCGACGTCCTTGGTGTCGGCGCCGTTGACGACCTTGCTCTTCTCCTTGTAGTACTTGAGCTGGTCGACGCCGTCGCCGAGCCGGTTGCGCCGCGAGTAGAGCGTCGGGCACGGCGCCATCGCCTCGATGAACACGAACCCCTTCTTCTTCAGGCCCTCGAGCATCGCCTTGGCGAGCTGCTTGACGTGGTAGACGGTCCAGCGCGCGACGTACACCGCGCCGCACGCGTCCGCCAGGAACGGCAGGTTGAACGGGTTCTCGAAGTTGCCGTACGGCATCGTGGTCTGGGTGGCGCCGATGGGCGTCGTCGGTGCCACCTGCCCGCCCGTCATCCCGTAGGTGAAGTTGTTGACGCACACGACCATCAGGTCCATGTTGCGGCGCGCCGCGTGGATCAAGTGGTTGCCGCCGATCGCGGAGAGGTCGCCGTCGCCGGAGTACACCACGACCTTCGCGAGGTCGGGGTTGGCGAGCCTGAGCCCGGTGGCGAACGGGATCGCGCGG
Source organism: uncultured Acidobacteriota bacterium (assembly GCA_963727205.1). Lineage (GTDB taxonomy): Bacteria > Acidobacteriota > Thermoanaerobaculia > Thermoanaerobaculales > Thermoanaerobaculaceae > RBG-13-68-16. The sequence goes on along the minus strand of CAVSFQ010000040.1, from coordinate 346,818 downwards.
CCGTGGGTGGTGTGGAACGAGTCGAGGTTCATGTACCCGGCGACGCGGCCGGTGCAGCCGATCCCCGACACGATCGCGACCCGGTCGAGGTCGAGCCCCGAGTCGGTGAGGGCGCGGGTGAAGCAGTTGACGGTGGTGCCGATGCCGCACCCCGGGCACCAGATGTGCGGCAGGCGCTCCTGGCGCAGGTACGGCATCACCGGGTTTTCGATTTCGCAGACGGGGAGCTCCGTTGCGCTCATTGCGCGGCCTCCTTGATCTTGGCGAGGATCGCCGCGGGCTCGTGGACCGTGCCGCCGGCGTGGGGGAGTGTCAGCACCGGGGTCTTGCCGGCCGCCGCGCGCTCGACCTCGAGCGCCATCTGTCCCATGTTCAGCTCGGGGACGACGAACGCCTTCACGGTCGCCGCCAGCTCGCGGATGCGCTGCACCGGGAACGGCCAGGTAATGACGAGGCGCAGGTGGCCGACCTTGAGGCCGGCCGCGCGCGCCGCCTCGACCGCCGCTCCGGCCACGCGCGAGGTGATCCCGAACGAGACCACCACGACGTCGGCGCCGGCGACGCCGTCCTCGCGCACGTCCACGATCTTGTCGGCGTTGGCGCGGATCTTGTCGACCAGGCGCCGGACCAGCTTGTCCTGGGCCGGGGCCGTCATCGCCGGGTACCCGCGCTCGTCGTGGGTGAGGCCGGTGATGTGGATCCGGTAGCCGTCGCCCGCCTTGACCATCTCCGGGACCAGGCTCTCGTCGGTCTCGTAGGGACGGTACTCGCCGGGCTTCTTCTTCGTCCACTTGCGCTCGACCACCTCGATCTGCGACGCCTCCGGGATCACGACGCGCTCGGTCATGTGGCCGACGACCTCGTCCATCATGAAGAACACCGGCACCCGGTACGTCTCGGCCAGGTTGAACGCCTTGATCATCAGGTCGAAGCACTCCTGCGGGGAGTTGGGGCACAGCGCGATCGGCTCGTAGTCGCCGTGCGAGCCCCACTTGACCTGCATCATGTCCGCCTGCGCTGGGAGCGTCGGCAGTCCCGTCGAGGGGCCGCCGCGCTGCACGTCCACGAACACGCACGGGGTCTCCGTGAACGCGGCGTAGCCGACGTGCTCCATCATCAGGGAGAGCCCGGGACCCGAGGTCACGGTCATCACCTTCTTGCCGGCCCACGCCGCGCCCTGGATGGCGATCGAGGACGCGAGCTCGTCCTCGAGCTGGATGAACATGCCGCCCACGAGCGGGATGCGCGCGGCGAAGCGCTCGACCACCTCGGTCGACGGCGTGATCGGGTAGCCGGCCACGAAGCGGCAGCCGGCGGCCAGCGCCCCCTCGCAGGCTGCGTGGTCGCCGTCGATGAAGTGGATGCCTGTCAGAACTCCTTTGGGGTCCGCGTGCAAGACGTCCTCCCTTTGCTTCCGATTTCGACCCCGCGCGTCAGCCGCGCGCTGGGACCAACGGCTCGACCGCGGCCGCCTGCCGGCGCTGCTCGATGTCCTTGAACCGCATCCCGAAGATGGCGAAGTCGGGGCAGTACAGCCCGCACAGGTCGCAGCCGGTGCAGTCCGCGGGGCTGCTCAGCACGGGGTAGTGGTACCCCTTGCGGTTGAACTCGCGCGAGAACTCCAGACAGTGCGCGGGGCAGAAGTCGATGCAGTACGAACAACCTTTGCAAACCTCGAGGGTGAGGAAGATCGTTCCCTTACCCTTCTTGACCGGTGCCGCTTCGCTCATGACGGCCCCCCCTCTGCGAAACGCGTAGATCCTACGCCACGAGGCGGCACGGTGCAAGGTCGCGGCGCGAAGTTGAGACGTGTGTGCAGGCGCAACGGCGGCGGAAGAGGGGAGAACCACTCGGGGGAGCTTAGCCAATCGCTGATCGGTGCCTTAGACTGACGGCAGTGATTCGGTTCGGCTATGTCCTTCGGGTCGTGGCGGCGGCGGCGGCCGCCGCCGGCGCCGTGGCTCTGGTCCGCGGCCGCGGCGTGCCGGGCGAGGCCCAGGCGGCGGCCGTTGCCCGCGCCGCCATGGAGCGGCTCGGCTACGCCCCGCTGGGCGAGCCGTCCGCGACCTTCGAGGGGGACCAGGAGCTGGCGTGGGCGCTCGAACGCGCGCGTCCCGGGCCGGCCGGGGCGCAACTCGCGCGCGGCGAGGGCGGCGCCGTGCGCTGGCGCCTGGTGTTCCCTGGCGGCGGCGAGGCGCAGGTGACCGTGGACGGCGTGGTGTGGTCGCTGCGGCGGCCCGTCCCCGAGGCGCCCGGTCCCGACCTCTTCCCGTCGCTCGCGACTGCGCGCGTGGAGGCCGCCGTCGCGCAGGCGGTGTCGGATCCTGCGAGCTGGCGGCTGGTGCGCGCGCAGAGCTGGCGGGAGGGCGGGCACACGTGGGAACGGGCGTGGTTCGTCGGCGGCAGCGGGCCGCTGCCGCCCGGGTGGCGGCGCGAGCTGGAGCTGGAAATGGCCGGCTCGTCGGTCGTCTCGTGGAAGCGCTTCGTGCACCCCCTGGGGACCGACCTCGGGGTGGTGACCGGACGGATGGCCGAGTTGCGCCTGCTGCGCCGGCCGGCGATGCTCGGCTTGGCGATCGTGGTGATCGGGGTCCTGATCGCGGGCGCCGAAGCGGTCGCCTATCGCGAGTCGACCGCCCTCGCGCGCGGCCTCGTGTACGGCGTCGTCGTCGCCGTCGCCGGCAGCTTCGCGGCGGATACGCTGGCGGCGGCGCCGGTCCAGGGCGTGGTCCTGGCGGCGGTCGTCGCGCTGTTGCCGGGGTGGACCGATCTCCCCCCCACGCGTTTGAGCTTCGGGCCCGCGGCCGGGGTGGCGCTCGCGGCGGCGACGTTGGCGGGGGGCACGGTCATCCTCGGCGCCGGCGGCTGGGTGCCGGTGACCTCCCCGGTCCCGTCGGACACCGGTTGGGAACGCCAGCTGGCGGACGCCTGGCTGCCCGCGCTGGTCGAGGAACCGTTGCTGCGCGGGGCGCTCCCCGCGTTCGCGGCGCCGTTGCTGGGGTGGTGGGGCGCGGCGCTGCTCGCGGCGCCGATCGGGGCGCTGCTCCACCCCGAGCCGTCGGTCCCGCTGCTGGCGTCGATCGGCCTCGGGGTCGTGTTGCAGCTCGGCCTCGCGGTGGTGGCGCGGTTCGCGGGGGTCGGGGGCGCCGTGCTCGCGCGCGGGACGTGCGAAGCTCTGGTGCAACGGGCGGCGTTTCCGGCCGGCCCGGGCTGGGACCGCGTCGCGCTGCTCGGCGTCGCGGTCGGAACGGTGCTGCTGCTATGGCCGCGCCGGCGCGCGTGAGAACGCTCCCGGCCGCCGTCGCCGCGATCGCGCTCGCGGCCGCAGCCTTGTGGGTGCCGGCGACGCCTCCCGAGCAGCCGGCGTCGCAGCCACCGGCAGCGGCAGCAGAGCGGGCGGAGGATGACCTGCCGTCCCTGGGTCTCCCCTGGGGCAAGGTGCGTGGTTGGGAACGGGTGGACGACGGCTGGACGTTGACCTGGCAGCCCGCGCACGGGATGTGGCTCGTCCGTGCCTGGGTGCCGGACGGACCCGGCGAGGTGCTCTGGCGGATCGAAGCGGCGTCGTGGCTTCCCGGGGTCAGGCTCTCCCGGCGCGCCGCGAGCGCGCTGGCCGGCCGTGACGACGGGGTGGCGCAGGGCCGGGAGTACCTCGGCCGCCGCGACTGGCTGCTGACCGATGCCCGCGTCCTCGGCGCGCTGCCGGCGGGCGGCGATCTCCCGGCCAACCCCCGCCGCGGGAACCCGGCTGCGGCGTCCCTGCTCGCCGGCTTGCTGCTCGCTGGGGCGGCCGCGCGCCACCTGGTGCCGGGCGTGCCGAGCCGCGTCTGGCGGCAGGCGGTGGGCTGGTCGGCGCTCGCGCTCGTGCCGCTGCTGCCGCAACTCTCGGCGCTGGCGCAACCGGCGTTCCAGGCCGGCGTGCGGCCGTGGGTGGGCGAGCTGGCGTTCGGAGCGGCGGCGACGCTCCTCCTCGGGGCGCTCGCGTTCGCCGCGCAACGCTTCCCTGCGGTCGCGGGCCGGCCCGTGGCCGGCTGGCTCGCGGTCGGGCTCGCCGCCGGCGTCGTCGCCGGGCGGGCGCAGCCCGCGACGTGGCTCTTGGGCGTCGCCGGCTTGCCGCTCCGGCTCCCGGCGCTGGCTGCGCTCGCGGTGCTGCTCGGGTGGCTGATGGGCCTCGCGGGCGACGGTCTGCGCGAGCTGGCAAGGCCCGCCGGGCGGGCGCGCGCCGCGGTGCTTGCCCTGCTGGGGGTGGCGGCGGTCGCCTTCGCCGGTCCCTGGCTCGGGGTCGCGCTGGCGGTCGTGGCGGCCGCGGCCGTCGAGCGCGGCTCGGGGACGGGGATGGCGGTGGCCGGAGTGTGGGGGTGGGTGTTCGGCAGCGTCTGGGCGCTCGCCGAGTGGGAGCCGGCGCTGCGCGACGCCCTGGTACTGCTCCTGATCGGAGCCGGGACGGTGGCCGCCATCGGCCTGACTCGCCGGACGACCGGCATCTCTTCGCCGACCCCTGAGACCCGTTGAAATTGGTCTTCCGGCCTGGCGGCGGAGCTTTAGGGGCTAGAATCCCCGGGTGCGGATGGCGTGGTTCCTTGCGGTGCGATTGCTGCGGCGGCGGGGGACGTCGCTGCTGCGGACGAGCGCGCTCGCCGCGCTCGTGGCCGTGGCGCTGGGTACCGCGTCGCTCGTCGTCGTGCTGGCGCTGATGAGCGGCTACACCGCCGCCCTCCGCGACGGCGTGCTGGCCGCGAGCGGGAACCTCGTCGCACTGCTGCCGCCCGGTTCCTCGGTCGAGGCGGGCGCGGCCGCCGCGGCGCGCGTCGCGCGCGTCCCGGGCGTGGTCCGGGTGGGTCCGGTCGTCTACCTCCCCGGGATGCTCTTTCCGCCCAGCGGCGGCGCCGAACTCGTGAGCGTCCGTGCGAGCGACGCCCCGCCGCCGTTCGTCGTTCTCGACGGGGGCGGCGCCGGCGGCCCGCTCGAAGTCGCGATCGGACGCGGCGTCGCGCGCAAGCTCGCGGTGCGAAAGGGCGAGGTGCTCTCGCTCCAGGTCGTCACCTCCGGGATGCCCCGCGGCGTGCCGGTCGTCGTCGGGCAGGTGTTCGACACCGGCTTCGCGGAGCTCGACGAGCGCTTCGTGATGACCAGCCTCGACGGCCTCCGGCGTCGGGTGCCGGGGTTGCCGAACGGGGGCCTGGAGGTGTGGGTCGCCGATCCGGACCGCGCCGCGGCGCTGCGCGACCGCGTCGAGGAGGCGTGCGGGAACGGGGCGATCGTCACGACGTGGCAGGAGAGCAACCGCAACCTCTTTGCGGCCCTGCGCTGGCAGAAGATCTCCCTCGGCCTCGTCCTCTCGCTCGTGCTCGGAGTGGGCGCGTTCGAGGTTGCATCGGCCCTGGTCGTGCTGGTCACCGAGAAGCGGCGCGAGTTCGGCGTGCTGCTCGCGCTCGGAGCGCCCCCCCGCCTGGTGCGGCGCACGCTGTTGCTGGCGGGCGGCGTCCTGGGCGGGGCCGGGGTCGCGGCCGGTCTGGCGGCGGGGGTCACCATCGTCGTCGTGCTGACCGCGCTCGGCATCCCCCACTTCCCTCCCGACATCGCCAGCATCTACATGGTGGACACGATCCCTTTGCGGTTGCTCCCCGGCGACCTCGCCGTGGTGCTCGGGCTCTCCCTGCTCGAGGTCCTCGCGGCCGCGCTCCTGCCCGCCGCGCGGACCTCCCGGAGGGAGCCGGTCGAGGTGTTGCGGTGGGTCTGAGCGACAAGGCGATCTGGGAGGTGCAGTGGCACCCCGGGGGCGGAGGCCGGTTCCGGCGCCTGGTGCTGACGCGGCGCGGACTGCGCCGCGCGCTCGTTGGACTGGGGCTGCTCGGCATCGTCGCGCTTGGCATCGTCGGGGCGCTCCCGCTCGGGCTGAAGGGCTTCTTCACGTCGTTCACCGTCGATGCCGCCCGGCGGGAGAACCGGACGCTGAAGGCGCGCCAGGATGCGTTGCGCGAGCGCTCGCTCGCGCTCTCGGGCCGCGTGTACGCGCAGCTCCAGCGCAGCCGGCGCCTGGCGTGGGCGGTCGGGCTCCCGGAGAGTGTCTGGCGAGCGCCGTGTCCGGCGCCGCCGGTCGTCGGTGCACCCGACGAGACCACGGCCGCGTGGTTATCGCGCCAAGGCGCTCGCCTGGAGGAACTCGGGAACCAGTTGGCAGGCGCTGGCGCCGGCTCGCTGCGTTGCCCGCTCGCCGCGATGCCCAGCGGGCCGCCCATCAACGAGTCGCACGCGGTTGCGGTGGCGCTGTACGGGTGGCGCCTGTCGCCGTTCACGGGGAAGACGGAGGCGCACTACGGCACGACGTTGGCGGCGCCGGAGGGCGAGCCGGTGTTGGCGGCCGGCGCGGGCCGCGTGCTGTTCGCCGGAGTCGTCCGGGAGCGCGCGACCAACGACTGGACGCGCATGGGCAACCTCGTCGTGATCGACCATGGCGGCGAGGTCGTGACGGTGTTCGGTCACCTCAAGGACATCGCCGTCAAGCGCGGCCAGAGCGTGGCTCGCGGCGACCGGATCGGGACGGTGGGGCAAACCGGCTGGACGCGGGTGCCGGCCCTGTACTACGAGCTGCGCTGGCCCACGGGCGGCGCGAGCCGCCCGATCGACCCCGGCCTCGTGACGCTGTCGCTGCCCGTCGAGGATCTCGACGCCCGCCTCGTCGATCCTTCCGCCGGGCTCCCGGCCGACTATCCGGCGCTGGAGCGCCTCCCGACCGGAGGCGCCGCTCGCCCGATGCGACGCCGCCCGGTCCGCAACGACCCGCGGCCCAGTGGCCGCGCCCCGCGATGAGTCTCTTCGCCGGCGCCGTGTTGCCGGTCCTTGGGCGCGGTGATAGGCTTCACGAGCGGCGCGCCCGCGCCGGGAGGCCTGGATGCCCGAGACACGCCTGAAGCGGACACCCCTGTACGAATGCCATGTCGAGGCGAAGGCGCGCATCGTGCCGTTCGCGGGGTACGAGATGCCGGTGCAGTACGCCGGAGTCCTCGAGGAGCACCGCGCCGTGCGTACCGCGGTCGGGCTCTTCGACGTATCGCACATGGGCGAGATCGAGGTGACGGGGCGGCGGGCGCTGGACTTCGTGCAGTACGTGACCTGCAACGACGCGTCCAAACTCACGGTTGGGCGGGCGCAGTACGCCGGCCTGATGACGCCCAGAGGCACGTTCGTGGACGACCTGCTCGTCCACAAGATGGCGGACGACCGGTACTTCCTGGTGGTCAACGCGGCCAACAAGGACAAGGACTACGCGTACCTGTGCGCCCAGTGCGCCGGCTTCGACGCGGTCGACGTGCGGGATCGGTCGGACGGATACGCGCAGATCGCGGTGCAGGGTCCGAAGGCGCTGGCGACGCTGCAGGCGCTCACCGAGGTCAAGCTCGACGAGATCAAGTACTACCGCTTCGTCGAGGGGACCGTGGACGGCGCCGCGGCGATCATCGCCCGCACGGGGTACACCGGCGAGGACGGCTTCGAGGTCTACGTGGCGCCCGAGGATGCGCCGCGCCTGTGGCGGGCGCTGCTCGCCGCCGGGCGTGAGTTCGGCATCGTCCCCGCCGGCCTCGGCGCCCGCGACACGCTCCGGTTCGAGGCGAGCATGCCGCTGTACGGGAACGATATCGACGATACGACCACGCCGTACGAGGCAGGTCTCGGTTGGATCGTCAAGCTCGACAAGGACGGCTTCCTGGGGCGCGAGGCGTTGCTGCGGCAGCAGGGAGACGGCGTCCGCCGCAAACTCGTGGGCTTCGAGATGACCGGCCGCGGCATCGCCCGCCACGGGTATCCGATCTGGGCCGGCGGCAAGGAGGTCGGCGCGGTCACTTCGGGGACGCACGCGCCGACGCTGGGCAAGGCGCTCGGCATGGGGTACGTGCCGGTCGCGCTCTCCGCGGTCGGCTCGGAGTTCGAGGTCGAGATCAGGGAGCAGAAGGTCGCGGCGCGGGTGGTGGAGATGCCGTTCTACCGCCGGGCGCGCTAAGGGATCGAGGGGGGAGCAGGCCATGGCACAACCGAACGATCGCCTCTACACGAAGACGCACGAATGGGTCATCCTGGCTGGCGGCGAGGCAACCGCCGGGATCACCCATTACGCGCAGGAGCAGCTCGGCGACGTCGTGTTCGTCGAGCTCCCGGCAGCCGGAAAGAAGGTCGAGAAGGGCGCCGCCCTCGGCAACATCGAGTCGGTCAAGGCGGTGTCGGAGGTGTTCGCGCCGATGGCGGGCGAGGTGGCGGCGACGAACGGCGAGCTCGAAACCCACCCCGAGCTGGTCAACCAGGATCCCTACGGACAGGGGTGGCTGGTGCGCTTGGCGGTCGCGCCGGGGGCGGCCGACGGCCTGATGGACGCCGCGGCGTACGAGAAGTTCCTCGCCGAGGAAGGCGCGCACTGATGCACCGCTACCAGGCGGGGCAGGGCGACCGCCGGGCCATGCTCGACGCGGTCGGCTGCGCCTCCGTGGACGAGTTGTTCGCTTCGATTCCGGGCGAGGTCCGTTGCGGCGCGCTCGACCTCCCTCCGGCCCGGAGCGAGGAGGAGGTCCGGCGCGAGTTCTGGGCGTACGCGGGGGCGAACGCGGCCCCCGAGTGCTTCGCGAGCTTCCTCGGCGCCGGCGTGTACCGACACGTGACGCCGGCGGTGGCCGACGCGCTGCTGCAGCGTGGCGAATTCTTCACGGCTTACACGCCGTATCAGCCGGAAGTCAGCCAGGGCACGTTGCAGGCGATCTTCGAGTTCCAGACCTACGTCTGCCAGCTCACCGAGCTGGACGTCGCGAACGCGTCGCTCTACGACGGCGCGACCGCGGTCGTCGAGGCGGTCCTGATGGCGGCGCGCACGCTCCCGAAACGCCGGCGCGTGGTCGTGGCCGGAACGCTCCACCCCGACTGGCGCGCCGTGCTCGAGACGTACTGCGAGCCGATGGGGATCGCGATCACCCAGGCCGCGTGGGGCGGCGACGGCCGCGTGGACGCCGCCGCGCTCGAGCGCCTCCTCGGCGACGACGTGTGTGCGGTCGTCGTGGCGTCGCCCAACTTCCTCGGCGTCGTCGAGGACCTGCCGGCGCTCGGCAAGGCGATCGCGGCCGCGGGCGCGCTCGGGGTGCACGCGGTGGCCGAGGCGACCTCGCTCGGGATGCTCGCCCCAGGCGGCCGCTTCGGCTTCGACGTCGTGTGCGGCGAGCTGCAGGCGTTCGGCATCCCGGCCGCGTTCGGCGGCCCGCTGCTCGGGTTCTTCGCCGCGCGGCAGTCGCACCTGCGGCAGATGCCGGGCCGTCTGGTGGGCGAGACCGCCGACTCCGCCGGGCGGCGGGGCTACGTGCTCACCCTCTCGACCCGCGAGCAGCACATCCGGCGCGCCAAGGCGACCTCGAACATCTGCACCAACCACGGCCTGATGGCGCTCGCCGCGACGATCGTGCTGTCGTTGCTCGGCAAGAAGGGCGTGCGCGAGGTGGCGCTCGCCTCCCACGCCAAGGCCGAGTACGTCAGGGCAGGACTCAGGGCGCAGGGCACAGGGCAGAAGGCGAAGCTCGCGTTCCCGGACAGCCCGGCGTACAACGAATTCCTTGTGCTGCACGACGACCCCGACGGGCTGCTCGCGCGGCTCAAGGCCGAGGGGATCCTGGGCGGTGTGTCGACCACCCGCTTCGGCGCCGCCTGGCCGAAGGGGGTGCTGGTCGCGGCCACCGAGCGGAACACGCGGGAGGAGTGCGACCGGCTCCTCGACGCGATCCGGAGGCTGGCATGAGCCAGACGCGTACGCTGAGGGAACGGGAAGGCCTGATCTTCGAGCGCTCGTCGGCCGGTCGCGTCGGCTACCAGCTCCCGCCCCTGGAGGTGCCGCAGGTTGACCCGGCCGCGACGTTGCCGGCCGGCCTGCTGCGCGGCGAGATCGACGGGCTTCCGGAGGTGAGCGAGGTCGACGTGATGCGCCACTTCACCCGTCTCTCGAAGTGGAACTACAGCCTGGACGAGGGGATGTACCCGCTCGGCTCGTGCACGATGAAGTACAACCCCCGCATCAACGAGGAGGTCGTCCGCCTCGCCGGCCTCGCGCAGCTCCACCCGCTGCAGCCCGAGGAGCAGGTGCAGGGCGCGCTCGCCCTGATGTGGCAGCTCGAGCAGGCGCTGCTGGCCGTGACCGGGATGGCGCGAGTGACGCTGCAGCCGGCGGCCGGCGCCCACGGCGAGCTGACCGGGATGCTGATGATCCGCAAGGCGCTCGCGGCCAGGGGGGAGCACCGCGGCAAGGTGCTGATCCCCGACTCGGCGCACGGCACCAACCCGGCGTCCGCGGTGTTCGCCGGGTTCGAGACCGTCGAGGTCGCGTCGACGCCCCACGGCACGCTGGACCTCGCCGCCGTCGCGCGGCACCTCGACGGCGGCGACGTGGCCGCGCTCATGGTCACGGTCCCCAACACGCTCGGCGTCTTCGAGCCCGAGATCGTCAAGGCCGCGGCGATGCTGCACGAGAAGGGTGCGTTCCTCTACATGGACGGCGCCAACCTCAACGCGTTCGTCGGCATCGCGCTGCCGGGCAAGATGGGCGCGGACGCCCTGCACATCAACCTGCACAAGACGTTCTCGACGCCACACGGCGGCGGCGGGCCGGGCGCGGGACCGGTCGCGGTCTCGCAGGCGCTGGTGCCGCACCTGCCGGTGCCGATGGTCGAGCGGGAAGGGGACCGCTACACGCTCGCCTACGACCGCCCGGGGACGATCGGCAAGGTGCGCGGGTTCTACGGCAACTTCGGCATGCTGGTGCGGGCGCTCGCGTACATTCGGTCGCTCGGCCGCGACGGCCTCAAGTCGATGGCCGAGGGCGCCGTGCTCAACGCCAACTACCTCCGCGCGCGGCTCGAGGGCGACTACCACCTGCCCTACGGCGGCCCGAGCCTGCACGAGGTCGTGTTCGACGACTCGATCCAGGCGGCCGCGGGCGTGAAGAACATCGACATCGCCAAGCGCCTCCTCGACTACGGCTTCCACCCTCCGACCATGTCGTTCCCGCTCATCGTTCACGGCGCGCTCATGATCGAGCCCACCGAGAGCGAGGGCATCGACGAGCTCGACGCGTTCGTCGCCGCGATGAAGGCGATCGCGCGGGAGGCGCGGGAGGAGCCGGACCTGGTCAGGGGCGCGCCGTACTCGACGCCGGTGCAGCGGCTCGACGAGGTGAGGGCCGCGCGCCAGCCGGTCCTGCGCTGGCGGCGTCCGGACGATTGACCGGGGCGGCCGGGCTGCGGCCGGTATGGCTGGGGGTGCATGGATGCAGCGCACGCATGTGTTCGTGGACTATTGGAACTTCCAGCTGCGGTGGAACGAGCGCGCCGGCGAGGCGCGCTGCAACTGGACGCACCTGCCAGCCGTGCTGCTGGACAGGGTGCGCTCCCTGCCGATCGCGGACGACCTCGACTACCAGGGCATGCGCGTGTACGCGTCGTGCGACCCCGACGACGAGAACCTCCGCCGCTGGCTCGAGAACTTCCTCGAGCGGCAGCCGGGGACCAGCGTCGTCGCCCTCGAGCGCCGGCGGCGGTTCGACCACATCCGCTGCCGCTCGTGCGGGTACGAGACCGGCAACTGCCCGTCGTGCGGCCAGGCGCTGGTGTGGTCCGCGGAGAAGGGCGTCGAGTCCGCGCTGATTACCGACCTGTACGAGCTGGCGTGGTCGGACGCCCTCGACGTCGCGGTCGTCGTCTCCTCGGACAGCGACTTCGTCTTCCCGGTGGTCGGACTGCAGGGCCGCGGGATCAAGGTGGTCAACGCCGCCTGGCGCGGCGCGGGGCAGGAGCTCGCCCGCGCGAGCTGGGCCACCCTCGACCTCGACGAGCTGATCCCGAGCCTCGTGCGCGAGCCAAGCGGTGCGGAGCGCAAGCCGGCCCCGGAAGTGCATGCGTAGTCGTACCTAAGGGAAGAAGGAAAGAGGAAGAGGGAAGAGGGAAGACGGAAGACGGAAGACGGCACGAGAAAGACACCTGGCGCTGTGTCTTTCCTTTGCCCTCTCCCGTCTAACGTCTCACTTCTTGCGGCTCTTGCCGGGGCGGGAAGAGGAGCAGGACGAGCGCGGCGGCGAGCATCGGCAGGTCGCGCAGCACGAGCAGCCAGGCGTTGCTGACGTCCTCCGCGCTGGCTGAAAAGCAGCCGCAGGCGACGTTGACGCCGCGCACGGCGTTGATTCCGAGTGCCGAGATGAACATCAAGAGCAGCCCGGCGCCCACGAGCGCGGCGGCGCGGCGCTTGAAGCCGGTGAGCAATCCGACCCCGACGAGCAGCTCCAGCCACGGCATGTAGATCGCCATCAGGTTGATCGGCCCCGCGGGCAGGATGCGGTATCCCCAGATGATCGTCACCAGGGGGCGCGGGTCGATCAGCTTGCTGCCGGCGGCGTAGAGGAAGATGCCCCCCATGACGACGCCGAGGATGCGGTGGAGCCAGCGGTTCCTCAGGAGCGTCACGGCGCCACCCCTTCGATCGGCAGGCCGCCGCCCTGCCACGCCATGAAGCCGCCCATCAGCACGTACGGGCGCCCCACGCCGCGCCGGTGCAGCTCCTGCGCGAGGAGCTGCTCGACGTCGGTCTCGTCGCCATCGCCGTAAACCAGCACGGCGTCCGCGGCGCGCAGTTCGGAGATCATGGCTGGAGTCAGCTGGGACTGGAGGTTCGTGTAGTTGATCCGGCGCGCCCCCGGAATGTGGCTGGCCGCGAACTCGGCCGCGGAGCGGGTGTCGAGGACGACGACATGCGGCAGCGAGGTGCGCACCGCGTCGGCCGAGGCGGCGTCGATGAACTGGAAGTCCGAGCCGGCCTTCGGCGGCTCGCTCCCTTTGCCCCACCACGCCAGCCGGCGTCCGGGGACCAGGTTGGCGGCCGTCCCGAGCACGAGAGCGGCGATGAGGATGAGCGCGGCGTCGCGAACGAGTCCCCGCATCGGTCGGAGAGTTTATCATGACGCCTGTGCCGGGCTTGGGGCGAGTGTTCGCGTGGGTTGTCGGGTTGGCGGTGCCGATCGCGATCGGCGTGTGGGCGACCTCGGGGAAAGCCCCGCTTCTGCCCGCCGACGGCGACCACGCCGTCACGCAGGTCGAAGCGAAGTGTCTGAGCTGCCACGCGCGCGCCGGAGCACACCCACGTCCGGCCGGGCACCCGTTGCGCGACGACTGCTTCTCCTGCCACCGCGATCACGCCGGGGTTCTTCACCCCAGGCGCGGAGCGCCGACGAGCCTGCCGGGCGGGTGGCGGGACGACCCGGTGCTCGCCGGGCGGGCCGCCGGAGGAGGGGAGGGCCGATGAACGCGTACGGATTGCGTTGGGTTATCCAGCTCACGGCCGCGGCCGCGAGCGTGGCGGCCGCGTGGTCGCAGACGGCTCCGGCCACGCCGGCGCCGCGCTTCCCCGGTGTCGCGACCACGGTGGCGGTCAACCGCTCGAACGGCAAAGTCGCGGTTCTCACCGGCGGGCAGCTCCAGCTCTTCGACAGCGTCTGGGCGCCATCGCCGAGCGCGCGGATCGAGCTGCCGGGGACAGAGCCCCGCATCCTCGAGTTTTGCGGGCCGAACCTGCGCTATGTGACGCACGGCGTTCAGGAGATGGCGCAGGTGTTCGTCGCGATCACGGCGGACGGGCGGGAGCGCCTGGCGTGGCCGAACTCGGGGCTCTCCGAGCTCTTCCCGACCGAGGCCAGCCGTCTCACGCTCGACGGCAAGGGGTTGTACGGCTTCCTGCCCCTCGACCCGCCGGCGCGCGAGTACTTCGGCCTGCCGGGCGACATCCCCACCGGCGCCGGCGTCGCGGTGACGTTCCGCTTCGCGGGGGAGAAGCTGCTGGCGCGCGCTTCGGCGGCGTTCGCCGGGGTCGTCGCGCTCTCGCCCGACGACATGCTCCTGACCCTCGGCGGCGGCGGGCTGATGCGGTACCGCTCGCCGGGCGGCGTCGCCTGGAAGCGCGAGGGGAGCGGCGGCGTCTGGCGGATCGCCGACGTGGACCTCGCCTCCGGGATCGTGGCGGCGATCGACGGCGAGGGTGCCGTCGTGGGGATCGCGATCGAGAGTGGCGAGCCCCGCTTCCGCTGCGCCCTCCCCGTGGCGAGGGTGCTCGACGCCCGCCTCCTGCGCGACGGGAGGCTGCTCGTGCTGCTGACGGGCCCGGAGCGCCGGACCGCGATCCTCGACATCGCGTCGATGAAGCCGGCCGGCGAGCAGCCGGCCGAGCTGTGCGCGCGACTTGGGCTGACGGCGGTCTACGAGGGCTGGTTGGGGGCGGCCGGCTCGCTCGCTGATTTCCTCGACGCCGGCACCCCCAACGCTCCGGGGCTGCTGCTGCGCGGCGCCGGCGGATGGTATCTGGTGGCGCGCAGCAAGCGCCCCGCGGCAGGTGGCCCGGCGGCAGAGAAGCCGTGAGCACCCGGCCGGGTGCCGCAAGCGGTTGCGACAAGGCGCATGAGATCACTTCGCATGATTGCGAAAACATTGCACTTCCGTAACGGAAAACTGACCGAAACCCGCTTCCCATATGACAGTTCGCTCCTCATACTCCAGCTGCGGGGGAAACGATGCGACGCTACGTGGTCATTGGCTGCAACCAGACCGGCGCGGGCCCGGAGGAGGTCGGACGGGCGCAGATACCCGCTGATGCCGTTGCGGGCGCACTCACCGGCCTGAAGGCCGAACTCGGGGCGCAGGAGCTGGTCTACCTCGCCACCTGCCACCGCACGGAGTTCTACCTCGCGTACGACGGCCCTCTTTGCCCCGGCCGCCTGCTGATGGCGCTGTCCTCGGCGTTGCCGCGGCTGACCGGCGGCGCGTCCTCGCTTCCGCCGCTCGAAAAGTGCCTGGCGGAGCACGAGCAGAACGCGTCGCGGCACGTCTTCCGGGTGGCTGCGGCGCTCGACTCGCTGATGCCCGGAGACAACCAGATCCTCGGTCAGGTCAAGGAGGCGTTCCGGCTCGCGAGCGACCTCGGCGTCGCCGGCCCGCGCCTCTCCGCTCTCTTTACCCAGGCGTTCCGCGCCGCCAAGCGGGTGCGGACCGAAACCGGGCTGTCGCGCCACCCCGTGTCGCTGCTCTCGCTGGCGGAGCGACGGCTCGGCCGGCGCCTGGCTGCCGCGGCCGGCCCGGTGGCCGTCGTCGGCGCCGGCAGCATGGCCGGTTTGGCGGTCGAACTCGTGCGCAAGCTCGAACCGGCCCGCGGCATCGTGGTGTTCAACCGCGGCCGCGAGCGCGGCGAGGCGCTCGCCGCCCGCGGCGGCGGGACGTTCCGGCCGCTGGAGTCGTTGTCGGCGGGCGGCGACGGCTTCGCCGCGGTGATCACCGCCGCCTCCTCGCCGGTGCCGCTGATCGGCCCCGAGCTGGCGGCACTCCTGGCGCCGACGTTCCTCCTCGACCTCGGCATGCCGCCGAACGTTGCGCCGGGGTGCGGCAGAGTCGATGGGATCGAGCATGTCGATCAGGTCGCGCTGCGCCTGGAGGCGGAGACGAACCGGTCGGCCCGCCACGCGGAGATCGCTCAGGCCGAAGCGATCGTCGAGGAGCAGCTGCGCGAGCTTGCCTACGAGGTGATGGAGGTCGACCTGTCGCCGGTGGCTCGTCACCTCGTTGCCGCGTTCCGCGAGCTTGCGCGCAACGAGATGACCCGCATGGTGGACGGCGGGTACGACGTGCCGCCGGAACGGCTCGACGAGGCGGCGGACCGACTGTCGCAGCGCCTCGTGCGCGTGCCGCTGCGCGGCCTGCGCGAGGTGGCGTGGCAGCACTCGCCGGACGTTCTCAGCATCTTCCTCGCCGCGGTGGAGAAGTGACCTCCGTTTTGCGGATCGGGACCAGAGGCTCCGATCTAGCGCTCTGGCAGGCCCGCCGTGTGGCGGAGTTGTTGCGCGAGCTCTCCGGGGCGGAAAGTGAGCTGGTGATCGTCCGCACCAGCGGTGACGCCGACCTCTCCCGCGCGCTGCACGAGCTTCCCGGCAGCGGCTTCTTCACCAGGGAGCTGCAGGCGGCGCTCTCCGCCGGCACTGTCGACCTCGTCGTCAACTCGCTGAAGGACCTCCCGACCGACGAACCGGCCGGCCTGGCGGTGGGCGCGGTGCTGCTGCGCCAGGATCCGCGCGAGCTGCTGCTGGCGCGCCCCGAGGCGGTCGGCAACGGCGCCCTGGGCCTCGCCCCGGGCACGGCCGTTGGCACCTCGTCGCTGCGCCGGGCCGGACAAGCGCTGGCCCTCCAACCCGACCTGGCGATCCGGCCGCTGCGCGGCAACCTGCCGACGCGCGTGCAGCGCGTGCGCGACGGCGCGTTCGGCGCGATCCTGCTCGCCGCCGCAGGCGTGGACCGTCTCGGCCTCGACCTGCAGGGGCTCGCCGGCACGCGTTTCGAGGTCGAACGGTTCCTGCCGGCGCCCGGCCAGGGTGCGCTCGCGGTCGAGGTGCGCGCCGGCGACACCGACGTTGCGAGGCTGGTCGGTTTGCTGCACGAGCCCGGTGTGGCCGAGGTCACGGCCTGCGAGCGCGCGGTTCTCAAGGGCCTCGGTGGCGGCTGCCACCTGCCGCTGGGTGCGTTCGCCACCCGTTCCGGCGAACGGATCGAGCTGCTCGCGGCCCTGGCCGACCTCGACGAGGGCGTGACGAGGTCGTCCCTCCGCCGGGCGCGGGTGAGCGGCGCCGATCCCGAAGCGGCCGCGCGCGCCGCCCTGGCGGCCTTGCGCGGGAGCGGACGGTGAGCCGTCGCTGGGTCCTCGCGACGAGGGGCGCCGGGGAGTTCGGGGCCCTGGCGGAAGCGTTGCAGAGCCGCGGCGTCGAGCTGGTGCCCCTGGCACTGATGCGCGAGGTGCCGGTGGACGACGCGGCCGGCCGGGCGCGGGTCGAGGCGGCGCTCCAGGCCGTGCGCTTCGTCGCCTTCACCAGCAAGCGCGCGCCGCGCGCCCTGCGGCGCGCCGCCCCCGATCTGGCGCCGGCGCTGGCGACGAAGCCGGCGGCCGCGGTCGGACCGGCAACCGCGGCCGCGGCCCGCCGCGAAGGTTTCGACGTTCAGATCGTCGGGGACGGCGGCGGCGAGGCCCTGGCGAACGCGCTCGCGCCGCGCCTGCGGCCCGGCGACGCGGTGCTGCACCCGTGCGGGCGCGAGCGGCGGGACGAGTTCGCCGCGGGGCTCGAGAGAGCGGGCGCGCGGGTGGTGCCGTTCGTGGTCTACGCCATGGACGAGGTCCCGGCGAACGAGGCCCCGCCGCTCCCCGAGGAACCCCCATCCGCGGTCGTGTTGACCAGCCCGCGCGCGGTGCGCGCCTACGTCGCCCGCTGCGGCGCGCGCTGGGCCGACGTGCCGCACATCGCGATCGGGGCGACCACCGCAGCGGCCGCTGCGGCGGCCGGCGTTCGCGCCGTCGCCGCCCCGCATCCGACAACCGAGAACATCGTGGAGGAGCTATGTCAGACCTGCTCGTGAGGCCCCGCCGTCTTCGCTTCAACCCTCTCGTCCGTGACCTCGTGGCGGAGGCCCGCCTGGACGCGCGCGCTTTCGTGATGCCGCACTTCGTGTTGCGCGACCCGAGCGCGGTCGAAGAGATCGCCGCCATGCCGGGGATCCGCCGCGAAGGGGTCGACCGCCTGTCGGCGACGGTCGAGGCCGACCTCAAGCTCGGGATCCGGGCCGTGCTGCTCTTCGGCGTCCCCGGCGACGAGGAGCCGAAGCACCCCGACGGGCGCAGCTCGTACACCGACGACGCGATCACCCCGCGCGCCGTCGCGGCGCTGAAGAAGCGCTTCGGCGCCGACCTCGTGGTGATCACCGACGTATGCCTGTGCGCCTACACCGACACCGGTCACTGCGGCGTGATCGAGGGTGGGCGGGTCGCCAACGACCCCTCGCTGGAGCACATCGCGCGCCAGGCGGTGGCGCACGCGGCCGCGGGCGCGGACATCGTCGCGCCCTCCGACATGATGGACGGACGGGTGCTGGCGATCCGCCAGGCGCTCGACGCCGCCGACCTCGTGGACACGCCGATCATGAGCTACTCCTGCAAGTACGCCTCGGGCTACTACGGGCCGTTCCGCGAGGCCGCGCACTCGGCGCCGCAGTTCGGCGACCGGCGCTCGTACCAGATGGACGCCCGAAACCGGCGGGAAGCGCTGCTCGAAGCCGAGCTCGACGTCGAGGAAGGCGCCGACATCCTGATGGTCAAGCCCGGCCTCGCGTACCTCGACGTGCTGCGCGACATCAAGGAGAACTTCACGCAGCCGGTCGCGGTCTACAACGTTTCGGGCGAGTACTCGATGGTCAAGGCGGCGGCCGAGCGCGGCTGGATCGACGAGCGCGTCGTCACCATGGAGAACTTGCACGCGTTCCGGCGCGCCGGCGCCGACATCATCATCACCTATCACGCCCGCAAGGCGCTGGCCGAGGGCTGGCTGTGACGGCGGCGGCTGCGGGTCCGGACGTGCACCGTCCGCGGGGGCGGCGATGACGGCGCTGGTGCTGGATCGGTCCGCCGCGCTGTACGAACGCGCCTGCGCCGTGCTCCCCGGCGGGGTCAACTCGCCGGTGCGCGCGTTCCGCGCCGTCGGCGGAGGGCCGATCTTCTACCGCGAGGCGGCGGGGGCGCGCTTCACCGACGAGGACGGCAACGCCTATCTCGACTACGTCATGTCGTGGGGCCCGTTGATCCTCGGACACGCGCACCCGGCGGTCGTCGAGGCGGTGCGCGCGGCGGCCGGGCGCGGGCTCTCCTACGGCGCGCCGTGCGCCGCGGAGGTGGAGCTCGCCGAGCGGGTCGTCGCCAGCTACCCCGGCTGCGAGATGGTGCGGTTCGTGTCCTCGGGCACCGAGGCCGTGATGTCGGCGATCCGCCTCGCCCGCGGGGCGACGGGACGGCCGCGGGTGCTCAAGTTCGACGGCTGCTACCACGGCCACGTGGACTCGCTCCTGGTCAAGGCGGGCTCGGGCCTGGCGACGTTCGGGACGCCGAACTCGGCCGGGGTGCCGGAGGCGCTCGCGGAGCTGACCGTGGTCGTGCCCCTCGACGACGAGGCGGCGCTCGAGCGGGCGTTCGCCATTCACGGCGCCGAGCTCGCCGCCGCGATCATCGAGCCGGTGCCCGCCAACGCCGGGCTGCTCGTGCAGCGCCGCGACTTCCTGCAGCGCCTGGCCGAGCTGGCCCGCGGGGCCGGCGCGCTGCTCGTCTTCGACGAGGTGATCAGCGGGTTCCGCCTCGGCCCGGGGGGCGCCGCCGCGCACTACGGGATCACCCCCGACCTCGCGACGTTCGGGAAGGTGATCGGCGGCGGCATGCCGGTGGGCGCGTATGGCGGCCGGCGCGACCTGATGGAACAGGTTTCGCCGCTCGGCGCCGTCTACCAGGCCGGCACGCTGTCGGGGAACCCGGTCGCGATGGCGGCCGGCCTCGCGACCCTGGACGCCCTCGCGGCCGAAGACGGCTGGCGGCGGCTCGAGTCCCTCGGGACGCGGCTCGAGGCCGGCGTGCGGGGTGTGCTGGCGGAGAGGTCGCTGCCGGTCGGCTTCGCCCGCCTGGGGTCGCTGTTCTGGCTGGCGATGCAGCCGGGGGAGCCGCCGCGCCGTTTCGACGCCGTGGCGCCCGAAGGCGCGTCGCGGTACGCCGCGTTGCACCGTGCGCTGCTCGAGCGCGGCGTGTACTTCGCGCCGTCGGCGTTCGAGGTCGGCTTCCTCTCGTTGGCGCACACCGAGGCGGACGTGGACGCAACGGTGGCGGCGCTGGCCGCCGCGCTCGCGGTGGCGTTCCGATGAGCCGGCTGGTCTCCGCATGTCGCCGTGAGGCGGTCGACCGGCCGCCGGTGTGGATCATGCGGCAGGCCGGCCGCTTCCTGCCGGAGTACCGCGCCACGCGCGCCAAGGCCGGCTCGTTCCTGGCGCTGTGCCGCACCCCCGCGCTGGCGGCGGAGGTGACGCTGCAGCCGGTGGCCCGGTTCGGGTTCGACGCCGCGATCATCTTCTCCGACATCCTGCTGCCGCTGGCGCCGATGGGGGTGGAGTTCGCGTTCCCCGACGAGGGCGGGCCACGCATCGAGCACGCGCTCGCGGGGCCGGCCGACTGGGCCCGGCTCGAACCCCCGCGCGACGGGCGCGGCACCGCGTTCGTGGCCGAGGCGCTCACCCTGGTACGAGGGCAGCTGCCCGCCGAGGTCGCGCTGATCGGCTTCTGCGGCGCGCCGTGGACGCTCGCCAGCTATCTGATCGAGGGCGGCACCTCGCGGGACCACGCCGCGGTGCGCGCGGCGATGCTGTCGCACCCCGACGAGTTCCGCCGGCTCCTCGACGTCCTCGCCGACGCCATGGCGGCGTACCTGCGGCAGCAGGTCGCGGCCGGCGCGGAGGTCGTCCAGGTCTTCGACTCGTGGGCGATGGCGCTGTCGGCGCCGAGCTACGGCGATTTCGTCGTGCCGGCGCTGACCCGGCTGCTGCGCCAACTCGACGACCTCGGGGTGCCCCGCATCGTCTACGCCTCCGGCGGGCACCTCGTCCCGGTCCTCGCCGGCCTCCCGTGCGAGGTGGTCAGCCTCGACTGGCGCACGGACCTCGCCGCGGCCGCGGCCGTTCTGCCCGGGAAGGCCGTGCAGGGCAACCTCGACCCGGCTGCGCTGCTGGCGCCGCCTGAGGCGGTGCGCGCGGCGACGCGGGCGATGCTCGAACGGGTCCCCGCGAGCGGCTACGTCGCCAACCTCGGGCACGGCATCCTGCCGGCGACGCCGATCGCGTCGGTCGAGGCGTTCCTGGACGTGGTCCGGGGGGCGCGATGAGCCGGCTCAGCGGCGCCGATCGTCCGGCGGTGGACTTCGCCGGCATCACCCCCGAACTGCTGGCGCGGTACGACCGCCCCGGCCCGCGCTACACCTCGTACCCGACCGCGCCGCACTTCAGCCCGAACTTCGGCGCCGCGGCGTACGAAGCGGCGCTGGCGCGCGCCGCCGCGCGCCCCGACGCGCCGCTGTCGCTGTACGTGCACGTGCCGTTCTGCGAGGCGCGCTGCACCTACTGCGGCTGCAACATCGTCGTCGCCCCGCACCGGGGACCCGAGGAGCGTTACCTCGAGGCCGTCGAGCGCGAGCTGGAGATCGTCGCCGGGCACCTCGGCCGGCGGCGGACCCTCTCGCAGCTCCACTGGGGCGGCGGCACGCCGACGTACCTGACGCCGGCGCAGTGCGAGCGCCTCTTCGGCGCGGTCATGCGCCATTTTGAACTTGCGCCCGGCGCCGAGGTCGCGATCGAGATCGACCCGTGCGTGACCACCGACGAACACCTCGCGACGCTGAGGCGGCTCGGTTTCAACCGCGTTTCGCTCGGCGCCCAGGACTTCGACCCGCGCGTGCAGGAGGCGGTGCACCGGGTGCAGCCGCTGGCGCTCACCCGCCACCAGGTCGAGCTGGCCCGCACGCTCGGCTTCTCCTCGGTCAACATCGACCTGATCTACGGCCTGCCGTTCCAGACCGCCGCGAGCTTCAAGGCGGCGGTGGAGTCGGTGATCGGGGAGCTGGCGCCCGACCGCGTCGCGGTGTTCTCCTACGCCCACGTGCCGTGGCTCAAGCCGCACCAGAAGGCGCTCGAGAGCCTGCCGATGCCGCGCGGCTGGGACAAGTTCCGCGTCTTCGCCGCCGCGGCCGAGTCGTTCCTGGCGGCCGGCTACCGCTTCATCGGCATGGACCACTTCGCGCGGCCCGGCGACGAACTGGCGCGCGCCCTCGACGCCGGCACGCTGCACCGCAACTTCATGGGCTACACGGTGCTGCCCGCCAGCGACCTGGTCGGCATCGGCATGACCGCGATCGGGGACGTGGGCGGTGCGTACGTGCAGAACGAGAAGAACCTCGCGCGCTACCAGAGGTCGCTCGCGGCGGGGGTGTTGCCGGTCGAGCGCGGCCTCGAACGGACTGAGGAGGACGAGGTGCGCCGGCGGGTGATCGAGCGCCTGATCTGCACGTTCGGGCTCGACTTCGGCTGGGTGCGCGAGCGCCTCGGGATCGACCCCCGCGCGGCGTTCGAGCGCGAGCTGGCGGCGCTCGCCGGACCGGCGGCCGACGGCCTCGTCGAGGTCGACGAGGACGGCGTGCGCGTCCTGCCCCGCGGCCGCGTGTTCATTCGCAACCTGTGCATGCCGTTCGACGCGTACCTCGCGGGCGACGCCGGCAAGACGGTGTACTCGCGCACGGTGTGACGATGGCGGTGCGGGAACCGGTCCACGACCTCGTTGTCTGCGGCGGCGGCATCTCCGGCCTGGCGCTCGCCTACCTGGCCCGCGCGCGCGGCGTCGGGGACGTCGCCGTCATCGAGGCGGAGGACCGGCCGGGGGGGAAGATCCAGACCGAGTGGGTCGACGGCTTCTGCTGCGAGTGGGGGCCGCAGGGCTTCCTCGACAACGTGCCGGAGACGCTGGCGCTGGTGGCGAGCCTCGGACTGGGCGACGAGCTGGTGCGCGCCGATGACGGCGCCGGCGACCGCTTCATCGCGCGCGGCGGCCGCCTGCGCAAGGTGCCGCTGTCGCCGCCGGCGTTCCTGACCTCGGACGTGCTCTCGCTGCCCGGCCGCTTGCGCGTCCTGCTCGAGCCGTTCCAGCGCCGCGGCGCCGACGAGGAGTCGGTGTTCACGTTCGCCTCGCGGCGCATCGGCCGCGAGGCCGCCGAGGTGCTCGTGGACGCAATGGTGACCGGGGTCTACGCGGGCGATCCCGGCAAGCTCTCGCTCCCCGCCACGTTCCCGAAGATGCGCGCGATGGAGCAGCAGTACGGCTCGCTGGTGCGGGCGATGCTCGCCAAGCGGCGCAACGGCGGCGGTGGGCCGGCCGGACCGGGCGGGACGCTGACCACGCTGCGGCTCGGCATGCAGCAGCTCACCGACGCGCTGGCGAACGCGCTCGGCGCCCGGGTGCGGCTGGGCGCGCGCGTCGAGCGGGTCACCCGTGGCGAGTGCTCTTTCGCGGTGCGCCTCGGCGACGGCTCGGAGTTGGCCGCGAAGCAAGTCGCGGTCGCCATGCCTCCCGGCGCCGCGGCGCGGGCGCTCGCGGCGTTGTTGCCCGCGGGCGCGGTGGCGGCGCTGCAGGGCATCCCGTACGCGAAGGTGGCGGTGGTGATGACCGGGTACCGGGCGCCGCGGCCGTTCCGGCACCCGGCGCGCGGGTTCGGCTTCCTGGTCCCCGGGCGCGAGCGGCGGCGCATCCTCGGCTCGATCTTCTGCGACGCCACGTTCCCGGCGCAGGCGCCGGCGGGCGCGACGCTGCTGCGCACGCTGCTCGGCGGCGCGCGCGACGCCGGCGCGCTCGACCTCTCCGACGGCGAGATGCTTGCGCTCGTGCGCCGCGAGCTCGACCACTTCCTCGGCGGCGACCCCGAGCCCGACTTCGTGCGCATCATCCGGCACGACTACGGCATCCCGCAGTACACGCTCGGCCACCTCGCCCGGCTCGGCGAGATCGAGCGCGCGGCGGCGGCGGTTCCGGGCCTTCACCTCCTTGGCAACGGCTTCCACGGCATCGCGGCCAACGCCTGCGTCGTCGAGGCGGAGCGGATCGCGGGGCTGGTCGCGGGGGCGGCGTGAGGCCGCGCTACCCGGGCTACGTCCGGACGGAGGGAAGCGGCGCCGCGCCGATCGGGGTCCTGGTCTCGAACCTCGGCACCCCGCAGGCGCCGACGGCGGCGGCGGTGCGGCGCTACCTCGCGGAGTTTCTCTGGGACCCGCGCGTCGTGGAGCTGCCGCGCCCGCTCTGGTGGCTCATCCTGCACGCGTTCGTGTTGCCGTTCCGGCCGAAGCGTTCTGCGCGCCTCTACGGCAAGGTCTGGACGCGGGAGGGCTCGCCGCTGCTCGTCGCCAGCCGCGCGATCGCGGCCGGTCTGCAGGCGCGCCTGCGCGAGCGGGCGGCAGCGCCGGTGCAGGTGGCGCTCGGGATGCGTTACGGCGAGCCCGCGATCGGGGCCGCCCTGCGCGAACTGGGGGAGCGCGGCTGCTCCCGGATCCTGGTGTTGCCGCTGTACCCGCAGTACTCCTCGCCGGCCACGGGCTCGACGTTCGACGCGGTGGCGGCGGAGCTGGCGGGATGGCGGCGGGTGCCGGAGCTGCGCACGATTTCGTCGTACCACGACGATCCGGCGTACGTGGCGGCGCTGGCCGCCAGCATTCGCCAGTCGTGGGCCGCAGCCGGCGTCCCTGAGCGCCTGATGCTGTCGTTCCACGGCCTGCCGCAGCGCTACGTGGACGCCGGCGACCACTACCAGGGGGAGTGCCTGGCGACCGCCGGCCTGCTGCGCGCGGCGCTCGACTGGCCGCAGGAACGCCTGGTCGTCTCGTTCCAGTCGCGGTTCGGCCGCGAGGAGTGGATCCAGCCGGCCACCGACGCGACGCTGCTGCGCCTGGCGGGCGAGGGCGCCGGCCGGGTCGATGTCGCGTGTCCCGGCTTCGCCGCGGACTGCCTGGAGACGCTCGAGGAGATCGCGATCACCAACCGCGAGCGGTTCCTCGCGGCCGGGGGCGGGGAGCTGCGCTACATCCCCGCGCTCGGCGCCCGCCCCGACCACATCGCCGCCCTCGCGGCGCTCGCCGCCCGCCACCTCGCCGGCTGGGCCCCCGCCGTCTCCGCCTGAGTTCCCCCCGGGCGGCGACGCCGACGACCTGCCGCGCGCCCGGACAGTGGGGACGGGCGCCGAACGCGCAGGTTGTTTGCCGCCCGGCGGCCATGGCCCAGTCAACTCATCCGGTTCGGACTCGCAACGGCCGGCTGACCGTGTCGGTGTTGTAACCTATTTGCGACTCCTGGAGGTCGCGACGGTGAGAACGGTACACCTCCTGCTGGCTGTCATTCTGATTTCCGGCCTGGGGCTCGCCAGCGCCGGCCCACCGCCGACCGCCACGCTCGCCGAGTACGTCGCGCCTACCGGCGCATTGTGGTGCGCCCTCCCTGCGGGCGGCGTGGCGGTACTCGAGGGCCGGAGTGGACCCGTTCGGCTCTGGAATGCGGGTGGCCGCCCGCGGGGCGTGATCGAGGTCACCAGCGCCCCCGACGGAGCCGCACCGATCGCGTCCATCGCGTCGCGGACGCAGCTGGGGCTCCTCTGGAAGGGAGTCGACGGCGGTCTCGTGGTCCAGCTCTTCTCGCTCCCGAGCCGGTCCCGGGTGCGCGAACTGAGATTTCCCTCGTCGGCCGTCACGGTGACGCTCGGTCCCGACTTGCTCGTCATGGAGAGTCTCTCCGTCGACGAGGTGGCCCCGGTCCAGGTGTTTGACCTCAAAGGGCAGGCCCTGGCGACCTACCCGCTCCCTGCCGAGCTCATCGAGTCCGTGCAGGGCCGGACCGGCTCGACGTGGCTCGCGCACGTGCGGACGTTCTTCCACGGCCGCGAGCTCTGGGGCATCCCCGGCGGCGTCTATGAGTTCTGGCGCCTCGGCAAGGCCCCCTTCCGGGTCGAGGTCGCGGCCGACCGGCGGGTCAACGGGAACTATCTCACGGGCGAGGCTGCGGCGCGGCGCTACGAGGAACGCGGCACCCCACCCGGCCCGAGGCGCGCGAGTGCGCTCGTCGAGCCCGCCGTCCGGCAGGTGAGTCCGAGAGGCGACCGGGTGGCGGTTCTCCTCGAGGATCGACCAGCTGCCGAGAGCGGGCGCTGCCGGGTGGACTTCTGGAGCGTTCCCTGGCCCGAAGCCCGGTGCGTCGGTTCGCATCCCCGGGTCGTGCCCGGACGCCGTCTACCAAGGTGATCACGGGCTCTGGCTGCGACGGCGTGGGAGAGTCGAGTGGGAGCAACTGCCGGCCGCCGACCGGTAGTAAGATGTTAGGAGAACGTGCAACTGCAACGTTTGCGGTTGAACCGACGTGACCGGGTCGGGAGGCATTCGATGACGCGACGATTTCTGATACCGGTGGTCGCGGGGGTCATCTCACTTGCGGTTCCAATCCGCGCACACGGCCAAGCCGCCAAGCCCCGCCTCGACGATCCGGGACGGACCTTCCCTACGACCAGGTTCCTCAGTAACGGAAACGGCGGGCTGGTCGGGTGGGACTACGAGAGCCGCACTCTGTCCCAATGGAACCCCGAGGGCGCTCGTACCGCGATTTGCAAACCGAAGTTCGGTCCGTTCGGTGACGGGTGGGCGAAGGTCGCGGTCCACGGGGACCAGGTCATCTTCGTGTTCTCCGACTCGGTCGTCGGGAAGAGCGACGAGCGACGTTTTGTGGTGGTCGACATCGATCGGTGCGAGGTCGGCGCGAACCGGCCGTTCGAGATCGGGCACCCGATCTACCTCACAGCGGGACGCCATGACTGGCTGACCGTGGCCAGGCCCAAGGCGAAAGACGTGGACGAGTTTGTCTTCGTGGAATTCGACGAGGATGGGAGAGTCGGCTCGCAGTATGACGTTCACGACGCAATCGCGGATTTCGTCAAGAAGGCCAAGCTGGATGCGCCGTTCGGCCCCCACCTCGCGGACGTGGCGGTGGCCGCCAACGAGGTGTGGATCCTCCCCAAGGCGGTGTACGCGTTGCTGCGGCCGGCGCAGGGCGGGTTGCCGCTGCGCACGGTCGAGCCGCCGGAGTGCCTTGCGGCAAAAGGGCGGGTGCGAACGGGGGACGACGCGGTGGAAGGGTTCCGTGAATCCGTTTTGAAGAAGCTCTCGCCCGAGGATCGAGAGGCGGCTGAAGAGAGGCTCAAGAAGGGTAGCCGTATCACAGGCTTCATGAACTCGTTCGGGTCGGTGGTCGCCTACCGGCGGTATCTCGCGGTGACGCCCGCCGACCCGCGGCTGAAGGGCGGCGGCCGGCTTGACATCTGGGACATGGTGACCGAGTCGCTCGTGGCCGTGCTGCCGTTCAAGGCCTCGGACATCCTGGTGGGGCTCTCGGATGAGCGGGCGTGGGTCCTGGGTGACGACCACACCGTGCGGTCGATCGCGCTCCCGGAACTCGCGCAGCCGTTGGACGAGCCTTGCGCCGCGTACTCGAAGCTCCTCGAAGAGGCGCCGCCGGCACCAGCGCCCCCAAAGAAACCGACGACCGGCTGACCCACGGCCACGGCGGGGCGACCCGCGCCGCTCCGCCCGCTCCGCTCATCCGTCTTCGTTCGCCCGAAGATACTTGTTTCTGCGCCCCGTGCCCTGGCTCAACCCAGTTCGAAGTCGGCCGCCTCGAGCGCGGCCTTGACCGCCGCCATGAACTGGTCGGCGGTGGCGCCGTCCACGACGCGGTGGTCGAACGAGAGCGCCAGGTAGATCATGTCGCGGATGCCGATCGACTCGCGGCCCATCTCGTCGCGTCACCACGACGGGCCGGCGCTGGATCCCGCCGGTGGAGAGGATGGCGACGTTGGGCTGGTTGATGATCGGCAGGCCGTAGAGCCCGCCGTACGGGCCGGGGTTGGTGACCGAGAACGTCGAGCCCTGCACGTCCTCCGGCTTGAGCTGCTTGCTGCGGGCGCGGGTGGCGAGGTCGGTCACGGCGCGCTGCAGACCGATGAGCGACAGCTCCTCCGCGCGCTTGACCACCGGCACGATCAGACCGTGCGGCAGCGCGACGGCGACGCCGACATTGATGTGGCGGTGGTAGACGATGTCGTTGCCGTCGAGGGAGGCGTTGACGATCGGGAACGCCTTGAGCCCCTCGATCACCGCCGCCAGGAAGAACGGGGTGTAGGTCAGCTTGATGCCGTGCTGCGCCTCGAACGCGGCGCGGCCGCCCTCGCGCAGGGCGACGACTTTCGACATGTCGGCCTCGAACACCGTGTTCACGTGCGGCGAGGTCCGCCGCGACAGCACCATGTGCTCGGCGATCTTCTGCCGCATGATCGAGAGCGGCTCGCGCAGCTCGTCGCCGGTGAACGCGCCGGCAGGTCCGAGGGTGGCGCCCGAGAGCGGCAGCGCGCCGTGGCTGGCGACCGGCGCGGGCGCCGGGCGGGGCGCCGGCGTCGGCGCAGCGGCGGGCGACGTCTTGCCCTTCGCGACGAAAGCCAGGATGTCGTCCTTGGTGACGCGGCCCTGGATGCCGGTCCCCGGCACCGTCGCGAGGTCGACGCCGTTCTCGGCGGCGATGCGGCGAACGAGCGGCGACGAGCGCTGCCGCAGTGCCTCCGCCTCCTCGTCGGCGGGAACGGCCGGGCGCGGTGCAGACGGCGGTGCGGCGGGCGCGGGCGCGGTCGGGCGCGCGGCCGCTGGCGGCGGCGCCACAGGCGGCGAGGCAGGCTCGGGCGCGGTTGCCGCTTTCGCGGTGGCGGCTTTCGCCGTGGCGGCCGGGGGAGCCGCCTCGGCAGTGGGGGCCGCGGCGATCTCGACGGCCTCGCCCGCCTGGGCGATCACGCCGATGACGGTCTCCACCGCGACGGTGGTCCCGGGGCCGTGCAGGATCTTGGCGAGCCGGCCGCCGGCCGGCGCCGGCACCTCGGCGTCCACCTTGTCGGTCGAGATCTCGAGCAGCGGCTCGTCCTTGACGACCTCGTCCCCCTCGCCCTTGAACCAGCGGACGATCGTCCCCTCCGTGATCGACTCGCCCATTTGCGGCATCAAGACGTTGACCGGCATGTGCGCCCCCTGAGAGAAGCAAGCTAAGAGTCAAAAGTTAGAAACGACGTGCGAGAACCTGACTGCCAACAGCGAACCACTAACAGCGACCGGGTAACAGCCGAGTGCAGACGGAACTTCCGGCGCGGCGCCGGGGCTAGAAGTTGATCGTCGCACCGTGCACCCCCTCGGCCGCCTCGTGAATCGCCTCGTGCAGCGTCGGGTGGGCGTGGATCGTGCGGATGAGCTCCTCGGCGGTGAGCTCGCCGCGCAGCGCCGCTTCGCCCTCGGCGACCAACTCGGTGGCGTGGGGGCCGACGATGTGCAGCCCGAGGACCTCGTCGTACTTCGCGTCGGCGACGACCTTCACGAAGCCCGCCGTCTCCCCCAGGATCG
The DNA here is from genome assembly GCA_963727205.1 of uncultured Acidobacteriota bacterium. Lineage (GTDB taxonomy): Bacteria > Acidobacteriota > Thermoanaerobaculia > Thermoanaerobaculales > Thermoanaerobaculaceae > RBG-13-68-16. Next base: position 317,923 of record CAVSFQ010000040.1, on the reverse strand, counting down.
CCGCCTTGGCGCTGGCGGTGAACGGGAAGGTGCCGGTGCGCACGTCGTAACCCTTCTCGCGCGCCTGCGCCTCCGACAGGCCGATGGCGCCGACCTCGGGCCAGCAGTACGTGCACGACGGCACCTGGTTGTAGTTGATCGGCGGCGGGTTCTTCCCCGCGATGTGCTCGGCGACCAGCACGCCCTGCATCGAGGCGACGTGGGCGAGCCACGGCGTCGCCAGCAGGTCGCCGATCGCGTACACACCCTCCTCGTGGGTGCGGCAGAACTGGTCCACGACGATGCGGCCGCGCTCGATCTGCACCTTCGTGCTCTCGAGCCCGATCCCCTTGAAGTTGGCTTGCCGCCCGACGGCCAGCAGCAGCTTGTCGGCCTCCAGGTTGAGCGTCTCGGAGCCCGCGGTGACCGCCTTGCAGCGGACGTACCCCTCGACGACCTTGACGTCCTCGGCCCGGGTCGCGACGTGCACCGCGATCCCCTGGCGCCGGAACGCCTTGGCGACCTCGGCGGAAACGTCGGCATCCTCGAGCGGAAGGACGCGGTCGAGCAACTCGACCACCGTGACCTTGGATCCGAAGCGGGAGAAAATCGAGGCGAACTCCATCCCGACCGCGCCGGCGCCGAGCACCAGCAGGCGCGGCGGCACCTCGGTGAGCTCGAGGATCTGGTCCGAGTTGATGAAGTAGCGGCCGTCGGCCGTAAGGAACGGCAGGTCGCCGCAGCGCGAACCGGTCGCCAGGATGACGTTCTTCGCCGAGAACTTCTCGGTCTTGCCGTCGGGTTTCGTGACCTCGACCGTCCGCCCGCCCGCGAGGCGGCCCGTCCCCTGCACCCATCCGACCTTGTTCTTCTTGAACAGGCCCTCGATCCCCTTGGCGTTCTTGGCCACGACCCGGCGCTTGTGCGCGTGGGCGGCGGCGAGGTCGAGCGTCACGCCGGCGCAGACGACGCCGAACTTGCCGCCCTCGCGCGCCTGCTGGAGCAGGTCCGCGGTGTGCAGCAGCGCTTTGGTGGGGATGCAGCCGCGGTGAAGGCAGGTGCCGCCGAGGAACGGGTCCTTCTCCACGACGAGGACGTTCAGCCCGAGTTGCCCGGCCCGGATCGCGGCGACGTAGCCGCCGGGGCCGGAACCGATGATCACGAGGTCGTGCGCGGCATCAGTCATGGCGAGACTTCCTCCGGGGCCGCGAGTGGCGGCGACTCATTCTAGCCTGGAAGCGAGGCGGCGGCGCTACACGACGATGATTCTGGGGAACGACGCCCTGGCAAAGGTCTTGTCCTCGCGGCAGTAGACGGAATAGGTGTAGCCGATCGACTCCTTGCCCTTCGCGACCGAGACGGTGAGCGTCTTGCCCCTGGCCGGCACGCCGAACAACGGCCCGCGAATGTGCGGGAAGAGGGCGGCCGCCCGGCCGGGCCTCGGGACGAACACCGTCAGGGGACCGACCTTCGACCTGAAGGCCACCGTGCCGCCGGGGCGGACCCACGCTTCCCGCGGCTCGACGCGGCACTCCCCCTTCTCATCGCGGAACACGGTCACGACCACGCGCTTCGCCGATACCTTCTGTGGCTTCAACCTGCCATCGTTCCTCTCCATGCCCTCTCTCCTTTCGTGTCCGGTGGCAGCCACGTTTGGCAACCTCCGGTTGGGTCCCGCCATTTCGCTTAGCGCGGCACGCCGCCCCCGTTGGGCCGCAGCAGCCTGGCGACGCGCGGGTCACGCCGCAAGCGCTCGAACGCGGGCCTCTGCTCGATGTCGGCCGCCGGGAAGCCGAGCTTGAGGCCGGCCTCGATCCAGGCGATCGCCCGGTCGGCCTCCCCGAGGTCGGCCCAGACATCCGCGATCGCGACCGCGAGGTCCGCCTGCTCGCGCCCGGCGGGCTCGGCCTGGGCGAGGTAACCTCGCGACCTGTCCTTCTCCCCGAGGGTGGCGTAGTAGCTGGCCAGGTCCACGAGCACGATCGGGTCATGGGGGTTGACGCCCAACTGGCGCTCAGCGAGCTTCACGGCCGTCAGGAGCGCGTCGCGTGCCTGCGGTTCGTGGCCGTCGAGCCAGTGGTAGGCGATCCCGGTGTTGCCCCACACGACGTAATCGCGGTCGTCGAGCGCGCACGCCTTCTCGTACTGCCGGATTGCCTCGTTCCAGTCCTTCTGCACGAACGCCAGGGTGCCGAAGTTCGAGTAGGCGGCGTAGGTCGGCCGGATCGCGATCGAACGCTCGAACATCGCGCGCGCATCGGGATAGCGTCCGGCGCCGAAGTAAAGGGCGCCGAGGTTGTTGGCGATCCACTCGTTGCTGGGGTCGAGCGCCATCGCCTGGCGGTACAGCGCCTCCGCGTCGGGGTAGCGGCTGCGGTGCCAGTAGAACTGGGCGAGGCTCTTGTACGACGGCCACAGGCCGGGCTGCGCGGCGATCGCGCGTTTGTACGCCGCCTCGGCCTCGCCAAAACGGCCGAGCGCCTCGTAGGCACTCGCCAGACCGCGCAACGAGCCCGCATCCGCAGGGCTCGGAATGAGCGCGAGTTCGAACTCTCGGACCGCGGCCTCGGCGTCGCCCTGCGTGAGCCGGATGATCCCAAGCGTGGCGTGGACCGGCGGAAGCGTGGGGTCGAGTTCGGCGGCCCTGCTGCCGGCGGCGACGGCCTTGGCGACGAGATCGGGGTCCTTCGCCGTCTGGTACTGGGCGAGGTAGGCGTCGCCGAGGCCCGCGTACGCCAGGGCGAACCTGGGGTCGAGCGCCACCGCCCGCTCGAACAGGGTGGCGGCCGCCGCGGCGTCCGGGGTCCCCTTGCTCGGATGCAGCGCGCCGAACGCCCGCAGGTAGGAGTCCTGCGCCGCGGCCACGGTCGTGCCGCCGGGCAACGGCTTGCTCCGGGCGTCGCGCGGCAGCTCGAGATCGAGCATCTCGGCGAGCGCCCACACCGTCTTGTCCTCGAGCAGGTACAGCTCCGCGACGCTCTCGTCGATGGTCTTGGAGCGGATCTGGCGTGCCGTCGCGCCGTCCATGCGGTTGAGGTTGAGCGTCACCCGGACGTGACCCGCATCGCGCTGGACGAAGCCGGTGACGGCGAGGTTGACGCCCAGCCCGTCGCGCGCCTTCATCGGGCTCGAGATCCCCTTGTCCCTGACGTCGGAGAACGGTACGACCCACACCTGGTAGCGCTCGAGCTGGGTGAGCCGGCTCGTCAGGCTCTCCGGCAGCCCGTCGCAAAACCCCTGGTTCGACGGATCGTCGCCGACGTTGGCGAACGGCAGGACCGCCAGGACCTTGGGTGCCGACGCCTCGGCCGGGTGGGCGAGGGCGCGCAGCCCGGTCCGGAGCGCGACCGCCGTCCCGAAAGCGGCGACCAGCGCCCCCAGGAGCACGGCCATCGGCGGGAGGCGGCGCCTTCGTGTCGAAGCCTGCGGCAACTCGGCGACGATCGGCGCGGTGGGGAGGCTGAGGGTGCGCCGTACGCAGTCGAGGTCGGCGCGAAGATCGGCGGCGCTCTGGTAGCGGTCGGACGGCTCCTCGGTCAGGCAGCGGGACACGATCATGGCGAGCGGTCGGGGCAGGCCGCGCCGTGCGCTTTCCAGAGGCGCGAACCGCTCGCTGAGGATCGCGTGCAGGCCCCCCTGCTCGCTGCCGGCCGTGAACGGGGGGTGCCCGGCGAGCATCTCGTACATCACGACCCCGAGCGACCACAGGTCCGTGCGCTGGTCGAACCCGGCGCCGCGCGCCTGCTCCGGCGACATGTACGCCGCCGTGCCGACGACCTGGCCGGTCTTGGTCACCCGCGCCTGCCCGGCCAGGGTCGCCAAGCCGAAGTCGACGAGCTTGACGGTGCCGTTGCTGGTCAGCATGACGTTTGCCGGCTTGATGTCGCGGTGAACGATCCCATGCTGGTGCGCCTGGGTCAGCCCTTCGGCGATCTGCATCGCGATGACGAGCGCCTCGTCGATGGCGAGCGGCCCGCGGGCGAGGCGGCTCCTGAGCGACTCGCCGTCCACGTATGCCATGCAGATGAACACCTGGCCGTCGGGGGTCTCGTCGATCTCGTGGATGGCACAGACGTGCGGGTGGTCGAGGGCGCTGGCCGCCTGCGCTTCCAGCAGGAAGCGCTCCTTCGCCGTATCGTCCCTGGTCAGCTCGGGCGGGAGGAACTTGAGGGCGACGAACCGTTTGAGGCGCGTGTCCTCGGCCTTGAACACGACACCCATCCCGCCGCCGCCGAGGCGCTCGACGATCGTGTAGTGGGAGATGGTCGTTCCGATCATACGCCACGCCGGGGGCTCCGGATACGCCCCTCCACGATCCTCGGAGAATGCACAAGGCGCACGCTCATTGAACGGGCTCTATGTTCCATATCGTGCAGGAACAGGGTTTTGTCAAGTCGCGGCGGGCAGTTGCGGCGGCCCGCGCCGGCGCGATAATCGCGTCATGCGCCCCGCCGCCGCTCCCGTCGTGCCGGTAGTGACGCTGCTGGCGCTCGGTTTCGCAGCCGCCGTCGCGCAGGCGGTGTTGCTGCGCGAGGCGATGGCGGCGATCGGAGGTTCGGAGCTGGCGTGGGGTGCGGTGCTCGCGGTGTGGCTGGCCGGGATCGGGGCGGGGGCGTGGCTGGGCGCCCGGCGCGGCGGCGCGTCGCTCGCCGCGTTCGGTCCGCTCGCGGTGATGGCCTCAACCGGCGCGGCGGTCGTGCTCGTGCGCGCCGCCCCGGCGCTGACGGGCGCCGGCGCCGGCCAGGCGGCGACGGCGTGGGGCGGCGCGTGGGTGTGGGTGTTCGCCGTGGCGGCGCCGGCCCTCGCCGGCGGGTGGTGCTTCCCGGCCGCCGCGGCAGGGCTGGCCGGCCCGGGCGGGCCGGCGCTCGCCTATGCGCTCGAGAGCGGCGGGGCGATGCTGGGCGGACTGACATTTACGTTCGCGCTGGCGCCGGGCGGGGCGGCGGCGGCCGTGTGCGTCGGGGCCGGGACCTGCGCCACCGCCCTGCTGGCGTCGCGGGGAGCCTGCTGGCTCGCGCTCGCGCCGCTGCTCGCCGGGGTCGCGGTGGCGGGTCCGGCCGGCCGGGAGTTGGCGCACGCGGGGTGGCGCTGGTCCGGCCGGCTGAGCGAGATCGCCGCGTGGCGGGAAACGCACGTGCAGCGCCTCGAACTCGCCGCCGGCTCGCCGGCCGCGATCTACGCCGACGGCCGGCTGGCGGCCTCCTTCCCAGATCCGTTCGGGACGGCCCAGCGCGCCCACCTGGCGATGCTCCTCCACCCGCATCCGGCGCGCGTGCTCGTGATCGGCGCGGCCGACGGAGCCTTCGTGTCGATGCTGCGTCACCCGGTGGAGCGGCTCGTCGCCGTCGAGGAGGACCCCGGCCTCGCGGCGGTCCTGCCGCGCTGGCTCGGGTCGCCGGCAGCGTCGGCCTGGGCCGATCCGAGGTTCGCCCTGGAGGCCGGCGATCCGCTGCGGCTGGTCCGCCGTGAGAGAGGGCTTGACCTCATCGTTCTCGCCGACGGCGACCCGACCACGCTGCGGCGCAACCGCACCCGAACGGTGGAGTTCTTCCGCGCCTGCCGCGAGGCTCTCGCCCCGGGCGGCGTCCTCGCGGTGCGCGTGGGGGTGGGGGACACGTACCTCGCGGGCGGGGGAGGGCGCCTGCTCGCGATCCTCGCGGCGACGCTCGCCCAGGCGTTCCCCGAGGTCGTTGGCGTGCCCGGGGACGAGGTGTTGCTGGTGGCGGGCCGCGACCCGGCGACCGTGACGTTGGACCCTGCGGTCCTGATCGTCCGCTGGCACGCCCAGGGCGTCCGTGACGGTGACTTCGACCCCCGCGTGCTCCCGCTCCTGGTCGACCCGGCCAGGGCCGCGCAGCTGCAGGCGTTTCTGCGCGCGTCGCGGGCGCCGGTGAACACCGCCAGGCATCCGCACGCGGTGTTGCTGGCGGCGGCGCTGCGCGAGGCGCGCGGTGCGCCGCCGCTGCTGAACGCTGCGCGGACACTGGAACGGCTGACGCCGGCGGTGCTGGGCGTCGCGCTCGCGGCGGCGGCCGCGGTGCTGCTCGCGCGTGGGGCCGCCGGCGCCGCCTTCGGGATGGAATCCGGGGTGATTGTCGGGTTTGCCTCGATGGGTTGGTGGGTGCTGCTGCTGGCGTGCTGGCAGGAGACCGTCGGCTCGGTGTACGGCGAGGTTGGGGCGCTTTCCGCGGCGTTCATGGCGGGGACGGTTGCCGGAGCGTCCGGAGCGCGCCGCTGGCTGCCGGCGGGCGCCGGGACGCTCGCGGGCGTGCTGGGCGCCGGGGCGGCGGTGTCGGCCGCGATCGCCGCCGGGGTCCCGCTTGCGTTTCCCCGGGCCGCCATCGTGCCGCTGCTCCTCGTGGGCGGCGTCCTCACGGGTGCGGCGTTCCCCTCGGTCGCGCTGCTCGCTGGGGGCGGAGCGCCGCGGGGCGGGGCGGGGCGGGGGTTTGCGGCCGACGAAGTGGGGGCCGCCGTGGCCGCGTTGCTCGTGGGCCTGGTGGTCCTGCCGTCGGCGGGACTCGCGGCCGGTGCGCTCGGGATCGCGGCGCTCGAAGTTGCGGCCGCGGCGGCGCTCCTCCTGGCGGCATCAAGAAGGCGGCGCTAGGATGGCGGCGGAGGGGCGGATGGACGCGCAGCAGAAGAGGGCGCGCTACGGGCGCGTCGTCGAGCAGCTCAGGACGCTCTTTGCCGCGACTCCCGATCCGGTGGCCCGGATGGCGACCGCGGCCGCGGTCCTGCACGCGAAGATGCCGGGGTACTTCTGGACCGGCTGGTACTTGCTGCGCGACGGCGCGCTGACGGTGGGACCGTACCAGGGTTCGCTCGCGTGCCTGGCGTTGAAGGCCCACACCGGCGTCTGCTGGGCGGCGGTCGATCGCGGCGAGAGCGTGATCGTCCCCGACGTGCACGCGTTCGCCGGGCACATCGCCTGCGATTCGCGCTCGCGCTCCGAGGTCGTGGTGCCGTTGCGCGACGCCGCCGGCGCGATCGTCGGCGTGCTGGACGTGGACTCCGAGAGTCTCTCGCGGTTCGACGAAGTGGACCGCGAGGGCCTCGAGGCCGTCGCGGCCCTCATCCACGCCTGAGGCTCTTTATTTGCCGGTCCCGCGGGTGGCCGGATGCGGGCCCGGGCGCCCCCGCGCCCGAGCCCGCATACTCCTGCGCCCGCGACCGGACAGGGCGATCCGCGCCGGGGCCCCTCGCGGTCTCCTCCCTCGCATGAGACGCTCGGTCGGGCCATCGACACCCCGGCGCGGCTCGCCCGTCCGGGACCCGCGGGCGCAGGAGCAAGATGGCCACCCGCGGCACCGGCGGATCAACGACACCCCCGCCCACATGTCGGAGGCCCTGCCTAAGGCCGAGGGTCTTGATCAGGGCGAAGAACGGCAGCAGGGCCTCCGACGTTGCGGGTTGGGAGTAATCCATCCGCCCCTCGGGTAAAGCGGCGTTCGGGACTTGCTCGCCCCCGCACCCTGCGTTTCTCTTCACTGCGTGGGGCCATCTTCCTTTGCCCGCGGGCTGCGGCCGGGTCGCTCGGGCGGCGCATCGAGCGCCGCCCTCCGACCCGCCTGCGCGTGCGACCGAGCAGGGCGCCCCGCGGCGGGGCCCCTCGCTGTCTCCCACCGCGGGACGCCCGCTCGGGACCCGCACGCTCCGGCGCCATCGGCCTCCGCCCGCTGGGCGGTTTTGGCCACCCACGCCCCCGCAGAGTTGGGTTCCTGCTGCACTCGTTCCGCTTTGCCAGTCCTCCCGGCTTGAGCAGGACCTCCGAGTGGTGGGTGGGGGGCTTTCTATCCGCCCCTCGGGTGAAGCGGCTATTGCTCCGGAGGCCGCGGGGCCCCAGCGCGCGCATCGCCGCCGGGAGACGCTGACCCTGAGCGAAGCGAAGGGGACAGCGAGGGACCCGGCGGCGAGGCGCGCTGCTGGGTCGCGGCCGGAGGAGCTTCGGGCCGCGGCGAGCGGGGGCGAGCAAGGCCCGAACGCCGCTTCACCCGAGGGGCAAAGCAAGAGCCTCACGCAGTGGAAAGCAGACCTTCGCCCGAGCGACATGGCCGTAGCCCGCGGGGCAAGACGTAACAGCCTCACGCAGTGAAAAGGAAGATCAGCACTACCCGTTGGACCGGCAAACCAAGAAATGCTCCAACCAGTGAAAAGCATACTTTTGCACGAGCGACACGGCCATGGCCGGCGGGGTAAAACCAGAGAGCTGCACGCAGTGAAAAGGGAGTTCGCCCCTACTTGCGGGACGGGCACAGCAGGCAAGTTAGCCGTGGTCGATGGCAGGCAAATCCGGGGGCTTGACATGCGACCTTTTCACGGAGTACAAGGACGCCAAGTTAAGTCGTTTCACTCGCGATGAAATGAAAGTCTTCCGGGGGGGGGATTCGATTCTTTCAGGCCTACGCCACGACAGGGAAATTACTTCCCATTCGGGAGTGCGGTGGCCTTCTGTCTGGAGGGGGCGATGAACCGATGGCTGGTCGTGGTGGGGGCGCTTCTCATTCAACTTTGCCTGGGGGCGATCTACGCGTGGTCGGCGTTCACCCAGGCGCTGACGACGCCGCTGGCTAAGGGGGGAGTGTTCGGTTTCACGGCGACGCAGAGCCAGACGATCTTCTCGGTCGAGCTGGCGGTGTTCGCCGTCGTGATGGTGCTGGCCGGCCGCTGGCAGGCCAAGGTGGGTCCCCGTCTGGTCGCCTTTCTCGGCGGCATCCTGGTCGGCCTCGGCTACATCCTGGCGTCGTTCGTCGGCCAGACCTTCGGCGGGCAGTTGCTCACGATCGGCGTGATCGCCGGCGCGGGGATCGGCCTCGCGTACGTCTGCCCGATCACGGTGGGCATCCAGTGGTTCCCCAAGCAAAAGGGCATGATCACCGGCCTCGCGGTGGCGGGGTTCGGCTTCGGCGCGCTGCTCTGGGTGAAGCTGGCCGGCCCGTGGGCCAACCTGATCAAGACCCATGGCGTGCTCGGCACCTACCGGATCTACGGCGTGATCTTCCTGATCGCCGTCGTCATCGGATCGATCTGGATGGTCAAGCCCAAGGAGTACGCGGACGCCGCCAAGGGCGCCAAGGGGCCGGGGCTTCCGACGGGGATTCTGCCGGGGCAGATGCTGCGGACGCCGCAGTTCTACATCATCTGGCTCACCTTCGCGGTCGGAGGCATGGCCGGACTGATGGTGATCGGGATCATCGCCCTCTTCATCAAGGACGCGCTCACCGCGACCGGCATGCAGGCGGCGCAGGCGCTGGTCATCGCGGGGACCGCGATGGGCGTCTTCTTCGCGATCGCCAACGGCCTCGGTCGTCTCGTCTGGGGCAGCATCTCGGACAAGCTGGGCCGCAAGACGTCGGTGATCATCATGTCGGCGATCCAGGGCGTCATGATGCTCCTCTTCTACTTCGTGCTCTCGTCGTCGGAGTGGCCGCTCTACATCGGCGCGGCGCTGATCGGCTTCAACTTCGGCGGCAACTTCGCGCTCTTCCCGGCGCTCACCGCCGACGTCTTCGGCGCGGTCACGGTCGGGCGCAACTACGGCTGGGTGTTCACGTCGTACGGCGTGGGCGGCATCGTCGGCCCGCTCATGGCCGGCGTGTTCAAGGACATGGGACAGGGCAAGGGGGTCAGCGCCTGGATGCCGGCGTTCGTCATCGCCGGGGTGGCGTTGCTTCTGGTCGCGGCCCTGATGACCAGGCTGAAGCCCGTCGCGCAAGAGGCCGAGCGGGCTGCACGGGCCGGGGTGGAGGCTGTGGGCGAGAGGCGGGTCCCCGCGTGAGGCTTCACGCGGCCGGGCGCCGCTGCCCCGGTTCAGGAGAGAGGGGTTGGGGTTGCGTTCAGGGGCGGCCGTCGTCCCGTGGGCGAGGCGGCCTTGGAGAAATTGGAAAGGAGGTGACTGGCAGGGAGAGTTCGAGCCACCTGTGCACCGGCCTCCGTAGCCTTGGGCACAGGGGATGCAGCCTGACGAGGAGAGCTCGTTCTTGGTCTGTCCGCCGGGGTGGAGACGCACGATTGTGGGTCAACGTTTCAGTCCAGCTGTTGGGGCCCCTTGTCGAGTTCCGGGGGCCCGGGAAGGAGAAAGCTCATGGCTGACGAAAGAAGCGCTGTCGTTCAAACCGTCATCGTGGATACCACCGCCAACCCCGCACCGCTCGGCCTGCTCGGCTTCGGCATGACGACGGTCCTGCTCAACCTGGCCAACGCCCACGTCATCGCCCTCAGCAGCATGATCCTCGCTATGGGGATCGCGTACGGCGGCCTCGCGCAAGTCATCGCCGGCATCGAGGAGTGGAAGAAGAAGAACACGTTCGGCGCCACTGCCTTCACCTCGTATGGCCTCTTCTGGTGGTCGTTCGTCATCCTCTTCCTCTTGCCCAATACGGCCGCCGGTCAAGGCTTCAAGAACGACAAGGGCGGCGTTATCGCCTACCTGATCATGTGGGGGATCTTCACCTTCGTCCTCTACATCGGCACGCTCAAGCTCAACCGGGCGCTGCAGGTGGTCTTCTTCACGCTCTGGGTCCTCTTCTTCCTGCTGGCCCTCGGCGACGCCACCGGCAGCAACGCGATCAAGGTCTTTACGGGGTATGAAGGGATCTTCTGCGGCGCTTCCGCAATCTATGCCGGCATGGCTCAAGTCCTCAACGAAGTTTACGGTCGAACCGTCTGGCCCCTCGGAGGTGTCAAGAACATGGGCGTTGTCAAGAAATAGGAGAGAGCAACGTCGTCGTTTGGCTCATATGCCCACCGGGGGAGGGGCACCTTTTCCTTCCCCCGGAAGCCCGGCGCAAACCCAAATTACGAGGCAAGGAGACGAAAGCATGGCAAACCGAGAGAGCAGCGAAGTCAACGAAGCCCAGATGGCGGTCCACTGGAAAGAAGAGGGGTACTACTATCCGTCCGCCCAGTTCATCGCGCAGGCCAACATGACGGACAAGACCGTCCTGGAGCGCTTCGGCGAGCAGAACTTCCCGGAGTGCTTCAAAGAATATGCCGACATGCTCACCTGGTACAAGCCGTGGGATAAGACGCTGGACGCCTCCAAGCCGCCGTTCTGGAAGTGGTTCGTCGGCGGCGAGCTCAACGCCTCGTACAACTGCGTCGACCGCCACCTCGCCAAGTACCGCAACAAGACGGCCATCCATTTCGTCCCCGAGCTGGAAAGCGAAGCCATCCAGCACGTCACGTTCCAGGAGCTGTACGTCCGGGTCAACGAGTTCGCCGCCCTGCTGCGGGATTTTTGCGGCCTCAAGCGCGGCGACCGGGTCACGCTGCACCTGCCGATGACGGCCGAGCTGCCGATCACGATGCTGGCCTGCGCCCGCCTCGGGGTCATTCATTCCCAGGTGTTCAGCGGTTTCTCCGGCAACGCCTGCGGGGAGCGCATCGAGGACTCGCAGAGCCGCGTCCTCATCACGATGGACTCCTACTACCGCTCGGGCAAGCTCCTGGACCACAAGAAGCAAGCCGACATCGCGTACGAAACCGCCCACAAGCTGGGCAAGCCGCCGGAAAAGGTCCTCATCTGGCAGCGTTACCCGGGCAAGTACTCCGCGGAGACCCCGGTCGTCGAGGGCCGGGACTTCATCGTCAACGACATCCTCCCGAAGTACCGCGGCCAACGGATCGAGCCCGAGCACATGAGGGCCGAGGACATCCTCTTCCTCATGTACACGAGCGGCACCACCGGCCGTCCGAAGGGCGCGCAGCACAGCACCGGCGGCTACTTGGCGTACGTGACCGGGACTTCCAAGTACATCCAGGACATCCACCCCGAGGACGTCTACTGGTGCATGGCCGACATCGGCTGGATCACGGGCCACTCCTACATCGTCTACGGGCCTCTCGCGCTGGCGGCCTCATCGGTGATCTACGAAGGCATCCCCACCTACCCGGACGCCGGACGCCCGTGGCGAATCGCGGAGGAGCTGGGCGTCAACATCTTCCACACCTCCCCCACGGCCATCCGCGGCATGCGCCGCGCCGGCGAGGATGTTCCCACCAAGTACAACCACCACTTCAAGCACATGACCACGGTTGGTGAGCCCATCGAGCCCGCGGTCTGGCTTTGGTACTACAACGTCGTCGGCAAGAAGGAGGCAGTCATCGTCGACACGTGGTGGCAAACGGAGACCGGCGGCTTCCTCTGCAGCACGGTGCCGGCGCTCGCCCCCATGAAGCCCGGCAGCTGCGGGCCCGGCGTGCCTGGCATCTATCCCATCGTGTACGACGACGAAGCCAAGGAGTTGCCTGCCGGCGCCGGGAAGGCGGGTAACATCTGCATTCGCAACCCATGGCCCGGACTGATGCAGACCATCTGGGGGGACGACGAGCGCTTCGTGCGCCAGTACTACGAGCGATCCTGCAAAGACAAGAACTCCAAAGACTGGCACGACTGGCCGTACTTCTGCGGCGACGGGGCGGTGCTGGCGGGGGACGGCTACGTCCGGATCCTCGGGCGCATCGACGACGTCATCAACGTGGCGGGCCACCGGCTGGGCACCAAGGAACTGGAGAGCGCAGCTCTGACGGTGGAGGAGGTGGCGGAAGCGGCGGTCGTACCCATCCCCGACGAAGTGAAGGGGCGGGTGCCGGAACTGTACGTCTCGCTCAAGCCCGGGTACAAGGCCACCAAGGAGCTGCAGGAGAAGATCGCCAAGGCCCTCGCCGACGCCATCAGCCCCATCGCCAGGCCAAAGCACGTCTGGATCGTTCCCGACATGCCGAAGACGCGCTCCGGCAAGATCATGAGGCGGGTCCTGGGGGCCATCTCCAGCCACGCCAACACCGGCGACGTCACCACGCTCGCCAACCCCGAGGTGGTCGAGACGATCCGCGTGATGGTTCAGGGGGAAGGGAAGTGAACGGGGGGTCTTCCGTTGCACGATGCAATGCCGTACATTGTCTTGAGAATCAGCGTTCAACCCGAAAGGAGGGAGAGATGTCGGCAAGAGCACCGTTGTTCGTCGTCTTCGCCACCGTAGTGGCCGTGCTGGCGTCGGGAGCGGTCAGCCCCGCAGCGGCGCAGCAGGCCACCGGTCAGGGGGTCACCGCGGCGTTGCCTCTGCCGCTCGACGCGTCCGAGGCGGGCGGCGGCGGGGCCGCCGGGTCGGCCGGCGCAGCGGCGTCCTCAGCAACCGCGACGGCCCCGGAACAGGGCATTCAGGTCAAGCTGGGCGGCAAGGAGACGCTGACGATCAAGGGCTTCATCAGCGCGACCTTCTTCGCCCAGGACGCGAGCTTCGACGGGGGGTTCGGAAACGGGCAGAACGCCGAGTGGCCGACAGCCAACTACGCGAGCAATAAGTGGTTCAACGGCGGCGACCTCCGCAACACCCGCCTCATCATGGCGTTCGACGGTCCCGAAACCGCCGACGGCTGGAAAATGGGCGCCTATGTGGAGGGCGACTTCTTCGGCGGCTTCAACGGAGCCGGCGCGTTCAGCCAACAGCAGGCAACCCCGCGCCTCAGGCTCGCGTTCACCGACCTCACGAAGGGCGGGACGACGCTGCGCATCGGGCAGTTCTGGGCGCCGTTCTTCGGCGAGGTCCCGGAGTCGCTCTCGCACATCGCCTTCCCGCTCGGCTACGGCTCCGCCGGCATGTTGGGGTGGCGGTTCCCGGGTATTTTCCTCTACCAAAAACTCACCCCCAAGACGGCGAAGACCCAGATGCAGCTCGACCTCGCGGTGATGGAGGGCTCCTGGAACGGGCCCGCCACAGGCGAGCTCAACAACCAGACGTTCGGCAACGTGGGTTTCCGCGGCCAGTTCGATGCGAAGCTCAACTTCTCGGGCAAGGACGGCGCGGGCAACGCCTGGCACCTCTACGTCGCCGGCCACTACGACCAGAAGAGCCTCAACGGCGTCGGCAACGCTTTTCCCGCGCAGCACGGGCAGACCTCGCTGAACGGCACCGGCGCCGAGGTCGGCGGGGGCTACAAGATCGGCCCGTTCCTGATCCACGGGAACATCTACACGACCAAGGCGGACGGCCAGAACTTCGCCGCGATCACGCAGTTCGGCGACATCAAGGACACGGGCGGCTGGCTGCAGCTCGGGTACGACTTCACCAAGCGGTGGAGTGGCTATCTCTTCTACGGCGAAGTCAACGCCAACCGCAACGACGTCCTCGAGTGGGTCGGCGCCACGGGCAGGCAGAAGAACGAGCAGGAAGTGGCGATGGTGCAGTGGTCGCTCGGGCAGTACCAGTTGGGGCTCGAGTGGCTGCACGACAATCTGACCCTGGTCAACAGCACCAAGCTGAAGGGGAACCAGATCGCGCTGAGCACGAGGTTCTTCCTCTAGTGCTGACGTGAACCGTCTGCACCTTTTTGGCGGCCGCGAGGCACCCGGCATCGGCCGAGTGCCTCGCGGAGCCGTCCGCGGTGGGGGCGGCCCGTGCCGGGTTTGTGCGGCGCTTCCCTTCCGAGAGCCGCCAGGCCTCCGGTGTCGTCCCGGCGGCCGCGCCGAAAGCTCCAGCCACGAACGTGCGCCCGCGCCGGGGTTCGGGGCTATACTTCGCGCAGCGAATCCGCGGGCTTTTGGAGGAAAGGGAGGCGAGTGATGAACACGCTCTGGATCGTCGTGACGGCTGTCATCGTCATCTACGTCGCCTACACGCAGTACGCGAGGAGGATCGACCGCAACGTCATCCGGGCCGACGCGAAGCGGGCGACCCCCGCCAAGATGTACATGGACGGCGTCGATTTCATGCCGACCAGCAAGAACGTCCTCTACGGCTACCACTTCAAGTCGATCGCCGCGGCCGGGCCGATCGTCGGGCCGATCACGGCGGCCTACATCTGGGGCTGGCTGCCCGCGCTCATCTGGCTGGTGATCGGCGTCAGCTTCATCGGCTGGGTGAGCGATTACTCGGCGATCATGGTGGCGGTGCGCAACGACGGCAACAGCCTCTCCGCCATCTCGTACAAGGTCATCGCGCCGCGCACGCGGACGATCCTGTTCATCTTCATCTTCTTCTACTTGCTGCTCCTCGCGGGGGCGTTCGTCGGCATCCTGGCGGCGATCCTCGCGGCGCGCCCGGACGTGCCGTTCGGAATCATCATGCTCGCGTTGATGGGGCTGCTCGCCGGGCAGATGATGTACCGCTGGAAGATGAACATGCTCCTGGTCACGGTGATCGTCGTGGCGGCGACGCTGCTGGCGATGATCATGGGCCCGATGGGCCAGAAGCACGCGGCGAACGGCGCCCTCATCCAGGGTCCGGTCGGGTCGGCGATCGTCTCCATCAACCGAGCCGTGGACGGCATGACCGGGAACCAACCCCTGTTTTCCGTCCAGGATCCCACTGGGGCCGACCCCCGAATCCCCTTGCCGGGACCTGACGGCAAGCGCCCCAGCACCCCCGCCTACGATGCCGCCACGGGACTGATTCGCACGCTCCCCGACTACATGCTCTGGGTGCTGTTCCTGTTCGTCTTCTCGTACCTGGGGGCGAACATGCCGATCTGGCGGTTCGCGCAGCCGGTCAACTACATCGGGTTCTGGGTGATGTTCATCACGATCATCCTCAGCGGCATCGGCGCCCTGACCGCGCCGCTCACCGGCATGAAGGATGCCGCGGGCAACCTCATCGGCGCGTTCGCCCTGGCGCCGGTCAAGAGTCTCGGCTTCGCGATCCACGCCGGGCAGGCGTGGCAGCCGCTGTGGCCGATGCTCTTCGTCACGATCGCGTGCGGCGCCATTTCGGGCTGGCACGCGCTCGTCGGGTCGATCGGAACCGCCCGGCAGCTCGAGTTCGAGACCGACGCGCTTCCCGTGGGTGCGGGCTCGATGTTCGGCGAGTACACGCTCGCGCTTCTTTCCCTGGTGGCGGTGTCGATCGCGGGCGTCGGCGGCGGCGGCGGCCGTTTCGCCACCGGCGTCGGCAAGCTGATCTACGCGGGGACGTTCGGCCTCGTCCCCGAGGTCTGGGGCACCGCCCTCGGCTTCGGCGCGTTCGTGCTGATCGTGCTCACGGTGACGCAGCTCGTCTTTCGCGTCATGCGCGTGACGCTCACCGAGTGGGTCGGTGACATCCTCCCGCCGGTGCGGAACATGCACGTTTCCACCACCATCTCGATGCTGCTGACGCTGGCGCTGGTTCTCACAGGGACATGGGTTTACCTGTGGCAGATGTTCGGCGCCTCCAACCAGCTGATGGCGGCGCTGAGCCTGCTGGTGGTCACGGTATGGTTGCGGTCCGAGAAGCGAAACCCGAGTTATGCCCTCATCCCGATGCTCTTCATGTATTTCACCACGATCTTCGCGACCATGGTCACAGCCAGGAACCTGTACGTGACCATCGCCGCGAACCCCAAGATGGGGGCGCTGCCGGTCGCCGGCGCATGGGCGATGATCGTTCTTGCCGTGCTCCTCATCGTCGCGGCGCTGTTCATCGGCTGGGACGGGCTCAAGGCGTACCGGCGCTACGGCTCCAACCCCGCGGCGCTCAAACCCAAGGAGGCGCGCTCGTAACGGCGCCGCCGGATCGGGGGCGCACGTGCCGCGTCGCGAGTCAGGCGGTGGCGCGTTGGGCGAGCGTCTGGACGGTGTGGAACAGATCGCCGGCGGCCGCCGTTGTCCTCGGGAGGTCCAGATGGACCTGAAAGCTGCGCTCGGTGCGGCGGACCGACAGCCGCCGCACCGAGAGCTTGGCGCTGCGCGTGAGGTCGATCAGGGCCTCGCCGAGCGCAAGCCCGGCCGGTGTCTTGTAGTACACCGACAACGCTCCGGGCGAGGAGGGTTCACGCACCATCCAATCGCTGGGGGCGATGCGGCGCAGGGCATCGCGGCCCGACCAGCTCGAGCGATCGAGCGCCTCGACGTCGGTTCGAGGGGTGTCGCGCAGGTTGCCCCGGACGATCAGCGTGTCGCGCCGGCCCCATCGGCGGCTCAGCGCCCACATCCACGGCAGGTCGCGCGGTTCGAGGAAGATCACCGCCGCGACCCGGTCGAAGGGCGGGTTGGCGTGCTGGATGCTCATCTCCACCGAGGTGGAGCCGAGCCAACGCACGGTCGTGCGCTCGCCCAGGAGCGGAAGGCCGCCGTGCATCCACTTCATGACCGCCGATCCCTTGCGAACGTTCCAGAACGTGCCGGCGGCGAACCAGCTCACCACCAGGAAAGCACCCACCGCCAAGAGGGCCGTCATCCAAGACCTCCCAGACCGATCCGCCCGGTCCCGGCGATCGACCGCAAGCGTCGCATTCCCCGGGGATTTGAATCCGCCGCCATGCTACCATCGATGCGGTCATGGCTTGGGGAGGGAACCCGGGCTTCCGGCGACTGGGGGCGGGACCTTGACCGAGAAGGACACATGGAAGCGGGCCGTACACGAGTTCCTGTACGGGTTGACGAGCTACGAGATCGCGCAGCAGGCGGTCGAGCTGCGCGGTTCGCTGGAAACGCTATTCATGTTCGTCTCGTTCGGGAGCATGATCGGCGTGCCGATCCTGCCGCCGTATTACGGGCTCCGGTTGCTCCCGTACGTCGTTCCCAGCGTTTCGACCTGGAAGAGGCGGGTGCTGCGCGAGCGCGACCTGAGCGACGACCATGAGTACCACCTGCACGGACTGTGAGAAGACCGCCGTTGGGGTCTTTCGAGGAGAGTGCAATGGCTGACAAGGAGAGCAAGAAAGCGGGCGGCCTGAAAGGCGCATGGCAGGGCCTGCGGCAGACCATCTACGGGATGGCCGCGCACGACATGAGCCGGTCGGCGCTCCGCACCCGCGCCTCGATGGAGCACCTCTTCATCCTCATCACCATGGGGGACCTGCTGGGCGTCCCTATCCTGCCGCCCTACTACAGCCTGCGGCTGCTGCCCTACGTCGTGCCCCAGATCTCCACGTGGAAGCGCCGCATGCTGCGTGAGAAGGATGCTTCCGACGGAATGTTCTGACCGGAGTTGAACGACCGCAAGCTCGTGATCGGAGGACACGCACATGGGGCTCAGAGAGGTCTTCGACAAAAACCCCGACCGTCGCTACATCATGTTCGGCGGCAAGGGCGGGCTCGGGAAGACGACCTTTTCCGCGGCGACCGCCTTCTGGCTGGCGGCCAGCGGCAAGAAGGTGCTCGTCTTCTCCGTCGACCCGCAGGCATCGCTCACCGACATCTTCCAACGGGACATTTTCGGCAAGGGCCCGGTGAAGATCATGGAGAACCTGTGGGCGCAGGAGATCGACGCCGACAGCCACATCAAGGAGTACCAGGGCGAGATCCGCAAGAAGATCCTCGACATGTACGGCCTGGAGGCCGTTCCGGAGGAGATCGAGAACTACATCCAGGCCGCCAGTGCGGAGCCTGCGATGGAGGAGAGCGCGATCTTCGACGCGGTGGTCGACGTCGTCGTCAAGAGCGACTATGACTACTTCATCTACGACCTCGTCCCGTTGGGGCACGCGCTCTACTACCTTTCGATGGCCAAGGTCTACGACGAGTGGATCAACAAGGTCACGCGCCTGCGCGAGCAGATGCGCGAGTACGAAGAGATGGTGAGCCGCCTCCGGCACGAGAAGGACACCGAGCAGGACCAGATCCTGGCCGAACTGCAGTACATCAAGGGCCGCATCAACGCCTCCTCCTCGATCCTCACCGACAAGAACAAGACTGCCTTCTTCTTCGTCATCACGCCCGAGGACATGATCATCCGCGACACCAAGAAGGCCGCGGGGCTGTTTGCGCAGTTCGACGTGCCCATCGGCGGCTACGTCGTGAACCGGGTGATCCCCCACGGCCTCATGCAGCAGAACATCCCCGACTATCTGCGCAACCGCATCCAGATGCAGGACAAGTACCTCGCTGAAATCAAATCGACCTTCGGCAATCAGGTCCTCGCCGCGGTCCCGGAGCTGGAGCGGGATGTGACCGGGCTGGCGATGATCGAGAAGCTGGCCGGGATCATGTACGGCAACAGCTGAGCGTGGAGAACGGCGGGAGGACGGCAATGGCACAGATCGAGAAGTCGATGCGGGGCTACCTCGGGGAGCACGCCGGCCTGAAGTTCATCTTCTTCGGCGGCAAAGGTGGAGTCGGCAAGACCGTTTTCGCTGCGGCCACGGCGATGTGGCACGCGAAGCAGGGCCGCCGCACGATGCTCGCCTCCACGAACCCGGTGCACAGCCTGTCGAGCCTCCTCGGCCAGAACGTGCTCGGCGCCCATACGCCGGTCGATGGCGTGCCGAACCTCTGGGCGTACGAGATCGAAACCAAGGACACCATCGAACGGAGCAAGGTCGAGATCCGGGAGAAGATCCAATGGTTCCTCAAGTTCGCCGACATCTCGACGAAGGCCGAGGACTTCGTGGAGTCGGCAACGATGAACCCGGCCTTCGAAGAGTCGGCCATGTTCGAGAACATGATCGACCTCATGTTGAAGAACGAGTACGACGTCTACGTCTTCGACACCGCGCCGACCGCCAACGCCCGGCGCCTGCTCGGCATGTCGAAGGTGTACTCGCTGTGGGTGAACAAGATGCTCAAGAGCCGTGAGGAAGCGAAGACGCTCCGCGAGATGCTCTCCTTCACGAAGAAGAAGGAGCAGGATCCGCTCATGGACTACCTGCTCTCCTTCCGCGACCGGATGGAGCAGGCGCGCGTGCTGCTCACCGACCCGGAGTTGACCTCGTTCTTCTTCGTGACGCTCCCCGAGGCGCTCCCGATCGCCGTGATCACCAGGTTCATCCAGTGGTTCCGCGACTTCGGGATCCCGGTCGGGGGCGTCATCGTGAACATGCTGATCGACCAGGCCGCGGTCGGCGCGGACGCGGCCGACTTCGTGAAGAACCGGGTGGCGATGCAGCAGGAGCACATGGAGACCGTCTGGCAGAAGTTCGACGGCTCCGTTCGGGCGATCGTGCCGCTTTTCGACGATGAGATCCGCGGGTTGCCGATGCTCGGACGGCTGCGGGACTCTCTCTTCGTCTGACACCTCTCCGAGGGCCGGCCTCGACCCCGCCAGGCCGCCCCCGTTCTGTGGCGGCAGCCGCGCGACGCGGCGCGCAGCGCTGTACCGCGGCGGTGAAACGGCGCTATCCTTGGGAAGGTCCTTTCCGGAGGGTTGCGCGATGTTCAGGGTCATCACGGACGCCAAGCAGTTCCGCGAATACGTGCTGCTGCGCGACGGGCAGGGCGTGTTGCTCCGGATCGCGACCCCTGCGGACTTGCCGTTGATCCACGACATGCTGTCGGGGGTCTCCAGGGAGAGCCTCCGCATGCGGTTCATGGGTTCGATGAAGCAAGCACCGGCCAAGTTCGTGGATGGCTTGTGCAGCGAGGACCCGCACGACCGTGCCTGCCTGCTGGCCGTCATGGGCGAAGAGCCCGAGGCGAAGGTCGTCGGGTTCGGCAACTACGTCAGCCTGGGCGCCCGCAACACGGCCGACGTCGCGTTCATCGTCGCCGACGAGTTCCAGGGGCGGGGGATCAGCACGTTGCTCCTCGAGCGCCTGGCCGGGATCGCAGCCGGGGTCGGGTTCGTCGGCTTCGAGGCCGATGTGCTCTTCGAGAACCAGCAGATGACGAGGGTGTTCCGGGACTCGGGGTTCGAGGCCCGGCAGGTGATGGACGGCGGCAATTACCACGTGGAGTTCCCGGTGTCCGGCGCGGCCGCGGTGCTGGAACGCGCCGAGTTGCGGGAGCGGACGGCCACCGCCAACTCGATGGCGCGCCTGCTGCGCCCTCGGGTCGTCGCCGTGGTCGGCGCCTCGCGCGAGCAGACCAGCGTCGGCAGCCGGATCTTCCAGCACATCCTGGAGAACAACTTCACCGGCACGGTGTATCCGGTCAACCACCAGGCCGTGTCGGTCCACGGCGTGCGCTCGTACCCGAGCGTCGCCGAGCTGCCGGAACCGCCCGACCTCGTGGTGGTCGCCGTTCCCGCGGAGAGCGTCGTCCCGGTGGCGGAGGAGGCCGTGCACGCCGGCGCCAAGGGCCTCATCGTCGTGGCCTCCGGCTTCGCCGAAACCGGGGAGGAGGGCGCGGCCCTCCAGCGCCGCCTCGTGGACCTCGTCCGCTCCAACGGCGCTCGTCTGGTGGGGCCGAACTGCCTCGGCCTCCTCAACACCGACCCGGCGATCAGCCTCAACGCGAGTCTGGCGTCCACGATGCCGCCCGTCGGCCGCATCGGTTTCTTCTCGCACTCGGCGGCGCTCGGCATCGTCATCCTGCAGTACGCCGGCGAGCGCGGCCTCGGCTTCTCCACCTTCGTCTCCGCCGGCAACCGGGCCGACGTGTCGGGCACCGATGTGCTCGAGTACTGGGAGGAGGACCCGGCCACCGACATCGCGATGCTGTACCTGGAGGCGTTCGGAAACCCGCGCCGGTTCGGCCGCGTGGCGCGGCGGGTTTCGAGCCGCAAGCCGGTGCTGTGCGTCAAGGGCGCGCGCAGCCGGGCGGGGGTCTCCGCCGCCGGCGCCCACATCGGCGCGGCGCCGGTCGGCGACGTCGAGGTCGATGCCCTCTTCCATCAGGCGGGCGTGATCCGGGTGGACACGCTGGAAGAGCTCTTCGACGCGGCCCTGCTGCTGGCCCACCAGCCGTTGCCCGGCGGCGACCGCGTGGCGATCCTGAGCAACTCCGGGGGCGTCGTCACCATCACGGCTGACGCGTGCGACGCCTACGGCCTCAACGTCTCCAAGTCCGGTCTCATCGACCTGGGGCCCCAGGCCGGCGCCGAGGACTACCGGGCGGCCGTGCAACGGGCGCTCGAGGACCCCCATGTCGACGCCGTGATCGCGATCTTCCTCTGCGTCGGCGAGTGCGATCCGGAGCTCGTGGCCCGCGGCATCCGCCGCGGCGTGATCGGCGCGGAGCACGCGAACGGCGTGACCAAGCCGGTGCTGCTCTCGATGATGGGGGCCACGGGCGTGGTCAAGTTCGCGTTCGAAGGCAAGGGCGCGCTCGCGGACCGCAAGACCGAGTTCCCGTCGTACCGCTTTCCCGAGGCCGCGGCCCGCGCCCTGGCGCACGCCGTTGCGTATGCCGCGTACCGGCGCGAGCCGCCGGGCCGGCTCGTCTGGTACGAAGGCACCGACCCCGCCAGGGCCCACGCCGTGATCGAGGCCGCGATGCGGGACCACCCGGCTGACGCGGGCCCGCACTCGCTGACGCGCCAGCGCGCGAGCGAGATCCTCAGCTGCTTCGGCATCGCCGTTGCGGCCGGCGCGTCGCGGCGGGACGAAGTGCCCCGGATCGAGCTGAGGGTGCGCCAGCATCACGTGTTCGGCCCGGTTGTCGTGCTCGGGCGGGCCGGCCAGCCGGTGGTCGTGCGCATCACGCCGCTCACCGACCAGGAC
Source organism: uncultured Acidobacteriota bacterium (assembly GCA_963727205.1). Classification (GTDB taxonomy): domain Bacteria; phylum Acidobacteriota; class Thermoanaerobaculia; order Thermoanaerobaculales; family Thermoanaerobaculaceae; genus RBG-13-68-16. Next base: position 295,651 of record CAVSFQ010000040.1, on the reverse strand, counting down.
GCGCGGGGCATGCTCAAGACGGTCGGGCTCCCGCCCGATGGAGAGGAAGTGGAGCTGCTGTGCCGCCTGTCGCAGCTCATCGAGGAGCTGCCGTGGCTGGCCGAGCTCAACGCCGAACTCGATGCGGCCATCGACGGCTCGCCAGCGGCGCTCGGGGGGGGGCTCCGCATCGCCGTCACGCGGCCGGCCGGAGGGCCGCGCCAGGGCTAAGATCAGAGGGAGCACCGCGGCCGACCCAACGCGCGGCGCCCTGGGAGAGATCACATGCTCGTGCGCGACATCATGACCACCGCCGTCATCACCACCGGGCCGGAGGCGACGCTCGGGCACGTGTGCGAGGTGATGCAGGCCCGCAACATCCGTCACCTGCCGGTGCTCGAAGGCGGCCGTCTGGTCGGCGTCATCACCGACCGCGACGTGCATGGCGGCAGCACCAAGCTGTGCTTCACCCCGTCGCAGCCGGAAGGCCTGGTCCGCGACGCGATGGCACGCCCGCCGAAGACGGCGCACCCGCTCGACCCGGTCGAGGACGCCGCCCGCACGATGCGCGCCCTCAAGATCGGCTGCCTGCCGGTCCTCGACGGCGAGAACCTGGTCGGCATCGTCACCGGCATCGACCTGCTCGACGCCCTGCTCCGCCTCACCGGCGTGGACAAGGCGACGGGCCGCCTCGAGCTGCGCCTGGCCGACAGGCCGGGCGGGCTCGCGCGCCTGACCGCCCTCATCGCCGAGCGCCAGCTCAACATCCACTCGATCCTGACCTATCCGGAGGGCACCGGGTCGGTGCGCGCCGTGCTGCGGGTCAACACGCTGGAGACGCGTCCGCTGGCGGAAGCGTTGCGGGGAGCCGGTTTCGAGGTCGTGTGGCCCGCCGAGAAGCCATGGCGGAGCTGATCTACACCCCGGTGTACGGGAGCTACGACTTCGGCGCCGAGCACCCGTTCTCCCCGGTGCGCCAGCAGATGGCGGTCGACCTGCTGGTGTCCCTCGGCCACCGGCCGCACTGGACCGAGCCCGAGCCCGCCACCCGCGCCGACATCCTGACCGTGCACGACGAGGCGTACGTGGCCGTCGTCGAGGCGCTCTCCGCCGGCGAGAAGGTTGCCGACCCCGAGGCGTGGGGCCTGGGGACGCCGGACACGCCGGTCGTCCCCGGGATCGACCCGGCGGTGCGGGCGCTGGTGGGCGGCACGCTCGCCGGCGCGCGCCTCTTGAGCGAGGGCCGCGCGACCAGGGTGCTGCAGTTCGGCGGCGGCCTCCACCACGCCCGCGCGGCGCGCGCGGCCGGGTTCTGCGTCTACAACGACCTCGCGGTGGCGATCCGGCACCTGACGGCGAGCGGCCTCTGGGTCTCCTACCTGGACATCGACGTGCACCACGGCGACGGCGTGCAGGCGATCTTCTACCGCGACGAGCGGGTGCAGACGATCAGCCTGCACGAGTCGGGGCAGTACCTGTACCCGGGCACCGGCGAGATCCACGAGCTGGGGGAGGGGATGGGCCGGGGCCTCAAGATCAACCTCCCGCTCGAGCCGTTCACGCACGGCGACAGCTACCTGGAGGTGTTCGAGCAGGTCGTCCCGCCGGCGCTGCAGGCGTTCCGGCCGCAGGTCCTGGTCGTGCAGGCGGGCGCCGACGCCCACTTCGACGACGCCCTCGCCGACCTCGCGCTCACGACGCGGGACTACGAGCGGCTTTTTCGCCGCATCCTGGAGCTGGCCGACGAGCTTACCGGCGGGCGGGTCCTGTTCACCCTCGGCGGCGGCTACTCTCTGCACGCCGCCTCCCGCGTGTGGGCGATCCTCTACCTCGTGGTCAATGACTTGCCTATCCCTGAGGCGATCCCGCCGGCCTGGGCCGAGAAGTGGGCCGCCCATCTCGGCGGCAAGCCGGCGGCCACGCTGCACGACCCAAACCCGGCGTTCCCCGCGCTCGCCCGGCGCGACGAGATCGTGAGCCGCAACCGCCTCGTCGCCACCCGCCTCCTCGACGCCCTCGCCCCGTACTGGTTCTGAGCGCCGGCAGGGCCTGTCGGACGAATGTCGTCGCGAGGAGTCCTGCCGCAGGCAGGATAGAGCCTGCCCCGAGGAGGAGCGAGGCGACAGAGCCTTCCGCGAGCGGGCGCACCGCGCCCGCATGGCGGTGGGGGGAGCGATCTCGCCGAAAATCGATCGGACTCCGCCGCGCGACTGTCGCAGCTTCCGCTTCTGCCTACGACGTGGCCGGGGGTTCGGACGAGGGGCCCGCGTAGAACGAGGCACAGTCGGTGCACTCCAGGCCGAGCGGGGGGAGCGACGTCGCTGCGCCGCCGGCGAGCGCCCGGACGAACGCGGGGCTCTGAGGCAAGCGCGTCGCGAGCGTCGTCCTCAGGTACTCGAGCTTGGCGGCGGAGTCGGCGGCCGCCTCGTATGCGGGCGATCCCATCGCCTCGATGACGACAGGCCTTCCCGCTTCGAGGACCGCCGGCGCGTTGGCGAAGAAGGCCGCGAGCGCGGCGTCCGCGAGCTCGAGGTCGACCTCGGGCATCCTGGCGAGACCGTTGATTCCCACGCAGATGTGCACGCTCGGCTGGCCGTTGGGGAGGATGGCGTCGGGCCAGTAGAACGCGACGGCGTAGGGGACGAGCGTGGCCACCGTGACGGAGCGAACCGGGGGCCGCGTCCGCGGGCCGGGGCAGTCCGCACAGGTCAGGCCCGCCTCCGCCAACGCTCGGTGAACGCCCGGCATCACCAGCCTCTGAAAACGCGGGCTGGCGAGGAGGTCGTGACGGAACCGTGCGAGCAGGAGGTCGTTCCGGTCCGGAGTGCCTTCCGGGACGTCCCGGAACGCACCCTCCGTGGCGCGCTCCGTCGATCGCAGGCGTTCGATGGTCTGGACACTCCCGGCGAAGACTTGCCGGACCGCGAGCATTGCCGGAGAGAGCCCGGCCGGCGCCTCGCAGCCCCTGGACGTTGGAGTGAAGTTGACCTTGCCGTTGTGTTCGTACCGCATCATACAGATCACACTTCCGAGCGCGGGCGCCACGTCGCGATCCCAGGTGACGGTTGCCGGCGAACCGCCGTGCACAGGCCCCACCGGGACGAACGCCAGCACCGCCATCGCGCGCGCCATCACCCTCGTCTTCATGGGTTTCCTCCGCGGTTCGTTCAACTGTCTAGAGAATAGGGTACCGCGACCATGGTCCGGAGTCGAGACGGCTGCGGGTGCTCGCCACCGGGCGGCGGCCCGGCTACCATGCGTGCTCGCCTCGCGTCCGCGGGGCAGTTGGAGGCGCGATGGGGTTGTTGAGCGGTGCGGCGAGCGTGACGCGGTTTACGGTGCTGGCGTGTCCCGAAGAGCCTGACTTCGAGGAGTACGGTTTCCGGGAGATCCCGCCCGGCGGCGAGGTTCGCGACCGCGCCGGGTTCGTGCCGTTCGAGCCCGGCGCCGCCTACCGGATCGGGCACAGGCGCTTCGCCTTCCGCGTCCGCATGGACTCGCTGCGCCCCGACCCGACGGCGGTCAAGGAGCGCTTCAAGGAGCTGATCAAGGCCGAGAAGGAGAGCACCGGCGCGGCGGCGATCGGCGGGCGCAAGCGCAAGCAGTTGCGCGAGCTGGCCGTGGCCGAGGCGCTCGAGCGCGCGACGCCGCGCGCTCGGCTCACGGAGTGCCTCCTCGACGACAAGGTCCTCTACGTCGGCAGCACCGCGAGCACGGCGCTCTCGACCGCGATGGCGCTGGCGCAGGCGGCTGGGATCGAGCTCCTCTGGAAGACGCCGTGGGTCGACCGCGGCGAGGAGGACGTCGAGAGCGAGCTGTTCGTCCCGCGCGGCCCGGGGCAGGCGGTGCTCGGCTGCCGCTTCCTGAAGGCGCTGATCGGCGACGACGAGGTGGCGCTCGAGCCGGAGAAGGGGAAGGTCGCCCTCGTGACTCCGGAGACTCGCGTCGCGCTGGCGGGCGCGGTGGCGCCGGACCTCGGCCGCTTCCTCAAGCGCGAGTGCGAGCTGCTCTCGGCGCGCCTGCTCTGGAACGAGCTGGCGTTCCGGTTCGACGCGCCCGGCTTCCGCGTCGCCGCTCTCCACCTCGAGACCGAGCGCTTCGAGACCTTCGAGGAGAACCTCGACGCCCGCATGGAGCGCATCGTCGCCCTCTACGAGCTGCTCGACGCGAAGTACGAGGCGCTCGCGCCGAAGCTCCGAGCCTGAAGGCGGGGAAAGGACCGAGGGCCGAGGTACGGTCTAGAGCGGAACCGCTCAACGTCGCCCCTTCTCCGTTGCCGACCTCCGGCTCGATGTTTCACGGCAAACCGCTGTCCCTCGTGAAGGAATCACGGTCATCGCGAGGAGTCCCGCCGCAGGCGGGACGACGCGGCGATCCCGCCGATGTCCGCGAGATTGCTTCGGCCGCTGCGCGGCCTCGCAATGACCCCTGGTCCCCTCGCGAGCGCGCGACGTTCGGGGTGTTCGCCCGTCCAGCCCGAAGGGCGCGGTGTTGACACGTCCGTATAATGCCCGGGTTTCGTGGAGGTCCCCCCGTGGCCAAGAAGAGTCCCGACGTCTTCGTGATCGCGTTCACGCTGATCCTGCTGGCGGCCGCCGCGACCTGGCTCCTCCCCGGCGGCTCGTACGAGCGCCGGCAGGAGACCGTCAACGGCACCGCGCGCGAGGTCGTGCTCCCAGGCACCTACCACGTCGAGCCTTCGAAGCCGCAGACCACCGCGATCTTCCTCGCCCCGATGCGTGGCTTCCTGCGCATGGGCGCGATCATCGGGCTCATCTTCATCGTCGGGGGCGCGTTCAACATCCTCAACGACACCGGCGCGATCGCCGCCGGGATCCACCAGCTGGTCAGGCTGCTGGGGAACCGGAGCTACCTGATCATCCCGATCGTGATGACGGTGTTCTCCTTTTTCGGCGGCGCGTACGGCATGGCGGAGGAGGCGATCCCGTTCGCCCTCATCTTCGTCCCGATGGCGCTGGCGCTGGGCTACGACTCCATCGTCGGCGTGTGCCTGTCGTTCGTCGCGGCGTCGGTCGGCTTCTCGGCCGGCTTCCTCAACCCGTTCACGGTGCAGATCTCACAGGGGATCGCGGGCGTGCCGCTCGGCTCGGGGATCCGGTACCGCCTCGTGATCTGGGCCCTCGCCACGGCGCTAGCCATCGTGTGGGTGATGATCTACGCCGCGCGCGTCAAGGCCGACCCGAAGCGGTCGATCATGTACGACCTCGACCAGGCGCGCCGCGAGGACCTCGCCAACGCCGAGGTCGGGCAACCGGTGTTCACCTGGCGCCACGGCCTGTGCCTGCTCGTCCTCGCGGCCACCGTCGTCGGGCTGGTGGTAGGCTCGACGGTCTACAGGTGGTACATGGTGGAGTTCGCGGGCCTCTTCTTCGCCATGGGCCTCGCCTGCGGCATCGCCGGCGGGATCGGGCCGAACAAGCTCGCCAAGTCGTTCATCACGGGCGCCAAGGACCTCGCCGGCGCGGCGCTGATCGTCGCGTTCGCGGGCGGAATCATCGTGATCCTCGAGGACGGCCACATCCTCGACACGATCCTCTACGGCATGGCCTCGGTCACCTCGCACTTCGGCGGAGTGGTCGCGGCGCAGGCGATGTACGTCCTCCAGCTCATCCTCAACTTCTTCATCCCGTCGGGTTCGACGAAGGCGGTGCTGACGATGCCGCTGCTCGCGCCGCTCGCGGACCTGTCGGGGATCACGCGCCAGACCCTGGTCCTGGCGTACCAGCTCGGCGCCGGCTTCAACAGCATGATCCTGCCGACCTCGGCGGTCACGGTGGGTACGCTGGCGCTTGCCAAGATCCCCTACGAGCGCTGGTTCAAGTGGAACTGGCCGCTGCAGGCGGCGCTGTTCGTCTTCTCCCTGCTCGCGCTCGTCTGGCCGGCGGTGACGCGCTGGAACTGAACGCGCGGGCACAGTCGAAGGTTCGCCGGTTCGAACGTTCCTCCGCCGCTTCGGCCGCTACTCCCCCGGGGACTTCGGTGCGATCGCCTCGATCTCCGCGAGCGTCCGGGCGGCAAGCTCGTTCTCAAGGCGCTGAACCTCCTCGGGCAAGGGTGGCGTGGCGAGCCAGCGGGCGCGGGCGGTGTCGGCGGCGCGGACGTTCTCGGCTTCGCTGGCGAGCAGGCGCGGGAGCACGGCGCCAGGCCCGGCCGCGAACGCGGCGACGCTGATGAACTTCTTCAGCTCGCCGCGGGTCTCTGGGTAGAAGAGCGTCCGGACGGCGTCGAGCGCCTTGGTCATCGGGGAGGCGCCGGAAGCAGCGGCAAGCGTGGTTGGGACGCCGGCAGCGCGCACCCATACCGGGACCGCGGCGCCGGTAATCGGCTCGCCGGGGATCACCCACATGGTGGAGAGCAGGGGATCCTCGCCCGGGCGGACGCCCTCGAAGACGACCGCGGAGGCGGTGTCGTAGCGGCAAACGCTGTCGGCGGTGTAGGCCAAGCGGGCGCCGGCGGGGAGGCCCTGCGCCGGGTAGGAGCCGATGTGGACGTTGGCGACGTCGCGCGCCGGGCCGGCGAGCAGCGTCGAAACCGTCAGCCCCTTGTCCTTGACCAGTCTGGCGAGCAGGGAGTCAGCGCGCTCGCGGCGGAGGACGCCGGAGCCGGTCTCGGCGTCGCCGGAGTCGGAGTAGTTCGTCCGCACGATGAAACCGGCGGGCGCGCCGGCGGGATCGGTCGCGTCGAAGCGCTTGAAGGTGGTCCGGGAGGCCTCGAAGATCGCCGCGCCGCCGCGGGCGTCGATCACCCCGAAGTTGGCGGTCACGTCGCGGCCGCCGTTGGTCTTCTCGAGCAACGCCTGGAACTCCTCGACGGTGGCGCACGACTGCAGCGCCAGGCGCATCAGCTGTCCCTCAGCGGTCGAGTCGGTCTTGGCGAGGTTGTACGAGGCCGAGTTCATGATCGCGAACCCCTTGGCGTTGACCCCCGCCCAGACCTCCAATCCCGCCGGGTCGCCCGAGTTGACGACGCCGACGAACGGGTAGCGGCCGGTGTCGTCGTAGACCACCTGGTTCTGCTTGTTCTCGGCGTCGCGGTTCTTCCACAGGAGCGGCCGCCCGTTGGCGGCCGCCATCCCGGAGACGACGGCAGTGGTGCAGGCATGGCCGCTCCCGGCCGCCGCCAGGGCGAAGGCAGCCGCCAACCCGACGATCAGACATCCATTTGCGCGGCGCGTGCTCCTGGAAACCATGGATCCTCCTTTGCTCTTCACGAATCCATCTGTGTGGCAATGACTTGGGTAACCCGGCAAGGCTCCCGGAAGGAGCTGGCGGCGCCTCTTGACTCGCGGCCGGGGGTGGGGTAGCTTCACGTTGGATTAGATTTTATATCAAATATTGGAGGAGCCGCAATGTCCAGCGAAAACACCCCAGGCGTGCACAAGCAGCTGCCGCAGTGGGTGGCCGACCGGCTCCGCTCCGACATCCTCGAGGGGCGACTCAAACCGGGGGAGTGGTTGCGCCAGGAGCGGCTCGCGCAGGAGCACGGCGTCTCCCAGATGCCGGTGCGCGAGGCGCTCAAGCAGCTCGCCTCGGAGGGGCTCGTCGAACACGTCCCGTACCGCGGCGCCCGCGTCGTCCAGTTCTCGATCGCCGACGTCCAGGACCTGTACGCATGCCGGGCGTTCATCGAGGGGATGGCCGCCCGCTTCGCGGCCGTGAGCATCACCGCCGGCGAACTGGCGGAGCTTGCCGCCCTCGTGCCCGAGATGGCGGCGTGCGAGACGCCGAGGGACCTGGGCGAGTACCGGGAGCTGAACCGGCGCTTCCACGGCAAAATCTTCACCGCGAGCCGGCGGTCGTACCTGGTGCGGACGCTCGCCCAGCTGTGGGCCGCGTTCCCGACGATGCTGTGGAGCAACGTGCCGCGGGTGGCGACCGAATCGGTCCCGAGCCGGGACGAGCCCGACGTCGTGGAGCATTCGGCGATCGTGGCTGGGCTCGGCGCTCACGACCCCGATGCGGCCGAACGCGCCGTGCGCGATCACATCCGGTTGGCGGGCGAGGCGCTGCAGTCGGCGATGAGGGATCAACAGTGAGCGCGCGGAAGGTGACCGGTGCCACCGCTGACGCGCTTCGTAGCAACGGCGAGCACCCACAAGGAGACTTCACAATGCGACGGACTCTTGCAATCCTCGGTTCGATGGTGTGCGCTGCGGCGGCGTTCGCCGCGGCCCCGGCTCCCAAGGGCAACCTGATCCTCATCGGCGGCGGGGACAAGCCCAAGGACGCGATGGCGAAGTTCGTCGAGCTGGCGGGCGGGCCACACGCGGCGATCGTGGCGATCCCGACCGCCTCCGAGGAGGCCGACGCCGGCTCGTACTACGTCAAGCTCTTCAAGGAAGAGTACGGCTGCACCAACGTGACCTTCCTCGACATCAAGACCAGGGCCGACGCGATGCGCCCCGATCTGGCCGAGCTCGCGGTCAAGGCCGGCGGGATCTTCTTCGGCGGCGGCGACCAGGTGCGGATCACGAACGCGCTGCTCGACACCCCGGTCGGCGCGGCGATCGCGGCCGCGTTCGAGCGCGGCGCCGTCGTCGGCGGCACCTCGGCCGGCACCGCGTGTCAGAGCAACCCGATGATCACCGGCGAGGGCGACTTCAAGGTCATCCGGGCCGACACCGTCGAGTTGAAGCCCGGCCTCGGCTTCTTCCGCGGCGTCATCGTGGACCAGCACTTCATCAAGCGCCAGCGCGAGAACCGGCTGCTGGCCGTGATCCTCGAGCACCCCGAGCTGCTGGGCGTCGGCATCGACGAGACGGCCGCCGTGTGGGTTCGGCCCGACCAGACATTCCAGGTGCTGGGCAACAGCTCAGTGATCGTCATCGACGCTTCCGGCGCGAAGCTCAGCCGGCAGCCGGCCGCGGACGGCAAGGCGCTGCTCGGTGCGCATGGGCTCAAGGTGAACGTGCTCCTCCCGGGCGAGACGTTCGACCTTGCGACGCGGACCGTCGTGAGCGCGCCGGCGTCTGGGGCTGCCGCTCGCGCTGCGTCTCTCCGGGTCGTCAACCCTCGGGAGCCTCCACCGGACGACCGCGGCCCGCGAGTAGAGGCCCCGTGGCAGCTCCTCGCCCCCGCTGTCGATTGCCCTTCGTCATTGACAACCGTGCGCCCGGTGGTCGCACCCCGCATCGGAACTTGACGCGGTGGGCGGGCCGGCCCCGGTCTTGACTTGTGGATTTTGCTCTGCTAAACATGATGCAGGATACATTATATCTAATACATCGAGGCCACCATGCCGACGGAAACCACGCCACGCTCACACCAGCAGCTTCGACTCTGGGTGGCGGACCGCCTGCGGTCCGAGATCCTCGAGGGACTGATCAAACCGGGCGAGTGGCTGCGCCAGGAGCGCCTCGCGCTGGAGCAGGGCGTCAGCCAGACCCCGGTGCGCGAGGCGCTGAAGCTGCTCGCGGGCGAGGGGCTCGTGGAGCATGTGCCGTACCGCGGGATCAGGGTCGTCGAGTTCTCGGTCGAGGACGTCGAGGACCTCTACGCGTGCCGGGCGTTCATCGAAGGGATGGCGGCCCGGTACGCCGCCGCGAGCATCACCGACGGGGAGATCTCCGAGCTGATGCGGGTGTACGACCGGATGGTGCGCTGCAAGACCCCGGACGACATCGTCGAGTACCGCGAGCTCAACCGCCTGTTCCACTCCGGGATCTTCGGCGCCAGCGGGAGGTCGTACCTGGTGCGCACGTTGGCGCAACTGTGGGGGGCGTTCCCCACGATGCTGTGGAGCAACGTGCCGCGGGTGGCGAGGGAATCGGTGCCGGAGCGGGACGCGCCGGACATCGAGGAGCACACGGCGATCCTCGACGCGCTCCGCGCCCACGACCCCGGGGCTGCCGAGCGCGCGGTGCGCCGCCACATCGAGGCGGCGGGCGGGTCGCTGGTCGCCGCGATGAGGGTGCAGGGATGAGCACGTATTGGCGCGACGCGACGTCATCGCGGCGGGGCGCGCGCCTGGCATTTGACAGGCCGGAGTGGCGAGCCCGTGCGGGTTTCCGGTCAAGGACCGAGGTGCTGCGGGGAACCCCCGTGGTGCCCAGGGAGGAGAAATGATGCGTGCTGTTCTCAGAGGAGCGTTGTTTACACTGCTGCTGCTCGCGCTGGCGGTGCCCGTTGCCGCCCAGTCGGACACATCGGGCAGCATTCGGGGCACGGTCAAGGATTCGAGCGGGGGCGTGCTCCCCGGCGCGACGGCGACCGTGACCTCCGACGTCCTCGTCGCCGGCACGGCGACGACCGTCACCGACGAGCGCGGCGTATACCGCTTCCCGTCGCTTCCCCCGGGGCTGTACCAGCTCGAGGTCGGTCTCTCGGGCTTCGCAACGCAGAGCGCGAAGAACGTCCGCGTGAACCTCGCGAAGGCGCTGGTGATCGACATCACGCTACCGCAGGCGACCGTATCCGAAGAGGTCTCCGTCACCGGCGTGGCCCCGCTGGTCAGCGTCGCGAGCAACTCGGTCTCTACCAGCTTCGACTCGCAGTTCCTCGATAACCAGCCATTGCCCCGCGACTACTACTCCCTGCTCGCCGCCGCCCCCGGCGTGACGATCGACCCCACCTCGTCCACCGGCGACGCCATGATGGCGTACGGCGGCACGAGCTCGACGCAGAACGCCTACACCCTCGACGGCGTCAACATCGCCGACCCGGCCGGCGGCGACTACTGGCTGCTCCCGAGCATCGCGTGGATGCAGGAGATCCAGATCGGCGGCCTGGGCGCCAACGCCGAGTACGGCGGCTACACCGGCGGCATGATCAACGGCGTCACCAAGTCGGGCGGCAACGAGTTTCACGGCAGCCTCGAAGCCTACAACCAGCCCAGCTCCTGGGTCGCCAACAACACCCCGGCCGACCTCGGCCCTCAGGCTCCGTCCAAGTTCCACGACTACACGCTCAGCCTCGGCGGACCGGTGCTGAAGGACAAGCTCTGGTACTTCGTCTCCGGCGAGGACTGGGAGAAGGACACCGCGAACGTGGGCGCGTCGATCTCGACCGACCGCAAGGTCCCGCGCTACCTCGGCAAGCTCACCTGGCAGGCCGGCGTGAACAACCGCCTCCAGTTGATGCTCGAGCACGACGGCCTGGTCCAGGACCACCGCGGCGTCAGCGCCAGCGTCCTGCCGGAGGCTTCGTACAAGGAAGAGTCGCCGAACTACACCTTCGCCTCGAGCTGGGAGTCGCTGCTCAACGCCTCCAACTTCGTCACCGTCAAGCTCACCGGGTTCGACGGCCGACTCGACGAGCTGCCGTACAACGGCACCGACGTTTCGCAGCGCTACGACCAGAACACCGGGATCGCGTGGCAGAACCTCGACAACACGCTGCTCTCGCACCGCCACCAGGTCACGCTCGACGCGTCGTGGAGCCTGTTCAAGGACGGGTTGTTCACCCCCAACGACTCGCACACGTTCAAGTTCGGCGGGACCTACGAAAGCGCGACCGTGGCCTACAACTCGACGCCCAACGGCGGCGCCACCTTGTACGACGACTCCTCGGCCTGCCCAGGCGAGGGGGACGCCCAGTTCGCCTACTACATGGCCCACCCCGAGTGCGGCCTGAACGAGTACGCCTACCGGGAGACCGGCTACGGCGAGTACCACGAGTGGCTGCAGACCACGTCGATCGACCTGTACGCGCAGGACTCGATGCGGCTCAACCGGTGGACCCTCAACTACGGCGTGCGCTACGGCAACTACAAGGGCGGCTTCCAGCCCGGCACCGGCAACACCGACGTCTACAACGTGAGCTTCGCCGACCCGCGCATCGGGTTCGTGTGGGACGTCTTCGGGGACTCCAAGACGGCCCTCAAGGTCCACTGGGGCCGCTACCACCAGAAGATGATGGGGTACATCTACGACCGCGAGGTCTCGGGACACATCGCGCCGCCCGTCATCGACTGCTACTGGGATTCCGCCACCGGCAAGTACGACCTCGACTCCAACGGCGACCCGGGCTGCGAGACCTACTCGGTCCCTGATGCCGCCACGATGGGCAAGTACGCCCAGCAGTACGTCGACGAGGCGCTGATCACGGTCGAGCAACAGATCGGCAAGGACATGGTGCTCGGCCTCGACCTGATCGACCGCCGGTTCCGCGACATCATGGCGATGATCAACACGAACGAGGACTACACCTTGAAGACCGCCACCAACAACCCGTTGACGGGCGGCACCCTGCCGATCTGGGTCCTCAACTCGCCGCAGAACTACGTCCTCACCACCGACAACGGCGCGTACCGCGACTACCAGTCCGTCGTCATGCGCTTCGAGAAGCGCCACTCCAACGGCTGGTACCTCTCCAGCTCGCTCGTCTGGACGGACCTCAAGGGGAACCAGTACACGAACGACGGCTACATCAGCGAGTTCAAGGACCGCAACGGGCTCACCAACGCCGACGGCCGCATCGACCTGTCGTACAACGAGTGGGACTTCAAGCTCAACGCCGCGGTGGACCTGCCGCTCAACTTCCAGTTCAGCGGCCAGTACAACTACCTTTCGGGCATGTACTGGACGCCGTACGTGCGCGTGACCCGCGGGCTCGACTACAACTCGACCTCAGGCCGGAACATCGACCTCGTGCCGCGCGGCACGGAGCAATTCCCCTCCCGCCACCTCCTGAACGTCCGGCTGGCGTGGAGCCCCAGGCTGGCCAAGGACCTCCGCCTGACGGTCTCCGGCGAGGTGTTCAACGTCCTGAACAACAACACCATGGTCGACACCTACAACCGCTGGGGCAGCTACAACGCGAACTCGAATACCTGGTCGAAGCTGAGCAGCTACGGGACCCCGTACACGATCGAGAACCCACGCCAGGTCAGGCTTGGCGTCCGTCTGGACTTCTGACGCACTCGCTTCCATCTTGCGCAAGGGGCGGCCGCGAGGCCGCCCCGTCTTTCAGCCGGCAAGGGAGGGACATCGCATGAACGCCACAAACCGTAGCCGTCTGCAGCGCATCGCGGCGCTGGTCGTGGCGGCCGCCGCGCTGCCGCTGGGGGCCGGGACCGCCCTCGCTCAGGCCCAGGCGCCGCCCAAGCTCACGTTCGACCAGAGCAACTCGGTGTACAACCGGCGGATCCACCCGCCGCAGCCGCCGGAGAACGTGAACTGGGAGGAGCGGGTCACGAAGCTGCTCCGGGAGGAACCGGGGGACATCGTCATCACCGGCGTCGGGGACATGATCTTCAACCAGCAGATCTCGAACCTGCCCGAACCGGATCACCGGCAGCTCTTCCGGATCATGCAGGAGGCGGACATCGCGTACGGCAACCTCGAGTTCTCCCTGAACTCCCACCCTGAGCTGCAGCGGCCGTTCTACAACTTCCGCGCTGACCCCGAGTTCGCGTGGGAGGTCGCGGCGATCGGCATCAACCTGGTCAGCATGGCGAACAACCACGCCCTCGACTTCGGGCCCGAGGGGCTGAAGGACTGTCTGAGAGCGCTGGATCACGCCCAGATCACCCACGCTGGCGCGGGCCTCACGCTGGCCGCGGCGCACGAGCCCGGAACGATGGGCGTGCAGAGCCAGAAGACCAGCTTCGGCCTGCTCTCGTACATGCGCTACTGGACCTCCAAGTACCGCTGCACGGATCCCGGCGGTCCGTGCCTCGCCACGATCAACCCCGCGGAGATCCTCGTGGCCGGGAAGGACGGCAAGGCCGAGACGGTCGAGGGCCCGGTCAAGAGCGACATCGAGGCGATGGAGGACGACGTCGTCCTGGGCAAGCGCCACAACGACATCCTCATGGTCGCCCTGCACAACCACGACGTCAGCCACCACCGCGCGTACGGCATCCAGGACCACACGCCGGCCAACGACGAGATCATGTTCCACCGGGCGATCGACGCCGGCGCCGACATGGTCCTGGGCAGCGGGCCGCACGTCCTGCGCGGGATCGAGATCTACAAGGGGAAGCCGATCTTCTACAGCCTCTCCAACTTCATCTACCAGTACCGCACCCCGGACAAGATCCCGGTCGACCTCATCCACCAGCGCGACGGCGAGATCGCGCGCCCGACCAACGTGTCGGTGTGGGACCGCCGCGACCCGGTCGAGATCTTCGAAGGGGTCGTCGTGCGGATGACCGTCAACAACGAGAAGCTCAAGCGGATCGAGCTGATCCCGTTCACGATCGACGACGAGGGGCCGCTCTACGGCGTCCCCCGGCTCGCGAGCGCCGCGAGGTGCAAGAGGATCATCGAGGAGCTGCAAGCGCTGTCGAAGCCGTACGGCACCACGATCGTGGACAAGGGTTGGTACGCCGAGGTGAAGCTGTAGGGACAGGCGGCGCGTCGCGGGTCGTGGTGTGCGCCCGGCATCGGAGGAGAGACGAATGCTCGAGAGGAAGCCCAACCGCATCGGCCTGGCTGGCTTCGCAATTCTGGGCGCGCTGGCCGTCGGTTCGCCTGCCCCTGTTTGGGCGCAGGCAAGCCCCGCGATCGGCCCAGGTCCGACTCCGCCGGTTGCGGTGCGGGTGCCGAAGGTCCTCGAGTTCAACGGGAACAGACGCACCGACGACTACGACTGGATGCGGGACAAGAGCGACCCCCGGCTCAAGGCCTACCTCGACGCCGAGAACGCCTACGCTGCCGCGTTCATGAAGCCGACCGAGGCGCTGCAGGCGAGGATCTTCGCGGAGATCTCGGGCCGTCTCGCACCCGACGAGCGCACGCTCCCCTTCGAGGAAAACGGCTACCTCTACTTCACGCGCTTCGAGACAGGGAAGGAGTATCCCCTGTACTGCCGCCGGAGGGCCGCCGCCGGCGCGGCCGACGAGGTGATGCTCGACGTCAACGCGCTCGCAGCGGGACACGCGATCTACAAGACCAGCCAGCCGGTCGTCAGCCCGGACAACCGGCTGCTGGCGTTCGCCGCCGACACCTTCGGCGACCGCCGGCACGCGATCCGCTTCAAGGACCTCGTCACCGGCCAACTGCTCGCCGACGTCCTCCCCGGCACGTCCGGGGAGGTGGTGTGGGCGGCCGACAGCCGGAGCGTCCTCTACACGACGCCGGACGCCTCCGTTCGCACCTATCGCGTCGTGCGGCACATCATCGGCCGGCCGGTCGAGAGCGACGCCGTCCTCTTCCAGGAGGACGACCCGATGTTCGAAGTGGCGCTCTCCCTCTCGAAGTCGCGCGCCTATGCGCTCGTCGAGACCTCGAGCGAGACGACCTCGGAGTACCGGATCCTGGACCTCGCCGACCCCAAGGCGAAGCTCGCGATCTTCCAGCCGAGGACCTCCGGACTGCGCTACTGGGTCCAGCACGGCGGGGGGACGTTCTACATCCGCACCAACCTCGGGGCCCCCGATTTCAGGATGATGCGGGCGGAACCCGGGAAGACGGGCGTGCGCGACTGGAAGCCCCTCGTGCCCCCCGAGCCGGGAGTCCTCCTCGAGGAGTTCGACGTCTTCAAGGGCTTCGCCGTCCTGCAGGAGCGCGTCAAGGGGCTGGCGCGGATGCGAATCCTGCCCCTCGCCGGCGGCCCGGGGCACGTCGTGGAGTTCCCCGACGCCGCGTACGACGCCGTGCTCGAGAGCACGCCGGAGTACGCGAGCCGCTCGTTCCGCGTCCGCTACTCCTCGCCGGTCGTGCCGACCACCATCTACGACGTGGACCTCGCTTCGGGCGCCAAGAAGGTGCTCAAGCGCGACGAAGTCCTCGGTGGATTCGAACCGTCCCGCTACGAAGTGCGCCGCCTCGAAGCCCCCGCCCCGGACGGCAAGCTCGTCCCGATCAGCCTGGTGATGCGCCGCGACCTCCGCCGCGACGGCACGAACCCGCTCCTGCTGTGCGCCTACGGCGCCTACGGCAACAGCCGCGTGGTCCGGCCCGACTTCGCCCCCGAGCGCCTCTCCCTCCTCGACCGCGGCTTCGTCGTCGCGATCGCCCACGTGCGGGGCGGCTCGGACCTCGGCCGCGCCTGGTACGAGGACGGGAAGCTGCTTCACAAGAGGAACACCTACTCCGACTTCATCGCCTGCGCCGAATACCTCGTCGCGCAGAAGTACACGAGCCCGGCCTACCTCTTCGCCAACGGCCTCTCGGCCGGCGGCATGCTGATGGCCGTCGTGGCCAACTGGCGCCCGGATCTCTTCAAGGGGATCATCGCCGAGGTTCCGTGGACCGACGTCGTGAGCGACAGCCTCGATCCCTCGCTGCCGCTCGTCACCGTCGAGTACGAGGAGTGGGGGAACCCCAACCGCAAGGCCGAGTACGACTACATGCTGTCGTACTCGCCGTACGACAACGTGAAGGCGCAAGCGTACCCGGCGCTGCTGGTCACCGGCGCGTTCAACGACACGCAGGTCATGGTCTGGAACCCCGCCAAGTGGGTCGCCAAGCTGCGCGCGATGAAGACGGACTCGAACCCGCTCCTGCTGGTGACCAATATGGCGTCCGGCCACAGCGGCGCCTCCGGGCGGTTGGAGCGGTACAGACTGACGGCGCTCAAGTACGCGTTCATGCTCCGTCTGCTCGGGATCTCGCAGTAGGTCGCGTGGCGGGAGCCGCGCTCGGTGCGGCGCCCGCCGCGAGCAGTCCTGCGCCCCGCGGCCGCGATCAGTCGGCCACCCTGGACTCGATGCGCCGGTCGGGCACGAGCCACATGAGCGCCACAACGATGTACAGCCCATCCGAGATCCACTGGTTGACGAACGCCAGCGCGACCGCCGCCGCGTAGAGCGCGATCGAGAGCTTGCCCTTGAAGTCCGTGCCCACGGCAGCCGCCAGCCTCGACCCCGGGCCCTGCGCCGCGATGATCGTGCTCTCGAGGATCGTGTAGGCGACGGCGGCCATCAGCAGCACGGCGCCGTACGCGGCCGTCGGCAGCGCGGCGAAGTGGTTCTCGCCCATCCAGGCGGTGACGAACGGCACCAGCGACAGCCAGAACAGGAGGTGCAGGTTGGCCCACAGGATCGCGCCGTTGATCCGGTCCGCGAGGTGGAGCATGTGGTGGTGGTTGTTCCAGTAGATCCCGAGGAACACGAAGCTCAGCACGTACGTCAGGAACACCGGCAGGAGAGGGCGCAGCGCGCCCCAGTCGGCGGCCCGCGGCACCCGCAACTCCAGCACCAAAATCGTGATCAGGATCGCGACCACGCCGTCGCTGAACGCCTCCAGTCGCCCCTTGCTCATCTCGTACCTCCATGTGCCGACACTGGATAGCAACCCCAACGTACGCGCGGGCATTCTGCCGGCCCGGCCGGACATCGGGTCAGAGGCCGGGGAATTCCTCCGGTCTCCGATTGGGTTTCCATGAACCGTAGACAGGTCGCGAGAATGGACGAGACGCTGCAACCCGACGACCCGGCCGCGACGCCCACGCAAGCCCCGCTGGATGTTGCCCTGCCGGGGCGGCTGGACGGGCCTCCGCCCCTCTCCGCCTCGATCGGCGGCTACACCCTCGTTCGGAAGCTCGGCGAGGGAGGCATGGGGGTGGTCTACGAGGCGCTGCAGGGCAACCCGCGGCGCGAGGTCGCCCTCAAGATCATCCGGGGCGGCGCCTACGTGGACGAGGCCGTCGTGCGGCTGTTCCAGCGCGAGGTCCAGGCGCTGGCGCGCCTCAAGCATCCCGGGATCGCGGCCATCTACGAAGCGGGCCGTACCGGCGACGGGCAGTACTTCTTCGCGATGGAGCTGGTCCAGGGCCGCAGGCTGGACGAGTTCCTCGCCGGCGAACCGCCGGCCGCGGCCGGCGACCGCGCGAGCGTCCGGTCCCGGCTCGAGCTGTTCCTCCAGATCTGCGACGCGGTCGCCTACGCGCACCAGCGGGGCGTCATCCACCGCGACCTGAAACCGAGCAACATCCTCGTGCAGGAGGACGCGGCCACGGGCGCGTCGCGCGGGGGGGCGGCGGGGCCGACCGTGAAGGTGCTCGACTTCGGTTTGGCGCGCATCGCGGACGGGGACGGCGCGGGCGCGAGCATGGCGACGGAGAGCGGCACGATCCGCGGCACCGTGCCGTACATGAGCCCCGAGCAGATCCGCGGCGACACCGACGAGATGGACCTGCGCACCGACGTCTACTCCCTGGGGGTCATCCTCTACGAGATGCTCACCGGCGGGCTGCCGTACGACCTGCGCCGCGCGAGCCTGCCGGAGGCCGCCCGCATCATCTGCAGCGAACCGCCGCGGCTGCGCGGCCGGCTCCCGGGCCGCTCGCTGGCGGGGCGCGAGATCGAGACGATCGTGGGGAAGGCGCTCGAGAAGGATGCGGCGCAGCGCTACCAGAGCGCGGCCGGGTTCGCCGAAGACGTCCGCCGCTACCTCAACAACCAGCCGATCGTGGCCCAGCCCCCGAGCACCGTCTACCAGCTCCGCAAGATGGTCTCCCGCCACAAGGCCGGCTTCGCGTTTGCCGTCTCCCTCGTCGTCGTGCTCGCCGGCGTCGCCGGCGCCATGACGGTTCAGGCCCGCCGGATCGCCCTCGAACGCGACCGGGCCAACCGCCAGGCGGCGATCACCGGGCAGGTCTCGGGCTTCCTGGTCAGGCTCTTCCGCGTCTCCAGGCCCGATCAAGCCCGCGGCGCCACGATCACCGCCCGCGAGCTGCTCGACAAGGGCACGGCGCAGATCCGGGCGGACCACACGATGGACCCCGAGGTCCGCGCCACGCTGGTGGACACGATGGGCGACGTCTACTCGAGCCTCGGCCTCTTCGACCGGGCCAAGCCCCTCCTCGCAGAGGCCCTGCGGACGCGCACGCAGGTGTTCGGAGCGTCCAGCCTTCCGGTCGCGGACACGCTGCGCAGCCTGGGACTCCTGCTCCAGAGCCGGGGCCAGGATGCGGAGTCGAAGCCGGAGTTCGAGCGTTCGCTCGCGATCTACGAGAAGCGGGAAGGGCCCTCGAGCTTGAACGTCGCGCAGGTCCTCAACGACCTCGGCAACGCCGAGAACCACCTTGGCGACTACAAGGATGCCGAGGCGGCGTACGACCGGGCCATCGCCATCCGCAAGCAGGTCGAGGGACCCGACACGCTCGATGTCGTGCCGATGCAGTCCAACCTGGCGCTGCTTTCGGTGCGCAAGGGCGACCTCGCCGGCGCCGAACGCTCGTTCCGCGCAGCGCTCGCGACCTACGAGAAGGCGCTTCCCCCCAACCACCCTGATGTCGCGCTGCTTGCCGGCAACGTCGGGGCCACGCTTGTCGCCGAGAGGAAGTACAGGGAGGCAGAGCCGTTCTACAAACAGGCCCTGGCCATCCACGAGAAGGTGCTGGGCGACGAGCATCCCCAGCTGGCGCTCGACCTGGCGAACCTCGCCGAGGTCCACCGCGTGCTGGGGGACCTTCCGGCCGCCGAGAGCGAGAACCGGCGCGCGCTCGCCATCCTGCGCGCGAAGGTCCCGCCGACGGACTTCCGCACGCGGTTCGTCCTGGTCAACCTCGCGACCGTGCTCGACGCCGAGGGCGCCCCCGCGGGCCTGCGCGAAGCCGAAGGGTTGCTGCGCGAGGTGATCGCGACGAACCGCACCTCGCCGCCTCCCGACCCGTGGGACGCGGCCAAGGCCGAGGGTGAGCTGGGCGGCTGCCTGCTGAAGCAAGGGAAGAACGCCGCGGCCGAGCCGCTCCTCGTCGGGAGCCTCCCCACCCTGCGCGACAAGTTGGGCATCAACGATCGCACCCGCGTGGACAACGCGCTCGATTGGATCATCGAGCTGTACCGGCGGGAGGGCGAACCGGCGAAGGCCGCTCCGTACCTCGCGATCCAGAGCGCACGACACGCCGCCGAGGGCGCGAAACCCAAGACAGGCGCCGGGTAGCGCGCCCTAGCGGCGGTACGGGCCGACGCGCGAGTCCGTGGCCCAAGGTGCCTGGTGGCGCCGGGAGAACGGGCACGACCGGTCCGATGACCCCTGACCCCAGAGGAAGAGTCGGGTGGCGGATGTCTCCCGGGTGGCCGCGATCCGGTTTCTTTCCTGGTACCCTGAAAGCGCGAACCGTGGCAGGCGGAGACGGGTCATGAAGACCGAGACGAAAGTGGTCATCCTATCGGCTGCCGTTGGTGGGTCCATGTGGATCGGCGACGCGGTCGTCGACTCCCTGTTCTTCTCGAAGGAACCCTTTCTCGACGTCTTCATCCTGGAAGCCTCACCGTACGAACTTTACATGCGCACCACGATCCTCCTTGCGATGGTGGCGATCGGGGTCATCAGTGCGGCATGGCTACGCCGCGAGAGGCTGGCGCGGGTAGCCCTGATCGAGAGTCAGCGGCGCTTCGAGGCCTTCATGGAGCACTTCCCGGGCGGCGCTTTCATCCGCGACAAGGAAGGTCGATTCGTCTTCGTGAACCCGATGATGGCCGAAGTCCTGGGCCAGCCGGTTTCCGGAGTTCTGGACCGGCCGGCGAGCGACTTCCTCACTCCCGAGACGACGGAAAGTTGGAGGGCCCAGGACCGCGCGATCCTGGCCACGGGGGAGCCGTTCCAGGGTGAGGACCTGGTCCAGTACCGCGGCAGCGTCCGCAACTGGATGGTCAGCAAGTTCCCCATCCCCGACGAACGGGGGCAGAACGCGCTGGTGGGCGGCATCTCGGTCGATTCCACCCAACTCAAGCGGGCCGAGGAGTCCTCGCGAGAGAGCGAGGAACGGTTCCGCCAGATCGCCGAGACCATCCCCGACGCGTTTTGGGCGGCGGACAAGGACATCTCGAAGATGTTCTACATCAGCCCGGCCTACGAACGCATCTGGGGGCGCTCCCTGGCCAGCCTCCATGAGAACCCGCGCTCGTTCCTCGACCCAATCCACCCGGACGATCAGGCGCGGGTGCTCGGCGAGATGGAGGTCATGCAGAGCGACCAACCGTTTGCCGTCGAGTACCGTATCTTTCGCCCCGATGGGACGGTGCGCTGGATTGCAGACTCCGGTTTTCCCGTGCGAGAGCGAACGGGCGAGGTGCGCCGCTATGTCGGAATCGCCCGCGACATCACCGAGCGCAGGTGCGCGGAGGAGGCGCTTCGCCACCGCCTGGAGGCCGAGCATCTCGTCGCCGGCATCTCGCACCACTTCATCGACGTGGAGTCGGGGGCGCTGGATGCGGCGATCGTGGATGCTCTGGGGGCGATTGGCGCCTTCGCCGGCGTGGATCGCACCTACCTCTTTCAGATCTCCCCGGACGGCACGACCCACAGCAATACCCACGAATGGTGCGCCCCGGGGATCGCACCCCAGCGGGAGGAACTGCAGAACCTGCCGACAGGCGCCTTCCCCTGGATCATGGCGAAGTTGAACCGGTTCGAGACCGTTCACGTTCCCCGAACGGCCGACCTGCCCCCGGAGGCGGCCACGGAGTTGGAGGCGTTTGAAGCGGGGTTGGTCAAGTCCCTGGTGGTCGTGCCCCTGGTTCGTGGGCAGTCGCTGGTTGGCTTCCTTGGCTTCGACTCGGTGCGCGCCGAGACGACATGGTCTGAACCGGACGTCACCCTTCTCAGGGTCGTCGGCGAGATCGTCGTCAGCGCTCTGTTGCGAAGACGCGGCGAAGAGACGTTGCGGCAGAGCGAAGACCGCCATCACGCCTTGGTCGAGAACCTCGCGGAGGGCCTCGCGATCGTGGACCGCGGGGAGGTCATCCGCTATTCGAACCCCGCCAACGACCGGATCTTCGGCGTCGCGCCCGGGTCGCTCGTCGGACGCAGCGTGAGGGAGTTTGTCAGCGAGGCCGGCCTCGCGGCACTGCGTCGGCAAGGCGAGGCCCGCGCGGAGGGCCTGACGACAACCTACGAGCTCGAGATCTCTCCACCCGACGGCGAACGTCGATCCCTGCTCGTGACCGGAACGCCGCAGTTCGATGACGAGGGTCGTTTCGTCGCCACCTTCGCCATCGTCCGAGACGTCACGGAGCGCAAGAACGCCCAGGCGGCGCTCGAGCGCCGTGACGCGATCCTCACCGCGGTCGCGTTCGCCGCCCAGAAGCTGCTGGTGGTGCCACGCTGGAGGGAATGTTGCGACGAGGTCCTCATGCGCCTGGGGGAGGCCGCCAGGGCAAGTCGCTCGTACATCTTCGAGTTCTTCTCGGCGACCGACGGCACGCTGCTCGTGAGCCAGCGCTTCGAGTGGGTCGATGCGGGCGTTGCCTCCCAGATCGAAAGACCGGAACGGCAGAACGTGCCGGTTCTCGCCGCAGGCTACGGGCGCTGGTTGGAGGTGTTGACGCAAGGCGGCATCATCCACGGCGCGGTGGACACCCTCCCCGAACCGGAGCGCGCGCTCTCCGGGTCGGCGGGCGTGTTATCGCTCGCGGCGGTGCCGATCTTCGTCGCCGGCCGGCCCTGGGGCTTCATCGGTTTCGACGATTGCAGAGGGGGCCGCGTCTGGTCCCTGACCGAACTGGAGTGGCTGCGGGCGGCGGCGGGCACGCTTGGCGCCGCGATCCAACGCGAGGCCGCGGAGAGCGCACTGCGGGATAGCGAGGAGCGTTTTCGCACCCTCGTCGAGACGTCGCCTGACGGGGTTGGAATCGTGGTCGACGGCCGCGTCGCCTTCAGCAACCTCGCGATGGGCCACCTGGTAGGTCTTGACGACCCGGGAGGGAGCGTCGGACAGGCGATCACCGACTTCCTCCCCGAGGGGAACCGCGCCGCGGCGCTGGAGCGCGTCTCCAGGACCATCGGGCAGGGCGAGGTCCCGCCGCCGTTCGAGGAGACGTTGCTGCGGCCGGATGGCACGCGGGTGACGGTCGAAATCGCCCAGACGCCCACGACGTGGGCCGGGGAGCGCGCAGCGCAGGTTGTCATGCGGGACCTCACCCAGCGCAAGGTCGTGCAAGCGCGGCTCGCGGAGATCCAGCGGCTCGAGGTCGCGGCTCTGCTGGCTGGCGGGATTGCCCACGACTTCAACAACCTGCTGCAGGCCGTGCTCAGCCACACCCAGCTTCTCCTCGCCCATTCCGAGGACGTGGAGCAGGTGCGTGCGCGGGCGCGAGAGATCCAAGAGCGGGTGGCGCACGGCGCGTCCCTGACCCGCCAGCTGTTGGTTTTCTCGCAGCGTGAGGTCGTCAAGACGGAGCGAGTGGATCTCAACGAGGTGGTGCGAACCACGGCCGGCTTTCTTCACCACCTGATCCGCGAGGACCTGACCGTGCAGCTCGACCTGGCCGCCGCCCCACTTCCCATCGAGGCCGACCTCGTGCAGCTCGAGCAGGTGGTCATCAACCTCGCGGTCAACGCGTCTGAAGCCATGCCGGGCGGCGGTCGGTTGACCCTCGCCACGGGCGTTGCCGAGGACGGGGGCGTGCAACTCGTTGTACGCGACACCGGCTGCGGCATTCCGGAGGGGATCCGCGACCGCATCTTCGAGCCGTTTTTCTCCACCAAACACGCGAGCGAGGGCGCCGGCCTCGGGCTTGCCGTGGTGCACGGCATCGTGAGCCGGCACGGCGGTCGCATCGAGGTGGAGAGCGAGGTGGGGAAGGGCACGACGCTCCGCATCACCCTTCCCCGCAAGGTCTCCGGGGAGTTTGCCGCGGTTCGGGAAACGGCCGTCGCGCCGCAGGGACTCGGCGAGGGCCGCGGGGAACGCGTGCTGTTGGTCGAGGACGAAGCGGCGGCGCGCGGTGCGCTGACCGAACTCCTCACCATGCTCGGCTACGAAGTGGTGGCCGTGGGGAGCGGCGAGGAGGCGCAAGCCCTTCCCGACCAGCCGCCGTTCCACCTGCTGCTCACCGACCTCCTCTTACCCAAGATTTCAGGCGCGGAGGTTGCGCGGGTGCTGGCGACACGCTGGGGGAACCTCAAGGTGATCGTGATGTCGGGCTTCGCCAAGGACGAGGCGGTGCGCCGCGGCGTCGCCACCGGCGCAGTGCGCTTCCTGCAAAAGCCCTTCGATATGGCAACGCTGGCGCGCGAGGTACGCGCCGCCCTCGCCGATTGATCGCCCCGGACTCCAAGACTGCGGCGTTTGGATGCTCCAGCTCAACGGTGCTGCAACCGCATGATCAGTGCATTCCGAGGGGACGACCGGCCCCGACAAGGGTCGAGGCCGAACAAATGAATGTCCTCCTTGCGCGACGGAAGGAGAGGCCGAAGCCCTTCGAAGTCGATACTCGCCACCGGGAAGATCGGGTTCGGCGGTTCCTGCAACCGGGAGAGGTCCGGGCGCAGGAACGTGACACTGGGTTTCAATGTGACGGAGCGCACGCGATGTTCGCGTGGGCGCCCGCCGCCATGAACAAACCGGCCGCCGGCTACGTCTAATCAGGTGACGGCCGGTGCCTCGAGGTGTTCCCGAGCAACGGCCGCGGGGGGGTGCCATGGCGCCAGCCGGGCCGGAGATGCGATGGCTGCAAGGTGATCGCGCAACGGGCGCGGCCATGACCGTTCCGATCATCCTCGACCGTGGCGACGCGGCCATGGTGGCGGTGATCCACCTGAGCCGCACGCCGTACCTGGGCATGCGGTTCGAGTACGGCGGGATGCCGTGGGAGGTCACCCATGCCGAGGACCACGTCCGCGGGTGGGTCGCCGAGCCGCTACCCCGCCGGGAGGCCGCACTCTTTTCGAAACCCAGCGCGAGGAGCAGCCGTCACGGTGACGGCCGCTCCCGAGGCGCGTGCAGTCGCGCGTGACTCGAGGTTGAAGCCCAAGGGCGGGAAGGCGCTCGTAGCCATCGGCGCCCGACCCCGGCGTCCGGTAGGCGGTGCCGGGGTGGCGGCGGCAGCCGAGTTCCACCCGCCCGTCACCGCTTGGAGCCGGACGCCCGCTTCGAGCCGGCCTTCGCTCTCGCCGCGGCGCGCAGCCGCGCAATCTGCGCCGCGTGGTTGTGGGCGTGCGCCGCGTAGATCGCGAGCCAGCGCTCGGGGCCGAACGGGCCGGCCTCCGTGTGCCACGCCTGGCGCGCCCACTCGGCGGCGGTCATCCGCTCCAGGACCTGCACCGTGGTTGCGCGCGCCGCGAGGAACGCCTCGAGCGCCGGCTCGATGTCCCGCTCGTTGTAGCCGAGCCGTGCGGCGAACGCCTCCTGGTCGTAGCCTTGGATCAGCGGCTTCTCCTCGGCGACCAGGCGGCGCAACCGGATCGCCGCCGTCATCTCGCTGTCCGCGAGGTGGTGGACGATCTCGGCGGCGGTCCACTTGCCGCGGAACGGCCGCGCCGTGAGCTTGCCCGCCGGGAACCCCTCGAGCGCCTGCAGCACCTCGTCGCCGCCCGCTGCGTACTGCCGGATCAGCGTCACGCGTTCTTGCCTGGTCATCGCTCGCCTCCGTCCCATACCATAACCGCATCGGGCCGGCGCCGGCTTCCGCGCGCCGCCCGGCGCCGGCGCACGCTCACGCGCCGACGTAGAGCCTCTCGACCTCGTCACGCACGCGCCGGGAAAGCTCGCCGCGCTGGCTCAAGGCGAGCCCGGTCGTGGGGATCGGGCGGCCGACACGCACCCGGAGCACGCCCGGGCGCACGCGGAACCCGTGCGGCGGAAGCACCCCGCCGGTGCCAATCAGGGCGACAGGCACGACCGGCACGCCGGCTTCGATCGCGGTCGCGAACGAGCCTCCCTTGAACGGCCGGACCGCGCCGTCGCGGCTCCGCGTCCCCTCGGGGAAGCAGGCGACGCTCTGCCCGGAGCGCAGGAGCTGGGGGACGCGCCGCATCGACTTGACGGCGTCCCTCCGGGCGGCGCGGTCCACGAACACCATCCCCATCGCGGCGACGTACCAGCCGAGGAAGGGGACCGCCCGCAGCTCGCGCTTGACGACGAAGCGCAACGGCGCCGGCAGGGCGACGAACAGCGCCGGCACGTCGATGAACGACTGGTGGTTCGCGGCGAACAAGTAGGCGCACTTCGCGTCGAGGTTGTCGGCGCCTTCCACCTCGACGCGCGCGCCCGCCCCGCGCAGCAGCCCCGGCGCCCAGAGCCGGCGCGCCATGGCGAGCGGCACCGCCTGTCGCCGGGTCAGCGCGAGCACGACGAGCGCGGCGCTGATGCAGGCGGCCGACCAGAGCAGCGCGAACGCGAGCTGAACGGCGTTGAGCGCCGCCCACGCCGCGCGGACCGTCGGCGTCGGGTGTCTCGTCTGGCCCGCAGAAGCGGTCGGGGTGGTCATTATTGTTCGGATGCAGCTCCGGCTCGCCTCACATCGCCGGAGCACAGCTCCTTTGCCGACCATACTACGCCGGCACGGGCTCGCTGCGGAAAGAGGGCTTGAAAGTCCTCCAGAAGGTGTTAGCTTGGTTGCAGATCGGGTGGAAGTCACCATCATGACGGCGTGGCGAAGTTCAAATCCCTCCGTGCAACCGACGGCTCCTCATGAGCAATCGTCGGGCGCTAAGGGGACATCGTTCACGGGCGAGTCGTGAAGAATAGCCGCAGCCTGTCGCTGCCGAGACTGTCGGCCTTCGTGGGTGCTTGCCTTGGTGCGGTCGTCGTCGCCGTTGTGGTGCTCATCCTCATGTTTGGTGGTGCGATTCTCAACGGCTTCGGCAAGAGGAAGATGGAGCGAGCGTTTGCCGGAGCACATCCCGGGTACGCGTTGCGGATCGGCCACCTGGATTACGCGGCTGGCGCCAATCGCCTGGTGGCTCAATTCGTCACAGCGAGTGTAGCGGGTTCGACGCTCAAGATCGGTCGGATTTCGCTCACCGGCGTTCGCTGGGTGCGGCTTCTTTGGGGGACGACTGCTCTGGCCGATGTCCTTGCCAAGGCCACTCTCGATGCGACGAATATCGATTTGACAATGCCCAAGGTAGGCTACGACATTCGCTGCGCACGGCTGCGAGCGTCGGTGCCGGGTTCGGAGCTGATCGCAGAAGAGACCGAGCTTCGGCCATTGGTCGGAGATGCGGAGTTCTTCGCGGCCAACGCTTTTCGAAAGACGCGGTTTCGTGTGGCCGTTCCGGAGTGCAGAGTGTCGGGTTTGGCGTATGGCGACCTGCTCCAGGGGAGGTCGTACCGGGCGCGGTCGGTTCACTGCTCCCGCCCCTCCTTTGATGCGTTGGTCGATCGTGACAAGCCGGTGGAGCCGTTCGTGAAGCGTCCACTGATGGTGCACGAGGCGTTGGCTGCGATCCACCGACCGCTTCAGGTTGATAGCCTCACGATCACCAACGGCTACCTGAGATATGGCGAGAGAGTGGTCGCCGGAGCTGCTCCAGGCGTGCTGACCTTCGCTGCGGTGAACATGTCCGTCGAGGGCATTGCCAACCGAGGCGAACCATCCGCCGCCATTCGGATCCGGGCGCAAAGCGACTTCATGAACGCAGGGGTGCTTAAGCTGCTGATGACGATTCCGGTCGCCTCACCGGACTTCTCGTTCCGCTATTCCGGCTCGCTCGGTCCGATGGACCTGACGCGCCTTGATGCGTTCCTGGAGATTGCGGAACACACGCGGATAAAGTCAGGAAGCGTGAAGGAAGCGGCGTTCGACGTCGATGTGACCGCTGGGCGGGCCCGCGGTCGTGTGCGCGCGATCTACCGGGACCTGAAGATCGCTTTTCTCGACACACAGACCGGCACCGAAAGGGGATTTGCCAATCGTATCAGTTCGTTCCTGGCGAGCGTGTTCACAATCCGGGGATCCAACACTCCGGACAAATCGGGCTCGATGAAGGAGGGGGAGGTCAACTACGCGAGGAATCCGAAGGACGAGTTCCTGCAATTTACATGGTTCGCCCTGCGGACCGGCGTCCTGGATGTCATCAGCCATTGATGCTCGACGTGAGCATCAGGAACGCCCTGCGCCGCAGAACGCGGGTTTGTGATGGAGTCGCGAGACCCCCTTTGGGCTGACCGAAGACGTGCCCTCCGATGCGGCTTTGCGTTCAGGCGTAGCGTTGTGGTTGTCGTCGCGAGGCCCCCTGAGCTCCGCGAGGGGGACGTAGGAAGCCACATCTGTCTTGTCCGCGTCTGTCGTAGACATTGGGCGTTGAAGTCAAAAGAGGAGGCGGGCCGACCGCTCGGACGACCCGCCTCGACGCAAGGTGGTTGCAAACTCAGTTCTCTTCGCGGCGGCGGAGGGCCGACAGGCCCGCGCCGAAGCCGAGCGACAGGAGGCCGAGCAGCCCGATCAGCGGCAGCGGGCTGGCGGTCTTGGGGAGCTTCTTGGCCGTTGTGGCCTCCGGAGCCGTCGCGGAAGCCGGAACCGTTGTGGTTTCCGGAGCCGTGGTGGCAGCCGGCTGCATCGCATGACGCGGATGCATCTCATGCCTCTGGACTTCAGCCTGGTACTCGGGCTCTGTCATCGTCTTGATTTCCTTCTCGCTGACGATGGTCGTCGAGAGCTTCATGCCGGGCTGGAGCTCGGACACGGAGAGTTCCTTGCCGTCGACCGCAAACCTGTAGCCCTTCGGGACGTCGTACGTCCTGTATGTCCCGTCGGCCATCTTGACGAGCAGGTTCCGATGGATGGTCTTCACAACCGTTGCATCCGTGACCTCTTCAACCTGCTCCGTCAGGGGCTCGGTTGTGGTGATGGAAGCCGTGATGACCTGACCCGACTTGAGGGCGCTCAACGGGACCTGGGTACCCCCCTGGTCGAACATGAAACCGGCCGGGACGTCATAACCCTTGACCGTGCCATCCGCCAGCTTGACCACGAGGAAGTTGTCTCCCACGTTTACGACGGTGCCATTGGTGATCTCCTGCTTGACGAGAGCCTGGGCCTGGGCGGTCACGGTGAAGGTGAGCGCCACCACGGCCAGCACTGCAAGAACTATGAACTTCTTCGACATTTTTGAATCCTTCCTTTCTTGAGCCTGTTCTACGCAGAACGGTCTGTAAGTGTCGACATGGTGTTGCCACTGCCGGAAGATCG
This sequence comes from uncultured Acidobacteriota bacterium, assembly GCA_963727205.1. Taxonomy (GTDB): domain Bacteria; phylum Acidobacteriota; class Thermoanaerobaculia; order Thermoanaerobaculales; family Thermoanaerobaculaceae; genus RBG-13-68-16. The sequence goes on along the minus strand of CAVSFQ010000040.1, from coordinate 266,902 downwards.
TTGTGTTGTGCCCGCGTCCGCCTCCTTTCCGTGTCTCACTCTCTGAGCATGTCCTCGTACGGCGCTGAGTGTTGCCATCAGTGACCCTCGGACGTCAGGCGGGCCCGCACGACGTAGCGTTCGGGCGCGTTACCGACGTAGTAGAACGGGTAGCAGGTGACGAGCGTGAGGACCGGAGTACCTGTCGGGGCCAGGACCTGGACCGCCTCCGGCAGCACGATCCGGATGTCCTCCACGGTGTAATTCAGGGTCTCCCGGAGGGTCTGAAGCTCGATCGTGTCGCCGTCTGTCACGTCCTTGAGCACGCGGAAGAAGCCGTCCCTGTGGCCCGCGATGCCTACGTTGTCGCACTCGCCCGGGAGCGCCGTGCCCTCGATGTGCCCGACGCCCCGGTTGAGGGTGAGCTCGTCGGTACCCTCGAGCACGGGAACCGTGAGGCCGAGCCGGGGGATCTCGAGCAGCGCGAGCGCCTGGGGCCGACGCCCCTCTTCTTCATGGCTGCCCTGGTACGCCCGGATGCGACCCTCGGACCACAGGGTGAAATCCACGCCGGTAGGCCCGGCTACTGAGGCCCGTGCGCTCGTGGCCGATAGCGCCGCCTCCTGATACGCGGTGCGGGCGGCCTGGAACCGCGCGATCTCCAACCGGCTCGAGACCGCACCTTGCAGCCTTGCGATCGTGAACACCGCGATGAGAAGGAGGCCCACCCCCCACGCAACCCGCTCGAAAAGTGCCAGTCGCTTCATGATGACCTGGCGCTCTAGCTCGGGGATGTCTCCCCCGAGCCGAAGCGCATGCCCAGCCAGGTACTGAACAACGTCCTACCTCCGTCCTCGTCTGCCGTAGTAGTAATAGCCACCCCCTCCACCGAAGAGAAGGACCAACACAACGATCAAGAGAATCAGCGTCATGGTCTTGCGCTCCCTTCAAGGTCGCCAGCGAATCGCCCTAGAGGACGCGTCGGCCGGAGACGAGCCTGACGATCAAAATGATCACCGCCACCACCAGCAGGATGTGGATGAAACCGCCCATCGTGTAGGAGGTGATCATGCCGAGCAGCCACAACACGAGCAGAATGACGAAGATCGTCCAGAGCATTTCAGTCCCCCAATCCCGCCGGAGCTAGTACTTCATCGTGCCGACGAGGAGTTCGTTGTGCACGCCCTTGACGCCCATCGTGGCGGCCGCGATGCGACCCGCCTCGTTCTTGATCCTCTCGGAACTGACACGGCCGATCAGCGTCACTACGCCCTGCGAGGAACTCACGTCGATGTCCCCGGCCTTGATATCCGAGTTGGCGATGAGCTTCACCTTGACCTTGGAGCTGATCATCACGTCGTCGATTTCGCTGCCAACGGTCCTCTCGCCGACCGTCAGATCGTTCTCCACGCCGCGCACGCCGTCCGTCCGCCAGGCGATCTTTCCGGCCTCGATCTTGGCCGCCTCCGTGTCCACCACGCCGGTCAGGTACACCGTGCCCTCCCGCGTCTCGACGTCCACTTGCCGCGCCTTCACCTTGTCGTTGGCTTCGAGCGACGTCTGGATCATCGACGTGATTCCCGAGTCCGTCTGCCGCGTGTTCTTCGGCACCATCGAGGAGGCGCACCCGACCAGCGCCATGACCCCGACACCCACCAGAGAGCCCGCCACCACCACCAATCCGCGTTTCATGAGATACCGTCCTTTCCTCAACATGGCTCCAACCTAGCCCTCCGATGTCCCGTCAGGAAGAGCACTTACTACCCTGGAGCCACACCGCCACGTGGGTAGAAACTACCTCACTGGCGACCGGCAATGGTGGGATCTGTGGTGTGCGGATACGGTCGTTGGCATGCCGCGGCGGCCCAGGGTTTTCGCGGTGGATGAGCCGGACCTGCCCAGCCTTCGACTCGTCAGAGCAACAGCCGGAGGCTCGCGTAGCCGGCGCGGCTGACCGGCACCTTGCGTCCCGTCGTGTGAGCACCGCGAGCCGGCTGTCCTTGGCGTAGCGCTCGATGCGCGCGATCTCTCGCCACGTTCACGATGAACGAGCGGTGGACCCGCACGAAGCGGGCCGGGTCGAGCTCGGCCGCGAGCTCCGTGAGCGTCTGCTGCTTGGTGACCTCGCGGCCGCCGGAGCGCAGGCAGACGTAGTCGTCGCGCGCCTCGACCAGGTCCAGGGCCTCCACCGGGATCACGTGCACCCGCCCTCCCTCCCGCGCGACGAGGCGAGCGGGCCACGTTCCCGGCGGCCGGGCGGCGGAGGTCGACCTTGTCGAGCCCGACCTCACGCGGGCGGCCGATGCGCTGCCTGGCCCGCCCGAGGGCTTCAGGAGGCGCTCCGGCCGAGAAAGGCTTGAGCAGGTAGTCCACCGCGTGCACCTCGAACGCGCGCAGCGCGAACTCGTCTACGCGGTCACGAATCACGACCGCCACCTCGCGCCCGAGCAGCTCCTCGACCTCGAACCCCGAGAAGCCGGGCATCTGGACGTCGAGCAGGAGGAGGGCGGGGCCCGTCTCCTCGACCGCCCGGACGGCTTCGAAACCGTTCGCGCACTCGGCGACGATTTCGACGTCGGGGAGCGCCGACAGGTACTCCCGCAGCAGCAACCGCGCCGGCGCCTCGTCATCCACGATCGCCACGCGCAGCGTCTCGGGGCGGTCGCGACGTCATTCGGCGTCTCCGGATAAGCCTTCGGGGCGGGCGGCCTGGATGCCGGCATCGTGAGGTCCACGCGGAACGCGCCACTTTCCACCCTCTGCGTCGAGGCTGGCGTCCTGACCGACAGCGCCGCCGCCGTTGGCGCACGTTGGCCAAGCCCAACCCGGAGCCGCCGTCGGTCGGCTCGACGCACGCCGGGTTCTCCACCGTCAGGTACAGGCGACCGCCGGAGCAGCGCGCGGCGATCCGCACGGTCCCCCCTTGCACGAGCCGCTCGATCCCGTGGCGGACCGCTTCTCGACAGCGGCTGCAGCACCAGCGCGGGAACGGCACAGGCTTCGGCCCGGCCGGCCAGTCCCGCTACAAGCGAGGCTCGGGCCGACTGACCCGCTCGATGCCGAGGTACCTCTCGCCGTGTCATCTCCTCATCCAGCTGAATCCTGGCGTCTCCGCCGAGCCGCAGGCTCTCCCGCAGGAACTCGGCGAGCTCGAGGCACATCGTCCGCGCCGAGGCCGGGTCGGCGACGATCAGCGAGCTGATGGCGTTGAGGGTGTTGAACAGGAAGTGAGGGTCGACCTGGGCCCGCAGCGCGCGCAGCTCCGCCTCGCGGGCCGCGACCTCGAGCTTGAGGGCGTTCCTCTCCGCCTGCTGCGCCTCCTCGAAACCGATCAGCAGGTAGTGAAGCGCCGCGCCGAGAACGTAGAGCACCACCCCGACGGCGAGCAGCACGACCACGAGGCGGGGGAAGCGCTCGCCGACGCCCGCGAACGCCGGGAACTGCTCCAGGAAGACCACCCAGGTGTCGGCAAAGAAGAGCCAGAGGATGGCCGAAAGTGCAGCGGCCGCCAGCTGCGTCACGACCACCTTCGCGAACGTCGCCCCCCGCAGCGGGGCGCTCCGGCACGGGTACCACGCGGCCAGGCACATGAACGCGTAGATCACGGCGAGGGGCAGGGCGACCACGGTCGCCTGCAGCCACGTCATACCGCCGACCGCCAGGAGCCCGGCCAGGAGCCCCGCCAACGGGACCCACGCCGCCAGGTATGGGCCGAGACGGCCGCGGAACGCCAGGATCGGGTGCATGGCCTAGTTCTTGACCTCGACCCCGCCCATGACGGCGACGCCGGTCACGACGAGGACCTTGGAGCCGTCGCCTCCCATCCGCGCCGTCTTGTCGTCGAAGCCGCCCAGGATCGTATCCCGTGGAGCGACCGTCCAGTCCTCGGCACCTTGATCTCGATCCCGCCCCACATCGCGAACGTGTCGATCGTCGCCTGGCCGCCCCGGATGACGCCTGGCGCAGGTCGAGCTCGCAGCCGCCCATGAGCGCCGTGAGCGAGCCGCCGCGGAAGTCCTGGGACACGCTGCGGCGGCGGGAGGCGCCGAGCAGCGCGAAGCAGTCCACCGTCGCGCTCGCGTCGTCCGCGGGCGTCGCGGCGGACCCCTGGCCCGCCGCCGGCGCCGCACCGCCGGGTGTCGCGCTCTCGCCTCCGTCCACCGGCGGGAAGCCGGTCCGCCGGCCGCGCCACCCGCCGCCCGGCCCGCCGACCGCCCGGAACACCATCGAGATGCCGAGGATGACGAGCAGGATCGGCCAGTAATCCCACACGTCCTCATGGATGACGTCGAGGTTGAAGAGCAGGATCCACGCACCCACGACGACCAGGACCACCCCGAACCCCCGGCCGTGGCAGGTGCGCGGTTGCAGCACCTTTCCCAGACCGACCGCGATCAGGACGACCGGCCAGTACTCCCAGAGCGAGCCGGCGTCGACGTACCCCAGCTTGTCGAGGGTGAACAAGATCCCCAAACCGATGATCAGGACACCGAGGATCAGCCTCGGGGCGCTGCGTCGCATTCGTTCGTCTCCCATCTCCGCCTCCGCGACCGGCACCGCCCGGCGTGTGCCGCTCTCGTCTCACCATACGCCCGGCCGGCCGGCGGGTTTGCGGTTTCCCGGCCAACGGCGGCGTCCCACCGGCGAACGGCGGCGGGCCGGCCCCCGGGCGCCCTCCGCTCGGCGCGATCCCCGATGCCCCGTTCACGCCCACGCGCTGGGTCCCCTCGGCTGGAGCATGGCACGGCTGCCGACCGTCAATAGTGTCAGCGGCATGGATGTGGTACCAACCCACGGTGTGCGGCCCCTCGCCCCCGCCGAGACCCGACTCCACGCCACCTGTCAGCTCAGCCGAACCTGACACCTATGCCTATCTCTCTGCCACGTTGCCGAGCCGTTGTCGAGCTGTTACCTCTCCGTCATGTCGTGCCGCTCCTCGGGACCTAAGCTGGCCCTCAGAGGGGAGCACGACAATGAAGATCACAGCGTTCTGCCTGGTGGTCGTGGTGGCCGGCGCGGTGTTCGCCGCCGGCCAGGAGGCGCCTGGTGCGCAGACCCCGAGTCCGCGGGCGTTCAAGCTCGACCTGCAGCCCCTCTACCTGCCGGGCTACAAGCCGGCACGCGAGGTGCGCCTGGCCCTCTGGGACTCGCCGATGAGCCGCCTCGAGGTGGCCGTGTCGCGCGAGCAGTGGGCGCTTCGCAACCCGGCCCGGCCGGGAACGTCGTCCCGTTCCAGGAGGGTCCGCTCCCATTCAGGTTCCGCGCCGATGCCGCCGGCCAGTCGCTGGTGCTCGGGCCCTGGAACTCAGGGTGGGACCAGCTCACCTGGCAGGAGAAAGTCGCCACCGGCGCGCAGACCGGTTTCTTTGCGTTGGCGTTGGTCCAAATGGTGCGCCATTTGCACTGACGGGCAGGAACCGCGACCGGCGGCCCCGTGGAGCGGTTTCGCAGGTCGGGGTCTCGGCGGAGGCGGCGCGCCGTCAGTTGTTCGAGATGTTGGACTTCGGCCGGACGACCGTCCCTTTGAGCGGGTGGTGGCCGTCGGAGTTCACGATTATCTCCCCCGCGGTCCCGAGGATTGCTGCGGACGCCGCTGGTGAAGCGATCCGCCTCCCGTTCTTCAGGTCCCAGCCGACCTCCATCGTCCCACCCGCCGCGCCGTCGATCTCGATCAGGCACGTCTGTGGCGCCGACCTCGACACGGCCACGCCGCGTTCCAGAGCCTGGGCCGGTGGTGCGATCCCAGGCACGCCGTGCAGCGCCACCGTCAGGACGTACGTTCCCTTCGGGACGACGCCGAAGTCGAACGCCCCGCGATCCTCGGTCGTACGGGCGGCGGCACCCCCGCCGGGAGGCTTGCCGAGTTTCACGTCGACGCCCTTGAGCGGAGCGCCCAGCGATCCGGCCCGAGTCGTGCCGGGCACGAGCGCCGCGAAGAGAGCGAACGTCGCGATCGTGACCGCGACCGTGGTCGTCTTTGAAGCCGGGGCTGCGTTGCGCATGCGAGTCTCCCGTCCAGGAGCGGGATGGCCCACCCGGGTTGCGAAGGGCCGCCCGCCGCCGGCCGCGACAGCGAGCGGTTCGGGATGCGTTCCCGGACCGGGTGTCCCGTTGTCACCGTTGTTCCGACAACCTTCCGCGGTCATTGCTTCTTCCGGGTGCAGTGGGCCTCGCCTGGGGCCCGCCTGCCCGCGGGCGGCCGCAACCGCCGCCCCTGGGCGGATAGGCGAAGACCGCGCGTCCGGGTCCACGGGTAACCGGGTACCGGAGAGGTAGAGCCGGGGCCGCCGGTACCGGCGGCCCCTGGTCCTGACGCGCGAAAAAAGAGGTAACTCCTACTCTTTGCCGGTGAGGACGACGTGAGATTCCCTGGCTGTCGCGACCCCCACCAGGAAGCCGTCTTCGCCGGGAATGTGGACTTCGGAGAGGACGGCCGTGCCGTTCAGGATCTTGTCGAAGACGATCTTGGGTTGCTTGGCGCCGGTGTCCGCGAGCCGCTCGATCACCGGGACCAGGACCACGGTGCCGGTGCCCTTGACCACCAGCTTGCTCTGGTCGCCTTCCGCCCGGATCTCGTACTGGCCGGCCGGCATCTCCTTGTCCTTGACCATGAAGCTGAAGGGAATGTTCACCGAGATCGCCGCTGATGCCCAAGCCGTGCTCACCGCCAGCCCGAGCGCAACAACAGCAACCGCTACCGCCGTTACGATCTGCTTTTTCATACCGAACCCCCTTGGTTCGTTCGCGAACCGTGTCCACCGCTCGCCGTTCGATTCAGCCGATCCGGAGCCAATGACACTGCATCTTTGTCGCAAGAACCGGGAGGCGGGCCGCCGTATTCCGGTGTTGGCCGGGCGCTCGCCGCCCCACCCGGGGAAGGGAGTGGCGGGAGGACAACCGCGCCGGTATCCGGTTAGCGGTCGGCGAGCAGCCAGGCGGTCGCGAACGCCAGGCGGGCCACGCGCTGCACCTGGGCGGCGTCGAGCGTGTCGGGGGTGTCGCCGGGCTCGTGGTAGGCGGGGAAGAAGTTGCCGAAGAAGCGCACGAACGGGACGCCGGCGCGGGCGAAGTCGCGGTAGTCGGAGCCGCCGCTTGTGCCGTCGGTATGGTCGAGGTGGAGGGCGAGCCCGGTCATCCCGGCGGCGCGGCGCAGCGCCGCCGCGATCACGGGGGCGTCGAGCGGCAAGCCCGGCTCGACGAAGTCGGCGGGCTTGAAGTTGGCGAGGAACGCCTCGCCGTCGGGGAGGCGCGAGTCGGTCACCAGCTTCCTGATCTCCTCGGCCGACCAGGGGTGGCCGATCATGTCGAGGTTCAAGTAGGCGGCGGTGCGATCGAGCGGCCAGAGCGGGTGGCGGACCCACCAGCCGGAGCCGAACTTGCCCTCCTCCTCGCCGGTCCAGAACGCGAACACCAGCGTGCGCTTCGGCCGCTCGGGCGCGGCCGCGAACGCCTTGGCGATCTCGAGCAGCGCGGCGACGCCGGAAGCGTTGTCGTCCGCGCCGGGATAGATCGTGCCGCCCACGTTCCCGAGGTGGTCCATGTGGGCGCCGACCACCACCGCCTCGCCGCGCGCCTTCGGGTCGGCGCCGGCGATGACGCCGATCACGTTGCGGCTCGCGACCGCGCGCTCGCTCCCGGTGATGCGGACGGTGACGGACACGCCCGGCAGCGCGCGCGGCGCCGTCCGACCCGCCGGGCCGACGCCCGCCAGGAGCGCGTCCACGACGGCGCGCGACACGCGCACGAGCGGCGGCGCGGCGGGCGTGTCCGCCTCGAACGGGAGGAAGAACGCCCCCGGCGCCCGCTCCTTCGCGAGGACGCTCGTGGGGAAGTCGCCGTCCTCGACCGCGAGCACCGCGGCCGCGCCCAGCGCCCGCGCGGTCTCGAGCTTCGCCGCCCAGCGCTCGTGCGCCTCGGCCGCATCGTACTTGGCCGCCAACTCCGGCGTCCGCCACTCGGCGCCGGTCGGGGCGCCGGCGAGCACGAGCACGGCCTTGCCACGGACGTCGAGCCCCTCGTAGTCGTCGCGGAGCTTGGGCTCGCGGATCCCGTAGGAGGCGAAGACGACGCCCGCCGTCAGCGCGCCCGGCGCGACCTCCGGGAGGATGCAGTCCACCCCGGAGCGGAACGCGCGGCTGGCGGTCCCGCCCGCGGTCGCGCGCTCGACCGTCACCTCGCCCGCGAGATCGGTGATCTCGCGCACCGGCACCGCCTGGAAGTAGCCGCCGTCGGCCAGCGGCGTGATCCCCGCGAGCGCCAGCGTGGCGGCGGCGTACTCCGCCGCGGCGTCGAGGCCGCGGCTGCCGAGACCGCGCCCCTCGAGGGCGGGGGAGGCGAGGAAGCCGACGTGCGCGGCGAGCGCCGGCGCCTTGATGCCGGCCAGCGCCGCGGCGAGAGCCGCAGGCAGCGGCTGCGCCGGCTGAGCGGTGATGAAATCGTCGGCGACGGGGGTCGGCTTCGGCGCCTGACCGCGCGCGCCTGCGGGCAGGGCAACGGCCAGGACCAGGCTCAGTGGCAGGGCGACGCGTCGCATGGCGGGCCTCGCCTAGTTGGTGCTGGCGCGCACGACGCGCAGCACCGGGAGCGGCTTTCCGGGTGTCACGAGGGCGCGGAAACGGGGGTACTGGTATGGCCCGTACATCACGGCGGGCTCGAGCACGAGCGTGGCCCGCACCGCGGCCTCGCCCTCGAGCGGCACAAGAAGCGTCCCGGGGGGAAGCTCGCGCGGCGCCGCCGCCTCGCGGCGAACGATCTGCCGCCCCTCGTAGCGCGAGTAGACGTCGTCGAAGTCGTCCTCGATGCGCAACAAGGTGCACGCCTCGGCGGTGACCGTCCTCGCCGTCGTCAGCTCCTGGTAGGGGATCCCCTGGCGCTCGAGCAGCAGCTTGAAATCCGCGGCGGCGCGCGGCTCGATCGCGTAGGCGAGCGGCGTCGGCACCGCGTACTTGACCGCCATCACCGTCATCATGTTCGGCGTCGGGATCTCGAGCACGCGGCCGGTGGCCGCCTCGACGACGGGGAAGCGGGTGATCGTCATCCCGGGGTTCACCCAGAGGTAATTGGTCGGGATGAACGCCGGCAGCGGGCGGTGGCGGGCCTGCTCGACCGCCGCCAGGTCCTCGGCGCGGTGGCCGTCGCCGTTGACGAACCGCCAGAGCAGGACGAGGTACGCGTCCACCCGGCGGGCGAGGTCGGGGGCCGGCGGCACGTTGGCGTGCATGACCGCCGACTCGATGATGAACGAGAGGCCGCCGTACGCGCCGACGGCGTTGAGGCCGCCGTCGAGGTCGGGCGCGGAGTGGCGCTGCTCCTCGTCCGGGGGCATCCCGCCCACCGAGTAGCGCAGGAACGGGTGCCCGGCGGCGGCCTCCACCGCGGCCGACTCGTCCACCCAGCGCTGCGAGGCGGCGATCACCGCGGGGTCGAAGAGCGGGTTGTTGACGCCGTCCATCGTGATGTCGGGGTAGGCGATCCACCCCCGCCCGCGGCGCTCGTCGGAGTCGCGGCCGAACTCGTGGCAGTCCACGGCCAGCGTTGGCCGCACGCGGCGGACGACCCGGTAGAGCGCCTGCGTCTCCGGCTGCTCCTGCACGATGTGGTCGCGGTTCAAATCGGCGCCGGCGCCGTTGCGGCGCGTGCCGGCTTCGCCGCCGTCGGGGTTCATCATCGGCATGATCCAGAGGTCAACGTCGGCGGGCAGCAGCTCGGGCTTCGCCGCGATGTCGCGGATCATGTAGAGGAGAGCGACCTTGCCGGCGGGCTCGTCGCCGTGCTGCTGCGCGTAGAACAGGATCCGGAACGCGGGGTTGTCGCCCCGGGCCGCGTGCACCAGGTAGACCGAGCGCCCCTTCGTGGTCGTGCCTTCCACCGACACGGTGATCGGCCCCTTGCCGTTCACGCTTGCCAGGAACGCGGACATCTCGTCGTAGGAGATCGTCCGGGTGAGCTTGCGGTGGTCTTCGGGGAAGGCGGCGGTCGGGGTTTGCGCCTGCGCCGCGAGCGGAACCAGCGCGAGGCCGGCGAGCCAAAGGCGTGCAATCGAAAAGGTCATTCTGGGCTCCTTGCGCGGGCGGCCGGGTGGTGGGCGGCATGGCCTCGCACCGCCCCGACAGCTTCACAGACTCGCGCCCGACAATCAACCCGCCTGCAACGTCCGGCGCCCGGGCACATGTGCCTACCCTAAGAACGCAATAGTGACGTACGTACGCGGTACCGGGTCCGCAATCATTGGCAGACAGCAAGCACAACGAAACCGCGCCCCATCGGCGCCTCAGTTCTTCATGAAGACCGAAAGACTGCCGTACTGGCCGCCGTCGTTCAGGAGGCTGCTGCCGCCGTACCCTCCCCAGACGATCATCCTCGAGCCTGTCCAGACCGCCGTCTGGTTGGCACGTCCCGCCGGCGCGCCCGAGGTCGTGGTCGCCGTCCAGGCGTCCCCCACCGGGTCGTACTGGCCGCCGTCGTTGAAGAAGCTGACGCCGTCTCTCCCTCCCCAGACGATCATCCTCGAGCCGGTCCAGACCGCCGTGTGGAGGTCGCGTCCCGCCGGCGCGCCCGAGGTCGTGGTCGCCGTCCAGGCGTTGCCCACCGGGTCGTACTGGCCGCCGTCGTTCAGGGAACTGCCGTCGTACCCTCCCCAGACGATCATCCTCGATCCGGTCCAGACCGCCGTGTGCTGGTCACGCGCCGCCGGCGCGCCCGCTGTCGTGGTCGCCGTCCAGGCGTTGCCCACTGGGTCGTACTGGCCGCCGTCGTTCAGGTAAATGCCGCCCAACCCTCCCCAGACGATCATCCTAGAGCCGGTCCAGACGGCGGTGTGGGTATAGCGCCCCACCGGTGCGCCCGAGGTCGTGGTCGCCGTCCAGGCGTTCCCCACCGGGTCGTACTGGCCGCCGTCGTTCAGTAAGCCGCTGCCGCCGTACCCTCCCCAGACGATCATCTTCGAGCCGGTCCAGACCGCTGTGTGGAGGTCGCGTCCCGACGGCGCGCCCGCGGTCGTGACCGCCGTCCAGGCGTTCGCCACCGGGTCGTACTGGCCGCCGTCGTTCAGGTAACTGCCGCCGTACCCTCCCCAGACCACCATCTTCGAGCCGGTCCAGACGGCGGTGTGATACTCGCGTGCTGCCGGCGCGCCCGCGGTCGTGACCGCCGTCCAGGCGTTCGCCGCCGGATCGTACTGGCCGCCGTCGTTCAGGTAGCCGCTGCCGCCGTACCCACCCCAGACGATCATCCTCGAGCCGGTCCAGACCGCGGTGTGGTCGCGACGCCCCGTCGGCGCGCCCGACGTTGTGGTCGCCGTCCAGTAGTCGAGCCGGTAGGGAGCGATCTCGGTGTACCCCGCCCCGATCAGCGTGGTGTCGCCCGCCGGGCCGAGCACCATCGACCCCGACGGCGCCCCGATCGTGATCGTGCCCCCCGACGTCCCCACCGTCACCGCCCCCGAGCCCTGGATCGTCACCGCGTCCTGCGCCGCCCCGTTGATGCTCTTGACCACCTGACCCGAGGCGATGTTGCCCGCGGTGACCGCCCCCGTGGCGATGCCGGGGTCGGGATAGCTCCCGGTCAGGCTGCCGCCGGCGCTGCCGCTCGGCGGCAGGGTCGTCGGCCCCGCGATCGTCAGCGTGTTGCCGGACGGCGTGATGCCGATGTTCGTGCCGGCGGCCAGCGTGAGGTCCCCGGTCTTGGTGTTCAGGCTGCTGACCAGGCTCTGCGCCGCGTAGTAGCCGTTGACGTCGATGACGACGCGACCGGCGTACTGGCAGTAGACGTCGACGGCGCCGGAGGTGCCGGCGGGGATGATCGCCGCATCCTCGACCCAGGCGGCGGGGCCCGCCGTCAGCGTCGAGACCGTGGGCATCGTCGTGCCGGTGGGGAACAGGGTGATGAAGGCGAGGACGCTCAAGGGTCGGTACTGGACGTTGAGGGAGTAGGCGACCGAGGTGGCGGGGAGGCCGGGGCAGCCGGTGCTCGAGGGGAAGGCGAAGGTGCGGGTCTCGCCGTCGGCGAAGTTGGGCTCGTGGAAGCCGTCGGAGGTGGGGACGCGGGTGTCCACGATGCGGCAGGGGGCGATGGCGACGAAGGGGACGGGCGAGGAGGGGAGCGACTGCGCGCTCGCCGTCATCCCTTCGGCCGAGGCCTGCATCTGGTCGTCGGGTGCGGCCTGCCCGGCGGCCCGTGGCGGGGTCCAGTACGGCGGCGCCGTCCAGTTCTTCAGGGGCAGCTCGCTGTCCTGGGCGAGTGCAACGCCCGTGGACAGAACAGCCAGCGCCATCACGAGGCACCGAACGCGGATCTTCATATCGCCCTCCCGGTCGTGTCTTGGAACTGGCAACAGGCCACAGCGAACGGCTATTTCGCGGCCAGGCGGCGCGGGTCAGCCGCTGGCAATTGCGCGCCGGCGGTTGTATGATGCGCTTGTGAAGTATTGGCGCTTGAATCTTGAGAAAGGCAAGGTAGAACATGAAGACATTTTCGTTTCAAGTTGACGCCCTGACCGGCGAGGAGTACTACGAGGTCTACCTGCGCGGGCAGCAGTTGTTCGCCGACCCGCTGCTCAACAAGGGTTCCCACTTCACCGTGAACGAGCGCGCGAGCCTCGGGCTCGTCGGCCTGCACCCCTACGGGGTCTCCACCCTCGAGCAGCAGGTGGCGCGCACCCTGGAGAGCTACCGCCGCAAGCCCGACGACATGGAGCGCTACCTGTTCCTGCTCGGCCTGCTCAACCGCAACGAAACGCTGTTCTACCGCCTGCTGACGGAGAACCTCACCGAGATGCTGCCGATCGTCTACACGCCCACCGTCGGGCAGGCGTGCCTGCAGCTCTCCCACATCATGCGGCGGCCGCGCGGCGTCTACATCCACCCCGAGAACATCGCCAACATCGACCAGATCTTCGCCAACGTCTCGCTGCCGCAGGTACGCCTGATCGTGGTGACCGACGGCGAGCGCATCCTCGGCCTCGGCGACCTCGGCTCCGACGGCATGGGCATCCCGGTGGGCAAGATCAGCCTCTACGTCGCCGCCGGCGGCATCCACCCGGCGTGCTGCCTGCCGGTGTGCCTGGACGTCGGCACCAACAGCCCGCGCCTGCTCGACGACCCGCTCTACATGGGCATCCGCAAGCCGCGCCTGGAGGGCGAGGAGTACGACCGCTTCATCGAGCGCTTCGTCGTCGGCGTGCGCCGCAACTTCCCCGACGCCCTCATCCAGTGGGAGGACTTCGCCAAGCACAAGGCGTTCAAGCTGATGAAGCGCTACCGCGACCGCTGCCTCTCGTTCAACGACGACATCCAGGGCACCGGCGTCACCGCCAGCGCCGCCCTGCTCGCCGCGATGCGCATCAAGAAGAGCACGTTCGCGCAGGAGCGCTTCGTCATCGTCGGCATGGGCCAGGCGGGGACCGGCACCGCGCACGCGATCCGCGCCGTCCTGCGCGAGGAAGGGCTGCCGGAGGACGAGGTCCGCCGCCGCATCTTCGCCGTGGACATGCAAGGCCTGCTGGTCGAGGACGACCCCAAGCTCGAGGAGGAGCAGAAGCCGTTCGCCCAGGAGCGCGCCGCGGTGGCGGGCTGGACGCTCACCGCGCCCGGCCGCATCGACTTGAAGGACGTGCTTCGCAACGCCAAGGCCAGCGTGCTGATCGGCTTCACCGCCAAGCGCGGGATGTTCGACGAGGATGTCCTGCGCCAGATGGCGGCGAACGACCCGCGGCCGGTGGTCCTCGCGCTGTCGAACCCCACGACCAAGAGCGAGTGCACCGCCGAGGAGGCGCTCGCCGCCACCGGCGGGCGCGCGCTGATCGCCACCGGCAGCCCGTTCGCGCCGGTGCGGGTGGGGGAGCGCGAGGTGGCCGTGGCGCAGTGCAACAACCTCTACATGTTCCCCGGCGTCGGCCTCGGCGCCCTCGTCTCGCAGGCGTCCAAGGTGACCGACCGGATGTTCATCTGCGCCAGCAAGGCGCTGGCGATGATGGTGAGCGAGGCCGAGCTGGAGAGGGGACTGCTCCTGCCCGGCATGGACACGATCCGCGAGGTGGCGTTCACCGTCGCCAAGGCGGTGGCGATCGAGGCGCGCGACTCCGGCCTCGGCCTGCTGCGCAGCGACGAGGAGCTCGGTGACCTGATCCGCAAGGCGCAGTGGGAGCCGCACTTCTACTCCTACCGCCCCGGCGTGCCGCGCGGCTGACCGAGACGGGACTCCGCAGGCTCGGATCGACGGGCGCGCGTCAGCACCGGGATCGCCGTTTCACCCGGTGTCGCGCCCGCTCCGCCCAACGCGGTCGGCCCTTCCTGCGCTCCTTCATCGGTCACAGCCTTCTTCCGTTGCGCCCCGTGTCGGGCACTCGCCATGCGGCGATCGAGAGCGGAGCGCGGCGCCGATCGCGGACCTACAATCGCGCCGGGAGGAAGAGCCCATGGAGTCCGAGAGCCCCCATTGCGCCGTCTGTCCCTTCGACCCGGCCCGGCGCGTGTGCCGCAGCGAGGAGGGCGAGGCGCCGCCGTTCTGTCCGACGGTCAACGAGGCGGAGACGGCGGGACGCTGCCTGGAACAACTCGACGAACCCGGCGTCCGCACCTTCGCCCGCAACAGCTCCATCCAGGAAGCCGAAGCCTACGCGGACCGGGAGCTCGGCTACGACCGGGTCCGACCCGCGCAGCCGCGCCTCGCGGAGATCGCCTCGTTCGCCAGGATGATGGGCTACCGCAAGCTGGGCCTGGCGTTCTGCGTCGGCCTCCGGCGGGAGGCGAAGGTGGTGGAGCAGTTCTACAGCGCCCAGGGGTTCGAGATCGTCTCGGTGATGTGCAAGGCGGGCGGCGTCCCCAAGGAGCGCATCGGCGTGCGCGACGAGGAGAAGGTGGCGCCGGGCACCTACGAGACCATGTGCAACCCCGTCTTCCAGGCCGAGGTGATGAACCGCGAGGGCACCGACTTCAACGTCGTCCTCGGCCTCTGCGTCGGCCACGACTCCCTCTTCTTCCGTTTCGCTCAGGCCCCTTGCACCGTCCTCGCCGTCAAGGACCGCCTCCTCGGCCACAACCCCCTCGCCGCCGTCTACACCCTCGACAGCTACTACCGCTACCTCAAGGGCGCGCCGGACGCGAGCGGTCCGGAAGGTGACGGCGACGCAAGGGGGGAGTGACGGGGCCATCCTGTACGACGGACGGCGAATCGGTATCAGTAGCCCGACTGGTTGCTCACGTTGGTCGCGCTCTGCTCCCAGGAGGTAATGGTCCCGGACGCGTCGACGGAAAACATGTAGGTGTGGACGCTGTCCCGGTACTGGGTGCCGTACATCGGGTTGCCCATCAAATCGTACGTGATCCTCTGGAACGGCATCGATCGGTGCAGAAGCCACACGTATCTCTTCTCCCCGTCTTCTCCCGGGGTCACCTCCGAAGGCGTGCCGAGCTTCGCGATGGCCTCGTCGATCTTGTGCCCTGTCCACGCGTCCTTCTTGGGCGCCTTCGGCGACGTCGAAGCGCACGAGCCGGCCAGCAGGACGATCACCGCGACCGTAGTGGCGACCAACGCGCGCGTCTTCTGAACCGACCGCATAGTGGCTCCGTCTCGCAGTGCTTCGCCGGATTATATGCCCCGACCGACTGGAGTCAGAGTAGCGGGTGGGCCCGTCCGCGCGGTTCGCCGGCTACGCCACCGGCGCCCGCCGCCGCCGGCACCCGCGCACGCGGTCAGCCAGCCCTGCGAGCCGCGGCTGGCGCTGGACGCACCGCGGCCCGATCCGCGGCGCGGCGGCGCGCTGGCGCCTTGAGCGCGTAGAGGCCCCGGTCGGGCCGCCTTGCCGGTGGTATGCTCACACGCGGCAACTTTGGGTCAATTCCTGCCTGGACAGGCCGACGTTCCAGATCAACACCCGCAGCAACGTGCTCCATGCGAAGAACTGAAGGTCTTGCGACCGTGGCAACGGTGCGAGAGCAGCCGACTCCGGCGAGGCGGCGCCAGGCGCCGGAGACTCCCCCGGCAAATCGGCGGGCGAGTGCGGGCGGCGGCGCGTTCCGCGCGGCGAGGCCGGCGAAGCGAACCGTGAGCCCAGGCGGGCCGTGCGGTTGTGTGGCCGTCGCGTCAAAAGTCATACCGAGGAGGGATCGGCCATGAAACGGACCATGTCGCTCGTCGTCGTCGCCCTGCTTGCCGCCGCCGTCGCGTTCGGCCAGGCCAACGGCAAGCTCCAGATCCACTTCATCGACGTCGGTCAGGGCGACGCCGAGGTGCTCGTCTCGCCGCACGGCCAGGTCGTGCTCTTCGACGACGGCGTGCGCGATCACTGCGACAAGCCGCTCGCGTACCTGGCGAAGATCGGCGTCACCAAGGTGGACGTCCACATCGCCAGCCACTACCACGACGACCACATCGGCTGCGCCCAGGAGGTCCTCGCGGCCTTCCCGCTCCAGGGCGAGGCCTTCGACCGCGGCGGCAGCTACACCACGACCAGCTACACGAAGTACGTGCAGGCGGTCGGAACCCATCGCGCCACCGCCACCACCTCGACGGTGATCACGCTGGACCAGGCGTGGCCCGACCCGGTCACGATCTCGATCGTCGCCACGAACGGCAACGGCGTCGCCACGACGAACGAGAACGACCTCAGCGTCGTCGCCGTCGTCCGCTACGGCCACTTCCGCGCCGAACTGGGCGGCGACCTCTCCGGCTTCGACACCGGCAGCTACGCCGACATCGAGACGTCCGTCGCGCCGCTCGTGGGCCGCGTCGACGTCTACAAGGTGCACCACCACTCCAGCCGCTACAGCACCAACGACGCCTGGCTCGCGACCGTGACGCCGCGGATCGGCATCGTCTCGGTCGGCGACGGCAACAGCTACGGCTTCCCCACCGCGGACTGCCTCGCCCGCCTGCATGCACACGGCGTCCACACCTACTGGACGGAGACCGGCACCGGCGTCGCGCCCGACCCGGCGTTCGACGAGGTCGCCGGCAGCACCGTCGTCGAGGTGGCGAAGGACGCCGCCGAGTACACGGTGACGCTCGCCGGCGGCGCTGTGGAAACCTACCCGACGTGGGAGCTTCCGGCCACACCGACGCCGACCCCGACGCCGACCGAGACCCCGGTCCCGATCCCCACCGGGCGCGCCCGCCGTCACTTCACGGCGGAGCCGCAGCCGACAGCCACGCCGACCCCGACGGCCCCAGCCGGCGTCTGACCTTTCCGCGACCCGGCGAATCGCATGCCGCCGGCCGAACGCAGACCGCGCCCACCGTGCGCTCGAAATCCGGGGGTGGCCCGTGCCGCCGTCCGCGCGGCGTGTTTAGGTATTTGATTGTCGGGGCGGCCGTTGCGGCCGCCCGCGCGGCGAGTTTGGGTCTTTGAGTGTCGGGGCGGCCCGTGCCGCCGTCCGCGCAGCGTGTTTACGTTCTTGATTGTAGAGGCGGCCCTTGCGGCCGCCCGCGGAGCGCGGCCTACGCCGCCAGCGCCCGGCGCAGGACCTCGGCTGCGAACGGCGCGCCGTGCGCCGGAAAGATCGTCCGCGCCCCGGCGTCGAGCAGCGTCCGCCAGCCCGCGCGCACCTGCTCGAAGTCGTCGGCGAAGATCGGCACGCCCGGCCCGCGCCGCATCGGGAAGCCGTTCATCGCCAGGTCGCCGACCAGCGCCTGCCCGTCCGGCAGCAGCACGCTCACCGACCCGGCCGTGTGGCCGGGCGTGGGGATCACCCGCCCAGCCACGCCGAACGGGGCCAGGTCGAGCCCTTCGTCCCCGATCGCGATCTCCACCGCCGCCGGCTCGATCGGGACCAGCGGCGCGAGCGCCCGCAGGGCCACCAGCATCACCCGGCCCCACCTCGTCCCGCCGGGGGGCAGCGGCGCCTTGCCGCGCTCGAGCCACCCGCGGTCGGGCTCGCGCATCGCGATCGGCGCGCCCGTCAGCTCCGAGATCGCGCGCGCCGACCCGACATGGTCGAGGTGCCCGTGCGTCATCACGATCAACCGGATCTCCGCGGGGACCACGCCGAGACGCGCGAGCGCCCGCCGGAACGCCCCTGCCTTGCGGGGCACGCCGGCGTCCACGAGAACCGCGCCCTCGCCCCGGACGAGGGCACAGCGCGTCACCCCGAGCCTGATCGGATCGATCCGCACGCCCATCGCCGCGCTCCTTTACCGCGCCCGCCACCGCGCCCCGGCGCCGATGAACCCCGAGTTCCCGACTGTAGGGGCAACCCTTGCGGCCGCCCGCGCCCAATTTCCTTGGCACAAGCATACGTCGTCGTCGTCGCCGCGGCCTCATTGTCGTCACACCCGCCTCGGCGTCGTCATCCCCGCGAACGCGGGGATCCAGGCCTCGACGGAGTGCAGCGAGATGGGAACGATCAGTCATCCCCGCGCACGCGGGGATCCAGGCCTCCCTCGATCGGGCCGGGCACAAGCTTTCCGCATCCGCCGGCGACCGCGCTCCCGGGCTCGGTGTGGAGGCGCCGCGGCCGCGATCGTGTCGCGCCTACGCCCTGCGCCCGCCGAGCAGCCACGCCCCGGCCAGCGCCGGCAGCGCGACGAACAGCGCGCACGCCCTGCGCGAGAGCGGCGGGTTCGGGTCGGCGAACGTCCCAACGTCGAACCCGGCCCCCGGCTCGGCGGCGAAGGCAGCGCTCGGCGCCCCCGCGCTTCATCTCGAACGCCCGTATTCAAGAACCATACGAGCCCCTGTCCTTGGCGGGGCGCCGGTCACGGGCTCCGTTGGGCCGCAGGAGTGTCCGCTGATGGAGTGTACGAAGTGCCCTTCTTTGGCGAGGCTTCCCCTTCGATCGGCGACTGGCAAAGAGACCACAGAATGTACGGTATGAGATACCTGGTGCCGTTCCTGGCCGGGAGTCCCGGCGTCCACCGGCCCCGCGCCGGCGCCGCGGATCGGGAAGCAGTCGGCCGTCCTCAGCCGGATCGGATCGATGCGCAGACCCACCGCAGCCCTCCCGCGTCGAGCCGCTGCGGCGGCCGTCCTCCGGCCGCGAGCGGTCCCACACGCCGTGCCGGCGGGCAACCGCCCCACGCACGGCGGGGTGGGCGGAACCCCATCTAGGGCCCGTGCGTCCTCGACCCGGGCCGCTCCCTCGACGCCTCGCGCCCGTCGCGGGGTGGCCAGGGCGGAGGGCTCCGAGCGCTCCGCCGCCCGGCGCCGCGGGTCCGCCGCCCGGATAGGCGGCCTACATGTTCGCAGCCGCGGCGGCGAGGAGGGCGCCCATGACGTCGTTCGTTGCGTTCCCCGAGGCGAGGTACATGATCTGCACGGCCTTGTCGTTCTTGACCACGCCGCCGTGGCCGATCGCGCCGCCGAGGCAGACGACGGACGCCGCGTTGAGGCCGCTCACGTCCTGCAGCGAGCCGCAGCCCGCTTCGGGGGGAACCTGCGCGAGGATCCCCTGCACGTAGTCGTGGACGCTGAGCTTCGTCAGGTCGCCGCCGCCGCTCGGCACGCGCACGATCACGCCGGCCCCGCTCTGCGGCGCGGGCACGCCGTTCGGCGCGCCGTTCAGCCGCAGCGGGCTCTCGCCGCCGAACGCCTTGCTGAGCGCCAGGCCGAACTGCTGCACCACCGGGCTCAGCGGCGCCGTCGGGTCGCCGTAGACGCACGAGTCGCCGTTGTTCGTCACCTTGGTGATGTGCAAGCCGGTGATCGTGCTGACCGTCGCGGCGTCGAGAAACGAGCACACGCCCGCCGGTGGCACCGGCGGCGGCGCCGCCGCCGTGCGGTAGGCGCCCGGGGGGAGCCCGGCGACGGTGATGGCCGCGCGGCTCTCGCCGCCGGTCACGCCGGGCGCGAGCGGTCCGGTCGCGGCCAGCGTCGGGACCGGTTCCTGGTAGGCGGCGGAGACGACGTTGCCCCGGTTGACCGCCATCGACGCGTTGGCGGGTGCGGACACGTTGAGGGCGACCATCGCGAAGTTAGCCCAGTCGGTCACGTCCGTCGTGAAGCTGCCGTTGGGTGCGGCGGGCCGCTGGCCGTGCGCGGGGACCGCCCCGAACGCGACGAGCCACCGCCACGACCACGGCCGCTATGGATATTGAAGTCCGCATTGCGACTCCCTTCGTTCTGAATGCCCGAACCCGACGGCGCGCCGCGCGATTCCCCGCCGTCAGGTCCGAGAGATTCGTATGTCTTGGGCCTGCAGGAGGGGTTGGATGGCGTATTGGCGTTGCCAACCCTGGCGCGCCCGGACGGGTCCGACGCCCGGTGGCGTTGCGCACCTGCGCGTCCCAGTCCGCCTCGTCGCCTCGGTGCCGTCGACGCCGCGCCCCCGCCGGGTTGCCGCCCCGGAGCGCCTCCGCCGCGCCTACGCCCTGCGCCCGCCGAGCAGCCACGCCCCGGCCAGCGCCAGCAACGCGACGAACAGCGCGAACGCCCCGCGGGAGAGCAGCGGGATCGGGTCGGAGACCGCGCCGACGGCGAACCCGGCCGCCGGCCCGGCGTCGAACGCCGCAGCGATCGTCGCGCCCAGCGCGCCGCAGCTCCCAGTGAGCAGCAGCACGTCGTACGCTCCCGGCGCCGCGGCGGACCAGACCTCCGTCGCCGGAATCACGCCCCCCGCTGAGGACACGTCGGCGGACGCGACCG
Organism: uncultured Acidobacteriota bacterium; assembly: GCA_963727205.1. Taxonomy (GTDB): domain Bacteria; phylum Acidobacteriota; class Thermoanaerobaculia; order Thermoanaerobaculales; family Thermoanaerobaculaceae; genus RBG-13-68-16. The sequence continues at coordinate 246,348 of CAVSFQ010000040.1, read as the reverse complement.
CGCCGACGGGAGCGGCGGCGCCGATCGTCCACGCGGCGTTTCCAACGATCGCGGCGCAATAGGAGCCGTCGGGCGCGCGCCCGGTCACGGTCACCGCGTCGCCGACCCGATAGGCGCGGGCGGCCGGGACGACGAATGCTGCCCCGCCTGTGGGTGTGACGGTGCGAGTCGGTGTCGCCGTCGGTGTTACGGTGGGCGTTGCGGTGGCGACTGGCGTTGGCGTCGCGGTGACCGTCGGCGTCGGCGTGGCGATCACGGTCGGCGTTGGCGTTGGCGTCGCTTCCACGGGCTCGCCGACCGACACGTGCAGGCGCCCGACGTTGTTGCCGGCGTCGAACTCGGCGACCGCGCCGCTCCGGTTTACCCACGCGCTCAGGTCGTGCTCGCCGCGCGCGAGCACGACCTCGGCCGGCACGAACACCGTCGCGCCGGACGCGAGTGCCGTGATCGGTACGTCCTGAAGGAGCGAACCGCCGCCGGCCTCGCCGTCCCAGAACGAGACGCTGGTGGCCGCCGCCTCGCGCGATCCGCCGTTTCGGACGCGGCCGATCAGACGGACGGTGCCAACCTCGCTCGACCCGCCACCGAGGTCGATGGCGAAATCGGGCAGCTCCCGGCCCACCGAGAACAAGGTGGACGCGCGCGAGGACGCGCCGGCCGCGGCGAGCGTCGCTTCCAGCGTGTGCATCCCGGCGGACGCACCCGGGACCGGCACGGCGACTCGCTCGACTCCGGCAAGAGCGAGCGATCGGGTACCGACAGCGGCGCCGTCGAGCGTGAGCGCCAGCGTTGCTGGCCCGTTCCCCTGAGTGGCGACCAGCGCCGTCACCGCATCGCCCGGGCTGTCGTAGGCCGCGCGGTCGGTGAGGACCCCGAGGATTCGGCCGCCGCCGGTGTCGAACGTCGCCGCCCCCTGTACCAGCTCGCGGCCGTCGTCGCCAACGATGGCGAGCAGGAGCTGCTGTGTCCCTTGTTCAGCAGGCGCCAGAGGAAGTCGGATTTCGACCGCAGCCTCGCCATTGGCTGGGGCAACAACCGGCTGCTCTACCGTGGGCCCCGGTCCGCTCGTTGGGCGAACGATCCACGCCCGGGCGACGGCGGAGATCGCGGTGTCGGAGATTACCGTCGCCGTGAGGCGGGCCTCGGTCCCTTCGTCCGTCACCCGCATCTGCGGAATCCGCACCCACGGGCCCCGCACCTTTACGAACACATCGCCGTTGAGCACCCCGGGCGCCGGTTCGCCGGCGTAGAACGTCCACGCGATCGGGTAACGGCCGAACGGCTGGCCGGCCGGGATCGGAAATACGATCACCCCGGAACCGTCGAGGGAGACGCTTCGGTCGAACCCGACGAGTTCAAGCGTCCCGGCCTGGTGCAACGTCACCGCCACGTTCACTGCTTCGCCGGGTCGATACTCGTTGCGGTCGAAGGAGAGATCCACCGCCTCACCGGCAGGGTAAATCGTCCGCGCGTCGAGGTGCAGCGCGCGTCCGGATGGAAACTCGATCCCGTATCCCAACTCTCCACCGGGTGTGGCGATCGGAACCTGAAACTGCAGCCGCGCGCCGCTCGGGCCAAGCTCGAACTCGCGGCGCTCGGCGAACGGCGGGTAGGAGACATGGGCGACGAGCGGCACCGCGATTTCGATATTTGGCGCCGCGATCACGATCGAGAGGACGACCTCCTCCCCTGCCGCAACGTGGTCCCGGTCGAGGGTCGGATCCAGCGTGACCAACAGCCCCTGCACATCGATCGGCAGCGCCCCGGACGCAACGGTCCGTCCCGGCTCCCCGCGCGCGCCGCCGGCGATCAGGGTGTACCTCCCGCGGAGCCGGCACGACGGGAGATCGGCGGACAGCGGGAGATCGAACTTCACCGTTTGCCGCTCGCCGCCGCGCAGGTCGCCTTCCACGCGGTCGCTGAAGATGGCGCCGTCGTTGACGGACAACTCCATCGAGTAGTGCGTCCGTTGCATGCCGACGTTGGTCACGACGAACTCGGGCGATGCGGTGGTGCCGGAATTGACGACGAGAGGGGGCGGAGTTGTGCTGATCGTCGGGTCGCCACTGGTCACGTGCACCGTGGCGCGCTCTTGCGCGAGCACCTGCCCATCACCGGTCACAAGTCGCGCCTCGAGCGGAAGGTTTCCGGTCGGAAGCAGATCGGGATCAAGGTTGACAACCTGGGTGAAGCCCTCGCCGACCGCAGCGGCGCAGGTCAGCACCGCGACCGTGGAGTCCGGTCCTTCGACGAAGACGTGCCCTGCAAGCTCATGCCCCCCGGTGTTGCGGACCGTGATGGACAGCGGCACCGTTCCATCAGCGTCGAGTTCCCGGACGACCGCCTCCAGCTCCGCCGCAGACCGCGGGACCACGCGGAATGCAACTGGAGCGGCCGGAGGCTCGTCCTCCAACGCCGCTTCGAGGAGGTAACGGCCGGGCGCGAGGTCGAGCGGGATCGCGTCGGTGATCGTCGCTGAGCCCTCAATCGTCCAGCGACGGCTCTCCGAAACGACCAGCACGCCTGTCTCCTCCTCCCTGACCTCGAGGCCGGCCCGGAACGAGGCGGACGTGTCGAGCAGGTTCTCGAGACGGACGAAAGCGGCGATGTCGCCCTCGACGCCGACCGCCGGCACCGTTGCCGTGATGGCGCCATACGTCGGCGGGTATGCGGCCAGCGTGAACTCGCGCACGACTTCGTCGGCCGTCAGCCGCAACGTTGAGACGCCCGGCGCGAGGATCAAAGGCACGTCGAAGCGCTGGACTGAACCGGCGGCGACGGCTGCGGGGGCGTGCCCATCGGCGGTCGTGGCACCGGTCATCGCCCACACCAGCTCACCCTGCCACGGAAGCGTGCCGCGATTGTTCAGCTCAATGCTCAACACAGTCTCGCCGCTGCGGCGCTGGAGGGACCCTGCAAGCCCGGGCTCCAGCGCCACGCCGTAACGGACCTCGACCTGGGTTTCGCGAGTGACGTCGCCGGTGACGCGGACGAGGTACGTGGAGGTCCGGGACTGCTGCCGCTGGAACGGGAGATTGACCTCGCCTCCGGGCGGGAGATCGACCCGCTGCCGCGGGCCAGGGGTCTCGCCGCTTACATCGAGGCCGACGTCGAGCGCAAACGCCAGCGGTGTTGGATTTGCCAGCCTAACGAGGAGCGTGAACGGTTCCCGGTCGGCCACTGCCGGGGCATCGACCCTGATGTCGAGATCCGGCGTTGCCACCTGGAACCGGTGATCGGCTGATGCCGTCATCGAGGGGGCCGAGCTCGGCCATGTTCTGGTGGTCAGCAAGTGTAGCCCCACGGCCGGCGCCGTAAAGCTCTGCGCGAACGGCGCCGTGGCTTCCGCGGCCACAGTGACGGTCGTTCGCGCCTTCTCCTGGCCGTCAAGGAGGAACGCCAACACGAAGTCACTTTGTGTCTTGAGGGAGCTGCTGACACGTCCGGTGATGCTGACCTCGTCGTCGGGGCCGTACGCCTGCGGTAGAGGGTCAAGAATCACCGACGGGTAGGATAATCGCACCACCGAGAACATCGTTTCTGCGTGGGCCACGGCTTGACCCCTGGCGTTCTTGAGGTCACCGACCAGATAGTACTGGCTTGCATACCAGTACTTCAGCGAAATCGTCTGCGCCACGTCCCAGATCTGGCTGGACGCGAGCGACGCGGAACCCTCCCAGCGCCACACCAGCTCGCCCACAGCCTGAGCTTCGAGGCCGAGCGCCCGAACGTTCGGAAGGTCGCATGTCCCTGGCACCACCACCAACAGCCCACTCACGAAAGCGGGGCGGCAGCCGCCATTGAGATTCAGCAGGAGCAACGGCAGCCCGTGTGCCTGAGGCCCTCCGTAGAGGTAGCCGGTGCTCAGCGATGAGCCGTCGCTCCCCCTGGAGCACACGACATTGTTTCTTTGCGCTGGCGTCACATGATCGACGATCACGTCGAGGGTGCCGCTGTCGTCCATGTCGATGAGCAGCGGCGGTCCGTTGGGCGGTCCTGCCAGTGGTCGCGACCAGAGCACCGCCAGCTTGGGCGAGAATGCGATGATGGCGCGGCTGCACGCCGAACACTGCGCGTTGTCCGAAGCGACCACAAACTCGCTGATGCCATCGCCATTGAGATCGCCCGCGGCGGGGCCGCCGGCGCTCCGAAATGCCTCCGTGCTCTCCGTGGCCACGGCGCCCGTCACCGCGTCGAGAACAGTGAGCGTGCTCGGGCCGTCACCGGCGTCCGGAGTCTGCACAAACGCGAGCAATTGTCGGCGCTCGCCGGCGAAGGCGGGGTTGGCGACTACAGGTTTTGCGGTAGCGTGGAGCCACCGTAGCTCACCGCGACCTCCGAGCAGCGCCAGCGCGCCATCCGCTCCGTCGGCGCTGCGCAACCCAACGGCGACCTCGGCGTGGCCGTCACCGTCGCAGTCCGCCGCCGCGACGCCGGTGACGATCCGCCCGGCGAGGGAGGGGTTGATCTCCATCATCTGCCAGCGCACCTCGCCGGCCGGCGTCAATGCCACCACGTTACGTCCGGTCGAGACCATCACGGTTGGAACGCCGCTCCCATCCAGGTCCGCGGTCATGGGACCACCGGCCGGGAACGGGTGGCCAGGATCGCCCGCGAGCGGAAGGCGCGTCTCCCACCGGGCGGTCAGCGAACGGGTGAAACAACGGACCGCAAGAGCGGATCCATCGCCGGTATCGACCTCGATAACTTCGAGGTGCCCGTCGCCGTCAGCATCGAGCGCGGCCAGCGCTGCTGTGCTCGATGCGCCGGCAAGCGCCACGGTAGCGGCTTGGGCCAGGTCGGGTCCGACGTGCAGCGCGAGCGTCAAGCCGTCGGGCGCCGGGATCAGGGCCAGGAGATCGTCGGCGTCGTCCTCGTTGAGGTCGCCGGCTGCTTCGGCCACCGGCATTGCGGGCGACAGCAGCCGGACCGGAGCCGCAAAGCAAAACCGGGTCTGAAGGTACGCCGTTGACCGCGAGTGCCACGGCGAGACGCCATCACGGGCGGCCGAGCCCTGAAAGATGCCCCAAGGGCTGACCCGCTGCCCGCAGACTTCGGGTACCAAAACCTTGAGCGTGAGAGTTGCGTTCGGGAACGCCTCGAGGCCATTCGTAGTCTTGGCCCAGCCGTCAATCTTTTCGTTCTGAACGTAAACCGGGCGCCCGGTGCCGACCGCGAGGCTCGCCTCAACGCCAGTCACCTTAAGATAGTGGTACACGCGTTCGCTCGCATCCTGGCGCGGCGGACGGTACGTGATCGAGGCCGCGTACATCCCCGTCTTGGTTCCGGCCGGAACCGTGAACGTCACCCGGCTTGTTCTGCCTGGGGCCAAGGTGACGTATGTCCCGGTCTGTTCCACCCAGCCCGCTCCTTGTAAGAGTGTCCAGCGAATCTCGCAAGTGCCTGGAGTTCCGGAGGCGTTGCTGACCTCGTAGGCCACCGTGCCGCCCGCCGTGACCTCGACCTGCAGCGGCGTGACGGTGAAGCGCGCCGGGGGAACGAGCAGCGACCCGTCTCTGGCCTCCTCGACGCCATCGGGCCACCTCCACCGCACGTGAAACGGCACGGTGCCTCCCTCGAAGTCGCCAGGCACGTTGAACGAGAACGCCTGACTCGTCCTCTGTCTGGATTCCAAAGTGATGCCCCTGGTTTCGGTGATCCCGAAACGCCCGCACTCGAATTCCAGGGTGCCTGGGAACGGGTGCGCGAGCATCCCAGGAAGGAGATCCACCTTGACGGTGACAGGAGCGCTCGCCTGGTACGAGGCGGCGTCTGGGGTGAGCGCGATGAGAACGGATGGGGGATCGTGTTCAAGATAGACCACGTACTCCCGAGTGATGAACGCGCCATCGGTCATTCGCACGCGCATCGGCCACCTGCCGTAGGGTGGGGCGGCGGGCACCGGGACCGTCAGCGCGGTCCTCGCCATCTGCAGAGGACCGATATCCAACTCTCGCTGCTCGTGCAGGCCAAGGGCGTCCTGATCCGCGGTCACGGTGAAGTGCCGCGACGCGCTCGAACGGTTCCGGACCTCGAGCGTCCCCGAAATCTCTGTGCTACCAGCCGGCGCGACGAAACCGGCGACAGCACCGACCTCGCCGCCGTAAAGAAGGTCGTGGATCGTCCGGTGCCCCCAGTTGACGACGGCATCCCCGATGTTTGGAGGCCAGTAGGCGTCACGATAGCAGGTGGCAAGGCTGTACTTCGACCAAACGCCGCCTGGCGGCAGCGGGAGGTCGAGCACGATCGTGGTTTCGCCGTCTCGCGGGAGATCGAACGGCGCGCTGCGAACCTCAGGAGGGGTCTGCTGCAAGAACCAGAGGTAGGAAAGACCAACCTGCCCACTGATGACCGGTCGCTTGCCCACGTTCCGCACCCGGACCGGGATGCGGAACGCGGGACCGGAAACGATGTCGAACTCGCCTGGAGTTACTTCCACGCGCGTGCCCGGCAGCTCGACCGATGCCGTCGCACGCCTGGTCCATCCGTCGCCCGTTGTCCAGCAACGTTCGCCCGAGGTGCACAGCACGAGTTCCGCCTGGATGATGCCGTTGCACGGCGCGGCAATGCGGTAGGCTTCGGTCAGGGTGGTAGTTTCATCATGGCCGATGTGCAGGGGGCGCCACCCGGTCTTCATTTGGGTGCAGCGGGACTCGGGCGGGCTGTAGTGGTTGGTGAAGACGATTTGATACCTCAGATCGACCTCGCCCATGGACTGGTTCGCAATCCGCCCCAGGACGTGCAGTTCATCGCCGACGCCGGCTTCCCGTTCGTTGGCCTCAAAGGAAAGATCGAGCAGGTTCGGGTTGTTGAGGATGTGCTTGACCGCCGAGACCAACACCGGGCCGCCCGCGGCTGCGCGCAGCTCGGCCACGATCGAGCCGCCGCCTGAGAGACCGTCGTGGCCGGTCGTGAGGTGGAGTGGCCCGAACATCGTGTCGACCGTGCCGAGGGCGCCCGGACCGGCGGCGACCGCGATGGTCTGCGATGGCACCTGCGCGGAGGAGAGGGTCACGAAACCGGAGAACGGCTCACGCCCGTCGTTTCGCATCGAGACATGGACCGGGATGACGCTGTCAGGGAAAGCGAATTCCGAGTCGACGGCGAGCCCCAGCGTGACCTCGGACGCCGTTTTGAGCTGATCGGGCCACCGCTCGATGAGGAAACTTGCCGCCCCGCCCATGGGTTGTACGATCCACGGGCGGGGCGGGTCCCACGGCAGGCCTCCCTTGACGGCGTGCGAGCTGTCCTGAAGAGAGTAGGTCAGCGTGAAGATCCCGGGTCCTTGATCTCCCAACCACGGGACTTCCTCCGGCGCGAACGTGACATGTTGCGGTACGCTTGCCCCAGCCGGTACCGCTTGGTGCTCGGTCCGCAGCGAGAGGTAGCCCAGTGAACTCGTGCGCAAACCCCAGACAACGGTGTCGGCGTCGGCCTCGGTCAGGTTCCTGACCGTGACTGGGAGGTCGAGGACGCCCCGCGATCCCCAGTGGTAGGTGGGGAGTTCGGGTTCGCGGCTGATCCCCCAGCTCACAATGCCTGCGAGCAGCGCCTGGCTCTCGTTCGTGGAGCGGCCGTTCGAGCGTGCCCAGTCCTCGAATGCGGTCGTGACGACGACCCGACCGGTCCCCAGCTGGTACGTGATCATCGCCGGCATGCCGCCGGCCTTCTTGCGCAGCAGCACCGTGGCCGTGGATGGCCACTGCTCAATATAGCCATCCACCGGGACCGAGACGATTGTCGTCGTGAAGGGCGCGGTCAGCGGGTGCGCCGCAGCGACCTCGATGTTGCCGCTCCAGCAGCTCTGGTCCTCGAACCAGCCGTACGCCTTGAGCGTCTCCCCCGGCGGCGTGGGCACGGTGGCGAAGTCCTCGCCCAGCATCTGGCCCATCACGACCAGCGTGCCGCCGGCTTCGACGAACGCCTGCAGCCGTTGTTTGAGAATGACGCTCCCCGAGGTCCCGTAGAGCCCCCCGGAGGGGACGAGGACGACCCGGCGGTCCTCGGCGAGCGCGAACGGGTCGAAGGTCAGAGGAACCCGGCTGTGGGTCCAGCCGAGGGCGTCGAGCATGGCCGCTGCCTCGCCGGCAAAGCCATTGAACAGCACGCCGATGTACGCTGCCTTGGGCAGGTCATCCTCGGGTCGGGTGCGGTTGATCGAGTATTTGCCTTCCAGCTCGGCGATGCCGAGTGCGATCTGCTCCTGGCTCGCCTGCGGGAGGTCCACGATCTGCACCAGCGACATCAGGTACATGGTGCGGCCGAAATCGACGAGCGATGGCAACTCCTTCTCAACGCCGATCGACGCGATCGCCGGCCAGTGCGACGAGAGATCGGCGCTGGAGAGATCGGATACCTGTGGCACCGTGACGGACGATGTGGTGCTTACGACGCCCGGCGTGTCATCCGGGAAGTCGCCGCCGGGAGGCTTCGGACCCGTCGAGTGTCTCTGGCAATCCGGGTCCTTTGCGCCGGGCTCGAAAATCGCACGGGGTGAAGTTCATGCACTTGCAGTCGTAACTCTTTACCTCGTCCCAGAAGGCCAAAATCGTGCCGGCGGCAGACTCGGTCGTATGGGTGAGGAGACCCTTGATCTTGGCGTCGAGCTGGACTGGACGATCCGGGTGGAGGACATCGGGCTCCGCCCAGAGGCGTTCGGCGAGCTCGAAACTGTCGATCACGATCTCGCCTCCGCTGGGGGGAGTCACCGTGTCGCCTTCCCGATAGTCGGCGGAAGTGAAGGGGCCGAACAGAGAGAACGTGTGCCGCTTGTCGTCGGGCATGCCCCGTCCGTAGATCGGGAATCCGTTCGCGAGGATATGGGGGAGCGTCCATGAAAGGTGGTCGCCAAGAGGACTCGTCGCCTCGAGCCAGCCCAGCGTCACGTCGCTGCCGGCCATGACCCGTGCGAGTTCCTTCAGAGGCAGCCTCTTTCCCGGCTCGTAAGGAGACCCCGAATAGAACTGCCTCGAGGCGGCTGCCAGGCTTCCCATGATCCCTTCCAGGCGACCCAGCAGCGGATTCCTTGCCTGCGCGGCCGCCTGGACGAACGCCCCAACGAGCTCCGACCCGGTCCCGTCCGGCCTCGTGTACATTGTCGGCTTGTCCCAAGCATCGAGCATCCAGTACTCGTGGAAGCTCGGGCCTAGCCCGAGCGGGAATGGGGCGTGGTTCTCCGGGCGGGTGTGCTGCGGGGCGCCCATGTCTTCGACGAGGTGGATGGCGTGGCCCAGGGCGCGGGCGGCCCCTTGCTTGTAGGTGTCGCTCAGGCCCCAACGATCGCACTTCGCCGCCTTGTAGAGCTTCACCGCCATGTCGAAGTAGCGCCGCGCATGGACGGTGGCGTCCTGATTCGGCAGTGGCAGCGGCAGCTTCGGAAAGAAGTGGTCCAGAGTGCACGGGGCGACCCAGAGAGGGTTGCGGAGCGTGAAACCCACGTTCCAGCAGTCGCGCTCTTGGTACACGCAGGTGAAGATCTCCCGTAGATACCCCTCGTTATGATCTTCATCGGTGAACGCGTCCTTGACCACATCCCCCGCGCGGGTGTCGAGGTCCTCTCCGTAATTCTCTAGAAAGTCAGAGAACTCGCTTTCGACTGGCAACGGCGGTGGTTCCGTTCGAATGAAGAGATTGCGCGTATGCCATGCCATACTATTGTGAGACTTCCATTCATAAGCTGCAACGGGTCCGACACACAGGCAGAGCGTCACTGCTACCAACCAGCGCCTCATGGGTTACCCCCGGAAGGTTGGGCAGTTCCTTTGCAGAAAGTCGTGTGCTCGCCCCAAACCGCCGGCGGCACAGAAACGCCACTCTGGATGTTGCGCGCACAGGCGTTCTTCCAAATCAAGCATTGTCCAAGCAAGCGTGGCTTTGTAGCACGGGCGGTCATCACGGTGACCGCCAAGGCCGACGAGAACGGAGTCAAAGGTCTTGAACAACTCGAGCGTGACTTCATGGGATTTCGAATACGATATGGCTTCCTTCACGAAGTCTTCTTCAGAGATAGCGCGACGTTCCAGCAGGATGCGCAGGGCCCAAAAGTTGTCCTCGGCGGCCGTTGGGGTGTCGACCCGGTGCAGTTTCATGGTGACCGCAAGGGCCCAGCCGGCACGTTGCGTGTCGATCTGGACAAAGTTGTGATCGCCCTTCATCCGGGCGACGAGGAACGCGGGAGGAGTGGCAGCCAGAGAGAGGTTGCCCCACGCCGCCACCCATCCGGGCTTGTATTCCGTCCATTCGATCGAGCTGATGCCGCGCCCCAACCCGTACCAGACCGGAAACTCGAAGCTACCGGTTGCGTCGCTCGTGACCGTGCGCAAGGAGCCTTTGACGCGATGGGTGTCGCTGCCGCCCGGGCCAACGATCATCTCGCGTTCGAACCACCTGGTCACTTGGACGCCGGGGACCGGCTGGCCGGTCTCCATGTCCACTACCCGGCCGTGGATCGCGGGCACGCGCCGGATGGTGTTCATCTGAGTGCACGCGTCGAGGCAGGCGCCAGTGAGGAACCCCACGGCCGCAAGCGCGATCAGAGCGTTCGGCAGAACGCCGCGCGGCCACCAGCGGCGGCTGTGGTGCTGTTGGTTTCGGCCAGGCGTGACGTTGGGCTCTTCGCTCATTGGGCGATCCCGGCTGCGGTCGGCGTCCTGGGTTGTCCGCTGGTCTCTGGCCGCCTGGGTGGCAACTCAGACGCGTCCATTGCTCGGGCCGTATCGGGCGCGGGAGTGCTCGCTGCGGCCGCGCGGACTGTGCCTGCCTTGTGCAGCGTGACGGCTAACGGCGCAAGGGGAGCGGTCGCGGGGACTGCCCCGGAGACGATGAAGCGTCTGACGGCTGACTCCGTCATCCTGCGACCTCGTTTCTCCTGTTGGACTGCTCGTTGAGCAACATCCTACCCCAAGGCACGCGTCTGTCAAGGTCCGGTGAGGCCGCCCGAAGGTCGGCAGCCGCAACTCGCGGTGGAAGCTGGAATCCCCCGTGCCGGGAACGACGACATCAATACCTCATTCGTCGGTCCCAAAGGAGCGGCTCCGAGGGATGCTAGCCGGTTTCTGGTGTTCCGACGCGGGCCTTGATGAGGTCGACAAATTCGACGGCCTTCTCGAAAATCGCTCGCGCTTCAGTCTTGGTGATCAGTCCGGCGACGTCATAGATCGCCTGGTTTCGCTTCGTTCGCATGCGGTCGAAGTACCCGACCAGCGAGGCAAACTCGTCGCCCAAGGCTTCGCGGACGAACGTGAACGTGTTCTTGTGCCCCTGCTCGGTGGCCGGACGAAATCCGCTCGCAAACATGAACGCTCGCGCTGCTTGCAAGACGGCGTTGTACGCGATGGAGAAGGCCCAGTCCCAGTCCTCCGCCATGACGCGGCGCGCCATGCGGATGTCGCGATCCGCCAACCCGAGCAAACGTCCGATCTCATCGGGCGTGGCCCGGTGGGGATAGATCTTCCGCTGCCGGAGGAGGTCTTCAAAGGGCACGGACGTCCCCGAGCACGGGAATCAACTCGCCGGCAAGGATGCGAGCCAGGAATGGGTCGCGCCGCCGGGATCGCGCCTTCAGCTCCCTGCGGCTGAGCAGGGTGTAGTTGACCGCTCGGCCGAGGCGGTCCTCGACGCCGGAGACGGCGTCGTGGAGTGCGAGGGCATCGGCGGATCCCACGATGAGCAGGTCGATGTCGCTGCGGCCGGTGTCCGTGCCGGAAGCCACCGAGCCGTACACGGCGGCCGCCTCGACGCCTTCGATGCTGTCCAGGGCTTGTCGGAGCGGGAGCGCGAGCCCGTCGCTCTTGAGCAGCAGCGCGCGCAGCTCGGCAAAGAGCGGATGCGTGGTCTGCACGCGGAAGAAGACCTGGCGGCCGCGCCGTGTGCGTTCGACCAGGGCGATCCGTTCGAGGTTCTCCAGCTCCCGCTGCGCGGCCTTGAGGGGCACGCCGGCGCGGCGGGCGATCTCGCGCAGGTAGCACTCCTCCGCGGCGTTCAAGAGCAGAAACGCCAGGACCTTCACGCGCGCTACCGGCATCAATGTCGTCAGCATGATCGACAACAACCTGTCGTCAATTGTATACAACCCGTCGTCAATCGTCCAGCGGCCCGGCATGGTGCCAAACATGAGGCTGTACGTCATCCGACCCCTGAGGCTGAAGTGGCGAACCGCCCAGGGCGGAAGCCGCCCAAGGGAGCGGGGATTCACCGGGCGGGGTTGTCACCGCAGCTGAATGGGACGAACGCCCGTGGGTTCCGATCGCGCTCCGGTGAGCCTCCAGTTGCCACCGCACGATCGGCGCTAAAATGAATGAGATCGCGTTGCAGCGGAGATGGTGGCGGCGTCGCGGTCAGGGAGGCTCCGATGTCCATTCGGCCGATCAAGAAGCTTTCGATCTCCAAGCCGACGCTCGAAGGGGCGGGCGTGCACCTGCGCCGCGCGTTCGGGTTCGGCAACACGTCCGAGTTCGACCCGTTCCTGCTGCTCGACGACTTCCGCAACGAGCGGCCGGAGGACTACCTGGCCGGGTTCCCGTGGCACCCGCACCGCGGGATCGAGACGGTCACGTACGTGCTCGCGGGCACGGTCGAGCACGGCGACAGCATGGGCAACAGCGGCGCGATCGCCGCCGGCGACGTGCAGTGGATGACGGCGGGGCGGGGGATCCTCCACCAGGAGATGCCGAAGGGCGACCCGACCGGGCGGATGCACGGCTTCCAGCTCTGGGCGAACCTCCCCGCCGCGCTCAAGATGACGGCGCCGCGCTACCAGGAGGTGAAGTCGGCGGACATCCCGGAGGTCACGGACGACGACGGGACGAAGGCGCGGATCGTGTGCGGCACGTTCTGGGGGACGAAGGGTCCGGTGGACGGGGTGGCGGCCGACCCGATCTACCTCGACGTGTCGGTGCCGCCGGGCAAGCGCAAGACGCTGCCGGTCGAGACGACGCGGCACGCGTTCGCGTACGTGTTCGCGGGGGCGGGGAAGTTCTGCAACGCGTCGGGGCCGCTTGCCGTGCCGACGGAGCCGGTGGGGTGGGCGGACACGACGCCGCCGACGCGGGCGGAGAACCGCTCGCTGGTGCTGTTCGACCGCGGCGACGAGGTCACGGTGCAGGCCGGCGAGGAGGGGATCCGGTTCCTGCTGGTGTCGGGCAAGCCGCTGCAGGAGCCGGTCGCGTGGTACGGCCCGATCGTGATGAACACGCAGGAGCAGCTCCGCCAGGCGTTCGAGGAGCTGGAGAAGGGGACGTTCCTGAAGTAGGCGCGACACGGCGGGCGGTGGCCGCGGGGTGTGGTGAAAACTTGACCCCCGCGTGCGCGGGGGTGCCAGCGAAGAAGTAATGCTTCACTTGTCGTCGTTCCCGCGCTGCGGGAACCCAGCCGCCGTCTCCAGAGGCCGCACCCTGGACCCCCGCGTTCGCGGGGATGACGACGGGGCGCGGGCCCTTTCGCGTCCTGCGGTTGGGCAAGAGATCGCTTCGTCGCCCTGCCTGCGGCAGGACTCCTCGCAATGACCACGGCGGGAAGGCGATTGCTACCCTCACCGCCGCGCAGGCGCGGTGCGCCCGCTCGCGGCAGGCTCTGACGCTTCGCTCCTCCTCGGGGCAAGCTGTGTCCTGCCTGCGGCGGGACTCCTCGCGATGGCGGTGTTTCTTCCCCGGCCCATCGCCGGGGGCATCGCGAGGATCGAGGTCCTTCGCGGTCCCTCGCTGCGGGGCATCGCGATGACGCGCACGGCGTTGCTTCTCAACGCACGATCGTATAGGAGTTCAGCTTTAGGCTCCAGTCCGAGCTAGAATTGAACCAATAGACACTTTGAAGTGTGAATCGAGGCGCCGCAGCCCCGGCGCCGGCCGCTTGGTGAGGTGAGCCAAGTGAGCTCTGGGAGGCACGGGATGGACAAGGCGCCGAATGCTCTGAGGCATCCTCTCTCGTCGTTTGGCCGGCAATACTTCCGTCAGGTCGTCTTCGTCCCCGCCACCCTGGGGGTCTGCATCCTCGCCGGGAGCCTCGCATGGTGGGCCGCCGGGCATGGTCTGCGCGCGTTGGCTGACGTCCTCCTCGCCCTTCAACTCCTCGTGCTCGCCGGGCTCGGCGCCGCCCTTTGGCGGAGACGACACACCCGCATCCTTCTCGCGCCTCTTCGGGGCAATTGGAGCCTGAGCAGCCTGCTGGACGCGATACCGGATAGCATGTTCCTGCTCGACAAGACAGGCGTCATCTACGCCGCCAACGAACGCGCGGCCCGGAGCTTCGCCGGTCCCAAAGAGGCGCTCGTCGGTCGCAACATCCGCGACCTCGGGGCGCTCGGGACGGTCGCGAACCTGAGTGAAGTGGCGTTCGACACGCAGGCGGAGGCGCCGGCACCCTACGAGTACGAGCACGACGGCATGTGGTTCGAGGTGGCGTTCGGCCCGGTCCGCAACGCGCAGCGTGCCGTGGCCGGCTTCGCCGTTTTCAGCCGGGACGTCACCGCGCAGAAGCGTGCGGCCGAAACCCTGCAGGAGAGTCAACGAACCTTCGCCGCAGCGTTCGAGAACGCGCCGATCGGCATGGCCCTGGTCAGCCCCGGCATGTCCTTCCTGAAGGTCAACCACGCCCTCGAGGCGATCCTCGGGCGATCGGAGGCCGAGCTGCTGGCGATTCCGCCCGCGGAACTCATCCATCCCGACGACCTGCCAAGGGCCAGCGAGATCATCGCGAAAGGCCCCTTGCTTGATTCGCCCACCGCGGAGTTCCTCGGTCGTTACAAGCACGCCGGTGGCGAGTATTTCCCTGCCCAGGTCAACGTTTCGGTGGTCAGAAGCGCCGACGGGACGGCAAACTACTACGTGGCCCAGGTCCAGGACCTGACCGAGCGGCAAAGGGCGGAGCAGCAGCTGGTCGAGGCACAGAAGGTCCAAACCGTCGGTCGTCTCGCCGCCGGCATCGCCCACGACTTCAACAACCTCCTCCAGGCGATGCTCCTGCAGATCCAGCTTCTTGCATCCGGAGTGCTCGGTGCCGAGGCCGCTGCCCTGGCCACCGCCGAGATCGAAGACCAGATCCAACGCGGGAAGTCCCTCGTGCGCCAGCTCCTTCTCTTCGCCCGCCGGGACACCGCAAGGCCGGAGCAGCTCGATCTGAACGAGCTCGTCGCCAGCGCGAGCCGCATGCTTGGCCGTCTGGTGCCGTCGAACATCGCGTTCTCCCAGCAGCTCGGTTCGGAACCTCTGTACGTCGACGGCGACCGCAACCAACTCGAGCAGGTGCTGGTGAACCTCGTGGTCAACGCCGCCCACGCCATGCACGACGGTGGGGCGCTCGTGATCCGCACCGGTCGCGAGAACGAGGATTCCACTTTCTTGTCGGTCCAGGACACCGGCCACGGGATCCCGGAGGAGATCCGCGATCGGATCTTCGAACCGTTCTTCACGACCAAGCCGGCCGAGATCGGGACCGGCCTGGGCCTGTCGGTCGTCCACGCCATCGTCGCGAGGCACTCCGGGAAGATTGATCTGGTAAGCGAAGTGGGACGCGGCACGACGTTCAAGATCGTCCTGCCCGCGATTCGGTCCCCGCGGGTCGTCGCAGCCGCGACGGAAAAGCCGATCGTGGCGCCACTCCTGCTCCCTACGAAGAGCGCGGGTGAGCGGATCCTGGTCGTGGAGGATGAGGCGGGCGCCCGTGATGCGCTGCGACAGATCCTGCAGGCGCTCGGGTACGGCGTGACGGTGACGGCGAGTGGCGAGGAAGCTGAACTGGTCTCGGTGACGGCTCCCCCTCAGCTGCTTCTGACCGACCTGATGCTGCCCGGAATCCATGGCGCCGAACTGGCGGCACGCCTGAAGGGCCGCTGGCCGGACCTGCGCATCATCTTGATGTCCGGCTACCTGCCCGACGAAGCGATGCGTCAGGACGTCGAGGCCGGAAGGACTCAGTTCCTTCAGAAGCCGTTCGGCGTCGCGGCACTCGCCGCCGAGGTCCGCGCAGCGCTCACGGGCGGCGCGTGAACCCCACGAGCCTTCCACCCGGCATCATCGCGGTCCTCGTGGCGCCGATCGAGCCGGACCCATGGCCGCCCCCGGCGCTCGACAGCCGAGCGGCCGCCCCATGCCGGCGCCTGCCCCTCGTTCGGCCCGGCCCAAAGGACTGGACCCTACCTCTGAACCCCGACGCGCTTCAGGGGGCAGGTCACCCGACGAGGTCCGCGGCGAACGTCGATGGGACGATCGGGGCCGGTTTCGCATCGCGCTTTTCCTGCGGGATCGACGCGTTCGCGTACGTGTTCCCGGGGCGGGGAAGTTCTGCAACGCGTCGGGGCAGCTTGCCGTGCCGACGGAGCCGGTGGGGTGGGCGGACACGACGCCGCCGACGCGGGCGGAGAACCGCTCGCTGGTGCTGTTCGACCGCGGCGACGAGGTCACGGTGCAGGCCGGCGAGGAGGGGATCCGGTTCCTGCTGGTGTCGGGCAAGCCGCTGCAGGAGCCGGTCGCGTGGTACGGCCCGATCGTGATGAACACGCAGGAGCAGCTGCGCCAGGCGTTCGGCGTGCTGGAGCGGGGGACGTTCCTCAAGTAGGCGCCGGCGAAGGGTGTCCGCGGTTTACGGCGGGCGCTGGATTCCCGCGTTCTCGGGAATGACGACAAGGCGGCGAGAAGGGCAGCATCGCGTCCGGGCGCCGGCGAACGGTTGACGTTTGCCAACTGTGCCGACCTGGTCTGGCGCCGATTTCGCGCCTGGCACCGACTTCCATTCCCACGCTCGTCAACTTCGCCGGACCTGCAAACCCAGCTGACGCCTGCGACCTTGACACGCCCCCTGACCCGGGTAGAATCGGACCGGGGGAGAAGCAACGGCAAGTCCATAAAGTGCTTGTGTGGAGTACAGTTACAACGTCTTGAAGTGCTCAATACGGCTGGACTGCGTCGGTCGGTCCGGTCGGTCACATCTCGTGCGGGCAGGGGGGCGATGCTTCGAGCGCTGGCCTCGGTCGGGGCTCTGGAGGTCGAGGGGGGAGGACGGGACGTGCGCAGGGAGGTGGCGTTGCTGGGAGCAACGAGGAACACGGGCGCTCCCGTGCCTCGGAAGGCCTGGCGAGTCCTCCTGGAGGCGGCGGGGTTGGCGGCCTGCTACCTGGTCGCGGCCTTCGTCGGTCTCAAGTTCGCCATCCCTCCTGGCAACGCCACCGCCATCTGGCCGCCGTCCGGTATCGCTCTGGCCGGCGTCTTGCTCCTGGGCCCATGGGCCTTGCCCGGCATCTGGCTGGCAGCCACGCTGGCGAACCTGACCACCACGATCACCTTTTCCAGCGCAGCGGCGATCGGTCTGGGCAACACCCTGGAGGCGTTGATCGCGGCGTGGTTGCTCCGGCGCAAGGGGCGCACGGCGTCCGCTTTCTTCCAAGACGCAAAAGGGGTATTCGTCTTCGCGGCCGTTGCCGTGGTCGCGAGCGCTGCTGCCGCAACCGTGGGCGTGGCCGTTCTCAAGGTCGCCGACCACCTGCCGTGGTCCTCGCTGGCGTTCAACTGGGTTACCTGGTGGCTGGGGGACATCGCGGGCATCGTCATCGCGACCCCGTTCCTGGTGTCGTTCTGGGGTGCCTCGCGCTCCATCGTCTCCAAGCCGCGACGGCTCGAAGCCGGGCTCGCAATCCTGGCGCTGGCGCTGGTGAGCCTGTTGCTCTTCGGCGGCGTCCTGGAGACTCGGTTGGCCAGGGACCTCCTCTACCTTCCCCTTTTCCTTCTGATCTGGCTGGCGCTGCGCTTTGAACTTCAGGGAGTGACGACAGCCGCCCTCCTGATTGCGGTCGCTGCCGTCTGGGGGACCTCCCGCGGGGTCGGGGTGTACGGGGGCGGAGTGGTGCCCGTGTCGTTTCTCAACCTGCAGATCCTCATGATCAGCTACGCGTTGACCGGTCTGGCCGTGGTCGCCACGGTCACCCGGCAACGCAGGGCTGAGAGTGAGCTGCTGCGCCTGGCAACCGCCCTCGACTCGGCCGGCGAGGGGATCATGATCACCGATCCCGACGGCACGATCACCCATGTGAACCCGGCCTTCGAGCTCATGACCGGCTACTCACGGCACGAGGTCGTAGGCAAGAACCCCCGCCTGCTGAAGAGCGACAAGCACGACGCCGGTTTCTACCAGCGGCTCTGGGAGACCATCTCGCATGGCCGCCTCTGGCGCGGGTCGTTCGTCGATCGCAGGAAGGACTCGACTCTCTATCACGTGGACAGCACCATCGCGCCGATCCGCGAGGCCGACGGCACCCTCGCCGGGTATGTTGCCGTGACCCGGGATGTCACCTTGCAGAGGAACGCCGAGCAGGCGTTGCGCAACAGCGAGAGCCGCCTGCGGACGATCTTCGACTCGGCCGCCGACGGGATTGTCACGGTTGACGAGGACGGCGTGATCGAGTCGGTCAACGCCGCGGTGGAGGCGATGTTCGGTCACGCGATTGGGGAGTTGGTGGGCCGCCCGTTCACGACGTTGCTGCCACCGTCGCAAGGTTGCGAGGCCTCGACGTTCCACGGGGCCTTGCGACTCGGGGAGGTCGAACTGCCGTTCGGAGTCGTCAGGGAGTTCGTCGGGCGGCGGCGGGACGGGACGACGTTCCGCATGGACCTCATGGTCAACGAGCTGTTGCTCGAGGGCCGGCGTCTGTTCGCAAGCTTCATCCGCGACGCCACCGAGCGGCACGCCCGGCTCGAGGCCGAGCTGTCCGTGCTCCACACCGACGCGGAGCTCGGTTTGGCCCGCGCCATCCAGCAGCGGTATTACCCCACCGTTGCGCCGGCGGTGACTGGTTTTGACATCGCCGGCGCTTCTTGCCCGGCCGACCAGGCCGCCGGCGACTATTTCGACTACCTCCCGATGACCGGCGGGCAGGTAGGGCTGGTGATCGGTGACGTGAGCGGGCACGGCCTCGGGCCCGCGCTGTTGATGTCTCAGACGCGGGCCTGCCTACGGGCTTTGCTCCTGAGTACTCAAGAGGTCGGCGACCTGCTCACCCGCCTTAACGATTTCCTCGTTGCCGACTGCGGGGGGGAGCAGTTCGTGACTCTGTTCTTCGCTCGCATCGACCCGACCGCGCGCAGGCTGTGGTACGCCAGCGGCGGGCACCAGTGCTACCTGCTGCGAGCTGGCGGGCGCGTCGAGACCCTCGCCGCGACGGGCATCCCCCTCGGCATGATGCCCGGTCCGGTGCGTGGCGCACCCGAGCTGTCGCTTCACCCGGGCGACCTGCTGCTGATGGTGACCGACGGGATCGAGGAGACGGAGTCGCCCGGCGGCGGCGAGCTGGGCCTCGCGAGGGTCCTGGAGGTGGCGCAGGCCAACCGCCACCGGCCGGCTTCCGAGATCGTCACCGCTCTGTGTTCGGCGGCCAACGACTTCGCCGCTGGTGGGATGCAAAGGGACGACATCACGGCCGTGGTCGCCAAGGTCCTGGGCTGACCGGATCGATGTCACCTAACCGGCGGCCAGGCGTTCGAGCGAGTCCTTTTCGAGCGGTATTGCGATCCAACCCTCGCGTGTGGCCTCGCGCCGCTCATCGTCCTTGGGGCGTAGGGTCAGCCCGAGCGATGCGGCGCGGGCGTTGAGGGACGCGACGAGCGCGTCGACCGCGTCGTCGCTGGCCTTGAGGAGGTCGAGGTGTTCGGCGCCGAGCCCCAGCCAGGGCGCGCGTGCCACGAGCTGCTCGATCAGGCCCTCCCGGACGGCCCGCCCGATCTGGCCCTTGTACTTCCTGCACGGGAGCCCCCAGCGCTTGAGGGCCGCCGCCGGGTAGACCTCGAACACCCGCCCATCGCCCGAGCGGTCGCTCACGCCCAAGCGCACCAGCAGGCCCTGACACCGCATCGCCGCCACTGCGACGAGGTCGGACGACACCGAAAGCGGCCAACGCTTCGTCAGCTCGTGCACCTTCACGTCCGTAGCGCGAAAGCGCAGGGAATCGCGGTACGCGCCCGACCAGTCCGGCGGCGGTCCGGCCGCCAGCCGGGCCGTGCCGCACAGGAACGCCAGGAAACCAGCGGGCCACGCGAACGGGCTATCGATGCCGGTGGCGGCGGCCTGGCCGTGCGCCTCGACCACCGCCTCGTCGTCGGCGCCGACCCGGAGGCCGGCCACCCGGGCACGCCCTGAGCCCCACTCCAAGGTGCAGATGCCGGTCCGCTCGGGATCGGACGCGAGGTCGACGCCCAGCGTGCGCATGGTATGACGGCATTCTTCTCCCCAGCGCTTGCAAACGCAAGGGCGGGGGCCGTCGAGTTTGTCAACCACGCCCTACCTGGTGCGCAAGACGACGCGCAGCGGCCGCGCGATCGGAATGGCGCCGGCGGCGGCAACCACGAGTCCGGAGGAGAGCAGTTCCGAACGGATCATGTTCCAGTGCGCCCCAGAGCGAATCTTCTCGTGCGATCTTTCGCTCAAACGTAGCGTTTTCGTTGTCATCGCGAGGCCGCCGAGCCCCACCAGCGGCGGGACAGAGCCTGCCGCGAGCGGGCGCATGGCGCCCGCGTGGCGGTGGCGATCTCGCGGTTTCACGGGACTGCTTCGGCCCGTTCGGGGCCTCGCAGCCATTCCTCTGCGCCAGACGGGGAATTGGTATGACAAACAGCGCCCAATCAGGCGACGCGTGCCGTCGAGGAAGGGCGGCGCCATCGCCAGGGGTGGAAGAGATCAAGGAAATACGGCTTCGCCTCCTGATGTTCGTCAGGTATGGCTTCAGGATTTCCGTTGTGAAGAACCGGGTGCAGCTGCGATGGCTGCCGGTCCTGCTCGCGCTGCTGGGGCCCCTGGTGGGCGTGGGCGGCTACCTCCTGGACCAGCCGAGCGAGCATGCGAGCGTGCTCACCTACCTGCCGTTCACCGGCCATGACCGTGCCATGACCCTGGGGATCGAGGTCTTTCTCGGCTACGAGATGGCCGTTGGCCTGCTCGTTCTCACCCAGGCGTGGAACCGGGAGAAGGCCCTGCGGCGCCACAACGAGCTGATGGGTTCGGTGATCCAGAGCGTCACCGAGGGGGTGGTGGTGGCCGGCACGGATGGCGCCATCCTTTTCGTCAACGAGGCGGCCCGCCGGCTCACCGGCAGCCGGCGCGGTCACGGTCTTCGGGTTGCCGAGTGGTCGGGATCGTACGGTCTCTACCGGCCGGAAACCGACCGGCTCTTCCCGCCGGAGGAGTTGCCGCTGGTCCGGGCGCTGCGCGGCGAACACGTCGGCGAGACCGATGTGCTGGTGCGCAACCCGCAGGTTTCCGGCGCCCGCGAGGCCTGGGCCAGCGTTACGGCGGCGCCGATCCTGGACCGCCGCGGAGAACCGCTGGGCGGGGTCGCGGTGTTTCGCGACATCACCGAGAAGAAACATGCCGAGGAGCTGACGCAGCGTCTCTCCAACGCGCTCGAGCAGACCGCCGACAGCGTATTCATCACCGACCGGACGGGCCGCATCGAGTATGTGAACCCGGCGTTCGAAGCGACCACCGGTTACCCGCGCGCCGAGGCCGTGGGCGCCACGCCGCGCCTGCTCAAGTCGGGCCGGCAGGAGCCCGAGTTCTACCGCACGCTCTGGGAGGCGATCTCCGGTGGTGCGCCGTTCAAGGCCACCGTGATCAACCGCAAGAAGAGCGGCGAGCTCTTCATCGCCGAGCAGACCATCACGCCGATGCGGGACAGTCGGAGCGGCGAGCTGACGCACTTCGTCGCCGTGATGCGCGACCTGACCGACCGGCTCAAGTTCGAGGAGCAGGGACTCGAGTTGCGGCTCGCGGCGTCGATGCAGCAACGCCTGTTCCCCAAAACGCCGCCGCACATCCCCGGCTGGGACATCGCCGGGGCGTTCTCCCCTGCGGTCGCGACCTGCGGCGACTACTTCGACTTCATCGAACTGCCCGATTCCCGGCTGGTCCTCGCCGTCGCGGACGTGTGCGGCCACGGCATGGGCCCCGCCCTGATCACGGCGGCGACCCGCGGCTACGTCCGGTCGCTGGCGCGCACCGGGGTTCCTTTGAGGGAGCTCGTCGCGGGCGTCAACCGGCTCCTCCTCGACGACCTCGACGAGCGCCACTTCGTCACCATGCTGCTCGCCTCGCTGGAGACGCAGACCGGAAAGCTGGAGTGGGCCAACATGGGCCATCCGGCCGGGTACCTGCTCGACGCGAGTGGAGAGGTCAGGTTGGCGCTCGAGAGCACGTCGAAGCCTCTCGGCATGTTCGCCGATGCGGGCTGCGCCCTTGGCAGGCCTTGCGAACTCGCGGAAGGGGAGACGTTGGTCCTGGTCACCGACGGCGCTACGGAGGCGGAATCGCCCACCGGGCAGCAGCACGGTGCGGATGCGGTGCTGCGCGCGGTCATGACCTGTCTCGACCGGTCGGCGCGGGAGACCGTCGATGCCGTGATCGGGGCGACGCGCGCCCATTCCGCCGGCGCGCCCCAGGCGGACGACATCACCGTCGTCGTCGCCAAGCGCGGATAGGTGTCATACCAATTCACCGTCTTTTGTAGAGGAATTGGTGTCATCGCGAGGAGTCCCGCCGCCGGCGGGATAGAGCCTGCCCCGAGGAGGCGCGAAGCGCCGGAGCCTGCCGCGAGTGGGCGCACCGCGTCCGCGTGGCGGTGGGGGAAGCGATCCCGTCCCCAACCCGGTGTTCACCGACCTCACTGGGCCACGAGACGGCTTCGTCGCTCCGCTCCTTGCAGTGACCAGCGTTGCCTACGCCGGATCCGGCGACGGCCCCCCGCGCAGGAACGACCGCACGAGCCCGCGGCGGGAGAAGTGCCCGAGGGTGACCAGTTCGATCGGCATGGGGCCGCCGCACGCGGCGCGGACGATCTCGGTCTCGGACCGGCCCTGGCGGTGCATCTCGACGATCCTACCGCCCAGCTCCTCGAGGTAGGAAGCCTTCTCCAGGAGCACGGAGACCGCCTCGTCCCGCACCTTCGCCGCGCCCGGCAACAGGAGCGTCGGCCGCAGGGCTGCGACCCGGCGCAGCGACGCCACGATCGCCCAGGCGTCCCCGCCGACGCGCAGCGCCCGGTCGCGACCGCCGACGAACAGGTCCCCGGTGAACGCCCACCCGCTGTCGGGCTCGACCAGGCAGAGGTGGTCGTCGGAGTGGCCCGGCGTGAAGACCACCTGGAAACGGTGGTGAGCCGTCTCGATCACCTCGCCGTCGGCCGCCGCGCGCGCTTCGGACGGCTGCGGCATCCCCCACATCAGGTGCCGGTACGGGTGCAGCGGCTGCTCGCGCCGCGGGTCGCGCAGGACGCGCAGGGCGAGCGGGTGGGCGATGATTTCGACCTTGGGGTTCAACCGCACGACCGCCTCGTTGCCCCCAATGTGGTCCTCGTGAGTGTGGGTGTTGACGAGGTGCGTGACCGCTTCGCCCCGGAGGAGGCGGGCCAACTCGGGCGCAGCGTGCCGGCATCCGCTGTCGACCATCAGCCCATCGACCAGGTAAGCGGTGGTCCAGTAGCGGCCGCGGCCCAGGACCGTGCGGGCGAGATCGAAGCGGGTGATGTCGCCGAAGCGCGTTGCGATGACCACGAAGTGCACCCCCTGGATGAGCCTGTCGAAGCGGATCGACGGGTCGAAAGTCACGCTGCCGGTTTCGCCATCGTGAACGCGATCCAGGCGACAAGCGCCAAGGCGCAGGCGCCGGACATTGTGCCACAACGTCTTTTGTCGTCGTTCCTGCGCACGCAGGAACCCAGGTCCTCGTCGCCGGCGCTGCCCTGGATTGCCGCGTGCGCGGGAATGACGGGGAGGCGCGGAGACGACGGAATCGCGCGGGAATGACGAGGGCGCGCGGTTCGTGGCGGGACTCCCCGGGCGGCGGAGTTGACATCGCGGGCGGGTGCTGGCGTAATCAAGGGCAAAGGACGCGCTTGGACACGAGGTGGTGAGAACGGGACGGGCCGGCACGGGACCGGCGCGCGGCCGGCGGGAGCGGGGAGGGGTGGGATGGCGGACAGGCACCTGGCGCTGCGGATCACGGGCCTCTCGATCGGGACCAACGCCTGCCCGGGCCGGGCGAAGGCGGTCAACCGGTTCGTCGTCCAGCTGCTGCACCCGGCGAGGTACGACGACAACCCGGCGGCGTCGTTCGCGGTCGGGTCGGCCGAAGGGCAGGTCCCGGCGGCGGAGTTGGACGCCGCGCTCCCCGACGGGATGGTGTTCAAAGGGCAGTTGTTCCGGCAGGCGTTCGACGAGCGGGTCCGGGTGCGCGTCCACCACTTCCAGGACGTGGACAGCGACTGGCTCCAGGTCGCGATCGGAAAGGTTTTCAGCGCGGCGCTCGACTCGTTCCTCGGGCAAGTGCGGGTGGCGACGGTCAGCCTCGCGGACCTGATCGACCCGGTGCAGTCGCTCAGGCTGGGCAAGGACAGCTATTCGCAGAAACTCGGGTACTTCGAGCTGGCGATCGACCCGACCGCGGCCAAACTGGGCGCCGTCCAGGCGGTGCGCGTCGAGCTGCGCGCCCCGGAGGACGTGTTCGGCTTCGCGCCGCTGGGCCCGGACGGGCGGCCGCAGCGGGTCTGCGTGGTCGAGCAGGGCGAGGTCACGGCAACGCTCGATCTCGAGATCGTCCTCACCTGACCGCGCGCCGGCCGCGTCCTACTGCACCAGCATCGAGATCATCGTCGGGTCGGTGGAGGCGCCGTCGATGACCGAAGCCCAGCCGAGGACCTGTGCGCCGCTGGAGAGCACCTGCACCGTCGCGAAGGCGACCTGGCCGGCGGGGAGCGGAGTCACGAGCTGGACCCATCGGTCCGCGGGGACGTTGACGGTCGTGGAGGTGATCGGCGCGCCCGCGTTGGTGAAGAAGCTGACCGTGAGGTCGGTGGGGGTGGCGCTGGCGTTGACGAACTCCAGGTTGGTGCGGAACGTCCCGTCGCTGCGCAGCGCTGCGAAGAAGCCGGTGCCCGCCACGCCGAGCGCCTGGCCCGCCTCGAGGCCGACGTAGGCCCCGCCGAATGTCTCGACCGTGGTGCCGTTCGTGATCTGCGAGTAGGTGCGCGAGAGCGCCTCCACCGGGACGGTGCTCTCGACCACGATCATTCCCTTGTCCTGGGCGATGGCGAACAGCGAGGAGAGAACGTCGGGCCACGTCTGCTGCTGGCGGGCGCCGAGAGTGAGCGTGATCGCGGGCGGGAACGAGCTGACGCCGTAGAACGAGAGGCGCAGGGTGGCGGGGGTGGTCGAGGGGTTGAGGATCGAGACGTCGGAGTGCCAGAACGCGGGCGCGATGCCCGGCACGCGGGCGATCCCCGAGAGGAAGTACGTGCGCGTGAAGCTCGTCGTGCACTGCGATGAGTACGCGGCCTGGACGGTGGCCGACCACGGCGAAACGGCGCCGCAGCTCGCGTTGGCCGCGACGCGGAAGAAGAAGGTTCCAGAGAGCGCCTGAGTCGAGGTGAAGGTGAAATTGGTTGCGGTCGTGGTGGCCGTCGTCGGGTTGGAGAAGGCGCTGTCGCCGCCCACCTGGAAGGTATAGCCGGACGCGCCGGTCACGGCGGACCAGGTGAGGACGAGCTGATCGCCGAGACAAAGCGACGTCCTGTTGCCGGCGAAGTTGGCCGGCGCGCTGGGCGGCGAGCACGACAGAGCGGCGAGCGCCAGGTCGGCCTGCACGGCGTTGCGCGTGATGCCGTTGCGCGCGTCGGTGATGGCGATGCCGGTGTTGCGCAGCGCGAGCTTGGCGGTGGCGGCCGTCGTTGCCGGCGACGCCTGCGCCAGCAGCGCCACCATGCCGGCGACGTACGGGGTGGAGGCTGAGGTGCCGAAGAACCCCTGCGTGTCGTACCCGCCCCCCATGGTCGGGGCGACCGCGCCGGTCGGCGCCCAGACGTCGAGCTTGGCGCCGGA
This sequence comes from uncultured Acidobacteriota bacterium, assembly GCA_963727205.1. Classification (GTDB taxonomy): domain Bacteria; phylum Acidobacteriota; class Thermoanaerobaculia; order Thermoanaerobaculales; family Thermoanaerobaculaceae; genus RBG-13-68-16. The sequence goes on along the minus strand of CAVSFQ010000040.1, from coordinate 220,507 downwards.
GTCGTCGTAGCAGGCGATCGTGCCGGGGACGGGGTTGGAGTCCGTGCAGCCCGTGACGCCGGCGACGGGGCACTGGAGCGCGTCGGAGTACGACGCGGACTGGTACGCCTGGGCGTACACCGAGCTGACCGCGAGCGAGGTCGAGATGCACGCCGGCCAGGCGACGCCGACCGTGCAACCGCCGTTGCCGCCGGCCGCCACGGGGACGACGTTGGCGTCGGTGAGCTGCTGGAGCAGGGTGACGAGCGGCATGCCGGGCTCGCCGTCGCACGGCTGCTGCGGGACGCTGGCGCTCCCCGTGCCGGTGTCGTAGCCGCCGAACGAGAAGTTCGCCGCCCGGATGTTGTACGGGTTGCCGGCCGCGACGCTGGCGAGCACCGCGTTGATCCCCTCCGCGATCTCGATGTCGCTGCCGTTGCCGGAGCTGTCGAGGACCTTGACCGACACGACCGTCGCGGCGGGGGCGACGCCGATCGCCGAGGTGTCCACGCCGACAGCGGCGGCGATGCCGGCGACCTCGGTGCCGTGGCCGTCGTCGTCCTTCGCGTAGTTGGCGCTGCCGGGCGCGACGTAGTTCGAGTCGGTGGTCGGCAGGGCGCCGCGGTAGTCGAACAACGCGATCGTCTTGGTGCCGAGCGGGGCGAGTTCGGGGTGGGTCCAGTCCACGCCGGTGTCGAAGAACGCGATGCCGACGCCGGCGCCGGTGTAGGGCGGCTGGATGGCGTTCACGTGCATGTACCCCCGGCCGGTGGCGTCGAGCGCGTGCACCTTGTGGTTCAAGGCGATGGCGTCAACGCGCGGGTCCTCGGCCAGCGCCGGGAGGAGGGCGACCGGCACGGTCGCATGCACGATCGGGGCGAGCGACAGGCGTTGCAGCACCTTGACCCCGCCCGGCGCCCAGTCGCGCTCGACCGCAGCGTCCGTGTCCGCGATCCACTGCAGCCGCACCGGTGCGCGCATCGCGGCGGCGGTGTGCGCCTGCACGCCGGCCGGTTGCCGGAACGCGATGAGCACGTCCAGGTCGCCGGTCGCGACCGCGGCGCGCGCCATCAAATCGGGCGCGACCTTCTCGGCCCACGCCCGCGAGTCGTCCGGGAGCTGCATCAGCGGCCCCGCGGCGCCGCGCACGGTTTGCGCCGCGGCGCCCGTCGCGACGGCGAGGACGGTCGCGGCGATGATGCCGGCCGTACGGCTGAGTTTCGAGGTCATCGGTGGTCTCTTCATAGGCCCGCCCAGGCTCGTAGCTTACATCAATGCCTCATAGACTGAGGACAATCCCGCGCCATTCCCTCGGCAGCGGCCGCGAGGCGCGGCGCCGCGCTGTATCATTCCGTATTCGTTCGCCGCCCGAAGAGCGTTTGGAGGCTTGGGACGGGATGGTGGCGGCCGCTGGCCGGGGGGAACGTTGCACGAGCTTTCGATCGCGCAGGAGATCTACCGCGCCAGCCGCGCGGCGGTCGCCGGACACGGCGCGGGCCGCCTCGAGACCGTGAAGGTCGCGGTCGGGGAGCTGAGCGCGGTCGAGCCCGACCTGCTCGTCTTCGCGTGGCAGGCGCTCACCCAGGGCGGCCCCGATGCGGCGAGCGAGCTGGAGGTGGAATGGCGCCCGGCGCGACAGTTCTGCGCCGGCTGCAACGCCGACCAGCCTCGCTCGCCGGGTTCCTGGCTGCGCCTCTGCCCGCAGTGCGGGATGGCGCTCGCGGTCAGCGGCGGCGACGAGCTCGACGTGCTGCAGGTGACGTTCCTGCCGGACGAGGCGGCGGGTGAAGGGGGGGTGGCCGATGGCTGAGGTCGTGGATGTGCGGGCGAAGGTGCTGGCCGCCAACGAGGAAGCGGCCGCCCGGCTGCGCGGAACGTTCCGGACGAGCGGCGCGCTGGTGCTCAACCTGATCTCCTCGCCGGGCTCGGGGAAGACGACGCTGCTGGAGACCACCGTGAAGGCGCTCGCGGGCCGCCTGCGCCTGGCGGGGATCGAGGGTGACGTCGCCACCGAACGGGACGCCGACCGGCTGCGCGCGATGGGGATCCCGGCGGTGCAGATCCTCACCGGCGGCGCGTGCCACCTCGACGCGCGCCAGGTGCGGAAGGCGATCGACGAGGCGGCCTTCCCGGCGTTCGACGTCCTCTTCATCGAGAACGTCGGCAACCTGATCTGCCCGACTTCGTACGACCTCGGCGAAGACTTCAAGGTCGCGCTCCTTTCGGTGACGGAAGGGGACGACAAGCCGTTCAAGTATCCGGCGATCTTTTCGCGCGCCCAGGTGACGGTGATCACGAAGGCGGACCTGCTCCCGCACGTCGCCTTCGACATGGAAGCGGTGCGCGGGCAGCTGGCGACGCTCGCGCCCGCGGGCGCCGTGCTCGTCACCTCCGCGAAGACCGGGGACGGGATCGCCGAGTGGTGCGCGCTGCTCGAGCGCCGCCTCGCCGCCAAGCGAGAGACCGGGCCGTGACGCCCGGCGGTCGCACTCCCCACGCCCGTAGCGGCCGCCCGCCGGGCGGCCGGCCTTCGCCCGCCGGGCGGCCGGTCTCGGCCGACTCGCAGGCGTAGGGCTCGTGCGCCGCGCGAGCGGTCTCGTGCTTTCCGAAAGACGACAACCGCGCGCCCGGCGGTCGCGCTCCCGGTACCCGTAGCGGCCGCCCGCTGGGCGGCCGGCCTTCACCCTCGCCCGCCCGCGCCGCGCGCGGGAGTCGGTGAGCGCGGCGTGAGCGCCAATCTCCCCTCCCGCCGCCTCCGCATCGTCTGCCGCGGCGTCGTGCAGGGGGTCGGGTTCCGGCCGGCCGTGCACCGCCTGGCCACGTCGCTTGGACTCGGCGGCTTCGTCCGCAACGGGCCCGAGGGGGTCGTGATCGAGGTCGAGGGTGGGGATGGGGCGGTGCGCGCGTTCATCGCGGCGCTGCCGCGCTCGCTGCCGCCGCTCGCCCGCCTCGACGGGATGGAGGCCGCGCCGGTCCCCGCCGCCGGCGAGCGCGAGTTCGCGGTGCTCGCCTCGGAGGCCGGGCAGCGCCTCCGGGCGCTGGTGCCGCCGGACGCGGCGCTGTGTCCGGCGTGCCGCGCGGAGATGGACGACCCGGCCGACCGCCGCTACCGGTACCCGTTCACGACCTGCACGAACTGCGGCCCGCGCTTCACGCTGGTGGCGGCGCTGCCGTACGACCGCGAGCGCACTTCGATGGCGTGCTTCCCCCTCTGCCCCGAGTGCGCGCGCGAGTACGCCGACCCTGCCGACCGCCGCTTCCACGCCGAGCCGGTGTGCTGCCCGGCGTGCGGGCCGCGGCTGTGGCTGGAAGGGCCGGGGTCGGGCGTGATGGCCCGGGGCACGGAGGCCGTCAAGCTGACGCGCGAAGGGTTGGAGCGCGGGGTGATTGTCGCGGTCAAGGGGTTCGGCGGGTTCCAGCTTGCCTGTTGCGCCGAAGACGGCGCGGCCGTGGCCCAGCTGCGCGAGTGCAAGCACCGGCCCACCAAGCCGTTCGCGGTGATGGCCCGCAACCTCGCGGTCGCCCGCGCGCTGGTTGTCCTCACGGCGGAAGACGAGGCGCTGCTGGCCTCGCCGCGCGCGCCGGTGCTGCTGGCGCCGCGGCGGCCGGGTGCTCCGGTCGCCGGCGACGTGGCGCCCGGCCTGTCCGACCTCGGGGTGATGCTGCCCACGACGCCGCTCCATGTCGAGCTGTTCCGCGAGGCGGCGTACGCGACGCTGGTGATGACGTCGGGCAACGCCAGCGACGAGCCGATCTGCCGCGGCAACCGCGAAGCGCTCGAGCGCCTCGCCGGGATCGCCGACCTGTTCCTGCTCCACGACCGCGACGTGGTGCGCCGCGCCGACGACTCGGTGGCGCGCACGGGACCGGGCGGACCCGCGATGGTGCGCCGCGCCAGAGGGTACGTGCCCGAGGCGCTGCCGTTGCCGGAACCGGCGCCGCTGCCGGTGCTCGCGCTCGGGGCGTTCCTGCAGACGACGGCGTGCCTGGCGACGGGCGGGGACGCGTTCTGCTCCCAGCACGTCGGCGACCTCGACGGCGAGCCGGCGCGCGCATTCCTGGCGGAGGCGGCGGCCGGCCTCGAGGAGTTCCTGCAGGCGCGCGGGGAGCTGATCGTCGTGGACCCCCACCCCGACTACCCGAGCACCTGGCTCGGCGAGACGCTCGCCCGCGAGCGCGGCGCCCGGCTCCTCACCGTGCAGCACCACCTCGCGCACGTCGCCGCGGTCCTGGCCGAGCACGGCCGTTTCCCGGACCTGGGCGAGTCGGCGGCCGGGATCGCGCTCGACGGGACGGGATGGGGTGCGGACGGGACCGCATGGGGCGGGGAGTGGATCGCGCTCGACGGCGCGCTTGGCTGGCGGCGTCTCGCGCACCTGGCGGCGCTGCCGCTCGTGGGCGGCGAGGCGGCGGTGCGCGAGCCCTGGCGCGTCGCCGCCGCGGGCCTCGCGCTCGCCGGCGCGGCCGACCTGCTGCCGCTGCTGCCGCTCGGCGCGCTGGTGCCGCCGGAGAGGCTCGCGGCGATCGCGGCGATGGCCGGCCAGCCGTCGTGGCCGCGGGCCACCGGCGCCGGGCGGCTGTTCGAGGCGGCGGGGGCGCTGCTCGGATTGGCGCCGGTCAACGGTTACGAGGGCGAGGCGGCGGCGCGGCTCGAATCGCTCGCGGTTCGAGGTGGCGACGCCGCCGCGTGGGCGGACGTGCGCCTCTCCGACCGGCCGGTGCTGCCGAGCCCGGCGCTGCTCGCGGCGGCGGCGCGGCGGGCCGCGGCGGGCGAGGACCCCGCGCAGGTGGCGGCCGGGTTCCACGCGACGTTCTGCCGTCTGGCGGTCGAGCTGACGGCGCGGGTGATCCCCCCCGGCGTGCGGGTGATAGCCTTGGGCGGTGGGTGCCTGGTGAACAGGATCCTGCGCCGCGGCCTGGGGGAGGGCCTGGCGGCAGCCGGGTTGGAGCCGCTTCTGCCGGTGCGGGTGCCGGCGGGCGACGGAGGGGTTTCCTACGGTCAAGCGGTCCTCGGCGCGGTGAGCGCGGCGCGCGGCGCCGGGCCGGCGCTGAAAGGAGAGGCGTGATGTGCCTTGCGATTCCGATGAAGCTGATCGAGCGCCGCGAGGCGCTGGGCGTTGCCGAGCTTGACGGGGTGCGGCGGGAGGTGTCGCTGATGCTGCAGCCCGAGGTGGAAGTCGGGGATTTCGTCCTGGTGCACGCGGGGTACGCGATCGGGGTGGTGGACGAGGCCGAGGCGAACGCGACGCTCGACCTGCTCCGCCAGGCCGCCGATTCGCTGGGGACGCCGTGACCGACGCGGGCGCGTACGGCGACCCGCGGGCGGTGGCGGCGTTCGCTGCGCGCATCCGCGAGGCGGCCGAGCGGCTCCCCCGGCGGGTCACGTTGATGGAGGTGTGCGGCACGCACACGCACGCCATCGCCGCGGCCGGGCTGCGCCGCCTGCTGCCGGAGCGCGTGCGGCTGATCGCCGGGCCCGGCTGCCCGGTGTGCGTCACGCCGGTCGAATACGTGGACCGCGCCGAGGCGCTCGCGCGCCGGCCCGGGACGATCGTGACGACGTTCGGCGACCTGTTGCGGGTGCCGTCGAGCCGCGGCTCGCTCGAGCGGGTGCGCGCCGAAGGCGCCGACGTGAGGATCGTCTACTCGCCGCGCGACGCGCTGCAGATCGCGGCCGACAACCCGGCGCACACGGTCGTGTTCCTCGCCGTGGGGTTCGAGACCACGACCCCCACGGTGGCCGCGGCGCTCGCCGAGGCGGAGGCGCGCGCCGTGCCCAACTTCATGATCCTGTCCGGGCACAAGGTCATGCCGCCGCCGATGCGCGCCCTCGCCCGCGACCCCGAGGTGGAGGTGGACGCGTACCTGCTCCCCGGCCACGTCTCGGTGATCGTCGGCTCGCGGGCGTTCGACTTCGTGGCCGAGGAGTTCGGCATGCCGGCCGCGGTCGTCGGCTTCGCCCCCACCGACGTGATGCGCGCCGTCGAGGTGCTGGTCGAGCTGCTCGCGGCCGGCCGGCCGGAGATCGTGAACCTCTACTCCCGGGTCGTCACCCCGGAGGGAAACGTGACGGCGCGGGCGCTCGTGGACCGCTTCTTCACCGCCGCGGACGTCGTCTGGCGCGGCCTCGGCAACATCCCGGGCTCGGGGCTCGCGCTGCGAGGAGAGTTCGCGCACCGCGACGCCGCGCGCATCGAGGTCGAGTTGCCGGAACCGCTCGAGCCCGCCGGCTGCCGGTGCGGCGAGGTCCTCAAGGGCACGATCGACCCGCCGGAGTGCCCGCTCTTCGGCGGTGTCTGCACCCCGGACCTGCCCGTGGGCGCCTGCATGGTCTCGAGCGAGGGGGCCTGCGCCGCCTGGTACCGGCACGAGCGGTTCGCCGCCGGGGGCGCGCGGTGAGCGGCGAGAAGATCGTGCTCGCCCACGGCGGCGGCGGGAGGCTCACGCAGGAGCTGATCCGCGACGTCTTCCTGCCGGCGTTCGCGAACCCGGCGCTGGCCGCGCTGTCGGACTCCGCGGTCCTGGCCGCGCTGCCGCCCGGCCGGCCGGCGCTCACCACCGACGCGTTCGTGGTGGACCCGCCCGTCTTCCCTGGCGGCGACCTCGGTTACCTGTCGGTGTGCGGGACGGTCAACGACCTCGCGGTGGCGGGCGCCAGGCCCGTCGCCCTCACCTGGGCGGTCGTGCTCGAGGAGGGACTCGAGATCGAGCTGTTGCGCACGTTCGTCTCCGGCGCGGCGCGCGCCGCCGCCGAGGCCGGGGTGGCGATCGTCGCCGGCGACACCAAGGTCGTGCCGCGCGGCAAGGGCGACCGCGCGTACGTGACGACCGCGGGCCTCGGGGTCGTGCCGCCGGGGAGGGAGCTGGGCGACCACCTCGTGGCACCCGGCGACGCCGTGCTCGTCTCCGGCCCGCTCGGCGACCACGGCGCCACCGTGATGGCGTGCCGGCACAAGGTGGAAGGCGAGGGCTTGCGCTCCGACTGCGCCCCGCTCGCGGGACTGGTCGAGGCGCTGCTCGACTCCGGCGCCGCCGTGCACGCGATGCACGATCCCACCCGCGGCGGGATCGCCACCACCTGCCACGAGGTCGCCGCCCGGGCCGGGCTCGTCGTCGCGCTCGAACAGGCCGCGGTCCCGGTGCGGCCCGAGGTGCGCGCGGTGTGCGAGCTGCTCGGGCTCGACCCGCTGTACGTCGCCTGCGAGGGGCGCGTCGTCGCCTTCGTGGCGGCGCGCGACGCCGACCGCGCCGTCGCGGCGATGCGCGGCCACCCGCTCGGCACCGGCGCCACGCGGGTCGGGGTCGTGGAGGAGCGCGGGACCGGGCGCGCGCCGGTGGTGCTGCGCACGCTCTACAACACCGAGCGTCCCCTCGACCTCCTCGCCGGCGCCGAGCTCCCGCGCATCTGCTGACCCGTCCGGCGGCCGCGCCCACAGGGCGAGGTGGTCCGCCGGTCGCTGTCATTGCGAGCCCCGCTGAAGGCGGGGCGAAGCAATCTCGTGCGGACCGCTCGGACCGGCCGATCCTGTCGACATCGGGATTGCCGCGGTTCCCTCGCGCCGTTCGGGAACCTCGCAATGACCGGTTGCGCCGGGTTCCCAACGCAGCCGCCGCACGCGCGGCGAGCGCATAGCCTAGAATGGCCCCGTGAAGATCCTCGTGACCCGCAGCGACCACCGTCCGTTCGAGGTGGATCGCTTTGGCGCCGCCTGGCGGCTCGCCGGGGGCGATCCGTCCGAGCTGGCGTTCGTGACGCCCGCGACGGCGGGGGATGCGGCTGCTCGCGGGGTCGCCTTCGCCGGCCTGCTGCTCACCGGCGGCCCCGATGTGGAGCCGGCGCGCTACGGCGCCGCGCCCGAGCCCGGCGTCGAGCTGCACCCCGACCCGGCGCGCGACGCGCTCGACCTCGACCTGCTCGCGCGCGCCGCGTCGGAAGGTTGGCCGGTGCTCGCGGTGTGCTACGGGGTCCAGGTCCTCAACGTCTTCCACGGCGGCACGCTCGTGCAGGACCTCGACCGCGCCGGCAAGGGCGGGCACCGGGCGCCGGAGCCGAAGGACCGCCTGGCCCACACCGTGGCGCGCAGCGGCGGGCGCTGGCTGCAGGGCTGCCCGGACGAGTTCTGGGTGAACTCGCGCCACCACCAGGCGATCGACCGGCTCGCCGCCGCGCTCGAGGCGGTCGCGGCGGCGCCGGACGGCGTGATCGAGGCGGTCGAGCTGCGCGGCGGCGAGCGCTTCGTCCTCGGCGTCCAGTGGCACCCCGAAAACCTCAGGCAACCCGAGCACGTCGCGGTCTTCCGCGCCTTCCGCTCCGCCTGTCTTGCACGTCATGCGGACCACGGACCACGGGCCACGGACCACGGGGACCGGGGGTAGGGATGCCTCCCACGCTCGCCATCGTCGGCCGGCCGAACGTCGGCAAGTCCACGCTCTTCAACCGCCTGGCCCGCATGCGGCGGGCGATCACGCACGACCTCGCGGGGATGACGCGCGACCGGGTCGCGTCCGACGCCCCGCGGCCGGCGGGCGGGGTCGTGGTGCTCGTGGACACCGGCGGTTTCGAGCCCGACAGCGAGGCGTTGATCCCAGCGATGGTGCGGGAGCAGGCGTTGACCGCGGTGTCCGAGGCGGACGCGGTCGTCCTCCTGGTGGACGGGTCGGTAGGTCTGCTACCCGCGGACGCCGAGATCGCCGGCCAGCTCCACCGCACCGGCCGGCCGGTCGTGGTCGCGGTGAACAAGGACGACCGGCGGGACGCCGCCCACGCCCAGGCCGAGTTCGCCGCCCTGGGTTTCCCGGTGGTCACGATCTCGGCCGAGCACGGGGTCGGCATCGGCGACCTCTGGGACGAGCTCGAGCTCGTCCTTCCTCCGCCGCAGGAGGAGGGCGAGGCGGTCGCAGCCGAGCTCTCGGTCGCGATCGTGGGCCGCCCCAACGTCGGCAAGTCCTCCCTCCTCAACCGCCTGCTCGGCGAGGAGCGGGTGCTCGTCTCGGAGATCCCGGGCACGACCCGCGACTCGGTGGACACCCTGCTGGCGCTCGGAACCCACTCGGTGCGGCTGATCGACACCGCGGGGATCCGGCGCAAGGGGCGGACCGACCAGGGCCCGGAGGTGCTGTCGGTGCTGATGGCGCGGCGCGCCATCGAGCGGGCGGAAGTGTGCCTGCTGGTCGTCGACGCCAAGGAAGGTCTCACCGCCCAGGACACGCACGTCGCGGGGTACATCGACGAGGCCGGCCGCGGCGTCGTGGTGGCGGTCACCAAGGCGGACCTCATCGCCGATGAGGGCAGGGACGGCAAGGAGCGGGTCAAGGACCAGGTCCTGCACCACCTCAAGTTCCTCAAAGACACGCCGCTGCTTTTCGTGTCCTCGCTCACCGGCGCCGGCGTGCCGCACCTCCTGCCGGCCGCCCTCGAAGTGGGCGAGGCGTTCCGCCTCCGCATCGGCACCGGCGAGCTGAACCGGATCCTGCGCGCCGCCTGGGAGAAACAGCCGCCGCCGGGGGGGAGGCGGCCGCCCAGGCTCCTGTACGCCACCCAGACCGGCAGCGGCCCGCCGCGTTTCGTGCTCTTCGTGTCGGGCACGGGGAAGCTTCACTTCTCGTACGTCCGCTACCTGGAAAACGCGCTGCGCGACGCCTTCCCGTTGGCAGGCGTCCCGATCAGGTTTAAGATACAAGGGAAAAGTGGCCGGACCGGCTAATGGTGCAATTTCGACCGCGCACGCGCGAGATCATCACCAAGATCGTCTACTACGGCCCTCCCCTGGGCGGGAAGACGACGAACCTGCGCACCCTGTACGACGGCTATCCGCCGGCCACGCGCGGCGAGCTGGTCGTCGTGCCGGCCGGCGGCGACCGGACGATCTTCTTCGACTTCCTTCCGGTCGATGCCGGGACGCTGCGGGGCATGCGGGTGCGCGTCCAGCTCTACACCGTGCCCGGCCAGGTCCACTACAACGCGACCCGCCAGGTCGTGCTGCGCGGGGTGGACGCGGTCGTTTTCGTCGCCGACTCGCAGCGCGAGCTGCTGCGCTCGAACCGCGAGTCGTGGGAGAACCTCAAAGAGAACCTGGCGCTCCAAGGGCTGACGCTTGCCGATCTGCCGCACGTCCTGCAGTACAACAAGCGCGACCTCGCCGACGTCATGAGCGTCGAGGACCTCGACGAGCTTCTCAACGAGTTCAACGCGCCGTTCTTCGAGGCGGTCTCCACCACCGGGATCGGCGTCGAGGAGACGCTGCAGGCCGTGGTCAAGCTCGTCGCGCGCTCGTTGCGCGACCGCTTCAAGATGCTCTCCGACGAAGGGAGCGACTTCGTCGAGCCGTTGTCGCCGTCGGAGGTGGAGGGTGCGGTATCGCCCACCGAGACCCCGAGGCCCGTCTTCATGCCCCCGGCCCCCATATTCGGGAGGGCCCCTAGTGGCGTCGTCCTCGGGACGCCGGAACCGAAGGCCGCCGTCACCAGGCCGTTGTTCCTCGACGAGCGGCTCGACGAGCGCGTCGTCCCCTTCGCGCCGCCGCCGGTCCAGCCTCCGCCGGTGCCGACGGCCGACGAGCCCCTGCCGCCGTGCCTTGCGCCCCCTGAGCCGCCGGCAATGCCCAATGAGCCGGTCTTCGATGCGGCGGTCTCGGGGCTGACGGGGAAAGTGCGGGTCGTGCCCGAGGGGCTGGAGTTGCCCGCGGATTTCCTCGACGAGGCGCCGCCGCCGCTCCCGGATCCGTTCGAGGAGCCGCTCGCAGCCGACGCGGCCGGCGGTGACGATGTGTTCGAGTTCCCCAAGCCGGCCGTCGAGGTTGCGGTCCAAGCGGTTGAGGAGACGCCTGCGGTGGGCGAGGAGGCGGAAGCGCCGCCCGAGCTCGCCGCTGCCGATCTCCCGAGCCCGGAAAATGCGGCGGCCGGAGCGGTGGAGTTCCCGGGCGACGCCGGGCAGGCGCTGGTGCAGCGTATCCTCCCCCGGGCCCTCGCGCAGGTGGGCGAGGTGCGGGAGCTGGAGCTGGAGGTCCCGGTCCCGGCGGTGTGGACCGGCGGCCGGCGGCTGACGCTGCAGTTCCGCCTGACGCTGGTCCCCGAGGAGGAGACGCATGGCGACTGAGGTCGTGATCCCGGACAAGGACGAGTTCAAGATCGGCGAGGTGTGCGAGATCGCCGGCGTGAAGCCGTTCGTGCTCCGCTACTGGGAGACCGAGTTCCCCGAGCTGGCGCCCGCCAAAGGCTCCGGCGGCCAGCGCACCTACTCCAGGGTGGACGTGCAGCTCATCCTGCGCATCAAGCAGCTGTTGTACGAGGAGCGCTTCACAGTCGCCGGCGCCAAGAAGCGCCTCGCGGAGGAACTCGCCGAGCACGCGCCCAAGGCGGCGAAGCTTGACACCAGGGCGGGAAACCAAGTAGAAAGCGTGCGGCGCGCTCTGAAGGCCACCCGCAAGGAGCTGGAAGCCATCCTCACGCTGCTGCAGTGACGAAGCAGGGAAGTGACGCCCTTTCAGTCTGTTGATTCACCCCGGTCGGGACGTGGCGCAGCCTGGTAGCGCACTTGAAGGTCCGGGGCGCAAGGCCGCGCTCGGTGAGCTTCCTCACCAGCTCCTGAACGTGATCCGGGAGCAGCCTGTCCAGGCGCACGGCCCCGAGTTCTGGCTTGAGGTAGGTGTCCACGATGAGCTTGTAGGATGCGAGCGTGCTTGCGCGCACGCGGACCGCGGCGACGTTCGTGATCCACCAGTCGAGGTACTCGCCGAGCGTCCGGTGATCAGGGCGAGCGAGGCGCCCGCCGTCCTTCTGCTCGATCAACTCCCGGAGCTTCTTTTCCGCGGTCCGGATCCCGCCGTGCACGATCTTGGAGCGGTAGAGCTTCTTCCCGGCCGCGTCCCGGTTGAGGTACACGCTCACCAGCCAGCGGGCCTCACCGCGCGGCTTGATCTGTCCGATTCTGCGTCCGTTTGCCATGGTCGCCCCCTACGCTTTGGCCTGTTGCTTGGCCGTGTTCCTGCGGTCACGCTCGACGTAGCCGTGGAGCGCCGCCCGCTGGCCCGGGAAGTCGGCTTGACGCGCTACGTCGTCAATGAGTTCGTCGAATCCCGCCGTTAGGCCGCCTTTGGCGTCGGCGATGTAGTCGCCGATCCAGGCCTCGAGCGTTAGGTCCGTGCCGTCGAATTCGGTGTCGACCACCTCGGCCGTCGCCGCGGCCTTCCTGAGTCGCCGGCCCGTCATGAGCAGCCGGGCCTTGATCGCTTTGAGCTCGCTGACGGCCGCCAACAGCTCACCGCTGGCCCGTTGCAGCGCCGCACTCTCGCTTTTCCTTGCCATGATGTCCCCCTGTCGTGGCGGCGCGCTAGACTGTGCTTGGAGCGCCGCCGGTTCACCGCTGGCCCGTTCCACGCTCGCCCCGGGGTGCCCTAGTCGGTCCCGGGGCGGGCGATCCCGCCCTGTCACTTCCCGTTCTCGAGGTCCTCGAGCCCGGCCGTCACGAGCACCCGCGCGAGCGTCGCCGATGGGATACCCTGCCCGGCCGCCGTTCTGCGCAGCCACTTCCACTCCGGGTCCGTCAGGCGCACCGCGACGATGTGCTCCCGCTTCACCTCTGCCTTGACCGCCTGCACCGCCTGCCTTACTCGTTCGCGTGTCATATAGTCCCTCCGAAACATACTATCGGCGTTACTCTGTCAGTTGTCAAGTGCGGGACTCAAGACGTACCGCGAAGGGCAAGCGCAGCGGGAGACGGGCCGGCGACAAACCGCGCGCTAGAAGTGCAGCAATAACAACGATCGGCGCTCTGAAACTTGACTCATCATCAAAGGCCCCCGCCCCTCACCGGGCCGCGCCCACCACGTCCACCGCGGGAGCCTCGCTTGTCGAAAGAAAAAGCGGCGGGGGCGGGCAAATCAGCCGCCCCCGCCTGTAACGCCGGCGAGGTCGCGCCGGCCCCACACCCCAGACCGAGGGAAAGGGGAGCGAACGACCCCCGGCCCGAAGCGGTTGACGTGATCACTGCCAGTCACCCGAACGCGGGCAGGCCTCGCGATGCTGCGCTGCCAGCTCGTCGACCACGGCCGTCGCGTATTCGGCCTTGAGGTAGTACGGACCAGCATCGCGATCGCTCACCAGAATGCCGGTGCGGTCGCCCCCGATGGGCACCGCGAGCGCCGACCATCCGCAGGCGCAGGAGTGCGCGACGCCGCCGTGTCCGTCGACGGCCGTCGCGAAGTAGACCTGCGGGGCGGGCTGGGGCGACGCCTGCGGCCCGCTGCCGTGCTGGACGCTCGCCGCCACCGCCTGCAGCCCGTGGATCGCCGGGGTGTTCGTGAGCGCAGCGCCGACGATCTCCGGGAGAACGGCGCCGCTGTCCCAGTCGCGCCGGAGCACCGCCGACATGTAGCGGTACTCCCGGGCAGCGATTCGGCGCCTGCCCTCCGGCGTCCAGTCGGGCACGAGCCACACCCCCGCCGGCCGGCCGGGCGCTTCCTGCTCGGGGCGCACGACGGTCAGCGCCGTGATCCAGCCGGCGGCGGGCGCCTCGTTGAAACCGAGCAGCGAGGCGTGGTTGTAGTCGATGGGGTACTCGACCGTCCGGGCCGCGAAGTTGCGCTCGAGCGCGGCCGCGAACGCCTCATCCACGATGACCGCGGGGCGCCCGTCGACCGGTGCGTTGACCGCCCAAGCCAAGAGCTGCACCGGCTTCGCGGTGGCGGCGCCTGCGCCCTCGGCAAGCGCGACGCTCGCGAAGGCGTACCGCCGGGCGAGCGCCTCGGTGTTGGCCTTGTCGAAGCGAGCGCCGCTCATGACGCCACACCCTTGACCGCCGCAATCCACGCCAGCAGGTCGGTCCCGTTCGCCTTCCTCAGCGGCAAGGCGAGGTATTCGAGGAACGTCTCGCGGCCGCCGCCCGCCTTCGCGAATCCGGGGACCACGTCGCGCTGGGCGAGCGCCGCAAGGGCGTTCCCTTGCGCGGTGACATCCATGCCCTGCAGCCACCCGTCGACGTGGTCAAGGGCGCCCTTGCGCAGTGCGGCGATGATGCGCGGATCCTTGGAGAACGTCCCGAGCTCCTCTACCGTGAACGTGCCGTCGGCGATCGCGGCCTTGACCTCGGCGAAGAAGACGTCCGGCGAGAGGCGGGTACCGCCCACCCCGGTTCCGGCGAACCTCGTGAGATGATCGGCGCTCGTGTTCGGATCGCAGCGGGCGGGGGTGTTCTCGCCCGGCACTCCCGGCCTCCCCGTCGACCAGAAAAATCCGCGCGCACTGCCAGCAACACCACGGTCTGAGCAGAGGCGCTCGAGCTCGCCTTCCTCGGTCGCGATCCCGGGCGGCAGGGGTTCAGCGAGCCTCGTGACCTTCATTTCGAACAGCACCATGCGGCCGGGGGTGACGGAACGGCGGGTGACGGTCTGCGTGACCAGGCGCAACGCCAACCGGGGCACGACGTACACCGGCTCGGCGAGCCCCTCGGCCGTCTTCGCGAAGGCCGGGTCGAATGGGAACACCACTTCGGTTTGCTCCTTCATACTCTGCTCTCCTTTCGTTGACCCCTTGTCTGATAGGCTAGGGGTCGCAGGCTAAACCGTTTGTGTGTAGTTACTTGAAAGCGGCGGTGCGTCGCCGGTCCGTCTGCTCGCGACGGTTCCGCGGTGCCGCGATATGCCGCGGTTCGGGCGACCAGGCGCCGGCCGCTCACCCTTGGCCTCCATGGGGTGTGGACGAAAAGACACAGTCCATGGGGTATCTATCACCCGGGGAGCAGATCGGGGTCACTTGCGCTCCCGCTCCGCGAGCATCGCGTCGGCGAGTCGGAAGGATTCCTCCACCATGTACGAGCGAGTCTGGATTGCGGCACCTTCGCCAGCTTTCAACCCCGCCAGCGCGAACGCAGCGAAGAGGTCGCGCAAGGTGACGTTGGTCTGGTAGACGGTCTCCTGCATCTCCATGATGTCGAACAGGGGCGGGTTGCTCGTCTTGGTCTCGTTCATGCGTTCCTCCCGTTGGGGTACGTCCACCGCTTGCAGTTCGGGCACAGCAGCGCCAGGCGGTCGCCCACAACGAGCAAGTAGGGCGACAACCCACCGCCACACCGGGGGCACGCGGCGGGTGTCACAATCGGCGCCTCAGCACCCTCCGGGCTTTTGTCACTTTTGGCACTGGGGTTAGGGTGCGTTTCCAGCCCAACGGAAACACTAGAAAATAAAGGTTTTTGTATCACACACAAGCGCGGCTTGCCAGAAGTGCCAGAACCCCCCTCACCCTCAGAACGCGCTAGTACCCCAGTGCCAGAAGTGCCAGAAGTCTCCCCCGTGGGTGTCGTGGGGTTCAACCACTTCGACCTGAACGCGGGCGTGCTCATCGAGTCCCCCTTTTCAATTCGGGTGCAGGTGGACGGTGTAGCTGGGGCGGCCTCCGGCCTTGATCTCGTCAACGCGGACCCATCCGAGACGTTCGAGCGTGCCGACCGCCGGCCACACGGCCTCCGGGGTCTTCAGGCCGGCCCAGTGCGGGCGGTAGAGTTCCCGCACCGCCTGCCCATCACACACGTCGCCGGATTCGATCTTGGCCGCCAGCAACCGCGCGCCCTCAAGGTCGCCAGCGAGTTCGCGGCGGTACACCTTCCGGGCGTGCGCTTCGAGGTACTCGCACCATGCCGCCGCGAGTCGCGCCGCGCTGACGGGGACGCCCGCGTGATTGCTCGCTGGCCCGCCCACCGTCTCGATCAGGTGGAAGAGCAGCGCGAGCGACGGCATGAGCGAGCGGTACTTCGCCAGGTGCGAACAGAATGCCGGTGTGCGCTGTAACTCAGCGCCCCGCACGCGGGCCTCGAGTTCGTCGCGCCAGAGGTCGAACACCGCCTGCGCCTCGGGGTCGAACGTCAGGTAGGGGACGCTGCCGGGGGCGCCATCCTGCACGGCACCCAAGGCGGCGGGGATCAGGCCATCGAGCGCCCGGTACACCGCGAACGCCCGCTCGCGCGCTAGCCGGTCAGGGCGCCCCTCGCTCCGGTGGTAGTCGGGCAAGGAATCCGGCCACACGAAGACCTGGAAGCGCTGCAACAGCCCATCCGCGCCGCCCTCGTCCAATGCCTCGGTGACGTAGGACAGCAGCCGCGCCGGCGGGATCGCGCCCAGCACGGAGATGCAGAGCACCGGAATGCGGATTGTGCCGCGGCCGATGCGGTCAACGGTGTGGCTGTACTTCCCCTCCCACGAATCGAGGAAGAAGTCGCGGTCGGACTCGTGCCCGGCTCTGTTGAACGAGGTCAGCCAGCCCCCGAGTTCATCCCTCTTGACGAGAATGCCGCGGGGGTTGGCGACGAGGATCTCCCCGAGCTTCTCAATGGTGGAGTCCGAGGTCGAATAGCGCTTCTCGGCTGGTTCGCAGTCCCGAATCTCCTTCATTACTTCAGCAACGGCGGTCCGGTCGATGCCGCCCTTTGCGCCCTTCAGCTTGGCGAGTTCGCTTTGCAGCGCCATCCGTTCGACTTCGGCGAGTTCCTTCGCGCGGGTGTATTCCTCGGTGGCCTCGTCTTCAAGAGGTCGCAGGGGGGCGGTGGCCTCCCCAATCGCGTGCGTCTTCAGCAGCCCCGGCGGCGCCACGATCGCGCCCCAAAGGTTCGGGATCACGAGCCACGGGTTACGCGCGCCCTCGGGCCGGATTGCGAGCGAGTGCCCAACCAAGGTACTCGCCACGACGAGCGCCGGAGCGGCCACCATCTCAAGCGGGATTGAAGCGCAGTCGGCAGCATCCACCAGCCAGCCCTGCAACGGGCCGGGGAGAAACTCGGGCGGGAGAGTCGGAACCGGCTCGGCGGCCGGCAGCGGTTGCCGCGGTGGCCACGCCTCGGATGCGCTGGCGGGGTTGGCCGTGCGAGCTTTCGCTACCGTGGTGGCGTAGTAGCTGGCCCGCTTGAGTTCGTGCCCCCACTCGCGGCGACGGGCGGTCAGAGCGTCCACAACTTCCTGGTCCGACCAGCCGGCACGAACGAACACGTTTGCCAGCGCCAGGTCGTACTCCGATGGCGACGGTAGGTCGCGCTGTTGATTCCACGTCAGCCGGGCCCGTTGGTCGCCATCGAGGAGCGCCTCGAGCTTCGCGGGCACCTCTGCATCCCGGCGCCAGGTGAACGTGGGGGCGGTGGTGTCCTTGACCTTGTTGTTCTCGGCGACCTTCGCGGCGAGCAGTTCCTCGATCCATTCGGGAGCGTCGGCTACAGCGTCAAGGTCGAACGCCGGTTCCCAAGGTCCGTACTCGACGCCCAGGATGTGCATTGAGGGGGTCGCCACGATGTACGAGCCGGGGCCGCGCACGTCCAGGTACGGGAGTAGCTTCACACTGTTGACGATTCCAGCGACGCGGGAGCGGTAGAGGAGATGCAGCCCGCCGCGCCCGGTGCACTCTTGGAGTGTCGCCGGCCAGGTGCGGCCGTCGGCCTGCATCGCGGCCAGGTCGTCAACGTCGAAGAAGGCGTAGCCCGGCGGCGGTTCGATGCTGATGTTCGCGTTGGGCTCTTGGTTGAGCCACCGCTCGGCTGTTGAGGGGTCTCGCGTGAACCGCGTCAAGCCGCCGCCCATCACCCGCGTGAGGGGGTGCTTCGCGGCGTTCTTCCCGCAGTCCTCGCCACACGAGCACCGCCCGGTGTTCAGGTTCGGGTAGTGGAGCACACCGACCCGGCAGCCGGCGGCGATGTAGGCGCGCGCCCACTCGAGCTTTGCGGCGATGATCGCCAGGTCGCGCGGCACGGGCTCGGTCGCGGCGCTCATGAGCTGGCCCCCAGCCCCGCCGTCGCCAGGTTGCGCAGGTCGTTGAGGAAGCATTGCGCGCGCGGTGTGCCGGTCTTCACTTCCACCTGGCAGTTGTGGCACAGCGGGAACGTCATCACACCGGGCATGAAGACCCGCTCGCACTTGTCATCGGTTGGAACGTAAGCTGCGGTCTCGGTCGTGGGCCGGCCGCACAGCTCGCAGGGTTGCAGGCGGGCGGCGCTCATGGCAGCAACCCCGCGATCTTCGCGAGTGCGGCGGCGGCGATCCCGCCGAGCGCGACCAGCAGTGCACGGTCGAGCAACCCGTCGAGGCGCTCGACTAGGCAGCGGGCCACTTGCAGCGCGGCGCCGCGAGCGCTACGATATTCGTGTCGTTGTGCTTCACGGGGAGCCTTGCCGGGCTCCTCTTTCGTTTCTGAGCGCATGAGTCACCGCCCAGCCTCGGCCGCGGCCTCTGCCGCCCCGCCCGCCCCGCCCGATTCTGCCGTCCCCCCGGTCGCCATCCACGCCTCGAAGACGACGATGTCGATGAAGACGCGAGAGCCGATGTGGACCGCGACGCCGCGCGGCACCTTGCCCTCCCTCACCAGTTTCAGGAAGGGGCGATACCGGATGTGCTTGTTGAGTTTCGTTAGCTCAGTGACTGGTACCAACCGTTCAAGTGCGTTCATGAGCCCTCCATCCACAATTTGAATTTGCGGCGAAGGTCTATCAGTGTCAAATTGCTGCCTAGATTTAGGTTTTTTTCGCTAAATGTAGGCTGCGGGGAACCCTTTTTCCCTTGGAATCAAGCGCGGGAAACGATCGGGGCCAGTCCGTCAACTGGTCCGTCAATGGTTTGGGGAACGCTATTTCTACAGCTTTCCTCGACGGTCAATGCGTGTCGCCTGTGGTTCAGAACACAAAGCCGGATATAGCATTCGATGAACCGGGGGGTACCTCGATTACCCCCTCGCCAGAGCATGGGGTTCAAGGGGTCGGGGGTTCGAATCCCCCCGTCCCGACCAAACAAAACAAAGGACTCAGGCCGCGGTCGCCGCGGCCTTTCCCTTCTTCTCCCCACGCTTGGTCGGGCCACGCCCGCCGGGGTTCAGCGGGCGGCCCGTGCCACCCACAAGAGCACGGCCGCTCCCACCGCGATTCGGTAGACGGCGAACGGCACGAAGCCGCGGCGCCGCACCCAATTCATGAACCACGCCACGACCCCGTACGCCACGATGAACGACACCGAAAAGCCGATGCCCAGCAGTACCCAGCCATGCAGCGTCATCCGGACCGCGCCGAGGGGGTTCGTCTGTGCGTGGTGGAGTGACTTGAACAAGTCGTATCCGGTGGCGGCCACCATCGTCGGCATGGAGAGGAAGAACGAGAACTCCAGCGCGGAAGTGCGCGTCATGCCGGCGAGCTGCCCGGCGGCGATGGTGGCCATCGAACGCGAGGTGCCGGGAAACACGGCGGAGAAGGTCTGGCAAAGCCCGATCCACACCGCCTGCGCGGGCCCCATCGCCTCCATCCGATCGGTGTGGGTGCGCAGGGTCCCGCGCTCGTAGAGCGCATCCACCACCCACATCACGATGCCGCCGACGATCAGGGAGACGCCCATTACCACGAGGCTCTCGAGGTGCTTGCCGATGAGCTTGATGAGCAGCAGCGAAGGCACCGCGGTGCACACGAAGGCAAGCGCCGTCAGCGTGAGAGGGTGCGTCGCCCAGCCCCGATCGTCGCGGCCGCCCCGCGGGAAGGAGGCCACGAAGCGCACGATCTCTTTCCGGAAGTAGATCGGCAGGCAGAGGATCGCGCCCAGCTGGATGACGATGGAGAACATCTTCCAGTAGCCGTCGGAGAGCGAGACGCCGGCGAGCGCCTCGAAGATGCGGAGGTGCGCGGTCGAGCTGACCGGAAGGAACTCCGAAAGGCCCTCGATGAGACCCAGCAGCACGGTCAACAGGAAATCGTTCAATCATCACCCCCGCCCCGGTTGCGTCAGTCCCCGCGTCCGGCCCGGTTACCGTTCGCGTGCCGGAAACCCGTTCGAGACCCGGCGCTGCAACACGATAGGCGGCGCCGTTCCTTCCCGGAAGCGCCGCACTCGAAACCATACGCGATTCCCGGCGGGGATGACCCGTCGTCCTCCCGCAACCGGGAGCGGTGTGCAGTCCGGGTGACGAACGCCCCGACCTATTTCGTCAGGCCGGTGTCCAGGCCGGAATGCCGGCGCTTGGCCCCCACTGGCCGGTCGCTGGCGCCGGAGCATGGGCCTTCAAGTCTGGGACGACCTTCCGCGCGTCTGGCGCCGGTGAGGGACGGCACGTTGACCGGCCCAGGGCCGGCGGCTAGACTCGCGCCGTGTTCCCGCGACTGAGACACCGGCGCGAGCTTGCGCTCGCCTCCGCTGTGGCGCTCGTCGTGTCGGCGGTGCTGTCGGCCGCGCACACCCACGGGTCGAACGGAGCCTGGGACCTCGTCGGCTGGTTCTCTCGGACCCCGATCAGCGTCGTCACCAACCCCGATCGGCCGTCACCAAGCCAGCACTGGCACGCCGGGACCACCTCCGGCCAGGAACCCTGCGCCGTGTGTATGCTCTCGCACCAGCCGGGCTCCGGGGGATGCTGGAGTTGGTCAGGCGCTGTCGCCTTGGTGGTGTGGCTCGCCGGTGCCGCGCCGCCGCCGCATGCTGATCCGTTCACTTTCCCCCCGAGCGCACGGGCACCTCCCTCGGCGTGCTGAGCCCGTGACCACATAAGGCTCATCCGTACTCGGCACCTGCTCGTCACGCAGGGCCAACACGCAAGGGGGTATCCGAATATGCGCATCGCGCGCACTTTGTTCGTTCCGCTGTGGTTCGTCTGTCTCGTTCTCTTCCAGGGCGCATCGAACGTCGCGTTTGCCGAGGAAGCGGGCTCCGTATCCGGCAGAGTCCTCGGGCCGGACGGAGCGGCGATGGCCGGGGTGGTGCTCCTGCTCCGCAACGCGATCACGGGGTTCTCGGCTTCAGCCAGGACGGGCCGGGACGGCGGCTTCAGGTTCGTCAACGTGCCGTTCAATCCGTACGAGCTCCACATCGAGGTTCAAGGCTTCAAGACCGTTCACCGGCGGCTGGAGGTGCGCTCCGTCGTCCCGGAGAAGCTGGCAATCACGCTCGAGATCGCGCCGGTGAGCGAGGCGCTGACCGTCGCCGCCGAGCCGACCGGGGTGCAGCTCGAGACCGACACCTCGACGAGTCACGTCGACATCGACAAGTCGTACATCGCGAGGGCGCCGGCGACGGTGGCGTCGCGCGCGATGGAGGAGATCATTACATCCACGCCCGGGTTCGCCAAGGACGAGAACGGCCGCTTCCACTTCCAGGGCGCGCACAGCCAGAGCGAGTACGTCATCGACGGGCAGACGATCTCCGACCAGACCGGCACGACGTTTTCCAACTCGATCGACCCCGGCATCGCCCAGGCGATGGAGGTGATCTACGGGAACGTCCCGGCCGAGTACGGGGAGAAGATCGGCGCCGTCATCAACCTGTCCACCCGCAGCGGCCTCGCGAGCGGGCGTCTCCATGGCGAGGCGTTCCTCGGCGCCTCGCGGTTCGCAACCGGAGAGGGGGGCGCGTCGGTCGGATACGGCACCGACTCGTTCGGCCTCTTCGCCTCAGTGACCGGGTCCACGTCGGACCGCTACCTCGACCCGGTGAACTTCGACAACCTCCACAACGAGGGCGACACGGCCCGCGGGTTCGTGCGGCTGGACTGGGTGCCGGACGCATCCGATTCGTTCCGCTTCTCGGTGCTGGCCGGCCGGACGAACCGCGACGTGCCCAACACCTACACGCAGCAGGCGGCGGGCCAGGACCAGCGCGTCGAATCGCGCGACCAGAACTACAACTTCGGCTGGCAGCGCGTGCTGTCGGAGCACAGCGTGATCGAGGTCGTGGCGTTCGCGCGCCTCTCCACCTTCCGTCTCGATCCATCGGCGGGGGACACTCCGGTCACCGTCACCTCGCAACGCTCCCTCGACAACTACGGCCTTTCCCCTTCGTTCACGTGGGCCGCCGGGGTCCACGAGGTCAAGGCGGGCTTTGTGGTCAAGCGGTTCCCGATCGACGAGCGCTTCTCGTTCGGGATGACCGATTCGACGCTGAACGACCCGGCCTCGCCGGACTACAACCCGAACCTGGCGCCGTACGACCTCACGCGGGGCGGGCAGCTGTTTGCGTTCCACGGCGTCCGGACGGGTACGTACTACGCGGCGTACGTTCAGGACAACATCCGGCTGGGCAACTTCACCGCGAACGTCGGGGTGCGCTACGACCACAACGACCTCCCCGTCGACGATTCCCAACTCGAGCCGCGGGTCGGGGCCGTCTATTTCTTCCCGAAGACCCGCACCGCCTTCAGGGTGTCGTACAACAGGGTGCTCTACACGCCGGAGTACGAAGACATCCTGTTCGGCTCCTCGGCCGAGGTGGCCGCGCTCGCCCCGCCTGCGATCCAGCGATCGAGGGCCCTGGGCGGCGGCGATCTGCTGGTCCATTCCGAACGGCAGAACGCCTTCACCGTCGGCGTGCAGCAGGCGATCGGCGGCCACGCTCGGCTCGACGTGGACTTCTGGCAGCGGCGCAGCACGTACGCGGGCGACCAGGACCAGCTGTTCAACACCGGCATCGTGTTTCCCGTCGCGTTCGCCCACGGCGACCTGCACGGGTGGGACGTGCGGCTCGACCTGGGAGGGGCAGGCGGACTGCGGGGCTTCCTCTCGCTCGGCCACACCCGCGCGATCTACGTCGCGCCGCCGGTGGGCGGCCTGTTCCTGGACGCCGGCGCGCTGGATGCGCTGACGGCCGGCCGCTTCCTCATCGACCACGACCAGAACCTGTCGCTGCAGAGCGGTGTCACGTACGACTTCGGCGCGAGCGGCGCCTGGGTGGGGGCGAACGTGCGCTACGACTCGGGCCTCGTCTCGGGCGCCGCCCCTTCCGATCTGGTGGGCGACCCCGACAACTCGTGGGCGATCCCCTACATTCAGGCCACCGACAACACCAACCTCAACCCGGACCGGGTCAAGTCGCGCACGGTTTGGGACTTCTCCGCGGGCCTCGACCTCCCGCACGCGCCCGTCTCGGTCCAGGTGGACCTGCTCAACGCTTTCGACGTGAAGGGCGTCTACAACATCCTCTCGGTATTCGGAGGGACCCACGTCATTCCGCCGCGGACCGTGGCCGTGCGGGTGAAGTATCGCTTCTGATGTCGCCGTGAATGGGTGTCCGGTAGGCTGGAGAGGTTGCCCTCCCCGGTCTACCGGACACCTATTGCACTATTGCTACGCAACATCACTCAGGATAAGATTGCGTAGGACGGGTGATATGGCACACCTTCCCGACTCGTACAGTGGCGGCCAGGGTCTGGCGCTTCTCGAGGGCCTCGATGAGCGAGGGAAGCTTGTGTTCTCGGCTGCCGACGCTCTCGACGCAGGCGCAGCCCGCTCGCTCGCGGCGAGGCAGGTCTACCACGTGCTGCTGCGGCTCGAGGCCGCAGGTTGGATTCGGCGGATCAGGCGGGGCCTCTACGCCGTGACGGGCCGGCTCCCTGGGTCGAGCGCACCGCACGACTACGCGATCGCAACGGCCCTCTACACACCGTCGGCCCTTAGCCACAAGACCGCGCTCCAGCTCCACGGGCTCTCCGAACAAGTCCCTCAAGTCATCACCTGCACGACGACCGCGAAGGTGGTGACGCCGGCAATGCGTTCGCGACGCCCGAAGCAGCGAAGGGGAACGAGCGCGTGGGAGATCGATGGTCTGCGGATCCAGTTCGTCTCGGTTCGGGTGGCGCGTTTCTTCGGTGTCGAGGAGATCTGGGTCGATGATCGCACCCGGGTGCCCGTCACGGACCGGGAGCGGACAGTGCTCGACCTCTTCGTCGACCCATCGCGGGCCGGTGGTTTCGGCGAGGCGCTCGCGGTCCTGGAGGCTCACCATCCCGAGCTCGACCTTGCGAAATTGATCTCGTACACCCTTCGTCTCGGGGTGGTGGCGGTCGGGAAGCGGCTGGGCTGGGCGCTCGAGACATTCGGTGTTGCGGATGATCTCCTCGCTCCGCTCATAGCTCTCCCCGCCAAGGGCGTCCAGGCGCTTGATCCCCAACGCGAACGCCGGGGCACCGTGATCCGCCGCTGGAAGCTCATCGACAATCTGGCCGGGATACGGGGCCGGTGAGACTCGAACAACTCCTCAAGACAACGGCCAGACGGCTCGCGATCCCGTACGAGACGGTCCTGAAGGACTATGCGATCGGACACCTGCTGTCGGCCATCGCCGACGAACAGAGCGTCGCGGATTCTCTGATCATGAAGGGCGGGACGGCGCTCAAGAAGCTCTACTTCGGCGATTATCGGTTCTCAGAGGACCTCACTTCTCCGCGGAGAATGGCCCGCGTGGGGCCGCTCTCGAAAGTGCATTGCGAGTGGTCGCCAGCCGCGCCCAGATAACCCTTTCAGGCAAGGGACCATTCGGTGTTGTCGTCGACCGCGTGGTCCACCGCGACCCGCATCCGCACGATCAGGAGAGCTTCGCCTTTCGCGCCCAGTATCCGTGGCAGCGCCGGCCACTCTGTTTGGTGAAGCTCGAGGTGACGGTCGACGAGCCAATCCTCCTCTCGGCGACACCTCGGCCGGTCATCCATGGCTACGGCGAGGAACTGACAGGTGCGGTGCGCGCCTACAGCCTCGAGGAGATCGTCGCTGAGAAGCTGCGCGCCCTGCTCCAGAACGAGGCCCGCCGCGGCGAACGCGGCTGGGTCAGGCCGCGGTGCCGAGATCTCTACGATCTGTGGCGCATCGTTGGGGATCCGCCGGTGGCACTCGACTATGCGGCCATCCGCCGCATTCTGCCAGCAAAGTGTGCCGTTCGCGATGTGAGGTTCGGCTCAAGTGCCGACTTCTTCCCGGCAGCGCTCGTCGAGACCGTTCGCTCGGGCTGGAATGCCGACCTCGCACCGTTCGTCCTGGACCTGCCAGCGGCGGACGTCGTGATCGCGGACCTGAAGCGGGAGGTGGAGGTATTGCTCCAGGAGCCAGGAGCAGAATGAGCATCCGGGGAAATTCCGGTCACTGATCGGATGCGCCTGCGTCTTGTTGTCCTGTCCACCCAGAGCCCCCGAGTTGACTTCCGTGTAAGATCCGGGCGGGAGCTGCCGATGCCTGCCACCCTCATGCTATGCCTCCTCGCAACTGCGGGTTCTCTCGCCTCCAGCGTTCCGACTGTCCGCGAGGCACCGGTCCGGGCCCACATCGCGTTTCTTTCGGACGATCTCCTGGAAGGCCGGGGGACGGGCCAACGGGGCGGAGACCTGGCGGTGAAGTACCTGGAAGCCCAGCTGCGGGCGTTGGGCCTTGCGCCCGCAGCGGGGGACGGCTTCCTGCAGCGGGTGGACGTCCTGGGGGTGAAGTTGCTCACCCAGCAAAGCCGGCTCGCGTTCCGGCACCCCGGCGGTGGGGAGTTCAGCCCCGCGTTCGCCGACGAGGTGGTCTACGGAGCGGGCAACGGGATGCCCGACAACGCGCTCGACGCGCCGGTGGTGTTCGTCGGGTTCGGGATCGATGCGCCCGCCGAGAACTGGGACGACTACAAGGGCGTGGACTGCCGGGGGAAGCTGCTCGTGATGATGGTCAACGAGCCCCCTCCGACACCGGCCGAGCCCGGGCGTTTCGAAGGTGGGAACCTCAGCTACTTCGGCCGCTGGACTTACAAGTTCGAGGAGGCCGCGCGCCGCGGCGCGGCCGGCGTGCTGTTGATCCACACCGACGCCAGCGCCACCTACGGCTGGCCGGTGGCCCGCAACGGCTTCCAGGGCGAGAAGTTCCAGCTCCAGGCCGGTCCCCGGCTGACGCCGTTCCAGGGGTGGATCCGCGAGGATGCCGCGCGCAAACTGTTCGCGCTCGCCGGCACCGACCTGGACGAGCTGCGGCGCCAGGCGCAAAGCCGAGACTTCCGTCCCGTGGAGCTGGACCTGCGCGCCACGGGCCGGCTGGTGAGCGCGGTGCGCAGCTTCCCGCAGTACAACGTGGCCGGGGTCCTGGAAGGGACCGACCCAAAGCTCAAGGACGAGTTGGTGATCTACAGCGCGCACTGGGATCACCTGGGCATCCAGGATGGACGGATCTACAACGGCGCGGTCGACAACGGGAGCGCCTTGGCCACGCTGCTGGCCGTCGCCCAGGCCTCGGTGGGCCACCCGACCCGCCGTTCGCAGATGTTCCTCCTCACCTGCGGCGAGGAACAGGGGCTGCTCGGCGCGTCCGCCTACGTGCAGAGGCCCCTCTGGCCCCTGGCCCGGACAGTCGCCGATCTCAACTTCGAGAGCCTCAACTGGGTCGGTCCCTCCCGCGATATCGAGTTCCTCGGGGGTGAGCGCAGCGACCTGCAGCAGTTGGGGGAGCAGACCGCCCGGGCGATGGGCATGGTGTTGCGACGTTCCGAGCCGGACGTGCAGGGGCTTTACTTCCGCAGCGATCACTTCCCCTTCGCCAAGGCGGGCATCCCCGCGCTCTCCCCGGGCTTCTCGCTGGCGGGCCAGCGGGACTACCTGGAGAACCCAGACGCGTCTCGGGCGAAGGCCCGCACTTTCCTGGACCGGTACCACCAGGAGAGCGACGACTTCGACCCCACCTGGGATCTGCGGGGCATGGTGCAGCAGGGCCAGTTCATCCTGAACCTCGGGCGGCGAATCGCCGACGCCGCGTCCCGGCCGCAGTGGAAGCCGGCCCCGGCCCGGGCGCAGGGCTCGGCCCAGCCGGCTGGATCCAGCTGAGTGCGATCGGCCGTAACCCACCCGCCTTCGAGACAACGCGGGGACTTTTGGGGGGCAGGTTGAGGTTTCCCCGGTTTGGTCGTGTGGCCGTCGAGAAGGCCACGGAAGGAGCGGAAGCGATGAGAGCGTATCGACGAGGCGTGCGTGGCGCCGTTTGTGGAATCGCGGTCCTTGCTCTGGCGACGGCGGTCTCCGCCGCCGTGGTCCCCGAGCCGAAGGAACCGCCGGATGCGATGGCGGGGCTGAAGTTCCGGGCGATCGGCCCGACGGTCGCCGGCGGGCGGGTCACCGCGATTGCCGGCGTGCCCGGCCATCCGGACACCTTCTACGTCGGGGCGGCCGCGGGCGGCGTGTTCAAGACCACCGACGGCGGCAACTCGTGGACGGCGGTGTTCGCGAAGCAGCCCGACGCCTCCATCGGGGCCATCGCGCTCGCGCCGTCCAACCCCAACGTGGTCTGGGTGGGGACGGGCGAGGCCAACATCCGCAACGACGTCATGACCGGGCACGGCGTCTACGTCTCGCCCGACGCCGGCGCCACCTGGCGGTTCGCCGGCCTGCCGGACGCGGGCCAGATCGCCCGCATCGTCGTCGACCCGACCGACCCGGCCCGGGCGTTCGTCGCGGTGGTCGGGCACGCCTGGGGCCCGAACCCCGAGCGCGGCGTGTTCCGCACCAGCGACGGCGGCGCCACATGGGAGAAGGTCCTCTACGTCAACGACACAACGGGGTGCGCCGACCTCATCATGGAGCCGGGCAACCCGCAGGTCCTGCTCGCGGCGATGTGGCAGGTGGTGCGCTACCCGTGGAGCCTGGAGGACGGCGGCCCGGGGAGCGGGATCTACCGCTCCACCGACGGCGGGACGACGTGGACCGAGCTGCACGAGGGACTGCCCGAGAAGCCGTACGGGCGCATCGCGCTCGCCGCCGCGCCCACCCACCCGGAGCACGTCTTTGCGCTGGTCGAGGCCAAGAAGGGGATGCTGTGGGACTCGGAGGACCTCGGCACGCACTGGCGGGCCGTGAGCGACAACCACCTCCTGGACGTGCGGCCGTTCTACTTCTCCCACTTCGTGGTCGCCCCCAACGACGAGAACAAGCTCTTCTTCTGCTCGATGGAGCTGGTGGAGTCGGACGACGGCGGGAAGACGGCCCACGTCATCGCCAAGGGCGTCCACGTCGACCACCACGCGCTCTGGATCGACCCGCAGCACCCGAACGTGATGGTGAACGGGAACGACGGCGGCGTGTGGAGCTCGCACGACGGCGGCAAGACCTGGCGCTTCCTCGACAACCTGGCGATCGAGCAGTTCTACCAGGTCGCGGTGGACGACAAGGTCCCCTACGACATCAGCGGCGGCCTGCAGGACAACAACGCCTGGATGGGGCCCTCGCGCAACCCGCACGGCCGCGTCATGGACGGCACCGGCTGGTTCACCCTCGCCGGCGGCGACGGCGAGTACGCCGTGCCCGCCCCGAGCGATCCCTCGATCGTGTACGCCGACATGCAAGGCGGCTGGGTCACGCGGCTGGACCTGAAGACCGGACTGGGGCGCAGCGTCCGGCCCACCGTCGCGGGCGGGTTCGAGCCCCCCAAGCCGCCGGCGGAGCTCAAGTACCGCTACAACTGGACGTCGCCGCTCGCGGTCTCGGCGACCGACGCGAACGAGGTTTACCTCGGCGCCAACGTCCTCTTCAAGACGACCGACGGCGGCACGACGTGGCAGGCGATCAGCCCGGACCTGACGCGCAACGACAAGAGCAAGCAGCAGCTCAGCGGCGGCTCGGTGAACCTCGACCTTTCGGGGGCCGAGAACTACGACACGATCCTGTCCATCGGCCTCTCCCGCGTGGACCCGAAGGTGATCTGGGTGGGCACCGACGACGGGCTGATCCAGGTCACGCGTGACGGCGGGGCGAACTGGACGGAAGTGGGCCGCACCATCGCGGGCCTCAAACCGTGGGGCCGCATCTACCAGATCGACCCCTCGCCGTTCGACGCGGCCGTGTGCGTCGCCTCCGTCGACCGGCACATGCTCGACGACGACCGGCCGTACGTCTTCCGCACCGACAACTACGGCCGCACCTGGACGCCGATCTCGGCCGGCCTCCCCGCCGGCTCGCCGGTGTTCGTGGTGCGCGAAGACCCGAACGTGAAGGGCCTGCTCGTGGCCGGCACCGACCGCGGCCTCTTCTACTCGGCCGACAGCGGCGCCTCATGGCGGCCGCTCGTGAGCAACTTCCCCACGACGCCGGTGTTCGACCTCACCTTCCAGAAACAGCGCCACGACCTGGTGGTGGCCACGCACGGCCGCGGCATCTTCGTCCTCGACGACATCACGCCGCTCGAGCAGCTCACGCCGGCCGTCGAGAGCGCCGAGCTGCACGTGTTCCCGCCGCAGCCGGCGGCGTTCTTCCAGGTCTGGCGCAACGGCGAGAACAACCGCGCCAGCCGCTACGAGGGCCCCAACCCGCCCGACGGCGCCGTGATCAACTACTGGCTGAAGCAGGAGATCAAGCCCGACGCTGCGGCCAAGGGCGAGAACGGGGATGTCGCCGGGCCGAAGGGGGCGGCGGCCAAGGAGCCGGTGACGATCGTCGTCACCGACGCCGC
Organism: uncultured Acidobacteriota bacterium; assembly: GCA_963727205.1. Lineage (GTDB taxonomy): Bacteria > Acidobacteriota > Thermoanaerobaculia > Thermoanaerobaculales > Thermoanaerobaculaceae > RBG-13-68-16. Next base: position 191,373 of record CAVSFQ010000040.1, on the reverse strand, counting down.
CGGCGAGGTGGTGCAAACGCTGCACGGACCCGGCAAGCAGGGGATGAACCGCATCGCCTGGAACTTGCGCTATGGCCCGGCCACCAAGCTCTCGCGCGCGATCACCAAGGCGCCGGAGCGGGAGGAGGGCGAGGAGAGCTGGCGGCCCTCGGGTCCGCTCGTCCTCCCCGGCACCTACACGGTCGCGGTGACCGCCGGCGGCCGGAGCGCGAAAGCGACGGTTACCGTCGGACCCGACCCCCGCTTCCCGTTCGACCAGGCCGCGGCCCAAGCGCAGCTCAAGGCGGCGCTCGGCGTGCGCGCCGACACCGCCGCCGTCAACGTCATGCTCAACCGGGTGCAGGAACTCCGGGACCAGCTCGCGGCCACCCGCAAGGCCGTCCTCTTCGGCGGGGAGAAGGGGACCGAGAAGAAGGTGCCGCCGGCCTACAAGGGCGTCCTCGACCAGGGAGCGGCCCTCGACAAGAAGCTCGGCGGCCTGATCGAGTCGGCCTACAACACGAAGGTCCAGGGGGCGGTCGGGGAGGACAGCATCCACTTCCTGCCGCGCCTGCACGACCAGGTGTCGGGGCTCATGATGCTGGTGGCGATGTCGTACGACACCGCGCCGCGGCCGGTGGTGACCGAGGAACTGACGGCGGTCCACGCCGAGGTCGTCAAGGCGCTCGACGCGTTCTCCGCGCTGGTGAAGAACGACGTGCCCGCCTACAACCGGGCCGCCGCCGCCAAGGGGCTGCCGGTGCTGTTCGTCGGGGACGAACCCTCGACGAGCGGGGATTGAGGAGTGAAGGAGAGCTGATACCAGACGCGTCGTCCGTCCAGTAGGAATGACCGTTACTTCTTCGCCCTGCCGCCGGCAGGGCGAAGAAGTCGCATGAAACCGCGAGATCGCCACGGCCCCCGAGCGGCGCTCGGGGCCTGGCGATGACCGCAATCGACGCGGCGTCGGGACGCAACGTCGCGGCACGTGGTTGAGCGCGGCGCTCACGGGCCCTTGGCAGGGGTAAAGCCCCGCGAGCGATCGTAAGCGCGCCCGTCGTCGTGGCAGCTGTCGCAGCGCGGCGGCGACCCCAGTCCATTGGTGTGGCAGACGTCGCAGTCGAGCTGGCGGTGCGCCTGGTCGAGAGCCACCCCGGTGACGGCGTGGTCAAAGCGGGACAGGCCCGACGTCTTCTCGTGGCACGTCGCGCACCTCGGGTCGAGCTTGCGGAAGGCGCCGGGCCCCCCGTGGCACGACCTGCAGGGAAGCGAGGCGTGATACGCCTTCAACGGCCAGCCGGTTTCGGCGTGCGAGAACAATGCGGCGGGGGCGCGGCCGTGGCAGGTCTTGCAGCGGGCCCCGTCATGGCACCGGAAGCAGGTCTCGTGGAGGCCCGCCGCCTCCGTGCCGCCCATCGGGTGCAGCGCCTCCCCGTTGTCGACGTGGCAGCGCGTGCAGCGTTCCTGCCGATGGCACTCGGTGCAGTCGCGCTCGTACCTCTGGCTGTGGTTGCGGTGGTGGAAAGGGACGATGTCCCCGACGGCGAAGCTGGTCGGGAAGAGGATGAGATCCTCGAGCACGAGCGGCGCGAAGTGAGTGTGGTCGCACGCCTTCGTCGCGGTGCCGCCGAGCGCCCCGCCCTTACGTTTCTCGTGGCAGATCTCGCACGTGGTCTCACGGTCCCACTCGCGGTGACAGCCCAGGCAGCGCCGGTGATACGCGCCCTTCAGGTCCGGCTTCGCCAGGTCACTCGTGGGTGCACCGGCAGGATGGCAGCTCTTGCAGCCGGGGTGTGGAGCGTCCGGCGCCGTGAAGTGATGGCAGGTGCCGCAACCTTTGGACATCCCGGCCATGACGGCGTGCTTCCTGTGATCGAAACGCACCGGAACGTAGAGGTCCTCGAGCTCGTCGAGAATGACCACGTCCGGCCCGAGGTCGGGGGACAGGGCGGCGGAGAGAGCGAGGCGGGGACACGCTGTCAGGCACGGTGCCTGGTTGCTCGGCTCGGCGCAGGTGTGGCACCGCGAGCATTCCGCCGGCGAGGCTGCCGACGGGGTCGGTGCCGGATTGGCGGAGAGAGCGGCCGAAGCCGGCGCCGAGGCCAGAAGAGCCGCGAGCAAGATCGGTACGGCGGCGCTCATGCCGACCACCGCCCGATCGAAGAGGGTGGCGCCACGCGCACGTGCCGTGATCCCGTGGGCTGCCGCTGCGGCTGCGCCTCGGCGGGCAGGACCGGCAGCACCGAGACCAGCGCGCGGTAGAGCAGCAGGAGCCCGGAGATGAAGGCCACTGTGATCGCGATCTCGCCGACGCTCGGAACGTACCGCCTGGTGGCGTACAGCGGCGTGAAGGCGGTGAGGAACACGTTGATCCGGTTGAACGCCACGCCCAGCACCACCATCGCCGCCGCCGCGAAGAGGAGGCCGGGACGGCGCCGCACCCGCCCCGAGAGCAGCATCAGCAGGGGGACCACCACGCCCAGGCCGATCTCCAGGAGGAAGATCAGCGAGGCCGCGCTGCCGTCTGCGAGACGCGTCACGGCACCGCGGATCGTCACGTCGGCAACCTTGAACGCCAGGTAGACCAACAGCAGCACCGGGATGACCCTGGACAGGGGAGTCAGCAGCTCCATTTCCGGGGCTCTCCCGAATACCCTCGCCGCGACCAGCGACTCGAAGACCACCATCGCGAACCCGACGGCGATCGCCGAGAGCAGGAAGAGCAGCGGCAGGATCGGGGTCCACCAGAGCGGGTTCATCTTGCTCGGCGCGAGGACCATGAGGGTGCCGAGCGAGGACTGGTGAAGCGTCGAGAGGACGACGCCGAGGACGATGAAGACCGACATCACGCGGCCCAGGGTCCGGTCGAAGAGCCGGAGCGCGCCTTCGACGACGCCGTCCAGCAGACCCAACGGCCCGGGAAGCCTCACCTTCCCCGCGAAGCGCTCGACCACGATCGGCATCAACTCGATGTACAGCACCGTGAGGTAGGCCATCACGCACATGGCCACCTCGAACAACGCCGAGTGGCCCGACCACATCGATGGCAGCGCCGGGTGCCAGATGTTGTAGTAGCGGCCCAGGTCCATGACGATGCCGAAGGCCACGAACGTGTAACCGAGGACAGCGGTCAGCAGCGCCGACCGGGTCAACGCTTCGTACCTGCGGCGGTGGAAGATGTGGACGAGTGCGGCGGTGGTGAAGCCACCGGCGGAGAGCGCGACCCCGGTCGCCACGTCGATGGCGATCCAGATCCCCCACGGGAACCGGTCGTCGAGGTGCGTGACCGCGCCGAGGCCGGAGGCGAAGCGCTGCCAAGCGAACACCATCCCGACGGCAACGAGCCCGAGGAGCACCAGCACCCCTGGCGTCAGCAGCGGCTTGCGCACCGGTGCGGCACCGTGCCCGGTCATGGCTGCCGGCCCTCCCCGGGCGGCGGCTCCTCCCCGTCCGGGCGAAACAGCCGCACGATCGCGGCGAGTGAACCGAATAGCGCGAGCGGCGGGATGAAGTCCCTGAACACGCCGTGCTGGAGCGACTCCGTCAGGCGGGAAGGCGCCGTGTCGCCGAGTACCGGGAACCCGAGCTCTGAGAACGGGACGCTGGAGAGATAGAGCCAGGACGTCCCGCCCACCTCGTGCTCACCGTAGACGTGGTCGGCATACCTCCCCGTGCCGCCGGCGATCTGCCGGTGAGCGAGCGCGAGGAGCTCGCTCCGCCGCCCGAAGGTCAGGCACTGGGCGGGGCAGATCTCCACGCAGGCCGGTACCTTCCCCTCCTGCGAGATCCGCTCGTAACAGAACGTGCACTTGCGGACCTGGGGGGTCGTTGCATTGAAATATTCGTACGCCGGTATCTGGAACGGACACACGACCATGCAGTAGCGGCAACCCATGCATCGCCACGGCGTGTAGATGACGGCGCCATCCGGCTGCTTCTCGAGCGCGCTGACGATACAGGCGGAGCAGCACGCCGGGTCGTCGCAGTGCATGCACTGCGCCTTCACGAACACGGGCCTGTCGTCTTCCCCGGCGCCGGGGAAGCGATTGACGACCGTGTAGTGTGAGGCGTCGGGCCGGCGCAGTGACGCGAACACGGAGGTCTCCTCGAACGCCTGCACCGGCACCGCCGGGAGGTGGTTGGCCTGGTTGCACGCCCACTCGCACTTGCGGCAACCGATGCAGGCAGTGAGGTCGACAAGGACACCGAAGGGGTCGGCGGCTCTCTGCGCGACCGAGGCCGCCGACGGCCGCGCTGTTGTCTGGGTGACGCCGGCAGCGACAATCGACGCGAGGACATCCCTACGACTCAGCTCCACGATCTCCTCCTCCCGTTGCGCAGGGATCGAAAGCGGCAATCGCGGGGTCTCAATGACCCGGTGCCGGCTGTCGACGCGCCAGACGGGCCCTGGCGGTGACCGGCGCCCGTGTTGGGCCGTGGCTGTGCAAACCGTCGTGACTTGACCAACACCTTAGCACGGTTCGCCCCCGTCGGCTCCGCCCCCAGTGGCGACCTGCTGCTGCGCTCCGGCCCGCGGTACCGGGACCTGCCGCGGCGCATGGAATGCCCGGCGGGTGCGAGTCGTCGAACGGCGGCCCGGAGCCCTCGGGGGCGGCGCGCGGACGGCGCGTTACCCGGCTGGCGGGGAGGGGCGGCGGAGCAGGCGGGGCGCGAGGATGAGCGCGGCCCCGTAGGCGGCGAACGACAGGACGAGGGAGGCCGGACGTCCTTGGGGCACGTCCTGCGCCAGGAGCTTGAGACCACCCAGCGCGAGCACCGGGTAGACGAGCCAGACCAACTCCGCCCGCCCGAGCCGCCGCCCTGTCGCGGCGAGGCCGAGCGCGGTGGCGGCGAGGACGATGCTGCGCAGCGTGGCCATCGCGGCCGGGTCGGGCGCGCCCTCGTGGAGCGGGAGAAGGCGGGCGCCGGCGAGCACGAGCGCCGCCCCGACCCCGAGCGCCGCGATGACGGCGACCGCCAACTCCGGAAGGCGGGCGGGCCACGAAACGTCGCCGCGGCGCCCCAGGACGACGAGTGCGGCGTAACCGGCAACGGCCGTTGCGAGCGCGAGCCAGACAGCGGCGGGGACCTCGCCACCCGCCGGGGCCGAGGTCCCAACGAACGCCCGGACGGCGAACGGCAGCAGGCCGGATGCAACGCCGGCCGCGACGAGGTATGCGGCCGCATGGGCGCGCATCACCATGCGATCGAGCCGGCACCCGAGAATCGCGCCTCCCAGCGCCAGGCCGCACCACACCCCGGAAAGCGTCGTGGAGGCTGGCCACCAGCGGGGTCCCCGCCAACACCAGCACGAGCGCGAGCGAGCTGTAGAAGACGTAGTTCACACCCCGGCCGACGCGGGCGGCAGCGCCCGCCTCGGCGATCAGGTAGCACGCCGCGCCCGTCGCCAGCGCCGCCACCCCGAGCGCGATCCTGCCGCGACCTGCCGCCCGCGCCACCTCGGCCGCGCCGCCGAAGCCGACGAGCAGGGCGGCGACCGTTTGCGCCGCCTCGAAGACGCTCGCTTCGCGGCGGCGCAGCAGCGTCCGCACCGCGAACGTCGCCAGGTACGCGACGAGCAGCGTGAGCGCGACCGCCTCGACCGCCGCGGTGGAGAGGCTGCGGTACGCCTCCGGCGGCCCGCCGGCCTGGGTCACGAGCGCGACGGCCTCGGCCACGAGGAGGTCGGCGGCCAGCGCCGCCATCCAACTGAGCCCGAACCAACGGCGCGCGTACGCGAGCCAGACCGTGGCCACGCCGAGCGCAACCAGGAGCGCGGCGAACACGGCGATCGCCTGGGTGGCGGCCACCAGGGCGATCGCGGTGACCATGCCGGCCGTGGTCGCGACCCACGCGAGCGCCGCCAGAGAGCGGCGCCACGCCACCACGAGGGCGCCACCGACGGCGGCTGCCAGCACGATCGCGGCGGCCGCCGGGGAGAGCACCTTGAACTTCGTGGCCGCCTCCCACACGAGCGGGAAGGCGATGAGGGTCGCAGTCACACCGTGCACCTCGGCGCTCCAGCGCCGCCCGGCGCCCCCCGCCATGTCCGCGAGCGCGAGCCACACGCCGGCGTACGCGAGGCCGGCGGTGACGCCGCCGGCGAGCGGCAGCGTGCCGGCATCGGTGAGGGCGCGCAGGAGCCACGCGCCGCCCAGCACCAGGAACACACGGCCGAGGAGCGGCAGCACCGTCGCCGCGGTCGCCGGCGCATCCGGAGGCAAGGTCGCCGCCGCCGGGAATGTGGCGGGTCGTTCGGTCGCGGCCTCGCCTCCCGCGGCGTGTTCGAGCGCGGCGAGGCGACCGGAGACTTCCTCGAGATTTCGGGCGAGGGCCTCGAGTTTCGCCTCGACCCGCGCGAGCCGATCCTCCATCTCTCCCCCCTTCGTGCGATGCCCTTTCGGCGCTGCCGTGGGGGGAGTATACCGTCGGGCAGGGCGGCCACGCGGGCCGCGTCGCCCGCTCACGGGCGCGAGGTGGACCCCGAGGGGCGCCTACCTCGTGGCGGGAGGCAGCACCCTCGCGCGCTCGATGTAGTCCAGACGCGGGAAGTTGCGTTCGAGGTAGCGGTTGCCCATCTCGAACAGCGGTGCCTGCCGGCCGGCGCGGATGCCGCTGCCCGACGCCTCACCGTACTCCGCGTCGAGCGCGTCGGCGACGTCCATCCCTTCGACGACGGTTCCGAACGGCACGAACGGTTCGGCGTCGTGGGTCGCGGAGTTGTCGCGCAGGTTGATGAACACCTGCGTCGCCCGCCCGCCGGGGACGGCGAAGGCGAAGGCGACGGTGCCGCGCACGTTCGATTCGCGGCGCGGGTCGTCGGGGAACGTCCGTGTCCGCCACGCGTTCGATATGCGCGGGTCACCGTTGATGCCGAACTGCGCCCAGCGTCCGCGGATGACGCGGAAGAAGCGCGCGCCGTCGTAGTAGCCGGCGCGCACGAGGTTGTAGAAGCGGTCCGCGCCGCGCGGCGCCCAGTCGCGGTGCACCGCGATCACGATCGGTCCCTTGCTGGTTTCGAGGCGCACGTCGAACATAGCGGGCGCGCGGGCGTTCATCTCCGGCGCGTCAGGATGGAGGAGAAGCGGCGATGCCGAAGGAGAAGCCCGTCTCGGGTCCGGAGGGACGCTCGCACACGAGGACAGGAGCACCGCACACGCCAGAAGCGGCAGCAGCCTCGGCCCCAGTCTCATCGCGGCTTCAGTTCCGCGCCGTTTCCTTCAGCAACCGCACCAGGTACTGCTTCCACAACACCGCCTTGGTGTGGCTGCCGTGGCCCACGGTCTGGTCGCTGGCGGGGATCACGACCGCCTCGCCGTGCGTCACCCGCTTGACCTCGCGCTCGAGCACGCCCAGCTCCGGCGGGTTGATCAGGTCGTCGGCGGAGTTGACGGCGAGCAGCGGCGCCTCGATCTTCCCCAGCTCCGGCCCGGGGTCGTAGTCACGCGACGCAGCGACAGCGAAGAGAACGTCGTTGGCGTCGAGCGTCGCCATGGCGTGCGCGACGTAGCGGTCGAGCAGCTCGTCGGACTTCGCCAGCGTGGGCGCCTCGCGCATGCGCAGCACCGAGTTGCTGCTCACCAGGTAGAGCATCTCCGCCGCGACCCGCAGGCCCGCCGGCTGGGCGCGGTAGTCCCCGTGCTCCCAGTCTGGACAGTCGCGGATCGCGTCGATGATGACCCGCCGCCAGACCCGGTTGCGCCCGGAGATCTGGGTCGGCAGGCTGGCCAGCGGCATGAGCGCGTCCATGAACTCCGGATGGATCTCGCCCCACAGCCAGGTGTGCATCCCGCCCATCGAGGTGCCCATGACCAGGCGGAGGTGGTTCACGTGCAGGCCCTCGGTCAGGAGGCGGTACTGCGCCTCGACCATGTCGATGTAGCCGTACTTCGGAAATCTCGCGTGGAGGCGGTCGCTCGGCTTGCTCGACCGGCCGTGGCCGAGGTTATCCGGGATAACCAGGAAGTAGCGGGTCGCGTCGAGCGGTTGGTCCTTGCCGAACAGCTCGCCGGCGAAGATCGGCTGCAGGAACTGCGCGTTGTTCCCGGTGGTGCCGTGCAGGATCAGCACGGCGTTGCGGACGAGTCCCTGCGCGTCGCGCCGGGGCGTGCCCAACGTCACGTAATGCATGCGGAGTGCCGGCAACGATTCGCCGCCGCGGAAGTGGAAATCGCGAAGGACAAAATCGCCTGCGACGGGCGCGGGATAATCGGCGGCGCGCGAGCCCGCGGCCCCAGCCGCAAACACCAGGAGAAACAAGTACGCGGTGAGTTTCGGCGTGGAGTGAGTAGCTTTCATGATCGACCTGCCGGGAACCCTTCTTCCGACGTCCATCGGAATCGTGCGGGCTCGACGATGGACAGGAATGTCCCGTGCCGCCCTGCTCCATGATAGGCGCGCTCGAGAGCCGCGAGCGGGTCGTGCGGTCCGTTCATGCCAGATCAGCTTCCGGCACCCAGGCGAGCGCGACGCGGCGGACGGTGATGTCGCGCGAGCCGGGGGTCAGCGGCAGCGGCTCGATTTGATCGACCAGGCGTTCGGCCTGCTCGTCCAACAGCTCGACCTCCTGCTGCATCGCCTGCGCGAGGTTCTGCTTCTCCGCCTCGAACGCCGCGATCTGCTGCTCCGACTCGGTGACCTCGGCGCGGGCGCGGTCGGCCATGCGCTCCTTCTCCGCGGTCTGCCGGTAGGTGCTCGCGCCCTTGCGCATCGCGCTTCCCAGCCCCGAGCGACGCCTACCGAGCAGCACACCGAGACCCTGGAACAGGGCGTCGCCGACTCCGGTTGCCATCGTGACGGTCTTCTGGCGCTCGCGGTTGGCGACCTCCTGCCGGTCGCGCGACAGCTCGAGCTCCTCGCGCCCGAGTCTCTGATCGATCTGGCGGAGCTTGGCCTCGCAACGGGCGCGCACTTGAGCGGCCTTGTCCTGGTTGCCGGCCTTCGCCGCCTCCAAGCACCGCTCGCGGAACTGCGCGTCGTCCTCTCCGGTCTCCTGGACGAGCTTCAGTGCGCGGTGCCACTTGATGCCGAGCGGCCGCGCGGCGATCTCGCGGACGAACTCTTTTGACGCGGCGCGCACCAGCTCGGCCGCGTTGCCCGGCAACGGCGCGAGCGTCGAGCCCGGGGGCAGCGCGTCGTCGAGCGCCGGCAGCTCCCTTTGGGTCAGGTGCGGCCAGTCGACGCGCTCGTCCGCGATCGGAACGAGCCAGGCGCCGTCGACCTCGCGCTGCAGCGCGGGCGCGGCTTTGCGGTAGAGCACGCGCGCCTCGATGAGGACCGCCGGGCGCAGCGCCTCGCCGGAGCCGAAGAGCTGGTCGATGCCGGGCAGCACCGGCGCCATCGTGCCTTTGGCCGCCGGGCCCGGGGACGGTGGCGGAGGCGGCGCGCCGGTGGCCGTGAGCAGCGGCTTGAGCTCGGCGAGCGTCAGCGGCCCGCGCAGGTAGGACATCGCCCAGCGCGAGGCGATCACCCGCGGTGCGCCGACCCGCGCGCCGGCGAGGAGAAACTCGCGCTGTTCGAGGCCGGCGACGGTGGCGTCGAGATCGCCCCCTGCAAGCTCGAGACCCTGGAGGGCGTGGTTGCGGTCGTTCTCGGTGTCGAGCCGGCCGATCAGCTTGAGGCCCATGTTGCCGAGCGCCTTGTAGTCGAGGTCGACCGGGTTCTGGGTCGCGAGCAGGACACCGGCGCCGAACGCGCGCCCCTGTTTGAGCAAGGTGAGCAACGGCGGCTTGGTCGGCGGCAGCGCGGAAGGCGGCACGATCCCCTGGACCTCGTCGAGGTAGAGCAGGACGCGCAGGCTCTCCGAGCCCGGTTGGCTGCGCGCCCACGAGAGGACCGTCGAGAAGAGCAGGGTGAGGAAGGACATCCGCTCGCGCTCGGCGAGGTGGGCGAGCGCGAGGATCGTGCCCTTCGGCGCCTCGGGCGGGCCGATGAGCTGCTCGGCGGCGAGGGGCACGCCCCGCGTCCAGACCGAGAACGACGGGCTCGCGAGCACGGTGTTGAAGGCGAGGACCAGGTCTTGCCGCTCCTTGCGGGGGTAGAACGTCTCGGCGTCGAGCACCCCGAACTGGGCGACCGGCGGGTCGACGATCTGACGGATCAGCTCGGGCAGGTCGAGGGCTTGGCCGGCACGCCAGGCGGCGTCGAGCAGGGTCGTGACCAGGACGTGGTCGCGGTTCGAGAGCGGGTCGCCGCCGCGGTCGACGAGCGCGAGCAGGCCGGCCGCCGTGCCGTCGAGCCGATTGCGCGCGGCGTCGGGGTCGAGATCGGGGTCGTAACCGGTCGGAGGCGCGAGAGCAGGCAGCAGGTTGACCGGCGCGAGCCCCGAGCCGGGCGTCAGGAGCTGCCACGAGAGCGCGCTCCGCAGCGCGGCGATGTCGGCGTCGCCGAGCCCCCACTTGGTCAAGCCGTCGCGCCAGCGCGTCGCGGTTTCCTGCGCGGCGGCCTCGCGCTGGTCGGCGGGGGTGGAGACGGGCAGGTAGGGCGCGAAGTCGGCCGGCGCCAGACGCGGGAACGTCAGCAGGAGGTCGGCGAGATCGCCCTTGAGGTCGCAGATCACGAGCGGGACCTTCTGGCGGGCGAGCTCCTCGAGCATGACGATGGCCAGGCCGGTCTTGCCGGAGCCGGTCATTCCGACGATCACGCCATGGGTGGTCAGCACGTCCGCCGGGATGGTCACTTTCTCGGCGGGAGCCGTTGCGGCGATCGCTCCGATCGTCAACTCGCGCTTGGCCATTCCGACCCCTTTCCCGCGCCCGCCCCTCGATTCCCGAAACGGAAACCACCTCTCGAACCCGGCGGATGGATAGCAGCTTCCTTATCTTACCTGGGCCGACGCACCCCGGCGGAGGATGGGGGAGTCAGGGCCACGCGCCGTGACGCACGCGGACCGGTGCGGGTCGATGGGGCGGTGCGCTACTCGTGGTGGAGGGCCTCGATGGGGTCGAGGCGGGAGGCCTTCCAGGCCGGGAAGTAGCCGAAGACGACGCCGACGGTCACGGCGGCGGCGGTGGCTGCGAGCAGCGACGACGGCGGGATCGAGATCGGCCAGCCCACCGTGCGCGCGAACGCGGCCGCGCCGACGAAGCTGAGGGCGACGCCGAACACGCCGCCGACGAGGCTCAGGACGACGGCTTCGCCGAGGAACTGGACGCGGATCGCCGACTCGCGCGCCCCGACGGCCATGCGCACGCCGATCTCGCCGGTGCGCTGCGCCACGGAGGCGAGCATCACGTTCATGATGCCGATGCCGCCCACGAGCAGCGAGACCGCCGCCACCGACACGAGCAGGTTTGCCAGGGCGTCGCTCGCCGCCACCCGCGCCCCGAGCACCTCGTCGGGGCGGCGGACGTTGAAGTCGTCGTCCGCCCCCTGGCGGATGCGGTGGCGCTCCCGGAGCAGCGCTCGCACCTGGCGGATCGCGGGCTCCACAGCCTGAGGCGATACCGCCGAGCACAGGATGTCGTCGAGCCAGGTCTGGAAGTTGGGCAGGAGGCGCCTCTGCGCCGCCGTGTACGGGAGGAAGACCCAGTCGTCCTGGTCGCGCCCGTCGCCGTTCTGCCCCCTCGCCGACAGCACGCCGACCACCTCGAAGAGTTGCCCCTGCATGCGAATGACCTTGCCCACCGGGTTGGCATCGCCGAAGAGCTGCTGGCGAACCGTCTCGCCGAGCAGGACCTTGGCCGCCGCCCGGTCCACGTCGTCCTGCGAGAAGGAGAACCCGGTCGCGACCGGCCAGCGCTTGATCGCCAGGTAATCCGGGGTCTCGCCGCGGAAGTGCGTGCCCCAGTTCCGGTTGCCGAAGATGATCTGGACGTGTCCGTCCACCTGCGGCGACACGCGGGCGATGAGCGGCACCTCGCGCCGGATCGCGTCGGCGTCCCCGACCGTGAGGGTGTTCATGCCGAGGTTCCCGCTGCGCACCCCGTTGACGTTGCGCGAGCCAGCCTCGATCCAGACGAAGTTCTCGCCCAGGTCCGCCAGCGCCTGTTGGGCGCGTTGCGAGCCCGCCTTGCCGATCGCCACGACGAGGACAACGGCGGCGATGCCGATGCAGATGCCGAGCGTGGTGAGCGCGCTGCGCAGCTTGTGGCGGGCGAGCGCCCGCACCGCCTCGCGGAAGAACAGGGTCGCAAGCGTCGCCGCCGCCGAGGGCTGGCTACGGGGCGCCTGGGTGGGGAGGGGGCGGCTGGCGAACGAGCGATCCATCCGGCGCGCAGTCTACGCCGCTCGAGGCGCGGCCGGACTTGGGGACGCGGCGGGCCGTCGTCGTCGAGCGGAGCGCCGCCAAAGCTCCGGCGCTTGACCGCCCCTCGTGGGACAGGTTACCGTTGTCCCAGACAGACAAATGAAAGGAGGCCAGATGGCAGACGAGCCCCAAGGATGCGCCCGCATCACCGGGAGCGTGGTCGGCGAAAGCCCGCCCTCCGCGTCGGCGTCCCCGGCCCCAGAGACCAGAAAGGAGATCGCCGTGACCGCACGCGTGGGCCAGAAAGCCCCGGATTTCCAGGCGCCCGCCTACTTCAAGGGCGCTTTCACCAGCGTCAAGCTCTCGGATTACATGGGCAAGTGGGTCATGCTCTGCTTCTACCCGGGGGATTTCACCTTCGTTTGAGCGACGGAAGTGTCGGCGGTCGCCGACAACTACGCGAAGTTGCAGGAACTGGGTGTCGAGGTCCTCTCGGTCAGCGTTGACAGCCACTTCGTCCACAAGATGTGGAACGACAACGAACTCACCAAGATGGTCGAAGGCGGCGTCCCCTTCCACATGGTTTCGGACCAGGCCGGCAACATCGGCAAGGCGTACGGCGTGTACGACGAAAACCAGGGCATCGAGATGCGCGGACGGTTCATCATCGACCCCGACGGCGTGGTCCAGGCGATGGAGGTGCTCACTCCGCCGGTCGGCCGCATGTTCGCGGAGACCGTGCGCCAGTTCCGCGCGTTCCAGGTCGTGCGCGCCAGCAAGGGGACCGAGGCGACCCCGGCGGGGTGGCAGCCGGGCCAGCCGACGCTCAAGCCCGGGCCCGACCTGGTCGGCAACGTGTGGAAGGTCTGGAACCCGAAGATGGAGAAGTAGGCCGTCACTCTTCGCTGCACTGGGCCCCCGGGAGTCTCGCCGCTCCTGGGGGCCCGCGTTTTCTCGATGGTCCGTTCGGGTCACCCTCTCTGGGAGCGCCGTCGCGGGCGGCACGCGCGACGCTCGCGAAGGTTGCGGTACAGTCGCCGGCATGGGCACGCGGCGGGTCGTCGTGGTCGGTGGGGGCGCGGCCGGGATCTTCGGCGCGATTGCGTGCGCCGAGGCGGCGCCGGCCTCACAGGTCACGGTCATCGAGAAGGGCGCAGCGCTGCTCTCCAAGGTCCGGATCTCGGGGGGCGGGCGTTGCAACGTCACTCACGCCTGCTTCGACGCGCGCGAGCTGGCGCTGCGCTACCCGCGCGGCGGGCGGGCGCTGCTCGGGCCGTTCGGGGTGTTCCAGCCGCGCGACACCGTCGCGTGGTTCGAGGCGCGGGGGGTGCCGTTGAAGACCGAGGCCGACGGCCGCGTGTTCCCGGTCAGCGACTCCTCCGGGACGGTCGTCGACTGCCTCCTGCGGGCCGCCGTGGCGGCGGGGGTGAGGCTCCGGCCCAGTTGTGGCGTGGAGGCCGTCACCCGGCGCGCGGGAGGCGGGTTCGAACTGACACTCCCCCGGGTCGAAAGGCTCGTCTGCGACCGTCTTCTCCTCGCCACCGGAGGGTGCCGCACGGCGGCCGCCGGGGCTCTTGCCGTCACGCTCGGACACGCTCTCGAGCCACCGGTGCCGTCGCTGTTCGCGTTCCACGTCGAGACGGCGTGGGTGCGCGAGCTGGCGGGGGTCTCGGTCGAGGCCGTGGAAGCGTCGGTGCCGGCGGCGGGCGTGCGCGAGCGCGGCGCGCTGCTGCTGACGCACCAGGGCCTCTCCGGGCCGGCCGTGCTGCGGGCGTCGGCGTGGGGCGCGCGGGCGCTTCACGGTCTGGGCTACAGGTTCCCGCTGCGCCTCAACTGGCTGCCTGACCTCACCGATGACGAGGTCGCGGAGGAGTGCAACCGCCGCCGCCGGGACCAGCCGGCGCGCCTGGTGGTCAACACGCCGTTCGCGCCGCTGACCGCCCGCCTATGGGAGCGCCTGGTGGTCGCCTCCGGGATCGAGCGCGGCACGCGGTGGGCGGAGCTGACGCGCGCCGGGCAGCAGCGGCTCGTCCGGCAGCTCGTGCGGACGGAGCTGCCCGTGACCGGCAAGAGCATGAACAAGGACGAGTTCGTCACGTGCGGCGGCGTGCGGTTGTCCGAGGTTGCGTTCAAGACGATGGAGAGCAGGGTCTGCCCCGGCCTGTTCCTCGCCGGCGAGCTGCTCGACATCGACGGTGTCACCGGCGGCTTCAACTTCCAGGCCGCGTGGACGACCGGGTGGATCGCCGGCCGCGCGCTCGCCGGGCCGGCGTGACGGTGCCGGCGATGCGAGGCCGGCAGCCGGGCGCGGCGCACCGGACCGCGATGGGTGCGCGATGGAACCTGATCGCCGCGCGAGTGTAGACTCGCGCCGTGATCCCGATGGGTGAAGCGGGTAACGGGGAAAAGCGGACTGACACGCGCACCCCGGTCGCTGCCGCACCGGCGGGGTGGGGGTTCGAGCTGCCGCCGCGGTGGCGGCTGGAGCGGCTGCTGGGGCAGGGCGGGCAGGCGGAGGTGTGGCTCGCGATGGACGAGCGCCTCGGCGAGCTCGTGGCGGTGAAGATCTTCCACCCGGCGGTGTCGCCTGCCGCCCTTGGACGACTACGGCGCGAGGTGCGGCTGGGGCGCAGCCTGCAACACTCCAACCTGGTGCGGATCTACGAGCTGATCGAGGCGGGCGGTCGCCTCGCGCTGGCGATGGAGTGGCTGCCGCAGGGGAACCTCGCCGCCAAGCTCGAACGCGACGGCCCGCTCGCGACCGGCGAGGTGGTGGCCGTGGCGCAGCAAGTACTGGTGGCGCTGGAGCACCTCCAGGCGCATGGTGTCGTGCACCGTGACATCAAGCCGTCGAACCTTCTCCTCGATGCGCAGGGGCGCGTGAAGGTCGGCGATCTCGGGTTGGTGAAGGTCGCGGAGGATGGCGAGCACATCACGCAGACGGCGACGACGGTGGGGTCACCTGGGTACATGAGCCCGGAGCAGATCCGCGGGCAGGAGCTGACGCCGGCCTCGGACCTCTACTCGCTGGGGGTGACGTTGTTCCATCTGCTCACGGGGCAGCCGCCGTTCCACGGGACGAGCAACTTCGAGGTCGCGCACGCGCACATCGAACAGCCGGCGCCCGATCCGCGGCGCCTGCGCTCCGACTGTCCGCGCTGGCTGGCCTGGTTCATTCGGCGCTTGCTGGAAAAGCAGCCGCGGGATCGCTGGCCGGACGCGGCGAGAGCTCGGCGCGTTCTGGAAAAGCACGACACGGTGGCCTCGCCGCGCTTCTGGCGGCGGTTGGCGGCGGTGTCAGTGCTGACCGTGGCCGCCGTCACCGCCGTCTTCGTGGCGGGGAGACGGCTGCTCGGGAGCCAGGCTTCGCCGATCGCGGCGGACGTGGTTGCGGAGGGGAACCACGTGCGGGGATTGGATTCGCAAGGGCGCGCGCTGTGGAGTTTCACCTGCGACGCGCCCGTTCAGGAAATCGAGCGAGCCAACCTCTTCGGCGATGGGACCACGCAGATCGTGGCGTGTGCCTACCGCAAGACCGGCACCTACGTGCGGGTGGAGCACGAAACCCCGAGCGAGGTGGTGGTCCTCGGCCTCGACGGCCGGCTGGTGTCGGAGTTCAGGCCCGACGCGGCGGCGACGGCAATTGACCGCACCCCGATCGCACCGCCTCTCCTGGTCCCGACGGCGCGCGCCGTCGACTTGCTCGGCGACAGGCGGAAGGAGATCCTGCTCAACTGCCGCCACCGGATCCTGGGGACGGCGTACCTGTTCGTGTTCTGGCCCAGGCCAGGCCGCTGGGACCTGGTGCTCGCGCACCCCGGCGGCTGGTTGTTCCACGTCGAACCGGTGCCGGACTCGCGGACCCCCCGCGTCCGCTTCCTCGCGTTCAATGGCTTGCTCGCCTCGTCGCCGGTGATCGCGGAACTCGCCTTCACCCCACCGGGCGGCCGGGTGCGACTCACGTTCTCCGACGCCAACGACCAGGGCATCGCTGGGGCCATTGCCCCCGGGGGAAGCACCCTTTCTTGGTACACGCTGCTCGAGCAGGAGGCGCCTGGGAGCTTCGACACCGGGCCAGGCTTTGTCCTCGATCCGAACGGGAGTTCCACGTTCTCGGTGCATGGGACGCGCCACACGGTCGATCGTTGGGGGAACCCCTCAGCCGGCCCCAACTTGGGTCGTGACCTCCGCGCGCTCAGGATCGCGGTCACCGCCCGCACGGTGGACCTCGTCGCAGTCGCGAGCTCGGGCGACCGCACACTCCTGGCCGGCCGCGAGCGCGCGCTGACTGAGGATGCCGCGCCGCTCCTCGCCGAGCACCCGTACCGGGCGCTGCTCGCGCTCTACTCGGGCCGCGCCCACGCCGAGATCGGCGATCTTCCCGGCGGGATCGAGCGGCTGCGCGCCGGTTGGGAGGCGACCGGGAACGACAGCCTCGGCTTGGCGCTCGGCCACCTGCAAGCGATCGCCGGCGATCTGGCGGGAGCGGAGGCAACGCTCAGGAAGAACCGCGCTCGCGGCGTGACGCCGGCAGGGCACTTCCGCACGACGCAGCTGCTGACGCGGGTCGCGATCGAGCTGCGCGACCGCGCAACGCTCCGGGACGCGATCGCGGACTGGCCCGCGGTCGAGCCCGCCGGGGCGCAGGCCGAGCTGGGCGCCCGCGCCGACCTGTGGTGGGACGATCTCCACGACGAGGACTGCGAGGTCCGATCGTTCGACACCGCGCCCGACGGCGAGGCCGTCGCCTGCCTGGCCCGCTGGAGACTCGGCAAGACCCGTCCAAAGGACCCCGACGCGATGGCCGACGCCGCGAAGCGGAACCCCGAAGCCGCGACGGAGTGCGACCTCGCCCGGGCGATGGCGCTGCTCGCCCTCGGGCGAACGTCCGCGGCGGTGCAGGCGACCCTGAGCGCGGTGACGTATCTCAAGCCGCGGTGCGCCTACGACTTCATGCTCTACCAACTGCTCGAACTGGCGCGCGCGTGCAACACCAAGGCGCTGCTGGCGGCCGGCCGCCGTGACGAGGCGATCCGCGAGGCAGAACTCCTGCGCCCGTCTCTTCGACCCGGCTTGCTGCCGGCGATCCTGGTCGGCGAGGTGTTGCGGGACGGCGCTGCGGGGCTGGCTGGGCGCTGAGGCCCGCGCTGCGGGCAACCCCTGATCAAGCCGGGGTCCTTCTCGACGTCGGACGGCCGGGACGGCAGGTGGTAAGCTAATTGGGTTCGATCAGGGTGTGCTGGAGGTGCCGGATGGGCAAACACCGGTGGGGAACGGGGGGATGGTTGGCGGTCGCGGTCGTTGCGCTGGCCGCCACCGGAGCCGGCCGGAGCGCCGAGGCGCCCGAGCCGTGCTGCTTCACCAACGACCAGTTCGCGGGGGTCTGCCGGGTCGTGCCGGCCCAGGACGAGACGTGCGCGAGCATCCTCGCGTACCTCAACAACCCGGCCAGCACCGGCAAGGCGTATTGCGACAGCACGACGATTCGCGGCGGTTGGGAGCGGACGAAGTGCAACACCGAGGCGCAGCGCCGGCCGACTCCCGTCGCTCCTCGCTCAGCCGGCTCCCGCTGAGGGCGCTCGTTCGGGTCGCCGGCGTGCGGTCGCGCTAGCTGCGCCAGCGGAAGGCGGCCACGTTTTCGCGCTCGTCGTAGCGGATGACGATATCCACCCGCGGCGACACCCCCTTGGTTCCCCAGCGGATCGTCAGGGGCAGGATCGGCAACAGCTCGAGTGTCCTGCGCTGGGCCTTTTGCAACAGATCGAGGCGCTTGACCGGGTCGGCCTCGCGCCCCGCGGCGTCGACGAGCGCGTCGGTCCCGGGGTCGGCGAACCCGCGGTCGCCGGAGTTCCGGACGAGGCTCTCGAAGAAGTCCGACGCATCGCCGGTGCTGCACGCCCACGCGAAGTACAACAGGGCCGCACCGCGCTGGCCGGGCCGCAGCTCCACGCGCACGCCTACTTTGGCGAGGTCCGAGGCGATCGCGTCCGCGACCGCAGCGCCCGCGGCGTCATAGCCGAGACTGACCTTGAAGCCGTCGGGGAACCCCGCCTGGGCGAGCAGTCGTCGGGCTTCGTCGGGGTCGTAGCGCAGCGGTGAGAGCGCCGGGTCGTACCCGAACACCGCGGGGTGGACGTACTGCGATGCCACCGCCCCGTTCCCCCGGAAAAGGCGGGCCACCCACGACCCGCGGTCGAGGGCCAGCAGCAGCGCCCGCCGAACCCGGGGATCGGCTAGGGCCCGCCGGGCTTCGCCCTTGGCCTCCTCCATGTCCACGGCGAGGAGTTGCACCGCCAGCCGCGGCTGCTGCTCCAGGCGGAGGACCGTCGAGCGCGCGATCTCCGGGATCCAGTCGTCCGGGATCAGGTGGCAGACATCGGCCTCACCGGCGAGCAGTCGCCCAGCCGCCCTGGCGCCTGTGCCGCAGAACTCGAAGACGACCTCCCGACAGTCGGGGCGCCCCCGCCAGCCCGACCATGCCGTGGCGAGCACCGAACCGTCCTTGCGCACGCCGGCGAAACGATACGCTCCGGTTCCGATCGGCGCGGTGATCAACGCCGGGCCGGCGTCCGCGGCACGGATCACGAGGATGAACGAGAGCCGGTTGAGGAGGTCGGCCTGGTCGCCGTCGGTCCCGATGACCACCGCCGAGCCGCCGTCACTGGCGACCGACCGCACGCCCATGAGGTATTGCGAAACCGCCGAAGAGGGAAGACTTCGAGCCCGCTCGAAGCTCGCCACGACGTCGTTCGCCGTGAGCGGCTCGCCGTTGCAGAACGTGACGCCCGGCCGCAGCTTGAAGCGCCAGTGCGTCGGATCGGTGTGCTCCCAGCCGACCGCAAGTGCGGGCTGGGGCCTCATCTCCGGGGAGAGGGAAACCAGGGGGTCGTAGAAGGTCGAGAGGACCGACCAGGAGACGTTGCGGTTGCTGGCGTGGGGGTCCAGAGCCACCGGCATGTCGCCGAAGGCGACGACCAACGGTCTTGATGTCCGGCGGGCGCAGCCGCCCGTCACCAGCACGAAACCGATGGCGGCGAGGATGGCCCAGAGCCGCCGGGGGCGGGTCCGTTTTCCCCCTGCAACTCCGAGCGTGCGTCCCACTGAGTCCCCTTCCACCGGCACGCATCCACGATACACGCACTCGCGCGTCGCTGGCCAGCCGACGGCACGGGCGGGCCGTCCGCGCGGCCGCCGCGCCCGCGCGCCGGTGCGGCGGTGGTAGCATGAACACGCGGTTCGAAGGAGGCGGACGATGGCGCTCAGACGGGCCCTGGTCGCGGACGACAGCCGGATCTTCCGGGTCGTGACGGCCGAATTGCTGCGCGAGCATGGCCTGGAGGTGCTCGAGGCGGCGGACGGGCGCGAGGCGGTGGACCAACTCCTGACGCAACGTCCGGAACTCGCGATCATCGACGCGCTCATGCCTTTGGTCTCCGGTTTCGAGGTCATCGCCAAGCTGCGGGCGACGGCCCCGGAGTACCGGCCCGTCATCATCATCGTGACCGCGGTGTTCAAGAGTCGCCGCTGGGAGGCGGAGGCGCGGCAGCAGTATCAGGTGGAGGAGTACCTGGAGAAGCCGATCGAGCCGGAGACCCTCGTGGCCGCCATCGGGCGCCACTTCCCCGAGTTCCTCAGTCTCAAGGCCACCCCCTGACTCCGCGGACGTCCCGATCCCCGCTGGGGTGTAACCCGTGGGCGGCCACGGCCGTCAACGCCGTGTTGGATTCTGCGGTGGGCTGCGGGAGAGGGTGTGCCATGAGGATAGCGAGAACGGTCGTGATGGCGGTGGCGGTCGCGGCGGCAGCAGGCGCCGCGCGCGGCAAGGACCTCGAGATCGCGAGCGCCTGGGCGGTCGCCGCCGTCCCCGTGGACGGCGCGCCGGGGGGGTGGGCGGCGCTGCTCAGGCCGCTCGGAGATCCGCCCATGGTGATCGGGATCCAGAACGACGGCCGCTACCTGTACCTCTGCCTGAGGACCTCCGACCCGATCGTCAAGAGGGAGCTCGCGCACCTCGGTCTCACGGTGTGGCTCAACGGCGAGGGGAAAGACGCAAAGGGGTTCGGCGTCCGCTACCCGGTCGGGATGGGCCCGAGAGAAGCGCGGTGGCAGCCGGGGCAGGGCGAGCCGCCGGAGGGTGAGGATGCGGGTGGGGCCACCCCCGGCCATTTGCCAAAGGAGTTCGAGCTCATCGGCCCGACCAAAGACGACCGGCAGCGTGTGCAGCTCGGGCCGGACGAACCGGTCCAGGCCGCTCTCGGGGACGACTCGGGTGTGATGGTCATCGAGATGAGGGTCCCGCTCAGGCCGTCCGAGGGGCATCCCTTCGCGGTCGGGGCCGCGCCCGGCGCCACGATCGCCCTCGGGTTGGCGACCGAGAGGCCGAAGGCGGGCGCCAAGGGCCAGGTCCGTCTGGGCGGCGGCGGGGAGTCGGGGGAGGGTGCACCGGAGGGTGAGGGCGGGGTGGGGCGCGACCGCGGCGGTTTCGGTGGGCGTGGCGGGATGGGCAGGGGAATGCGCCGTGGCGGGATGCCTGGCGGTGCGATGCCGGCGCTGATCGACGTCTGGCTGCGCGTGACGCTCGCCAAGGGGCTGGCCCAGCCGCCGGCCCAGTGATCGGGACGACATGACGGCGGCAGCCGTCGGGTCCGCCTTGGCCCGGGTGACCACTGCGGTGTAGTCTCGACCGGTACGCAGGAGGCGGTCATGGCGCTGGCAGGGCCACGGAAGGGGAGCGCGGCGATCCCGGATGTCGCGGGGAGCGTGCCGCCGACGTCGCGAGCCGGGCTCGACCGGGCTGTCGCTGAGCTCACGGCCGGCAAGAACGAGTGGGCCGCGCTCGACCTCGTGCCCCGCCTCGCCCTGCTCGAGCGGTTGCACGCCGACTGCGCGCGAGTCGCCGAGCGCTGGGTGGCGGCGGCGGTGCGGGCGAAGGGGATCGCCCCCGGCACCCCGACCGAGGCCGAAGAGTGGTTTGGCGGCCCGCTTTTCCTCCTGCGCCACCTGCGGCTGTTGCGGCGCTCGCTCGCCGACATCGCGCGCTTCGGGCGGCCGCGGATCCCCGGACGGGTGACCACGTTGCCGAACGGGCAAGTGGCCGCGCGGGTCTTCCCCGCCGATTTCTACGACCGTGTCATGTTTCGCGGCTTCACCGGCGACGTTTGGATGGAGCCGGGCGTCACCGCGGCGGAACTGCCCGACACGCAGGCTCTCGCCTACCGGCGACCGCCGGCAGGGAAGGTGGCGCTGGTCCTAGGGGCCGGCAACGTCGCCTCGATCGGGCCGATGGACGCCCTCACCAAGCTGTTCAGCGAGAAGCAGGCCGTCGTCCTGAAGATGAACCCGGTCAACGCCTACCTCGGGCCGTTCATCGAGGAGGGGTTCCGGGCGCTGGTGGAGCGCGGCTTTTTCCGCGTCGCCTACGGCGGCGCCGCCGAGGGCGCCTACCTGTGCCGGCACGATGCCGTGGACGAGATCCACCTCACGGGGTCCGACCGCACCCACGACGCGATCGTCTTCGGGCCCGGCGAGGAGGGGGTGAGGCGCAAGGCGGAGCGGCGGCCGCTGCTCGCCAAACGCGTCACCAGCGAGCTCGGCAACGTGAGTCCCGTGATCGTCGTCCCCGGACCTTGGAGCGCCGGCGACTTCGCGTTCCACGCCGCCAACATCGCCGGTCAGCTCGTCAACAACGCAGGCTGCAACTGCAACGCGGTCCGGGTGGTGATCCAGCACGCCGGCTGGCCGGGACGCGAGAAGCTGCTCGCCGCGATGCGGGTGGTGCTCGCCGGGATCCCGCCGCGACGGGGCTACTACCCGGGGGCGGCGGAGCGTTGGCAGGCGTACGCCGCCGCGCACCCCGGCGCCGACCGGATCGGCACCCCCCGCGAAGGCGAGCTGCCGTGGCTGCTCGCGGCCGGGCTCGACCCCGGCAACGCGGACGACATCTGCTTCACGCAGGAAGCGTTTTGCTCGGTAGCGTCGGAGACCGCGCTCGCCGCCGGCGATCCCGTCGAGTTCCTCGAACGGGCAGTCGCGTTCGCGAACGACACGCTCTGGGGCACGCTCAACGCCGGCATCATCGTCCATCCCGCCTCGTTGCGCGACCCGGCGATCACGGCCGCGGTAGAGAGAGCGATCGCGGAGCTGCGCTTCGGCACCGTCTCGTTGAACCAGTGGGCCGCCGCCGGCTACGCAGCGGTCACGACACCATGGGGCGGCTTCGCGGGGAGCGACATCTACGATGTCCGGTCTGGGATCGGCGAGGTGCACAACACGCCGATGTTCTCGCGGGTGCAGAAGAACGTCATCCGGGGCCCGTTCCGGGTGTGGCCGGTGCCGCCGTGGTTCCCAACCTGCCGCAACGCTCGCACGATCGGGCGGCGGCTCACGGAGTTCGAAGCCCGGCCCTCGCTCCTGAGGCTCGCCGGCGTCGTGGCCGCCGCCGTACGAGGGTAATGGGCGGGCCGAGGGCTCAACAAGGGAGTGAAAGGGGAGAAGGTAGAAGGCAGAGGAACGACGGACGTCCGTCTTGCCTCTTCCCTTTCACCTTTCGGCGGCGCGGGCCTGCGGCGGCAGCGGGCACAGGCCCACAGCGGCGTCCTTGGGCGGGATCGCGCTCATCGCCTGCTCCGCGATCGCGGTGATCGTGAGGCTCGGGTTGACCCCGAGGTTGGCGGGGACGGAGGCGCCGTCCACCACCCACAGCCCCGGGTGGCCGAACACGCGGTTGCACTCGTCCACGACCCCGTCCTGGGGGCTCGATCCCATGCACGCGCCGCCGAGGATGTGGGCCGTCAACGGGATGTCGAGCAACGCTTCGTTGAGTGCGCTCTCCGGGTAGCCGCCGATCGTCTTCGCCACGGCGCGGCCGGCCTCGTTGGCCACCGGGATGTAACTCGGGATCGGCGGCTGGCCGGGGTCGCGCCGGCTGCCGAGGCGGCGGGTGAACGGCCAGTACCAGTGCCGCCGGCGCACGAGCCGGATCGAGTTCTCGATCGTCTGCATCACCAACAGGATCACGCTCCGCCGCGCCCAGCCGAACGGGTTGAGCGAGCGCAGGAAGTCGAGCGGGTGGCGGACGCACGCAAACGCCCATTTGAGCGGCCGCGTCAGGCGCGTGCCGGCGCCGGTCTGGAGCGTCGCCAGGAACGACATGAAGTCGGAGCCCTTCGAGTAGCGGACAACCTCGAGGTGGGTGTCGGCGGAAGCGTAGAGGGAGCTGGCGATGGCGATCCCCTCGGAATAGTCGACGTCGCCGCCCCGCGCGGTGGCGCCGCAGAGCACTTCGCTGTTGGTGCGCACCCGCAGACCGAGGGCGGGCGCGAGGTTTGGAAGGGCCCCGGCCTCGCGGCAGCGCAGCAGCAGGTCGGTGGTGCCGAGCGCCCCGGCCGCGAGCACGACCCCGCGCGCGCGCAGCGTGCCGCGCCTGCGCCGCAGCACCCGGGTGGAGCGGCGGGTGTGGAGGAGGTAGCCACCCTCGTCGTCTGGCTCGATCAGCGTGACCGCGGTCTCGGGCAGGATCTCCGCCCCGAGCTTCTCGGCGAAGTAGAGGTAGTTCTTGTCCAGCGTGTTCTTGGCGTTGAAGCGGCAGCCCACCATGCAGCCGCCGCAGGTCGTGCACGTCGAGCGGGACGGTCCTTCCCCGCCGAAAAATGGGTCGCCGACGTCCTCGCCGGGGCGCTCGCCGAACAGCACCGCGACCTCGGTGCTGGTGAACGAGCCGGCGCGGCCGGTCTCGGCGGCAAACGCCGCGAGCGCCTCGTCGCCGGCCCAGATCCGCGGCGTGCGTACGACCCCAAGCAGGCGGCGCGCGGTCGCGAAATGGGGGGCGAGGCGAGCCTTCCAGTCGCTCCCTCGCGGCCAGGCGCCGCTCGAGAACACCTCGTCGTGCGGGGCGAGCAGCGTGTTGGCGTAGACGAGGGAACCGCCGCCGACGCCGGCGCCGGAAAGCACGAGGACGTCCTTCAGCAGGGTCAGGCGCTGTATGCCGTAACACCCGAGCGCGGGCAGCCAAAGGTACCGGCGCAGGTTCCAGTTGGTCTTGGCAAAGTCCTCGGCGCGGAAGCGTTTGCCGGCCTCGACGACGAGGACGCGGTAGCCCTTCTCAACCAGGCGCAAGGCGGACACGCTGCCGCCGAAGCCGGAGCCGACGACGATGAAGTCGTAGGCCTCCCCGGTGGGGGCGCCCCTGGGCGGCCGCTGCCTCTCCCCCTGGATCATCGTCCGGAGTGTAGCGCGGACGCCGGCCGGCATCCAGCACCCCGGGGCTATGGCTCCCGTTCGCTGTCTTCAGCGGGATGGCTGCGACGGTGTCCGGTCCCATCGTCGTGGGCGTGCTCGTGCGCAACCACGTGCTGGTGCGGATGGCTGTGAACCAGCCGTCCGTGGCGGTGGGCGTGGGCGTGGATGAGGTTGACGGCGAGCAACAGCCCGGTGTCCGCGAGGACGTTCTCCGGCGTACCGTCCGCGACCAGACGGTGCTCCTCCGAGAGCACCAGGACGCGGTCGGCGAGGTGCGGCAGCAGCGTGAGGTCGTGCGTCGCCGTGACCAGGGTGATGCCGCGGCCGTGCAAGCCGTCGAGGATCTCGAGGAGCAGCGACTGGCTGCGCGGGTCGAGGCCGCCGGTGGGCTCGTCGAGGAGCAGCACGGAGGGGGCGAGCACCAACAGGGAGGCGAGCGCGACGCGCTTCTTTTCCCCGGCCGAGAGGCTGGCCGGGGCGCGCGCGTGCAGCTTCCCGATCTCGAGCAGCGCGAGCGTGTCGCCGATCCGCCGCTCGACCTCGTCCTGCCGCCACCCCATCTGGAGGGGGCCGAACGCCAGCTCGTCCTCGACGGTGGGGCAGAACAGCTGGGCGTCCGAGTTCTGAAAGAGGAAACCCACGTCGGCGCGGAAGCGCGGCCCGAACGGCGCGCCCTCCAGCGCCGCCTCGCTGAGCTGCCGGCCCAGGTACGAAACCGAGCCGGAGGTCGGGAAGTAGAGACCGTCGAGCAGGTGCAGCAGCGTCGACTTGCCGCTGCCGTTGGCGCCGACGAGGGCGAGCCGCTCGCCGCGTCCGACCGCGAACGACACGCCGTCGAGGCACGGCGCCTGCGACGGGTACGCGAAGCGCGCGTCCGCGACGGCGAAGACGGTCTCGCCTTCCGTCCCGCTCACGCGAGCCCCCGGTCCGCCGCCACCAGCGCGACGGCGGCCAGCGCAGCCGCGGCGACGAGCAGCCAATCCGGGCGACGCCATCGCGGCGGCCCCAGCAGGCGGACCTCGCCGGTGAACCCGCGCGCGA
This sequence comes from uncultured Acidobacteriota bacterium, assembly GCA_963727205.1. Taxonomy (GTDB): domain Bacteria; phylum Acidobacteriota; class Thermoanaerobaculia; order Thermoanaerobaculales; family Thermoanaerobaculaceae; genus RBG-13-68-16. Next base: position 165,929 of record CAVSFQ010000040.1, on the reverse strand, counting down.
TCATCGCAAGCGTCACGGCGTCCGCCATCGACCTCGTGCGGCGGAAGACCGCGCCGATCCCCGCCGCCGCCCAGGCCTCCTCACGGCGGACGCCGATGCCGCCGATGCTGCGGGCGAGCCTCGCGAGGTGGAGCTCCTGGGCGGCGCGGAGGAGCACCGCGAGGTAGCGCTCGGTCATCGTCAGCACCATGACGAACGCCTGCGGCACGCCAAGGGCGCGCAGCCCGGCGAGCAGCTCCTGCGGCCGCGAGGTGGCCGCGAGGACGAGGGCGAGCGTGACGCACGTCGAGGTGCGCAGCACCATCCGCGCCGCGACGGCGAGGCCGGCGCCGGTGACCGCCACGGTCGCGGGCAGCCGGAACGGCCCCAGCGATCCGCCGCCGGGGCGCGCCACGGTGAGGACGGGCGCTCCGGGGGTCACCACGTCGAGCGTCGCCGGCGCCATCACAAGGGTCGTGAGCGCCAGCGAAGCTCCGAGCACGGCGGCGATCCTTACGAGCCTCACGCGCCCCGCCGCGGCGAGGCCGACGGCGAGGGCGAGGCAGGCCCCGAGGGTGGCAAGCCCGTGCAGCAAGGTCGCGGCGACGATCAGCACGACGCCGGCGAGGAGCTTTGCGCGCGGGTCAGCGTTGCGCAGGAGGCCTGTGCGGCGATCGTCCCGGGTGTCCGAGACGAGCGTGCTCAGGACGCCTTCGAGCGCCGCGAGGGCGCGCCTGAGCGGGCGGAGCGAACCCCGCCGCCGGCGCGGCGCCGCGACGCCGGACGCGAAGCCGGGGCGCAGCCACTCAGGGAGCGGCGTCACTTGAGTCCTTTCCGGCCAGGAGCCAGCGCAAAGCGAGCGCGACGGCGATGATGACGGCGATGCCCAGCGCCGCGGAGATGCCGTACCAGAGGGCCTGCGATGCGATCGGCGCACCCTCGGCCCCGGGCGGAGCATAGTCGGGCAGCGGCGCCCGCCAGAGCGAGGAGAGGCGGCCGAAACCGGCCGGCAGGCGGCCGGTGAGCGCGGCGAGCTCGCCGGCGCTCCACTCCCCCCACGCGGTGCCGGCGCCGAAGCGGGCGGCGGCGATCAGACCGAGGGGCGAGAGCAGCGCCAGCACCGCCACCGTCGCGGCGAGCCGGCGCAACGGCCGGACGCCCGGGCCGGGCGTCGCCGCGATCGGGATCTCGGGATCGGTGCGCATCAGGTAGGCCAGGCCGAGGCCGGTGACCGCCGCCTCGACGAAGCCGATGGCCAGAAGGTGGGGGAGCGCCATCGCCGGGACGGCGACGGCAAGGCCGAACGGGCAGTACAGCGGCCGGCCGGAGGCGTCGTGAGCGACGAGCGGCTGGATGCCCAGGAGAACCCCGGTGGCGAGGGCCGCGGCGTTGACCCCGACGTAGCCGCCGATCCCAGCCGCGAGCGCCCGCCGCCGCGGGGCGGAGCCGGCGCGTCCCGCCAGGAGCCGGTAGGTCCACCAGCCGGCGAACGGCATGATCACCGCCATCGTCAGGCAGTTGGCGGCGAGGGCGGTGATCCCGCCGTCGCCGAACAGCAGCGCCTGCACGGCCAGCGCCAGCGACACCGCGACGATCGCCGCCCACGGCCCGAGGAGAACGGCCACCAGCACCGACCCGACGGCGTGCCCGCTCGTTCCGCCGGGAAGCGGCACGTTGAACATCATCACGACGAACGTGAACGCCGCTGCAAGCGCCATCGTCGGGAGCTGGCGGCGCCGCAGGGTGCGCTTGAGGCGGGCCGAGGCGCACGACCACACCGGCGCCATCACGCCCCACGCGGGCAGGTACGTCTGCGGGCCGAGGTAGCCGTCCGGGATGTGCACTACCGCAGCTCCGAGTCCGGCGCGGCGTCCTGGCTCGAGCCGGCCGGCGCGATCGCTTCCGCCCGCCCCCGGCCGCGGTTCCCCGCCACGCCGGGTCGTTTCAGCTCCGTCATGGTCCGCTCCCGTGGAACGTCATGCGGACTCGTAGCACCGCCCGGCGCGGAAGGCAAGCCTCCGGCTGCGGCAAGGCCTGCTGCAGCAGGGCGCGCCGGGCGCGGCGGGAGAGGTATCCTTGGAGACGAATTCGGAGGACGAACGCATGGGCAAACTTCTGGTGCGCTGGTTCGTCGCAGCGCTCGCGCTGGTGGCGGCGGCATGGCTCGTGCCCGGGATCCGGGTGGAGGGCAACGCGTGGGTCGCGTACGCGGGGATGGCGGTGATCCTGGGCCTCGTCAACGCCGTCGTCAGGCCGCTGCTCAAGGTCCTCACCTGCCCGCTGATCGTGCTCACGCTCGGGCTCTTCCTGCTGGTGATCAACGGACTGATGCTGCTGCTCGCCGCGAAGATCGCGTCCGCCATGGGGGTCGGCTTCCACGTCGACGGCTTCGTACCCGCGTTCCTCGGCTCGCTCATCGTCAGCATCGTCACCTGGCTCGTCTCGGTGTTCGTCAGAGAGGACTGAGCCCCCCGTCCGCCGGCGGGCGACGGTGGCCGCTCTTGCGCCGGCAGAGGTGGGCTGCCGTCGAGTCCGCACGCCGTTCGCGTGAAGGACACTCTCGCAACACCACTCCGGTGATTGAGATCACTGAATACAAGGTCGGGCGGCACCACGATCGCGGCACAGGGGGTCAACCGCCATGAGCACGAAGATCGGGTGGAAATCCGCACGACGACCGCGACGCGAAAGGAGCGCCGGGCTGGCGATGTTCGCCCTCGCTCTGGGTGTTGCGCTGGGCGTGCTCCCGGCGTCACCAGCGGTGGCCGGAGAGCATCGGGACGGCGGACAAGTCGGCGAGGCCGCACACAACGGCGGCACGAGCCGCGTCGAGTTCTTCGGCACGATCACGGGTCTGCCTGGAACCTCGGACTGGATCGGGGACTGGACGGTAGGCACGATGACCGTTCACGTGAGCCCGCCCACCGTCATCAGTCGGGACGGGGCTGCGGTGGAGCTTGGTGCGACCGTCCACGTCGTCGGCGAGTTGGCCACCGACGGCTCGGTGGACGCGACGGCGATCCAGGTGAAGATGCCGCCTCCCGGCGCACCGGGGACCGTGGCGCTGTGCGGGGTCGTCACCACCCTACCGCCCGCGGGTATCATCGGCGACTGGCGGGTCGGCGGCACGACCGTTCACGTCGTCGCCGCGACCGTAGTGGATCAGCGGGAGGGCGGTGTGGCCATCGGGGTGGCGGCCCGCGTCAGGGGCGCCGCGGAGGGCGACGGTTCGATGACCGCCGCCGAGGTCAAGGTGCAGGCCGGTGGGTGCGGGGAGGCGGGCGGCCTCACGTCGTCGCTGTTCGCCGTGCTGCACCTCATCGCAACCGCCGGCGCGCCGGCGGGGGCGGAGGGCGTCGTCGTCACCCGCCACTTCACCTTCGCCGACGGGTCCGACCGCCAGGACTTCAAGGTGGGGGTCGAGGGCCTGCTCCCCAGGACTGCCTACGAGGTCGTCGTGGACACGGTGTCGGCAGGAGTGATCACGACCAACGACGAGGGCGAGGGTCACCTGTTCCTCTGCAACGCCGGCATCCCCGGCGCGGGCGTGCTGCCCGCCGAGCTGCAGCCCGTCGAGGACCTCAAGCAGGTCAGCGTCAGCGACCCCTCGGGGACGCCCGTGCTGACCGGCGACTTCGCCAACGCGAACGTGAGCAGCCACGAGAACCCGGCGCCCGACTATCTCGCGGCGGCGGTCCTGACCAGCGGCCTGCCGGGCGTGGTCGGGATCGTGGCGGCCACGATCAAGGACGGCGTTCAGGAGCTCACGGTCGGCGTCTGGGGCCTGACGGCCGGGGCCGACTACGGCGTCGTGATCGACGGGACTTCGCTCGCGACGCTCACGGCTTCGGCAGCGGGCCGCATCAGCGCGGAGTATTCGAGCGCCCCCGAGGACGGCGAGACGGCGCTGCCGGATGCCTTCGTCCCGGTCAGCGCGGTGTTGCACGTGGATCTGCTCGACCAGGGCGGCGCCGTGGTGGCGTCGGGCGACTTCCGCACCGTGACCTGCAACGCCACGGCCGCGGTCGCCAGGGCCGTCAAGCGCCACCTCGGACACTGACGCTACGCAGCGCGACGACACGGGGGCGCCCCGCGGCCACGGGGCGCCCCTTCTACGTCCGCGCGGGTCGGGCGGGGGCGCCGGTCGGGGGACGGAGCACCAGCTCACGGCTCGCCGGGGCGAGCCACGGCGCCAGCAACGCCCGCACCCGGGCCGACTCCCCGGCCGGGACGACGCTCCGGCGCAGCTCGATCCGCCGGCCGATCTCGATCCGGCCGCCCGCGAGCTGCCTTCCCCCGGCTACGACGGCGCCGACCTCGTTGCTGACCCGGACCGATTCCGGCATCGCCGCCACGGCCCAACCCGGAGCGAGCGTCAGCGTCAGCTCCACGGCAGCGTCGAGCGCAGGCACGGCGACCGGCGAGGCCCGGCCCGAGGCGACGGGCAGCGGCGGCACCGGGGCGGGAACGCCCGCGACCGGCCAGCGCACCAGGCCGAGGGCGTCGGCCACCGGGAGCGCGCCCGTGACGGAGGCGGTCAGCGAGGCGCGATCGCGCGCCAGGCTGGTCACGCGGACGTTCGAGACCTTGGCGTCCGGAACCGCGGCGCGGGCGAGACCGGCGGCGACCTCCTCCGGGTCGCGAACGAGCGCCGCGTGCGGCGTCTCGGCCCCGCCGGCCTGGAACTCGAGCGTGGCCTTGATCGTGCCATCCGGCGCGACCGCGGCGACGATCCTCAGCATCGTCGGGCGCGCGAGAGGCGCGGCTGCCAGCGGTCCGGGGGCCGACAGGGCGAGGTGGTTGACGCTGAACTCGAGCGGTCCACCCTCGGTCGGGGTCGCGGGGTCGTAGAGGCGGAGGCTACGTGCGTCCCAGGTGACGGCAACCAGCGCCCGGTCGAGGCCGGCCAGGGCCGGGCAGCGTTCGAGCGAGCGGCCCTCGCCACCCGCTACGGCCGCCGTGGCGGCGAAGCCGACGGCGCGCAGCGCCGCCGCTTCGAGCGCGGCGAGTTCGAGCGGGGTGGCGACGCCCGCGCGCCAGACGTCGGCGAGCGGGCGCGGCTGCCAGCGCTGCGAGGACGGGGCGATCGCAGCGACGGCGAGACGGCTGGAGACGGCCTCCAGCACCGCGAGCAGCCTGGTCTCGCCGCCGGGGTTCTCGGCGTCCGCGGCGCGCGCCGCGGCGAAGAGCCCCTCCGGCGCCTCGCCGCCCCTCGCGACCCGCGCGTCGAGCTCCGTGCGCAGCGCCTGCACGCTCGGGCAGGAGCTGCCGACGATCGCCGGCGCCGGCGCCCCCGGTTGCGCGGGCTGGGCCGGCACGCTGTCGAAGCGCCACCGCCACACCTCGCGACCCTCCCGGCTCTCGCGGCTGGGCTCGGCGGCCGGCCATCCCGTCGTCTCCCAGACGAATGGCGTCCCGGCCGGAAGCTCCACCTCGACGACGCGAACCCGCGCCGGCGGCTCGAAGGCGATCGGCGCGGAGAACTCGAACCAGGGCATCGCTCCCTGGGCGCGGGTGACGCGCCACGACTCCTCGATCACCGCGCCGGGCTCGAGGCCGGTGTGGACGATGACCTTGCGCCGCAGCCCGCTCCACAGGGGGTCGCGCTCGGCGCCCGGCGGCTGGTCGTCCACCACCGCGTTGGCGGGCGCCGCGACGACCTCGCCCGACGGGAGCACCGTGCGGTCGGCGAGCACCTCGCACGTCTCGATCGCGGGGTCCCACACGACTTTGGTCTCGCCGCATGTGCGGTTGATCGCGAGGGACGAGTTCACCTGCAGCCGAGAATCGCGCTCGTGCACCACGGCGCCGTCCGCCCGCACGGTGTACCGGTCGGTGACCGAAAGGTACTGGGCGTCGGGCCCGGGCACGGCCGCAAACGCCGGGCGCGGCGTAGCGGCGGCGGCCGCCGGGGCTGCGCCCGCGGCCCACCCCGACGCGGGAACGAACGCCGCCGCGGCCGCGCCGGCGAGCAGCAGCGCGCGTACGGAGGTGGCTCGGGGGGACATCACGCGCCCTCCTTTCCCCGCGGGGCGGTCGTGACCAGGATCGGCGTGCCGGACAGCGTGCGGAACGCCTCGAGGGCGGTGCGCAGGGACGGCCACTCCTCGGGGGTGAAGATGCGGCGGGTCAGGGCCAGCGTCTCCTCGATCTCGAGTTCGTCCCCGCTCACCCGCCACGCCGCGTTGAGGCGGCCGCTGCCGGTGAGCGTGACGGGGGCGGGGAGTCCCTTGACGGTCGCCCCCGGCGGCAGCGTCATGCGCTCGCGCAGCGTGACGAGCTTCGAACACCCGATCCGCACCGGGTAGCGCCGCTGGGCGGGCTCGAGGCCCAGGGTAAGCTCCTCGGCGTGCAGCGCCTGCCCGACCGGGTCGCGGGCGGCGAGCGGGGTCAGCAGCAGGGAGCCGTCGTCGAGCCGCACCGCGTAACCCGGGATCCGGAAGGCGATTCCGATCGTAAACGGCCGCGTGAGGTCGTCGGGGTCGAGGCGCGCCACCTTGAGGATCTCGACCCGCGGGTCGACGCCGGCGAGCATGGCCTCGTCCACGGCAGTCCAGTCGCGCCGCAACCGGCCGCGGTACAACCGCCGCAGCGCCGCGTCGGACTGGCCGTCGCCGGCCACCGTCATCGTGCCGGTGAGGGTGCCGTCGGCGGCGAGCGCCGAGCGGACCGTGACCGCCAGCGGGTGGTTCTCCGGAGGGGAGACCGGCGTGGTCAGCAGGTCGGCGCCCTCCGGCAGCCCCATCAGGACCTCCTGCTGCTGCTCGCGGGAGGACCACAGCTCGCGCACGCCGGGGACCCATGTCGGGTCGAGCAGCGCGGTGGTGCCGTCGGGCTTGCGCCACACCGTGACGCAGTGGTTGAACTGGTCGGCCGCGATCGCCTCGATGCGCTCGCCGGCCATCGTCATCGCGGGGTACGACTCGAAGCCGGCCGCGCGCAGCAGCGCCACGAGGATCCCGGCCTTGTCCTTGCACACGCCGCCGCGGTCGCGCAGCGTCATCGCCGCGGGGTGGAGCGTGTATCCCTCGCCGGCGCCCATGTGCAGGCCGACGTAACGGATGTTCTCGGCGACCCAGTGGTCGAGCGCAGCGACCTTGTCCCCGTCCGTCTTCAAACCGGCGGTGATCCCGTCGGCGAGCTGCTTGAGCTCGGGCGTCACCGCGAAGCAGCTCGCCTTTTCCTGGACGTCGTGGAACCACACCGACTTCGCCTTCCAGTCAGTGGCCGTGGTGAGGATGAGCTTGGGGGCGACGTCGGAGAGCGCCACCATCCCGGGCTCCTTCACGACCGGCGTGAAGGAGCGCACGGTGACGGTGACGACGCGGCGGCCGCCGGCGACGCGGTCGGAGACCTCGGCGGCGCCGTCGAAGAACTGGTACTGAAGGTGCTTGTCGAGCGGGACCGCCACCCGATACCGCTGCTCGGTCACCGGCCACGCCGACCAGAACGGCACGATGTCGTAGAACTGGCCTTTCATCGGCGGGACGAAGCGCGATTCGTCCGGGGCCTGGCCGCCGTCGACGAGGAGCGCGTAGGTGAAACCGACCCGACGCGTCACGAGCTCGACCGCGTCGCCGGGCTCGAGCCGGCCCACCGGCACGGTCTTGTGGCGGGCGTTCCAGAAGATCAGGTTCTGCGGGTCGGGGGCGTCCACGACGGTGCTGGGATCCACGTCGCGGAACGAGCCGTCAGCACCCAGGACCCGGCAGCGCAACACCTCGACGTCGGCCGACAGGGGATCGTACGGGAGGATCTCGACCGCGAGGTCGCGGGCGCCGGCGCGGGTGAGCGCCTGCTTCAGGGTGTGCTGGACGGTGCGCGAGAGGCCGGACGGCTCGACCTCCACCTCGCTGCGGTCGAACACGACGACCCCGTCCGCGCCCGGGTGGGCGGCGGCGCCGCCGGCGCTCACCAACGCGGCGCGCAGCGCCTCGACGTCGGCGTTCCACTCCTGCGCCCCGGCGCTCGCGACGGCAAGGACGAGAGCGCCGGCCAGAATCGGGACGAGGGCACGATGGATTCGTCGCATGACGGCCTCCGGGCGCATCGTACGTCATCTCGGGCGAGCCCGCGAAACGCCCTTCCGGCGGCCCTCAGGGCGCGGGCGGGGGCGGCGCGATGCTGGGGGTGTCCAGAGCCTCGCGCACCTTGCGTGCGAGGGCGTCGATCCCGTAGGGCTTCGCCAGAAAGAAGATTCCTTCCTTCTTGATGAAGCCGACGTGGATCGTGTCTTCCGCGTAGCCCGAGGAGAACAGGAACCTCAGATCGGGGGCCGCGGAGCGCGCGGCTTCGCACAGCTCCATGCCGCCCATGTGTGGCATCACGACGTCCGTGAGCACGAGGTCTGTCGTCAGACCGCGCCGCAGCATCGCGAGCGCCACAGCGCCGTCGGCCGCCTCGTACACCTCGTAGCCGAGGCCGGTGAGCGCTTCCACGAGGACCTGGCGCACCTCAAGCTCGTCCTCGACGACGAGGATCACCTCGTTCCCACCGCGCGCGGCCGCTTCACGCCGTGGCGCCGCCGGCCGGTCGCGGCCGGCCGCGGCGGGCAGGTAGACGGTGAAGACCGAACCCTGACCCGGCTCGCTGACCGCGAGGATGAAGCCCTCGTGTTGCTTGACGATGCCGTAGACGGTCGAGAGGCCGAGGCCCGTGCCCTTGCCCGGCTCCTTGGTGGTGAAGAAAGGCTCGAAGACGTTCGCGAGGTTTTCCTCCGCCATGCCGACGCCGGTGTCCGCGACGCGCAGGCACGCGTAACGGCCCTCACGGGCACCGACGTGCGCGGCGACGAACGCCGCGTCCATTACGGCGTTGCCGGTCTCGATCGTGATGGCGCCCCCGCCCGGCATCGCGTCGCGGGCGTTGACGCACAGATTCATGAGGATCTGTGTCAGCTGCCCGCGGTCGGCCTTCACCATATCGGTTCCGGCGATGGGGTGAACGGCGATCCGGATGTTCTCGGGGATCAGGTGCCGCAGCATGGGGACGGCCTCGGAGACGAACGCGTTGAGGTCGAGGCGCACCGGCTCGAGCAACTGGCGGCGGGCGAAGGCGAGCAGGCCTTTGGTGAACTCGGCGGCCCGCAGCGCCGCTCGGTGGATCGTCGCAAGCTCGTTCTGAGCGCCCTCCTCCCCCGCGAGGCGGCGTTGGAGGAGTTCCGTCGAGCCCAGTACGGCGGTGAGCAGGTTGTTGAAGTCGTGGGCGATCCCGCCCGCCAGGCGGCCGACCGCCTCGATCTTCTGCGCCTGGCGCAGTTGGTCTTCAAGGTTCTTGCGCTCCGTGAGGTCGGCGATGAACCCTTCCAGAGCCAACAGATCGCCCGAGTCCGACCAGACGCCGCGGCCACGCTCCCAGACCCACCTCTGGCCGCCGGCGGCAGTGCGGACGCGGTAGCTGACCTCGAACGGCCGGCGGGCGGCCAGGCCCTCGTCCACGGCGTTGCGGACGAGGTCGCGGTCGGCAGGCACGATCAGCCCGGCGTAGCTGGTGGCCTGGTTGCCGATGAGGTCGCCCGGCTCATAGCCGGTGAGGGCGACACACCCCTCGCTGACGAACTCCATCGTCCGGTCGTCGTCGTTGGCGCAGCGGTACGCCATCCCGGGCAGGTTGCTCATGAGCGTCGAGAGCTGGCGCTGGCTCTCCCGCAGCTCGTCTTCGGCGCGCCGGCGCTCGATCGCTTGCGCCGCCTGGGCCGAAACGTAGCTGAGGATCTGGCGGTCGGCGTCGGTGTAGCGCACCTTGCCGGTATAGCTCTGGACCGCCAGGACGCCGATCGTGACGCCGCCGGCCTTGAGCGGCACCCCGAGCCAGTCCACCGACGGCGCCCCGAGCGACTCCAGTTCGCCGCGCTGCTCGAGCGCCGCAATCGCCTCCTCGGTCGCGAGCAACGGTTCGCCCGTGCGCAGGACGTAACCGGTCAGGCCGCGGCCGGGCTTGAGCGGCTCGGGCCTGACGTCCGCCTCGTCGACGAAGTACGGGAAGCTCAGGAGGTCGCTGGCGGCGTCGTACAGCGCGATGTACAAATTGGCCGCAGGCATCAGCCGCGCGACGGCGCGGTGCAGCGACGCGAACAACTCCTGCAGGTTCTCCGAGGCGTCGGCGGCACGGGAAATCTCGTAGATGGCTGCCTCGACCTCCCGGGCGCGGCGGCGGTCGTCGATATCGGTGATCGCCATGACGGTCGCCGGCCGGCCCGCGAGGTTCGTCAACGTGGCCGCCATCTCGATCCAACGCTCCGCGCCCGCACGGCTCACGATCTTGACCTCGTAGCGGTCGGGGAGGCCCTGCTCGCCGGCGAGCCGGCGCGACGATCTGACCTTGACGAGCTCGACGAAGTCGGGATGGACGTACGGCCAGGGGGAACTGCCGGTGAGTTCCTCCGGCACCGCGCCCAGGATCTCGGCCGCCTCGCGGTTGGCGTAGACGATGGTGTCGTCCTGAACGATCAGGATGCCGAAGGGCACGATGTCCGCAAGCGACCGGAACCGCCGTTCGCTCTCGCGCAGCGCCTCCTCGACCCGGGTCCGCTCGGCGAGCTCCTCGCGCAGCCGGCGGGTGTGTTCGTCCACCCTGCGGACCAACGCCCGCGACCACGCGAGGGCGGCGAGCAGCAGGACGAGCAGCGGTCCGACCAAGAACATGCCGTGGCGGAAGATCCACGTCAACGCGCCACGCTCAGGTTCGAGAAGCGCGAACCACTTGCGGTGCAGGCGGTCGTAATCTCCGGAGGCCTTGATCTCGGCGAGGCCGCGGTCAAGGCGCGCCAGCAACGCGGCGTCGCCGGCCTTGATCGCGAAGCCGTATGGCCGCAGGAAGATCGGTGACCGCGACGCGGTCAGGTTCGCGATCTTGAGCCTGCCCATCAGGAACGCCGCTTCCGGGCGCGCCATCATGGTGCAGTCGCCGTCGCCGGCCGCAAGGAGGCGCAACGTCGCGGCAGGCGAGTCCACCTCGATCGCACGGAACGGGAGCGCCCGGGCCTGGAGCCATTCGTCCACGGCGTCGCCGCGGGCGACGAGGATGTCCTTCCCGGCCATCCCGTCGGGGAAGTGGATCTCGGGCGTCCCGGCGCGCGTGAAGATGGCGAACTCGACCTCGGAGGGAGACGCGCTGAAGGCGAGGGTGCGCTCGAGCCTCGCGAAGCGGAACACGCCGGCGAGCGCCTGCACGCGCCCGGCCTCGAGTGCCGCGACGAGCTCCGGCCCGTGGCCGGGTTGGAACTCGACGGCAAAACCGGCGTCGGCCGCAACCGCGCGCATCAGCTCGACGTCGAAACCCGCGGGCTTGCCATTGTCGTCGAGGTACTCGTACGGTGGGAAGTCGCGGTCGAACCCGACGACGAGGGTGCCGGGAGCGGGACCCGCGGCGACGGGAGCACCGGTAGCCGAGCCGGCGAGGAGAGCGAGGCCCACCCACCGCCGCAGCCGCCGAAGGGGACGCACGCACATGTCTCTTCCAACCTAGCACACCAGGCCTTCCCTCTTCGCTGTGCGAGTCCTGTTTGTTTTGCCCCGCGGGCTGCGGCCGGGCCGCGCGGACGTGCTGATCCTTCTTCCACTGCGTGGGGGCCTCTTGTTTGCCGGTCCCGCGGGTGGCCGGATGCGGGCCCGGGCGCCCCCGCGCCCGAGCCCGCATGCTCCTGCGCCCGCGACCGGACAGGGCGAGCCGCGCCGGGGCCCCTCGCTGTTCTCCTCCCTCGCAAAAGACGCTCGGTCGGAGCCATCGACACCCCGGCGCGGCTCGCCCGTCCGGGACCCGCGGGCGCAGGAGCCGATGGCCACCCGTGGCACCGGCGGATGGACGACACCCCCGCCCACCAGTCGGAGGTCCTACTGAGGGACGAAGGGCCTGACAAAGCCCAGAGACAACAGCAGGATCTCCGCCTGGCGAGGGGGTGGGTGGCTAAGACCGCCCAGCGGGCGAAGGCCGATGGCGCCGGAGCGTGCGGGTCCCGAGCGGCCAGAGCGGCGGGTGGAAACGCCGGCCCTGAGCGAAGCGAAGGGAACGGCGAGGCTCCGCCCGCCGCTCTGGCCTGCTCGGTCGCACGCGCAGGCGCGTGGGAGGGCGGCGCTCGATGCGCCGCCCGAGCGACACGGCCGCAGCCCGCGGGGCAAAAGAAGAGGCCTCACGCAGTGAGAAGGAAGACGCAGGCGCGGGGGCGAGCAGGGCCCGACCTCCGCTTCACGCGAGGGGCAAACCGAGAGACCTCCACGTCGTGGAAGAAGCGCCGCGGAGCCGCCATGGGCGGCGCGCGGTATGATGGCCGCGCTGAAGGGAGTCGCGTGGCCCACGAGCTTCTCGTCGTCGGCGCCGGAACGCCGGCGCTTCGCCAGGTGACGCCGGTCCTGCGCCAGGCGGGCTGCAACGTGCACCGTCTCGAGCGCGCCGACGCGGCGGTCGAGTTGTTGCAGGGGACCCGCTTCGACATCGTCGTGGCGCACCACCCGTTCGAGGGGATGGCACTCGACGAGTTCGTCGCCGCGGTGCGAAGCGAGGGGTCGCCCTGCCGCGACTCCGGGGTGCTGGTCCTGGTCGACGCCACCGCGTTCGATGAGGTGGGGCCGCTGCTGCGGCACGGCGTCAACCGGATCGTGGCGGCCGACGCGCCCTGCGACAAGATGCTCGACGCCATCGCCGACCTGTTGGGCACGGCGCCGCGCCGCAGCCTGCGCGCCGTCGTGCAACTGGAGCTTTGGCTGGCTCAGGGCGTGAGGCGGCAGCTCACCGTGACCGAGAACCTCTCCGCCACCGGCATGCTGGTGCGGGGCGCCACCGAGTTCCCGGTGGGCTCCCACCTCCACTTCGAGCTGCTGGTGCCGGGGCTCGCCCCGCCGATCCTGGGCGAGGTGGAGGTCGCGCGCCACACCGACCACCTGCGCGAGAGGATCGAGGGGTTCGGCGGCAGGATCGTCTCGTTCGTGGGCGACGGGCAGGCGCGCCTGCACTCGCTGTTCGCCCAGCGGTAGCGCTCGGGGTCGCGTCTGTTACGCTGAAGGGGATCCGGTTCGGCCGCCGACGGCCGGGGGGCAAGGCATGACAGGGCAAGACGACCAGATTCAGCTCCCGCCGCCCGGACGCCGGATCTACTGCAACCGCACGCTGAACATGCGGGCGATCCGCGCCATCGGCTACGACATGGACTACACGCTGGTCCACTACCACGTCGAGCCCTGGGAGCGGCAGGCGTACCGGCACCTGAAGGGGAAGCTGGCGGATTTCGGCCTGCCGGCCGCCGACCTCGAGTTCGACCCGGCGCTCGTCACTCGCGGCCTGATCATCGACGCGCAGCTCGGGAACCTCGTCAAGGCCAATCGCTTCGGGTACGTGACCCGGGCGTGCCACGGCACCGTCCCGATCGAGTTCGACCGCCAGCGCGCGATCTACGGGCGCACGCTCGTCTACCTGTCGGAGGCGCGCTACGCGTTCCTCAACACCCTGTTCTCGCTCTCGGAAGCGTGCATGTACGCGCAGCTCGTCGACCGGCTCGACGAGCGCGGGGTTTCCGGCGCGCTCGGGTACGCCGATCTCCACCGGCTCGTGCGGCGGGGGATCGACGAGGCCCACCTCGAGGGTGAGCTGAAGGCGGACATCACGGCCGCGCCGGACACCTACATCGAGGCGGACCCGGAGTTGGTCCTCGCGCTGCTCGACCAGCGCGAGGCGGGCAAGCGCCTGATGATCATCACCAACTCCGACTGGGCGTACACCGACCGCATGATGAGCCACGCGCTCGGCCCGTTCCTCCCGCCGGGCGTCGCCTGGCGCGATCTCTTCGAGTTGGTGATCGTCTCGGCGCGCAAACCCGAGTTCTTCACCCAACGCATGCCGGCATTCGAGCTGGCGACGGCGGACGGCCTCCTGCGGCCGTGTCCCGCCGGCATCAAGAAGCCCGGGGTGTACATCGGCGGCGACGCAGCCCAGGTCGAGCAGTACCTCGGGGTCGTGGGCGAGGAGATCCTGTACGTCGGCGACCACATCTTCGTCGACGTGCACGTGTCGAAAGCGGTGTTGCGCTGGCGCACCGCGCTCGTCCTGCGCGAGCTCGAGAGCGAGATGGCGGCGCTCGAAGCTTTCCGCCCGCAGCAGATCGAGCTGGCGCGCATGATGGAGGAGAAGGTCCGCCTCGAGTTCGCCTATTCCCAGGCAAGGCTCCAGCTCCAGCGGCGCCAGAACGGGTACGGACCGCAGTTCGAGGCGGCGCCCCAGAAATTGCGCGAGGCGATGGCGGAGCTGCGCGCCCGCCTCGTCGCCCTCGACGAGCGCATCGCGCCGATCGCCAGGACCAGCGGCGAGATCCTCAACCGCCGGTGGGGGCTGCTGATGCGCGCCGGCAACGACAAGAGCCACCTGGCGCGCCAGGTCGAGCGCTACGCCGACATCTACACCTCGCGCGTGAGCAATTTTCTGTACGAGACGCCGTTCACCTACTTGCGGGCGCCGCGCGGGAGCCTGCCGCACGACGATGCTCCGACGCTCGAATGAGGGCCTTGGCCCCGGCACGGCGCGGGACGGCGGAGGGATGAGGTGGGGCGATGAGCGTGCTCTTCTCGCAACTGAAGCTGCGTGGTGCGACCTTCCGCAACCGGGTGTTCGTGTCGCCGATGTGCCAGTACTCGAGCACCGAGGGCGGCGTCACCGACTGGCACCAGGTCCACCTCGGCTGCCGCGCGGTCGGCGGCGCCGGGCTCGTCCTGACCGAGGCCACGGCCGTCTCGCCCGAGGGGCGGATCTCGCCCGGCGACGCCGGCATCTGGTCGGACGAGCTGGCGCAGCGCTTCGCCCCCATCGTGGCGTTCATCCGCTCGCAAGGGGCGGCGGCCGGCATACAGCTCGCGCACGCGGGGCGCAAGGCTTCGACCGCGGTGCCGTGGCTGGGTGGCGGGACGCTGGGGCCAGCTGCGGGTGGCTGGCGGCCGCTCGCGCCCAGCGCCGTGCCGTTCGCCGGCGGCGACCCGGCTCCGGCCGCGATGACCGCGGCCGACCTGGAGTCGGTGCGCGAGCAGTTCGTCGCCGCGGCGCGGCGCGCGGCGGCGGCCGGCTTCGACGTCGTCGAGCTGCACGCGGCGCACGGGTACCTCCTGCACGAGTTCCTCTCTCCGCTGTCCAACCGCCGTGACGACGGCTACGGCGGCAACCGCGAGCAGCGCATGCGCTTCCCGCTCGAGGTCGCGGCCGCGGTGCGCGCTGCCTGGCCCGAGGAACGGCCGCTGTTCGTGCGGATCTCGGCCACCGACTGGGTCGAGGGTGGCTGGGGCCCGGACGACGCGGTGGCGTTCGCCCGCCGGCTCAAGGAGGCCGGGGTGGACCTCGTGGACTGCTCGAGCGGCGGGCTCGTCCCGAACGCGCAGGTTCCGGTCGGGCCGGGGTACCAGACGCCGTTCGCGGCGCGGGTCCGGCGCGAGGCCGGGGTGGCCTCGGGGGCGGTGGGGATGATCACGGAGCCGTACCAGGCCGAGCAGATCGTCGCGACCGGCGAGGCCGACGCGGTACTGCTCGCCCGCGCGCTGCTGCGCGATCCCTACTGGCCGCTGCACGCGGCGCACGCGCTCGGCGCGGAGGGCGCTTGGCCGAACCAGTACCTGCGGGCGCGGCCGCACTGAGGCTGGCGGTGGGAAGGGGGACGGGATGCTGAAGCGGCAGCGGACAGGGTCGGTTGTGTGCCCCTCGTGCGGCAAGCTCGTCGGTGTCAACGACGAGCGCTGCCTCTCCTGCGGGCGGCGCAACCCCGGGATGTGGGGGTTCGCGGCGGCGTTCCGGCGGCTCGGGCAGGACTTCGGCTTCACGCCCGCGGTGATCGGTGGCTGCGCCGTGCTGTACGTCGTGTCGCTCCTCATGGATCCGAGCGGGGTTCGGGAAGGGGGCATCATGTCGATGCTCGCCCCTTCGACGAGGAGCCTTTTCGTGCTCGGCGCCAGCGGCGCCATTCCCGTGTTCGACCTCGGGCGTTGGTGGACCGTACTCTCGGCCTCGTGGCTCCACGGCAGCCTGCTGCACATCCTGTTCAACATGCTGTGGGTAAGGCAATTGGCGCCGACGACGGCCGAGGCGTACGGGCCCGCGCGCATGGTCATCATCTACATCGTGGCCGGGGCGACCGGTTTCCTCGCGAGTTCACTGGTGGGGCATTACCTCTACTTCCTGCCGAGCTTTCTCGGCGGCGCCCGCTTCACCATCGGCGCCTCCGCCTCGATCTTCGGCCTGCTCGGCGCGATCGTGCACTATGGGCGGCGGCGCGGCTCGAGCGCCGTCGGGCATCAGGCGCTCGTCTGGGCGGGCGTCCTCGCGCTGTTCGGTTTCGTGATGCCTGGCATCGACAACTGGGCGCACCTCGGCGGCTTCGCCGGCGGCTACGGCATGGCCCGCGTGCTCGACCCGTGGAAGGAGGAGCGCGTCGACCACGTGGTGGCGGCGTTCGCCCTCCTCGCGGCCAGCGCGGCGGCGGTCGTCGCCTCGGTGCTGACCGGCTTCCCGGCGCTCGGCGGGCGGTGATGACCGCGTTCGGTGCCCGGAGCGGCGGAGGTCTGCTGCTATCCTTTTTTCGAACCACTGGGAGCGGGAGGGAGTTTCGAGAGGAGGGGGCCGCTGATGGGTGAGTTCTCCGATCGCGTGGCGCTCGTGAGCGGAGGCGCCGCGGCCGTTGCGGGCGCGGGCGGGCAGCCTCGGGACTGGTTCATCCGGGAAGCGACCGGAAAATGGGAGGCATCATGAAGATCAACATGGGGTCCGTTGACAGGGTACTCAGGGTCGTCGCCGGCCTCGTCATCATCGGCGCGGGGATCGCATTCAGGAGCTGGTGGGGGGTGATCGGCGTCATCCCGCTGGCGACGGCGGCCATCGGCTTCTGCCCGCTGTATGCGCTTCTCGGCGTCTCGACGCGAAAGCAGCCAGGCGGGGGCCGCGTCGCGTAGCCCCGGAGGTCTGGCCGCGGGCGTGAAGTATCATCCTGCGGTGCCCGTGCGGCCGGAGGTCGGCTCGGGGCACGAAAGGAGTCGTGACGATGGCGAAGCGTGCGGTTCGGTTCGGTGTGCTGTGGGGTGGGGTTCTGGCGGCCGGGATCACGCTGGCGCTTCCGGCGGTCGTGCGAGGCGAACAGCCGGCAAAGGCGGGCACGGTGGACGAAAAGGTGATCACGACGGCGTCTGGGCTGCAGTACGTCGATGTCAAGGTGGGTGATGGCGCCGAGGCCAAGGCCGGGCAGACGGTGACGGTCAACTACACCGGCAAGTTCGAGGACGGCAAGGTGTTCGACTCGAGCGTCGGCAAGCGCCCGTTCGAGTTTCCGCTCGGGGCCGGCCGCGTGATCAAGGGCTGGGACGAGGGCGTCGCCGGGATGAAGGTCGGCGGCAAGCGCAAGCTCATCATCCCCGGGAAGCTGGCGTACGGCGATCGCGGCTACCCCGGCGTGATCCCGCCCAACGCGACGTTGCTCTTCGACGTCGAGCTGCTCGGCGTGAAGTAGCGCCGGCACCGGTTCTCGGAAGGGCCGCCGCGGCTTCCAGCGCGGCGGCCCTTGATGTGTCCGCCGGTTGGTGCGCCGGTCAATCCTGGAAGGTCGGCTTGGCCAGCACCGTGGCCGCGCGGCCGGGCAGCTCGATGGTCAGCGCGTGCACCCCGCGGGGCTTCTCGGGGCACACGAGCACGAGCACGTAGCGCCCCGCGAGCGCGCCCTCGAGACGGGCGATCGCCTGGCCCGGGAAGAGGTTGGTCTTGGCGTAGAAGCCCCCGGTGTCGG
Organism: uncultured Acidobacteriota bacterium; assembly: GCA_963727205.1. Taxonomy (GTDB): domain Bacteria; phylum Acidobacteriota; class Thermoanaerobaculia; order Thermoanaerobaculales; family Thermoanaerobaculaceae; genus RBG-13-68-16. Next base: position 148,216 of record CAVSFQ010000040.1, on the reverse strand, counting down.
CGGCGATCTGCTGCAGGCCGACCTCGAGATCGTGGGCGTCCGCGTCGGTGACGTCGATGGCGAACACGGAAACGCGCGCTTGCAGCAGCGCCTCCCGGGCGAGGTCGTAGCTCCGCCCCAACCAGATACGCGGTCCCGCCTTGGTGCCGAGGCCCCACCCGAAGAACACCAGCGACTTTGCGCCGGGCAGCTTCTCGAGCGCCCGAGCCGCCACCAGCAGGCCCGCCTCGGGCGAGGCGGCCCGGGTCGCGGCGGCGGCATCGAACGACGCGGCCAGGGAGGGGAACGGGCCCGCCGCGAGCGACACCCCGGAGCCCGGCAGGATCGCCCGGTGGATCGCCGCCGCAATTCTGTCGCGGTCGTTGGTGAAGTCGAGCCGCAGCTCGAGGCGGGAGTCGAACGACACGACTGCGACGCGGTCGGCCGGCTGCAGCTTCGCGACCACGTCGATCGCCTTGAACGTCATCCGCATGAGCCCCGACAGGCGCACCTGGGAGAAGTCGGACTGGAAGAAGAGCACGACGAGGCGGCCGGGGGGCGCCGCCTGGGCGCCGGCCGCGGCGGCCTGCTCGGGCGTCAGGCCCTCGGCGAACGGTGCGGTGCCCGACACCCACTCGGCCGACTCGACGGCCGCCGGCGTCCCGTCCACGAAGGCGCGGAAGTCCGCCGCCGCGAGGCCGGTGACCGGGTCGCCGCGGCGGTCCACCACGCGGACGTCCACGACCGCGCGCCGGACCTCGACGTGCTCGCGGACCCGCATCGTCTGCCCGGCCGCTGGGGGCGACCCGCCGGCGAGGGCGATCGCGGCCGCCAGGACGGCCAGCGCACCGGTGCGGCAGGGGACGCGGGCCGCGACCCGCCCCGCCATGGCCGCCTACTCCCGGCCCCACGGCAGGTCGGCGAGGTCCACGTTGCCGCCCGAGAGGATCACGCCAATTCGCCTGCCCGCGGCGGGGAGCTTCCCCTCGAGCAGCGCGCCGAGGGGTACCGCCGAGGACGGCTCGATCACGATCTTCATGCGCTCCCAGGTGTGGCGCATGGCGATGACGATCGCTTCCTCGCTCACGGTCACGATCTCGGCGACGAGCTCGCGGATGACGGCGAACGTGAGCGCGCCGAGCGAGGTGAGCAAACCGTCGGCGACGGTCCTGGGGTCCACCGACGGGACGATCCGGCCTTCCTGAAGCGAGCGGAAGGCGTCGTCCGCCTCGGCCGGCTCGGCGCCGACGACCGTCGTGCGAGGGGAGGCGCCGGCGACGGCGATCGCGGTGCCGGAGAGCAGCCCGCCGCCGCCGACCGGCGCCATCACCAGGTCGAGGCAGGGGATCTCCTCGACCAGCTCCAGCGCCGCGGTGCCCTGGCCGGCGATTACCCGCGCGTCGTTGTACGGATGCACGATCGTCGCGCCGGTGGCGGCGACCACGTCCGCCAGCGTCGCCTCGCGCGCCGCGAGCGTCGGCTCGCACAGCACGATGCGGCCGCCGTACCCGGCGACCGCGGCCCGCTTGACCGCCTTGGCGGTGCGCGGCATCACGACGTGGGCGCTGATCCCGCGCAGGCGCGCGGCGAGGGCGAGCGCCGCCGCGTGGTTGCCCGAGGAGTGCGTGGCAACGCCCCGGCTGGCCTCCTCGTCGCTGAGCGAGAGCACCGCGTTCGCCGCGCCGCGGAACTTGAACGCGCCGACGCGCTGGAAGTTCTCGCACTTGAAGAAAAGCGCCGCGCCGGTCATCGCGTCGAGGCTGGCGCAGGTGAGCACCGGCGTGCGGTGGGCGTGCGGCCGGATCCGCTGGGCGGCGGCCCTGACCTCGGCGATGGTGGGGAGAGCTTCGCTCAAGTCACCGCTCCTCCGGGCGCCAGTCTACCGCGCCGCCGGGCTCCAGTTGGATCGCCGCCAGCGTCAATGCGCTCGTGTGACACGGCTACGGGGTCCAGTGACTTCGTGCCCGGCGGACGTCCCGGCATGCGGCGGCAACGCACGGTCCGTTGCGGGCTGGCGCCGGCTCCGGCGATCTCCGCCGGGGAGAACGGAATGGCCTGCGAGAGGCGAGTGTTGGCAGATTGGTAAGCGACGGGTGAGGGCGGTATCCCCGGCGGGAGGCGCACGTGACCGAAACCGAGCTGTGGATCAGCGAGGCGCGGAAGTCCCTGGAGGCGGCGCGCCGGGGCGGACGCGATCGTCTGGTGCAGTCCCTCGGGGACCACATGAGCCGCATCGACATCGAGCAGGCGCGGGCCGACCTGGGGTGCGGGGACTATTGTGCGGCGTGCTCGTGGGGGGTTCTCGGAGGGCACCCTCTCCCTTGCGAGCCGTGCAGGCTGCTCGCCTTCCAAGAGGCTGTTGAAGACCTTCAGAAGCGCTCCGACCAATCGGTCGCGGTCCGGCGCGAGGCCGCGGTGCTTCTCGGTCTCCTGGATAGCCTGCCGTCGCCCCGAGGGCAGTGAATCAGCGCAAGGGCGGAGGTCACGACTCCACCGCGCCGCCTGTGGGCGGAGCTTCCGCCATCCGCTGGATCACGACGACGGTGACGTCGTCCCGGAGCGGCTCGCCTGCGACGTGGATGTCGAGCGCCCGCCGTAGGCGGTCGTGGATCGTCTGCGGGCCGGCCGGCTGCTGCAGCAGCGTTCGAAGAGCGTCGTAGCCGAACGCCTCGCCGGTCGAGTTGGCGGCTTCCGGCAGGCCGTCGCTGTAGAGCACCAACAGGTCGCCCGAGTGGAGGGTCGTCTCCGCGGACGTCGCCTCGAGCTCGGCGCGGATCCCGAGCGGGAAGCTCCCGGAGCCGAGCTCGAGGATCTCCCCCGCCGCCCTGCGGAGGAGGGGAAACGGGTGACCGGCGCATACGTACGCCAGCCGGCCGGTCGCAGGTTCGAGCACGCCGTAGAACAGACTCATGAACGCCCGCCGGTCGCCGGTGCGGTACAGGACGCGGTTGAGCAGGGTCGCGACGCGCTCGGGCGCCGGGTCGACCTCGACCGCCAGCTTGAGGGCGGCGTTCGCGATCGCCATCAGCAGGCCCGCCGCCATCCCGTGTCCGCTGGCGTCGCCGATCACGAGCGCAATCCGCCCGTTGGCGAGCGGGAGGAAGTCGTAGTAGTCGCCGCCGATCTCGTTGGCGGTCCGGTACGAGTGGGCCACGGCGTAGCCCGGGATCTCGGGCGCCGTCCCCGGCAGGAGATCGCGCTGGAGCTGGCGCGCCACCTCGAGCTCGTCGCGGACCAGGACGCGGTCCACGAGCTCAAGGGCGAGGAGGAAGACGAGGAGCACGACGCTGAGGAGGAGCCAGGCCGACGAAAAATCCACGTTCACCCGCGTCGTTTCGATGACCGCGTTGATCTTGAACAGGCCGAAGACCGCGGCGAGGATCGCCACCGCGAAGAGCACGCGGCGCGCCGGCGTGAGCTTGTACGACAACCCGAGGAACAGGACCTTGGCGCGGAAGAAGCCGCGCCGCAGCCAACCCCTGGGTTCGGCCGACAGGTCCTGCTCGCGGGTGATCACCCGGTACGCCTGGCGGGCGTCGCGGCCGACAGTGCGACGCATCTCCGCGGTGGTGAGCCCGGCGGTAAACTCCTTGACGAACCTCTTGAGACGTCCCGTGGTCGCTCTCCCTACCCGAACGATGATACGGCGGCCGGCTCCTCCGGGTTGCAATCGCCCGAAACCGGACACGGGCGAGCGGCCGGGTGCACAGGGCTGGCGTACATTGAGAGTAGTTGAAGCGAGAGGGATCGGATGCGTGTCGCGGGTGGCGGAGGGCCGCTTAACGGCCGGCCCGGGCGCTGGGCGCGGGCGGCGCTCGTGCTGGCGGCCGGTGTCGCGGCCGCGTGCGGGGGCAGCCAACGAGCCGCTCTCGACGTGACGCTCGACCGTGTCCCGAGCACGCTCGATCCCCACCTCCACAACGAGCTCGTGGGCTGGTCGCTGCTGTGCAACTTCTACGACGCGCTCGTTTGCTTTTCGCCCGAGATGAGGGTCGAGCCGGCGCTCGCCGGGTCCTGGTCCGTGCTCGACGGCAACCGCGTGCGCTTCGTCCTCCGGCGCGGCGTGCGGTTCGCGGACGGGGCGCCGTTCACGAGCGCCGACGTCGTCGCGAGCTTCGAGCGGGCGTTGCGGGATCCCCGGTCCGGGATCAAGCACCAGCTCGTCGGCATCCGCCGTGCGGTTGCGGACGGGGACGGTGCGGTCGTCTTCGAGACGGCGGCGCCGGCGCCGACCCTGGTCAACCGCCTCGCGTTCCTGTTCATCGTGCCGCACGTCGAAGCGGCCCGGCCGGAGATCACGCGGCCGCTCGGCACCGGACCGTATCGTTTCGTCGAGCGGCGCCGCGACGGTGCGGTCGTGGCCCAGGGGTGGGCGGGCTGGCACGGCATGCCGGACATCCGGAAAGTCGTCTTCTCGTTCGTGGAGAACGAAGAGGAGCGCGGCAGCCAATTTCTAGCCGGCGGCGTGGACGTCTCGGCCCGCGTGGTCGACGACGTCCTCGGAGATATTCACCGCCGGCAGGGCCTCCGCGTGGAGCCGCAGCCGAGCCTTGTGGTGCAGCTGCTCGTGATCGCGCCGAGGGCGGCGAGCGGCGCGGCCGGGCGGGCGCTCGCAGACCCGCGGGTCAGGCGGGCGATGCTGCTGGCGACCGACCGCGCCGGCCTCGTCGGTCGGGTGTTCCGCGGCAACGGCGCGGTCGCGTCGCAGTACGTTCACCCCGTGGTGTTCGGCTACGACCCGAATGTCTCCGTGGTCCCGCACGACCTGCCCCGGGCCAGACGTCTGCTCGCCGATGCGGGCTTCGCGAGCGGTTTTTCGGTGGATCTGGCGCCCGGTTCGATCCCACCGGCGTACGTCGCGGAACTCGTGGACGAACTCGGCCGCCTCGGGATCCGGGTTCAGCCGACCCAGTACTCGCTGAGCGAGCTGCTGCGGCGGGCGCGGGCCGGCGAGCTGCCGCTGCTGACGTACGGGCGGGCGTGCACCACGGGCGACGCCTCGGAGTTCCTCGACAGCTCCGTGCACACCCGTGACGTCGAGCGGGGCCTCGGCATCGAGAACTTCAGCGGCACCTCCGATCCCGAAACGGATGCGCTCCTGGAGGCCGCCGACCGGGAGCTCGAGCCTGGCCGCAGGCTCGCCCTGCTGCAGCAAGCCCAGCGGCGGGTCCTCGATGCGCTCCCGATCCTCCCCCTAACCGTGCGGTCGGAGTTCGTCGGGGTGTCGGCCCGTGTGGACGTCCCGGTCAGGTACGACGGCTGGCTCTGGGTCGCGGGGTTCCGCTGGCGGCGCTGAGGCGGCCGCCCGAACCGGCCCGGGCGCCGTTCGGCTACGATGGCGGGGACGGGAGCCCGAGCGATGACCTTCGCGCGCGCTAGCGGCGTGCTCCTCCACCCGACGTGCCTCCCCGGCCGGTTCGGGATCGGCGACCTCGGTCCGGCCGCGCACGGCTACCTCGAGTGGCTCGCCAGCGCCGGCGCCGGCTGGTGGCAGGTGCTGCCGCTCAACCCCGCCGGGCTTGGCGCGTCACCGTACGCCGCGCTCTCGACGTTTGCCGGCGACACGGCCCTGGTGAGCCCCGAGTTCCTGCGCGACGAGGGGCTCCTGGAGGCCGGCGACCTCGCCGGCGCGCCCGAGTTTTCGCCGTTCGCGGTCGAATTCGATCGCGTCGTACCGTACAAACGGGCGCTGCTCGAGCGCGCGTTCGAGCGCTTCGCCGCCAGGCCCCCGGTGGCCCTTGCCGAGCGCTTCGAGGCGTTCCGCGGCGCGAACGGGATCTGGCTGGGCGACTGGGCGCTATTCGCGGCGGTCAGGCGCTCCAGTGGCGGCCTGCCGTGGTGGGATTGGCCGGAAGCGCTGGCGCTGCGCCGGCCGGGGGTACTCGCGACCTGGATCGCGTCGCACGAGCGCGCGGTGCGGTTCGAGGAGTTCTGTCAGTTCCTCTTCTTCTCGCAGTGGCAAGCCTTGCGCGAGCGAGCGCACGCGCTCGGCGTCCGCATCCTCGGGGACCTGCCGATCTATGTCGCCCGCGACAGCGCCGAGGTGTGGGCCAACCGCGAGCTGTTCCGTCTCGACGCGCGCGGCCGACCGCTGGCGGTCGCCGGCGTCCCGCCGGACTACTTCAGCCCCACGGGCCAGCTCTGGGGCAACCCGGTCTACGACTGGGACGCGGCCGAGAGCTCCGGGTACGCATGGTGGGTGGCGAGAGTGCGTGCGGCCCTCGTCCTGGCCGACGCGGTGCGCCTCGATCACTTCCGTGGGTTCGTGGCGCACTGGGAGGTGCCGTTCGGGGAGAAGACCGCGGTCAAGGGGCGCTGGGTCCCGGGGCCGGGAGGTCGGCTCTTCGCGGCGCTCCGGGGGGCGCTCGGCGAGTTACCGTTAGTCGCGGAGGACCTCGGTGTGATCACCGAGGAGGTCACCGCGTTGCGCGACGCCGAGGGGCTGCCGGGGATGGCCGTACTCCAGTTCGCGTTCGACCCGTCGGAGCGCAGCCTGTTCCTCCCGTACCGGCACCGGAGGAACCAGGTCGTCTACACGGGAACCCACGACAACAACACGACGCTGGGCTGGTTCCTCTCCGACGCGTCGCCGGCCGAGAAGGAGTTCGTGCGGCGCTATGTCGGCAGCGACGGGCGCGAGATCCACTGGGACATGATCCGCCTCGCGCTCGCCTCCGTCGCCGACCTGGCGATCGTCCCACACCAGGACATCGCAGGCCTCGGGGCCGATTGCCGCATGAACACGCCCTCGACGCCCGATGGCAACTGGCGGTTCCGGCTCACCGACTGGATGCTGGAGGGCGGGCTTGCCGACCGGTTCGCGGATCTCGCCAGGGTCTACGGCCGGACGCCGTGACTTGCCGGACAGAAGTGGAGGCCGGGTGGCGAAACAGCCACCCGGCCTCCGCGGACTGAGTTCTCAACGTCCCGCGACGATCACAGCTCGCGCCGCGGTCGATAGGAGACGGTGATCTTGCCCGTGGCGTTGGCCGACGTCGAGCCGATGCTCGCTCTGAGCTGCCACGAGTAGGTCCCGGATGAGCGGTACGTGTGGGTCGGTTGCGCTTGCGTCGATCCGTCCGAGCCGTCGCCGAACGTCCAGCGGTAGCTGATCGAACCCTGGCAGCCGCTTGCTTTGACGGTGAGAGGGAACGACACCGACTGCCGCACGTAGGCCGTGGTCGGCGCGGTCCCGGAGATGAACAGCGAGCACGCCGGCGTGCTGGCTACGGCGATCGTGCCGGTCACGCTGTTGCTGCTCCCGCCCACCGAGGCCGTGAGGCGCCAGGTGTAGGTGTTGGCGGCGGCGTAGGTGTGCGTCGGGTTCTGCTGCGAGGAGTTGGAGCCGTCGCCGAAGGTCCAAGAGTATGCGGGGGTGCCGCTGCAACCCTGCGATGTCGCCGACCCCTGGAACTGGACCGACGAGCCGGCGGTGGCGGAGGTCGGAACGGTCGCCTTGGCGGTGACCGTGCACGATGGCGCCGCGGTGACCGTCACGGTCCCGCTCGTGGAGTTGGTGCTCGAGCCCGATGTGACCGTGAGGGTCCAGGTGTAGGTGTTGGCGGCGGCGTAGGCGTGCGCCGGGTTCTGCTGCGAGGAGCTGGAGCCGTCGCCGAAGGCCCAGGCGTATGCGGGCGTGCCGGTGCACCCCTGGGTCGTCGCCGACCCCTGGAACTGGACCGACGAACCCGCGGCGGCGGAGGTCGGAACGGTCGCCTTGGCGGTGACCGTGCACGATGGCGCCGCGGTGACCGTCACGGTGCCGCTCGTCGAGTTCGTGCTCGAGCCCGACGTGACCGTGAGGCGCCAAGTGTAGGTGTTGGCGGCGGCGTAGGCGTGCGTCGGGTTCTGCTGCGAGGAGCTGGAGCCGTCGCCGAAGGTCCACGCATAGGAGACCGGGTTGCTGCAGCCCTGCGAGGTCGCCGAGCCCTGGAACGCGAGGGACTGCCCGACGGTGCCGGTGGCGGGGACCGTTGCCTGGGCGGTCACGGTGCAGGTCGCACCGCCGGCGACGGCCACGGTCACGGTGCCGAGGTTGGAGTCGGTGGAGCCGTTCCAGGCCGCGAAGGTGAAGGTGTCGGTGCCGGTGAACGAGGAATCGGGATAGTACGTGGCCTGAGTGCCGGTCAACCCGGCGGTCCCGTTGGCCGGCTGCGACACGACGCGCAACGTCAGCTGGTTGCCGTGCGGGTCGGTGGCGGACAAGGGGATCGTCACCGGCGCGCCGGCGGCGGTCGCTGCCGAGGCGTTGGCAACTGTAGCCGGAGGGTTGGCCGTCGCGGATTCGCTGCCCGGGCCGTTGTGGCAGGTGTAGCAGCCGATCTGGTAACCCTTCCAGAACAGCTTGCTTCCGAACGCCGAGATCGTGCGGTCGCCCTGGGCCCGCGAGAGCACGGTGCCGCGGTAGTCGGTGCCGTGGCACGCCTGGCACTGCGCGCGGTTGCCTTCGGCGGCGTCGTCGTGGCGGCTGACCCAACTCTGGCCGACCGGGTGCATCCCGTGCGGGCCGCCCGTGTTCGCGAGCGACGCCGAGCCGTGGCAGGTAGTGCATTCCACCAGCATGCCCTCGTGCCCCTGGAGCTGGACGCTCTGGACGTTGTCGTTGACGTGCGAGCTCGGGTACTCGGCGTGCGTGGAGCCGTGGCACGCCGCGCATTCGAGGCCGCCGTGCCCCTGGGAGAAGCGGTAGAGGGAGAACCCTGCGGACGGCGTGTTCGGGGTCGTGGCGAACGTCGTATCCACGGGAACCCGGCGCTGGCCGGACGCATCGAAGACCGAGGTGTAGCGGATCTGGCCGTTGTTGGCAACGGCCGTGCCGGTGTGGCAGCTCTGGCAGGTGGGCTCGTCGAGCCAACCCTGCCGGCCCGCGGCCCCGACCGCGTGCATCGGACCGTGGCAGTTCTGGCACTGCATCTCCATCGAGCCGTCGGCCGCGACCGCGCTGCCCATCGCGCCGCGCAGGCACTTGGTGGTGGAGCCCGGGTGGCAGCGGTAGCAGGCCGAGCGGTTCGAGCTGCTGTCCAGGCTCATGTTCGTGACCGGGTCCATGACGCTGGCGTGGTAGCCGTGGACCGCCTGGGTGAGCGGCGGGATCCCCGCCTGGCCGGTGCCGGCAAGGGCGTTGGAGCCGTGGCAAGTGGCGCAGAGAATCGGCTTGCCGGCCTTCGTCACGGTGTCGTAGAGCCCGGTGCTGGAGTAGCCGGCCTGCGACAGCGCGGTCGCGTAGCTCGCGCTCCCTGCCTGAGAGTCGTCGTGGAGGCGCAAGACGTTGAGCCTATAGTCGCGGTCCGGGTTGGGGTCGTTGACCCAGCCCGCGTTCGGCCGGGCCGCCGCGCCGCTGTTGGAGGCGTGACAGGCCTTGCAGTCCATCTCGTCGGAGATCGGCAGGACGATGTCGGTGGTGGCGAGCACGTTGCCGCCGGAGTCCTTGGCGACGAGACGCATCATCGGGTACGTGTTCTTCCTGCCGGCGTCGTCGTACGGCGTGATCGGGATTCCCTCGGCGATGAACCAGTTGTTGGCCGGGTCGAACGTCATCGGCTGCGGTTTGTTCATCATGCCGGGCATCGCGAGACCGGTGAGGCCGACGTCGGGCGGCAGCGGCTTGGCCAGGCCGAACAGCGACGCCGCGTACGCCCAGAAGTTGTCCTTCCCGACCGACGTCGTGTTGATCGAGCCCGACGGGTCGGCGATCGCCTGGTAGGTGACGGTCACGCCCGACGCGCTCGTCACCAGGTTGCCGGACGCGTCCACCACCTGGGCCTGGATCGTGTTGTAGGGGGGGAGGATGGCGAAGACGGAGAAGTCGGAGTCCATGCAGTGCATGCCCAGGTTGTTCCAGCCGGTGACCGTCCATCCGGTCGTGGCGGACCAGCCCGACTGTGCTGCAGCCATGCCCAAAGTCAAGACCAATGCTGCGGTGAATACGGAATGCCTTCTCATCGCGCCTCCTTTGCCGGTTCACTTCGTCGTACAATGTGACCATATTGCCACTTTGTAATGCAGTGTGTGACCTTGGTCACCAGATGCGCACCTCGGGCCCACGGATACGGCCCCAAACGTCAGAGGGGAGTGCGCCAGCCCACAAATCGGTCCGGGGGGCGCTCTCGTGCGCGACCGGGAAGGTTGGCCTCAGTCGGTCGCCCGGGCCCGGGCGCGCTGGCGGAAGAACTCGATGACGGCGGGGAGCACCGACACGATGATGATGGCGAAGATCACGAAGGTGAAGTTGCGCTTGACAACGGGGATGTTGCCGAACCAGAACCCGGCCATGACGAAGCCGAGCACCCACGCCGCGCCGCCGATGACGTTGTAGGAGAGGAAGTGGCCGTACGTCATCTTCCCGATCCCGGCCACGAACGGCGCGAACGTCCGCACGATCGGGACGAAGCGGGCGATGACGATCGTCTTGCCGCCGTAGCGCTCGTAGAACTGGTGGGTTCGTTCGAGGTGCTTGCGGTTCAAGAAACGCACGTTCTCGCGGTGGAACACCTTCGGCCCGACCACGGCGCCGATCCAGTAGTTCGCGGTGTCGCCGAGGATCGCGGCGACCGCCAGGACGGCGAGCGCGACGGGCAGGCTGAGCGAGCCGCGCGCCGCGAACGCCCCGACCGCGAACAGCAGCGAGTCGCCCGGCAGGAACGGCGTCACGACGAGGCCGGTCTCGCAGAAGACGATCACGAACAACAGCACATACGTGATGAGCCCGTAGTCCTGGATGATCAGGTCGAGGTGTGCGTCGATGTGGAGGATGAAGTCGATCAGCTGGCTCACGAGCCCCATGCGGTCTCCCTGGTGGCGACCGGCCAGCCGGCGAGCCCGTCACCGATCTCCGATCCTGCCGGAGCGTGCAAGTTAAGCGGAAGCCGGCGCGAAATCAAGGCGAACGCCCGTGGCGCGGGCGTCTTTACCCGCGCACCTCTAATCCTTCTCTTTTTGCACTCCGCCGATCGCAGCGAGGTCGCGCAGCCGCGCGACCGCCCCCTCGCGCCCGGCGAGGCTGCCGGCCTTGCCCTGGAACACGCGGCCGGCGCCGCCCCCGCGCCCGGCGAGGAGCGCCGCGACCTCGCGCCCAACCGCCTGGACGTCGAGACCGATCTCCTCCCCGACCGCGACCGCGAAGAACGAACGGGCGCCGTCGCTTGCCGTGAGCAGCGCGACCTTCGCCGGCGCCGTCGTGGCGAGGCGGCGGGCGAGCGCCTGCAGGAACGTCGCGTCCTTGCCCTCGAAGTGCGCGCTCACGAGCCGGTCGGGGCTTGCCGCGAGTGCCACCGCAAGGGCGTCGGCAAGCTCCTCCTCGAGGCCGCGGGTGCGCTTCTCGGCCGCCTGCAACTGCTCGAGCTTGGCCGCGGCCACCGCAGCGATGTCGTCGTCGGGGGCGCCGAACAAGGTGCGCAGGCGGGCGTTGCGCGCCTCGTGCGCCCCCAGGCGCTCGCGCACCCGGCCGCCGGCCACGAAGGTGAGCCGCGTGCCGCCGCGCATCGGCTCGGAGCCGAGGAGCTTGACGGCTTCGACCTCGGCGGTCGAGCGCACGTGCGTGCCGCCGCAGGTGTTGAGGTCGGTGCCCGCGATCTCCACGAGCCGCACGTCGCCCTCGTGCCCGGCGGGCAGCCCGCGGGTGCGGACGGCGAGGGCGGCGAAGTCGGCCTGGGTGACGCGGCGCGTCGAGACCGGCAGCGCCGCGCGAGTCTTCTCGGCGATCACCACCTCGAGCGCCTCCAGATCCGCCGCCGCGAGCGCCGCGACCCCGAGCTCGACGTCGCAGATCCGCTCGCCGAGGTGGAACGCCGTCGTCGGCCAGCCGAACCGGTCGGCGGCGATCGCCGTCAGGAGGTGCTGGCCGGTGTGCTGCTGCATGTGGTCGAACCGCCGCGCCCAGTCCAGGCGGACCGTGACCGGCCCCGGCTCGACCGGCCGGGCGAGGAAGTGCCGGGCCGTCCCCTGGCGCCTCTGGACATCCGTGACCTCGACCTTGCCGAGCCAGCCGCGGTCCGCCGGCTGGCCTCCGCCCTCCGGGTAGAGGACCGTGTCGGCGAGGACGGCGAACGGCCGGCCGCCATCCATCCCGGTCTCGAGAATCTCGGTCTTCAGCTCCTTCAGGTACGGATCGCGCTCGTACGCAGGCACGCTTTGCATGCCGCCATCCTACCCGGGATCGCCGGGGAGATTGTGGATCGTGGCCCGTGGTCCGTGGTCCGTGGTCAGTGGTCCGAGCCGGCTGCGCCGGCCGCAGGCCGCGCAGCCCTTCGCCCCTCCCTCGAAGACGAACGCTCCACAGAAGGCAGGGCCTCGCCACTCGGGGCGTGCAGCCGCGTCGCCGCCGTTGGGCCAGATGCAAGGAAGGCAAGGCGGCCGGACCGGAGCGTACCCGGAGGGTACGTGAGGATCCGAGCCGCCGCAGCCTGACGCAGCAGATGGTCCGACGCCGGCGACGCCCTTAGCGGGGTCGCAGGGTCATCGACTACATCTCCTGGGGGACGGGAATGCCGAGGAGGTCTTCCAGGATCTCCCCGACCGTCGCCCCGAACAGGCGGAACACCCCGCGCCGCAGGGCGCGAACCGCCTCGTCCTCGGCGTGCAGGACGGAGTGCTCGTGGTAGAGCTTGTGGAACAGCTGCGCCAGGTCGCGCGTGTGCCCGGCCAGGAGGGAGAACTCGAGCGAAGCGAGGGCCTTGCCGACCACCTCCCGGGTGCGCGCGCAGGCGAACGCCAGCTCCCACAGGTCGTCGGGCACGGCCGCCGCGGCGGCCGCCCCGGCATCCGTCTCCGTCGAGCCGGCGAGGCCCTGCGCCGCCAGCTTCTCGAAGACCTTGGCGGCGCGCACCGCGGAGTACTGCAGGTACGGCCCGGTGTCGCCCTCGAACGCCAGCGCCTCGTCGAAGTCGAACGCGAGCACCCGGTTGCGTCCCTGGCGCGCCATCTGGTAGCGGAGCGCTCCGACCGCGATGGCGCGCGCCCGCGTGGCGACCACCTCGGGCGCGAGGGCGGCGCCCTCGCCCTGGCGGTCGGCAATGGCGCGTTCCCCCTCGCGGATGAGCGTGACGAGCAGCGCGTCGGCAGCGACGCCGATCCCGCGCCGGCCGGACATCTCGAGGAACGGCTTGGCCATGTCCTCGGCCGTGAGGCCGAAGTCGAGGCCGTGCGTCTCCTCGAGGCGGCGCACCGCCTTCGGCGTCAGCGCCACCATTTCGTACGCGAAGTGGATCGAGCTCTCCGCCGCCTCCGGATGGCCGAGGACGCGGATCGCCTCCTTGACGACCTTCTGCGGGTACGACTGCCGCACGTCGATTACGTTGTAGACGCGGCCGCCCGCGCCGAACGCCACTCCGTCCGGCCGCTCGCCAGGGTCCGAGGCGGTGCGGTAGAGCTCCCGTGCGCCCTCGCCGTAGCGCACGGGACCGGCGGCGCCGTCCTGCGCGAAGCGCGCGAAGGGCCGGTAGCCGAAGTCGTGAAGCGCGCCGCCGGCGTCGCGCAGGAGGCCGAGCTTCCAGAGCTGATAGGCGATGTCCTTCCCGGTGTAGGTCACGGTGCCGTTGGAGCGCAGCAGGATCTTGTCGGCGTCGGCCATCCCCGCGAACTCCGGCGAGTCCGCGAGCGACATCACCCAGCAGCCGGCGTTCTTCCCGTCGCTCTCGAGCCGGATCGCGCCCGCGGCCTGCAGCAGCTCGAACGCCCGCTGCCAGAAGCCGCGGTGAAGGATGTCCGACTCGTGCGGGAGGACGTCGTAGGCGATCCCGAGACGGCCCATCGTGACCAGGTGGCAGCGCACGTTGGCCTCGGCGACGGCGGCCGCGAGGCGGGCGATGGAACCGGGGTTCGGGGTTCGGGGCTCGGGACCCGTGGAAGTCAGATCCTTGATGGCCTGGTCGAGCGCCAACTCGGGAGGGAAGCCGGCCTCGACGGCGTGCAGCACCTGGGCGCGCCACGAGGTTGCCGCCTCGTCCTCCTCGTACCAGCGGGTCACGCGCGGGTAGAGGTCCCAGCACAGGTCGTCGAGGTCGGCCTCGCCGAGGGCGTCGCTCACCAGCGTGCCGGCGGCGTCGCGGTTGGCCAAAGCCGCCAGAACTGCGGCCCGCGAAGGTGCCGCGGCGAAACCCGGCCACGCCGCGGCGACGGCCGCGAGCAGGCGCTCCTCGGGCAGGAAGAGAAAACCGACCACGACGTCGGCGACCTGGACGCCGGTGTCGTCGATGTAGTCCTGGACCTCGACCGGGTGCCCGAGGTAGCGCAGGCAGCGCACCAGCGTGTCGCCGAGCACCGCGTTGCGCAGGTGGCCGATGTGCGCCGCCTTGTTCGGGTTGATGTTCGTATGTTCGACGATCACCTTGTCTCGGCGGTGCTCCGCCGCGCCCGGAGTCGCCGGCCGGTCACAATCGCGCAGCAGGCGAGCGAGCGCCGCGCCGCGGCGTAGGCGGAAGTTGAGGAACCCCGGCCCCTCGACGGCGCACCCGGGTTCGAGCATGGCGAGCGGGTGGTCGGCGGCCAGCCCGGCGCGCGCCGCTTCGATGCGCTCGGCGACCTCTTCGGCGATCGCGCGCGGGGCGCGCCGCAACGCCTTCGCGAGGGGGAGAGCGCCCGACCACGCCAGGTCGCCGAGCTGCCGCCTCGGCGGCACGTCGAGCGCGACCTGCGGCGCCTCAACCCCCATCGCTTCCAGCGCCACCGCAATCGCGGCAACCAGCTCCGTGCGGATCGTCTCGAGCATCCGTTCCCTCCGTGGCGCGCGATTGTAGCGCGCGGCCCACCAGCGGCCGCGGGCGCACACGCGGGGAACAGGCGGTTGCCGGGGTGTGATCCCGCTCACACGGGCGCGACGCCGCCTGGAGGATGCTTGACCGGTGAGTTTCTCGCCAGCTGTGGCCTGCCCGGTGGAAGGCCGCGACCTGCTCGTGGTCGGCTGCGACGCCGCGACGTGCGACCACGTCCGCGCCGGAGTGGCCGCGGCCGGGCATCGGGTGACGGTCGCCGGCGACTCGCCGGCGGCGTTCCGCATGGCGGCGGGGGAGCGCTTCGACGCGCTGCTCGTCTCGCATCCCCTCGACGGCGCCACGACCGGCCGCTTCCTGCAGGCGGTGCGCGACCCCGAGTCGCCGTGCCGGAACTCCGGGTTGGTGCTGGTGGCGGAGGAGCGCTTGCGGCGCGACGCCGAGGGCTACCTCGGGCGCGGCGCCAATCGGGTGCTGGCCGCCGAGCGGGTGGAGCAGGCGCTGGCGGAGGTCCTGCGGCCGCTGCTGCGAGTGTCGCCGCGGGCGGCGTTGCGTCTCCCGGTGCGGCTGCAGGTGATGGGAAGCGGCTTGCAGCGCCGCGTCGTGTGCGAGAGCGTGAACCTCTCGGCGCACGGCGCGCTGCTGCGCTCGCCCCACAGCCTGGCGGCGGGGACCGAACTGCGGTTCGAACTGTTCCTCCCCGACGGCCCGCTGCCGGTGTGCGGGGAGGCCGTCGTGGTGCGCCGGACCGCGCAGGGGAGCCAGCCGTACCCCGGCATTGGCGTCCAGTTCACCGGCTTCGCCTGGGGCGGCGAGGACGCGCTCGCGGCGCGGATCGCCGCGTTCCGCGCCGGCCGCCTGCGACCGGTGGAGTGAACACCCGCCACGGGTGGCCCGCTCAACCCTTCTTCTCCTGTGGCCTCCGCTCGAGCAATGTCTCCAGCGGCGGGTGCGGCGTGTGGTACCGGGTCGCCTGCTGGTAGGCGTGCGCCACCGCGAGCAGCTCGGCCTCGCCGAAGAGCCGGCCCGTGAACGTGATGCTGGTGGGCGTGCCGTCCGAGGCGCGGAAGCCGTTGGGGAGCACGACGGCCGGATGGCCCGTCAGGTTGGTGAGCAGCACGTTGCCGCCGCCGAAGGTCGGGCAGACGTAGACGTCGACGTCCGCCGTGACCCGGTCCATCGCCTGCATCAGCAGCGAACGGATCCGGTTGGCGCGGATGTACTCGACCGCAGGGATCAGCTGCGCGCGGCGGAGGAGGTTCGGCCAGGCGTTGGCGGTCTGCCGCGTCATGAGGGCGTCGCGGCCGCTCCTGGTCAGCTCGTCGAACGCGGCGGCGGCCTCCGCCTGGAGGATGAAGCGCAGCGAGTCGAGCGGCAGGTCGGCCGGGAGCTTGACCGGCGCCAGCCTGAAGCCGAGCCCGCGCAGCGTCGCGAGCGTCCGCTGGTCGAACGCCTGCCACTCGCGCATGCGCGCCCGGTCCTCTTCCTTTTCGACGTCCTTGCCGCGGTCCTCCTCGAACGCCGCCTCGACGTAGCCGACGCGCAGGGTACGGGGGTCCCGGCCGAGCGGCCAGCGGAACGGGCGGTCCACCGCGGTCGGGTCGATCCCGTCCGCGCCCTGGATCGCCGCGAGCACCAGCGCGCAGTCCTCGACCGAGCGGGCGATCGGCCCGAGCTTGTCCATCGTCCACGACAGCGCCATCGCGCCGTGCCGGGAGACGCGGCCGAAGGTCGGCCGCAGCCCGGTGGCGCCGCACCGCGTGCAGGGGGAGACGATGCTGCCCAGCGTCTCCGATCCGACCGCGAAGCCGACGAGGCCGGCGGCCGTCGCGGACGCCGGTCCCGCCGACGAGCCGGAGGAGCCTTCCGCCGGGTTCCACGGGTTCCTGGTCTGGCCGCCGAACCAGACGTCGCCCATCGCCAGCTCGCCGAGCGCGAGCTTGGCCACGAGCACCGCGCCGGCCTCGGCGAGCCGTCGTGCAACGGTGGCGGTCTCGGGCCGCACCTGGTCCTTGTACGGCTTCGACCCCCACGTGGTCGGGTAGCCGGCCACCGCGATCAGGTCCTTGGCCCCCCACGGCACGCCGTGCAGCGGGCCGCGCCAGCGGCCGGATCGGATCTCGCGGTCGGCGCGTTCGGCCTGCTCGAGGGCGAGCCTCTCGGTAAGGGTGACGACGCACTCGAGCACCGGATCGAACCGGCGCAAACGGGCGAGATAAAGCCTGGTCAGC
Source organism: uncultured Acidobacteriota bacterium (assembly GCA_963727205.1). Lineage (GTDB taxonomy): Bacteria > Acidobacteriota > Thermoanaerobaculia > Thermoanaerobaculales > Thermoanaerobaculaceae > RBG-13-68-16. Next base: position 131,301 of record CAVSFQ010000040.1, on the reverse strand, counting down.
TCGACGGACGAGACCTTGCGAGCGCGCAGCAGCGAGGCGAGCGTTGCCATTGGGGCGAACGCCAGGTCGTCGTCGGTGGCGGGGCGCGAGGCGTGGCGGTCCGGCTTGAACTCGACCGCCGCGTCCCGGCGCGCGGCGCGCTCGTCGTCCGCGGCCTTGGTGGCGAACCGCCACGCCGGCGGGACCGCGTTGTCGAGCGGCACGGCGCGGAGCTTCGCGAAGTCGGCGAGGAGGCCGTTGACCCCCTCGACCATCAGCGCGCGCTGGTCCTCCGGGAGGTCGAGGCCGGAGACCCACTCGGCCTCGCGGATCATCGCGGCGGTCACGGGCCCGCCGGCGGCGAGGGCGGCGACGGCACGGCCGAAGACGGCCGAGCCGGCGCCGATCGCGGCGGCCCGGGCGATCATCCGGCGCCGGGTCCAGACGCCACTTTGATCCGGCCGGACGGCCGCACGCGGCTCCGAAGGTTGTGGCAGGTCGTGGCGTTCCATGGCATCCTCCCGGGGTGGGACGGCGGTCAGGTGACGGGGAGTTTAGCGCGCCGGCCCACGGCCGGGAATGGAGCCGCCCCCGGCCGGCTTGCGACTCTCATGGACGGTCCGACCGGCCGGTCCGCGTGGCGAACATACGCCGCCACGGAAAAGGAGCTTCGATGATCATCTCGCGCCGCCTGCGGCCCCTGGCTCTCGCCGCTGCCGTTCTGTGCGCCGCGCGCGCGTTGGCGCAGCCTCCCGTCGAGGACGCCGCCCGCCGCCGCATCGCGATGGAGAAGCTCGCCGTCGTCGGCAGCGCCCTCTACATCGGGGCGCATCCGGACGACGAGAACACGGCGATGCTCGCCTGGCTGGCTCAGGGGCGGAAGGTGCGCACGGCGTACCTCTCGCTCACGCGCGGCGACGGCGGGCAGAACCTGATCGGGACCGAGCAGGGGGACCTGCTGGGGGTCGTCCGCACCGAGGAGCTGCTGGCGGCGCGGCAGATCGACGGGGCCGAGCAGTTCTTCACCCGCGCGATCGACTTCGGCTTCTCGAAGACGCCGGAGGAGACCCTGCGCTTCTGGGGGCACGACGCGGTGCTCTCCGACGTGGTCTGGGTGATCCGCTCGTTCCGGCCGGACGTGATCATCACGCGGTTTCCCCCCAACGCGTCGGGCGGCCACGGCCATCACACCGCTTCGGCGATCCTCGCCTCCGAGGCGTTCACCGCCGCGGCCGACCCGGCCAGGTTCCCGGAGCAACTCAAGTACGTGACGCCGTGGCAGGCCAAGCGCCTGATGTGGAACGCCTGGCGGCGGCCCGGGGAGAGCGTCCCGGCGGGGGTGCCGCCGGAGCTGACGGTGGACCTCGGGGCGTACGACCCGGTGCTCGGGGAGTCGTACACCGAGATCGCGGCCGCTTCGCGGAGCATGCACAAGAGCCAGGGGTTCGGCTCGACGCCGCGGCGCGGCCCGATGCCGAACTTCCTCCAGTTCGTGGCCGGGGACCCACCGAAGAGCGACCTGTTCGACGGCATCAACCTGACCTGGAGCCGCATCCCCGGCGGCCGCGCGGTCGGCGGCATCCTGGCGCGGACGATCGCGGCGTACCGCGACACCGACCCCGCGGCCTCCGTCCCGGCGCTGCTGCAGGCGCTCGCCGCGCTCGACCGGCTCGCGCCCGACCCGTGGATCCCCGTGAAGCGGAAAGAGCTGCTCGACGAGATCGCGTCGTGCAGCGGCCTGTGGCTGGAGGCGATGTCGGCTACCTCCACGGTCACGCCAGGAGGATCGGCCGAGGTCACGGCCGTCGCCTTGGACCGCAGCCAGGTTCCGATGTCGCTGGTGAGCGTCGAGCTCTCGGGCAGCCCCATCGCGACGGTGCCGCTCCGGCCGCTCGAGCCGAACGTGCCGGAGACGAGGGTGATCGCGGCGAAGGTGCCGGCCGACGCGCCGTACACCCAGCCGTACTGGCTCGTGCGGCCGCACGGGATCGGGTTGTTCGCGGTGGGCGACCAGACGCTGATCGGGCGGCCGAAGAACCCGCCGGCGATGACGGTCTCCTTCGTGCTCCGTATCGGGGAGCAGGACCTCACCTACACGGTGCCGGTGCAGCACCGCTGGACCGACCCGGTCGAGGGCGAGCGCATCCGCGACCTCGCGGTCGTGCCGGCGGTGACGGTCAACTTCGCGGCGCCGGTGCTCGTGGTCCCGGACTCGAACCCCCAAGTGGTGCGCGCCGTCGCGCGCGCCAACGAGGCCGACGTCAAAGCTACCGTGCGGCTGACGGTTCCGCCCGGCTGGCGAGTGGAGCCCGAACGCGTGCCGCTCGAGTTCAAGACCCGCGGCGAGGAGCGCGCCGTGCGCTTCACGCTCACCCCGCCGGCGGGCGAGAGCACCGGCGAGCTGACGGCGTTTCTCGTCACCGACCACGAGGAACCGGCGCGGTCGCTGGTCGAGATCTCGCACCCGCACATCCCGGTGCAGACGCTGCTGCCGCCCGCCCAGGTCAAGCTCGTGCGCGTCAACCTTGCGCCGCCGGTCAAGCGGGTCGGCTACGTGATGGGGCCCGGCGACGAGGTCCCCGAGATCCTGCGCCAGATCGGCGTCCAGGTCTCGCTGCTCTCCGACGACGACCTCGAGAGCGCCGACCTCGCCGGGTTCGACGCGATCGTGGTGGGGGTGCGCGCCTACAACACGAGGCCGGGCCTCGCCCAGGCCGAGGACCGGCTGCTCGCCTACGTCGAAAACGGCGGGACGCTGGTGGTGCAGTACAACAACGACCGCGGCCTCGTCACCGACCGGATCGGGCCGTACCCGATCAAGCTCTCGCGCGAGCGGGTGACCGACGAGACCGCCCCGGTGACGGTGCTGGCGCCGGACAGCCCGCTGCTCACCACGCCGAACGCGATCTCGGCCGCGGACTTCAGCGGTTGGGTGCAGGAGCGCGGGCTGTACTTCCCCGAGAGCTGGGACCCGCGCTACCAGGCGCCGCTCGCGATGTCGGACCCGGGCGAGAAGCCGCTCGACGGGTCGCTGTTGTTCGCGCGCGTCGGGAGGGGGAGCTACGTCTACACCGGCCTCGCGTTCTTCCGCCAGCTGCCCGCCGGCGTGCCGGGGGCGATCCGCCTGTTCGCGAACCTCCTCGCCGGAGGCCGCCCGCATGGATGACCCCGCCGCGCCTCGCGGTCCCGCGCCGCCTCCGGGCCCGGACCCGGCCCCGACCACGGTCTCTCGGAGCCCGGAGCCCGGACCCCGGACCCCGGTCTCTCCGACGACCCGCCGCCGTTCGGCCACTCCTGGCCCGCCCTCTACACGGTCGTCGCGGGCACCCTCCTGGCGCTGATCGCGCTGTTCGCCCTGTTCACGAGGGCGTTCGAGTGAGCCAGCTCGACTGGGCGGTGCTGGCCGCGGCGCTCGCCGCCATGGTGGGGTACGGCATCTGGAAGGGCGGGCGAAGCCGCGACACCCAGGGGTACCTCCTCGCCGGGCGGGAGATGCGCTGGGGCACGGTGGCGCTCTCGATCATGGCGACGCAGGCGTCGGCGATCACGTTCCTGTCCACGCCCGGGCAGGCGTACGCCGACGGCATGCGCTTCGTCCAGTTCTACCTCGGGCTGCCGATCGCGATGATCGTGCTGTCGGCCACTGCCGTCCCCCTCTACCACCGCCTCAAGGTCTACACCGCATACGAGTACCTCGAGGGCCGCTTCGACCTGAAGACGCGGGAGCTGACCGCGTTCCTGTTCCTGATCCAGCGCGGCCTCGCCGCCGGCCTGACGATCTTCGCGCCGTCGCTGATCCTCTCCGTGATCCTCGGTTGGGACGTCCGAGTGACCGTGCTCGTCATCGGCGCACTCGTGGTGATCTACACGACCTCCGGCGGCGCACGGGCCGTGAGTCGGACGCAGACGCTGCAGGCGGCGATCATCCTCGCGGGCATGGCCGCGGCGTTCGTTGTCCTCGTTGCGTCGCTGCCGGCCGGCGTCTCCTTCCTCGACGCCCTGCGCGTCGCCGGCAAGGCCGGCCGCCTGCGCACGATCGACCCGTCGTTCTCGCTCACCGACCGCTACACGCTGTGGTCCGGCCTGATCGGCGGCGCGTTCCTCGCGCTGTCGTACTTCGGCACCGACCAGTCGCAGGTGCAGCGCTACCTCGCCGGCCGCTCGGTGGCCGCGAGCCGGCTCGGACTGCTCTTCAACGGCATGGCCAAGGTCCCGATGCAGTTCGGGATCCTGTTCATCGGCGCCAGCGTCTTCGCGTTCTACCAGTTCGAGGCGCCGCCGGTGTTCTTCAACCCGGTGGAGGTCGCCAAGGTCCGCGCGTCGCCGCAGGCGCCCCGCTTCTCCGAACTGGAGGCGCGCTACCGCGACGCGAGGTCCGCCCAGGAGGCCCGCGCCCGCGAACTTGCGGCCGCGCTGCGCGGCGGCGACGGACCGCGGCGGCGGGAGGCGACGGCGGCGTACCGGGCCGCCAGCGCCGCCTCCGAGGGGGTGCGTGCCGACGCGATCGCGGTCATGCGCACGGCGGACCCCGGCGCCGACCCCAGCGACACCAACTACGTGTTCCTCTCATTCGTCGTGCGCCACCTGCCCGCCGGGCTCATCGGCCTCGTGCTCGCGATGGTGTTCGCAGCCTCGATGTCGGCGTCCTCGGCGGAGTTGAGCGCGCTCGCCTCGACCTCGGTCGTGGACGTCTACCGGCGCCTGCTGCGACCCGGGGCGGGGGAGCGGCACTACGTCCTGGTGTCGCGCCTGGCGACCGTTGGCTGGGGCGCGTTCGCGGTGCTGTTCGCCGAGTACGCGAGCCGGCTCGGCTCGCTGATCGAGGCCGTCAACATCCTCGGGTCGCTGTTCTACGGCACGATCCTCGGCGTCTTCCTGACCGGGTTCTACGTCAAGCGCGTTTCCGGCACCGCGGTGTTCGCCGCCGCGATCGCCGCCGAGGCGCTGGTGCTCGCGTGTTTCGCGTTCACGGGGATCTCGTTCCTCTGGTACAACGTGGTCGGATGCCTGGCAGTCCTCGGCCTGGCACTCCTGTTCGAAGCGTTCAGCGGGAAATCTGGCGCCGCCGGCGCCGGGCCTCTGGCTGCGTTGCACTCGGCGGATCGGATGCTCACGTAGCCTCCGGCTACGCTCCGCTGCGACCGGCTTGCGCGCCTTGCATCCGGCCCACTCTCGGCGGCGCGGCTACACGCCCCAAGTTGCGGAACCCTGCCTACCGGCCGCTGACCCGTCTTCGAGGGAAGGGCTCGAGGCTGCGCGGCCTGCGGCCGGCGCAGCCGGTTCGGACCACGACCCGCGAACCACGGCTCTTCTGGCCCGGTGCCCGGAGTTCCCGCCGTTCGGGCTCGGCGGGATCCCACACCCTCGCTCCGCTCGGGTTCGGGGCCGACCTCCCGCCCCGAACCCCGCCGCCCGGCGGTACTTCTCCCACTCCTTGATCAGGTTTTCCACCATGGCGGTGTCGGCCTTGGGGTCGGCGGCCTTGCCGACCGCGATCGCCTTCTTGGCGAGCGCGATGGCCTCTGCCTTCTTGCCGTCGAGGGCGAGGAAGCGGGCCTGGCCGGCGAGGTTGTACATCGTCTCCTTGACTGCCACGGACTTGGCGAGCCACGTCCGCGCCTCGGGGAGGTTGACGTCGTTGTCGAGGCAGAACGCGGCGGCGCGGTAGCTGGTGCGCCAGTCGTCGGGCTTCGCCTCGGCGATCGCCTTGCGGGCCGCCGCCAGCACCTTGCTGTTGGTGTCCACGTCGAACGTGAACGGGACGGTGAGCTTGTCCCAGGCCATCGTCACGGTGGCCGACCCGGTGGAGACGGTGGGGAAGCAGAAGGTGAGAAGCTCGTGGAAGGGGGCCTCATGCGGCTTGACCTTGATGCGCAGGGTGTCGTCGGCCTCCTTGTACTGGTAGGCCCCCCACTGCTTGGCGGTCTTGTTGAAGATCACCGTCCACTGGTCCTTGCCGGGGATCGTGAACAGGCCGTACGTGCCGGCGGGCAGCTTCGTGCCGTCGATGGTGACGTCGTCCGCGAAGGTGATCGTGGTGGCCTCGTTGGCGCCGGTGCGCCACACCTGGTCGTACGGGACGAGGCCGCCCCAGATCACCCGCCCCTTCACGCCGGGGCGGCAGTAGGTGATCGTGACGTCGGTGAGCCCGACGGTCTGCGACACCGTGGCCTTGGGGCTCGGGCGCGGCAGGTCGAGTTGCGCGAGAGCGGGGGCGGCCGCCACCAGCGTCGCGGCGGCGAGCGGAACCGCGATGGCGAGAAGGCGAGACTTACTCATGGTTGTCCTCCATTGGGCATAAGGTTAAGACGGAGTCGCAGGTACGTCAACCTGCCGCGGTACCGGTCCGGAAGCTGGAAGGTTGCGCGGGGCCCAGGGCAGCCGCGCCACAAGGCGCTGAAGGATAGAGAGCATGTCGGGGCGGGCGCCCCGCCCGCCCGAGCGGAGCGAAGCGGCGTCAGGCTTCGGGGCTTGCCGGGGTCTCGTGGAGGTGGCGGCCGATGAACTCCTCGATCGCGCGGCGCTCGGTGTCGGAGGTCTCGACGAACTCGACGCCGAGCTGGCTCCTGTGGCTGCCGTCGGCGCTGCTGAGCTCGCGCAGATGGGCGACGCGCCCCCGGCTGCGGAACGTGTGGCCGTTCATTTTCACCTCGACCTCGATCATGGTGCCGAGCGGCGGCGACGCCTCGGTCTCGACCAGCAGGCCGACCGTGCTGATGGTCTTGACGACGAAGTGGTAGTCCGACCGCACGCTGACCGGTTCCGCCACGTTGACCTTGAAGCGGCCGGAGATCCTCTTCTCCACGGCGATGACGGCCGTCGCCCCCAGCATCCGCGCCAGCTCGGCGGCCTGGTCGGTGAGCGCCTCCTTGAAGCAGATCCCGGCCTCGTAGACGGTTTTGGTGTCGCCGACCTCGTTGCGGCGCAGGCCGCGCAGGTGACACCAGACCACCGATCCGGGCAGGCGGAGGCTGTGGTCGTTGCCGTGCTTCAGAGTCAGCGAGTAGGTACGCCCGACCTTCATCTGGGTGTCGGTCTCGACCGCCATCCCGGTCAGGCTCATGTTCAGGATCTTGGCCTCGGCGGAGAGGTGCAGCGTGCCCTTGACATCCTGCACCGGATGCCGCGGACTGCGGCGCCGCTCTCTCCCGGGGTCGGCTTGGCCCACCATCGTGCAGAGATCATACCAAACCGGGGCGCAACCCGTCTTGCGACGCGACAGCCGCACAAGCCGGCCCGGCGGCGGCGGGTCAGTTGACCGGGCCGTCGCCGTGGCCGTCGTCGCGGCGGATGACCCGCAGCCCCCGGCGCCTGGCCAGGCGGGCGAGCCGCCGCTCGATCCGGCGCGCGCGCCACGACAGGTATCGCCGCCGCAGCCGCTGGCGGGCGGACGAGCCCGGCAGCGTCAGCACGGTGACCCCGACCGCGGCGCAGATCCCGGCGAACCCAGCCAGGTCCTTGCTGGAGAGGAACGCCACGAAGGCGAGCCCGATCTCGAGCCAGAGGAACCAGCGGGCGGGCATCGGCAACACGAAGAAGAGCAGGATGGTGGCGTTGCCGTACAGCGTCGCGAACGCAGCGACGAGGATCGCGAGCAGCATTCTCTGGCCCTGCATGATCTGGAACGGGAACGGCGTTCCCGCGCCTCCGGTCGCGTCGAGCGCGAGTTGGACGGCGATTGCGGCCGCAGCGGCCGCAATGGCGGAGGTTGCGAGAAGCGTCCAGAAACCGCGGCGGCCGAGGCGCGCGCGCACGTCCTGGCCGAACCAGAAGACGATCAGCAGCTCGAGCAGGATCCAGGGGCTCGCCGGGCCGAAGCCGACGAACGGGTAGGTCGCCAGCTCCCAGAGGTAGCCGGACCGCCAAACGGCAGGCGTCAGCCGGAGCAACGCCGGCACGACCGCGGTGGTGGTGAAGAACTGCATCGCCCAGGTGACGAACACCACGGCCAGCAGAGCGGTGATGTCGGGCGCCGGCGTACCTCCCGGCCAGCCGCCTGCGAACCCTGTCTGAGCGCGATACCTTCCGGTCGTTTGCACCCGTCCTCCCCGCCTCCCCATCTTTCCCGATCCAGCCCCGCGACGCAACCGGTGTGAGGTGGATCACCTTTTTCGGCGGCGGAACGGGGCATTATTTGTTCAGGAAGAGGGTCGATGGTCGAAGCGGGCGTCGTGAGTTGGTACACCGTGCTGCCGGTGGGGCTCGACCCCGAGGCGCGAGAGACGGTTCGTGTCGCGCTCGCGCCGCTCGATGCGGCGGTTCTGGCGGGCGCCGACGACTGGACCGAGGCGCTCGAACTGGCCGCGGCGGGGCGGTACGACGGCCTGCTCGTGGCCTACCCCCTTGGCGATGCGCCGATGGCCGGTTTCCTGGCCACGCTCCGCCGGCCCTCGTGCCCTTGCCGCCGCGCCGCGATCGTGCTGGTGACGGAGGCGAGACACCGGAGCGAGGCCGAGACCTACCTGGGGCGAGGAGCGAACCGCGTTGTCACCTGGGACGAGTCCTCCCTTCGCCTGCCGCACATCCTCGAGGATCTGTTCAAGGCGGCTCCGCGCGTCCCGGCCGAGCTGTCGGTTCGCGTCAAACCCGTCGTCGAGGGGCCCGCACTGTCGGTGGCGTGCCGGACGGTCAACATCTCCACCACCGGTATGCTGCTTGAACTTCATGAGGGCTACCGGCCGGGCACCGTCCTCGTGTTCGAGATGCTGTTGCCGGGAATGCCGCTTCCGGTGCGCGGGCATGCCCGGGTCGTGCGCCGGACATCGGTGCGGCGCGAGCCGTTCCCTGGCGTGGGGGTGACGTTCGCCGGGTTCGACGACAACACCCAGGCCCGGCTCAACTCCTACCTGGCCCGCGCCTCGGCCTGACGGCGCCGGGCCGGGCGCGGCTCACGCCGACGTGGGGGCCGCCGGCGCGGCCTTTGCGAACGGGATGTCGACGGTGAAGCGGGTCCAGCGGCCGGGCTCGCTCTCGACCCCGATGCGGCCGTGCAGCTCGTCCACGATCTGTTTCGAGATCGCAAGCCCGAGGCCGGTGCCGCCGCGCCGTTTGGTGGTGAAGAACGGGTCGAAGATGCGGTCGATGACGTCCTTCTGAATTCCGGTGCCGTTGTCCTCGATCTCGACGCGCATGCACTCGCCGGCCCTGCGCAGCCGCACCATCACGAGGTTCTCGCCGCGCGGGCGCTCCGGCAGCGCCTGTAGCGCGTTGATCAAGAGGTTCATCACGACCTGGCCGAGCTTGTTCGGCGAGCCGTTGACCAGTGGCCCCGGTTCGATCTCGATCTGGATCTGGGCCCGCTTCGCCACCTCGGCGCGCACGGCGCGCAGGGAAAGCTTGACGACGTCCTTGAGATCGGCGGATGTCTCGTCCTCCCGCCGCCGGTTGCTCAACTCGAGTCCCGACGTGATCTCCGCCATCTGGCCGACTGCGTGCCGTGCCGCCCCGATCTGATCGGCCGCGCTCCGGCCCGCCGCAACCTGCTCGCCTCTGGCGGGAAGCTCGAGTTCGAGCGCCGCAACCAGGTGCGCGATCCGCAGGCCCGCCAGCTCGAGCGACGTCGTCAGCGTCTGCAGTGGGGTGCGCAGCTCGTGGGCCACGCCCGCGGCGGCGACGCCGAGCGCGTACACGCGCTCGACGTCCAGGAGGCGCTGCTCGAGCTCGTGGACCTTGTGGCGCGTATCGTGGATCTCGATCGCGCCGCGCAGCGTGGCCTTGAGCTCTTCGGGCTCCCACGGCTTCCGGATGTAGCCGCGGACCTGGCCGCGGTTGATGGCGTTGACGGCGTCGGTGAGGTCGGAGTAGGCGGTGATCAGGAGCCTGACCGTGTCGGGGAAGTCCTCGCGGGTGGCCTCGAAGAACTCGACGCCGCTCATGCCGGGCATGCGCTGGTCGACGAGCAGCACGGCCACCTCTTCCCGCCGCAGGATCTCCATCGCCGCCTCGGCGCTGGATGCGGTCAGAACCGTGAACTCGGGGGCACAGGCGGCCTCGAGCACCGTGAGGTTGGACTCGTCGTCGTCAACGTAGAGGATGGTGCCGTCCATCGTGGTCTCCCTACCCGCTCGCCCTCGACCACGAGAGCCTGCGGCAGCTCTGCGAGTCGCAATCCGGATGCGCCAGAGAAAGTCTGCCGCGCCTTCTCCTCGAACGCAAGCCCCCGGACGGCCGGCGCGCCTCTGGCGTCTCAGTGTTTTCGGATCAGGAGGAAGTAGTAGGCCTGGCCCGGCTCGACCTCGACGCTTACCTCCGCGGTCTCGGGGAGGCGCTTGCCGAGGCGCAGCATCTCCTCGCGCGTCCGGTAGAGCATCGTCCAGTCGAGGACGAACTCCGGCGACCAGAAGTGGTCGTTCGGCCCCAGAGCGTTGCCCAGCACGACCAAGCCGCCAACCGCCAGCTGGTCGAACAGCGTGCTGACGAGTACCTGCGCCACCGCTTCGCCCAGGTAGTCGAACAAGCCGGTGGCAAAGATGAAGTGCTGGCCGCTCTCGATCGGCAGCAGCGAAGGGTCCCGCATGATCTGGACGAACGACAGGTGGAGACACTGAAGCGAACCGTCGGCCCCGGTTGCTTGGAGCTGGCGGTGGCTGTCGTTGTACGCGATGGAAAGCGCCTCGTCCTCCTGGTCGATCAGCGTCCAGGCGACGTGGCCGGGCCAGCCTTTGCGGTGCGCGATGAAGTCGGACACCTCGCGGGCAGGACCGCATCCCAGGCTGGCGACGCGGAAGACCGGCCGGGCCTCGCCGCGCCCGAGGTGGCGGAGATGTTCCTCCTCCATGAGCCGCACCACGTAGTCCTTCCGCGTCCGCACGCCGGCCGAAAGCGGGTGTTCGACGCCGAGCTTGTGGAACACCTGCGCGAACACGGAGTCGCCCTCGAGGGCGTTGTTGTAGTAGTACTGCATCACCTTGTAGTCGCCCGCGTAGCCGAGCGGCTTCGTGTAGGCCCGCTGCACCAGCGGGCAGACCGAGAGCACCGGCGTCACCAGCGTCTCGGTCAGGCGCTTCGAAGCGAGCAGGACCTGGCGGTTGCCGAGACACTCCGCCGCGGCGCGCGAGGCGCTGCGCTGGATCTCGGCCCACGGCTCCCGGAGCGCAACGAGAGCCCGGTCGGCGAGGCTGGTCAGGGGATCGCCGTCCCTGACGCCGCGCGCGCGCTCGCGGGCTTCGTTGCGGTCGAGGACCTGCCGGTAGAAGTGGAGGAAGTGCACCGCGCGGCCGACGGATTCCTGGAGCGCCTGCGGGATCCTGGTGCGCCAGAACTCCGGCCCCGCCCGCAGGTCGGTTTCGAGCTGGCCCTCCTCGTCCTGGTGGAGGATTTCGGGCAGGTCGAGGAAACCGCCCACGAGACCGACGCCGATCCGCACACCCTTGCGCGGGCCGGGTTCGACGCGGGCGACGCGGCCCCGGCCGCAGAACGCCTCCCGCCCGTGCAGGAGCAGCGTGACGTCCAGCTCGCGGCCTGCCGGCCAGCTCTCGACTCCGTCCTGGGAGAGGAAGGAGACGCCGTTCAGCGAGAGGTCGAAGAGTGGGTGCTCCTCGCCGTCCACCAGGAGCTGGGGTTGAGCGTCCCGGGAGAGAAGGTCACGGACGCGCCGTCGTTCCGGACGGAAGAACACCGCGCGGCCCAGGGCACCCATCAGCTCTTCGTACGATTTTGCCATCTCGTCCTTTCCCCTTTCAGTGGTGCTTGCCGTGAACTGGAGCCGGGCGGGCCTGGTACTCGCCGGTCCGCCGCGAAGGCCCTCTGCTCACCCGGCGCCCCTCGCTTCCGGCGCAGGCGGCGCCAACGGCGCCTTTGCCGCCGGGAGCTCCAGGATGAACTCGGCGCCGCCCCCCCGGCGGTTCTCGTAGCGGATCCTGCCACGGCAGTCTTCGACGATCTTGCGCGAGAGGTAGAGCCCGAGGCCGGTACCGGCGCCGACCTTCCGGGTCGTGAAGAACGGGTCGAAGATGCGCTGGACAACCTCGGGAGGGATTCCGGGCCCGTCGTCGCCGATCCGGACGACGACCACGCTCCCGTCCGAGGCGGTCGCGATGAAGAGTTTGCTCGCGCCGGATCGCAGCGCGTTGTCGATGATGTTGAGGAATACCTGGTTGAGCGCCCCGGGAGGCGCCGCGGCGCGGGTCGTCGCCGCGAAATCGCGATGGACCGTCACGGCCGCCATGCGGTGTTCGAGCAAAAGGAGCGTGGCGTCGAGCCCCTCGTGCACGTCGCACAAGGCGACCCCTCCGGCCTCGGCGGGGCGGGCGTGCGACTCGAGGGCCGACGTGATCCCCTGGATGCGCTGCGCCCCGTCGCCGATGACCGCCAGCAGCTTGGCCGCGAGATCGGGCGTGGCGTTGCCGCCGGCGAGGACGCGCGCCGCGTTCAGGATCGAGTTGACGGGGTTGCGCACCTCGTGGAGGATCCCCGCGGCGAGCGTCCCCACGACGGCCAGCTTCTCGCGCTCTGCCAGTTGCAGCCCCAGAGCCCGCAGCTTGAGTTGGGCGCGGACGCGGGCGAGGAGAACGCGGGGGTGGAACGGTTTGGCGACGAAGTCGTCGGCCCCGTGGGCGTACCCCTCCAGCGTCGCCTCGGACCCCACCCGCGCGGTGAGCAGGATGACCGGGGTCGCTGCCAGCGCCGGGTCGGACTTGACGTCGTTGCACAGCTGCGTGCCGCTGCGCCCCGGCATCATGACATCCGAGATGATCAGGTCGGGGCGCTCGCGGTTGACCAGCTCCCAGGCCTCGTCCCCGTCGTTGGCCGTGAACAGGTCGAATTCGCCCACCAGCAGGCCGCGGATGAACTGCTGCAGCTCGACGTTGTCCTCGGCCAGCACGATGCGGGCCCGCCTCGCGCCGCCGGAAACCTGCGGTTGGGCCGCGGCAGTCGCGCCGGCCGGCCCGTCCCGCAACGCGGGCGTGACGCCGCTCGGGTCCTCGGAGCGGCGCCGCCCTTGCGGCACCTGGATCGCGGCCTCGCGGCGCTCGATCGACTCGGGGCGGATGTGGTCTCTGCCGAACGGCAGGAACACGGTGAACGTGGTGCCCTTCCCGAACGTGCTCGCCGCCCCGATCGTGCCGCCGTGCAACTCGACCAGCTCCTTCGCGAGGGCGAGGCCGATCCCGACGCCGCCCTCGCGGCGCTGCTCGCTGCTCGAGACTTGGAAGAAGCGCTCGAACACCCTGGGGAGGGCGTCCGCCGGAATTCCAGGCCCGGTGTCTCGCACCTGAACTTGGACGCCGTCGGCGAGGTCCTCGACGCGGACCTCGATCGCGCCCCCGGGCTGGGTGAACTTGAGGGCGTTGCCGACCAGGTTGGTGAGGACGATCTCGAGTCGGTGCGCGTCCGCCCAGATCCGCTTTTCGGAGGGCATGGCGGCAAACGTGAAGGCGACCGACCTGGCGAGCGCCGCCGGCATGCTGTTCTCGCGCACCGTCGCCGCGAGCGCGCGGATGTCGACCTCGGCCAGGTTGAGCCGGAGGCCGCCGGCGTCGAGGCGCGAGAGGTCGAGAAGGTCGTCGATCAACCGGAGCAAGCGGTACGCGTTGCGGCGGATCACCCGCAGGTACTGCAGCCGGCCGGGGTCTGTGGTGGTGGCCGCGAGCTCTTCCACCGGCGCGAGGATCAGCGTGAGCGGCGTCCGCAGCTCGTGCGAGACGTTGGCGAAGAACTTGCTCTTGAGCCGGTCCAGGTCCTTGAGCTGATCGAGCGCCTGCTGGAGGTCCACCCTGGCGGCGTCGAGCCCGCGCCGGGCGTCGGCCTCGAGGCGGGCGACCTCGGCGAGCTCGGCGCGCGTGAAATAGTCGCTCCGCGCGAGGTTGTACTTGAAATAGGAGGCTGCCAGCGAGATCCCCGCCGCGGTGATGACGAAGAAGGCGCTGCCCAGGATCTCGCGCAGCGGGATGGTCGTGGGCCAGATGGCGAAGGCGAACGATGCAATCCCGATATTCGCCACGATGTTCGCGAGCGACCAGTTCGGCGGCCAGGCGGGGAGGAGCCCGACTCCCAGGATCACGACCGTGAAGCCCATCACGTACGCCGGGAGGTGTTCGCCGGCCAGCGGCAGCATCGGCGCGATGAAAGCGCCGAAGAAGAAGGCGAGCGCCCAGAGCGCCTCCCAGGTGAACCTGCGCAACCTCGGCCGGTGCGCCGCGACGGCGATCGTGGTGTTGAGGACGACCACCGCCAGCCGGAGGAAGAGGAAGTAGGTCCAGTGCGCCGGAGCGAGGACGAAGTCGAACGCCGTCCACGCGAGGTACGCCGGGATGAAGGCGGCCGCCACCCAGAACACCATCCGCAGGTTGCTGCGGCGCAGCTCGTCGTGGAACGCCCGGATGTCGGACGCCCTGGCATGCCTGCCGGCGCCGTTGACGGGCAGCGGCTCGGCCGGAGGAGGCGCGCTTCCCCAGGCCACAAGAGGAGCCCCGGTATTCGGCGCTGGTTTCGGTGTCGCAACTGTCATGAGGCGTTCACGCAGCGGTCTTGCGGGTCGGAGTCTACCATCTCCGCGGCGAGGTGGCAGGGGCGCTCCGGGTCGCGAGCATCGCCCCCGGGGTACACTGAGCCGTCCGGGAGGTGCCGAGATGACCCAGCCCAGGAAGAAGGGGGCCCGCCGCGGCAGCGGGATGAGCCGGCGGGAGCTGCTGCAAGCCGGAGTGACGGGCAGCCTGGCGGTCGCGGTGGGCCGCGTCGTGCCGGCCGCGGTGCGGGGGTCCGCCGAGGCGGCCCCGGCTCAGGGCGCGCCGTTCGAACTCGAGGAAGCGACGATCGCCCAGCTCCAGGCGGAAATGAACGCGGGCACGCACACCGCCCGCTCGCTGGCCGAGGCGTACCTGGGACGCATCGACGCGATCGACGGGGGCATGCGGTCGGTCATCGAGGTCAACCCCGACGCCGTCGCGATCGCGGTCGCGCTCGACGCGGAGCGCAAGGCGAAGGGACCGCGCGGGCCGCTGCACGGCATCCCGGTGGTCGTCAAGGACAACATCGCCACCGCGGACCGCATGGCGACAACGGCCGGCTCGCTCGCCCTCGTCGGCGCCAAAGCGCCCCGCGATTCGTTCGTGGCCGAACGCCTGCGCGCCGCGGGCGCCGTAATCCTCGGCAAGACGAACCTGTCGGAGTGGGCCAACTTCCGGTCGTCGAAGTCGTCGAGCGGTTGGAGCGGGCGCGGCGGCCAGTGTCGCAACCCGTACGCGCTCGACCGTTCGCCGTGCGGCTCGAGTTCGGGCACCGGGGCGGCGGTGTCCGCCAACCTCGCGGCGGTGGGGGTCGGCACCGAGACCGACGGCTCGATCGTGTGCCCGTCGGCGATCAACTCGCTGGTCGGGATCAAGCCGACGGTCGGCCTCGTCAGCCGCTCCGGGATCGTGCCGATCTCGCACACGCAGGACACCGCCGGGCCGATGGCGCGCACGGTCGCCGACGCGGCGGCGCTGCTCGGCGCGCTGGCCGGCGTCGACCCCCGCGACGCAGCCACCGCCGGGGGCCGCGGCAAGGCCGCCGCCGACTACACTTCGTTCCTCGACCCGAACGGCCTCGAGGGCGCCCGCATCGGTGTCGCCCGCGCCAAGTTCTTCGGCTACAGCTCCGAGACCGATGCGCTCGCTGAGGCGGCTCTCGTGGCGATGAAGCGCCTCGGGGCGGTCATCGTGGATCCCGCGGACATCCCGCACGCCGGCGACTTCGACGACGCCGAGTTCGAGGTGCTGCTGTACGAGTTCAAGGCGGACCTCAACGCCTACCTCGCCGAGTGGGCGCCCGGCGCTCCGGTGCGGACGCTGGCGGACGTCATCGCGTTCAACGAACAGCACCGCGACCGCGAGATGCCTTACTTCGGCCAGGACACGATGGAGAAGGCCGAGAAGAAGGGGCCGCTCACCGAGAAGGCGTACCTCAAGGCCCTCAAGACGTGCCGGGCGCTCTCCCGCGCCAAGGGCCTCGACGCGGTCATGACGACCCATCGCCTCGACGCGATCGTGGCGCCCACCGGCGGCCCGCCGTGGACGATCGACCTCGTCAACGGGGATCACTTCCTGGGGGCGAGCTCGACGCCGGCCGCGGTCTCCGGATACCCGAGCGTCACGGTTCCGGCCGGGTACGTCTTCGGGCTCCCGGTCGGCCTCTCGTTCATCGGCCGGGCGTGGTCCGAGGGAACGCTCATCCGTCTGGCGTACGCGTTCGAGCAGGGGACGAAGCTGCGCCGTCCGCCGAGGCTTCTGGCCACCGCCGACCTCACCGTCCGCTGACCCCGGGGCGCCGCCGGCGGGCGCCGCCGATAGCGGACCATCTGCTGCGTTGCCCTTCGGCGGCTCGCGTGCTCACGTAGCCTGCGGCTACGCTCCGCCGCGTCCGCCTCGGGCGCCTTGCATCTGGCCCACTCTCGGCAGCGCGGCTGCACGCCGCAAGCTGCGAGGCCCTGCCTTTGGTTCAGCTTCTCGTTTTCGAGGGAGGGGTTCGAGGCTGCGCGGCCTGCGGCCGGCGCAGGCATCTGTCACAATCGGGGCGGCGGGACGGAGGGCAGCCGTGGAGGCGATCGACCCTGACATCACGATCGAGGAACTGGTGCGGCGGCTGCCGGAGGCGTCGGCGATCCTGCGGCGCTTCGGGATCGTGTGCATCCAGTGCGGCGAGCCGGTCTGGGGCACGCTGCGCGAGGCGGCGGCCGAGAAGGGGATCCACGACCTCGGGGACGTCATGGCCGCGCTCGCGGCGAGCCGGGGGTGAGGGCCCGGTCACGGCCGTCGGCGGGGGCTAGATCTTGAGGAACAGCCACGCCGAGACGCCGAGGCCGATGGCGATCACGAACGCTCGGATAAGACGCTGGTCGACTCGTTTGGCGGTCCGCGCGCCGATCCAGCCGCCGAGGATCGCGGCCACCGCCATCAGCCCCGCGAGGTGCCAGACGACCAGACCCTTGATCGCGAAAAAGACGAACGCGATCACGTTGATGAGCGTGCCGAGGACCGTCTTGAGGCCGTTCATGCGGTGGATGTCGCGCAGCCCCATCACCGAGAGCGATCCGAGCATCAAGATGCCGATTCCGGCCCCGAAGTAGCCGCCGTACGTCGCCACGAAGAGCTGGAAGAGAAAGCCCCAGACCTTGCCACCGGTGGTGACGTGCTCCTCGGCGTGCGCCGCGGCGCCGGTCCAGCGCGAGATCGCGTCGCGCATCGCGAACAGAACCGTCGCGAACAGCACGAGCCAGGGGACGACGCGGTCGAACAAGGCGGGGGGCGTGATCACGAGGATCACGGCGCCGAGCAAGCCGCCGGCCATGCTCGGCAGCAGCAGCGTCAGCAGCAGGTCGCGGTGGAGCAGCGTGTCCCGGCGGTACGCGACGGCGCTCGAGAGCGTCCCCGGCCAGAGGGCCGCGGTGTTGGTGGCGTTGGCAAGGATCGCGGGCTGGCCGAGCGCGACCAGGGTGGGGAAGGAGATCAGGCTGCCGCCGCCCGCCACCGAGTTGACGATGCCGGCGACCAGCGCCGCGACGAAGAGACCGAGTAAGCCGAGCACGCTCATGCCGGCATTGTCTCGCACTCCGGGGCGCGGCCGGCGGCCCGCACCCCAGCCGGCCGGCCGGCCGCCGATCCTGCGACCAAACCGTTGCCGCCGGGTTGCGTACAATGGGTCAGCGAACGCTCCGCTCCCCGCTTGGTTCTTCTCACCCGGCTGGCGCGGAAATCAACGCTCCCGAGGAGGTCGCACCCATGCGCAAGTGGTTCGTCCTGATCGTCCTGGCCGCTGTGGCATTCCCCGCCCTGGCGGCGCAACCGGCAACCCAACCCGTCCCGCCCGCCGCGCAGGTCGCAGCGCCCGCCGCCCCGGCCAACCCGTTCTTCGCCGATTGGACGACGCCGTTCGGTGTGCCGCCGTTCGGCGCGATCGAGGTCGCGCACTACCTGCCCGCGTTCACGGAGGGGATCGCCCGCGAGCGCGCCGAGGTCGCCACGATCGCGAAGAACCCCGAAGCTCCGACGTTCGCCAACACGGTCGCAGCGCTCGACGGCGCCGGCGAGTTCCTCGACCGGGTCCAGACCGTGTTCTACGGCCAGCTCTCGGCGGAGACCTCCGATGCGCTGCAAGCGGTCGCCAAGGAGGTGGCGCCGCAACTCGCCGCTCTGGGCGACGACATCAACCTCGATCCGGCGCTGTTCGCGCGCGTCAAGGCGGTCTGGGAGACGCGTGACGCGCCCGGTCTGACGGCGGAACAGAGGAAGCTGGTCGACGAGACGTACAAGGGGTTCGTGCGCGGCGGCGCGAACCTCGACGCCGGCGGCCAGGAGCGCCTGCGGGCGATCAACAAGGACCTGTCGCTGGAGGGCCTCAAGTTCGGCGACAACGTCCTCCGGGAGACCAACGCCTACCGCCTGGTGATCGAGAAACGGGACGACCTGGCCGGCCTCCCCCCCGGCGTCGTGAACGGCGCGGCCGCGGCCGCGAAGGCGGCGAAGCTCGAGGGCAAGTGGGTGTTCACGTTGCAAGCGCCGAGCGTCTGGCCGTTCCTGCAGTACGCCGACAACCGCGAGCTGCGGCGCCAGATCCTCACCGCCTACACCACGCGCTGCGACCACGGCGACGCGAGCGACAACAAGGCGATCCTCGCGAAGCTCGCCGCGCTGCGCTACGAGAAGGCGAAGCTCCTCGGCTTCCCGACCTGGGCGAGCTTCGTCCTCGATCGGAACATGGCGAAGACGCCGGACAAGGTCTACGCGCTGCTCGACCAGCTGTGGACGCCGGCGCTCGCCGTCGCGCACCAGGAAGCGGCCGACTTGCAGGCAGCCATCACGGCCGACGGCAAGGAATTCAAGCTCGAGCCGTGGGACTGGCGCTACTACTCGGAGAGGGTGAAGAAGGCGCGCTACGACTTCGACGAGGAGGCGCTGCGCCCCTACTTCAAGCTCGAAAACGTCCGCGACGGGGCGTTCTACGTCGCCAACAAGCTCTACGGCCTCACATTCATCGAGCGCACCGACATCCCGAAGTACAACCCGGAGGTGCGCACGTTCGAGGTCAAGGACGCCGACGGCTCGTTCCTCGGCGTCTTCATGACCGACTACTACCCGCGGCCGGGCAAGCGCGGCGGGGCGTGGAGCGGTCGCTACCGCGACCAGTGGTTCAAGGACGGCAAGGACGTGCGCCCGATCGTCGTCAACGTCTGCAACTTCTCCCGCCCGGCCGGCGACGCGCCGGCGCTGCTCTCGCTCGAGGAGGCGGAGACGCTCTTCCACGAGTTCGGGCACGGGCTGCACTCGCTGCTCTCCCGCGTCCACTACCACGGCGTGGCGCGCGTGCCGCGCGATTTCGTCGAGCTGCCGTCGCAGATCATGGAGAACTGGGTGCTGGAGCCCGAGGTCCTCAAGGTCTACGCCAAGCACTGGAAGACCGGCGCCGTCATCCCGGCCGAACTGGTCGCCAAGGTGAACCGGGCGCGCAAGTTCAATCAGGGGTTCGCCACCGTCGAGTACCTGGCGGCGTCGTACCTGGACATGGACTGGCACACCGTGACGGACGCCAAGGAGCGCAACGCGACCGCGTTCGAGAACGCCGCGATGGCGAGGATCCACATGATGCCGGAGATCGTCGTCCGCTACCGCAGCCCGTACTTCAGCCACATCTTCGGGCCGGGGGGCGGCTACTCCGCCGGGTACTACAGCTACATCTGGGCCGAGGTCCTCGTCGCCGACGCCTTCCAGGCGTTCGTCGAGAAGGGGATATTCGACCAGGCGACGGCGCGCTCGTTCCGGGCCAACATCCTGGAACGGCCCGGCACCGGCGACGTCATGGAGGCGTACGTGCGCTTCCGCGGCCACGAGCCGAGCGTCCAGCCTCTGCTCGCCAAGCGCGGTCTGACGGGCGCCCCGGCCGCTCCCGCCACGAAGTAGACCGCAGCCACGATGCGAACAACGGCGGGGGCCGCGCGGCCCCCGCCGCTTTTGTGGCTCTGCTGCCAATTCACCGCCCGTGGTACGGAGAACCGTCACTACGAGCCCCCGTGTATCCTGGGGAGGGTCCGCTGCGTCAATGACATATGGCGCCGTGCTCCGGCTCACGGGAGCGTTGCCGCAGCGCGAGCGAAAGCGAGGTCATGTTCATGAGGAGACGGATCGTTCACTCGATCGGCGCATTGCTTCTCACGCCGGCCGTCGCGGCGTTTGGTGCGGTCGCCCAGCCACAGGGACCGAAGGGAGGGGGCGCGCTCGAGGCGATGAGCGCCTCGTTCGAACGGGTTGCCCAGCGGGTGGCCCCGTCGGTGGTGCAGATCTTCGTCAGCGGGTACGGCCTCGGCGGCGGCGAGTCCGACGTGCTCACCAAGCAGCAGGGCACGGCGTCTGGCACCGTGCTCGACCCGGATGGCTACATCGTGACCAACGCGCACGTCGTGTCGCGCGCCCGGCGGATTCAGGTGCTCCTGCCGGAGCTGCTAGGCCCCGACCCGCGGGGACCCTCGTTCGTCAGGCCCGAGGGGGTCAAGCGCGACGCGGAGATCGTCGGCATCGACACCGCCACCGACCTGGCGTTGATCAGGATCCCGGCGCACGGCCTGGCGGCGCTGGCCCTGGGCGACTCGGACCAGCTCAAGCAGGGCGAGCTGGTGTTCGCGTTCGGCTCTCCCCTCGGTCTCGGGAATACCGTCACGATGGGAGTGATCAGCGCGGTGGCCCGCCAACTCCAGCCGGACGACATGCTGGCGTACGTGCAGACCGATGCGCCGATCAACCCCGGCAACTCGGGCGGCCCGCTGGTCGATGTCCGCGGCCAGGTGGTCGGCATCAACACGATGATCATCACGCGGTCGGGGGGCAGCGAAGGCGTCGGGCTGGCGATCCCGAGCAACACCGTGCGCTACATCGTGGACCAGTTGCGCGCCCGCGGGCGCGTGCACCGGGGCGTGATCGGGGTGCAGGTGCAGAGCGTGGGTCCGACGATGGCTGCGGCCCTCGCTTTGCCGCAGGCGTGGGGCGTCATCGTGGCGGATATCGACCCCGACGGGCCGGCCGCCAAGGCCGGGATCCAGATCGGCGACGTGGTCGTGGCGGCCGACGGCGAGGCCGTCGGGAACGTGCGCGAGTTCGGCATCAACCTCTACCACCACCCCACCGGCTCCACGGTCGCGCTCGACATCCTGCGCGGCGGTGCGAAAGTGAAGGTCAAGGTGCCCGTCGTCGAGCGCCCCGAGGACCCGGACACACTGATGGACATGGTGCGGCCCGAGAAGAACCTCGTGCCGCAACTCGACATCCTGGGAATCAGTGTCGACGCGAAGCTCGCGGCGGCGTTGCAGGGGCTGCGCAAGCCGAGCGGCGTCCTGGTGGCGGCGATGTCGGCGGACGCCTCGCCGCCGGCGGACCGCTTCCAGCCGGGCGACGTCATCCACGCGGTGAACTGGATCACCGTCACCTCGCTCGACGGGCTGCGCAAGGCGGTCGCCGGTCTGAAGGACGGCGATCCGGTCGTGGTGCAGATCGAGCGCGGTGGGGCGCTGAAGTTCGTCGCCTTCGAGATCGACTGATCCCGATTCGCCGCACTTGAAATCACTGTCATTGCGAGCCGTGCCTGCGGCGAAGCCGCGGGCGGGGCGAAGCGATCTCGTGCCTACCGCACGGCGCGGCAACTCTCATCGACCGCGAGATCGCCACGGCGCCCTCGCCCCACCTCGGGCGGGGCTCGGCGGACTCGCGACGACAGCAGGAGCGCGACGTCTGACCGCGAAGTCCGATCAGCAGATTTCTGCGAGCAGTTCGTCGGTGGAGATGACGCGGCCGTACATGTTGGCGATCGCCGCGAGCGCGGTCGCATGGACATGGGGCGCCGGCACCTCGACGCCACCGAAGGCGAGCGCGCGAGTCGCGCAGGCGTCGCGGAGCACCGTGACCGCGAAGCCGAGGTCCGCGCCGGCGCGCGCCGCGGCCTCGACGCACATGTGGGTCTGCATCCCGCAAACGACGAGTCGGCCGGCGCCGAGCGCCCGCAGCGCGTCGAGCAGACCCGTGCCGCGGAACGCATTGGCGTGGTGCTTGACGACTACTGGCTCGCCGGAGAGCGGGAGGACGTTCGGATGGATCCTGGTGGCGGGGTCGCCCGAGTCGGGGCACGGGGCGCCCACGCCCTCGGGGAGGTGTTGCACGTGGATCACCGGCCGGCCGCGGTCGCGGAAGCGGTCGAGGACCCTGCGCGCGGCCCGGCTCGCCTCGACCGGTCCGGCGAGCGCGAGGCGGCCGCCCTCGAAGTAGAAGTTCTGGATGTCGATGACGAGCAGCACCGTCGCCCCTTGGTCCGCCACGCTCTCCCTCCCCGTCGCCGCCGCCTCGGCCGTGGGTGCGGCCGCGGCCGGCCCGAACCCGAGGCGCCAAGCCGCCGTCGTTCGCCCCGGTCCGGCCAGTGGCCATTGTCCGCTGCGGCGCCGGCGGGCACAACCGGTAGAGGTGGTGGGTCGCTGGGTGCGGGCCACGGGCGAGCCGGCGAGACTTGAGGACGGCCGCCGGGCGGGGGCGGGATTACAATCAGCGATACGCATCCGTGCCGGCCTGGAGGGAGCAAAGATGACGAAGACCATCCGGTTCCGCCTGAACGGCAAGCCCACGACACTGGAGACGGACGGGTCCCGGACGCTGCTCTGGGTCCTGCGCGACGACCTCGGCCTTTCGGGCACGAAGTTCGGGTGCGGCGAAGGGATCTGCGGGGCGTGCACGGTGGTGGTCGACGGGGAGGCGGTGCGCTCGTGCAGCGTGCCGGTGTCGTCGGTTGACGGCACCGAGGTGATCACCATCGAGGGGCTTGCCCGCGAAGGCGCGCTCCACCCGTTGCAGCGGGCGTTCGTGGACCACGGCGGGTTCCAGTGCGGCTACTGCACGCCGGGGATGATCATGAACGCGTACGCCCTGCTGCGCGCGAACCCGAAAGCGTCCCGGGAAGCGATCGTCAAGGGAATGGAGGACAACCTCTGCCGCTGCGGCGCCCACCAGCGGATCCTCGCCGCGATCGAGGACGTGGCCCGCGGGAAGGGGGGCGCATCATGAGCGAGCCGCACGGCATCGACCGGCGCGACTTCATCAGGATCGCAGGCGGTGGCGTGATCGTGCTCGTGAGCGGCGGGCCGTCCGCCGTCCTCGCCCAGGATCGCCGCCGCGTCTACCCCGAGGACCTCAACGCCTACCTGCGCATCGCCGGCGACGGCCGGGTGACGGTGTTCACGGGGAAGATCGAGATGGGCCAGGGGGTGATGACCTCGCAGGCGCAGATGGTGGCCGAGGAGTTGCGCGTCTCCCTCGGCGCGGTGGAGATGGTGATGGGGGACACCGAGCGCTGCCCGTGGGACATGGGGACGTTCGGCTCGCTGACGACGCGGATGTTCGGGCCGTATTTGCGGGCCGCCGCGGCCGAGGCGCGGGCCGTGATGCTGCGGCTCGCCTCCGAGAAGCTGGGCGTGCCGGGTGCGAAGCTCGCGGTGGCCGACGGGGTGGTCTCGGTCGCCGGCGACCCGTCGCGCAACGTGACGTACGGAGAGTTGGCGCAGGGGCGGCGGATCCTGCGCACGGTGGACGACGCGGCCGTGCTGCGCAAGGCCTCGGAGCTGACGGTTATGGGGACCTCCCCGCAACGCTTCGACGCCCACGCCAAGGTGACCGGAAGCGCGCAGTACGCGGGGGATATCCGGCTTCCGGGGATGCTGGCCGCCTGCGTGCTCCGCCCGCCGGCGCACGGAGCGAAGCTCACCAAGCTCGACACCACCGCTGCGGCGAAGCTGCCCGGAGTGACGGTGGTCAACGAGAACGGCCTGGTCGCCGTTCTCCACGCCGACCCCGAGGCCGCCGCGAACGCGCTCGGGCGCATCGAGGCGAAGTGGGACACGCCGGCGCCGGCGTTCGACACCGAGACCGTGTTCGACCACCTGCTCAAGGCGTGCCCGGCGCCTCAGGTGCTGACCGCGCGCGGCGACGCCGCGGCCGCCCGCGGCGCCGCGGCGCGTGTCTTCGCCTCGACGTTCCACAAGGGATACGTGGCGCACGCGCCGATCGAACCGCACACCGCGGTGGCGGAGGTGAAGGACGGCAAGGTGACGGTGTGGGCGTCGACGCAGACGCCGTTCCCGACCCGCGACCGGATCGCCGAAGTGCTGGGCTTCTCCGGCGACAAGGTCCGGGTGATCACGCCGTACGTCGGAGGCGGCTTCGGCGGCAAGAGCGCCGGACTGCAGGCGGTGGAGGCCGCCCGCCTTGCCCGGGCCACGGGGAAGCCGGTGCAGGTGCGGTGGAGCCGGACGGAGGAGTTCTTCTTCGACACGTTCGACCCGGCGGCGGTGGTGCAGGTTGCCTCTGGCCTCGACGGTGCCGGGAAGATCTCGTTCTGGGACTACGCCGTCTACGCCGCGGGCGACCGAGGGGCCGAGCTGTTCTACGACGTGCCGAACGTCTCGATCCGCGTTGCGGGGCGGTGGCGGGGCAACGGAACGGAGGTCCACCCCTTCGCGGTCGGTCCGTGGCGCGCGCCCGGCGCCAACATGAACGTGTTCGCCAAGGAGTCGCAGATCGACATCATGGCCGCCGCGGCGGGAATCGACCCGCTGGAGCTGCGCTTGCGCAACACCGCGGACGCGCGGATGCGGGCGGTTCTGCAGGCGGCCGCCAAGGCGTACGGCTGGGAACCCGGCGTCGCGCCCCACCGAACCGGCCGTGGCCGCGGGTTGGCGTGCGGCATCGACGCCGGGAGCTACGTGGCGCTGATCGCCGACGTCGCGGTCGATCGCGCGACAGGGACCGTACAGGTCGAGCGGGTGGTGGCGGCGCAGGAGATGGGCGTGGTGGTGAACCCGATCGGCGCCGTGATGCAGATGGAGGGGTGCATCACCCAGGGGTTGGGGTACACGCTGTCGGAGGAGCTGCGCTTCCGCGGCGGCGAGATCCTCGACCGCAACTTCGACACCTACCATGTGCCGCGCTTCTCGTGGGTGCCGCGGATCGAGACCGTGCTGGTGCGCAACGACGAGGTCGCACCCCAGGGCGGCGGCGAGCCCGCCATCGTCCCCATGGGTGGCGTGATCGCCAACGCCGTGTTCGACGCCACCGGCGTGCGCTTCTACCGCCTGCCGATGACCGCCGATCGCGTCCGCGCCGCCCTGTCCCCAGAAAAACGCAACTAATGGGTACCAGGTACCTCATGTTGCGTTTTGCGGCGTGAGTTGAGGCCGGGGATGCGGGTTGCGGGTCTGGCGCTTGGCGCCGTCGGGTCGGCGGCGTTGATCGGCTTGTCGGCGGCCGGGCTCGCGCCGCTCGGCCTGACCGAGGTGCTGGGGTTCGTCACGGGGGCGTGGTGCGTCTGGCTGCTCGTCGAGGAGAACATCTGGACCTGGCCGATCGGCATCGCCAACAACGCGTTCTACGTCGTGGTGTTCTTCCGGGCGCGGCTGTTCGCCGACATGTCGCTGCAGGTTGTCTACATCGTCCTCTCGATCCTGGGCTGGTACCTCTGGCTGCACGGCGGCACAGGGCACGCCCGGCTCGCGGTGCAGCGCACGCGCTGGCGCGAGGGCGCGGTGATCGCGGTCGCGGTCGTCGCGATGACGGTGGCCGGCCGGGCGTTCCTGCTGACGATTCACGACTCGGCGCCGTTCCTCGACGCGCTCACGACCTCGATGAGCCTCGCGGCGCAGTACATGCTCACCCGCAAGCTGATCGAGAACTGGCACCTGTGGATCGCGGTGGACGTGATCTACATCGGCCTGTACGCGTCGCGGGCGCTGCCGCTCACGGCCGTGCTGTACGCGATCTTCCTCGCGATGTGCATCGCCGGCCTGATCGAGTGGCGGCGGAGCGAAGCCGAGGCGCTCACCGCCGGCCCGTCGTGTTGACCCTCCCGCTCGGGGTCGTTGCGAGCCCCGCCAGTGGCGGGGCGAACCGATCTCGAGGTCCTGGCGAGGACGCGGGCCCGCACGGTGGGGGACGAGATTGCTTCGTCGGTCCGCCTGCGGCGGCCCTCCTCGCAATGACGGGAGTTTTGGGCGCTTGCCTGGTGGCACTCGGGAGCCTCGCGGGGACCGCAAGAACACGACCCCCGAACGGGGAACCGATCAGGGGATCTTGAGCGCCACCAGACCCTTGGCGTCGCGAAGGCGGACGTCGTCGGGGCCGATCTCCTCGACGGTGAACCCCTCGATCACGCTGCCGATCGTGACCTGCTGGCCGTTGATGCCGGCGAACGGGGCCTTCGAGCGGTACACGATGTAGTCGAGGTGGAGTTTGGCGTAGCCGAGGTCGGCGTCGAGCCCGAAAACGCGTTCGCGCGCGCCCACCGCGGCGCCCGCACCGGCCTGTCGGGCGGCATCGGGCGCCGGCTTGGGGCGTTCCTGAGCGGGAGCGACGGGCAGCGCCTGGCGTTCCGCGACCGCCGGAGGCCGGGAAGGTTGCGCCGTCCCCGGCACCGTGGCCGTGGCCGCGACCGCATCATCTCTCGGCGCGGGCGCCGGCCCGGGCGCTGCCGCCCGCCCGGCGGTGGTCTCGACTGCTGCGGGTGGCGCGCTCACCGCCGGACTCTCGTGCGTCGAAGGACTGACACCCGCTGCGGTAGGCGCGAGGGCCGGAGCCGGCGGGAGCGCCGCCGGCCCGGCCGCGGCGGCGGTTGTCGAGGCGGGGGCCGGCGGGGTTGGGCCACGGCCGGGGATGAGCCACCAGGCGACGGCGCCGCCCGCGGCCGCCGCGGCGAGAACCGCTCCGCCGAGGAGCCAGCCGAGCCTGATCCGCGGCCCGCGGGCGCCGAGGACGACCGTGGTGCGGAACACGACGCCGTGCGGGTGCGCGCCGCCTGCCATGGACTCCGCTCGCGCCTTGCGCAGCGCCTCGCTGACCAGGCTCATCGGTCGGCCCCTTCGAGGTCGCGCACCGCGCGCCGCACCTGCCACCAGCCGAGCCGGTCGCGCTCCTCGACGTAGCCGGCGAGCAGCGTCTTGTCGCAGACCGCGTTGATCAGACGCGGCACGCCGCGCGAGCGACGGTGGATCGCGCGGACCGCCGTCGGCGTGAACGTGGGGCGGCCGTTGGCGCCGGCCACCGCGAGGCGGTGGAGGATGTACGCCTCGGTCTCTTCCGGTTCGATCGGGCCGAGGTGGTAGCGCACGGTGATGCGCTGCCGCAACTGGCGCAGCTCCGGGCGCTCGAGGCGGTCGCGCAGCTCCGGTTGGCCCAGGAGCACGATCTGGAGCAGCTTGCGGTCGTCGGTCTCGAGGTTGGAGAGCAGGCGGACCTCCTCCAGCATGGCGTCCGTGAGGTCCTGCGCCTCGTCTACGAACAGCACGACGTCCTGGCCCGCCTGGAGGCGATCGAGGAGGAACTCGTTGAGGCGGCGGGTGAGGCGGAGGCGATCGTTGCCGGTGTCGGGCAGGTCGAGCTCGTGCAGGATCGCGCGCAGGAGCTGGATGCCGCTCATTACCGGGTTGAGGATCAGCGCGGTGGCGTACGCAGGGCCGAGCTCCTCGAGTACCGCGCGGCAGAGGGTGCTCTTGCCCGCGCCGACCTCGCCGGTGATCTGGATGAACCCCTTGCGCTGGGTGATGCCGTACAGCATGTGCTCGAACGCCTCGCGGTGCCGGCGCGAGAAGAAGAGGTAGCGCGGGTCCGGCGTGATCGAGAACGGCGAGGCCGCGAGGCCGTAGAACTGTTCGTACATGGCGCGAGGCAGCCCAATCCTCGGGCGGCTGCGGGCCGCGGGTCATTGTACTCGCCGGGGGGCAAAGGCCGCGAGCGATTCGCCGTCGCCCGTCGTGCCCGACGGGTTGCGAGGCCCAGGCGCACGGGGCCGCGCGGCTCAGTCGTTCACGAGGAGGCTGCAGCAGGTGACGGCGCCCTCGGCCTTGGCGAGTTCCGAGACGTCGACCGAGGCGAGCCGGATGCCGGCGCGGTCGAGCTGGGCCGCGGTGGCGGGGAAGGCCTCGGGATAGATCACCGCGTCGCCGACCATGAGCGCGTTGGCGGCGAGCGGTTCGTCCGGGTGGACGCTCATGCGCGTGAAGCCCGAGAACACCGTCGACTGTACCCACGCGGGGTTGACCAGAACGATATCCGGCGCCACCTGGGTGACGGTCGACTTGAGGTGCAGGCAGCCGCTGACGGGCACACCCACGACCGTGTAACCGTGCGGTGCGAGCAGGTTGTCGAGCTGCGCGATCCCCTGGTGGTTCGTGCGTCCCGAAACGCCGACGTAGAGGCGGCGCCCGAGGCGAAGGACGTCGCCGCCGTCGAGTGTTCCCGGCGCTGCGATCGCGACGACGGGCCGGTACCTCGCCAGGGCGGCGGCGACCGAAGCGGTCTCCGGCCTGCGCGACGCGGCGCCGGGGCGCGTGATCACCGCGACCTCGTCGACGACGACCGCCGTGTCCTCGACGAACACTGCGTCGGGCAGCTCGGGCTCGGAGGGCAGGCTCAGGACCCAGCAGCCCAGCTTGGAGAGCGTGCGCTCGTACGCCTCGTGCTGCGCCTCGGCGAGCTCGATGTCGATCGGCGCGCGCGCCAGGTGTGTGAGCTCGCAGCGAACGATGGCGGGGCTGACCCTGCGGGTAATGGCGATCGGCATGTGGCGCGCTTCCCTCGCTGAGCGTACTCCACCCGTACCGTTCAGAGTGACCTGCGACACGAGCGCTCCCGGTACTGCGCCGGCGTCAAGCCGACCGCGGCCTTGAACTGGCGGGTCAGCGCGCTCTGGTCACAGTAGCCGCACGCGAGCGCGATCGCCCCGATGGCACTCGAACCGTCCTGGAGCATGCGGCGGGCCGCGTCGATCCTGGTCTTGATGACGAGCTGCGCCGGCGTCAGCCCGAACAGCGCCCGGATCCGGCGCGCGAAGCGGTACTCCGACAGGCGAGCGAGCGCCGCGAGCTCGGCCACGCGCAGCGGGCGGTCGTAATGCTCGTGCACGTGGCGGATGGCCTCGGCGAGGTCCTCCATCGAGCTCTCGGCGGCGGGGGTGTGGACGTCGCGCGAGGTGCCGGCGAGGCCGACGATGGCGCCGTCCCCGCCCCGGACCGGCAGCTTGCAGGTGACGCACCAGCCCTCCGCGTGGTCGGGGTAGAGGTGCAGCTCGAGCAGGTCGGAGATCTCACGGCCGCTGCGGCACACCGCGAGGTCCTGCTCCAGGTAACGCTCGCCGAGCGGCGGCGGAAAGACGTCGCTGGCGGTGCGGCCGAGCAGCTCGGCCTTATCGCGCAGGCCGAGGCGGCGGACGAGGGTACGATTCGCCTCGACGTAGGCGCCGTCGAGGTCCTTGACGAAGAAGACGACGTCGGGGAGGCGGTCGAACAACTCGACCGCCGTCCCTGCAGCCGCGAGCGCGCGCGCGAGTTCAGCCGGATCGGACATCGTCTCATCCCGGAAGGCGAGTGGTGCGAAAGGCCGAACGCCCCCCGCTGCAATCGTACAAGACAATCCGGTGACAGCGCCGTAGCTTGGTGTGTGATGGCGGCGATGCGGGCGCAGACGAGCGGCGATGGAATGACCGGGACGGTGTTCAACGTCCAGCGC
This sequence comes from uncultured Acidobacteriota bacterium, assembly GCA_963727205.1. GTDB lineage: Bacteria > Acidobacteriota > Thermoanaerobaculia > Thermoanaerobaculales > Thermoanaerobaculaceae > RBG-13-68-16. The sequence continues at coordinate 101,830 of CAVSFQ010000040.1, read as the reverse complement.
GCCTCGTTTCACGACGGGCCCGGCATCCGGACGACGGTCTTCCTCAAGGGTTGTCCGCTGCGCTGCCCCTGGTGTCACAACCCTGAGGGGATCGCGTTCGAGCCGGAAGTGCTCCTCAACCCCGCCCGGTGTCTCGAGTGCGGCGCCTGCGCCGCGGCGTGCGGGCGACCGGGGGGGCCGCTGCCGGCCGGGGCGGCGATCGGGTCCGACGGCTGCACCGGGTGCTTGAAGTGTGCCGAGGCGTGCCCCGCGCGGGCGCGGGAGATCGCCGGACGCCGCTGGACCGTGGCCGAGGTGGCGGCCGAGATCGTGCGCGACCGAATGGCGTACGAGGAGTCGGGCGGCGGCGTGACGTTCTCCGGCGGCGAGCCGCTGGCGCAGGCCGCGTTCCTCCTCGCCTGTCTCGAGGCGTGTCGGCGCGCCGGCCTGCACGCGGCCGTGGACACCTGCGGTCTTGGCGCACGCGAAGCCGCGCTGGCGGTCGCCGAGCGCGCGGACCTGCTCCTGTGGGACGTCAAGACGCTCGACCCCGCGCGCCACCTCGCGCTCACCGGCGCGCCCGCTCGAGCCGATCCTCGCCAACCTCGCGGCGGTGGCGCGCCTGGGCGTGCCGATCTGGCTGCGGGTGCCGGTGATCCCGGGGCTCACCGATGGCGAGGCCGGCATCGCCGCCGTCGCGCGCCTCGCGGCCGCGACGCCGAACGTCCGCCGGGTGAGCCTGCTGCCGTACCATCGGACCGCCGCCGGCAAGAGGGCGCGGCTCTCTCGGGAGGACCCGCTCGCCGGCGTGGCGGCGCCGCCGCGCGAACGGATGGAGGCACTCGCGGCCGTGTTTGGGCCGCTCGGGGTTCCGACGACGATCGGAGGATGAGGCGATGAACGAACGCACGCGGCGGCTGCGGCAGGAGACCCTCGACGCCGTTCCCTCGGTTTCCGGGGAGCGGGCCGCGTTGATGACCCAGTTCTACCGCGACAACCTCGGCCGCTGGTCCGCGCCGGTGCTGCGCGCGCGGGCGTTTCGCGTCCTCTGCGAGGCAAAGACGCTCTGGATCGGCGAGGGCGAGCTGATCGTCGGGGAGCGCGGCCCGCGCCCGAAGGCGGTGCCGACGTACCCGGAGCTGACCTGCCACAGCCTCGAGGACCTCGCGATCCTCGACTCGCGCCCGAAGACCTCGTACAAGGTGCCGGCCGAGTGCGTCGAGCTGTACGAGAGGACCGTGATCCCGTACTGGCGGGGGCGCTCGCTGCGCGACCGGATGTTCGCGATGCTGCCCGAGGAGTGGCGGGCCGCGTACGACGCCGGCGTGTTCACCGAGTTCATGGAGCAGCGCGCCCCCGGGCACACCGTCCTCGACGGCAAGATCTACCGCAAGGGGATGCTCGACTTCAAGGCCGACATCGCCCGCGCCCTGGCCGCGCTCGACTTCGCCGGCGACCCGCAGGCGTACGACCGGCGCGAGCAGCTCCTCGCGATGGAGATCGCCTGCGACGCGGTGATCGTGTTCGCCGAGCGCCACGCCGCGCTGGCCGAGAGCATGGCCGCCACGGCCGCCGACGCGGGCCGGCGGGCCGAGCTCGTGCGCATCGCCGAGGTGTGCCGCCGCGTCCCGGCGCACGCGCCGCGCGACTTCCACGAGGCGCTGCAGGCGTACTGGTTCTGCCACCTCGGCGTGATCACGCGAGCTGAACGGCTGGGACGCGTTCAACCCCGGGCACCTCGACCAGCACCTGCTGCCGTTCTACCGCCGGGGACTCGCCGACGGCACGCTGACCGAAGCGTCGGCGCGCGAGCTGCTCGAGTGCTTCTTCGTCAAGTTCAACAACCACCCCGCGCCGCCCAAGGTCGGGGTCACGGCCGAGGAGAGCGGCACCTACACCGACTTCGCCAACATCAACCTCGGCGGCCTGCTCGCCGACGGCTCCGACGGCGCCAACGAGGTCACGCACCTCCTGCTCGACATCGTCGACGAGATGCACCTGCTGCAGCCGTCGTCGAACCTCCAGCTTTCGCGCAAGACGCCCCGCCCGGTCCTCAAGCACGCGCTGCGCGTCATCCGCAAAGGCTACGGTTTTCCGTCGCTGTTCAACGCCGACGCGGTGGTCGAGGAGCAGCTCCGCCAGGGCAAGACGCTGGAGGACGCCCGGGCCGGCGGTTGCTCCGGCTGCGTCGAGGTCGGAGCGTTCGGCAAGGAAGCGTACATCCTCACCGGCTACTTCAACCTCGCCAAGGTGCTGGAGCTGGCGCTGCACGACGGCGTCGACCCGCGCACCGGCGTGCGGCTCGGGCCGGCGACGGGCCGCGCGGCGGAGATCGCGACGTTCGACGCCCTGTTCGCCGCCTTCGACGCGCAACTGCGCCACCTCGTGGACGTCAAGGTCCGCGGCAACCAGGCGATCGAGCGGATGTACGCCACCGAGATGCCGGCGCCGTTCCTCTCGGTCCTCACCGACGACTGCATCGTCAAGGGGAAGGACTACAACGCCGGCGGCGCGCGCTACAACAACACGTTCATCCAGGCGGTCGGGATCGGCACCGTCACCGACGCGCTTGCGGCGGCGCGGCGGCTGGTGTTCGAGGACCGTGCGGCGTCGCTGCCGGAGCTGGTCGCGGCGCTCGACGCCGACTTCGCGGGGGAGGAGCCGCTGCGCTCGCGCCTGGTCAACACGATGCCGAAGTACGGCAACGACGACGACGCGGCCGACGACCTCATGGTGCGGACGTTCGCCGCGGCGTTTGCCTGCATCGACGGCCGCCCGACGGCGCGCGGTGGCCACTACCGCCTCGAGATGCTGCCGACGACGTGCCACGTCTACTTCGGCTCGGTGTGCGGCGCCACCCCCGACGGGCGCCGGGCGGGAGCGCCGCTGTCGGAGGGGATCTCGCCGGTGCAGGGCGCCGACCGCAGCGGCCCGACCGCGGTGCTCCGCTCGGCCGGCAAGATGGACCACGTCAAGACCGGCGGCACGCTGCTCAACATGAAGTTCGCGCCGGAAGTCCTCGCCGGAGAGGACGGCATCGCCCGCCTCGCCAGCCTCGTCCGGAGCTACTTCAAGGCCGACGGGCACCACGTCCAGTTCAACGTCGTCTCCGCCGCCACGCTGCGCGGGGCGCAGGCCGACCCCGAGGCGCACCGCGGGCTGATCGTGCGCGTCGCCGGCTACAGCGACTACTTCTGCGACCTCGGCGAGGCGCTGCAGGACGAGATCATCGCCCGCACCGAGCACGGCGAGCCGTAACCCCCGACCGCAGGCAGGTGGCATTTCTTCCACTGCGTGGCTGCTCTCGCTTTGCCCCTCGGGTGAAGCGGCGTTCGGGCGTTGCTCGCCCCCGCTCGCTGCGGCCCGAAGCTCCTCCGGCCGCGACCCAGCAGCGCGCCTCGCCGCCGGGTCCCTCGCTGTTCTCCTCCCTCGCGTGAAACCGCTCGGTCGGAGCCAGCGTCTCCCGGCGGCGATGCGCGCGCTGGGGCCCCGCGGCCTCCGGAGCAATAGCCGCTTCACCCGAGGGGCGGATTGAATGCCCCCCACCCACCACTCGGAGGTCCTGCTGAAGCCGGGAGGACTGGCAAAGCGGAACGAGTGCAGCAGGAACTCAACTCTGCGGGGGATGGGGGCCAAGACCGCCCAGCGGGCGAAGGCCGGTTGCGCCGGAGCGTGCGGGTCCCGAGCGGCCAGAGCGGCGGGTGGAGACGCCGGCCCTGAGCGCAGCGAAGGGAACGGCGAGGGTCCGCCCGCCGATCTGGCCTGCTCGGTCGCACGCGGAGGCGGGTCGGAGGGCGGCGCTCGATGCGCCACCCGAGCGACTCGGCCGCAGCCCGCGGGGCAAAAGAGAAGGCGTCACGCAGTGAAGAGAAGAGAATCAAGGCCACGCGCGAGGTACCTTGGCCTCCTCGCAGCGGCGGTCATTTCTCTACGACTGACGGCGAGTTGGGGTCACTCGGGCTCGTTGTAGACCTTCTCGTCGGGGAGGCCGGCGCCGGCGGCGTCGGCCTCGACGTCGCGGCCGGAGGCCTTCGCGGCGAGGAACTGGCGGTAGAACTCGTGCTGGATGACGAGGTCCATGATCTCGTTGGTGCCGGTCCAGATCGTGATCAGGCGGGTGTCGCGCAGCAGGCGCTCGACCGGGTAGATGTCGGTGTAGCCGATGCCGCCCAGGACCTGCATCGCGTGGTTGACGACCGTCCACGCCGACTCGGTGGCGAACTTCTTCGCCTCGGAGACCAGGCGGCGCACCGTGCCCGCCTCTTCGCCGACGTCCACGGCGCGGGCGGCGCCGTGGTTGAGGGCGCGGGAGGCGTCCATCAGCGTCAGGCTCTCCGCGATCTTGAAGCTCACGCCCTCGAAGCGGCGGATCTTCTCGCCGAACGCGTGCCGGCGGTCCGCATAGCGGGCGGCGATCTCGAACGCGGCGCGGCCCATGCCGACCGCGCCCCCCGCCGAGGTGAGCCGCTCCGGGATCATCATGCGGTGGAAGACCTCGGTGCCGGTGCCCACGCCGGCTTCGCCGCCGAGGACGTTGGCGAGCGGCACGGCCGCGTCCTTGAAGACCAGCCGGCCGGTGCCGCCGCCGCGCGTGCCCATCAGGCCGTAGACGTGGTGCACCTCGACGCCGTCGCCGCGCTCGACGAGGAACGCGGTCATCGCGCGTTTGGGGTCGGCGATCCCCTCGACGCGGCCGTAGACGAGGATGACGTCGGCGCCTTCGGCCCCGACGACGAAGCGCTTCTGGCCGGTGAGGAAGAAGGTGTCGCCCTCGCGCCGCGCCGTGGTGGTGGCGGCGAAGAAGTCGGAGCCGCCACGCGGTTCGGTGAGCGCCTCGGCGGCGGCCACCTCGCCGCGCAGCATCGGCGCGAGGAAGCGGCGCTTCTGCTCGTCGTCGCCAAAGGCGGCGATCGCCTCGCCCACGATCGAGACCAGCGACCACAGGCAGGGGAGGGCGGTGCCGAGCACGCCCAACTCCTCGAGCGCGACCATCTCCGTCGTCCACGGCAAGCCGCGGCCGCCCCAGGCGGGGTCGAAGCGCAAGCCGAGCAGGTTGCGGCGCCCTGCTTCCTGGAGGAACTCGCGCGGGAAGCGCACGCGGTCGGCGTCCATGTCGAGGAGCAGCTGCCGCGGCACGCTCGCGGCGAACGCGCGGGCCTCGTCCTGCAGCGTCCGCACCGCGTCGGGAAGCATCGTCCTGGTGAGCATGGGGGGCCTCCAGTGCTGCCGGCAGGCTAGCGCGTCCGTCAGACCCCGGCAAGCGACAACAGCTGGTCGACGATGCGCAGGGTCAGGCCCCAGATCAGCCGCCCGTCATAGCGGACGCACGGCATCTGGATCGAGGGTGTGGGGCCGTCCCAGAGAAAGCGGCCGCGCTTGCCGGCATCCGCCATGAACTCGAGCGGCACCCAGAGCGCCTCCTGGACCTCTTCGTTGGGGAGAAGCCCCGGCGCCGCCAGGAGCTCGAAGGCGAACGGCGCGACCCAGAGCGGGCCGGGGCCGTGCTGCAGGTGGGTGCGGACGGCGGGGAGGGCGCCCAGGAGGGCGGCGTCGCGCTCGAGGTCGAGCGCGAGCTCCTCATGCGCCTCGCGGACGGCCGCGGCGAGCGCGTTGGCGTCGGCATCGTCCACGCGGCCGCCGGGGAACGCGACGTGGCCGGACCACGGGTCGCGAGGATGCTCCGCGCGCACGATGAACAGCAGTTCGACCGCGCCGGCCGTTTCGCGCAGCACGGCCGCGACGGCGGCCGTCTGTCCGGGCGTGGGGTTCGTTGGCGGCGGCGCGTGCAGGCGCTCGAGCGCCCGCCGCACGTCGTCGAGAGTCGGGGTCCCCCTCACACAGCGATTCTCGCACCTCCGCGGTATTCGGCAAGGGGCCGGCCGATTCAGTCTTTGCGAGGTCGCCTACGACGCTACGGGCTCGCCGTGGGGCGCCGGTCGCCGCTTGCCGGCGCTGAAGGTGAACGTCCGGTTCAGCCTGCGCTGCAGCCCCTCCATGTAGGTGTAGAAGACCGGCGTGACGAACAAGGTGAGCGACTGCGAGACGAGGAGGCCGCCCACGACCGCGAGGCCGAGCGGACGGCGCGCCTCGGCGCCGGCGCCGAAGCCGAGGGCGATCGGCAACGTCCCGAATAGCGCCGCCATCGTCGTCATCATGATCGGCCGGAAGCGCACGACGCACGCGTCGTAGATCGCCTCGGCCGGAGCCTTCCCCTCCTTGCGTTGCAACTCGAGGGCGAAGTCGATCATCATGATTCCGTTCTTCTTGACGAGCCCAACCAGCATGATGATGCCGACGTAGGCGTAGATGTTGAGGTCGCTCCCGAAGATCATCAGGGTCGCGATGGCGCCGGCACCCGCGAGCGGCAGCGCCGAGAGGATCGTGAGCGGGTGGATGAAGCTCTCATAAAGGATGCCGAGCACCATGTAGATCACCAGGACGGCGAGGGCGAGCAGGAGGCCGAGCCCCTGCATCGAGGACTGGAACGCCTGCGCGGTGCCCTGGAAACTGGTGGTGATCGAGGCGGGCAGCGTCTCCCTGGCCGTTTTCTCGACCTGGGCGACGGCCTGACCGAGCGCGATCCCCGGCCCCAGGTTGAACGAGAGCGTGACGGACGGCGCCTGGCCGGAGTGGTTGACCGTAAGCGGGCCAACCCCGGTGGCGACCGTCGCGAGCGCCGCGACCGGCACCAGTTGGCCTGACGTTGCGCGCACGTACAGCAGCCCCAGGTCCGCCGGGTCGTTCTGATACTCGGGCTGCAGCTCCATGACGACCTGGTACTCGTTGTTGGGGGCGTAGATCGACGAGACCTGCCGCTGGCCGTACGCGGTGTACAGCGCGTCCTCGATCTGGGCTGGGGTGACGCCGACAGCCGCCGCTTTGTCGCGGTCGATCTTGAGGTTCACCTCGGGGTTCTTGAGGTAGAGGTCGGTGGCGACGTCGGTGAGGCCGGGGAGGGCGCGCAGCCTCGCCTCGAGCAACGGCGCGGCGCGGTAAAGTTCGTCGGTGTCGGGTCCTTGGAGGGTGAGCTGGTACTGGCTGTTCGAGCGACGGCCGCCGACCTGGATCGCCGGTGGGCTCTGGATGTACGCCTTGATGCCCGGGATGGCGGCGATCTTTGGGCGCAGCCGGTCCACGATCTCGTCCGCGCTCGCCTCGCGCTCGCCGCGCGGCCTGAGGCGCAACCACACCCTGCCGGTGTTGAGCGACCCACCGAAGCCGCCGGCTGAGGAGGTGAACGCCTCGACGTCGGGGTCGGCCTGGATCAGGTCGGCGACCGCCTTCTGGTGTTTGACCATCGCGTCGAACGACATGCCCTGCGCCGCCTCGGTGGTGCCGAAGAGCATGCCGGTGTCCTGCGAGGGGATGAACCCCTTGGGGATGAGGGCGAACAGCACCCCGGTCAGGATCGTGACCGTGGCGGTCACGGCCATCATCGCCCGGCGGTGGCCAAGCGACCAGCGCAGGCCGGTCTGGTAGGCGCGCAGAAGTCTCGCGAACGCCCGCTCCGAAAGGTCGTACAACCGGTGGTGGGCCACCTCGGCCGGGGGCCGCAGGAAGCGGCTCGCGAGCATCGGGGTCAACGTCAGCGACACGAAGCCCGAGATCAGCACCGCGAGGCCGATGACGACCGCGAACTCGCGGAACAGGCGTCCGACGATGCCGCCCAGGAAGAGGACCGGGATGAAGACCGCGGCGAGCGAGAGCGTCATCGAGACGATCGTGAAGCCGATCTCTCGCGCGCCGTCGCGGGCCGCCTCCATGGGCGGTTTCCCCATCTCCATGTGGCGGACGATGTTCTCGAGCATGACGATGGCGTCGTCCACCACGAACCCGACGGACAGCGTCAGCGCCATCAGCGACAGGTTGTCGAGAGAGTAGTCGAGCAGGTACATGACGGCGAAGGTGCCGACGATCGACATCGGCATCGCCAGCGACGGGATCGCCGTCGCCGAGAGGTTGCGCAGGAACAGGAAGATCACCATCACCACGAGAGCAAGCGTGACGAGCAGGGTGAACTTGACGTCGCGCACCGAGTCACGGATCGACTCGGAACGGTCGAAGAGCACATGCAGCGACACCGAGCCCGGCAGGCTCTTCTGCAGGCCAGCGACCGCCTCCTTGACGCGGTCCGTCACCTCCACGGTGTTGGCCCCGGGCTGGCGTTGAACCGCGAGCATGATGCTGCGCTCGGAGCCGTTGAACCACGCCGCCACGCGCGGGTTCTCGACGCCGTCGACGACCCGCCCGAGCGCTTCGAGGCGGACCGGCTTGCCGCCCACGAAGGCGACGATGATCGGGCGGTAAGCGGCGGCCGCGGTCAACTGGCCGTCGGCCTGCACGGTGTACGCCTTCTCCGGTCCGAACATGACGCCGGTGGGGAGGTTGACGTTGTTCCGCTGGACCGCGTCCGCGACGTCGTCGATTCCGATGCCCCGGTGCGCCAGGGAGCGGGGGTCGAGCTGGATCCTGACCGCGTACTTCTGACCGCCGTAGACCTGCACCGCGGCCACGCCGGAAACGGTGGAGAGGCGCTGCGCGATCGTCGTCTCGGCGTACTCGTCCAGGGCGTAGAGGGGGAGCGTCGTGGTGGTGAGGACCAGGTAGATCACGGGCTGGTCCGCGGGGTTGACCTTCTGGTACGACGGGGGGTACGGCATGCTCGCCGGGAGGTGGCGGGTGACGCGGGCGATGGCGGCCTGGATGTCCTGGGCGGCGGCGTCGATGTCGCGGTCGAGGGCGAACTGCAGCGTGATCTGGGTGCTCCCCAGCGAACTCGCCGAGCTCATCGAGTCGACGCCGGCGATGGTGGCGAACTCTTTCTCGAGGGGGTTCGCGACCGACGCCGCCATCGTCTGCGGGCTCGCCCCCGGCAGCCCCGCCGACACCGAAATCGTGGGGAAATCGACGTTCGGCAGGTCGTTCACCCGCAGCAGCCGGTACGCCATGATCCCGAAGATGAGGATGCCCGCCATGACGATCGTCGTCATCACCGGACGCTTGATGAACAGTCCCGAAAAGCCCATTCCGCCCTCTCCCGCGCCTGGGCGGCGGATCTCGCCGCCGCCGTCGGCCCGCAGGTTCCGCCGCGCCAGCGAGGCCGGTCCTGGCGGCAGATCCTTCTGAGTCCGGGAGCCGTGCGTGGCGGGGGTCGTGCGTCGGCCCGGCCGGTTACGGCTCGGTCACGGACGTTGTACACGACCACACTCCCGGGTCGCCTGTCAAGCGCCGGTGTTGAGAAATGATCCTGCTCACAGTACCCGACGTTGAGGATATTGGCGGCTCAAGGCGCGAGTTCACGGCGATGGGAGGCGACGGCGCCCGGGTTCGGGGATGACCGGGACGCCGCCGGGTTCTTATGAGAGGGCCGCGAGGGGTGCGCGCCCCGCTGGCGTCACCACGGGTCCTTGACGTGACAGGCGGCGCCGTTCTTTGCGATGTACTCCTGGTGGTACTCCTCCGCAGGCCAGAACGTCTTGGCGGGTTCCACCTGAGTCACGATCTTGCGGTTGCCGTAGCGGTGCGAGGCTGCGAGTTCCGCGATGTACGCCTCGGCCTCGCGCTTCTGCTCGTCGTTGACGTACCAGATCCCGGAACGGTACTGGTCGCCGGAGTCCGGTCCCTGCCGGTTGAGCTGCGTCGGGTCGTGCATCGTGAAGAACGCCTCGAGCAGCCGCCGGTAGGTGATCTTGGCGGGGTCGTAGATCACCTTGACGGTCTCGGCGTGGCCGGTCGTTTCCGTGCACACCTGGCGGTACGTCGGGTGGTCGACGTGGCCCTGCATGTACCCGCTGATCGCGTCGATCACGCCGGGGCCGCGGTGGAAGTAATGCTCGACCCCCCAGAAGCACCCGCCGGCGAAGTACGCGACCTCCGTCCGTCCGGACCGGCCCGCAGCCGTCTGCTCCTGGGCCGCAGTCCGGACCGGCAGGCCCTCGGGCGGAAGCTGGGCGCCCTTCTCGTAGAACTTGAGCGCCGCGGAGTTGAGGCAGTAGCGCTCGCCAGTGGGTTTCGGCCCGTCTTCGAAGACGTGGCCGAGGTGCGCGCCGCAGCGCGCGCAGAGGATCTCGGTGCGCACCATGCCGTAGCTCGTGTCCACCTTGCGGACGATGTGCTCGGGGTCGACCGGCCGGTAGAACGAGGGCCAGCCGGTGCCGGAGTTGAATTTGTGCTCGGAGGAGAACAGGGGCAGGCCGCACACGACGCAGACGTACACGCCCTGCTTGTGGTTGTCCAGGAGGTTGCCGCAGAACGCCGGTTCCGTGCCCGCGTTCTGCGTGACCTTGTACGCCTCGGGGCTCAACTTCGCGGCGAGCTTGGCGACCTCGGCGGCGGGCAGGGGCGTGATGTCGTAGCCGGACTTCGAGTACCTCGGTGTCATCGCTGCGTCTCCTCCCGGTGACCCGGCGCCCCGCGACGCGGCCTCCACGGCCTCGACCCCGATTCCCGTCGGGGCGCCGGGCCGGCCGCACCCGGCGGCCGCCAGGAGAACGACCGCGAGGACGCTGGTGGCGATTCGCCCACTCATACCCGGAAAACTCACGGCGGCGCCGCTTTCATTCCCACCGGGCGACCGGGCCTCGCTCCGGGCCGGCGCTATAATCGCGGCCCATGAGATACAGGCTCACCGAGGAATCGATCATGTTCGCGAGCGTCCTCAAGTGGTTCGTGCTCGCCACGATCACGGGCGTGATCGTCGGGCTCTCGACGACCGTGTTCCTCAAGGCCCTCGCCTGGAGCATCAACATCGCGGAAGGCCACGAGTTCTACTTCCTGCTGCTCCCCGTCGCTTTCGTCATCAGCATCGTGCTCATCAAGTGGCTTGCGCCGGACGCCGAGGGGCACGGCACCGAGAAGGTCATCGAGGCGATCCACACGAAGTCGGGGAGGATCAAGGCCGCGGTGGTCCCGGTGAAGCTGGTGGCGACGATCGTGACGCTCGCCTGCGGCGGGTCGGCCGGCAAGGAAGGGCCGTGCGCCCAGATCGGCGCCGGGTCTCGCGTCGCTGTTCGCCGACCTGCTGCGCCTCTCCGACCACGACCGCAAGAAGATCGTGATCTGCGGGATCAGCGCCGGGTTCGCCTCCGTCTTCGGAACGCCGATCGCGGGCGCGATCTTCGGCGTCGAGGTGCTGTTCGTCGGGAGCATGCTCTACGAGGTGCTCCTCCCCTCGTTCATCGCCGGGGTCACGGCGTACGAGATCTCGTCCACGTTCGGCGTGCAGTACTTCAAGCACTCCGTCAGCGTGGTGCCGGTGTTCACGGAGACGTTCTTCGTCGAGGTGGCGCTGGCGGGCGTGTTCATGGGCCTGTGCGCCTTTTTCATGGTCGAGACGATGCGGGCCGGCGAGAAGCTGGCGGGCCGATTGCGGGTGTCACCGGCGGTCAAGGGACTCATCGGCGGCGCGGCGCTGGTGGCGCTGACCTTCGTGTTCTCCCGCCGCTTCCTGGGCCTCGGTCTCGACACGATCGAGGCCGCGCTCAAGGGGGTGCCGGTGCCGTGGTACGCGTTCGCGGTGAAGTCGGCGTTCACCTCGATCACGCTCAACTTCGGCGGCAGCGGCGGGATCGTGACCCCGATCTTCTTCGTCGGCGCCGCGTCCGGCACCCTCTACGCGCACCTGACGGGTCTCGACCCGGCGACGTTCGCCGCGATCGGACTGGTCGCCGTTCTCGCGGGCGCCGCCAACACGCCGATCGCGGCGGCGATCATGGCGCTCGAGATGTTCGGCCCGGCGCTCGGTCCCTACGCGGCGGTCGCGTGCGTCATCAGCTTCCTGATGACCGGGCACCGCTCCGTGTACCCCTCGCAGATCCTCGCGGCGGCGAAGTCGCCTTCCTTGCATGTCCGGCTCGGCGAAGAGGTCGAGGGCACCCAGACGGAGATGGAGCCCGCGGTGATGCGGCGCCTGGCGGAGTGGAGGCGGATCGTTCGCAGGACGAGGCGCCCACCGCCATCGGCTTGATCGTGAGGTCCGGTCCGGCCGGGCAGGAAGTGGATATGGCGAAGGTCCCGATCGCCGGCCCAACGGCCGTCAGGCCCCGGGCGTGGGTCTTGCCGGCGTCCGGAGCCGGCCTAGCGGAACGAAAGCACGGCCAGGACGACCGCCGCCACGGCGATGACGATCCAGATCCAGCGCATCGAGCGGCGGCTGCCGGCTTTCTTCTCGCTCTCGCTCTCGTCCAACGGTTCGAACATGTGGTTCCTCCGGGGAGTCTCTCCGCGGCTGCCGGTCCGGGAACTCCGGCGGCGGCGAAGTCGTGGGCAGCGGCACCTGCCGCATCGCCCGCCCTCGACCCGGATGGCGGCCCGACCATCCGCAGCCAACCTCCGCCGGCACGACGCCGGCGGACCCTTGGTGGATCCGCCTCGGGGACGCAAGCCCCAAAGTGCTTTCTCGAGTCAACTGTAGGTCGCGGTCCGGGGGCCGTCAAGCCGCGCCGATTCGCGGGAAGCAGGGACGAGATTGGTGTTGACAGGCGGTGCCGGCGGTGGCACCATCCGCGCGCGATGATTTTTGCGCCCGCCGCCCCGACCGCTGCTGCCGCCGCTTGGTGGTGGTATCCCTACGACAACGGAGGGCGTGTGGCCTCGTAGTTTGACCTCGACGTGGAACCACAGCCCTCCGGACTCCGGAGGGCTTTTTTGTTGCCCAGAAAGGGGAGACGACGATGGATGCGATGTCCCGACCGACCACGACGAAACCCGCAGCGCGCCCGCGCCGGGACGTGATCACGCTGCCGGCGGCGGAGCTGCCGACGCGCTGGTACAACGTCCTGCCCGACCTGCCGGCGCCGCTGGCGCCACCGCGGAGCCCCGCCACCGGTCAGCCGGTGACGCCCGACGAGCTCGGCCGCATCTTCCCGCCGCAGGTCATCGAGCAGGAGATGAGCCGGGAGCGTTTCATCGCGATCCCCGAGGAGGTGCTCGACATCCTGGCGAGGTGGCGGCCGACGCCCCTGGTGCGGGCGCGGCGCCTCGAGGCGGCGCTCGGCACGCCGGCGCGGATCTACTACAAGCACGAGGGAGTCTCGCCGACCGGCAGCCACAAGCCCAACACCGCGGTGCCGCAGGCGTACTTCAACAAGCAGCACGGGATCCGCCGCCTCACGACCGAGACCGGCGCGGGCCAGTGGGGGAGCGCGCTGGCGTTCGCCACCCGCATGTTCGGCATGACGTGCCGCGTCTTACATGGTGCGCGTGAGCTACGACCAGAAGCCGTACCGGCGCACGTTCATGCGCCTGTTCGGCGCGGAGGTGTTTCCCAGCCCGTCGCCGCACACCGCCTCGGGGCGGGCGATCCTGGAGAGCGCCCCCGACTCCCCCGGCAGCCTGGGCATCGCGATCAGCGAGGCGGTCGAGGAGGCGGCCGGCCGCCCCGACACCAACTACGCCCTCGGCAGCGTGCTCAACCACGTCCTCCTGCACCAGACGGTGATCGGCCAGGAGGCGAAGCGGCAGCTCGAGATGGCGGGCGATTCCCCGGACTTCATTTTCGGGTGCCACGGCGGCGGCTCCAACTTCGGCGGCCTGGCGCTCCCGTTCGTCCCCGAGATCATGGCGGGCGCGCCGATCCGCGCGATCGCGGTCGAGCCGGACGGCTGCCCGAGCCTGACGCGCGGCCGCTACGCGTTCGACTACGGCGACACCGCGAAGCTCACGCCGATGGTCCGCATGTACACGCTCGGACATGACTTCATCCCGCCCGCGTCGCACGCCGGCGGGCTGCGCTACCACGGCGCTTCTCCGATCATCTCCGCGCTCCTGCATGCGGGCGCGATCGGCGCCGAGGCGGTGGCGCAAGCGCGATGTGTTCCGCTGCGCCGAGCTGTTCGCCCACACCGAGGGGATCGTGCCGGCGCCGGAGTCGGCGCACGCCGTGGCGGCGGTGGTGCGCAAAGCCGCGGAGCTGCGCGAGGAGGGGCGGCAGGCGACGATCCTGTTCTCGCTCTCCGGTCACGGTCTGTTCGACCTCGGCGCGTACGAGGCGTACCTCGACGGCCGGCTCGGCGATCAGGGCGACCAGGGCGAGGCGATCGCCGCGGCCCTGGCCGGACTGCCGGACGTGCGGCCATGATCGTCATCCTCGAGCCCGATCTGGGCGGCCAGGAGGCCGCGATCGCCGCCGTGCGCGCCGTCGCGGCGCGCTACCCCGGGGTGGCGGTCAAGCCGTACGAGTTCAGGGGCACGACGCACCGGTTCGCCGAGGTGCACCTGCTCGGCCCGACCGCCGCGGTGCCCACCGACGCGTTCGAGGCGCTCCCGGGCGTCCGCCAGGTGGTGCGCGTGTCCGCCAAGTACCGCCTGATCGGGCGGCACGGCCTCGGGAACGAAACGGCCGGTTTCGAGCACAACGGCGTCCGCATCGACGATCGCAGCGTGCACGTCTTCGCCGGTCTGTGCGCGGTGGACACCCCCGCCCACGTCGAAGCGATGATGGCGGCGCTCGCGCGCGAGGGCGTCGTCACCACCCGAATGGGCGCGTACAAACCGCGCTCCTCGCCGTACGACTTCCAGGGCCTCGGCAAGGCGTGCCTGCCGTGGGTGTTCGACTCCGCCGGGAAGCACGGCATCAAGCTGATCGCGATGGAGGCCACCGACGCAACGCACCTCGACGAGATCTGGGACGCCCTCGAGTGCGCCGGCCACCCGACCGGGGTCATGGTGCAGATCGGCACCCGCAACGCGCAGAACTACGAGCTGCTCAAACAGGTCGGGAGGCAGCAGGAGTTCCCGGTGCTGTTCAAGCGCGGGATGGGGATCACGCTGGAGGAGTCGCTGAACGCCTGCGAGTACGTCGCGAGCGAGGGCAACACCCGCATCGTCTTCTGCCTGCGCGGGGTCAAATCGCACCTCGGCGATCCCCACCGCAACCTGGTGGACTTCGCCCACGTCCCCGTCGTGCGGCGGCAGACCAGGCTCCCGGTCTGCATCGACCCCTCGCACAGCGTCGGGACGGGGCTGTGCGCGCCGGACGGGTTGCCCGACATCTTCCACGCGACGGCGCAGGGGGTCGTGGCCGGCGCCTCGGCGGTGCTCGTCGATTTCCACCCGCAGCCGGCGTGCGCGCTGTGCGACGGCGGCCAGGCGTTGACGCTCGAGATGCTGGGGCCGCTCCTCGACCACGTCCGCCGCGTCCGCGCCGCGTACGAGGGCTCGGTGGACGCCGCGGCGCGTCCGGCGCCCGTGGCGGGGATCCCCACGTAGCCGGTTTGTCCGCCGCTTCGTCGGGGTCCCTTGCTTTGCCCCTCGGGTGAAGCGGTGTTCGGGCCTTGCTCGCCCCAGCGCCTGGGTCGTCCTTTTCACTGCGTGAGGTCTTCTTGCTTGCCGGTCCCGCGGGTGGCCGGATGCGGGTGCCCCGGGCTCTTCTTTCACTGCGTGGGGCCTCTTGCTTACCGGTCCCACGGGTGGCCCGATGCGGGCCCGGGCGCCCCCGCGCCCGAGCCCGCATGCTCCTGTGCCCGCGACCGGACAGGGCGATTCGCGCCGGGGCCCCTCGCGGTCCGCATGAAGCCGCGGCCGCGACACCCCGGCGCGGCTCGCCCGTCCGGGACCCGCGGGCGCAGGAGCCAATGGCCACCCGCGCCACCGGCGGATTGGACGACCCCCCCGCCCACAAGTCGGAGGTCCTGCTGGAGGACGAAGGGCCTGAAATAGCCCGGCGCCAGCAGCAGGATCTCCGTCTGGCGCGGGGGTGGGTTGCCAAGACCGCCCAGCGGGCCCAGGCCGATGGCGCCGGAGCGTGCGGGTCCCGAGCGGCCAGGGCGGCGGGTGGAAACGCTGACCCTGAGCGAAGCGAAGGGGACAGCGAGGCTCCGCCCGAGCGACACGGCCGTAGCCCGCGGGGCACGACAAAAGGCCTCACGCAGTGAGAGAGAGACCAGGCGACCCGCGGGAGCGGGAGGCACGAGCGATCCAACGGCGTGACGATCACGCTTCAGTGAGGGGCGGGGAACCGCTATCGCAGCGTTGTTACTTGAGCGGCTGCTGCGACAGGCCGATGATGCGGAACGGCTCGGTGCCGAAGCTCTCGAGCTCGACCTTCCCCTCGTTGTCGAACTTCGCGCGCATCGCGGCAATCAGGCGGCCCGCACCGTGCCCGGTGTGGTCGATGTCGAGGACGACCATCCCGAACGGGTACTGGAGGGACCGCGTGCCCCGCCATTGCTCCCAGAACTGGATCGGCCGGTCGGCGATGACGACGATGCGGCGGCCGGTCGGCGTGGGCAGCGAACGGATGAGCGGGACCTCGTACCCGAGGCTCGACCCGATGCGGATCCACCCCCGCTCCTTCATGCGGAACAGGGCGGCCTCGACCGCGTCCTGCCCCTTGTCCTTGAGGAGGAGGTTGAGCGTTCGCACGTCGCCTGCGGGGGAGTAGCTGTCGATGTGGACGACGATCGGGATCGTGCCGCCGTTCGTGGTATTGACGATGACTCCAGCGAACTGCTCGGGGCCTCGGGGCTGGCCGGGTGTTTCCGCGGCCGCCGAAGAGTGCGCCGCCAGCGCCAGCAGCGCGGCGCCGATGGCCAGTAGGAGTGGATTTCTGTGCATGTGAACCTCCAACGTCTGTGGGTGTCGGGGGATGCCGAGTCCAGGTTGCGGCACCTCCGCTGCAGTTTGGAACAGCGAATCGACCGGCGATCTTCCGCCGGGGATTAGAATTGCCGCGTGAGTAACGTCGCTGACGCTGGCGCCAACCGCTGGCTGGTGCTGGCCAGCGCGATGGCGAGCTTCTTCGCGGTCGGGATGACGTTCTTCGCGGTTCCCCCTCTCGCCGGCACGCTGCGCGCCGAGTTCGCCCTCAGCAACCTCGCCATCGGCCTGCTGATGGGGGCGATCGCCGTGCCGGCGGTCGCGCTGTCGCTGCCGCTCGGCGCCGCTCTCGACTGCTGGTCGCCGCGAGCCGCCGGCCTGGCCGGCCTCGCGGCGATGCTGGTCGGGTCCGTGACGTTCGCGACGGCGCCCGGGTACGGCTGGCTGCTGGGCGGCCGTCTCGTCTTCGGCGTCGGCGCGCTGCTGGTGAACCTGCTCCTCGCGCGGCTGCTCTCGGTGGTGTTCGCGGGCCGCGAGCTGGCGCTGGCCATGGGGCTGTT
The DNA here is from genome assembly GCA_963727205.1 of uncultured Acidobacteriota bacterium. GTDB lineage: Bacteria > Acidobacteriota > Thermoanaerobaculia > Thermoanaerobaculales > Thermoanaerobaculaceae > RBG-13-68-16. The sequence goes on along the minus strand of CAVSFQ010000040.1, from coordinate 84,755 downwards.
CACCGCCACGTACCCGGCCAGCATGATCGCGCTGTTCACGCTGCACCCCGTGCTCGAGGCGCGCCTCGGCTGGCGCGGCGAAATGGGCCTGCTGGTGGTGCTCGTCGTCGTGGCCATCCCCCTGCACGCGGTGGCGGCGCCGCGGGGTCTGCCACAAGGACCGCGGCGGGCCGGCCCGGGCCGGCGGGAGCCGCGCGCCTTTCCGGCAGCGCTCGTCGCCCTGGGCGTGGCCTGGATGCTCTACTTCGCGGCGTTCGCGGTGGTGCCGACGTTCGGACCGGAGTGGGCCGGCGGCGGCGCGGCCGGGCTGCTCGCGACCACCCTGATCACCTGGGTGGCGCTGGTCGGCACGCCGCTGGCGGGCGCGGCGATCGACCGGTCCGGTCGCCCCCGCCGCTGGTGCGTGGCGGGCCTCGGCGTGATGGCCGCCACCTTCGGGCTGATGGCCACGGGGGCGTTGCCCGCGGCGGCCGCGATGGCGGCGCTCGGACTGGCGGCGGCGGTCGTGCCGCCGGCGGTCTACTCGCTCCCGGCCCGACTCGTGCCGCCCGCACGGACCGGGTTTGCCTTCGGGTTCATCACGGCGCTCTCCAATCTGGGGGCGCTGGCCGGGCCGGCGTTTGCCGGGGCCGTACGCGACGCCACGCCGGCGTGGGGCCCGGTTTGGGGCTCCCTCGCCGTGACGGCGCTGGCGGGCGCCGCTGTTGCGGCGTTCGCGCGCCCGCGCCCCGCCGGGGTGCCGGACGGGGCCGAGGGATAGTACAATTTGGCACGAGCGAGGGAGAGGCGTCATTCCTGCCGCGGGAGGGTGTCATGAGACGGGCTTGCCTGGGTGCGCTGGTGCTGCTGGGTGCGGGGCTCACGGCCGCTTGCGGGAGCGACAAGCTGATCGTCGGCGTCGTGCTCCCCGAAAGCGGCATCAACAAGGGGTACGGCGTGTCGCTGCAGGCCGGCATCAAGCTGGCGTTCGACGACGCCGTGGCGAGGCAGTCGCCCAAGGGGTTCGAGGCCCAGTATCGCGACTCCCTCTCCCATCCGGAGTACGCCGCCAAGGAGTGTGCGGAGCTCTTCAAGAACGGCGCGCTGATCGTGATCGGAGGAGCCACCTCGGCGGAAGCGAAGGCGATGATCCCCGAGGCCGAGAAGGCGCAGCGGGTGATTATCTCGCCCTCCGCGAGCGAGCCGGACCTCGCGGCGTCGAGCAACCTCTTCTTCCGCACGGTTCCCTCCGACGAGTTCGAAGGCCTCGTCGCCGCCGACTTCCTGGTGCAGCAGAAGAAGGCACGCACGGTCATGATCCTGTTCGAGGAGGGCCTGTATGCGGACGGCATGCTGCCGGTCTTCACCAAGGAGGTCGAGAAGCTGGGGGCCAAGATCGTGGGCAAGCTTCCGATCGGACCTACCGACTGGGACAAGACGATCGGCAACGCGCTCACGGCCGGCAAGCCCGACGCCGTGTTCATCTGCGCCTACGGCGAGGAGATCCTGGGCGCGCTGACGGTGGTCCGCGGCGTCAAGTACCCGGGCACCGTCTGCACGGTCTCGGCGATCGCAACCGGCGACTTCGTGCGCCGCGCCGGAGCGGCGGCGGAGGGTGTCTTCCTTCCGATGGTGACGATCGACTTCGCCTCCACGAAGGAACCGATCGCGTCGTTCGTGAAGCGCTTCAAGGCGGCCCACAAAGGCGCCATGCCGGACCTCTTCGCCGCGTACGGGTACGACGCGGCGTTGGTGGCTTTGGACGCTCTCCAGGGGCCGCCGCCGAAGGACACCAGCGAGCTGCTGGTGCGGATCATGAGCCTCGGCGACAAGCAGGGCGTGACCGGCAAGCTCGCGTTCGACAAGGTGGGGAACATCGATCACCGCCCGACCATGCACGTGATCAGGGACGGCAAGATCGTGGAGCTCGGCGCGTCGTAGGCAACGCCCGCGCCGCTGCGGCCGGTCCCCCAGGTGGGGGTCTTCTTTCTTCACTGCGTGAGGCTGTTTTGTTTTGCCCCGCGGGCCGAGGCCGTGTCGCTCGGGCGGCGTATCGAGCGCCGCCCTCCGACCCGCCTGCGCGTGCGACCGAGCAGGGCGTCCCGCGGCGGGGCCCCTCGCTGTCTCCCGCCGCTCGCTGCGCTCGGGCGGGAGCATCGACACCCCACCGCGGGACGCCCGCTCGGGACCCGCACGCTCCGGCGCCATCGGCCTTCGCCCGCTGGGCGGTCTTGGCCACCCAACCCCGCGCCTGGTGGAGGCGTTCCTACTTGGCTTCGGTTCTGCCGGCGCTCTCGGCCTGCAGCATCACCTCCGGCTTGTGGGCGGGGGGGTCGTCAATCCGCCGGTGCTGCGGGTGGCCATTCGCTCCTGCGCCCGCGGGTCCCGGACGGGCGAGCCGCGCCGGGGTGTCGCGGCCGCGGCTTCATGCGGACCGCGAGGGGCCCCGGCGCGGATCGCCCTGTCCGGTCGCGGGCGCAGGAGCATGCGGGCTCGGGCGCGGGGGCGCCCGGGCCCGCATCCGGCCACCCGCGGGACCGGCAAGAAGGACTCCACGGAGTGGAAAATGGCCAACAGCACCCGAGCGACACGGCCTCGGCCCGCTGGGCAAAACAAGAAGACCTCAGGCAGTGAAAGAAGAAACGACCCCTCCCGCGGAAGCAGACCTTCGGGGATGAAGGATCGGCATTGTCAGAGCGGATGTATCCTTTGCGGGACCGACCTCGACCCGTGACGGGAGGGAACCATGAGAGGCATCTCGACCGGACTCCTCGCAGCTGTGGCAATGGCGCTCGCCGTATCCGCGTTCGCGGGGGATGCTCCGCCGGTTGCGGAGAAGGAGAAGTGCCTCTCGGACCGGCTCGCCGGCCTCGAGTTCCGCTGCATCGGCCCATACCGCGGGGGGCGGGTCACCGCCGTCGCCGGGGTCCGCCACGATCCCCTCACCTACTACTTCGGCGGCACCGGCGGGGGCGTGTGGAAGACGACCGACGCCGGGTCGAGCTGGCAGAGCGTGTCCGACAAGTTCTTCACCACCGGCTCCGTCGGCGCCATCGCGGTATCCGAATCGGACCCGAACGTCGTCTACGTCGGCATGGGCGAGTCGCCGATCCGCGGGAACCTCTCCTCCGGTGACGGCGTGTGGAAGTCCACCGACGCCGGCCGCACCTGGCGCAATGTCGGCCTCGCAGACACTCGCCAGATCGCGCGGGTGCGGATCCACCCCACCAACCCCGATCTCGTATACGTCGCCGCGCAGGGGCACGCGTGGGGTCCGAACGCCGAACGCGGCGTCTTCCGGTCGCAGGACGGCGGGAAGACGTGGCAGAAGGTCCTCTACGTGGACGACGCGACGGGGGCGGCGGACCTGGCCATGGACCCGGACAACTCGCGCATCCTCTACGCGGCGTTCTGGCAGGTCGTCCGCCGGCCGTGGGACTTCATCAGCGGCGGGCCGGGGAGCAGCCTCTGGCGGTCCAGCGACGGCGGCGACACCTGGAAGAGACTCACCAAGGGGCTGCCCGGGGAGACACTCGGCCGCGTCGGCGTGGCCGCGTCGCCTGCGAAGCATGGGCGGGTGTGGGCGATCGTGGAGGCGAAGGAGCGCGGCGGGCTCTACCTTTCCGACGATTTCGGCGAGACGTGGAAGCAGGTCAGCGACGACCACGGCATCCGCGAGCGCGCGTGGTACTACTCGTGGGTCTACGCTGACCCAAAGGACGCCGACGCCGTCTGGCTGCCCAACGTCGGCCTGCACCGGTCGGTGGACGGCGGCCGAACGTTCGCAGTGGTGCCCGACCCTCACGGCGACAACCACGACCTCTGGATCGACCCGGACGACCCGGAACGGATGATCATGGGGAACGACGGCGGCGCCACCGTGACGTTCAACGGCGGCCGTTCGTGGTCCACGCTCGACAATCAGCCGACGGCCCAGTTCTACCGGGTGGCAACCGACGACCGGTTCCCGTACTGGGTTTACGGCGCGCAGCAGGACAACTCGACCGTCGCCATCCCGAGCGGCGTTCCGGGCGACGGCATCGGCTTCACGGACTGGCACGCGGTCGGCGGGGGGGAGAGCGGTTGGATCGCGCCGCTCCCGACCAATCCGGAGATCGTCTTCGCCGGCGGGTACGGCGGCGACATCACGCGCTACGACGACCGCACCCGCGAGACGTGGGAGGTCATGGCCTGGCCTCAGCTCGCGGACGGGCGCGCCACGCGCGACCTCAAGTACCGCTTCCAGTGGAACGCCCCGATCGTGATCTCGCCGAACGACCCGCAGACGCTCTACCACGCGGCGCAGGTGCTCCTGCGCAGTCGTGACCAGGGGACGACGTGGGAGGTCGTCAGCCCCGACCTGACCCGCAACGATCCGAGCAAGCAGGGCCGCTCGGGAGGTCCGGTCAGCAAGGACGTGACCGGGGTCGAGGTGTACGACACGATCTTCGCGCTGGCCGAGTCCCCGCATGAGAACGGCGTGATCTGGGCGGGGACCGACGACGGCCTGGTGCAGCTCACGTGCGATGGCGGCAAGAGCTGGCAGAACGTCACCCCGAACGGGTTCCCCGAGTGGATCCAGGTCAACTCGATCGAGGTGTCGCCGCACGACAAGGCGACCGCCTACGTCGCGGCCACGCGCTACAAGCTCGACGACGACCGGCCGTACATCTACAGGACCACAGACTACGGCAAGAGCTGGACGAAGATCACGAGCGGGATCCCGGACGGGGCGTTCACCCGCGTGGTGCGGGAGGATCCCGCCCGCCGCGGGCTGCTCTTCGCCGGCACCGAGACCGGGCTGTACGTCTCGTTCGACGGCGGCGCGTCGTGGCGGCCGTTCCAGCGCAACCTGCCGGTCGTGCCGATCACCGACCTGGCGGTGAAGGACGGCGACCTCGTCGTCGCCACCCAGGGGCGCTCGTTCTGGATCCTCGACGACCTCACGCCGCTGCGCCTGTGGGACGACCGTGTCGCCGCCAGCGACGTGCACCTGTTCCCGCCGCGCCCGACGGCGCGCTTCATGGCCGAGGCGCCGAGCGAGGAGGCGAGCGCGCTGCCGAGGAGCGTCGGAGAGAACATGCCCGCCGGCGTGATCGTCGACTTCTGGCTGAAGAACGAGCCGGCCAAGGGCGAGCCGGTCACCGTCGAGATCCTCTCCCAGGGCAAGGTGATCCGCACGCTCACGAACGCGAAGCCGGAGGTGACGGGCGACCTCGAGGAGCGCGCCCGCGAGCAGGAGCTCCGCAAGGGCCAGGACAAGCCGCTCGAGATCAAAGCCGGCCTCAACCACGTCGTGTGGGACATGCGGGTTCTCGAGCCCACCCTGGCGCCGAAGGCGGTCTTCAACGAGGGCTCGAAGGCGCCGCCCAAGGTGGCGCCGGGGACGTACGAGGTGCGGCTCACGGCGGCAGGCAAGTCCCGGACCGCGACGTTCGAGGTCACGCCCAACCCGACCAGTCCCGCGACGGCGGCGGATCTGAAGGCCCAGTTCGACCTGCTCGAGGCGATCCGGGACGGCCTCTCGGCGACGCACCAGACCGTGATGGCGATCCGGGACGTCCGATCCCAGGTGTTGGATCTGGGGGGGCGCGCCCGCCGGCTGGGCATGGGCGATGCGCTCGAGAAGCGGGCGGCGCCGCTGGCGAAGGAGCTCACGGCGCTCGAGCTCGAGCTGACGAACCCCCAGATCAAGGCGGACGAGGACGACCTGAACTACGAGCCCAAGCTGGACCACGAATTCACCTATCTCGCGGGGATCGTGGCCAGCGCGGACCGCAGGCCGACCGTCGGGTCGCTGGGGGTGTACCGCGAGCTGAAGGGGAAGCTCGACTCGGCGCGCGGCCGGTTCCAGGCGCTGCTCGCCGGCGAGGTGGCGGCGTTCTCGCGGGCGGCGGAAGAGATGAAGCTGCCGCGCATCGCGCCCGCGCCGAAACTCGACTCGTAGCCGCCGTACGCGGCCGTCGCCCTCGCCTGGCGCAGCCGGCGTGCCCGCGTCCCGGCCGCCGCCGTGGTAGCTTCTCCAGGTGGGCAAGACGCCTGGTATCGCGGCCGACCCGGCCACCGTCCTGGGCGGGGTCTTCGGTTACACGAGCTTCCGCCCCTTGCAGCGCGAGGTCATCGAGCGCGTGGTCGCGGGCGGCGACGCGTTCGTGCTCATGCCCACGGGCGGCGGCAAGTCGCTGTGCTACCAGGTGCCGGCGCTGGTGCGCCGCGGCACCGCGGTCGTGGTCTCGCCGCTGATCTCCCTGATGAAGGACCAGGTGGACGCGCTCCAGGCGAACGGGGTCGCCGCCGAGCGCTACAACTCGTCGCTGGAGGCGGCCGAAGCGCGGCGGGTGCTCGCCCGGCTGCACGCGGGCGAGCTCGACCTGCTCTACGTCGCGCCCGAGCGCCTCATGACCGACGCGTTCCTGGAGCGCCTACGCCCGCTCGAAATCGCGCTGTTCGCCATCGACGAGGCGCACTGCGTCAGCCAGTGGGGGCACGACTTCCGCCCGGAGTACCTCGCCCTCGGCCGGCTGCGGGCGGTGTTCCCGGGTGTCCCGTTCCTCGCGCTGACCGCCACCGCGGACGAGGCCACCCGCGCCGACGTGCGGGAGAAGCTCGGCTTGCTCGACGCGCCGGTGTTCGCCGCCGGCTTCGACCGGCCCAACATCCGCTACACGGTGGTGGCGAAGAGCAAGCCCTTCGAGCACTGCTCGGGTTCCTGCGCCGGCGCCGGGGGGACTCCGGCATCGTCTACTGTCTGACCCGCAAGCGCACCGAGGAGGTCGCGGCGCGCCTCGCCTCGGAGGGCGTCCCGGCGGCGGCGTACCACGCGGGGCTGCCGGCCGCGGAGCGGACGGCGGTGCAGGACGCGTTCCTGCGCGACGAGGTGCAGGTGGTCGTGGCCACCGTCGCGTTCGGCATGGGCATCGACAAGCCCGACGTCCGCTTCGTCGTCCACCACGACATGCCGAAGAGCATCGAGGGCTACTACCAGGAGACCGGGCGGGCCGGCCGCGACGGCATGCCGGCCGAGGCGCTGCTGCTGTTCGGGTTGCAGGACGTCGTGACGGCGCGCCGGCTCGTGGAGGGCGGCGGCGATCCCGTCCAGGTCCGCGTCGAGCTGCACAAGCTCAACGCGATGGTGGCGTTCGCCGAGGCGCTCGGCTGCCGGCGGCGCGCGCTGCTCGGCTACTTCGGCGAGGCGCTGGAGCGCGACTGCGGCAACTGCGACGTCTGCCTCGACCCGCCCGAGCTCTACGACGGGACCGAGCGCGCGCAGAAGGTGCTGAGCTGCGTCTACCGCGTCGGGCAGCGCTTCGGCGCCCGCCACGTCGTCGACGTCCTGCGCGGCGCCGACGTCGCGCGTGTTCGCGACCTCGGGCACGACCGGCTCACGACGTACGGGATCGGCGAGGACCTCTCGTCCGACGCGTGGCTGGCGGTCGTGCGGCAGCTGGTGCACCTCGGCTACCTGCGCCAGGACATCGCGAACTACTCGGTCCTGAAGCTCACGCCCGCGGCCACTCCGGTGCTGCGGGGCGAGCGCCGGGTGGAACTCGCCGTCCCCAGGGAGGGGCGCCGTCCGGCGGGCGCGAGGCGGCCGCGCCAGACGGCGGACGGTTTGGCGGTCGACGAGGCGCTTTTCGAGCGGTTGCGCGCCTTGCGCAAGCAGCTCGCCGACGCGCAGGGGGTCCCGGCGTACGTCGTGTTCTCGGACGCCACGCTCGCCGCGATGGCCGCGCTCAGGCCGACGACGGGGGAGGCGCTGCGGCGCGTCAGCGGTGTCGGCGAGACGAAGCTCGCCCGCTACGGCGAGGCCTTCCTCGCCGCCATCGCCGGCGCCTGAGGCGGGCCCCCGCCGGCCCCGATTGGCGCCGCTTGGCGTACGATTGGTGCCGATGAGAGTGCTGCTGATCTCGGCGAACACCGAGCGCATCAACATGGTCACGATGCCGCTCGGCCTCGCCCTGGTGGCGGCGGCGACCCGGCGCGCCGGGCACGACGTGACCTTCCTCGACCTGCTCGACGAGGCTGACCCCGAGGCGGCCGTCGTTCGCGCCATCGCCGCAACGCGTCCGGACGTGATCGGCATCTCGGTCCGCAATATCGACGACCAGACCCTCGGCAACCCTCGGTTCCTCCTCGAGCAAGTCAGGCCCGCAGTCATGGCGTGCCGGGCCGGCACGCGCGCACCGATCGTGTTGGGCGGCGCCGGGTACAGCATCTTCCCCGACGCGGCTTTGGCGTACCTGGGCGCCGATTTCGGGGTGGTTGGGGACGGGGAAGAGGCGTTCCCGGCGCTGCTCTCCCGGCTGCAGGCGGGCGGCGGCCCGGGCGGGCTGCCGGGCGTGCACGCCGCGGGTGCGCCGGCCGCCGCGCCTCCGGAGTTTGCCGACGCGCTGGACTCGTTCCCGCTCTGGGACGAAGCGCTGGATCCGATGGCGAGCGCGGCAGGTCCCGACCTGTGGCTTCCGGTCCAGAGCCGGCGCGGCTGCCCCAACGACTGCTCGTACTGCTCGACCGCCCGCATTCAAGGGCGGAAGATCAGGTCGCGCTCTCCGCGGCGGGTCGTGGAGAAACTGGCATCGCTGGCGCGGGCGGGCTTCAAGCGCTTCTACTTCGTTGACAACTCGTTCAATATCCCCAACGACTACGCCCTCGAGATCTGCCGGCTCATGAAGGAGATGACCCCTGGGGTCGAGTGGCGAGGCATCCTCTACCCGCACCTGGTGAGCGACGAGTTGGTGAGCGCCATGGCCGGGGCCGGTTGCGTGGAGGTCTCCCTCGGTTTCGAGAGCGGGAGCAGTCGCGTCCTGCGGCAGATGCACAAACGCTTCGCGCCGGTCGACGTGCGGGCGACCTCCGAGCTGCTGGCCCGGCACGGCATTCGGAGGATGGGGTTCCTCCTCCTCGGCGGCCCCGGCGAAACCCGGGAAACGGTCGAGGAGAGCCTGGCGTTCGCCGACTCCCTCCAACTCGAGGCGCTCAAGACCACCGTCGGGATCCGCATCTACCCCGGCACGCCGCTGGCCCGCCGCGCGGTCCAGGACGGGATGATCTCGCCGGAGGACGACCTGCTCCAGCCGCGCTTCTACCTCACGCCCGACCTTCCGTACCAGGTATCGCCATCTCATCATTGATGCCTGGCCCGCTCAAAACGAAATGGAGTCGCAGAATAGGCGTTGATGGGGTTTCGATCGTAACGCAGGTGGCGGTCTCCATGCGACAATGAGCTCGCTGTTCATGGTTTGGTCGTTCCGCCCGAGGAGGTCGCAGTGGACGCGGTCTTGCGCGTGGTGATCGTCGAGGACCAGGCCGCGGAGGCGGAACTGGTCGAGCGGGAGCTTGGGCGCAGCGGGCTCGCGTTCGATCCTCTTCGGGTCGAGACGCGCGAGGCGTTCGTCGCAGCCCTGGAGCGGGCCCGGCCCGACGTCATCCTGTGCGACTACGCGCTGCCGGCGTTCAACGGGATGGAGGCGCTCGCGATCGCGAACCGGGTCGCGCCGTGGACGCCGTTCCTGATCGTGACCGGCGCTTTGGACGACGCCCAGGCGGTGTCGGTCCTGGCCGCCGGGGCCGACGATTACATCCTCAAGGACCGGATGGCCCGCCTCGGGACGGCCGTCCAGAGGGCGATCGAGAACCGCCGGATCCGCCGCGAGAACGCGGCGGCGCTGCAGGCGCTGCGCGAGAGCGAGGAACGGTACCGGCAGCTGTTCGAGCTGGAGTCGGACGCGATCGTCCTGGTGGACAACGAGACCGGGCAGGTCCTGGAGGCCAACGCCGCCGCGGCGACGCTGTACGGGTACTCGCGCGACGAATGGCTCCGCATGAACCACACCGATGTATCCGCCGAGCCTGATCGCACTCGGCAGGCCGCGGTCGAAGGGCTGGCGAGGATCCCGCTGCGCTGGCACCGCAAACGCGACGGCACCGTGTTCCCGGTCGAGATCATGGCCTCTCACTTCGAGTGGCACGGGCGCCAGGTGCACGTGGCGGCGATCCGCGACGCCAGCGACCGCGTTCGGGCGGAAGAGGACCTGCGGAGGAACCGGGCGCAGCTCCTGGATGCGCAACGCATCGCACGGGTCGGGAGCTGGAGGCTGGCGCCCGCCGAGGGGAAGGTCGAGTGGTCGGACGAACTGTGCCGCATCCTCGGGATCGACCCCGCCGGCGCGGCGCCGACCTACGACACGTACCGGCGGCTGATCCATCCCGACGACTGGGCGACGTTCGACGCGTCGGTGCAGCGCTGCCTGCGCTCCGGGGAGGCGCAGGAGATCGATTTCCGCGTCGTCCGTCCCAACGGGACGGTCCGCCACGTGATCGGACGCGGCGAGCGGGAGGCGAACTCCGGCGCCGGTCCCGCCGCATTCCACGGCACCGTCCAGGACGTCACCGAGCGCTGGCAGGGGCGCGACCTCGAGGACACGCTCCACGGCATCTTCGAGGCCGCCCAATATGCCGACACCCTGGCCGAGCTGTTCGGCACGCTGCACGCGATCATCGCCCGCCTCCTGCCGGCCCCGAACTTCCACTTTGCGCTCTTCGACCCCGCCACCGGGTTGATCGATTTCCCATATTTCGTAGACGAGACCGGATCATCGCCGCAGCCGATTAAGCCCGGGGCCGGGCTCACCGGGCGGGTCCTGGCCACCGGCAAACCGCTGCTCGTCTCGGGGGCGCAGTTGGCGGAGATGGCGCAGCGCGGCGACGCGGTGTTGAGCGGACGTCGGTCAGTCCAGTGGCTCGGGGTGCCGCTCGCGATCGGGGGCCGCGTGATCGGTGCGATGGTGCTGGAGTCTTTCTCGGATGCGCTGGCCTACAGCGAGGAGGACAGGGACCTGCTGAGTTCCCTGTCGGTTGCGGCGGCGCAGGCGATCGAGCGCAAGCGGGCCGAGCAGGCGCTGCGCGAGAGCGAGGCCAGGTACCGCCTGCTGTTCAACAACAGCAACGACGCCGTGTTTGTCCTCCGGATCGGCCCGAATGGGTCGCCGGGCCGGTTCATCGAAGTGAACGATGTGGCGTGCCGCCGGCTGGGCTACAGCCGGGAGGAACTGCTCCGGATGTGTCCGGCGGACGTCCACACCGAGGCAACCAGCGCGGCCGTGCCGGCGATCATGCGGCGGCTGCGGGCCGAAGGGCGCGCGGTCTGGGAAGGGGTCCACGTGGCCAAGGGCGGCCGCACGATCCCGGTGGAGATCAGCAACCACTGGTTCGACCTCGACGGCAAGCCGGCGATCCTGGCCACGGTCCGCGACATCACCGAGCGCAAGCGGCTGCAGGAGCAGCTCCTGCAGTCGCAGAAGATGGAGGCCGTGGGGGACCTCGCGGGCGGCGTGGCCCACGACTTCAACAACCTGCTGCAGGCGATGCTGGCGACGGTCCAGTCGCTGCGGATGCGGCGGGTGGAACCGGAGCGTCTTGCCGCCGAGTTGGCCGGGCTCGAGGAGCTCATCCGCCGTGGGGCCCGGTTGCCGCGCCAGTTGCTCCTCTTTTCGCGTCGCGAGATCTCGACCCGCGAGACCGTTGACCTCAACGAGACGGTCAGAGTGGCGGGACGGATGCTACGGCCGCTGCTGAGTGAGAACATCGCCTTCATATTCGACCCTCCGGAGGGGCGATTCCTCGTCTGTGCGGACCGGGGCCAGCTCGAGCAGGTCCTGACGAACCTCGCGCTCAACGCCGCGGAGGCGATGCCCGGCGGCGGCACGCTCGTCGTGCGGACCGGCTCAGACGAAGGGCAGGTGTGGGTCGAGGTCGAGGACAGCGGCGCGGGGATCCCGGACGCGATCCGGGACCGCATCTTCGAGCCGTTCTTCACCACCAAGCCGGCTGGCCGGGGAACGGGCCTCGGGCTCTCGGTCGTCCTCAGCATCGTGACCGCCCACGGCGGCACCATCGCGGTCGACAGCAACGCCGGCAAAGGCGCGAGGTTCCGGATCGCGCTGCCGGCGGCCGGCGAGGAGGCAACGGCCGAGCCGCAGATCTCCGGCGAGATCGTGGCGGGGTTTCCATCCGGCAAGGGTGAGCGGGTCCTCCTGGTGGAAGACGAGGCCGGCGCGCGCCAAGGGCTCGCGGAGATCCTGGCGATGCTGGGCTACGAGGTGGTGGCGGCGGCGAGTGCCGAGGAGGCCGCGGAACGCGGCGCCGCGCAACGGTTCGACCTGCTGCTCACCGACATGATGCTGCCCGGAAGGTCGGGGATCGACCTCGCCGGCGACCTCAAGGCGCACCTCCCGGCGCTGAAGGTGATCCTGATGTCGGGTTACACCGAAGCGGACCTGCGCCAGCGGGTGCAGCGCAGCGATGCCCGTTTCCTGCAGAAGCCGTTCGACATCGCCACCCTGGCGCGAGCCGCGCGCGAGGCGCTGAACGGCGAGACCGCTGGCGCGCGCAAGGAAGCGCCCGAAGACCGCGCGCGCTGAGGCAGGGCATCCGCGGCCCACCGGGCGGCGCCCAGGCGCCTCAGCGCGAGCCCGCGTTCCCGGGTTCGAACAGGAGCAACGTCTCGAGGCCCGCGGTACCCGCGAACAGGTCGAGCGGAACGGCGCGGATCAAGCGGTAGCCGGCCTGCGACCAGGCCGCGGCCTCGCGTGGGATCTCGTCCGTGCCGCAACAGATGTGGACGGCGCGCTGCGGGCGGCGGGCCGCGAGCGCGGTCGCGACCCCGGGCTCCGTGCCCTGGCGCGGCGGGTCGAGGAGAACGACCTCGGGCGCGCGCGCCGGGCGGAGCCGGCCGGCGAGGAACGCGGTGTCGACCCGGCCGGCGATGAAACGCGCGCGGTCGGCGCAGCGCAGGTGGACGGCGTTGGCGCGCGCCGCCTCGACCGCCGGGCCGTCGAGGTCCACCCCGACCACATGCGCCGCTTCGCACCCCGCGGTGAGCGAGAACAGCCCGTAGCCGCAGTAGAGATCGAGGAGGGCGCAGCCGTCGAGCGGCGCCAGGAGCGCGCGGACTGCGGCGGTCATGACGGCCACCATCGCGCCGTTGACCTGCGAGAAGACGGTCGGGGGGAAGCGCAGCCGGACCCCTTCGGCCTCGACCTGCAGCCACTCGGGCCCGAAGAGCCGCTTGAACGAGAGCGTCCCCGCCGGCCGCCTGGCTTCGAGGTAGTAGTCGGAGCCGCGCGGGTCGAGGTAGAGGAAACCCGCCCGCACGCCGAGGCCGGCCTCCTGCAGGTCGAGGGCGAGCTGCTTGCCCGCCCGCACCACCTTCGCGTCGAAGACGCGCACGTTGAGGATGACGGCAAGCCCTCCGGCGGCGCCGCGGACGATCGCCCAGTTGAGCGCCGACGCCAGCGCGCGCGCCGGGGGCCGCGACAACCGCTTGATCAAGAACGCGTAGACCGCCGTGTGCTCCGGAAGGTCGAGCGCCGAAGGCGAGAGCCCGCGCTTTGCGGGCGCGGCGCCGGGGAAGGTGAGGGCGAGGCCCTTGGGGCCCAGCACCGCCCTGCGCTTGGTCGTCGTGCGGTAGGCGCGGGGCGAGGGTGCGGCTGCGACGGGCTCTGGCCGGCCGGGCAGCTCCTGCTCGCGCCAGAACCTCGCCAGGGCCTCGTCCTTGAGCGCGCGCTCGTCGGCGTACTCGAGCGCGGCGAGCGGCTCGGGGTGGCTTGCGGGCGGCAGTGCGAGGCCCCGGTTCGCAGCGAGACCGCGGAGCGTGTCGGAGAAGCTCACGCCGGCAGCGTAGCAAAGTGACGGCCCCGGGGAGTCCCGGATGGTGTACCGTCGCGGATGAAGGTGGGTGATCGATGACGGAAGCAGACCGCAAACCGGGGGATGAATTCACCGCGTTGGGGCTCGACCCCCGGATCGTCGAGGCGCTCGTGGCGCTCGGCTACGAGGAGCCGACGCCGATCCAGCGCGCGGCGATCCCGCCGCTGCTCGCCGGCCGCGACCTGATCGGGCAGGCGGCGACGGGAACCGGCAAGACCGCCGCGTTCGCGTTGCCCCTCCTCAACCGCCTCGCCGCGCTCGGCCAGGAGCGGCCGCGCCCCTCGGCGCTGGTGCTCGTGCCGACGCGCGAGTTGGCGGTGCAGGTGGCCGAGGCGGTGCACCGCTACGGCCGCCTGGTGGCGGGCGGGGTGCTGCCGCTGTACGGCGGCCAAAGCTTCGGCCAACAGGTGCGGGCGTTGCAGCGCGGGATCGACGTCGTGGTCGCTACGCCCGGCCGGGCGCTGGACCACATCCGCCGCGGTACCCTCGATCTTGCCGGCGTGACGACCGTCGTGCTCGACGAGGCCGACGAGATGCTGGACATGGGGTTTGCCGAGGACATCCAGGCAATCCTGGCGGCGACGCCGGCCAAGCGCCAGACGATGCTGTTCTCGGTGAGCCTGCCGCGGCCGATCCTGGCGATCGCCAAGCGCCACCTCATCGACCCGGTCGAGATCGCCGTCCCCCGCGAGCGCGGCGCGGCCGGCGCGCCGCCGCGCGTGCGGCAGACCGCGTACATCGTGGACCGCGCGCACAAGCTCGCCGCCCTCGGTCGCCTGCTCGACGTCGAGGACCCGGCCTCCGCCATCGTTTTCTGCCGCACTCGCGTCGAGGTGGACGAGCTTTCCGAGACGCTGGCGGCACGCGGTTACCGCGCCGAGGCGTTGCACGGGGGGATGGCGCAGGACGAACGCGAGCGTGTGATGGGCCGCCTGCGCGCCGGCGCGGCCGACCTGGTGATCGCCACCGACGTCGCGGCGCGCGGCCTCGACATCGAGCAGCTCTCGCACGTCTTCAACTTCGACGTCCCCTCGAACCCGGAGGCGTACGTGCACCGCATCGGCCGGGTGGGCCGGGCGGGCCGGGCGGGGATCGTCGTCACGCTCGCCGAGCCGCGCGAGCAGCGCCTGCTGCGCAACATCGAGCAGGCCACGAAGCAGAAGATCGCCATCGACCGGTTGCCGACGATCTCCGACCTGAGGGCGCGGCGCCTGGAGATGACGCGCGCCGCCGTGCAGGCGTTGCTCGTCGAGGACGACCTCGAGGAGATGCGCGTCGTCGTCGAGTCGCTGGCCTCGGAGTACGACATCATGCAGGTCGCCCTTGCCGCGGTGAAGCTGGCGCACCGGGCCGAGAACCGGACCGGTGAGGAGGCCCAGGAGATCCCCGCGGTGCGGCCCGAGCGGCCGCGGCCGGGCCGGACGGCGGTCGGAGCGCGGGGCGCCGCGGGCGCGCGCGGCAGCAGCCGGCCCGCCGCGACGGCGGAGCGGCCGCGCGGCAAGCGGGGCGTGCGGCCGGATGCCGGTGGGATGACGCGGCTCGTGTTCAACGTCGGCCGCCGGGGCGGTGTGCGACCGCAGGACCTGGTGGGCGCCATCACCGGCGAGGCCAACGTCGCCGGCAACGTCGTGGGGGCGATCGACATCAGCGATGAGTCGTCGATCGTCGAGGTGGCCGCAGAGGTGGCGGAACTGGTCGTGCGCCGCCTGCGCGGCGCCCGCATCAAGGGCACGAGGGTCACGGTGCACACGGCGTGAACCGCCTGCCGGCACGGCACGCGACCGGCGGGGCGTGTGGCGTAGGATGAGCGGGTCCGCCATGCGCGACGCCCTCTCGCTCCGGATCGCGGTCCTCGCCCTCGCGCTGGGGGCGGTCGCCGCCGTGGCGCCCGGCCAGGAGCCGAAGCCCGCGAACCTGACCGCGCAGGGGTTCGCCGGCACCCCGGAAGGGATCCAGTTCACGTATCCCTGGCGGTTCCATCCCGGCGACGACCCTGCCTGGGCCGAGCCAGCCTTTGACGACACGACGTGGGAGACCGTCGAGCCGCTCATGTCGGCCGGCAAGTTGCCGCGGGCCGGCTGGCCTGGGGTCGGCTGGTTCCGCCGCCACCTCCGCGTCGAGCCGGCGCTGTGGGGCGTGCCGCTGGCAGTCCGCATCGAGGAAGCAGGGACGGCGGACATCTACCTGGACGGGAAGCTGGTCCACGGCGCCGGCCCGCAGGCCACGGGGACTGCGCCCGAAGTCCCGCCGGTGCGGGAGGGTCCGTGGCCGATCGTCTTCTCCGCCCGGCCCGACCACGTCATCGCGGTGCGGTATTCGTGCGCCGGCTGCGGGACGGCGAGGGCGGGGATCGGGTTCACCCTCTCGATTCACGAGTCGGACGCGGTAGCGGCCGCCAGGGCCGCCGTCGCGCGGCGCATCAGCACGTTGCTCGGTGCGCTGGCCACCGTGTTGGTGTTCGTCGCGCTGCTGCACGGGGCGCTCTACTGGTTCTACCCGCGGATGCGGGAGAACCTGTTCTACGCCCTCTTCATGGCCGTGTTCGCGTTGCTCGTTCTGCGCGATTACGGGAGCTGGCACGGGCCGCGGGCGCCATGGGAGGATCTGTTCAACCGCTGGACGTCCCCAGCCCCCATCGTCATCATCCTGCTCGGCCAGCTCACCTACTACGCGGTGCGGACGAGGCCCTTCCCGAAGAGCTGGAAGCTCTTCACGGCGGCGGCCGTGGTGCTGATGCCGGCGGTGTTCTTCAGCCCTGAACCGTACTCGACGTTCATCTGGAGCGGGTATTTCGCCGCCATGCTGGTGGACGTCGTCCGGATCGAGCGGAGCCGCAGGACGGTGGCGAGGGAGGGGGTCGCGATCATCCTCGTCGGTATGGCGGTCCTGGCCGCGTGCATCGTGCTCCAGCTCGCGGTCAACTTCCGCGTCGTCTCGGCGGTCGCCGGGTTCAACGAGGTCTACGTCTTCGGCGTGCTCGCGAGCGTTCTGACCATGTCGCTGTTCCTCGCGCGCACCTTTGCGCGCACGAGCCTGCACCTGGAGAAGCGCCTGGCCGAGGTGGAGACGCTCACGGCCCAGGTCCTCGAACAGGAGCGGGCGGCGCACGCCAACGAGCTGCGGCGGCGTTTGCTCGAGGCCGAAAACGCTCGCAAGTCCGTGGAGCTGGAGGCGGGACGGGCCCTGCAACTCTCGATGCTGCCTCCGGCGCTGCCCGAGGTCGAGGGGCTGGAGCTCGCGGTCGCGATGAGCACGGCCAGCGAGGTGGGCGGCGATTACTACGACTTCCGCCCGGGACCGGGCGGGAGCCTGGTCGTCGCGGTGGGCGACGCCACCGGCCACGGCGTCGCGGCAGGGATCCTGGTCACCGCCGTCAAGGCGTTGTTTGCGACGCTCGGCGGCGAGCCGGGTTTGGCGCCGATGCTGGCGGAGTGCGACCGCGTCCTGCGCGGCATGAACCTCAAGCACCTCCACATGTGCCTGAGCGTTGCACGGATCGGAGCGCGTTCGGTCACGGTGTGCTCGGCGGCGATGCCCCCGCTCCTCATCTGGCGGGCGGGCTCGGGACGCGTTGAGGAGCTGGGTGCGGGGGGACTGCCGCTCGGGGGCGGGCTCTCACCAGCGTACGAGGAGAGAAGCGTCGCGCTCGGCCCCGGCGACACGTTGCTGTTCGCGAGCGACGGTTTCCCGGAACTGCTCGATCCCGAGGGCCAGCCGTTCGGTTTCGAAGGCGTCGGCGAGGCGCTGCGGGCCGCGGGCGGGGCGGCGGCGCGCGAGGTCGTCGAGCGCCTCACGGCCGCGGCCGCGGCGTGGCGGTGCGGGCGCGAGCAGACCGACGACATCACGTTCGTCGTCGTCCGCGTCAAGGCGTAGGCCCGCAGATCTCCTTCCACCGAGTGGAGCGTCTTGCTTTGCCCCTCGGGTGAAGCGGCGTTCGGGCCTTGCTCGCCCCCGCTCGCTGCGGCCCGAAGCTCCTGCGGCCGCGACCCAGCCGCGCGCCTCGCCGCCGGGTCCCTCGCTGTTCTCCTCCCTCGGAGAAACCCTCGGTCGGAGCCAGCGTCTCCCGGCGGCGATGCGCGCGCTGGGGCCCCGCGGCCTCCGGAGCCATAGCCGCTTCACCCGAGGGGCGGATGGAAGGCCCCCCGCCCACCACTCGGAGGTCCTGCTGAAGCCCGAAGGTCTGGCGAAGCGGAACGAGAACGGTGCGAACTCAACTCTCCGGGGGGATGGGAGGCAAAACCGCCCAGCGGGCGGAGGCCGATGGCGCCGGAGCGTGCGGGTCCCGAGCGGGCGTGCCGCGGCGGGAGACAGCGAGGGGCGCCGCGGGACGCCCTGCTCGGTCGCACGCGGAGGCGGGTCGGAGGGCGGCGCTCGATGCGCCGCCCGAGCGACACGGCCGTAGCCCGTTGCGCAAAACAGATAGCGCGGGGGCGATCTTTCCCCGACGACTGGCGGCGGATCGGTGTCAAGTCGGGGGAACGGCTTCGGTCTGCGGCCTCATCTCGGCCGGGTCCCGGCCCTCCAGCCAACCCTCGTAGAGCCTCAGGAAGACCACGCCGGCCACCACCATCAGGCTGCCGGCGAGCTGGGCCGCGGTGAGGCGCTCGCCGAGCACGGCGTAGGCGATGAAGGCGGTGAAGGGCACCTCGAGGGTGACGATCAGGTTCGCGACGCTGGACGGCAACGAGGCGAGGCTGACGTTGTACAGGCCGAACCCCGCCAGGGTGGGTCCCGCGGCCAGCAGGATCAGCGTCGCCCAGCCGGCCGCCGCGCCGCCCAGCCAGAGGAGATCCCCCGGCGTCTGCGCGGTGCCGGGCAGGATCCCGGCCGGCAACAGGTTGGCGGCCAGCAGAAAGGAGGCGGCGAAACCGAACGTGTAGAGCACGGTCGTCCAGGGGTTGAGGCCGCGCTGGGAGGCCGAGCGGCCCATCAAGCTGTAGCCCGCGTACCCGAGGCCCGAGAGAACGCCGGTTGTGATGCCGAGGAGGTTGGTCCGCCACGCAGCCGGGTCGAAGGCGCCAGCGACGACGGCGCAGCCGCCAAGGCTTATCGCCACCGCCGCGAGCTTGCCCCAGCCGAGGCGCTCGTCGAGTACCCACCAGCCGAGCAGCGCGGTGAACCCCGCGGAACTGTAGACCAGCACCGTCGAGAGGGCCGCCCCGTTACAAGCGACCGACAGGGTCCATGCGGCGTTGAACGTCGCCAGCATGAGGCCATAGCCGGCGAGGTAGGCGGCGTGCCGGCCGACGACCCGCAGCAGGCGGGGGCGCATCAGCGCAAGTACCGGGAGCAGGGTGAGGCACACGAAGCCGTCCCGCCAGAACGCCAGCACGAGCGCAGGCATGTGGTAGGTCTGCGTGAGGTAGCGGATGAAGATCGCCGTGGTGGACAGGACCGCGGCGCTGGCCAGCGCGATCGCGTAGCCGTGGGTGAGGCGGGCGCCTGCAAAGGGGGCGGCACGCACGCGACCCTTGTACCGCAGAATCCCGGCGATGGCGAGAAGCGGCGGCGGGTCGCCCTCTCAGATGGTGAACGGGATCGCCACCTGGCTCTTGGGCAGGTTGATCAGCAGTTCGTAGTTCCCCTTCTGGATGCCGTCCGGCAGCTTGAAGAAGAGGCGGCCATAGGAGTTGTGGCGCTGGTCCAGCCACACCGACGGAAACGCCAGCCCACGCCCCCGCTCGGCGAAGTAGCCGATGCGCCGGTAGCGCTGCGGGATGAGGTAGTTCAGCGGTTCCCTGCTGGTGTTGGCGCGCGCGATCATGGCCGCGAGCTGGGGATAGTCGTTGCCGAACTCCTGCTGCGTCGCGAGCGGGACGACCGTCCCGTCCGGCGTGCGCACGGCGATCGCGGTCCGCGGGACCTCGATCGTGTCCGCGGCGGCGGTCATCGCCGTGTCGAGCAGGAGCCAGCGTCCCGTGGGGTTCAGCGTGGCAAAGCGGTAGGAGAGCGCGACATCCACCTGCGGGCCCTTGTAGACGATCGCGGTGGCGCCAACCTGTTTGAGCTCCGGGGCCCCGGCCGTCCTGGCCCAGACCGCCGCATCGCACAGCAGGCTCAACCCCGCCACGGCTCCCAGGACGGAGTAGCCGAGAAGGTTCCTGGCCATCTGGCCTCCCCGCCGGACCCTCGCCATCCGGGCCCGGCTGGCGATGCCGTTGCACCGCCTCGATCTTCTGGTAAGCATGAACGGTGCCACGCGCACGCCGGTTGGATGCGGCCGGCAGGGACGGCGCGGCCACGGCAGGCCGGCCGCCATCGGTGACACAGTCGCCTCAGGTTGTCCGCACGCGAGGACACTCCGGCGCGCCTTGGGTCTGCGACCGACGGCGGGCTCGAGTCGCGGCCTCTCCCGACCGCCGAGGCCCTGCTACGCTTGAGAAGATGCGAGTCGGCGACCTGCGCACCCCGGCGGCGCTCATCGACCTCGACGCACTGGAGCGCAACGCCGCGCGGATGGGGGCGACGGCGGCGCGCCTCGGGGTGCGCCTGCGGCCGCACGTGAAGACGCACAAGACGCTGGAGGGCGCGCGCATCCAGGTGCGCGGCCAGTTCGGCGGGATCACGGTGTCGACCCTCGCGGAGGCGGCGTTCTTCGCGGCCGGCGGCTTTTCCGACATCACCTACGCCGTGCCGGTGGCGCCCGCGAAGCTGGCCGAGGCGGCCGACCTGGCGGGCCGGCTCGACCGCTTCAACCTGCTCGTGGATCACTCGGATGCCGGCGCAGCGGTCGAGGCCTGCGCCCGCGAGCGCGGCGTGGTCCTGTCGGTGTTCCTCAAGGTGGACTGCGGCTACCACCGCGCCGGGGTCGACCCGGAGCGCGTAGAGAGCGTCGCGCTCGCGGCGCGTCTGGCGGCCTCGCCGCACCTCGATTTTCGCGGCATCCTCACTCACGCCGGCCAGTCGTACCACTGCCGCAGGGCGGACGAGATCCGCGCGGTCGCGGCGCGCGAGCGCGACGCGATGGCGGCGTTCGCCGGCCGGCTGCGCGCCGCCGGCGTACAGGTGGAGGAGGTAAGCGTCGGTTCGACGCCGACGCTCGCCGTCGCCGACGACCTCACCGGCATCACCGAGGCGCGCCCCGGCAACTACGCCTTCTTCGACGCGACGCAGGCGGCGATCGGGAGCTGCGCGCTCGCGGACGTGGCGTTCTCGGTGCTCCTCACAGTGATCGGGCGTTACCCGGAGCGGCGCGAGCTGCTGCTGGACGGCGGAGCGCTCGCGCTCTCCAAGGACCCGGGGCCGGCGCACGTGGACCCCGCCTGCGGGTACGGCATCGTGTGCGCCGCTGGCGGCGAGCCGCTGCCGGGTTGGCGCGTCGTGTCGTTGTCCCAGGAGCACGGTCTCGCGCGCTCGGTGCAGCCGCTGCCTGCGGGTTCGCTCCCGATCGGGTCGCTGCTCCGGATCGTGCCCAACCACTCCTGCCTCGCCGCGGCGCTGTTCGAGCGCTACGCGGTGGTGCGCGGCGACCTGGTGGTCGACGAATGGCGCCCGGCTCGAGGCTGGTGATGGTTCGGCGTCGTCGCCCGCCGATCCACGCTCCGTCACTTGCTGCGCGGGGGCTCTCGCTTTGCCGGTCCCGCGGGGCAAGACAAGACAGCTTCACGCAGTGAAGGGAAAGAGCGGGCCACCGGCAGGAGCGAACCATCGCGGATGAGAATCCGGCGTCTTCGGAGCAGGTTGCCCGGCTCGTATAGACTTGCACTTCCGACGGGCGGTGCGTTCGCCGGTGTGGCTCGGACGTCGCAACGGGGGTGGGTCTGGACGGGATTGGGACAGGACATTCTGCCGCCGCGCCATGGTTGGGGCCGGTGTCCACGCGCCTCGCGCTGGCGGCGCTCGCGGTGTACGCGGTCCTGTTGTGGGCTTCCCGGCCCGCGGCGCCGTTCGAGTGGGACGAGGTGCTGGCGCAGCGGGCGGTGCTGAGGTACGACGTCGCGGCCCAGTCGCCGCAGCCGCCCGGGTTCCCGGCGTACATCGGTGCCGCGAAGGCGGTCAACGTGATCTCGGGGAACCCGCTGGTCGCCCTCCAGGTCGTCGGGATCTTCTGGGCCCTGACCGGGCTCGCGGCAACCTGGGCGCTCGCCCGGCGCCTGGGGGCGCCCCCGGCGGCGGCCCTGGCGGCCGCGGCGGTGCTGGCGGCCAGTCCAGAGTTCCTTTACAGCGCGGCGGTGGGGATCTCCGACGTCTCCGGGGCGTCCGCCTGCGTGGTCGCGGCGCTCGCGGTGGTGGCGGCGGTCGAGCGGCCGGCGCTGTTGCCGCTGGCAGGAGCGGCGTGCGGCGTTGTGGCCGGGATCCGGCCCCAGAGCGGAGTCGTTCTGGTGCCCGCGCTGGCGTGGGCGTTGGCGACGGCGGTGCGGGCGCGGCGCTGGCGGAGCCTCGCCCTCGGGGCGATGACTGGCGTGGCCGTGGCGGCCGCTTCGTGGATACCCGCGATCCTTGTCACCGGACCCCACCGCTGGTGGGCGGCGACGACCGGCCTCGTTCACTACATGGCCACCGTCGAACGAGCCCTGCGACTGCCCGGGGCGGGGCTCGCGGAGATCGCGCGGTGGTGGCTCGCGGGCTCGTTCGTCGGATGGCAGTTCGCGCTCCCGCTGTGGGCGTTCGTGACCGTTGGGACGGTCGCGCTGGTCCGCACCGGCCGCGGGCGCCTTGCCGCCCTTGCGGCCGCGTCGGTCGCGGTGTACCTGGCCTTCGCTGTCTTCACCACGAACGAAACAGTCTCGCTGCGCTATTTCTTGCCGGCGGTCCCGTTCGTGGCGTTGCTCGCGGGGGGCGCGCTCGCCGTGCGGGGTCGCCTCGCCCGGCGCATGGCGGCAACGCTGGTGGCGCTCTGGTGCGTGACCGCGGCGGCATGGACCACGCCCGCTCTCATCGAGCGGCGGAAGCCCGGGCCGGTGTGGGCGGCGCTCACGTGGATTCGGGAGCACTACGACCCGGCCACGACGCGTGTGGTGTTCGACTTCGTTGCGGCGCCGCATGTCGAGTACGTGCTCGGTCGCGCCGGGTTCCGGATCGTGGACATGGAAAAGGCGAACCTCGCGCTCGACCGCCCGGCCCGGCGGGGGGAGCAAACGCTGTACGTGACGCCGTTGCCGGTGCCGGGGGCCGACCTCCTCTTCACGGCACGCCAGCGGACCCGGCGCGTGCTGCAACTCGCGTGGCAGCGCTACGGGTCGTGCGCCGTGAGCCGGGAGCGCGTCGGCACCGCCGGCTTCTCGCCCGAGTGGCAGCTGCGCGAGGGCGGTTGGGAGCTCTCGGGCACCGGCCGCATCGTGCTGCCGGAGGGGTCGAAGCCGGCGGTGGTGCGGTTGTGCGCCGGGCGGGAGACGATCACGCTGAGGCGGCCGGGGTGGGCGGCCGAAACGGTCGCTCCCGGGCAATGCGTCCTGTCACCGCTGCTGCCCGGCGCCGCGGCGGCGCTGGCCGTAACCGGCCCCCGCGGTTCGGCGACGCTGGTCCCGCCGATCCAGATCCTGCAGGTCTCCTCGCTCGAAGCGAGCAGCGGACTGGCGTCGGCGTACATGGTCCCGCAGGCGGCGCACCTTGACGGGTACGGCGGTGCGGTCTGGCGCACCGAAGTGGTGCTCTTCAACCCGCACTCCCACCCGCTCGCGGTGACGGTGCAGTTCCTGCCGACCGGGCGGGACAACACGGCCGCGCCGGAGGCTTCCAGCGCGCTCGCCCCCGGTCAAGTGCTCGACGTTCCGGACGTCCTTTCGCTTCCGGAGTTCCGCAACGCCGGCACGTTCGGTGCGTTGCTGCTCCACGCGAGCGCCGGCGGCGAGGCGTGCGCGTCGGCGGCCTGCAACTTCCTGGTGCTGGCGCGGACCTACAACGCGCGCACCGCCCCCGAGGTCTGGCGGGCGAACGAGTGGGCGGGAGGCGTCGCCCCGGACGCCGCGCTCGCGCCCGGCGAGACGGCGGTCGTGCGCCGGGTCACGAGGTCCGCAACCGTGGTGGCAAGCGTAGGTGCGGCGTCGTGGTCGGAGGTCGGGATGCGCGTGAGGGTACGCGTGCTCGACTCGGGCGGCGCCGTCGTCGAAGCCCGCGAATTCGACCTGGCGCCGTTCGGACACCTGCACGTGCCGCTGACGACGGAGGTTGGCGACGGAACGGTTGAATTCGAAATCGCCTCGCCCGGCGCCGGAGTGCGGGTCGTCCCCTACGTCTCGATGGTCGACCGCGACACCGGGTTGCCGACGCACCTGCTGGCGGAACCCCAGCCGGCCCGCACGGCCGGGACGGGCTGGCAACCCTCGTGGCCGCGCATCGGAACAGAGCGATGAGCGGGGCGGCGACGCCGACTCGGATCCCGGCCGCGGTGCTGTTCGACCTCGACGGCACGCTCGCCGATTCGTTCGCCGGCATTCGTTTGGCGCTCAACGCGGCGCTGGCCGAGGAGGGGATCCCTGAGCGCGACCTCGGCTGGGTGCGGATCCACGTCGGTCGCGGCGCCTTGGAGCTGGTCCGCGACGCGATTGGCGAGCGGGCGGACGGCGCGTTCCTGCCCGCGATGACGGCTCGTTACCTCGAGCTCTACCGCGCGACCTACCTCGAGCACACGCCGCCCCTCCCCGGCGCCGCCGAGGCGCTCGAGTTCGTGGCGGCGGGGACCGCGGGCCGGGTTGCGGTCGTGTCCAACAAGGACGAGGGCCTCTCGCGCCTGTGGCTGCGCCACGCCGGTTTCGAGCGGTACGTTCGGGCCGTCGTTGGCCCCGATACCTACGGCGTGCGCAAGCCCGACCCGGGGGCGCTGCTGCCGGTGCTGCGGGGGTTCGGGGTGGCGCCGGCGTCGGCGCTGGTCGTGGGCGACATGGTGGTGGACGTCGCCGCCGGCGCCGGCGTCGGGACGCCCGTGGTCGGTGTCAACGCGGACCCGGACGCGGCCGCGGCGCTGCGTGCGGCCGGCGCGACGGCGGTGCTCGGTCACGTGGGCGAGTTGCCGTCGTGGCTGGCGCGGTACGGGCGGGGGTGGCGTTACGATGGGCCCGTGCCCGGCGAGTTCGGATGAGCGGCGGGGGAAAGGACGAAGAATGAGCGCGAAGCTACGCGTGGGTCTCGTCTTCGGCGGTCGTTCGGGGGAGCACGAGGTGTCGGTGGTCTCGGCCGCGTCAGTCGCGGCCGCGTTGGACCGCGCCCGCTACGAGGTCGTCCCGATGGCCATCGACCGCGCCGGCCGGTGGGCCGCACCCGCGACCGCGGCCACGGTGCTTGCGGCGACCGGCGCGACGCCGGACGGGGTGTCGGAGTTCACCGGCGCCACGCGGCTCGACCCGCGCCTTCAGGACGGCTCCCTGGACGTGGTGCTCCCCATCCTCCACGGGCCGTTCGGCGAGGACGGCACGATCCAGGGGTTGTGCGAGGTGCTGGACCTGCCCTATGCCGGGTGCGGCGTCGCAGCGAGCGCCGTCACCATGGATAAGGTCCTCTCCAAGAGGCTCTTCCGCGAAATGGGCCTGCCCACGCCGCGGTTCGAGGCGCTGGCGGCGGCCCAATGGGGGCGAGAGCGCATCCGCTGCGAGGCGCGTTGCCTGGCGCTGCCGCTCCCTCTGTTCGTCAAGCCGGCGCGCCTGGGGTCCTCGGTCGGGATCAGCAAGGTGAAGGGCGCCGAGGAGTTCGCCGGGGCGGTCGAGCTGGCGCTCGGCTACGACGACCTGGTGATCGTCGAGGAGGGGATCCCGGGGCGGGAAATCGAGGTCGCCGTGCTCGAGGGCGAAACCCCGTTCGCCTCGCTCCCGGGCGAGGTCGTGCCGGGACACGAGTTCTACGACTACGCGGACAAGTACCTCGACGACGACTGCCGGCTGCTGGCGCCTGCGCCACTCGACCCGGGGCAGGTCGCCGAGGTGCAGAGGCTGGCCCTCGCCGGATTCGACGCCCTCGGGTGCGAGGGCATGGCGCGAGTGGACTTTCTCCTCGACGCGCGCGACGGCCGCTTCCTCCTCAACGAGCTCAACTCGATCCCGGGGTTCACCCCGATCTCGATGTTCCCGCGCCTGTTGGGGCTCTCCGGGGTCGGCTTCGGGGAGATCCTGGATCGGCTCATCGCGCTGGCGCTCGCGCGCCACGCCCGCAGGCAGCGGCTGGCGGCCGCGGCGCTGCGGCCGCTCGAGGTGCGCGCAAGGCCGGGGGCGGAATAGGCGCGAGGTCCCGGCCGAGCGAGCCGGGAACGGCGAACGCTGGGCGGGGGCGTCCCGGCCGCCTGGCGCCGTTCGTTTCGGTTCTTTGCTACTCTGTCTCGCCGCCAACGGCCTTGATTGCGGGCCGGCGGGGCCGTAGCATATGCTTGTGAATTAGTTCATTTGCCGCCCCGAGGGGCGAGGAGGTTGCCATGAGCACAGGGAAGGTCACGCGCGAGGAGTCCCTCGCCTACCACACCGGAAAGCACCACGGCAAAGTGTCTGTGGTCCCCACCAAGCCGTGCCTGACGCAGCGCGATCTCTCGATGGCGTACACGCCCGGCGTCGCCGAGCCGTGCCGCGAGATCGAGCGCGACCCGGCGCTCGCCTACGAGTACACCAGCAAGGGGAACCTGGTGGGGGTGATCTCGAACGGCACCGCGGTGCTGGGCCTCGGGGACATCGGCGCCCTCGCCGGCAAGCCCGTGATGGAGGGCAAGGGCGTCCTGTTCAAGCGCTTCGCCGACATCGACATCTTCGACATCGAGATCGACACGCACGACCCCGACGAGGTGATCAGGTTCTGCCAACTCATCGAGCCGACGCTCGGCGGCATCAACCTCGAGGACATCAAGGCGCCCGAGTGCTTCTACATCGAGGAGACGCTCAAGAAGACGATGAAGATCCCGGTGTTCCACGACGACCAGCACGGCACGGCGATCATCTCCGCCGCGGCGTTCCTGAACGCGATCGAGGTGACCGGCAAGCGGATCGGCGACGTCAAGGTCGTGTTCTCCGGCGCCGGCGCCGCCGGCATCGCCTGCGCCAAGCTCTACCTGAACCTCGGCGTCAAGCTGGAGAACCTGTTCTTCGTCGACACCAAGGGCGTCATCTACAAGGGGCGCAAGGAGGGGATGAACCCGTACAAGGAACAGTTCGCGCAGGACACCGACGCCCGCACCCTCGCGGACGTGATGCGCGGCGCCGACGCGTTCGTCGGCGTGTCGGGTCCCAACGTGGTGACCGCCGAGATGCTCCGCTCGATGAACGACGACCCGATTGTGTTCGCGATGGCGAACCCGGATCCGGAGATCACCTACGAACTCGCGGTGGCGACGCGCAAGGACGTCATCATGGCGACCGGGCGCTCGGACTACCCGAACCAGGTCAACAACGTCCTCGGCTTCCCGTTCATCTTCCGCGGCGCGCTGGACGTGATGGCGAGCCAGATCAACGAGGAGATGAAGATGGCGGCGGTCAAGGCGCTCGCCTCCCTGGCCAAGGAAGACGTGCCGGATTCCGTCGTCCGCGCCTACGGCGGCAAGCCGTTCAAGTTCGGGCGGGAGTACCTGATCCCGAAGCCGTTCGACCACCGCGTGCTGCTCTGGGAGGCGCCGGCGGTCGCCGGGGCCGCGATCGCCTCCGGCGTCGCGCGCAAGCCATGGTCCTCGAAGGAAGACTACGTCCGGGAGTTGGAGTCGCGGCTGTCGCGGATCCGCCGAGTCATGCACGTCGTCATGGACAAGGCCAAGGCCGACCCCAAGCGGATCGTGTTCGCCGAGGGGGACCACCCGAAGATCGTGCGGGCGGCCAAAATCC
Organism: uncultured Acidobacteriota bacterium; assembly: GCA_963727205.1. Classification (GTDB taxonomy): domain Bacteria; phylum Acidobacteriota; class Thermoanaerobaculia; order Thermoanaerobaculales; family Thermoanaerobaculaceae; genus RBG-13-68-16. Next base: position 57,345 of record CAVSFQ010000040.1, on the reverse strand, counting down.
TGGTGGACGAGGGCATCTGCACGCCGGTGCTGGTGGGCGTCAAGGCGGCGATCGAGCCGCTGCTGAAGGAGTTCGAGGTCCCGAAGGACAGGGTCGAGGTCGTGGAGCCGACGTCGCACCCCAAGTTCGACTCCTACGTGAAGAAGTTCCACGAGCTGCGCTGGCGGCGCGGGATGGCGCCGGAGGACGCGGCCAAGGCCCTCAAGGACCCGGTCTACTTCGGCAACATGATGGTGCGCGAAGGCGACGCCGACGGGCTGATCTCGGGCCTCACGATGCACTACCCGGACACCATCCGGCCGACGCTCCAGATCCACCACAGCGACGGCGTGGAGGGTCGGGCAGCCGGGGTCTACCTCCTCTTGTTCGAGGATCGGATGATCTTCATCGCCGATACCACGGTGACCCTCGACCCCACCGCCGAGGAACTGGCGGAGATCGCGCACGGCGCGGCCGAGGTCGCGCGCGACTACTTCGACGTCGAGCCGCGGATCGCGATGCTGTCGTACTCCAACTTCGGCTCGAACACCGACGTGAAGACCACGAAAGTGCGCCGCGCACGGGAGATCGTGGGCGAGCGCTGGCCCGACCTGGTGGTGGACGGCGAGATGCAGGCCGACACCGCCGTCGAGCCCACGATCGCCCGGGAGACGTACCCTCTGTCGGCGATCCAGGGTGACGCCAACGTCCTCATCTGCCCCGACCTCGAGTCCGCGAACATCGCGTACAAGCTGCTCTGGCGCCTCGCCAAGGTCGAGGCGATCGGGCCAATCCTGTCCGGCGTGAAGGCCGCGGTGCACGTCCTCCAGCGCGGCGTCGAGGTCCCTGACATCGTCAACATGGCGGCGATGTGCGTGCTCAAGGCCCAGAACATCGCACAGGGGAAGACGGCGAAACCGACGGTGAAACCCGCCAAGAGCAGCAAGAAGAAGTAGGCTCGAGGCCGATCGAATCCGGGACCCCGCGCAAGGGCGCGGGGTCCCGTCGTGTTCGGGCGGGGTGGTCCGGATGTCGCGCTGGGCAGCCGCTGCGGCGGCACGAGGGTTTGACAGGCCGGACCGCGTCCGCGTAGCATAAGCGCAGGTATCGATCACAAAAGGGGAGGCGAGACGATGAAACGGGGTATCAGAGTTCTGGGGCTTGCGATGTTGACTCTGTCGCTTCCGGTCCTGGCGCTGGCGCAGACCGGCGGGCTGCGCTACTCGATCACCGTGAGCAAGTTCGACAACAAGGCCGGGTGGGCGGGGCAGTGGGATATCGGCGACGCCTGGGGCACCATCATGACCGACCTCCTCAACCAGACCGGCAAGTTCATCGTCCTCGGCGAGAAGGACATGCGGCAGGAGGCGATGGCGGAGCAGGACTTTGCCGCCTCGGGGCGGGCCGCGGGCGGCGCCAAGGCGCCGGCGACCGGCCAGATGACCCCCGCGCAACTCCTCGTCAAGGGCGCCATCACGCACGTCCAGGACAGCACGGCGGGAGGCCACGGCGGCGTGAACGTGGGCGGCTTCCGGATCGGGGGCGCGGGCGGCAAGGGCGAGGTCAACGCCACGATCTACATCGTCGACTCCACGACCGGCCAGGTGCTGGCGTCCAAGAGCGTGGTCGGCGTCTCGACCAAGAAGGGCCTCGACGTCGGCTATAGCGGCGCCGGCTGGGGTGCCGATGCCGGCGGCTACCAGAAGAGCAACGTGGGCAAGGCCGTCACGGCCGCCTGCAAGGAGGCGGTGGACTTCCTCGTCGAGCAGCTGCCGAAGATCCCCTGGACCGGCACGGTCGCTCAAGTGGCCGGCGGCAAGGTGTACGTCAACCGCGGCTCGCGCGAGGGGGTCAGCGCAGGGCAGGAGTTCGTGGTCGGCGAGGCCAACGTGGTGCGCGACCCGGACACCGGCGAGATCCTCGATCAGAGCGTCAACGAGGTCGCGCGGCTCGAGGTGACGCAGGCGAAGGAGAAGCTCTCGATCTGCACCGTCAAGAGCGGCAACGTGGCGGCGATCAAGCGGGGGATGATGGTGAAGCTGCCGTGACGCCGTCGAAGATCGGTCACTACACGATCGTCTCCGAGCTCGGGCGCGGGGGCATGGGTGTGGTCTACAAGGCGCACGAGGAATCGCTCAACCGCTTCGTTGCGATCAAGGTCCTGGGCGAACACCTCTGCACCGACCCGACGTTCGTGACGCGCTTCGTGCGCGAGGCGCAGGCGGCCGCGGCGCTTTCGCACCCGAACATCATCCAGATCTTCTTCATCGGCGAGGACGAGGGCCGCCACTTCTTCGTCATGGAGTACGTCTCGGGCAAGTCGCTGCTCGCCATGGTTCGCGAGGAAGGCCGCATCGACAACCCGCGGGCGGCTCAGTTCATGCTGCAAGCCGCGAACGGGCTCGCGGTCGCCCACGACAAGGGCTTCCTGCACCGGGACATCAAGCCGGCGAACCTCATGGTGGACGAGCGCGGCCTGCTCAAAATCGCCGATTTCGGCCTCGCCCTCCCGCAGGACGCCGCGACGCGGCTGACCGCGACCGGGATGCTCATGGGCACCCCAGGGTACCTCTCGCCCGAGCAGTGCCGGGGCGAGGCGGTCGACCGCCGCACCGACATCTACTCGCTGGGCGTCACGTTCTTCGAGCTGCTATCGGGGCACACGCCGTTCCACGCCGACAGCCCGCTGGCGCTGCTGCGCAAGATCCTCGAGGAGGAGCCGCCCGACATCGCGTCGTTGAGCGAAGCGGTCGATCCCGAGACCCGCAGGATCGTGCACCGGATGATCGCCAAGGACCCGGGCCAGCGCTATCAGGACTGCCACGAGCTCGCCGCCGACTTGGAGCGGTTGCTCGACGCCGCGGGGGCCCGGCGCGCCTCCGGCGGCATCGCCGGCATGCGCGGTGCCGCCGCCGGGCGTGCGGCCGCGGACGTTGTTGGCGCGGACGAGCGGACGACCCGGCTTCCCGGCCCGGATGACGCGCCGGGCGCCGCGCCGTCTGCGACGGCCGTCTCCGCCCCAGGGCCCGGCGCCGCGGTCGCAGCGCCGCCTCCGCCGGTCACCGCGCCTGCGGCCGGAGCGGTCGCGGCGCTGGTGCCGGCGCCCCAGGCGGCGCCCGTGGCGGCCGTTTCGCCGTCGCCTTCGGCGCGGCCCTCGCGGGCGCCGGTGCTGGTGGCCCTCGGGGTGGTCGCGTTCCTTCTGGTCGCGATGGCCGTCTCCGCGTTCTTCGCCCTGCGCTCGCCGCTCGTCCGGAAGTACGTCCCGTGGTTGAGCGCCGCCCGGGTGAGCCGCTCGGCCACCGGCGCCCCCGCGACGCCGCCGGAATCCGACGAGTCCGCCTCGGCCGCGGCGGCGGCCGATCAGGGCGCGGCGGGGACGAGCGGCGACGTCGCCGGGAGCGGCGCCGCTCCCGTTTCCGCCGCGGCCGCCGCCGGCGCCGTGGAGACCGCCCGAAGGACCGGTGCAGGCCGCGCCCCGGCCGCCGGCGAACGCCCGCCCGGGGGCGCGGGCCGCGAAGGCTCCGCCGCGAGGCGGGCCGAAGCGCCCGCTGCGGCGCGTGCCGCCTCCCAGCGGGAGGAACCCGGCCGGGCCGTCGTAGCCGGCCGCGTTGCAGTCGCTGTCGTCGGCGACCAGCCGCTGGCGGGCGCGGTCGCCAGCCTCGTCCAGTCGGACCTCGCCTCGGCCGGGCTGCAGCCGGTGGATGCCGCCTCGCTGCCGGGAGCGGACGGGCTCCTGAGCGGGGGCGGGGTCCCACGCGCCGGCGAGTTGGTCCGCGCCGTCGGCGCGAGCGACGCGGCCGCACTGGTGCTGGTCCGGATCGAACCCGCCGGCGAGCGCACCCTCTCGTACATGGGCCGGCACGACGTCGCGTACTCCTCCCGCGTAACCTTCACTTGCTTCGACCTGGCCACCGGCCGGCCGAAGGGGGCCTCGCCGGGCGCGACCGTCGAGTACACGTCGCTCAGCGTCGAACGCGCCGCCGAAAAGGCGCTGGCATCCGCGATCGGCGAGGTGGTGCGGCAGGCGCACTGAAGGTCGGACCGCGCCGGCAGCGCGCCACCCGGCGGTGTACACTGGCTGAAGATTCCCTTGGGCGAGCTTGGACTCGCCCGTTCAGGAGGGGCGGCATGAAGCGGGTGCTCTTCGCGCTCGTGGCGGCGTTGGTCGTGGCGCCCGTGTGCGCTCAGGAGACGCCGGCGTACGCGCCCAGCGAAAACCCCTTCCAGGGCGACTACGCGATCACGCTCGGCCAGCCTGTCGTGTTGCGCGTCGAGGTCCTGGGAGTCCGCCTCGACGACGTGACCGTGACCCCGATTGGCGAGGTCAGGAGCGGTGAGAACGGCAAGTGCGAAGTGACGATCGCGGGTGCCAACACGGCCGGGAAGAAGGCCGAGTTGACCGCGGTCCTGCTCCTCGAGGACGGCGATGGCAAGGGTTTGGAACGGGTCTCGCTCGATCTGTTCAAGGTCAAGTCGGGCAAGAAGTTCCGCCAGACACAGGAAATTCCGCTCGAGGCGGCGACGGTGACCGGGGCGAAGCGGGTCTACGTCTTCGTCCAGGTCTCGTTCTAGCCGAGGGTGCCGTCTACCACTCCTTGGTCCGGCCGAGGAAGCTGAGGAACTCGCCGCGCACCTTGCGGTCCTCGAAGCAGCCGCGAAGCGCCGAAGTGACGGTGAGGGCCCCCGGCTTCTTGACCCCGCGCATCTCGACGCAGAGGTGACGCGCCTCGATCACGACCATCGCGCCGAGCGGCTGCAGGTTGTTCCAGAGGTAGTCGGCGGCCTGCTCCGTGAGGCGCTCCTGGATCTGCGGCCGTTTCGCGTAGAACTCGAGGATGCGGGGAAGCTTGGAGAGGCCGACGATACGCCGGTTCGGAATGTAGGCGATGTGGGCGTGGCCGTAGAAGGGCACGAGGTGGTGGGCGCACATCGAGTAGAACGAGATGTCCCGCTCCATGACCATCGAGCGGTAATTCTCCTCATTGGGGAAGGTCGTGACCTCCGGCTCCGCCCCTTCCACGAGGCCGTGGAACATCTCGAGGTACATCTTCGCCACCCGTTCCGGTGTCCCCGTGAGGTTCGGGTCGGTACGGTCGAGATGGAGCAGGTCGAGGATCGCAGCGACGTGCTCCGCGACCTGCCCGATTCGCTCATTCTCCTCCCCGTTGGGAATGAGGTTGGAGTCGCGGTCGGAGATCGAGGACTCGCGCTGGGAACCCAGAACCAGGGTCTTGGTCATGTTTCCTCCCTGCCCCACTGACAAGGCCGGCGCCCACCAGTGTATTCCAGAACGCAACTCGATGGGCCGCCCGTCGCGGGCGGCGTGTAGAATGCAAACCTGACGATGCGGAGGGCGGTTCCTGCAATGATGAAGGGAATCATTCTTGCCGGGGGGGCGGGCACGCGGCTGCACCCGATCACGCTCGCGGTGTCGAAGCAGCTGGTGCCGGTCTACGACAAGCCGATGGTCTACTACCCGCTGTCGACGCTGATGCTCGCCGGCATGCGGGAGATCCTGGTGATCACCACGCCCCACGAGGCTCCGCTGTTCCGCGCCCTGCTCGGCGACGGAAGCCAGTGGGGGATCCGGCTCTCCTTCGCCGAGCAGCCCGTCCCCGGCGGCCTCGCCGAGGCGCTCCTGATCGGGGAGCGGTTCATCGCCGGCGAGGGTGTGTGTTTGATCCTCGGCGACAACATCTTCTACGCCCAGGGACTCGCGAAGCAGTTGCAGGCCGCCGCGGCGCGCACGGCCGGCGCAACTGTGTTCGGCTACTGGGTGCGGGACCCCGAGCGTTACGGTGTCGTCGAGCTCGGTCCCGACGGCCGGCCGCTGTCGCTCGAGGAGAAGCCGGCGCACCCGCGCTCGCACTGGGCCGTGACCGGGCTGTACTTCTACGACGACAGGGCGGTCGGCGTCGCCAAGTCCCTCAGCCGCTCGGCGCGCGGCGAGCTCGAGATCACCGACCTCAACCGCCGCTACCTGGAGTGGGGCGAGCTCACCGTCGAGCTGCTCGGGCGCGGCACCGCGTGGCTCGACACCGGGACGCACGAGTCGCTCCTCGCGGCCTCCAACTTCGTGCAGGTGGTGGAGCAGCGCCAGGGGCTGAAGATCGCCTGCCCCGAGGAGGTCGCCTGGCGCATGGGGTTCATCGACGACGAGCGGCTGCGCCGCAGTGCCGAACCGCTCGCGAAGTCCGGCTACGGCGAGTACCTGCTCGGGCTGCTCGCCGGGCGGTGACCGGCGCTGCGCGGGCCGAGGGCGATGACCGCGTAAACTTCTTTGGCCGCATGAATCCGAGGATAGTCGAATGACGAGTGTGCTGGTCACTGGCGGGTGCGGCTTCATCGGGTCGAACTTCGTGCGCATGGTGCTGGCCGAGCGCCCCGAATGGGAAGTCGTGAACCTCGACAAGCTCACATACGCCGGACGCCTGGAGAACCTGGCCGACGTCGAGGGCGACCCGCGCTACCGCTTCGTCAAGGGCGACATCTGCGACCCCGAGGCGGTTGCCGCGGCCATGACCGGCTGCACCATGGCGGTGAACTTCGCCGCCGAGACGCACGTCGACCGTTCGCTGCTCGGCGCGGCGCACTTCATCGACACCGACATGAAGGGCGTGCTCGTGCTCCTCGAGGAGGCCCGCCGGATCGGCCTGGGGCGTTTCGTGCAGATCTCGACCGACGAGGTGTACGGCTCGATCGCCGAGGGCTCGTTCGACGAGAGCTGCGTCCTCAACCCGCGCAACCCGTACGCCGCCTCGAAGGCGGGAGGCGACCGGCTGGCGTTCGCGTACTGGGCGACGTACGGCGTGCCGCTGGTGATCACCCGCGCGTCGAACAACTACGGCCCGTACCAGTACCCGGAGAAGTTGATCCCGCTATTCGTCACCAACGCGTTGCGCGACGAGCGCCTGCCGCTGTACGGAGACGGCCGCAACGTGCGCGACTGGCTGCACGTGTCCGACCACTGCCGGGCCGTCCTGTTCGTCCTGGAGCACGGCGCCGACGGCGAAGTCTACAACATCGCCGGCGGCAACGAACGGGAGAACATCGCGATCACGCGCGAGGTGCTGCGCCTGCTCGGCAAGCCCGAGTCGCTGATCCGCCCGGTCGCCGACCGAGTCGGCCACGACCGCCGCTACTCGCTTGCGGCGGCAAAACTGCGCGACCTGGGGTGGTCGCCGCTGGTGCCGTTCGAGCGTGGGCTCGCCGAGACCGTGCGCTGGTACGCCGAGAACGAGGCGTGGTGGCGGCCGATCAAGGACCACGACGGGGAGTTCCGCCGCTACTACGAGGAGCAGTACGGGGGGAGACTGAAGTGACGGGGTTCGGGGCTCGGGGCTCGGGGTTCGGAGACGAAGAGCGATGAGGCTGCTCGTAACCGGGAGCCGGGGGCAGCTGGGCCTGGCGCTGCAACGCGCCGCAGCCGAGGCGGGGCACGAGTTCTCCGGCTACGATCTGCCGGAGCTCGACGTCACGGACCCGACCGCGGTGCGCGCGGCCGTGGCGCGCGCCCGTCCTGACGCAATCGTCAACTGCGCGGCCTACACCGCCGTGGACGCGGCCGAGGGCGACGAAGCCCGGGCGCTCGCGGTCAACGGCGCTGCCGTCGCGGGCCTTGCCGCGGCCGCGGACGAGGCCGGTGCGCTGCTGGTGCAGATCTCCACCGACTTCGTGTTCGACGGCGCCTCGACGCGACCCTACCGCGAGGACGACCCGCCGAACCCGCTCTCGGCATACGGCCGCACCAAGCTCGCGGGGGAGCGGGCGGCGGAACGCGCGGGCCGCCACCTGATCGTCCGCACCGCGTGGCTGTTCGGCGAAGGCGCCAACTTCGTGGAAGCGATCCGCCGCCAGCTCGACGCGGGAGTCAGCGAACTCAGGGTCGTCGGCGATCAGCGCGGCTGTCCCACGTACGCGGCGGACCTCGCCGGCGCGGTGCTCCGCCTGCTTGATGCCGGCGCGGCCGGCGTGGTGCATGTGGTCAACCAGGGGCGGGCCAGCTGGTTCGAGTTCGCGGTCGAGATCGTCCGGCAGCTGGGCGCGGCCGCCGAGGTCGTGTCCATCTCAACGGAGGACGCGGGCCGTCCCGCGCCCCGCCCGGCGTACTCGGTGCTGGACGCCTCCCGCTTCCGCGGGATCGTCGGCGCCGATCTTCCTCCCTGGCAGGACGCGCTCGCCCGGCGGCTCGCCGCGAGATCGCCTGCGAACAACGTCGACGGATGCTCTATCGATTGAGTCTCATGTTATTCATGCGGCTTGATTTCGTGAAGAGGTTCACATACATTGTCCGGCGGGGGGGCGGAGGTTGCTCACCGTTTGCGTATGGAGGCCATGACCACAACCGTCGGGCGCGGTGACGTCTACGAAGCTCTCGCCGCGCCCGTCGTCATCCTCGTCGGCCACTTCGGCAGCGGCAAGAGCGAGATCGCGCTCAACCTCTCTCTCGGCTTCCGGGCTCGCGGCGAGAAGGTGAGCGTCGTGGACCTGGACGTGGTCAAGCCGTACTTCCGTTGCCGGCAGGCGCGCGAAGAGCTGCAGGCGAACGGCATCCGCCTCGTCGCCCCCGAGGGCGAGAACGCCCACGCCGACCTTCCCATCATCCTCCCCGCCGTCCGCCACCTCCTCCAGCACGGCGACGGGAAGGTCCTCATGGACGTCGGCGGCGACCCGGTGGGGGCGCGTGCCCTCGGCTCGGTGTCCGATGCCGTCGCCATGGAAAGGACCGAGCATCTCGTGGTGCTCAACTTTTTCCGCCCGTACACCGAGACGGTCGGCGATGCGGTGGAGATGGTGCGGGCGATCGAGGCGGCGGCGCGGCTCCCTGTGACCGGGCTTCTCTCGAATACCCACCTGATGTCCGAGACCACGCCCGAGATCGTGCTGGACGGCCTGGAGATGGCGGAGGAAACCGCCGGCCGGTTGCGCCTGCCGATCGTCGCGGCGGTCGCCGACGCGACGACGGCGCGCGGCTTGGCGGGGCGCGCTCTCCCGTGCCCGCTCCTCGTCCTCAACAGGGTGATCAAGCCCCCGTTCGAGGGGACGCGCCAGCAGCGCAAGGTCGGACCGCTGTTCGTGCTCAACTGAGAAAGGAGCCAGCCCGGTGCCCCAGATCCTCATCGATCGCGACCTCTGCAAAGGGTGCGAGCTGTGCGTCAACGCCTGCCCACAGAAGATCCTCGCCCTGGGCCGGGAGATCAACGCGAAGGGTTATTTCTTCGCTTCCGTCGTCGAACAAAAACGGTGCATCGGCTGCCGCCTGTGCTGCATCACGTGTCCCGACGTGGCGATTCAGATGCGCGTGTCGGGCACGATGTACCACTACTTCGCGTATTAGGGGCGGCGGCAACAACGGAGCGAGTCATGGCAAAGAAGCTCATGAAGGGGTGCGAGGCGATCGGCGAAGCGGCGATCAAGGCCGGCTGCAAGCTCTTCTTCGGCTATCCGATCACGCCCCAGAACGAAATCCCCGAATACATGGCGCACCGGCTGCCTCAGGTGGGCGGCACGTTCGTCCAGGCCGAGAGCGAGGTCGCGGCGTCGAACATGATCTACGGGGCGGCGGGCAGCGGCGAGCGCGTGTTCACGTCCTCTTCGTCGCCGGGCATCTCGCTGATGCAGGAAGGGATCTCGTACATCGCCGGGTCCGAGCTGCCGGTCGTCATCGTGAACATCATGCGCGCCGGGCCGGGGCTGGGCGGGATCCTCCCGAGCCAGAGCGATTACTTCCAGGCGACCAAGGGTGGCGGGCACGGCGACTACCGCCTCCTCGTCCTGGCCCCGTGGTCGGTGCAGGAGGCCGCGGACCTGGTGCAGGACGCCTTCGACCTCGCCGACTACTACCGCAACCCCGTCATGGTGCTGGGCGACGGGTTGATCGGCCAGATGATGGAACCGGTCGAGTTCAAGGCCGAGCGCACGCCGTGCAAGCCGTTGCCGCCCAAGGCGTGGGCCGCGACCGGCTGCAGCGGCGACCGGCCCACGAACATCATCAACTCGCTTTTCCTCGACCCCGAGGTGCTGGAGCGCCACAACCAGAAGCTCCACGCCAAGTACGACCTCATGGTGCGCGACGAGGTGCGCTGCGCCGCCTACGGCACCGACCGCCCGTACGAGGTGCTCGTCGTCGCCTACGGGACGGTGGCGCGGGTGTGCAGCACGGCGCTCGACGACCTGCGCGAGGACGGCGTCGGCGCGGCGCTCTTCCGCCCGATCACGCTCTTCCCGTTCCCGTACGCCGAGCTGCGGGCGGCGGCCGAGAGCGCCCGCGCGGTGCTGGTGGTCGAGCTCTCGACCGGACAGATGATCGAGGACGTCCGTCTCGCCCTCGAAGGGTCGCGCCCGATCCACTTCCTCGGCCGCCAGGGTGGCATGCTCATCAGCCCCGAGGCGGTTGCGGAGCGGGTCAGCTCGATCTGTGCCGGCCTGTCCGCGGAGGTGCGTCATGGCTGAGACGGTGGTGTTTGCAAGGCCGCAGGCGCTTGCCCCGGTGCCCACCCACTACTGCCCGGGGTGCACGCACGGGGTGGTGCACCGCCTGGTGGCCGAGGTCGTGGACGAGCTGGGGCTGGCGCACCGCACCGTGGGGATCGCGCCGGTCGGATGCTCGGTCCTGGCCTACAATTACTTCTCCACCGATTTCCAAGAAGCGGCGCACGGCCGCGCGCCGGCCGTCGCCACCGGCGTCAAACGCGCCAGGCCGGACCTCATCGTCTTCGCGTACCAGGGGGACGGGGACCTCGCCTCGATCGGCATGGCCGAGATCGTCCACTGCGCCAACCGTGGAGAGAAGATCACGGTGGTGTTCGTCAACAACGCCATCTACGGCATGACCGGCGGGCAGATGGCCCCGACGACGCTGCCGGGCCAGGTCGCGACGACGTGCCCGCTCGGGCGCGACGTGAGCCAGGCCGGGTACCCGATCCGCGTCGTCGAGCTGCTCGCCACGCTGCGGACGCCGGCGTTCATCGCCCGCGCCGCCGTCCACACCCCGCTGCACGCCGTCACCGCCAAGGAGATGCTCCGGCGCGCGTTCCGCTACCAGGCGGAGGGCACGTGTTTCTCTCTGGTCGAGGTCCTTTCCACCTGCCCCACCAACTGGGGCCTGCCCCCCGTCGAGGCGACGGAGTGGGTGGAAAAGAACATGGTGCCGTACTACCCGCTCGGCGTGTTCAAGACGCCCGATGGGCTCGACCGCGCGCCCCGGCCGGCGCCGGCTGAGGAGGGGTGATGCAGAACGACCTCATCATCGCGGGCTTCGGCGGCCAGGGCGTGCTCCTCATCGGGAAGATGCTCGCCTACGCCGGCATGGCCGACGGCAAGGAAGTGTCGTGGCTCCCCTCGTACGGGCCGGAGATGCGGGGCGGCACGTGCAACTGCACGGTGGTGATCGCCGACCGGCCGGTGGGCTCGCCCGTCGTCGAGCGACCATGGGTCGCCATGGTGATGAACCTGCCGTCCCTGGAAAAGTACGAAGGGATGGTCAAGCCGGGGGGCCTGCTCCTCGTCAACACCTCGCTGATCAACCGCGACGTGCAGCGGAGCGACGTGCGCGTCGTCAAGGTTCCCGCCAACGAGATCGCCAACCGACTCGGCAACCCGCGCGCGGCCAACATGGTGGCGCTGGGCGCCTACCTGGGCGCCACCCGGGCGGTTTCGCTCGCGGCCGTCGAGGGGCTCGTGCGCGAGACGTTCGCGGGGAAGGCGAAGGTGATCGACTCCAACCTCGCCGCGCTGCAGGAAGGGTACGCACTGGGGGAACGGGAGGCGGCGGACGGCAAGGCCGTGCCGCAGGAGGTTGGCGCATGAGCGGACAGCCGTGCGTGAACGCCGCACCCCTCGACGAGATCCTCGCCCGCTACCCCGCGTCCGAGACGGCGCTGATCCAGGTGCTGCAGGACGTTCACCGCGCCTACCACTACCTGCCGTGCGACGTGCTGGTGAAGGTCGCCGAGGCGCTCGACGTGCCGCTCGCCAAGGTGTTCTCGGTGGGCACGTTCTACAAAGCCTTCTCGCTGGTGCCGCAGGGGCGGACGATCGTCCGCGTGTGCACCGGCACCGCCTGCCACATCCGCGGCGCGAACCGCCTCATCGAGGAGATCGAGCGTCTGCTCAAGATCAAGTCCGGGGAGACGACCGAGGACATGGGCTTCACCATCAAGACCGTCAACTGCGTCGGGGCGTGCGCCATGGCGCCGGTCGTGATCGTCGGCGAGCAGTACCACGGCAGCGCCCAGCCCGCGAAGGTCGCGGACTACCTCGCCGAGACGGAGGCGGACCATGAGAATTGAATCGGCCGCCGCGTACGACGAGTTCCGCCGCCGCGCCCTGGACTCCGCCGCGGCTCGTCGCCAGGAGGTCCTGGTGTGTTGCGGCACCGGGTGCCTCGCCAACGGCTCGATGCGCGTTGCGGAGACGTTCACCAAGGAACTCCAGGCCCGCGGCCTGACCGCCGAGGTCGGCACCTTCACGAAGCGCACCGGCTGCCACGGTTTCTGCCAGCGCGGGCCGCTGGTGGTGATCCAGCCCGCCGGGATCCTCTACACCCAGGTGAAGCCGAAGGACGTGGCCGAGATCTGCGAGAAGACGGTGGCCGGCGGAACGGTGATCCCGCGGCTGCTCTACAAGAACCCCGCGGACAACAAGCGCGTGGAGCACTACGGCGACGTGCCGTTCTACGCCAACCAGACGCGGGTCGCGATGCGCAACATCGGCAAGGTCGACCCGACGGACATCGCCGACGCGATCGGCCACGACGCCTACGCCGGCCTGGTCAAGGCGATCTTCGAGATGACCCCGGAGCGGGTGATCGGCGAGATCGAGCGCTCCGGCCTGCGCGGCCGCGGCGGCGCCGGGTTCGTCACCGCGCGCAAGTGGCGGGCGTGCCGCAACGCCGAGGACGGGCGCAAGTTCGTCGTCTGCAACGGCGACGAGGGCGACCCGGGCGCGTTCAAGGACCGCTCGATCATGGAGGGCGACCCGCACTCGGTGATCGAGGGGATCGTCATCGGCGCCTGGGCCGTGGGCGCGCACGAGGGGTTCATTTACGTGCGCGACGAGTACCCCCTGGCCGTGGTCAACCTCAGGGTCGCGATCGAGCAGGCGCGAGCGCACGGTTTCCTCGGCGCCAACATCCTCGGCACCGGCTTCGACTTCGACCTCGCCATCTCGCGGGGCGGCGGCGCCTTCGTCTGCGGTGAGTCGTCGGCCCTGATGCGGTCGCTCGAAGGGAAGGTCGGCGAGCCGCGGCAGAAGTACGTCCACGCCACCGACAAGGGCCTCTTCGACCGGCCCACGGTGCTCAACAACGTCGAGACCTGGGCCGACGTCGGCGCGATCCTTCACCACGGCGCCGGATGGTTCGCCGGCATGGGCACCGAGAAGTCGAAGGGGACGAAGGCGTTCTCGCTGGTCGGCAAGGTCAAGAACACCGGCCTCATCGAGTTGCCGATGGGGATGACGCTGCGCGACATCGTCTACGGCATCGGCGGGGGGATCATCGGCGACCGTCCGTTCAAGGCGGTGCAGACCGGCGGGCCGTCCGGCGGGTGCGTGCCCGAGTCGCTCCTCGACCTCCCCGTGGACTACGAGAGACTCACCGAGGCGGGCTCGATGATGGGCTCCGGCGGCATGATCGTCATGGACGACCGCACCTGCATGGTCGACGTGGCGCGTTACTTCCTCGGCTTCCTCACCGAGGAGTCGTGCGGGAAGTGCGTGCCGTGCCGCGAGGGCCTCAAGCAGATGCTGGCCATCTACGACGACCTGGTCGCCGGGCGCGGCAAGCCCGGCGACATCGAGCGGATCGAGACGCTGGCGGCCGGCATGCAGCTCGGCTCGCTGTGCGAGCTGGGCAAGTCGGCGCCGAACCCGGTGTTGTCCACCCTCAGGTATTTCCGCTCGGAGTACGAGGCCCACATCTTCGCTCAGGCCTGCCCTGCCGGGATGTGCCGCGACCTCACCGCGTACGAGATCGTGCCGGAGCTGTGCAACGGCTGCCACCTCTGCTTCAAGGCGTGCCCGGCCGATGCGATCACCGGTGAGACCAAGAAGCTGCACACGATCCACCAGGAGAAATGCATCTCGTGCGGTGCGTGCTACGACGTCTGCCCCACGGAAGGCGCCGTACGCTTCTTCCCGAAGGATCGGTCCGCGGAGAACCGGGAGGCGGTATGAGCGGCTTGGCGCCCGTGCACGGAGGACAGGGGAGAGACGGCAGGGAACGGGCGGCGATCCGAACGGGAGGCAAGGAAACGATGGTGACCCTCACGATCGACGGCAGGGTGGCGAAAGTCCGCGAGGGCGCGACCGTCCTCGACGCGGCGCGTGCGATCGGGGTCCGCATCCCGACGCTGTGCCAGCACGAGGCGCTGGAGCCGTGGGGCGGGTGCCGTCTGTGCCTGGTCGACGTCACGAAGAAGGAGTGGAACGGCTGGGAAAAGATGGTCGTGTCCTGCATGTTCCCGGCGGAGGATGGCCTCGCCGTGAGCACCGGCACCGAGCGCGTGGTGGCGACCCGCAAGGTGGTCCTCGACCTGTTGCTGGCGCGTTGCCCGGAGGCGCCGCTGGTCCAGAGCCTGGCACGCGAGTACGGCATCGAGCGCACGTCGTACCGCGAGAACCCGGAGACCACCGACTGCGTCCTCTGCGGCCTGTGCACGCGGGTGTGCGATCAGATCGGGGTCTCGGCGATCTCCACGGTCAACCGCGGCGCCGGGAAAGAGGTGGCGCCGCCGTTCCACGAGGCGCCGCCCGACTGCATCGGTTGCCTGGCGTGCGCCGAGATCTGCCCGACCGACTGCATCCCGTACGAGACCTCGGATCTGGGCCGCACGATCTGGGGCCGGCGGTTCGAGATGGTGCGCTGCCCGCACTGCGGCCGGGCCCATATCACGAAGGAGCAGGCGACGTTCTACGCGGGCCGGGGCGGCGTTCCCGAGGGCTACTTCCTGGCCTGCGACGCCTGCAAGCGCAAGCAGATGGCGAACACGTTCACGACGCTGTCGTTGGCGAAGTAGGGGGCGGCGATGGAGATGATCTACCGGGTCAACGTCGAGCGCTGCATCGCGTGCGGCAAGTGCGAGCTTGCCTGCGCGTTCGCTCATGGCAGCGAGGGGAGGCCCTCCAAGACGCGCATCAACATCTTCCGCCGCGGGCCGGAGCTGGGCACGCCGGTGGTGTGCTTCCAGTGTCACGACGCCGCGTGCGCCGCGATCTGCCCGACGCAAGCCCTGGTGCGCAACGAGGCAACGGGCGCGATCGAGATGGTCCGCGAGCGCTGCATCCTCTGCCGCATGTGCGTGGCCGCGTGCCCGTTCGGCAACATGCTCTGGGACGAGGCCTACCACTGCGTGCAGAAGTGCGACCTGTGCGGGGGCGATCCGAAGTGCGTCCCGTTCTGCCCCACGCACGCCCTCGAGTACGTGCCCGCGGACTCGGCCGCGACGCGGCCGGAGCCGCTGGCGCGGGAAGCGGTGTGACGCGGCAGGGCTCGGGTTTCGGGGTCCGGGGTCCGGGCCCCCACCCGCGCCCATGAGCGAGCAGGAGGTCGGGAAATGAGCGACCGCGAGCAGATGCTCGACATCCTCAGGAAGGCGTATCAGATCGAGGTGGACGGCTACACCTTCTACTCGATGACGGCCGACCGCGCGGAAAAGGATGCGGTGCGCGACCTGTTCGCCAAGCTGGCGGCGGACGAGGTGCAGCACCAGGCGTTCCTCAAGGGCGTGGCCGGCCAGCTCAACGAGAAGGGCGCGGCCGCGTTCCAGCTCAACCTGCGCTCGCCGGAGCAGCGCGCGATCAACCAGGCGCTGTTCACCGCAAGGTTCCGCGAGCAGGCCGCGGCATCCGAGTTCGAGCTCGGCGTGCTCTCGGTCGGGATGACGCTGGAGAGCAACGCGATCCGCTATTTCTCGGCGTCGGCCCAGCAGGCGACCGAGGCGGAGGTCAAGGGGTTCTACCAGTTCCTGGCCGACTGGGAGAAGCAGCACTACGACGCGCTCGAAGGCCTGTTCAACGCGGTGCGGGCCGAGCACCAGGCGGCGTCGGGCTTCGCCCCGTTCTGATCGGTTACCATACTCCCGATGCGCATCCTGATCACGGGGGTCTCGGGGTTCGTGGGCCTGCACCTGGTCGAGTACCTGCTCGCGAACCACGCTGGGCTCGAGCTGTACGGATTGCGGCGGTGGCGTTCCGAGGCGCCGGCGTCGGCCGAGCCGGGCCCGGAGGTCCGGATCGTCGAGGGCGACCTGCTCGACGCGCCGTCGCTGATGCGGGCCCTGCAGGCAACCCGTCCGGACGCGATCGTTCACCTCGCCGCGTCGTCGTCGGTGGCGAGTTCCTGGGACACGCCGTCGGAGATGCTCCAGGTCAACGCCCTTGGAACGCTACACCTGCTCGAAGCGATGCGCCAGCTCGACCTCGACGCGGCGGTGGTGCTGGCGTGCTCGGCCGAGGCGTACGGCCTGGTCCGCGAGGACGAGCTGCCGATCCGGGAGGAGCAACCGTTCCGCCCGGTGTCGCCCTACGCCGTCAGCAAGGCGGCCGCGGACATGCTCGGTTTTCAGTACTTCCAGGCGTTCCGCCTGCGCACGGTGCGCCTGCGCCTGTTCAACCACTGCGGCCCGCGCCAGTCGCACCGATTCGTGATCGCCTCGTTGGCCCGCCAGATCGCCGAGATCGAAGCCGGGTCGCGCCCGCCCCGGATCCAGGTGGGGAACCTCGAGGTCCGCCGCGATTTCGTGGACGTGCGCGACGCGGTGCGGGCGTACTGGCTGGCGGCGACGAAAGCGGAGCCCGGCCAGGCGTACAACGTGGCCAGCGGCGAGGCGCACTCGATCCGCGGGATCCTCGACCGCCTGCTGGCGCTCTCGGACGCCGTCGTCGAGGTGGCGTTCGACCCCGTCAGGCTGCGCCCCGCCGACATCGAGGTCTTGACCGGCGACGCGTCCCGTTTCCGCGCCGCGACCGGCTGGCGCCCCGAGATCCCGTTCGAGCGGACGCTTGCCGACACGCTGGCGTACTGGCGCGCCGCCGTCCGCGCGTGACACATCCGTCCGGCGGGTTCCCCGCGCTCGCACCGGCGGGGAGGCAGAGAACCGGTCAACATGGGCCAGGTGTGCGCCGTGGCGCCGGCCGTCCCGGCCGGTCGGAGTTCCGGATGCCCGGCTATACTTACGACATGGCCTCGAGTCTGGCAACGCGTCCGCTGGTGCGGTGGGACGGTTTCACGCTCTGGATCGACCTCGACATGGTCGAACTGGTCGTCAACCGGGAGCTCGGCCGCCGCACGCCGTTGCTCCGGCGCCTCGAGGTCACCGGGGCGGGCGACGAGCTCGAGCTGCACCTCGAGGCGGCGTGGCAGGGGCTCCCGGCGCGCGTCTCGGCGAAGGTGCGCGAGCTGCGGCTGCACCGCCGCGTCTTCGGCTGCCGGGTCGAGGGGTTGCGCGGGCCGCTGGGGATCCCTCTGCCGCTGGCGCTCGTTGGCGTCATCGTCCGGCGGTTTGGGCAGGGGATGGTGCGGTTCGACCCCGAGGACCGCATCGTCCTCGTGGACCTCCGCCGTTTCCTCCCCGAGGGGCTCGAGGTGAGGGTGAAGGACGTGCGTTGCGAGGGCCGCTGGCTCTGCGTCGAGCTCGCCGGGGGCTCGGTGGCCACGGTGCTGGCCGGCGTGGCCGGCGGCGCGAGCTAGGGAACGGGCCGGCGGGCGGGCGCGTGGTCCACACCCTTGCCTACTGGCTGACCCACTACGGCTACTTCGGTTTGTTTGCCCTGTTGATGTTCGGGATCATCGGGGTTCCGGTGCCGGAGGAGTCGCTGCTGACCTTTGCCGGCGTGATGGTGTACCACGGCCGGCTGGAACTCGTGCCGACGCTGCTGGCGGCGTTCCTCGGCAGCAGCTGCGGCATCACGGTGAGTTACACCGTGGGCCGGGGCGTGGGGCGCGTCCTCACGCGCCGGCTCGGGCGCGCGGTCCGCGTGTCGCCGGAGCAGATGCAGCGCGTGGAGGCGTGGTTCGAGCGATCCGGGCACTGGGCGCTGCTCTGGGGGTACTTCCTCCCCGGGATTCGCCACCTCACGGCCGTGGTGGCGGGCGCGACCCGGCTGCCGTACGTCGACTTCGCCTTCTTCGCCTATGCCGGAGCGCTGCTGTGGTCGTTCACCTTCGTCTCGCTGGGGGCGCTCGCCGGCCGGCAATGGGCGAGGGTCTCGGCGCAGGTCCACCAGAACCTGTTGATCACGTCGGGGGTTGTCATCGTCGGGCTGCTGGCGGCGCTCGTTCTCGGGCGTCTCCTCCGGCGGTCGCGGTGAGCCGGCCGGACCGATTCATCGCTGCTGCGGGGCCGGGGCCGGACGGCGCGCGCACGGCAGGACGAGACGGGCGATGAGAAAGGTGCCGCTCCGCGCCTTCGGGCCGCTGCTGGGCGTCGCGCTCTTCGCCGCTGCCCTGTGGGTGCTGCACGTCGAGCTGCGGCACTACAGCTACCACGAGGTGCTGCACGAGTTCCGCTCGCTTCCGGCCCATCGCATCTGGCTCGCCGCGCTGTTCTCGGCTGCGAGCTATCTCCTGCTCACCGGGTACGACACGCTCGGTCTGGCGTACGCCCGTCACGCGCTCCCATACCGCCGGACGGCGCTCGCGTCGTTCGTGGGCCACGCCTTCAGCAACGCGGTCGGGCTGGCGGTGGTCAGCGGCGGCTCGGTGCGCCTTCGCCTCTACTCGGGGTGGGGCCTCTCCGCGCTCGCGATCACGAAGGTGATCGCCTTCTGCAGCGCGACGTTCTGGCTCGGGTTCATGGCCGTCGCGGGCGTCGTTTTCGCGGCGGAACCGCTCGCGGTCCCCGCCGCGCTCCACCTCCCTTTCGTGGGCGTGCGTCCGCTTGGGGTGGCGTTTCTCGTCGCGGTCGCGGCGGTCCTGCTCGTGAGCGCCCGCCGTCGCCGGCCGTTTCGCGTGCGCGGTCTCGAGTTTCCGGTGCCGTCGCCCGGCCTTGCTCGCGGGGCAACTCATGATCTCGGCCCTCGACTGGCTGGCGGTGGGGGCGGCGCTCTACGTCCTGCTCGCGCCGGGGCCGCGCCTGTCGTTCGCCGCCTTC
This sequence comes from uncultured Acidobacteriota bacterium, assembly GCA_963727205.1. Classification (GTDB taxonomy): domain Bacteria; phylum Acidobacteriota; class Thermoanaerobaculia; order Thermoanaerobaculales; family Thermoanaerobaculaceae; genus RBG-13-68-16. Next base: position 38,275 of record CAVSFQ010000040.1, on the reverse strand, counting down.
TTCGGCATCTACCTCCTCGCCCAGATCGCCGCGGTGGCGAGCCAGGTGCCCGGAGGGCTCGGCGTCTTCGAAGGGGTGATGCTCCTTCTCCTGGGCCCGGCGGTGCCGGCTGCCGCCGCGCTCGGGGCGCTGCTCGCGTTCCGCGTCGTCTACTACCTGGTGCCGCTGGCGGCGGCGGCCGCGCTGCTCGCGGCCCACGAGCTGATGGGACGGCGCGAGGGCGTGCGGCGCGCGGCCCGCGTCTTCGGGAGGTGGGCGCCGAGCATCGTCCCGCATGTGCTCGCGATCACCTGCTTCCTCGGCGGAGCGATCCTGCTGGTCTCCGGGGCGACGCCGGCGGCCAGGTGGCGCCTGGCCTCGCTGCGCACCCTGATCCCCCTGCCGGTGCTCGAGCTCTCGCACCTCGTCGGCAGCATCGCCGGCGCGGCACTCCTGCTGCTCGCCAACGGCATCCAGAAACGGCTCGACGGGGCGTACCTGATGGCCGTCTCGCTGCTCTCGGTCGGCGTGGTGGTCTCGCTGCTCAAGGGCCTCGACTACGAGGAGGCCCTGGCGCTGGCGCTGATGCTCGCCGCGTTGCTCCCGAGCCGGCGGCACTTCTACCGCAGGGCGTCGCTGACCGGCGAGTGGATGAGCCCGGCGTGGATCGCGGCGACCGCCCTCGTCCTGCTCGCCTCGGTGTGGCTGGGCTTCTTCTCCTACAAGCACGTCGAGTACTCCAACGACCTGTGGTGGAAGTTCGCCTTTTCCGGCGACGCGCCGCGTTTCCTCCGCGCCACGGTCGGCGCCCTCGGCGTCGCGCTGCTGTTCGCGGTGGCCCGCCTGCTGCGGCCGGCGCCACCGGCGGCCGCGAGCGTCGGCGGCGACGATCTGGCGAGGGTCCGCGCGATCGTGGAGCGCTCACCGCGGACGCAGGCGAACCTGGCCCTGCTGGGCGACAAGAGGTTCATCTTCAGCGAGGACGGCGACGCCTTCATCATGTATGGGGTGAGCGGCCGGAGCTGGGTGGCGCTCGGCGACCCCGTGGGGCCCGCGGACGCCATGTCCGATCTCGTGTGGCGTTTCGGCGAGCTGTGCGACCGCCACGCCGACTGGCCGGTGTTCTACGAGGTGGGGCGGAACCAGCTCCACCTCTACCTCGACCTCGGCCTCACGGTGATGCGCTTGGGCGAGGAGGCGCGCGTCAGGCTCGACGAGTTCACGCTCGAGGGCCACGACCGCAAGTGGCTGCGGCATGTGCACCGCAGACTGGAGGCGGAGGGGTGCGGCTTCGAGATCGTGCCGCGCGAGGGGGTCCCCGCGCTCATCCCCGACCTCAAGGTCGTCTCCGACGCCTGGCTCGCGGCCAAGGGGACGCGGGAGAAGGGTTTCTCCCTCGGGCTTTTCTCGCCGGAGTACGTGTCGCAGTTCGCCGTGGCGGTCGTGCGGCACGAAGGCCGCCTCGCGGCGTTCGCCAACGTGTGGACCGCCGCGGACCGCGAGGAACTCTCCGTCGACCTGATGCGCTTCCTGCGCGACGCGCCCAACGGCGTCATGGAGTACATGTTCGTCAAGCTCATGCTGTGGGGGAGGGAGCAGGGGTACCGGTGGTTCAACCTCGGCATGGCGCCGCTCTCCGGGATGCAGGAGCACGCCCTCGCGCCGCTGTGGATGCGCCTGGGCGCGCTGCTCTACCGCCACGGCGAGAACTTCTACAACTTCCAGGGAATCCGGCAGTACAAGGACAAGTTCGCCCCGGTGTGGGAGCCCAAGTACCTGGCGTCGCCCGGCGGGCTCGCGCTCCCGCGCATCGTGACCAACGTGGCCGCGCTGATCGCCGGGGGGCTGAGAGGGGTGGTGCTGAAATGAGACGATTCCTTTCTCTCGCTGTGGTGCTGCTCGCGGCGTCGCCGCGGCCTGCGGCGGCCGAGGCGACGCTCGAGTTCGGCCGGTTCGGAACCGTGACGCTGTACCAGGCCGGGGCGCAACCGGCGCAGGTCGCGCTCTTCGTCTCCGGGGACGGCGGATGGAACAAGGGGGTCGTGGACATGGCCCGCGAGCTTGCCGCGACCGGCGCCCTCGTCGTCGGCATCGACATCGTCCACTACGAGAAGCAGCTCGCCGCGTCGACCGAACCCTGTCTCTACCCGGCCGCCGATTTCGAGGCGCTCAGCCAGTACGTGCAGAAGAAGCTGGAGTTCCCGGCGTACCGGCTGCCCGTGCTGGTGGGCTACTCGTCGGGGGCCACGCTGGTGTACGCGGTCCTGGTGCAGGCCCCGCCCAACACGTTCCAGGGGGCGATCAGCCTCGGGTTCTGCCCGGACTTTCCGCGCACGCGGCCGTTCTGCAAGGGTAGCGGTCTCGCCTGGCAGCCGCTCGCGAAGGGAAAGGGCGTGGACTTCCTCCCGGCCGCGACGTTGCAGGCGCCCTGGATCGCCCTGCAGGGGACGATCGACCAGGTGTGCGACCCGCCGGCCACCGCGAGCTTCGTCCGCAGCGTACCCAGGGGCGAGATCGTGATGCTGCCGAAGGTGGGGCACGGCTTCGCGGTGCCGCGAAACTGGATGCCGCAGTTCAAGGAAGCGTTCGCGCGCATCACCCGGGCCGACGCCGCGCCCGGGCAGCCGGCGGCGCTTGCGCCGGCCACGGCGGCGTCCACCCCGGAGTCGGACGTGGGCGGCCTCCCCCTGGTCGAGGTGCCGGCCAAGGGTGCGGCCTCCGACACCATGGCGGTGATCGTCTCGGGCGACGGCGGGTGGGCCGGGATCGACCGCGAGATCGGGACGGTGATCGCTGGCCGCGGGATCCCGGTCGTGGGCCTCAACTCGCTGCAGTATTTCTGGAAGAGGAAGACCCCCGACATCGCGGCGGCGGACCTCGTGCGCATCCTGCGGCACTACCTGGCGGCGTGGCACAAGCAGCGCGTGCTCCTGGTGGGGTACTCGCGCGGCGCGGAGGTGCTGCCGTTCATGGCGGACCGCCTCCCGGCGGACCTGCGCGGGCGGGTGCGCCTGGTCGCGCTGCTCGGCGCCACCGGCAGCGTCGAGTTCGAGTTCCACGTCGGGGACTGGCTGGGCGGCTCCGGGGGGAAGAACGAGCTGCCCGTCAAGCCCGAGGTCGAGAAGCTCGCGGGGCTGAAGGTGCTGTGCGTGCAGGGAGACGAGGAACGCGACTCGCTCTGCCCGTCGCTCGGCGCTGGTCTGGCCACCGATCTCGCCCTCAAGGGCGCGCACCACTTCGGCGGCGCCTACGAGACCATCGCCGACGCCATCCTGCGCGAGGCCGGCCTCGCGGGGCGCTGAGGGCCGCCCTCGCCGCACGTCGTATCATCCCGCAGACGGAGAGAGGCGCGATGGCTGGGACCAGGGTTGACGTGGCGGTGGTCGGGGGCGGGATCGTCGGGGTCGCGACCGCAATGGCGGTGCTGGCCCGGGCTCGGGTCTCGCTCGCGGTCGTCGAGAAGGAGCCGCGGCTCGCGGCGCACCAGACCGGCAACAACAGCGGCGTGATCCACTCCGGGCTCTACTACCGGCCGGGCTCGCTCAAGGCGCGCAACTGCACGGCCGGGCGCGAGGCGTTGCTGCGGTTCTGTTCCGAGCACGGGATCCCCGCCGAGCGGTGCGGCAAGGTGGTCGTTGCGACCCGGGCCGAGCAAGTCCCCGTCCTCGAGGAGTTGCGGCGCCGGGGCGAGGCCAACGGCCTCGTCGGGCTGCGTCGGCTCGGCCCCGGGGAGATCCGCGAGATCGAGCCGCACGCGGCCGGGGTTGCGGGCCTGTTCGTGCCGCAGACCGGGATCGTCGACTACGTGCGGGTCACCGAGGCGTACGCCGAAGAGGTCAGACGCGGCGGCGGCGAGGTGATGCTGGGGGCGCCGGTGCGCAAGGTCGCGCGCGACGGCGACGGCATGGTGCTGGAAACCGGCAAGGGCGAGGTGCGGTGCCGCTTCCTGGTCAACTGCGCGGGCCTGCAGAGCGACCGGGTCGCGCGCCTGGCGGGGGTCGAGCCGGGCGTCCTCATCGTGCCGTTCCGCGGCGAGTACTACCGGCTGGCCCAGGGCCGGGACGGCCTCGTCAGGAACCTCGTCTACCCGGTCCCCGACCCGGAGTTTCCGTTCCTCGGCGTCCACTTCACGAGGATGGTCGGGGGCGGCGTGGAGGCCGGGCCGAACGCGGTCCTGGCGCTCAAACGCGAGGGGTACACGCGCTGGAGCTTCTCGCTGCGCGACACGGCGACGACGTTCGCCTACCCGGGGTTCTGGCGCATGGCGCGGAGCTACTGGAGGATGGGCCTCGGCGAGTACTGGCGGTCGTTCGACAAGCGCGCCTTCGTGCGGGCGCTGCAGGCGCTGATCCCCGAGATCCAACCGGCCGACCTGACGCCCGGGGGCGCCGGTGTGCGGGCGCAGGCGCTCGACCCATCGGGCCGGCTGCTCGACGACTTCAGGATCGTCGAGGGGGAACGGCAGGTCCACGTCCTCAACGCCCCGTCGCCGGCGGCGACCGCGTCGATCAGCATCGGGGCAACGGTCGCGGCGACCGCTCTCAGGAGCTTCGGCCTCGTCTGACGGCGGCGGCCGCCATCGCGGCGAAGCCTGCGATCAGCGACAACCCGCCCAGGGGCGTGACCGCCCCCAGCCACCGCGGGCCTCCGAGGGCGAGGGCGGCCACCGTGCCGCTGAAGATTGCCGCCCCCGCCGTCAGGGCGACCCCCGCCGCCCGCCACGACCGGGCCGGCGCGGCGTGCGCCCCGAGGCCGGCGGCGATGAGGCCGAAACCGCCCACGACGAGGTAGCGGACCGCCGTTTCCCAGAGCGCGAGGGAGGGCGCGTCGAGCCGGGCGCGGAGCAGGTGAGCACCGAGCGCACCGGACGCGACCGCGATCGCAAGCAGGGTTGCGCCGACCGAGAACCATGGTGTTCGCATGCACCGAGGATACCGGAGGCTCGGTCGAAAGCCGCGCCAAAGAGAGTCCCGACCCCCGGGCTCACTCCTCCGGGACGAGCTTGGTCGAGAGGTAGCGCTCGCCGCGGTCGCAGCCCACGGTCACGACCGTGTGCCCCTCGCCGAGCTGGCGGGCCTTCTCCAGCGCCACCGCGAGGATCGCGCCTGTGGACGGGCCGCAGAAGATCCCTTCCTCGCGGGCGAGGCGGCGCGTCGTCTCGAACGCCACCTCGTCGCTCACCCGCACCTGCTCCGAAATCAGCGAGGGGTCCCAGATCGGGGGGATGAAGGTGCCGTCGAAGTGCAGCAGTCCCTCGATCTTCGAGTGCGAGTTGTCGGGCTCGATCGCGACGATCTGCGTCGGCCGGCCGTGGTCGCGCAGGTAGCGCGCGACCCCCATCAGCGTACCGCCGGTGCCGGCGCCGGCCACGAAACAGTCGATGTCGCCGTGGGTCTGGGCGAGCAGTTCGGCGCCGGTGCCGAAGTAGTGCGACAGGACGTTGCCCTCGTTGCCGTTCTGGTTGAGGTAGAAGAAGGTCGTCGTGTCCTTCGCGGCCTCCTCGACCGCCCAGATGTGGGAGTTCTGATCGGCGCCGGTGGTGAGGACGAGCTCGGTCCCCCACGTGCGCATGATCTTGCGGCGCTCGACCGACTTGGTCTCCGGCATGTAGATTCGCGAGCGATAGCCCTTGAGGGTCGCGATCATGGCGATGGCGATGCCGGTGTTGCCGGAGGACGCGTCGATGATGATGTGGTGCGGCTTGAGCAGGCCGGAGCGCTCCGCGTCTTCGATGATGTACTTGACGACGCGGTCCTTCAGCGAGCCGGATGGGTTCCAGGCCTCCATCTTGATGAGGACCGCGGCCATCCCGGGCTGCGTCATGCGGCGGAGCGGGATGAGCGGCGTGCTGCCGATCATGTCGAGGACGGTGGTTGTCGTCACGCGAACCCCCAGCCCGCGAGGCGCGGGCCACCCCTGCTGGGGCCGGGGAAGGATACACCACCGGCGAACGGCCGTGTGCTAGGCTCCGCCGGTGCTGACGGACTGGCTTGTCAGAAAATTCGTCTCAACTCCTGAGGACGTATCGAACCCCCGCACCAGGGAGGCCTACGGGCTGCTGGAGGGGTGGACGAGCGTCGTCATCAACCTGGTGCTCTTCGTCGTCAAGCTCATCCCCGGCCTCGTCATCGGGAGCATCACGCTGGTTGCCGACGCGCTGCACTCTCTGGGCGACCTCCTCGGCTCGGGGGTGATCATCTGGGGGTTCAAGGCCGCGGCGAGGCCCTCGGACGCCAAACACCCGTTCGGCCACGGCCGCGTCGAGAGCATCGCGACGCTCGTCGTCGGCATCCTGCTCTTCGTGGCCGCCTGGGAGATCGGGCAGAACTCCGTGTTGCGGCTGCTGCACCCGCACCCGGTCCACGCCTCCGTCGTGCTCCTGCTGGCGTTGACCGCCACGCTGCCGGTCAAGGAGTGGCTGTCGCGCTTCGCCCGCGACCTCGGCGGACGGATCGACTCGAGCGCGCTGAAGGGCGATTTCCTGCACCACCGTAGCGACGCCGTCGCCACGGGCGTGGTGATCGCTTCGCTCGTTGCCGGGAGGTTCGGTCTGGATTGGGTGGACGGCGTCGGCGGCCTCGCGGTCGCGGCGTTCATCGCGGCCGCCGCCTACGCGCTGACGCGGGACGCCCTCGACCCCTTGATCGGGCAGGCGCCCTCGCCGCAGCTGGTCTCCCAGATCCGGGCCACGGCGCTGGCGGTGCCGGGCGTGGACGAGGTCCACGAGGTCATCGTGCACTGGTACGGAGGGTTTCTCGTGACCTCCCTGCACATCGAGGTCTCGGACGCGCTCGACGTCGTCAGCGCCCACGAGCTGGCCGAGGCGGCGGAGAAGGAGCTGACGAGACGGTTTCCGGGCCAGGCGGTGGTCCACGTCGATCCGGTGAACCGGGCGCACCCACTCTATGCCGCCGTCCACTCGTTTCTCGCCGCGACGGTGCCCACGATCGTCGGGGCGCAGGAGTTCCACTCGCTCCGCATCGTCGGCCACGAGCGACCCTGTGCCGTGATCTTCAACCTCAAGGCGGACAGCGGCCAGGCGCCCGCCGCCGCTGCTGCGATCCGCGATGCGTTGACGTCGCGCTTCCCCCAGGTCGCGAAGGTCGTCGTCAACCTCGGCCCGCATTTCGTGTACTGAATGGCGTCCGCGGTTGGCGCCGGGGAGAGTTGACGAGCAGGCCCGGGGTGTGCAACCTTGACCGCACGCAAGGGAGGCCTCAGTGCCCGACATCGCACGCATTCAGAGCGAGCTTCAGGCGACCGGCGCAGACGGCTGGCTGCTCTACGACTTTCGCAACCGCGACGCAATCGCGTACGGTGTTCTCGGCCTGGACTTCGGGGGGTTCACGACCCGCCGCTGGTTCTACTGGATCCCGGTCAAGGGCGAACCGGTGCGGCTGGTCTCCGCCGTCGAGTCCACCAAGCTCGACTCCCTGCCGGGCGCCAAGCGGGTTTACCTCTCATGGCGGGAGCTGCACGCGGCCCTCAAGGAGACGTTGGGGTCCGCCGCGAAGGTGGCAATGCAGTACTCCCCGGAGGGCAACGTCCCCTACGTCTCGATTGTCGACGCCGGGACGGTCGAGCTGATCCGGTCGTTCGGGTACGAGGTCGTCTCCTCGGCGGGGTTGGTGCAGACGTTCCAGGCGCTGCTCGACAACGACGCTTACCGGTCGCACCTGGACGCCGGGGAGAGGGTGCAACGCATCAAGGACGAGGCGTTCGCGCTGGTGGGGAGCGAGCTGCGCGCCTCCCGCACCCTCACTCAGTACGACGTGCAGCAGTTCATCGTCAAGCGGTTCGGCGAGGAGGGGCTCGACTGCATGCGCGAGTACCCGATCGTCGGCACGAACGAGCAACCGGCGGACCCGCACTTCGAGCCGACCCTGGAGAACGCGAGGCCGATCAGGAAGGGCGACACGCTCCTCATCGACCTCTGGGCCAAGCTCGCCACGCCCGGGTCGGTGTTCTACGACATCACCTGGTGCGGGTTCGTGGGCGCCACGCCGCCGGCGAAGTACGTCGAGATCTTCAACGTCGTGCGCGACGGCCGCAACGCCGCGCTCGAGTTCATCCAGGCGCGGTACGCGGCCTCGGCGCCCGTCTACGGCTGGGAGGTGGACGACGTCTGCCGCGCGGTGGTGGAGAAGGCGGGGTACGGGCGGCAGTTCGTCCACCGCACCGGCCACTCGATCGGGGAGGAAGTTCACTGGAGCGGGGTCAACATCGACAACCTGGAGACCCGCGACGACCGTCAACTCGTGCCCGGCGTGTGCTTCTCGATCGAGCCCGGCATCTACCTTCCCGGCGAGATGGCGGTGCGCTCCGAGATCAACGTGTTCATCACCCCCGACGGGAAGGTGGACGTCGCGGGCGAGATGCAGAAGCACCTGATCCTCATCGACGTCGGTTGAGCGCGCATGTCCGACGGCGACGAGGTCGAAGTCCTTCGCGTCGAGGGTGCGATCAACGCGGAGCCGGTGCTCGCCGCGTTTCGCGCCAACGGCATCCCCGCGGCCGCTCTCGGCGAAGCCGCGGGACGAGTGTACGGCCTGACCCTGGACGGCCTCGGGGTCGTCGCGATCGTCGTGCCGAAGGAGTTCGAACAACAGGCCCGCGACCTGCTCCAGGCGGGCGAGCTGCGCCAGCTCGAGGTCGGCGGCACCGAGGAGTCCGGGGGGGACGGGTAGCGAGCCGCCGTTCGCCTCTACTGTGGATGGTTGCGGGCCGCGAGTTTGGAAGCGGTGTCCTGAGCCCGGCGCCCTGAGCCCGGGTGAGCTGGTGGGAGGAACGATGGGCTGGTACTTGTGGGTGATCCTGGGCTACCTGCTGGTCCTGACGGGCTTCAACCTGTACCGCTCCAAGCGCGTCAAGACGCAGGACGATTTCATGTTGGCGGGGCGCAAGCTCTCCCTGACCACCATGGTCTTCACGCTGGTCTGCACCTGGATCGGCTCCGGCACCTTCATCGCCGGCGCCGAGTACGCCTACCACGCGGGCTGGAGCGCGCTCTGGCAGCCGGCGGGCGCGTTCCTCGGCATTGCCATCATCTACTTCGTCGCCGGCAAGATCCGCACCTTCGGACAGTACACGGTGGGCGACATCCTGGAGGTCCGCTACGGGAAGTTCGCCCGCCTCTTCGGGGCGCTCGCCCTGATCGTCGCCTTCACGACGATCGTCGCCTACCAGTTCCGCGCCGGCGGGTACATCCTGAACGTCGCGACCGACGGCAGGATCTCGCTCGCGCTCGGGCAGACGATCGCCGCGGCGTTCGTGATCCTCTTCGTCGCCATCGGCGGCATGGTCGCGGTCGCCCACACCGACCTGCCCAACGGCATCATCATCGTGCTCGCGTGCTGTCTGGCGGTGCCGTTCGTCGTGATCGCGGCGGGGGGGTGGTCGCACGCGGCCCAGGTCCTTCCCCCAGGCGACTTCAAGGTCTTCTCGCCCGACTTCGGCAAGTACCCGGCCCTCAAGGGGTTCTCGTACTTCCTCTCCACCCTACTGCTGTTGATGGGCGTGCAGTCGATGTACCAGAAGTTCTACGCCGCCCGCACGCCGAAGGAAGCCAAGCGCGCGGTCGCGATCTGGATCGTCGGCACGATCGTGGTGGAGACCATCGTGATCGCGATCGCCGTTTTCGCGGCAGCGTACAACGTCGAGCACCAGACCCACTGGGACCCGCGCTCGCTGGTGCTCAACGCCGCGCGCCACATGGTGCCTGCTCCCGTCGGGGTGCTCCTGCTCGGCGCGGCGTGCGCGGTCGTCCTCTCGACCGGGATGAACTACCTGCTCTCCTCCAGCTCCAACGTCATGCGCGACATCTACCAGCGGATGGTGCGTCCCGACGCGGACCCGACCAAAATGGTCGCTCTGCAGAAGGTGTTCGTCGTCGGGCTCGGTGTGTGCGCGTTCGCGATGATCTTCGTTCCAACCGCGCTCAACCTGCAGATCTCGGTGCTCCAGTACGCGTACTTCGCCTACACGATGTACGGCGTCGCGGTCACGCCGGCGCTGTTCGCGGCGCTGACGTGGAAGCGCGCCACCCGGCAGGGGGGGCTCGCTTCGATCGTCAGTGGCGCGGCTGCGACCGTGTTCTTCGAGCTCGTCCTGCCGCGCGTGGCGCCGTCGGTGATGGAGGCGGCGCAGGGCAAGGTCGGGGCGCAGGTTTTCGGGGCCGATGCGTGGGGGATTCCGAGCATCTACCCGGCGGCGTTGATCTCGATCGGAGCTCTCGTCGTGGTCAGCCTGCTGACCCCGCCGCCCACCGCCGAGGAACTGGCGCCGCTGTTCGGGGAGAGGCAACCGGGCGCCTGAGGCGCTCAGGCCGGCGGGAACGCCCGGCGGCAGCCAGCAGGGGCGCGCGCCGTCGGGTCGAAGGTGGACTACAATGCGTATGCCCGCTCCCGCGGGCAAGGGGGTTGCCGTGGAAGATCGGGAAAACCCGGCGCTCGTCGAGGCTTCGGACCCTGCGCTCGCCGAGCTGTTCGAGCCGACGCACGTGATTTCGGAACTCAAGGCCACGACCCGCGAGGGTGTCATCTCCGAGGTCGTGAAGGCCGTCGCGCAACGCGGCCTGGTGAGCGACGCGCGCTGGCTCGAAACCGCGCTCACCGAGCGCGAGCGGATGGTGCCGACCGCGATGCCCAACGGTGTGGCGTTCCTGCACGCCCGCCACCGGGCCGCCGAGAAGTTCCCGAAACAGTTTCTGTTCCTCGCGCGCTCCGGCAAGGGCGTCGCGTTCGGATCGCCCGACGAGCGGCCGACGCAGCTCTTCTTCCTGCTGGCGCTGCGCAAGGACATGGCGCACCTGCGCTGGCTCGCGCGCCTGTCGTGGATCTGCCGCAACCGGACCACGGTCGCCAACCTGCTGAAGGTGCCGGGGGCCGAGGAGATCGCCCGCGCGTTGCGCCTCGCCGTCGAGGAACTCCCCGGGAACCTCAAGCAGCGGTGACTCCGAGCCGAGCGCCGAACCCCCAGTCCCGAACCCCGGTTTCTGCCTACCCGGTCAGTTGAGGTAGCCGGCCAAGGCGCGCGACTGCGCCCCGCGGCGCAGCTTGGCGAGCGCCTGGTTCTCGATCTGCCGGACGCGCTCGCGCGAGATTCCGAGCGCGCCGCCGATCTCCCGCAGGGTCCGCGGGTTGTCATCCCCCAGGCCGAATCGCAGCGAGAGGATCTGGCGCTCCTTCTCCGACAGCTGCGCCAGCGCCTCGCTCAGCGTCTCCTCGAACGATTCCCGGAGGATCGCCTCGTCGGTGTCGGGGATGACGTACTGTTCGAGAAGGTCGCCGAACTCGGCGTCGCCCTCCTCGTCCACCGGTTCGTTGAGGGAGAGGATGTTCTGGTTGGACGACAGCAGGAGCCTCACCTCGCCCGGCTCCATGCTGAGCTCGTCGGCCAGTTCCTGCTCGGACGGGGCGCGTTCGAGCTCACGGCCGAGCGCCTGGCGCGAGCGCTCGAGGCGGTAGAGGACGTTGGCCTGCTTCTGCGGCAGCCGGAACGTCGCGCCGTGCTCCGAGAGGGCGTGCAGGATCGCCTGGCGGATCCACCACACCGCGTAGGTGATGAACTTGACGTTCTTGCCGGGGTCGAACTTCTTGGCGGCCTGGATGAGCCCGATGTTCCCCTCGTTGATGAGGTCGAGCAGCGACACGCGGGAGTGGTGAAAACGCTTCGCATAGGCGACCACGAACCTGAGGTTGGCCTCGACGAGGTGGCGCAGCGCCTCCCCGTCGTTGTCGTGCTTGATCTTGCGGCCGAGTTCCTGCTCCTCGGCGGCGTGAGCTGCTGAAAGCGGCCGATCTCGTAGAGGTAGCGCCGCAGCAGCGCAACCTCGGGATCGCGCTGGCGTTCGTCGCGGGTCATTCGCCCTCGTTCGGGACCAGTCCCCCCGGGGGCCGGATGGCGAGCGCGTTATCGCGGGGCACGGCGCCGCGCCGCGCGGTCTCGCGTTGCAGCAGCTCTGTCAGGCGCTCGACCTCGGCCTGCAGGGCGTCGATCTGATCCTTCATGTTGAGGATGACGTCCACGCCCGCCAAGTTTACGCCAAGGTCCCTGGTCAGGGTGAGGACGAACTCCAGACGCTTGCAGGTCTCGTCGTTGTAGAGCCTGGTGTTGCCGACGCTGCGCGACGGCAGGATCAACCCCTCGCGCTCGTACAGGCGGAGCGTCTGCGGGTGGATCTCGTATCGCTCGGCCACCCAACTGATCATGTGGAAGCGCCTGATGCGGCCAGTCACACGCCCTCCCCTGCGATGGCGACGCGCCGGCGCGAGCGGCCCGCCTTGGGAGGGTGACCCGCAGAACCCCGCCCCGGAGCGTCGCCGCCGTCTTGCCTGAAACTTCGGCCGGGAGCGCGACCGCACGGTAGAACCTCCCGCGCGGCCGCTCGACGCGCAGGTACGTCCCCGCCGCCGCGCCGCTCTCCGATGGCAAGCTCCCCGGCCACGACCAGGGTGTCACCCTCGAGGCGGAGGTCGATGTCCTGGCTGCGGGCGCCGGGGAGTTCGGCCTCGACGGTGACCTCGCCCTCGCTCTCCCAGACGTTCACCGGCGGCTCGAAGGCGGCGGGGTTGCCGACCGAGACGGGCGAGGCCGGCAGGAGCGCGCGCTCCGCCGCTTCGCGCAGCCGCGCCCCCATGAAGCCCCCCGCGGTCATGCCGGCGAGGAACACTCCAACTATTGCCAGTATCATCAGCCCGTCCGGCGCGAGGGCGGTTGAAATCTTTTCATCTGCGTGTCCAAGAGTTCCTGATCGCGGCGGTCCATTTTTGGTCCTCCAATAAAAACTTCGCGAAACCGCGGAGCGTTCCGCCGTGGTCCTCACCGGTCAGTTGCATCTTAGAGTGTTAGCCGCATCAACGCACCGTCGATGAGACGATGAGGGTCCCGCTCGCCCTGTTTGGCCATAGCGAAAATGTGTTGGAGCAAGCACGGTCCGAGCGCCGTAGGCTCTGCCATTCAAGTGATTGGACTTTACGCGTCGCCAAGCTTCGTCCAGCGCGTTACCGAGGATATGAAGCGTTTTTGGTCAAATTCCTCAGTCTCTCTAATATAAGCCATTTCACCCTCCGTGATCGCATAGCCCTGCTGCTCACATTGGAAGATCTGATCAAAGCGGAAAGTGCTTGGGGGCGGTAAGGAATTAGAACTGCCGTGCCCTGAAGTGCTGATAGCTGCTGAAAGCGGTGGGACATGGTGCGGCTAAGTCTCCTCGCCAGTCGTCAGCAGGGCGGATCGTTTGCGCGTGTACGGCAAGAGTTCAAGCCCGCTCATTCCCGGCAGGTTGATGTGAGCGAGGCATGTCCCGCATCGCTAACGCACCACAGTGCTGCCGGGTCATTCTGGGCATTTTTAGTTTCATCGTTGGGCGATGTCGATACGACGCGCGACGGCGCACATTCAGACGGAAAATACCAACTCGACCCAAAAACCCTGTCACTTGCCAGGTTTACCCAGCGAGGGCGATGTCGTTTAAGGCCAGTCTCTCATTTTCGCTTTTGGCCTTCGAGGCTTGTTGCAGGGCCTCCTTGGCAAACTCCTGAAATAGATTGGCGTCCGGCATGACAGCCTCCCCGTCAACGGGGTCAGCCTATGTCCATTTGCGATAGGATTTCCGGTATCGAAGTGCTCACTTTGGGGACAACAGGAGACATCGGGTCTCGGAGAGGCCGCCAACTGCTCCTCGCTAATGACCAGTCGGTTACGAAAACGGAACATCCCGTATGCGGCGAAAGTCGAATCCCAGTAAAGCCGAAGCTTCCGAGGTGGGCCTGCTTGGCGAAAGCTGACGCCCGCTCCAGCATGCCGTCAACCTCGGTGAGGAGAGATTGCTGAGCAATGGAGAGATGACCCCGCCCTGCGGAACGCCACGTTGACCGTTGGCTTTGAGCATGATCTTCAGCAAGCGCATCACGTCTGCATCATCCACCCGTCGTGCCACCTTGGCCAACAGACGATCATGTCGAACGTTGTCAAAATAGCTGCGCAGGTCGATGTCTATGACGCGTGTCTTGTGCTGAACAATCGCTCGGGCTACCCGGTCGACCGCTTCATGAGCTGTCCGCTTGGGACGATATCCAAACGATCCCGGTTGGAAGTCTGCCTCGAAGATCGGCTCCAGTATGAGCTTGAGCGCACCTTGCACCACTCGATCTCGGATCGCAGGAATTGAAAGGACGCGGACCTTGCCCCCGTCCTTTGGTATCTCCTGCCGCCGGGCCGGGAGCGGCATATAGGTGTGCTGAACGAGTTCGTCGCGTATCCGTTCGAGAAAACCCTCTACGCCGTGCGCTTCGATGGCCGCGAAGGTCACCCCGTCACTTCCCGGAGCCCCATCGTTGTTTTGAGCCAGCGCATACGCCTCGCGTAGCGTTTCCATCTTGCAGACATGGACGTACATTCCCCAGAAACGCCAGGTCGTCTCAGCCTTCGCCTTGACGTATATTCTCCGCCTCAGGTCCTGCAAATTCACGGACGCCTTTGTCATCTCGTCCTTGCCTTCCTGACGGCCAGAGAAGCTACAAACAGCAGGGCCCCTTTGCTCCACGGACATTGCTCTGCTTCGTCGCTCATACGGACCCATCCGCCACCCTCTCGCCTTCGATCGATTTCCCGGTTGAGCCGGTTATACGATCTACCCTGCTCGGCGATTTCTCGCCGGGACGAAGAGGGCTTCTCCAGTTGCTTGGCGTGTCCTTGCCACCGTGCTGTCGCTTCCACCCCGCCGAGGTAAAGGTGCCGCATCGGTCAGATTTCGGCGCCCCACGCCGCCTTCGCCCTACGGTTGCGGGCTCGGCCCTCGGTTTCACTCATTTTCGAGGCCACATTCGCGTTCACTGTTGTTACGGCCCGGTGGCTCGTGATCTCCCCGAGGAAGACATTGTCGATAGGCTTCAGAGTTTCGGTTTCCCTCCACCCTGCTATCCAAACTACGGGGCTCCTGAGTCTTGCCCCGGCAGGTTTATCTCCTGCTGAACACACCAGCCTTCGCTGGACACACAACCGGACATGCAGATTTCCCGCTCGCTGCGGGGCCAGTGATTTGCGAGGGTGATTGGGCCCTCTAAAAGACCGGCAAGGCTTCAAACAAATAGGCCGCGGCCATCAGGATTTCCAGATTGCGCCTATCCACGGCCACTATTGAGACAGAATATGCTGCCCGTGCATTGTAGGGGGATGTCATGAGTTATGATTCCGATTCACTCCTCGAACTAAAGTTCGATGCGCATCTTCGACAGCAACGCAGGTCTGGCAGACCGCCCAGTGCCGACCAACAAATCATTACCAAGATCGATATGGTTATTGGCTCCTGGCAGCTTGACGAGTTCGGCAATCAAACACGTGAAATAATGGCGCGGGACTAGCGCGCTTCACTTTATTCCACCTTTAACGACGCGGGCAGCGCAGGCCGTCCCGCGCTCGACGATTGACGTGACCAGAGAAGGCTATCCTAGCGTTGCCGCCTAGATACTTTTTTCCGGCGGTCGGGGAATTATTGCGGGGGCGACGCATGCATCAACCGAAAGCGCTGGGCGAAACCGGCCGAAGAGTCCGATTCTATATGGCTCTTGGCTTGGTGGCGGCAGCGACGCTGATGCTACAGATCATTGAGACCAGAATCATTTCCGTTGTCTCCTGGTATCACCTGGCCTTCTTCGTCATCAGTATTGCCATGTTCGGCCTGACCGCCGGTGCAGTCTTTGTCTATTTGCGCAGGGAGAGGTTCCGACCAGAACGGTTGTCCTACGACCTGACTGTGGCGACGCTGGCTTTCGCCCTAACGGCCAATCTCGCGATCCTGGTGCAATTAACGCTGGTGACAGGCGCCTCGCCGTCGCTCACTTCTTTCGTCGCCTGGGCCGAATTCGCGCTCTGTCTCGCCGTGCCGTTTTTCTTTTCGGGCGTTGTCGTGAGCCTTGCGCTGACGCGCAGCCCCTATCCGATCGGAAGGGTCTACGGAGCCGATCTGATCGGCGCTGCCGCCGGGTGTATCGGAGTGATCGCGCTTCTGAATGTGATGAGCGGGCCGTCAGCGGTCTTGTGGGTCGGCGGGCTCATCGCAGTCGCCGCCCTCGCCTTCGCCGGTTCCGAGCTGGGCGCCGTGCCCAAATCAACGTCGCTTGGCTCGCAGCTATTTCGCTACCGCCGAAGCGTCGTCACAGGATGCCTGCTCTTGGCGATTGCCAACACGCTCACGAGCCATGGCGTTCGACCGACCATCATCAAGGATCATTTGGAAGCGGCGCCCGACCTCGCCTACGATCGTTGGAATTCATTTTCCCGCATCACCCTCAGTCAGAGCCAAACGGGACCGCCGTCGATGTTCGGCGCCTCGCCGCGCATGCCGGACTCGACCATTGAGCAGCGAGCGCTGAACATCGACGGCGGCGCCGGCACTGCCCTGTACCGCTTCGATGGAAACCTCGAGAGTTTAGGCTTCCTGCGCTATGACGTGACCAACCTCGCCTATGCCATTCCGAACCTAAAAACAGGTGCCGTGATCGGCGTCGGCGGCGGCCGGGACGTACTATCACAGCGCCTCTTCGACCTCAGTGACGTAACAGGCATCGAGATCAATCCGATCATCATCGACGTCCTGGAGCATCACTTTTCTGACTATACAGCGATCGCGGTATTGGATGGGGTGAAGTTCGAGGTCGACGAGGCGCGCAGCTGGTTTGCACGCACACCACGCTCTTTCGATGTCATCCAGATGAGCCTGATCGATACCTGGGCGGCGACCGGTGCCGGCGCCTTCACGCTCACTGAGAACGGCCTTTATACGGTCGAGGCATGGCGGCGCTTTCTCGGTCGGCTCAATGCGGACGGCCTGTTCACGGTGAGCCGCTGGTATGCGCCTGGCGAAGTGAATGAGACCGGGCGATTGGTCAGCCTTGCCGTCGCGACACTTCTTGCGAACGGCGCCACCGAGCCAAGGCGCCATCTGTTCCTCGCCGCGGCGGGCAAGGTGGCGACACTAATCGTGGCGAAGTCGCCGCTCTCGCCGTCGGCGCTCGCGGCGCTCAAGGACGCCGCCAAGGCCAATGAGTTCACGGTGCTGCTAAGCCCGGACACGGCGGCACCCTCCGCCATGCTTGAGAAAATCGTCAGTGCTCCGGACCGTCGCGCGCTCGACCAAGCGACGGCCGGCTTCTATCTCGATCTCACGCCGCCGACCGATGCGCGCCCGTTCTTCTTCAACCAGTTAGGGTTCGCCAAGATATTCGATCCGCGCGTTTTCTCGCATTTCACTCACACCGGGGTGTTCGCCGGCAACCTCATTGCGACGCTGACCCTCGCCATGCTCGTTGTGATTTCAATCGCGCTGGTCGCCGCGACGATCATTGTTCCCTTGCGGCCGACGCTCAAAGAAGCCGGCTGGCAACTGGTGGTGGGCGGCACCGGCTATTTCGCCCTAATCGGGGTCGGCTTCATGATGATCGAGATTGCTCTCCTGCAGCGAATGAGCGTCTTCCTCGGTCATCCCGTCTACGCGCTAAGTGTCGTTTTGTTCAGCCTGATCCTTTGGACAGGCTTCGGCAGCATGGCATCCGAGCACATGCGCCTTGACGGAGCCGGCAAGCTTGTGGCCTGGAGCGTGGCGAGTGCCGCTTACTTATTTGCGTTGCCGTTCTGGCTGCCGATCGTGTTCGGCCTCGATGGAGCGGACCTCATCGTTCGCGCCGGCCTTTGTGTCCTTGTGGTGGCGCCGGCAGGTTTCCTGATGGGCTTTGGATTTCCGACCGGCATGCGATTGGTTTCCACGATCAATGCCGGGCCCATGCCCTGGTTCTGGGGCATCAACGGCGGTGCAGGTGTTCTCGCTGCAAGCATTGCCGTTGTCACCAGCATTGCGTTCAGCATCGATACAACGCTCAGGATCGGAGCTGCCTGCTACCTGTCGGTCGCCGCTCCAGCCGTATTGTTGGTGTTCGCTCGTGCGCGATCCAACCACACGGCACCACGACTCCTGCACCCACTCAAAAGCGCGAATGTGTAGAATAAAGATTGGTCGGTTCACCTGGGTAATATTGAGGTCACCGTCGGGCTATTGAGAAGTGGAGAATTGGTCGCGCTTGATCTCGATTTTCAGAGATGTCGGCCGTGTGAAATGCAGCAACCTCCGTTTTACCCTTCCTTCATGGACCGCCGCGCGCGGTCAACGGGCCAGTCCTCGCTCTATTGCGCGCAGCCGCGACCCCGTCAGTATCGATAAGCGCGTGAGAGCAAAATTCGTCACCAATTTCCGAAATGAGGAGGTCAGTAGTCGGCAGCCAGTTCAGGGTCAAAGCAACATCGCCCGGCCAAATCCGCCAACCGTCCTCAAACGAGGTCGCTCTTGTCGTGTTTCTTAATGCGCATCGCATGCCTAGGGCGCTCGGCGCGTTAAGCGCACAGCCCGGCCGGGAGAGCCGGGCTGCGGTTCTCGGGTTTAGGGACGAGGTTTATTTAGGCAGCCGCCTGCCATTGCGAAGTTGCGTTTGCCGACGACTTTTTGAGATGGACCTTCTGGTCCACATAAGCGACCCAATCGATCGAGATGAGATGCTGCCGCCCGCCGGCTTTCGGATCGTCCTTGCTCAATATGATGCGGTCGGCGGCCTCCAAGTGGTCGACGGTGCCAACGTGGTTGCCGTCCAAGCCCACAACTTCCATGTCCTTCTGAATGTCTAAGCTTTTGAACATGTTTCACCTCCACTCAATTTACCCGATGAAAAACGCTTAGCGTGGGGAGAGTGTTCCTGACGCTTTTGGAACCTCCTGGCATCGTGCACAAAAAGAAACCCCGAGCGATCCTGAGCTCGGGGTTGCCTCCAATAAGGTTTATCGACGGGATGATTGGTATGATTAGGCCATAGGGTGTGTCGGGGGATGAAGTCGCAGGGCAGCCGAACGATCCTTCGGTGGCGGTTCTTTGACGATTGAACCCTGTTCCAGCGCGCGCTTGACCGAAGGAGAATTACCGATGGCCATTTCCAGGAATTATCGTGAAGTCATCTAAAAACAGTGAGGCCGCCAACCAAGGCGACTCGATTATTCTTGTTCGTGCCGCGCAGTCAGCTGCATCAAAAGCGTAAGCATTCCTTGTGGCACGTCTTGCGGGACCCGATAGAGCGCCTTCAATTCTTGTCCAATCGTGGTGCGCGTGGCACGACGCGCCACTGCTTTCGACCAGGGCACGTTATCCGATTCATAGCTTGATCTAGGACTGTAATCTCTCATGGGCGCATTCGCTTCTTGCGCCCCTCATGAAAGGCTAAGGGAAGGAACCGACAATTGGTTCCTAAGATGAAATTGGATAAGCGAGAAATCAAATTAGGAACAGCATCCTGCAGAGGGTCTCATTTAATGTCAGACCCTTGGGAAAATAGCTCCGGCCGGGATTGCCACCGGAGCGGGTTGCGATAGAGCTGACTCTTATGGCAAACCGCAATGTAAGCTACCGACCTTAGGCGGCTAGGCTCTGACCCAGCGCCGGTCGTTTGCCACCTACTTCTGTAAACAGCAATGCGGGCCATGCTCATCACGCAGCACAGATCTGGCCTCCGCGAAAACCTTGAGCGCGTCGAGCGGCTATTGGCGCGCACCGTCGATGGTGACGATCACGCCGCTGGTGTAAGCGGAACGATCGGATGCTAGAAAGACGGTCATGTCGGCGATTTCGCGTGGCCTGGGGCCGCGGCCGAGCGGGAAGTCTTTCATCAAATCGCCGTAGCGATTTTCATCGCCCAGCTCGTTCCTGGCGCGGGTTTTCATCAGGTAAATGTGGCGGTCGGTTTCGACCGGCCCGGGATTGATCCCAACGACGCGAACGCCATAATGCAGGCTTCTCCCGCCGAGCGACTTGATGAAGGCCATCAAGGCCGCGTTGCCAGCGCTGCCGGTAATATAGTCATAATTGAAGCGTTCACCGGCCGCGCCGATGATGTTGACGATGACGCCGTGGTTGCGCGACTTCATATCGGCGTGCACCAGACGGGTTAGGTTGATATAGCCGAATACCTTCAGCTCCCAGGCATGACGCCATGTTGCCTCGTCAATCTTGTCGAGTGAGCCGCCGGGAATGTCGCCGGCATTGTTGACAAGGATATCGACGCCAGCGGTCTCGCGCGCCAGCCGATGCAGATCGTCCGATTTGCGCAGGTCGACCGTATGCGCCGTCACATTGACTTGATGGGCCGTGCGAAAGCGTTCGGCCAATGCCTGCATCGCCTCGGTGCTGCGCGCGGCCAGATGCACATTGCAGCCTTCTTCGGCGAATGCTTCGGCGGTCGCAGCGCCAATGCCCTTCGACGCGCCGGTGATCAGCACGCTCTTGCCGCGCAGATGAAGGTCCATGGCGTTTGTCCCGTCCGACGAAGCTGCTGCGCGAGAAGATGATGGGCTTTCGCGCCTTGAGCAACCGCTTTGCGAATGCTCGCCGGATCGGGCCGGCCCCGTCTGCTGTCACCAGCGAAAAATGGGACCGGGTCGAGCTGCTAGTTCGGTGACGAAAATTCGAGAGGTGCAATCTTAGACATCAGCGATGTCCGTGCCCGCCCCCGTGACCGCCGCCACCGTGTCCGCCTCCGTGGCCACCGCCACCGTGGCCACCGCCTGCGTGGCCACCGCCACCGTGGGCCACCGCCGTGATGACTACCGCCACCATGATAACCGCCGCCGATGTGATCTCCGCCGCCGCCGTGATGCCTCCGGGCCGCCCCAGCCGAGACCTCGACGGTATGCGTACCCGCACCAATAGAATCCGGGCCGGTGCCAGCCGTCGAGATAGAAGCAATACTTCCTTCCGCCGAAGATGAACTGCGCTTGCTTGATTGAACTGAGATCGGTGGCCATCTCGCCTCATTGGTGAGATGCCGGCATCGCCGAGCACAGCAGGTGCCCACCGCAGGAACGAACCGTCGCAGCCGAGCGTTTACCCCACGCTCGGGTTCCTCATTCGAAACGACGCATAAGCTTTCATGGGAAACAGGGTCTTATCTATCGCGTTTGGGGGTTGCGCTGGCAGCCCGACCCGCGCTGGCGCGATCCTATTGGCGCTTGTGTGCGCAGCTTCGACATATACCGGCGCGGGCATCCGATTTGCCGGCGCGCAATCGGCCGGCATCGAGGAGCTGGTGGATGAGCACGGCGTTACGCCGAAGTTCGAGCTGACATCGGCGCAGCGCCACGCGATTTATCAGGATCTTCACAAGGAGAGGAGCAAACTCGCGCCCAGTCTATTCGCTGCCCGTGTGGGGGCGGACGTACCGCCGATAATCGAGCTTCACGCTCTACCCGACCACGTTCTCGCAAGCAATCCGGAAACAAAACTATATAAGTTCACCAAAGTGGATGATCAGGTCGTGCTGGTCGATCCGACCAACATGCGCGTGATCGCCGTAATCGAACTCGAAGGCCAAGGACTAGGTACCTATTTTGTCCGCTCCGACCAGAGCAGCCCTCATCGAAAGATCGAGGTATTGAAGAGCGTCACAATGAGGTAGGCGTCACCGGCCCCCCTATCGGTAATGCCAACTCAGATTTCGGTGTGGTGGACTGAAGGCCTAGAGGCGGCTTCGGCCACCCTTTGCTTTCTTGTGGCAGAAGCGTCGCCAGACCGACCTTGGCGATCGACCCCAACCGGCAAATGCCGCAGAAATGGCCGTGGGTTCGTTTTGGCTGCTTCCCGCTATACCCCTAACGGCCCGTCTACTATTTCATACTGCGGCCTGCGCCCACCTCGAAAACCCGTCGTGCAGAGTTGGTTTGTCTGAAGGCCTGATCGGCGATTTGAAAAGCCGGATCGAATCGCTAGAACGCATATACTCATGTTCATAGCGGTTTGTTGTGTTTGTTGATCGTTAGTCCGCCCGACAAGAAGCAGCGCAAGACCAAACAGAATAACCAGTGGCATGAAGTTGAGAGTCATGGACCATCCCCTGTCCACGTGAGTTGATCTGTGACAGGAATGACGATTGCGGGCAAAGGTTCCTAACGCTTTGTCTTGAGGTAAATTGGAGTTGCTGCAGCGCGACATGACCGACAAACAAACAACGCCTAGCATCCTTGCTTTTGTTGATCGTCCAGCTGATTGATAAGCGTAAACAAGGCGTTCGGGATTCTCCGGCACGGAATACCGCGCCCTTAACTTTTGACCGATCACGGTTCTGACGACTTCGTTCAAGCCGCGCAGGTAAATCAAGCCTGTCAGAGGCTCGCGAAGATCTGGTCATTACACGCCTCAACTTACGAGCTACCTCTAACAAAATCACCAAGGTCGTCCCTCGTACCAAACAACAGTTTTAGCTTGTGGATATCAAGGCTCGCAGAGGAGGAACGAATGGCAATTCTGCTCGTTTGTTGGTGTGTGCTCTCAGGGATGGGAGGGACTGATGCGCAGGACAATAACGCGACTCGCAATTGTAGCGACGGCGCTTTGCTCGATCGTCCTTATCTCTTTTCCATCGTTTCCCAGCACACTTGGAATAGTTTTCAAGCCGCAATTAGTTGATCGCGCGCTTAAGGGCGATCGGCTAACCAACGCGCCAGCACCAGCGAAGAACGAACCTAAGTCGCAACCATCGCTCGAGCGGGCAGGTAAACAGGTGCCCATGGGCTGCGATCGTGCTTTTAGCTCGATGTCGGCGCCGCAATTTTCCACGCTCTTTGGTCGTTGCCTGGTGTAGTTGTCAGTTTTGCGACGCAAAAACTCTTCATGCCGATCTGCTTTAGCCAGTCTTGTTAGCATTTGAAGGAATTTGGAACTTTTTCTTGCATACGCGCGTTCGCTTTGTGGATGGCTATTTTCCAGCTGCTTGGGGTGCTGCCATGAATCGGAATGATCAGTACTTGTCGCATGCTGCTGATTGCCAGCTCATGGCCTGCATGACGCGCGACGAGAGTGAGCGGCAGACCTGGCTGGAAATGGCAAAGACATGGCTACAGCTAGTGGAGTTACCTCACCACACATCATTATCCCCGTTCGACAAGAACACGTCATTATCGCGGGCGGACAGGAATCATTTCGGTAACGCCGCATAGCGATGGTCCTCCTCTAAAACGCCGTCTGCTAAGTGCCTCGCGTACCTTTGGCGATCGCTGGGGATTCCGCGAAAAGACTTTTGCGCTGCAATCAGCCAGCCTGTGCTATGCCGCGTCGAAATTTTTTGCGGTATCCACCGCCGGAACCGCGGCGCTAGGTAACGAGTTTTACCCCGCGAGAGGCTGGGTCGAGGACAACATGAATCGCCGCGACCGCGAACTCTTGGACAGGCAGATGAGCCGTATTCAATCCCAGCCACGCCGAGATGGTGTGTTGATACTCGGGATGGTGGGCGTATTTATCGCTGGGCTGACTGCCGGAAGCTTGCTATTTACCTTTGGAAGTAATCCATCCACGCCAACGGCCTCCGACGATGGCAGGACAGCTTTGGCTTTCTTTTTGAATGGCACTGGAAACACCACACGCCAATAGCACCAACAACGCCAATAGATGTCTTCCGTTTGATCCGCCAAGATCCACCATCCCGTGGCCGCGTTAGGCTGCCAAGCTTCAACAGCCATGCTATCAAAATCACGTGGGCGCCCTCGGGCGCCCTTTCCGTGTGTAGTTGCCGGCGGCAGGTGCCGTTCAGCGCTTCAATCCGTCTCGCTGACCACAGTGATGGCGCGACCGGAGGCAAGCTCTCGGATTCCGCCGCAAGAGAGACATCGCCATGACGCGCAACCGCGATCGTCTGATTGATAAGAAAATAGGTTCGGTGATCCGGATGCAGCGCGTGAAATTGCGAATGAGTCAAAGTGATCTGGGCAATTTCCTTGGGGTGACCTTCCAACAAATACAGAAATACGAGAATGGCGGCAACGCGGTCGCATCGACTCGTATCCCAGCTCTGTGCCAGACACTGGAAATCTCACCGAATGACTTGTTTGGTGTGAGCGCCCGCATGGACGGCGAGCTGTCGCAGCTCGACTCTTGGGCTATGAAGACGGCGCTCAAAATACAGGAGCTGTCGCCGGCGATGCGGCAAACGGTCGATGGACTGCTTGATGCGCTGTCGAAGCGGTGAGCTATACAGAAGAATTGCCGCGGCTCTATCGCTGCGAAGTGCTGGAGGAGGCTGCATGGCAAGGAGCTCGATATGACGCCGTCACAGTTCCGCCAAGCGTTGGAGACGTTAGCCTTCACCGACGGCTCCCGTATGGCAGTCCAGCTAGCGTCCGGCCAAACTATTAGCGGCCGTTTCCAGACCATGCTGACCAACGGGGATATGGTCTGGTTCACCGAAGAGCGTGGCGCCGAGGAACGACAATGGTTGATTGACGTGACACAGATCGCGGCCGTGGCCGAGCCCTGGAGGGACACAGCCGTACCGGTAAGCAATGACGACCCATTGGTCAGACAACAGGGCGCAGCGGAGGTGAGGAACGCCAAATACTTGACGTTCGCCCATTCAAAGAAGCTATGCACACCCGCCCATTCGCCGTAGAAAAATGAGGAGCGCCGACACGCCGCCTGTGCTGATTCAAGCACCAAGCAGGGTGCATTGCATGGCGAGACGTGGACGCCTTCGGCCGCCCTTTTTCATTGACACAGGAACGTGTTGTGCCGCGCGTCGTTTCCTCTTCGGAGCGCATTTTTTCACGCAAAAGAGGAAATCATGAAAAAGAAAATCGGTGTTCTTGTGCTCGGTGCAGCGCTGGCGTTCGGCATGTCGACTGGCGCTTGGGCACAGGGCGGCGGCGCTGGCGGTGGAGCAGGCGGAGCGGGCGGGGGTGCTGCAGGTACAGGTGCCGGTGGAAATTCAGCTGGTAGTTCTGTTGGAGGGCGAGGTGCACCTAATGCCCCATCGCCGAATTTGAATCCCTCCAACCCCAACACCGTTCCTCAGTCTAACGAGACGCCGGTCTCGCCAGGAACGCCGGGGACGAGTCCCGGAAACAGTACGCACTGATCGCGGGGCGTTTCTGAATAGGCGACGTGAAGGTGCCAACCTTTACACCCGGGTGTGCAGGCCCCAGTCAGAGCGGCAGAGCTGGCTGGGGCTTTTCATATGGTGTCGTTGACTATGCCAGCAGAACTACGCAGTCGTCGGGAAGATTCAGCCGCGCGGCTTCTTGGCCCGTAGCAGCCACGACGTTTTCAATTTCATATCCGTCGACATGCTGTTCGGTGAACCTCCGCAATAGCTCCCGCCTGGCGGCGCCGACATTGTCGGCGCACACAGCGTACTGGATACGAACGGTCTTGTGTTCTTGAACGTACCGAACAGTGGTTTTGAAGGGCCATTGCATCGTGCTCTCCCTTTGTATCGATAGGAGCAGTGCAGCGCTAAAGTTTTAAGAAAAACTTATGTGTCCCTTCCTTCCAACATCGAATCGTCTCAAAGAGGCTGTCGCTCGCAGGCTAGATTAACGAAAGGCATATGGCGCTTTGGACCTGCAGAGTATTTTAGCAAAGGATCACCGCTTCTGCGTCGTCTTGGCGATCGCCTTCGGGGATCGGTAGCGCTCGTATTTTTCATCACCATACCCGCCCGGCTATAATCCACACGACGCGTCCTAATTCGTTGACGCCGCACAGTTTATCAGTCATTTCCTGTCCAATCCGCGCCCTCCTCGACATGTCGGGTGGCTTCGCCGCCGCACACTCCACTCATCGTGGCATAATTCCTTGTGACGGCATGGATACCGCCAACACTCGCCCTCACCTCACTCAAGAGCCGTATGGCGTTTTCGATTTTGTTCAGAAGTAAGGTCGTTCGCGAGGCCATATCATTCCGATATTTCGGTTTCGGGGTGTGCTGATGTACCCGAACAACCTCGCTTCGAGGACACTTTGAAAAAGGACTTGATCATATTTTTCAGGCAAGAATGCGAACTCAATTACAGGTATCGTCTGCGGTGCCGAGCTTATCTGACCCGAGATATCGTATTCGGGCTCACGCCATAGGATCGAGCCAGGAATCTGACGGATTCACCGCCAGCCTTTCGCCCCCGGATTTCTGCAATCTGATGCGGTGAGAGCAGTGGCTTCCTCCCCATTTTGACGCCGGCACGTTTCGCTCTTTCACGTCCTTCCGTCGTCCTGGCTTTGATCAGCTCTCTTTCGAATTCAGCAAGACCGCCCAACACTGTAAGCATCAGCCTTCCGGCTGCCGTTGTGGTGTCCGCCCACGGGTCTGCCAGGGATTTGAACAGGCAACCACGGTCAGCAATCTGCTTCACGATGGTCAACAGGTCGATTGTAGACCTCCCGAGCCGGTCTAACCGTGTCACGAGCACCACGGACCCAGGCTCCAGCGCCTTAAGGAGCCGTTGCAGCTCGGGCCTGTCGCATTTAGCGCCGCTGATCTTCTCACTGTAAATGTTCCAACAATCGGCCTTCCCCAGCTCTTCGAGCTGAGCCTCCAAGGTTTGGCCCTGTGTGGACACCCGTGCATAGCCAACGTTCATGGAACCAATTTGACACGGAATTATGGAACATTCAAGCCATTGATTTTATTGGGTTTGGTTTGTGTGTCGGAACTGAGGAATTGAGACACATTGTGCGATGCGGTCGGCGCCCCCACATTCGCGCTGGCCGATACCGTCAAGTTTGTTTCAAGACCACAATATATAGCGAAATCAATAAGTTAACTACGAAAATAGCAGGTGGATAGGAATATATTTTTAATCGGCAGTCGCCTTTTCGCGGTGAAACACTGTCCAAATCAGTTAACGGCAGGATGTTGGACTGACCGCGCGACCCGTAAACAAACCCAATCGCGCGATTGCGGGCGCCGCTCTTGGCACATGAACGCCAAACCAAACTACGACGGTTCGCGGTGAAGCACGGCAACATCTAAGAGCTCGACTCGCGCCAACATGGGCAACCCACAAACAGGCGCCGCTAAAAGAACGAGCGATCAAACGGCGTTTTTCGGTAACGGTTAGTCGCAGACACAGCAATCGCAAAAATTTGCACGCCATTTATATTGCTGATGTATTCGACGAAGTGTGATTACCCACAAAGCGATTACCCACGATTGAGCCTTGTTTCCATCGTCTCGCCGAATGTGTTACATCAGAAAAAACCTCCGCAAGGCACCAAGTGGTCTGACTTCCCTTAGGTATTTCATTTAAAACATTAATTACCTCTTTCCCGTCTTCTATTTATCTTTTGACGCTGTTCAACAGGGTGACACATCTTTCAGTTTGCTCTCGTGAAACTCCGTGCGTTACGCAATGAGTCAAAAGATGCATTTCACATGCACGATGAACCAGCCATATTTCAGGACTAAAACATTGGGATGGCTTCCGCATCAGAATAACATCTTATCAGAAATAACATATTAGCTTTGCATGATGCTGGGTATCTGGCTCCGACGCTCACCCGGTGATCGGCCATATGAGCTTGCTCTTCCAACTTTCTTCTCGATTTGATCGAGAGGCATTCCGGCAGATCTCAACGACAGGGCATAATTGAAAAAGCTGCATTGCCGGTTCCAGGATGTGCGCAAGATTGCTGCCATTGTTTCGTTGCTTGCTCAACCGCGGCCAAATCTACCTTTTGCTGATTAATCAATCGAAGCCTCATTTTCCTCATCCTTTTAGATACTGCACCAAGGCTCTAGGTCTCGGACATTTGTCGTAAGAGGCGGCCCGTACAGGCGGGCCTGTATCATGCACGTATGACATAGGTCAGGAAGTGAAGTCAGGGTATTGGCATCTGCTTCAATTTGGGCGTTGATGGCTAGTGCGGCACAATGGTTTCCACTTATCAATGGAACTAGCCGCCGAGAGTGGCCAGGTAGTGAAGCGCCTTGATACTCGGAAGGAAGAAATAGGCGCCGCCTTTTACGGTCGTGAAAGCGGGCAGGCCCTTTATCTTTCGTCGGATTGGCCGCTTCGGAATAGTTATGTCGTAGGTGCCGTCTTGAGCGCCGATCATCGGATCGCGTTCGTTGCCTAGCTCGTGGAAATTTGGGTCGTTCACCCAGACGTTCTGCGCGAATTCGAATTGGCGGACGAGACTTGCGCAGATCACGAATGCCGCAATACCGCGCTCGACCCCATCCTCGGAAGCGCCTTCGGGTAAAGGCGGCCCGTATGTCGCCCCACGACGAAGCATTTTGCGCCGCTGGATATTCACGGCCGTGTCACGCGGGTTCATCCGGCGAATATGCGCGCCCAGCGGGACAGCGTAACCCTGGGGATCCATCTTGGCGTAGTTGAAGTCGTTGTTGCGCTGAGGGTCGTCCGCGAGCGACGGATCGTCTTTGTCGGGCGCGAGCACAAGCGGAGCCCCGCTTCGCCAGCGGCCCATCAGTTTTGCGGCAAGCAGTTCCTGTTCATCTGCCGTCGGCCCGCCTTGCTCGCGCAAAAAGTCGCGGAAGGCGCCTACGTGCTGCTGTAGCCGCCGATACGCCATGTAGCTGCCGTTACGAGACAGAATTTCCGGCTGCGGCAGTTTCGGTGCAGGACCGTCTTCATCGGGATAACCAAGGATGAATTCGCCGGCCTTGATGGGCGGCCCAGAGCCAGGTGTCGGTTCAATTCCACTTCCCTCAATTTCCGGGGTCGTGAGCCGGTCGCGATAGCCAAAATGTTCACGTACATATCGGAACGGTATCGCCTCTAAGTCCAACGACGACAGCACCTCTACACCGGGAGTGCGCGCCAGTAGTGCCTTATGCTCGCGAACGCTACGCTCTCTTTCAGCCGCGTCGCGAGCAAACAGAATGGCGATCGCGTGCAGCTGCGGCCCCCCAAGGCCACCGATCCAATTATCAGGATGGTTCGTGCCGGTGTCACCGAGGACCTGCCACCGGGCTGCCATTCCTTGCCGGAATTCCTCCGGAAAGGTCGCAAGTGACGCCTCATCCACTCCGAGCGCGCGCAATCCGTTCCAGGTGAACGCCACGGACACCCAGCGTTTTTCCAGGTTGACGGTGTCGGCGACCGCCTTGGCCGACGGTACCTTCTCCCGTATGGCCTCGAGCCACGCGCGGCCTTGAGCGGGCTGCTGAAACGAAAGAAATTCATATCGACCGGTCAGCGCTGGCACGCGCGTGAGCAAGATGTACTGGATGTCGTCGAACTCGAGCATCAAGGCTTCCAACGCTCTCAGCCGATCGATGAGACTTTTGCCGGCATGTGAGGAAGACCGACGAATAGACAGCGTCGACGCAAGCCCCGCTATTGCATCTGGTCAAGCATCGAGGACAAACTTGCCTTCACCTTGAGGGCCTTCTTTATTTCGTCGGCGGTGACGAACGGATACTCACCATATTCGAGAAAGCTTGGGCATTGATGTTCGCGCACGAATTTAACGAATGCCGGAGCGTTCGTCTTCCAATCCATCGGGAAGCCCTCAAGATTTTCGAAGACTGTATCGACGCCGGTTTGTTTAAAGAGAGTGATTGCGTCTTCGGTATATTTATCGAAGTCAGTATCGAATATCCCTTGGTACATGAAATACGTGTCGCTGCCGATGTTGAAGAGGACCCATCTCAGGTAGTGGAGCTTGAGTGGGGCGAGAACGAACGGATCGCCAGCTATAGCGCCCTCTATTTTTTTCCCGTACGCCCGGATTACTTCCTCGCGCCCCGGTTTGATCTTTGCGATGATCGTGAAGCCATAATTGGCCGGGGTCTTCGGAAAAATTGGACCGTAACGCCCCTTCTCAAGCTCGAAATATCCCTCCTTAGGGATGGCCATCGCCGCCGGTTTCGTCCAGTCGCCCGCTTTAGCACGCGACATTAGCTGTGCGGGAACATCCATGTTCGCTTCCGCCAGTTTGGTCGTGCCGACGGGATGACCTGTATCGGCGGTTTGAGCCTCGCCTGCGACCGGTGCGGCCAGCGTTGCCGCCGTCGCGACTGTTGCCGTGCCGAGGAATGCACGGCGGGTGGCTTCACCAAATTGGTCCTGTGACATGATCGTCCCTCCTTCATCGGCGAGCGTCGTTTGACGCTCTGTTGTTGTTTCAAGCAAGGGCACGCAGACGCCGTAGCGGCCGATCCTCACGTTTGAATAGTTCTCCTGAGCATCACGAGCACTTGCGACCTGGCTCCGTCACCGTCTCGAGGGCTAGCCAGGCATCTCTATGTCCGCGTGGCGAGATTATTCCAGAAACGGTCTAGACTGTCGGTGCCACCAAACAAGGTCGTAAATATCGTTAGATCAGCCAGCAAAATATCGCCGGCTCGCGTCCCGCTTGGTGGCATCCAAAGGAATGTATTGAACTCCCGGTTTCCCGCTTCCGTGAACGGGTGGGGATGCGTCATATCCACCGGTTGTCGCGCCAGAACGCGAACTAACTTCGTGTCATCTGTTGTCAGAGCATAATGCGGTAGGTGCGGGTGGAAATTGAACGTTGTAACGCCAGTAAGCCATCCGCGCTTATCCAAGTCCCTCATGGCCGTCAGCGGAGCGATCTGATTTGTCTCCGGCGACCGCGCCGGGCGCAGGCCCCATCGATTCTCCACTGGCACGCCCAGTCCCTTCATGAGGGAACGCGTATACAGGCCGAAGCGTTGCTGCCTCGGGACCAAGGGATCGCCGTGGTGCGCATATTCCATCTGGCGCTCCGCCGGATCGCTAGACACTCCGACATCGTGATGCGGTCCTATCATTAGACAGGTGCCCTCCCGCGTCAGAAATTTTCGGACCGCTTCAATTTCCGCTGGGCTTGCCTCCTGCTCCGTGATCATGTGATCCAGACCAAAGATCATCATCGTATCGGTGTCGCCAAGGACTTGGTCGTCCAGGGGCAAGCGCTGACCCGCTTGGTCAATCCGCTGGTAAACTACGACGGGATGTCCCGTGGCCTCACCGACGATGTTCTGAAACCGCACGGTCGACAGGTGAAATAATTCCAGCGTTCCAGCGATGCCTTGCAGGAACTCCCGCTCCGACCATTCAGGTTTCTCGTAGCGCGGCCAACCGACCCGGCGCACCTCGGTCATGGTCGAGAAACGATTGTCCAGCTCGGTCACATCGCGATTGGCTTCCCAGGGGTAGCTCCAAGTCCAGTAAATGGTGAAGCGTCGTCGACCAGCCGTATATTTGCGCGGAACATTGATCTGATTGTAGGTCCGTGGGGAATTCTTGATAATGATGCTTGGTGCGACCGCCTTCGAAGGCGTAGTTTGCAATTCCTCGCCCGACATTTGTGCGAGCGACGATTTCGCAAGGATGGGGCTAACTCCAGCGCCGAGTACAAGTCGGTTGAAATCCCGACGTTTCATTGCACTGCCTCTTGATTGGATTTTTCGTATCGAGTGTGTGCGGACGCGTAGCTCTATAGCGTACATGAACGCGCCATGCCAATCTGAATCCTTATCTACATGCAACCAGCGTGGTTAGTGGTCTTGTTTATTCGAAGGGATGGTCCCACAATAACCATGCCGTGGACAGTTGGGGGTGGCGGCCTGTGGCACAAAGACGCTCGCCGAGGTTACTGGTCCTGGTCTCTGCAATCGCTTTCTCTACTTTCTTTGGCCAGCGCTCGTCGCCGGCCGATGAAAGCGGTGCAAGCTTCTGGTCACCTGGCACGTTTGCCAACCTTGCCGCAGTTCCAGGGCCGCCGGGATGGTCGTTCAATGCAACCTATTTTCACGCCACGCTAGCGGGTGGGAGCAACGTAGCGACGGCGGATGTGCTCCCGCTTTTCCCACGGACGACGCTAAGAGTTCAACTCGACGCTGATATCAAGACAAATGTCGATATCGCTATTCTCACGCCTGCCTACACGTTCGCGACGCCGGTCTGGGGCGGGCGCCTGGACTTCAAGCTTTTCATTCCCGTCGGTGGCGCGAGGACGCAAATCGACGCGTTAGTGACTGGTGCCTTGGGACCGATCGGCTTCGCCACCCAGAATAGCATCAGCGATACGCTCAGGTCATTCGGCGATCCGGCCCCGCAGCTTTCATTGAAATGGAATGAGGGTGTGAACAATTTCATGGTCTATAGCAGGGGCGGTATTCCCGTCGGGGACTATAACCCGGACCGCATTGTAAACTTAGGCGATGGGCACGCATCCTGGGACAACGGATTCGGTTATACCTATTTCAATGCAACCACAGGCTTTGAATTTTCGGCCGTCTCTGGCCTGACCTATAATTTCACAAACCCTCACACCGATTATCAAAATGGCATCGACTGGCATGTAGACCTGGAGGCATCCCGATTCTTAACTAAGCAGTTCTATGTCGGTGCTGTAGGCTACACTTTCAATCAACTCACTGGAGACACCGGTTCGGGAGCAACCCTTGGTCCTTATCATATCGCGCATCTCTGCTGTCGGTCCCGAGGTCGGCGTATTTGTTTCCTGTAGGGGAAATGCAGGGTTCCTTGAGCCTTCGGGGCTATTGGGAATTTGCGGCTCAAAACCGGTCGTCCGGCTGGAATACTTGGTTGGCGTTTTCAATTACACCGACAGAGAAAACGCCGAAGGTCGTCAAATAACTAGCGGCGAGCTGTCCTAGCGAGCGCCCGACCCGAGCGTACGGTAACGATCTCAATAACACGGAGGATACGGATGATAACCACAGGCCAAAGGCTGGTGCAGGCAGCGCCAGGCTGGGCCTGGGCGCCGCGCCTGGCAGGTTACGTCGGGACCACGACCTCCTTTTGGATCTTCGCGCGTCTGGCCGCCGCCTGATGTCGCGCCGCCAGGACAGTTCGCCCCGCACATCCGCGCTCGCCGCCCTTGCGCTGTTCGTGGCGCAGACCGGCAGCGCGCTTGCCGATCCGCAGTCGCCTTCCAATTCGGTGGACGGCGATAGCCGCGTCGATTTCCAGTATGGCGCGGACTACAACGGCCTCGACATCACGCGACCCGAAAAACTGTATGCGGAGATGCGTTTGGAGGACCGAACATCGGGCACCACTAACTCCGTCGATGCGCAAACCTTGCGGCTTCGCGGCGGCGGCGCCGTTGCGTTGGGCGCCGGCTGGAAATTCGGTTGGTTGTCTGAAATTGCGCTGATCAATGAGACGATCTCCACCTCCATGCCAGCGAATTCAAGCGGTGAATTCGGCATAGGCGATACGGTACTTCAGGGCGTACTCAGTCGCCCGATCAATGAACGCTGGGCGTATGGGTTCGGAGCCCGGTTGGTCGCGCCGACTGCGGAAGACTCTCTCGGCACCGGACGGTGGCAGATCATGCCCGGATTTGGCATCCGCTACTCTTTCCTCGAGTTCGGCGACGATACCTACTTCGTTCCGAAGCTGCGCTATGCCGTCAGCTTTGGCGGTGATCCGTCCCAGCGCAATCGCAGTGAGCCGCAAATTGCACCGACAGTCAATATTGGCCTGCCCGACCGCTGGTTCGTGACGCTTTATCCCTCATATGATATCCGCATCAATTACGGCGATCCTGTCCCGGGTCAGACTGGACGGCTGTTCTTTCCGTTCGACGCGGCGATCGGACGAAAAGTAACCGACAAGGCGGTGATCATCTGGGAGATCGCCGCGCCAATCGTGAAAGATTATCCTGTCTATAACTTCAAGACTGAGTTTCGGTTGACGATCGATTTCTGAGGCCACACGACAGGTGTGCCGCAAACAATGACTGCTATTGGCCCTTAGCGTCGGTTTTTTGCATGCGGCTCCGGCCATTTCCGCCTTGCCGACTATGACGGAAATGGCCTTTGCGCCTCTTGCTTCTGAAAGGGCGCTTAAAGCTGCACCCGCCCGAAATCGAAACTAAAAGAGGCCCCGCCTGCACGGCTACCGCGCTTGGTTGGCAGCACTAGGAGCAAAGCCCGTGGGGTCTATCAGCGTCCTTGAGCTAACCCGATTACACGGGGCCGTTTTTTAGGCCACGTGCGAACGGATCAACCGCACTTTGCACGACAAAGCCCGGCGAATATCGCGCCGGGGTAGTCAATGGTCGGAGCGACGCATTTCAGGATTGCAGGCTCACTTGGCCCCTAATTGATCGGGCACCGCAGTTCAGGCCGCGCGTCGGTTCAAACCGCTTTCCGCCATGGCTGTCAGCTTTTTGTCCGTCTCTTTTTCCTCATCCAGGCCGCTAGAATTCCATCGCGTCGCAGAAGGAGGCGCCGCACGCTCCGGATATCTGGTTGTTTTCGATCATCTTGGCGACCGTGATACCCAGAGCGCTTGCTCGCTGCTCCTCACCTACAAGCGTGAACCCTTCAGCGCACAGCAATCGAAATCCGGTCCCTAGCACGTCATCCAAACGACGCCGACCCGTGATCGTGGTGACCCACGGTTGAGGAAACGGCTGGCCTTCTCCCAGGCGAGGTTCGCGGCGGCTGTCCTCCTCCGCCAGGAGGTTTATAATTGGTGGTAGCAGGTCCTGCCGTACCTTGATGCCTTTGCCGCTGTCGAATTCCGCGCGCAGACGACGGCTGCGCGCGTCAGCGGCTGCGGGGTCGCGTTCGCAGATTTCCCGCCCCAGCATCTTGGTAAGCGCGATTACCTCACGCACGTTGGGGCGGCGTTCGGCTTGGTAACTTCGGAGCAGATTTCGAGGTGCGCCACCCAAAACCGCTGATAGCTTCCAGGCAAGGTTTGCGACATCACGGATTCCTTGGTTAAGGCCTTGAGCAAGGAAGGGCGGAGTTTGATGTGCAGCGTCTCCCGCCAGAAACGCATTGCCACTCTGCCAATCCTCGGCGACGATTGCGTGGAAACGGTAAGTCGCCGCGCGCCAGATTTTTGCCTGGTTCGGACGCAACCACCTACTCAACAGCTCCCAAATCCTCTCTGGCCTCGTCAGTTCTTCGGGTTTCTCTCCCGGCAGCAGCATAAACTCCCAGCGCCTGAGGACTCCCGGCCCGCGCACGTAGGTAGTGGGGCGCGCCGGATCGCAGAACTGTACGTTTACCTCTGGAAGCTCGACGGGCTCGGAGCAACATGTCTATGACAAGCCATGGCTCATCAAAGTCCAGGTCCTCGATCTTAGCGTCCATGGCCTTGCGGACGAAGCTGTTTCCACCGTCGCACCCCACGACGTACTTGCAATGCAGTTCTTCTCGCTGACCCGTCGAGGTCTGTCTGACAGTGACGCTCGGCGATCCATCCAAGCCGCCGATGGAAATTACTTCGCTGGACAATCGGAACTCGACATTCGGCATTTGCCGCGCTCGCTCGCGCAGCACGCGTTCTAGGTCCGGTTGAATGAACGTCACGTACGAGGGCCACGAAAAAGGGAACGGTTCCGGAGCCGGCAGCAGCCGTCGCAACCGTCGGCTTCTGCTGCGCCCGCCTTCCACCATTCCGATGAACAATCATAAGCGTGCTTACGGCCGTCGGATTGATAGTAGTTCGGGTTCACCGCGTGCCGCGGCGGCCACGTTTGCTTGCCGCTGACCCAGTCGACCAGTTTGATTTCTTTGCTGATGGAAGGACAGTCGCGACTGAACTGCTCCAGACCGCGTGCCGCCAATTCCACACTTTGCAATCGTCGCGTCTCGCCGCTCGGGGCTGAGCCATTGACGGCATCAACGAGGGCATCGGCTTCGGTGGCCCTGGTCGCTATAGGCGGCGGCGGGCTTTTCAACTTTTACTTCCGTGCGGCCACGCCGGACGGCTGGATGGCTCTTTCAGCAGGCATAAATCGGCGCCGCCGCGCTATATTGGCTATGGGATGAGCACATCAACGCGGGCCCGAGACCGGAGAAATGAAATAATGCCCGAGGTCCCAAGGGCGAGAGACGCTCTGCTGATGCAAACGGTGCCGCCGCGGCTCGCGGCATGAGTAGGCCAACGCCAACTATGCTGATTTTGGTCGGCATTGGACTGGCTCTTTTCGTCCTGCGCATATTTGGGATTGGATGGTTGCAATATCGATGGGTACTAGCGCTTGCAATATGCCTAGTGGCATTCGGCCTGTACCTGTACGTTATTGTGAAACGTCCAAATCAAAATTGAGACACTGGCGAAGCCCTTTGGCACTCGCCTCTGTCGGCACCGCGGCTATCTCTGTTGCAATGTGGGTATCTTGTGAACATAGGCGCCGTCCGCCTCGTTCCTGTTCGCTTGAGTTAGCCTGCCATGACCGGCCTGAAGGCAAAGTTCCCCACGTATCCACCCTCCGCTCTGAGAGTGAGCTGTTTGATACAGCCTTAGAAAATTGCCGGGCTCAAACTGAATCAACGGCGGACGCTTCCGAACCCCCGTGCCCCAGCGCCTGTGCGGTATGCGTGCGTAAAAGACCTCAGCATGGTCCGACCAATGCAAATTCCATCAATTCCCCCGTGCAACTCGCGGAGTCGTCTTCTACAGGGAATAGCTATCGGCGCGGTCGCTTCGGGCTGGCGTGGTACGGCGGCAATAATGACGCCCTCAAACTACTCATGTCCAGCGTGTAATGCCAAGCTGCTGAAGCGCCAGCGCGGTGAACCTGCGAAACCTGGTGAGCAAGCGTTCTGTCCGCACTGCATGGCGCAACTACCCGCACGAGATGGACCTTACACGCTAGGTTATGAATTAATCGAAACACCGTCTGGAGATCGATAGCAAGAAACGAGGAGTAGGCGGGCCGCGACCGCGGCTTGATCTACCTGATTTATATTGAGTTCACCCATCCATCAGTTTCTTAGTTTGGATTTATTCCCGCCGGGTTTATCCACCAACAAGTCAATGTGAGCTATTTTATACAGACGCAGGAAAAGGGCGGCTGAAAGTTCCGATTTTGGAGTGCACGCGAGGAGAGAGTTATGGGTATGCCGATAAATCATCTGTCCAGCCGCTTGCCGCGGCGGTTTCCGGTCGGCGCTAAGTATGTGGTTGAGGGAAGCGGCGGCGAGGAAGGGAATTTGCGCGTGATCGCGCGCTACGTCGTCCTGCCCGGCGGGCGGCGGATCAATGTTCCGGCTGATCTTTCCCAGCCGGCATCGCCGCGGGCGCGGGCTTTTCGGCGCAGCCTCTAATCCTAAGCGATCTACGGCTGAGGAAAGTCAACAGCTCGCTGACAATGCTCTGGCCCAGGCCTTGTGGTTTGTCCGGCGGTCTGCAGCGATAGCGAATATGATTACGCTTGAAGATTGCGTCGGGTTGTGCGGCTTGACCGAAGAGGAGGTGCTTGCCATCGCAGAGCACGAACACCTCCCCGAAATCGCTGCAACATCACTCGCAGCGTACCTCTTGTCCCAGCAACAAGGCAGTGAAAACGTTCTGAAGATGATTGTCGACGATATTCGGCAAGCCCAGCACATCAGAGGCGACAAGGAGCATGTGATGACCTTGCTACATGTGCTGCACCATTTCTTGAAGACGCATCCCGAGGCTAGACCATCTCATCATCCTTGGAGCAAGCGGTTCTGATGTCGAGGTTTAACGGGCGCTGAATTTCCCTATTGGCCGGGTTTCAGACGCTTCTTGAGGGCCCAAGAATGGGGTCACTGTAAAAACGATTGAAGGTTGCGCGTGAGCGCGTCAAGCGGCCTGGTTGGCCCGGAGTTCCGCAAGCGCAGTCTTGCCCATACGCGTAGCTTCGGACATCGTTTCAAAAAATTCAGATTGCCTCACCGGCTTGTTCTTTCCGGCCTCGTAAATTTCCCATCGCCACGACTTGGGTGGGCGCCCTTTGTTTTTGATAGCGAGGGTGTAGTCACGCATCGTAGACGTCTCGATATTGGTGTGCGCATCGAATTCAGGAGGTAACAATTCTGGATGCGACGCCGAAATATCGCTGCAGGCCTGCCGAAAGGTTCGTAGAGGCCTTAATAAATATGGACTGCAAGGAGCCACCCATCGTTCCCCTGCCCACAACCGGCTTTGAAATGGGTCACTACTAGGAGGCGCACCATTGCCCGTTGCTCGCGTTGATCTAAATCAAATCGGCGATGAGTATTCGCGATGTCAAAACGCCATCTCTGCTACTGGTCAATCGATACCGATGCGCTTGGTGCCTGCTTCGCACGATGTCGGGAATAAGTTGAAAGCAGACCTTCTTGAACGCGCCCTAATCGGCTTAATCAACGAGAGCGTCGCGCCCTTGCCGAAATCAAGGTAGCGCGCACAGGGCATGTGCGCGTGCACCGTCAAAACCTTAGGAGAAGCTTAAGTGGACTATTGGGGTCCTAGATATTTCAGAGTGGGTCCCTTTTTGTGCGCGAGACCACCCCCCGCCCGTCCAGCGTGGGGGGAGGGTCGGTATATGCCGAAGACGCCGTGTTTGTTTGCGCCAGCAGACGACCGCAACGGGCCAGCGACGCCAACTGACCGCGGTTCAATTCAATCGCAGCCGAAGCGATGCCGACGCGCTCGATCAGCTTGCCGAGGCCAGCGACTGTGAACGGTGCACCCCTCTCGGAAACGAAAGTGAAGGCCGCTTTATGCAGGAACAGCA